>NZ_CAJEWB010000001.1:0-2500 GCF_903994035.1 Phocicoccus pinnipedialis
TTGCCTAGCAGCGTCCTACTCTCGCAGGGAAACCCCAACTACCATCGGCGCTGGAGAGCTTAACTTCTGTGTTCGGCATGGGAACAGGTGTGGCCTCTCCGCCATCGCCACTAGACAACGAATGTTTACACATTCAAAACTGGATAGAAAAGTCGTAGAAGCCATTACACGCTTCATTTGTGAATAAGTCATCGATGGATTAGTATTCGTCCGCTACGTGTGTCACCACACTTACACGCCGAACCTATCAACCAGATCATCTCTCTGGCATCTAATGGGGAAATCTCATCTTGAGGGGGGCTTCATGCTTAGATGCTTTCAGCATTTATCCCGTCCATACGTAGCTACCCAGCTATGCCGTTGGCACGACAACTGGTACACCAGTGGTATGTCCATCCCGGTCCTCTCGTACTAAGGACAGCGCCTCTCAAATTTCCTACGCCCACGACGGATAGGGACCGAACTGTCTCACGACGTTCTGAACCCAGCTCGCGTACCGCTTTAATGGGCGAACAGCCCAACCCTTGGGACCGACTACAGCCCCAGGATGCGATGAGCCGACATCGAGGTGCCAAACCTCCCCGTCGATGTGAACTCTTGGGGGAGATAAGCCTGTTATCCCCGGGGTAGCTTTTATCCGTTGAGCGATGGCCCTTCCATGCGGAACCACCGGATCACTAAGTCCGTCTTTCGACCCTGCTCGACTTGTAGGTCTCGCAGTCAAGCTCCCTTTTGCCTTTACACTCTATGAATGATTTCCAACCATTCTGAGGGAACCTTTGAGCGCCTCCGTTACTCTTTAGGAGGCGACCGCCCCAGTCAAACTGTCCATCTGACACTGTCTCCATACCGGTTAACGGTATCGGGTTAGAACCCCAAGTACACCAGGGTGGTATCCCACCAGTGTCTCCACATAAACTGACGTTCATGCTTCATAAACTCCCACCTATCCTGTACAGGTGTACTCAAGATTCAATATCAAACTACAGTAAAGCTCCACGGGGTCTTTCCGTCCTGTCGCGGGTAACCAGCATCTTCACTGGTACTATGATTTCACCGAGCCTCTCGTTGAGACAGTGCCCAAATCGTTACGCCTTTCGTGCGGGTCAGAACTTACCTGACAAGGAATTTCGCTACCTTAGGACCGTTATAGTTACGGCCGCCGTTTACTGGGGCTTCAATTCGTACCTTCGCTTACGCTAAGCACTCCTCTTAACCTTCCAGCACCGGGCAGGCGTCAGCCCCTATACTTCACCTTTCGGTTTGGCAGAGACCTATGTTTTTGATAAACAGTCGCTTGGGCCTATTCACTGCGGCTGGTTGTTACACCAGCACCCCTTCTCCCGAAGTTACGGGGTCATTTTGCCGAGTTCCTTAACGAGAGTTCGCTCGCTCACCTTAGAATTCTCATCCCAACTACCTGTGTCGGTTTGCGGTACGGGCAGTATTACATTCGCTAGCAGCTTTTCTTGGCAGTGTGAATCTTAGGACTTCGTCGCATTCGACTCCCCATCATCGCTCATACTTATACATGCCGGATTTGCCTAGCATGAATACTTACGATTTAGACGTGCATAACCATCAGCACGATCCTTTCTCCTCCTGCGTCACCACTTCACTCAAACATGCAACACCGGTACAGGAATTTCTACCTGTTGTCCATCGCCTACGCTTTTTGCCTCGGCTTAGGTCCCGACTTACCCAGAGCGGACGAGCCTTCCTCTGGAAACCTTAGTCATTCGGTGGACGGGATTCTCACCCGTCTTGCGCTACTCACACCGGCATTCTCACTTCTAAACGCTCCACATGTCCTCACGGTCATGCTTCTCTGCAGTTAGAACGCTCTCCTACCATTCTTTCGAATCCACAGCTTCGGTAATATGTTTAGCCCCGGTACATTTTCGGCGCAGCGTCACTTGACTAGTGAGCTATTACGCACTCTTTAAATGATGGCTGCTTCTAAGCCAACATCCTAGTTGTCTGTGCAACGCCACATCCTTTTCCACTTAACATATATTTGGGGACCTTAGCTGGTGGTCTGGGCTGTTTCCCTTTCGACAATGGACCTTATCACCCACTGTCTGACTCCCATACATCTCATCTATGGCATTCGGAGTTTGTCTGAACTCGGTAACCCGGGATGGGCCCCTCATCCAAACAGTGCTCTACCTCCACGATGATAATATGAGGCTATACCTAAATATATTTCGGAGAGAACCAGCTATCTCCAGGTTCGATTGGAATTTCACCCCTACCCACAACTCATCCGGTCACTTTTTAACGTAAGTCGGTTCGGTCCTCCATCCAGTGTTACCTGGACTTCAACCTGGTCATGGGTAGATCACCTGGTTTCGGGTCTACACACACATACTCATTCGCCCTATTCAGACTCGCTTTCGCTACGGCTCCACATTCGCTGCTTAACCTCGCATGTATGCGTAACTCGCCGGTTCATTATACAAAAGGCACGCCATCACCCATTAACGGGCTCTGACTACTT
>NZ_CAJEWB010000002.1 GCF_903994035.1 Phocicoccus pinnipedialis
AGAGGCCACACCTGTTCCCATGCCGAACACAGAAGTTAAGCTCTCCAGCGCCGATGGTAGTTGGGGTTTCCCTGCGAGAGTAGGACGCTGCTAGGCAATTATTTATTATTATTCCACAGTAGCTCAGTGGTAGAGCTATCGGCTGTTAACCGATCGGTCGTAGGTTCGAATCCTACCTGTGGAGCTTTATAGTTATGGCCCCTTGGTCAAGCGGTTAAGACACCGCCCTTTCACGGCGGTAACACGGGTTCGAATCCCGTAGGGGTCACCATTTTTATAAACTTTAGTATAATGGAGAATTAGCTCAGCTGGGAGAGCATCTGCCTTACAAGCAGAGGGTCGGCGGTTCGATCCCGTCATTCTCCATTTTTTTGTACGGAAGGGTAGCGAAGTGGCTAAACGCGGCGGACTGTAAATCCGCTCCTTCGGGTTCGGCAGTTCGAATCTGCCCCCTTCCACCATTGTTGGCCTGTAGCCAAGCGGTAAGGCAATGGATTTTGGCTCCATCACGCGAAGGTTCGAATCCTTCCAGGCCAGCCACGAGCCATTAGCTCAGTCGGTAGAGCATCTGACTTTTAATCAGAGGGTCACAGGTTCGAATCCTGTATGGCTCATACTTTTAAAACACTAGTCTCACTAGTGTTTTTTGTTTTGTTATGCATGAAAACGGTTTTATTTACATGTTGTTACTTCTTGTTTTGTTTTATAGAATTATATATATAGACATAAAAAGGAGACATAATAATGACAAAGCAAATTGATTTAATTGGTGCGACTACAAATTTTGGTCAGCCAAAACCAGGTGTTGTTCTTGGTCCGGATGCACTTAGAATTGCTGGTATCGTACAAGTTCTAGAAGCAATAGGACATGATGTATCAGATTTAGGAAATGTATATGGTAAATATCAAACACAGTTTGTTAAAGATAACGTTCAAGTTAAGAACGGTTTAAAAAATTATGATGAAGTTAAAGATTACAGCGAAGCATTAGCTAAAGTTACAGATGCTTCAGTACAGAATGGGCGTTTCCCATTGGTAATTGGAGGAGACCACTCATTAGCTCTAGGAAGTATAACGGGTATTGCGAAACACTACGACAATTTAGGCGTTATTTGGTTTGATGCGCACGGGGATTTAAACACAAGCGAAACGTCCCCGAGTGGTAACATCCATGGGATGATTTTAGCTGAACTTTTAGGTGTTGGTGATAAAGGTCTAATCGATACATATAATGAGGGGCCAAGTTTAAAGACAGAAAACGTTGTTTTAATTGGTCTTAGAGATTTAGATGATGGTGAAAAGGAACTTATTAAAAAGCGTAATATATTAGCATTTACGATGAGTGATGTGCGTGCACTGGGTTTAGTTGAAATCTTAGACCGTACAATGAAGCATCTGGCTCACTGTGATGGCTTGCACCTGTCATTTGATGTAGATTCATTAGACCCGAGTGAGATGATCGGCACTGGAACAAAAGTTCCTGGGGGTATGTTCATCGCTGAAGTAATCATGTTCATGGAACGTCTTTCAGAGACAGGTTTACTCACTTCAGTAGATTTAGTTGAAGTAAACCCACTACTTGATACCTTTAACCAAACGGCAGAGAATGCAGTTCTCATGACAGAATATATTTTTGGCAAGAGAAAACTATAAGATAAAATTAACGGCTAGCATTTGCTAGTCTTTTTTGTTAACTTTTTCATTAAAATGTTGCGCTTTGTTAAATTGTTCTTCATAATATAGTAGATATAAGAACGAGGTGACATGTGTGATTGGTCAAAGAATAAAAGAACTTAGGAATCAAAATAATCTCACACAAGAAGCATTAAGTGAGGGTATAATTTCTCGTACGTATTTAAGTCTGATCGAAAAAGGGAGTGTTGAACCTTCTAACAACGTTCTCATACGTTTAAGTGAGAGGCTAGGCGTCTCAGTTTCTGATTTAATGGAAGAAGCATCATCATCTTATCATGATCCATTGAATATTAGACGTGAAATTCTGTTTAATGAAAATAAACTTAGTCGTGGCGATACTAAGAATGTAATACGCTTTATTGAAGAATCTGAGAGCTTTATACACAATCTCGACTTTTTAGATCAAGGTCGCATGTTTCTTATTTATGCACGTTATTTTTATATTAAGGAAGATTTTAAAGAAGCAATTAAGTATGTAGATTTAAGTTATTCAAAATTAAAAGAAGTGATGCTCAGTACGTATTTTGTAGATGCAAGTCTATTGTATGCAGAGTTATTCATGCGCGATGAGACATATGATAAAGCGCTAGATTTGTTAGAACCTCTCGTGTTTGAAATTTATGATGATCGTAGTTTTATCATACAGACTAGAGATCTATTAGAACAGATTTTAACAGTATACTTCTATATGGAAGAATACTTTACAGTATCACGAATAATGAAGCTTCTTAAAATACATTCGAATAAATTTAATCTATTAATAGAGGAAAGTGTTACTGAAAAAGCACTCGTAGCGATGTATGAACTCCGTAATTTTGATACACTAAAGATAGAATTAAAAAATTATAAAAATGCAGTATCTAATCTTCTAGGATCATATATTAATCTGAATGAGGGAGATCTAAGAACTGCGAATGAACAATTTAAATCTCTCGATGCAAATGATTATCAAGATAATCATTTTGAAAAAATCTACAAAGAATTAAAAGAAAGACTCGGTTCACTATAGAATAGGAAGGGAAGATAATATGCTGTTAGGAAAACTATTTGAAGATATGACAACACTTCATATCATAGCAAGTATAGTGGACCTTTTGATTGTATGGTTTGTGGTATATAAACTCATCACAGTCATTAAAGGGACAAAAGCCGTCCAGCTAATTAAAGGTATATTCTTTATTTTAATTGGTCGTGCACTCAGTGATTTCTTTGATTTAACAACGACAACTCAGTTGTTTGATATGGTCTTACAGTGGGGATTCCTGGCAATAATTGTAATCTTCCAGCCTGAACTGAGACGTGCGCTAGAACAATTAGGTCGTGGCGGATTTTTTAGAAAAGCGACACATACTGCACAACAAGAATTTGAAAAACATCGTTCGGATATGATCAAAGCAGTGCAGTATATGGCAAAGCGTCGTATAGGGGCCTTAATTGTTTTTGAACGTGAAACGGGGTTGAAAGACTACATTGAAACAGGTATTTTAATCAATGCAGAGATTTCTTCAGAGCTACTCATTAATATCTTCATCCCAAACACACCTCTACATGACGGTGCGATGATCATTCAAGGAGATAAGATTGCAACAGCAGCGAGCTACTTACCTTTATCAGAAAGCAATCGCATTGCCAAAGATTTAGGAACAAGACATAGAGCTGCGGTTGGTATCTCTGAAGTGACAGATGCATTTACAATCGTAATTTCAGAAGAAACAGGTAATGTCTCAGTGACAACGGATTCTATGTTAACTAAAGATATTACGTTAGAAGAGTTAGACGAACTACTCCAGCGAAACTGGATTTCAACTACGTCTCATAAAGAAGGAGGCGGTATCTTTGCTAGAAAGTAAACCTGGGATATTAATTGTCTCGTTAATACTCGCTCTGTTCATGTTTTTAACGGCAAACAAAGTGTTTGAGAATACAAATCTTTTTGATTCAAATAATGGTTCTGATAAAGTGACTATCGAAAACATGCCAGTAACAACAGAGTACGACTCAGAAAACTATTATGTCAGTGGTGTACAAAAATACGTACAGGTCCAACTCAGTGGAACACCTGCCACAGTAAAGCGCATTGAAACGACGAAGGATTTTGAAGTCGTTGTAAATTTAAATACGTATAGTCCAGGGGAATATGAGGTCAGCTATGCGGTTGAAGGCCTACCTGAAGGGATAGAAGCGATTGTATTGCCAGAAAAAGCAAACATCACAATTCAAAATTTAGTTGAACAAACTTTTGAAGTCCAAGCCGAAGTGAACGATAGTCGTATCGGAGCGAATTACACATTAGAAGATGTAGTAGTAGAACCGAGAACGGTCAAAGTGCGCGGTGGCGAGGAGGATATGGAACGTATACAATTTGTAAGGGCAATGCTTACGGAGTCGTCTAAAATTACTGATCAAACGACAGAGAATGTTCAGGTCAATGTATTTGATGCACAGTATAATAAACTAGACGTTGAAATTGAACCACAAAACGTTTCAGTGGTAATAGAAGTAAAAGAATCATCTAAAGAAGTACCAGTGTCATTACAGATGGTTGGGCAGTTGCCTAGTGGCTATCAAATTGATAGTATAAGTTTATCGAAAGACGTTGTGAAAGTTTATGGCGCACAAGAGGTGCTAGATCAGCTCTATCAAATTGAGGCAGAACTTGATTTAAGTGGTATTAAAGAATCAGGTGATAAAGATGTACGCATCCAGGTCCCGGACTCTATAACGAGAACGGAACCTGCTGTAATCATAGCAAAAGTAAAAGTATCTAAATAATAATTAAAATTTAGGAGTTTATCATGGGAAAATATTTTGGAACAGATGGTGTAAGAGGAGTCGCTAATGAAGGACTAACACCAGAACTCGCTTATAAATTAGGACGTATGGGAGGATATGCATTACTTCATACTGAAGATAATGAACGCCCACGCGTACTTGTTGGTAGAGATACTAGAATTTCAGGTGAAATGTTAGAGTCTGCACTTATTGCAGGTCTTCTCTCTATCGGTGCAGAAGTCATTCGCTTGGGTGTAATTTCAACACCAGGTGTAGCTTATTTAACGAAAGATATGGATGCTGATGCAGGAGTTATGATCTCGGCGTCGCACAACCCTGTAGAAGATAACGGAATTAAATTCTTCGGTCCAGACGGATTTAAATTAAGCGATGAAACTGAAGATAAGATTGAAACATTACTTGAAGGTGAAGACAACCTGCCTAGACCAACTGGTGTAGATGTTGGGTTCATCACAGAGTACTTCGAAGGTGGACAGAAGTATCTGAGCTACCTAAAATCAACGATTGAAAATGATCTTGAAGGTCTAATGATTGCTCTAGATGGAGCACATGGTGCGACGTACTCACTAGCTCCATTCTTATTTGGTGATCTTGAAGCAGATACTGTAACAATTGGCTGTAATCCTGATGGAACAAACATCAACAAAGATGTTGGATCTACACACCCAGAGGCACTTTCTAAGAAAGTCATCGACTCTGAAGCAGACTTCGGACTAGCGTTCGATGGTGACGGAGACAGAATCATTGCTGTAGACGAAAAAGGTAACATTGTTGATGGAGATAAAATAATGTTTATCTTAGCGCAGTCTATGAAACAAAAAGGCACACTTAACGACGATATGGTTGTTTCAACAGTCATGAGTAACCTAGGTTTCTATAAGGCATTAGAAAAACACGGTATCAAGAGTGACAAGACACAAGTTGGAGATCGCTATGTTGTAAAAGAAATGCGTGAGCATGATTATAACTTAGGTGGAGAACAAAGTGGACATATTGTGATGCTTGACTTCAACACGACAGGTGACGGGTTATTAACAGGTATTCAACTTGCATCTATCATCAAAGAATCTGGTAAGAAATTATCAGAACTTGCAACTCAGATGGAAACTTTCCCACAAGAGTTAATTAACGTACGTGTTACAGATAAACATAGTGTTATGGATAACCCAAAAGTAAAAGAAAAGATTAATGCGGTTGAAGAAAAAATGGCTGGCAACGGACGCATATTAGTACGTGCGTCTGGTACAGAACCTCTCGTTCGTGTAATGGTAGAAGCTGAAACAGAAGAACTTGCAACGCAATACACAGAAGAAATCGCAGAAGTTGTTAAGAAAGAGATGGGACTTTAGATCTTATCTTATATAAAAAATACTCAAATCATCAAACACATTATATAAGTAAAAAGGATCTGAAACTTTGAGTGCGTTGTAACTATATTACCCTTTGATGACAGGAATGTTATCAAAGGGTTATTTATTTTTACGATATCATAACAATGACATAAAAGAGGTTTAAACATGTTATAGTATGGAATAGCTAGAGGAAAAGAGTACTCATAGCTCGTATTTATTACGAATTATTTGGAGGATTATTTTTCATGAAGAAAAGTTTAGTAACATTAGGATCTGTAGCAATCTTATCAGGTGCCTATGCAACTCATACACAAGCAGCAGAACACACAGTACAGTCTGGAGACACGCTCTGGGCAATTGCAGCAAAAGCAAATACAACAGTAGATCAACTTAAACATATAAATAATTTAAATTCGGATCTTATCTTCCCAGGTGACGTTATTGAAACAGAAGGTGAAGTTAAGAAAGCACCAACGAATAAAGTGAGCACTGGTACATACACTGTAAAATCAGGAGATACACTTTTCAATATTGGTCAAAAATTCAATGTTTCTTACAAAGACATTATGGTATGGAACAACCTATCAACTGATTTAATTTTCCCAGGTCAAAAGGTTAAAGTTGAAGGTACTAAAGTAGAAGCTGTTACGGTTCAAGATAACCAAGCATCTGAAAGCACTAATAAATCAAATAACGTTTCATACAACACGAACAACCAAAGTCAATCACAGAACCAAACGGCTCAACAATCACAGTCACAGCAACAAGTACAGCAAGTACAACACACTCAATCACAGCCACAACAACAAGTTCAAACTCAAAATGTTTCAACTCAGCAAAAAACACAAACACCTGCATCAACTCCAGCTAGCGGGAACGCATACAACGTAGCAGTGAACTTAGCAGCAGGTAAAACATATGTATATGGTGCAAACTCAACATATGCGGTAGACTGCTCATCATTTGCTCAACAGTTCATGAGAGCATACAAAGGTAAGAACATTGCACGTTCAACATATGGACAAGCGTCACAAGGTACACCAGTATCTAACCCACAACCAGGAGATCTAGTTTTCTTCAACAACTTCTCACACGTTGGTGTTTACGTAGGTAATGGGATGATGGTTGATGCATTAAATCCATCTGAAGGAGTAGGCTTAAGAGCTGTATCATACGTTCATGGACATGTAGATGGTTACTACAGATATTAATAATATTCACAAATAAATTGTAAAATTACAGAAATTATAAAAAATGTAAGGGCTGTAACCCCTTACATTTTTTTATTTTGTACAAAACTATTTCGAAATTCGTTACAATAAGTGTTGTTAATTTTTCGCCTTTTAGATAGAATTAGGGTAACTATTAATAATTTTCAGAAATATGGAAGCCTTATCATATTATGTTAAGTATTGATAGTTAATAAAAGTTCAATCAAGCAAGGGAGGAATTGCACAATGAACAACACCTTAAAACGTGTGTTTATCATGTTAACAGTACTACTGGTTGTGATTGGCTCATTATCGCCGATGGTTTCTGCATCCGAGTTTGATGCGCTAGATAGCAAAACAAAACTCGATTTGAAACATGAAGTGAAATTGAGCGAAAAAGATATTGAAAAACAACTGATAGTCGAAGACCAGCTCGATGTATTAAATGGCCCAGCGACTCTATCGAAAGAATTAGAAGATAGAACGGGTCAAGTGAACGTCATCGTTCATTATAGAGAACCTTCAATTGGTCTTTCAAAAGGTATATCTGAATCACAAGGAAAAAAATGGTCTAACTTAGACGCAGATAAAGTGCGTCAAAAGATTGAAAAACAACAAGCACAAGCTCAAAAGAGTATGCGATTAAAGAACATTAACGTAAACAAAATTCGCGCATTCAACTTAGTTATCAACGCAGAAGCGATGACTGTAGATGCTAAAGATTTACATAAGTTAATCGAACTTCCAGAGGTTGCTCTAGTAGAGGAAGATCAACTTGTGACACTAGACCCTGAGATTACAGAAAATTTTGTAGGAGATATGAATGACAGTGTTGCAGAAGAAGCAATCTCAAGTCCATATATCCCAAGCATTTCTCACTTAGGTATTGATAAAGTATGGGAAATTGGAAATAAAGGAAAAGGAATTAAAGTCGGAGTACTCGATACAGGTATCGACTATAACCATCCTGATTTAAAAGACATTTATAAGGGTGGTCGTAACTATGCAAATGGTTCTGACTATCTAAGCACGCGTGCAGCAGATGATCCATATGAAACTGCGCCGTCAGACCGTCCATCTAACCTACCAGAGGTTAACTCGAATGGTAGTGAATATTACACAACTCATGGTACACACGTAGCAGGTACAATTGCAGCTCAAAACAATGGGAACTATGGAGTAACTGGTATCTCACCTAACGTTGAGCTTTATGCGTACAGAGTTTTAGGCGCTTACGGAAGTGGATACACAAACTGGATTGTAGGCGGAATTGAAGATGCAGTGAAAGACGGCATGGATGTCATCAACCTTTCACTTGGTAACTCTTCACCTGACGAAGCACAAGCAAACTCATTTGCAGTAAATAACGCAATGTTACTTGGAACTGTAGCTGTTTCAGCAACAGGTAACTCTGGTCCAAATCGTTCAACAATTGGTGGTCCAGCATCTGGTGCAATAGGTATCAGTGTAGGAAACACAACTCTACCTGAAGAACAATGGTATGGAGATGTAACATTTAAAGCCGGAGACTATTCTAAAGAATTAAACGACGTATTATTCATGACATTCACTATTGGTGAAAAACCAGAAGAACAACTCAATGCGACTGAAGATGTAGTCGTTGTTCCAGGTGTTGGTAATGTCAAAGACTTTGAAGGAATCGATGTTAAAGACAAAGTCGCATTAATCCAACGTGGTGAAATTGCATTCGTTGAAAAAGTTTGGAATGCAAGAGACAACGGTGCTAAAGGTGTTATAATCTATAACTCAGAAACAGGTTCAGGTGCACCGGGTCCTACTGGATTATTCTTAGGACAAGCGTTTGATTACTTACCAACACTCGATGTTAGCTTAACAGATGGTAAAGAATTTAAAGAAGCAATCGAAAAAAATGGTTCAGGTACAATTGCTTACCGTGCATTTAACGTCAAAGAAGTAGCTGGTGATGACGTCAATGATTCATCATCAAGAGGTCCATCAAAACCAAATTTTGATATCAAACCTGACGTAACGGCACCAGGAACTAATATTCTTTCGACAGTACCAGTATTCGAAGAATTCGATCCAGAAATGGATTACACATATGCATATGCGCAGTACACAGGTACGTCTATGGCAACACCACATATCACTGCAATCAGTGCGTTAATTTTAGAGTTAAACCCTGATTACGATGCATTTGATGTTAAGTCAGCATTATCAAACACAGCAAAACTTTTAGATACGAGCAAGTATGACGTATTTGCTCAAGGTGCGGGTCTTGTAGATCCTTATCGTGCAGCAACGACAGATACTCTTCTTAAAGTTGAGCATGAAACAACAATGGACTCAGTTCTACATCTTCACACTCGTGGAACAATGTCATTCGGTGTGATCTCTCTTGGTGAAGATACGTCACGTGAGCTATTAATTGAAAACCGTTCGGGTGTCAGCACAACTTACAACTTTGAAGTGATGCCTCTTGTTGGGGTTGAGGGTGTAACAATTACACCGAGTGTGAGTAGTGTAACAACTGATGGCACAGCAACAGTAGACTTTACAATTTCAGTTCCTGAAGGAATTGATGCGGGTACAGAAGTACAAGGATACATCAATGTAACAAGTGATCAAGGCAATTATCAAGTTCCATATGCAGCATTACTCGGTGAAGAAGTGGTTAACGGCATTGAAACGATTGCACTTAATGACTATCATATCTCACCAAATGGTGATGGTGTATTAGATGAAACAGTACTTACTACAGTATTCGGTGGCAAGCAAGATATGACTATCTTCGACTATTGGGATTTATTAAATCCTGAAGGTGGTTCTGAGTCCGATGGATATGTGGGTACAATCGCATTCGAAATGGGACTTGAAGGTAAACATCAACTTAAAGTAGACGGCTCAATGTATAACATAGAAGATGGCAAACGTGTACCAGGAGAAGTGGCTGACGGTGTCTATACAGTAGATGCATTTAGCGTATATTCTGGATCTGAATATGATAGCAATTATGATGGGCCAATCTTTATCAAACGTGAAGCGACGAAGGTTGAAGATATTAGTGTAAATGATAATACAGTAAAACTTACTGTTGATGACCTGTACTTCAACGTTCGTGAACAACTTGAGACAATGTACAATCTAGTTTACGACCCAAATATCTTCGTGAAAGGTAAGTACACGTTATCTGATGAAGAAACATTGTCAGAAGGGTTCCTATCTATTGCGAATGAAGGAACTTCAAGCGTAGACTTTAAAGATGTAACTGGTGTAAAACACTTAGTGTTTGAATTCCAAGATGCAGCTGGTAACAGTGCATCTTACGAGTACACACTTAACTTTGATGAAGAAACAATTGTGGAAGGACTTGAGGAATTACCTAAAGATCCAGAAGAACCAGTTTCTGATGCTTATGAACTTAAACTTGCAGACTTACATGCTGCAATTGCAGGTAAAGACAAAAAAGTCGTTGCGAAAGTTCCGGCACAAGCGGTAGTAGACGGATCTGTAGATGTAAAAGTGAACAAAGATGTAATCAATGCACTTGCAGCTATGAAACATAACAAATCATTCGAAATCAATGTTGATGGGTATAGCGTGATTTTATCTCCAAAACACTTCCAAGAATTACAGCATTTAGATTCTGTAACGTTTAACCTGAGCCATAAAGCAAGCGAGTACGTATCTCACGTATTTACAGTTGTAGCAACAGGAGAAAATAGTGGAGAAGTCACTGAACTAGTGCTCTCAAACTTTAATGTCGGAATTCCAGCCACAGGAAATAAATTCAATATCCTATTAGTGGATAGTGGTGATGTACTTAAAGGAAATGGATTATTCGATAAAAAGACAGGACAAATGATTGTGAAAGAAGTAAACTTTGGTAGCTACGCAGTAATCACTCAATAATATTTAAAATGAAACCTCACTGACCTCATGGTCTGTGAGGTTTTTTGTGTTCTAGAAAAACAGCTAATATACATGCACATTATCAAGCAATAATTAAAAATAAAAAACACCCTACACATTGGTTAACCAACATGAAGGGTGAATTTCTATGGTATTCTATTTCCTCGGACCAACTTGATCTAAGTTAGAAAAGTCACTATTTCTCATTGATTCTAATCGTTCTTCTACGATGTCTTGAGGTAAGTTATATTTCATGATATATCTGTTTCTTGGGTGTTCAGCACATTCCATTGAGCATGCGCCAAGATGTTTATCTTGGTTTTCTTCTGAACAAAGAATTTGTGCGTTACATTCTGGGTTTGCACAATTTACATAGCGTTCACATGGCGTACCGTCGTAGTAGTCCTTACCTACGATTGTTGGGTTCACTTGATTGATTGGTACTGTAAGTCTTTCGTCGAAGACGTACATTTTACCATCCCAAAGCTGTCCTTGTGATGCAGGGTTCTTCGCGTAAGTTGCGATTCCTCCGTGGAGTTGGCCGATGTTTTCACCGATACCTTCACGTTTTAGCCACCCTGAGAATTTCTCACAGCGAATACCGCCCGTACAGTACGTTAGTACACGTTTTCCTTCAAATAATTCTTTGTTTTTTAACACCCATTCCGGTGTATCCCTGAAAGTAGTCACATCTGGTTTGATTGCGCCTCTAAAGTGGCCAACATCATACTCATAGTCGTTACGTACATCAAGTACAACAGTGTTTTCATCTTGTATTGCTTCATACCACTCTTCAGGAGTTAGATAGTCACCAGTGATTTCATGTGGGTCAATGTCTTCTTCGAGGCTTAGGTTAACAAGCTCTGGACGCGGACGGCAATGCATCTTTTTAAATGCGTGATTGTTTGCTTCGTCAATCTTGAACGGCATGTCCTTAAACATTGGGTGATTGTTCATGTATTCAATGTATCGTTCAGTCTGTTCAAAATCTCCTGAAACAGTTCCGTTGATACCTTCTTGTGCAACTAAAATTCTTCCTTTTAGTCCAAGGTCCTTACAAAACTTTAAATGCTCCGCAGCAAATGTCTCAGGATCCTCGATCTTCACATAATGATAGTACAATAATACACGGTATTTCATATTAAATTTTCTCCTATCTAGAAATAATTGCAGGTTACTTTAGATAGCCTTGCAGTTCACTATTATACTATAAAATTCTAAATAATAATATAAAATGTTTATTGATTGAGGGACTTAATGATACGGTTATGATGAAAGAAAGGAGTCTTATTATGAAGTTTGAATCATTACTCAATATTCAATTTCCAATTATACAAGCAGGGATGGCTAACGTGTCTGGAGACGCGCGTGAACTAATCCAACCAGGTCTTGATAGCGGAAGCAGTCTTAAGGTCGTTAATTCACTCATAAATTTGGTACACTAAATGTAATGATTATAAAGGAAGTGACACTATGGATGTTGAAGTTTACTTAGATACATCTTGCCCATTTTGTTATATAGGGAAACGCAACTTAGAAACGGCATTGAAAGAATTTGGTGAAGATAAGTTTAACGTTATTTATAAGAGTTTTGAACTAGATAACCAAGCAGAAAAGTACCCGACAAAGTCGTTATATGAAACATTAGCCATGCGTTATAATAGTACAGAAGAAGCGGTTAAAGAAAACAATAAACCGCTTATTTCTAATGCAAAAAAAATTGGTATTACATTAAATCTAGATAATATTGTACCTTCAAACACACGCGATGCGCATCGTTTAATTAAATATGCAGCAGAGACAGGACACGAACATGACGTTTTAGAAGCACTTTATTATGCGCATTTTACTGAAAATAAGAATCTCGCAGATTTCGAAACCCTTGTAGAAATTGCGTCTAATAACGGATTAGATGCAAATAAGACTCGTGTGATGTTAAAAGATGCTTCGATATACACAGAAGAAGTGATTGCAGATGAAAACTATGCATACGTGCTTGGTATTCAAGGTGTACCTTTCTTTATTTTTAATAAAACACATGCACTGAATGGTGCACGTGAATCACAACATTATATAGATGCGATCCTCCAGGCATCAGGAGATGAAAAATAACCGATTTACAGTGTAAATCGGTTATTTTCTCATATAAAGTGTGTAAATCAACCGAAAACACAAACGTTATATATTAAAATATAAATAAAGTTCGCTTATTTATATTTTTAGGCTCGAGAGTATGGTATATTTATTATGAATTTAAAAACGAGGTGGAATAAATGGTCGTCAGTATCGTTATGGGCTCATCATCAGATTGGCCAACGATGAAAAAAGCGAAAGACATTCTAGTGAAATTTGGAGTTGAAGTACGTACAGAAGTAGTCAGTGCCCATCGAACTCCAATCAAAATGGTGGAATACGCACAATGTGCTAAAGACAAAGGGATCGATGTAATTATTGCTGGCGCTGGTGGTGCTGCACACTTACCAGGCATGATTGCAAGCATGACTCACGTTCCAGTGATTGGTGTTCCGATTCAGTCTAAATCACTGTCAGGTTTAGATTCACTCTACTCAATTGTACAAATGCCAGGAGGCGTACCTGTTGCTACAATGGCGATCGGTGAAGCTGGTGCTACAAATGCCGGATTATTTGCAGCAAAGATCCTATCACTGTCAAACCCAGAACTCTATGAAAAATTAAGTGTATATACAAAAGAACTCGAACAAAAAGTGGAGGATATGCAAGATGACCTCAAATAGAATATATCCAAATCAAACGATCGGCATCATCGGAGGCGGACAGCTCGGGAAAATGCTAGCTCAAAGTGCGTTGCGCATGGGATATCGCGTGGCGATTTTAGACCCTTCGGAAGACGCACCAGCTAAGTCGTCGTGTCATGAATTTATTTGCGCGGACTTCAGCGACAAAGATGCGCTACTAAAACTCGCAGAAATGTCTGACGTTCTGACGTATGAGTTTGAAAACATCGACGCAGAGCTGCTCACAACACTCGTAGATACATACTACGTACCACAAGGTGCAAAAACAGTGCTCACACTACAAAATAGAGACGATGAAAAACGCACGATCTCCGACTCAGGTGCACGCATCGTACCTTACAATAATATAAAAACAAAAACAGACTTACTCGAATTCATCGGACGAGAAGATTACCCAGTCATCGTTAAGACTGCAACAGGAGGATATGATGGTAAAGGTCAATATCTCGTCGAACAAGAATCAGATATGGATGACATTCCTTTCGGTGAAACAGAACTCATAGTAGAGAAATATTTAGAGTTATACGGAGAAGTGTCACTTACAGTGTCACGTAACGTCGACGGTCAAACAGTATTTTTCCCACTACAAGAGAACTTACACAAAAACCAGATTCTTTACCGCACAATTGTGCCATCAAGAATTAAACTCTTCGACGAAGCAAAAGAACAAGTTGCAATGATCCTTGAGAAGCTCCATTTTGTTGGCTCATTCACTGTAGAATTCTTTGTCGATAAAAACATGACACTCTACGTGAATGAAATCGCACCAAGACCTCACAACTCAGCACACTATTCAATAGAAGGGTGTAACATCAGTCAGTTCGATGCGCATATCTTAGCGATCTGTAACCATCCGTTACCGAAAGTTCATTTATTAGAAGATTCGATAATGCTAAACTTGCTTGGCAAAGACTTAGACAGATTAGAAAATACGTTATTCGATCATTCAGACTGGCATGTGCATCTTTACGGTAAGACAGATCGTAAGCCTGAACGTAAGATGGGCCACGTGACAATTTTGACTGAAGACATAGAAAACACATTAGACGTTTTAGAAAGCACATTTTTTAAGAAAAAATTTAAATAAAAACCGTACCTTGGAGGAACATAATGACTAAATTTAATGAACCAACACCAGCTGAAGTAAAAGAGCAAAAGCTATATTTGAACATGGGACTAAGAGAAGATGAATACAAAAAGATAGTAGAACTATTAGGCCGTGAACCAAACTACACTGAAGCGGGAATCTTTGCATCAATGTGGAGTGAGCACTGTTCATATAAAACTTCTAAGACCTTTTTACGTCAGTTCATGACTGAAGGCGAACGTGTACTAATGGGACCTGGTGAAGGTGCTGGAGTAGTAGATATCGGGGACAACCAGGCAGTTGTATTTAAAGTTGAATCACACAACTCACCATCAGCAGTAGCACCATTCCACGGTGCAGGTACTGGTATCGGTGGTATTGTTCGTGACATCGTATCAATAGGCTCAAAGCCAATCGCACTCGTAAACTCGCTTCGTTTTGGTGAGCTTGATAACGACAACAGTAAATGGTTATTAAAAGAGGCAACAGATGGCCTTGCATACTATGGTAATACAATTGATATCCCAGCAGTGACTGGTGAAACTGAATTTGACAGTGCCTTCCAAGGACGTCCACTTGTAAACGCTATGGCTGTAGGGTTAATTGACCATGATGATATTCAAAAAGGTCTTGCTAAAGGTGTCGGTAACAAAGTGATATACGCAGGCCTCGAAACGGGTAAGGACGGAATTTTAGGCGCATCATTCTCTTCTGAAGAACTTGGTGAAGATCGTAAAGTAGAAATTCCGGACACGCAAGAAGGTTACCCTGAAGTTGGTAAAAAGTTAATGGAGTCAACGCTTGAAGCAATCAAACATCCGAAACTCATAGGTATTCAAGACATGGGTGCGGCTGGTTTAACGTCTTCTTCTGCTGAAATGGCAGCTAAAGGTGGGCACGGCTTAGTACTTTACTTAGACCAAGTACCAGTCGATGACGAAACAATTTCACCATTTGAAATGATGCTTTCTGAAACACAAGAAAGAATGTTACTTGTTGTTGAAGATGGTTCAGAAGAAGAATTCTTAGAAATCTTTAGAAGGCACGGTCTACCAACAGCGGTCATTGGTGAAGTAATAGAAGGCGATGCATTAAAACTTTACTACGAAGGAGAATTATATGCAGATCTGCCAACTGAGCACTTAGAGAATGCGCCTGAGTACATTTTAGAATCAGAACCAATCGAGCAAGATGAACTAAGAACAGACTTCAGTAACGAAGACCTAGAAAAAGTATTCATAGAACTAATGGGTCATCCAACTCTTGGAGACAAGAGCTACATTTACTCTAAATTCAATAGTGGAGATAAAAACACACTCCAAGGTTCAGGTTTTGGAGGCGCGATTGTTCAAATCGGTGATAGCAACAAAGCAATCTCAGTAGCAATCGACGGTAAAGGCCGTTACGTTTACTCAGATCCATACAATGGTGGTAAAGAAACGATTCTTAACGCGTTCAGAACAACAATTGCAACTGGTGCGGTGCCAATCGGTTTAACAGATGGATTAAACTTCGGTAACCCAGAAAATAAAAAGATGTACTACACAATCAGCGAATCAACTAAAGGTATGGCTGAAGCGGGCAAAGCATTAAACATCCCTGTTATATCAGGTAACGTATCTCTATACAACGAGACAAAAGACGGTCCAGTACACCCAACACCAATCATTGGTATGGTTGGGTTAATCGAAGACTCTACTTACTTACAAGATGCTTGGATTGATAACGGTGACAGCATCTACCTAGTAGGTGAATTAACAGAGCAGTTCAACGGAAGTCAGATTGAGAAACTCGTTGATGGTGTTGCGCGTCGTGGGGAGCGTGTCGTTGATCTTAAAACAGAGTTAGAGCGTGGCAACACATTACGTGAAATGCTCGTAGCAGGAGACTTAAAGAAAATCGCACCGATTGCACGCGGTGGATTTATCATTAAACTTGCTCAACTTGCGAGTGCATATGACTTAGGAGTGGACGTGAGTGTCGACGTTCGTGCAGATTTATTATTTGCAGAGACTCCAGGAACATACATTGTTGTTGGTAAAAAAGGACTAAACATTAAAGATGGTATTGAAATCGGAACAGTTGGTGGAGATGACTTTAAAGTATCTGCACAAAACTTTGAATTATACATGAAACAAGAGAAAGTTAAAGGACTTTGGGGAGGCGCAATCCCAGAATGTATGAATTAAAAGGAATTAATGAAGAGTGTGGCATTTTTGGTGTTTGGGGTCATGAAAAAGCAAGTGAACTCACGTACATTGCACTACACAGCCTACAGCACCGTGGTCAAAATGGTGCAGGAATCGTTGCATCGAATGGAGAATTTCTATTCGGTGCACGCGGTTTAGGTTTACTAAACGAAGCGTTATCGACAGAACAAGTTAAATCTCTGAAGCCATTTCCAAATGCGATTGGACATGTTAGATATGCGACGAAAACTTCTAGTGAACTCGCAAACGTTCAGCCATTTCTATTCAAGAGCTATAGTGGAGATCTTGGACTTGCACATAATGGTAACTTTACGAATGCAATCCATCTTCGTAAAGCGTTAGAGTCAGAAGGTTCTATTTTCCAAACATCATCAGATATCGAGGTCTTCGCACATCTTTTAAAGCGTTCAAAGTCAAGAAATAAAAAGGGCAAAATCAAGAGCGCACTTCGTCAAATCAAAGGTGCCTATGCATTTGCGATTCTTCATGAAGATTCACTCACAGTAGCATTAGACGATCACGGCGTACGTCCGCTTATGCTCGGCAAGATAGATGGGTGTTGGTGTGTTGCAAGTGAAACATGTGCGTTCTCTGCAATAGGTGCCGAGTACATAAGAGATCTTGAACCGGGTGAACTCATCACGATCTCAGACGAGGGTATCGAATACGATCGCCATTCATTCGTTGAGAACCCAAGCATGTGTTCAATGGAGTACATCTATTTCGCAAGAGCAGACTCTGAATTTAGACATCACTCGACTTATCGAATCAGAAAAGCCCTCGGTGAAGCATTGTCTGAAGAGATGAACGTAGATGCAGATATTGTCATCGGTGTACCGGATTCGTCACTTGCTGCAGCACGTGGATATGCAAATAAATCTGGCATTCCACATGAAGCGGGATTACTTAAGAATCGATATGTGGGTCGTACCTTTATCACACCTGGACAGGAAGCAAGAGAACGTGCAGTACGCATGAAGCTTTCTCCAGTAAGGGATATCGTTGAAGGTAAGAAAATCATCGTTATCGACGACTCGATCGTGCGTGGTACAACATCAAAATATATCGTTAAAGCATTAAGAAAAGCAGGAGCGAAAGAAGTGCATATGGGCGTATCGTCTCCTCCGTTAAAACATCCATGTTTCTACGGAATCGACGTATCAACTCATGCAGAAATTATCGCATCAAAAAAAACGACAGAAGAAATTAGAGATGAGATCGGTGCGGACTCACTGACTTACCTTTCAGTAGGAAAAATGCATGAAGTCTATCATAGCTTCGGATCACGTGGACAATGCGATGCATGTTTTACTGGAAACTATCCAATTGAAGTGGTTGACAACGTACTTCCACAAGTGAAAGAGCAAAAATCTAAAGGAGTTTAATTATGTCAGAGCAATATAAACAAGCAGGCGTTGATATTGAAGCAGGATATGAAGCTGTAAAGCAAATGAAGGTTCATGTTCAAAAAACAATGAGAAAAGAAGTCCTTGGTGGACTTGGCGGATTTGGTGCGGCATTTGATTTATCTGAACTCAATATGAAACATCCGATTTTAGTTTCAGGAACTGATGGAGTTGGTACAAAACTTGCACTTGCGATTGAGAGCGATAAACATGACACAATCGGTATCGATGCAGTTGCGATGTGTGTAAACGACATTTTAACAGTTGGTGCAGAACCACTTTATTTCTTAGATTACATCGCGGTAAATAAAGTAATCCCTGAGCACGTTGCAGACATCGTTAAAGGGGTATCAGAAGGTTGCGTTCAATCAAACTGTGCACTGATCGGTGGGGAGACTGCTGAGATGGGAGACATGTACAAACCAGGTGACTACGACATCGCTGGATTTGCAGTTGGTGCAGTTGAAAAAGAAGAGTATGTTGATTTCGTAAATGTAAAAGCAGGAGATAAAATTATTGGTTTACCTTCAAGTGGTGTACATTCAAATGGTTTCTCTCTTGTTCGTAAAGTGTTAGCAGATAACAGAGTCGACTTTAACATGGATTTAGCGGGGAAACCTTTAATCGAAAGATTATTAGAACCAACGAAAATCTATGTAAAACCTGTTCTTGAACTCAAGAAGCACGTCGCAATCAAATCAATGAGTCATATCACAGGTGGTGGATTCTATGAAAACGTACCACGTGCATTACCTGAAGGGTTAGGCGCGAAGATTGATCTTTCTACTATTAAGATGCCTGTGGTGATTGACTGGTTACTTGAGACATCAAAGCTAAGTCAAGAAGAAGCGTATAACGTATTCAACATGGGAATTGGATACATGATTGTAGTAACAGAAGACGAAGCAGAAAAAGCAATCAATATCTTAAAAGAAAATGGTGAAGATGCCGTTTTAATCGGAGAAGTCATAGAAGGCGAAGGACTTGAGCTATATGGCAACTAATGTCGCTATACTTGCCTCAGGTTCTGGTTCTAATTTCCAGAATATAGTACAGTCGGACCTTGATATCAGTATCAAGGTCTTGATTGTAGATAATCCCCATGCTTACGCGATTGAACGCGCGAAAAATCTAGACGTTCCCTATCGAATTGTAGATAGAAAACAACATACAAAAGACTCATTTGAGAAAGAAATTCTCACGATACTTAAAGAGTATGAAGTGGAACTTATTGTCTTGGCAGGGTTCATGAAAATTTTGTCCCCTGATTTTATCAGTAAATATGAAGATAAAATCATCAATCTCCATCCGTCATTACTTCCGTCATTCAAGGGACGCGAAGGTATTAAAGACGCATTCGAATACGGCGTGAAAGTTACCGGTGTAACAGTGCATTATGTAGACAGCGGAATTGATACAGGAATGATTATCGCGCAAGAAGCCGTGATTATTGAAGATAAAGACACACTCGAAACTCTTGAAGAAAAAATACATGAAGTAGAATATCGACTATATATTGAAGCCTTAAAAATGGTACTGGAGGAACGACAATGAAAGCTTTGTTAAGCGTATCTGACAAGAGTGGACTCGATACTTTTGCCAGTGATTTAGTAAAAAACGGTTATGAACTATACTCAACAGGTGGAACGTTAAAGTTTTTAGAAGATAAAAATATCCCAGTTAAAAGTGTGTTCGAACTGACTCAGTTTGAAGAAATCATGGATGGTCGTGTAAAGACATTACACCCAAGTGTTCATGGCGGAATCTTAGCGGACAGAAGTAAACATGCTCATTTAGGAGATTTAAAACGTAACGGTATTGAACTCATCGACATGGTTGTTGTGAACCTTTATCCATTTGAAGAAACAGTGAAAGATCCGAATGTAACGATTGAAGAAGCGATTGAAAACATCGATATTGGTGGACCGACGATGCTTCGTGCAGCAGCAAAGAACTACAAGCACGTGATTGCAGTTGTAGATCCCAACGATTATAAAGGGTTAATTTCTAGAATCGAAACGAACGATGTGACGGAAGACTACAGAAAAGAACTTATGATTAAAGTGTTTAGTCATACAAATAATTATGATCAAGCGATTGTGAACTTTTTTAGTCAGAATGAAAAGACCCTTCGCTACGGTGAGAACCCGCAACAGACTGCGAAATATGTGAAGACATCAAATGAAAAGAACACGATTTTAAATGCGAAAATCTTAAACGGTAAAGAACTTTCATACAATAACTTACGTGACGCAGATAGTGCATATCTTTTGGCCCGTAAATTTACGAAACCAGCGGCAGTTGCTGTAAAACACATGAACCCATGTGGTGTTGGTGTCGGAGAAACGATTCACGAAGCATACATGAATGCATATGAAGCGGACACTCAATCAATATTCGGGGGTATCGTTGCACTGAACAAAGAAGTAGACTTAGAGACAGCTCAAGAGCTATCTAAGATTTTCCTGGAAGTGATTATTGCTCCAAAATACACGGCAGCAGCACTCGAACTATTACAAGAAAAGAAAAACCTACGTGTACTAGAAGTTGACTTCACTGAGAACTTTAACGACGATGAAATCGTGAGCGTATCGGGTGGCTATCTCGTTCAATCAAGAGACGCAGAACACCTAAATTTAGACGACATTAAAGTTGTAACGAAAGTACAGCCTACAGATGAACAGCTCACAGCGATGACTCTCGCATGGGAAGTTGTGAAGCACGTTAAATCTAACGCAATCGTTTTAGCAAATGATAAACAAACTGTTGGTATCGGTGCAGGACAAATGAACCGTGTAGGTGCGCTTAAGATTGCGATTGAACGCGCAGTCGAAATGGGCGACAATGTTGTAATGGCAAGTGATGGATTCTTCCCTATGCCGGACTCCGTAGAAACTGCAGATAAAGCGGGTATCAAGGCGATTATTCAACCGGGTGGTTCTAAGCGAGATCAAGAATCTATTGATTACTGTGACGCACATGGCATGGCAATGGTATTTACTGGAAAACGTCATTTCAAACATTAAGGAGAAATTATGAACACTTTAGTTATTGGAAGCGGCGGACGAGAAGCTGCAATTGTTAAGGCATTAGCAAGATCAAAGCATAGTAATAAAATATTTATTCTCAACGGTAACGATGGTGTGACTGAAGCGGAATGTGTAACGGATATCGACATGAGCGATCACCAAAAAATTGGTGAATTCGCACGAGATAATAAGGTTGACTGGGTGTTTATCGGACCAGAAGCACCACTATCTGAAGGACTAACAGACACACTAGAAGGCGACTTTAGACTTAAAGTTTTTGGTCCACGTAAATATGAAGCTCAGATGGAATCATCCAAAGCATTCACTAAAGCACTCATGGAGAAATACGATATTCCGACAGCGACACACAAGACATTCATGAGCGTCGAGGAGTCAAAAGCATATTTAAAAACTACGGATTTTCCGATTGTACTTAAGAAAGATGGACTCGCAGCAGGTAAGGGTGTAATTATCGCACACACATTAGAAGAAGCGTTAAACGGAGTCGACGCACTGCAATCAGAAAACGAAGAACTCGTTATAGAAGAATTCTTAGACGGCGATGAATTCAGTCTGATGGTGTTTGTGAACGGTGACACATTCATTCCATTCAGTATTATCGCGCAAGACCACAAGCGTGCATATGACGGAGATAAAGGCCCGAACACTGGTGGTATGGGTGTTTACGCACCGGTTGACTACATCGAACAGAAGTTTGTTGACGAAGCTGTTGAAAAAATAGTTAAGCCAACGGTGGACGCGATGGTATCTGAAGGCATGAACTATTTTGGCGTACTTTATCTTGGTGCGATTGTGACGCAAGATGGCGTGAAAACGATTGAGTATAATGCGCGTCTAGGTGATCCGGAAGCACAAGTATTGCTCGATCTGATGGAAAGCGATCTGTTAGAGGTGTTAATGAATCTAGATGAAAAGAAAGAGACCAAGCTTTCATTCAGAGATGAATATGTTGTTGGAGTAATGCTTGCGTCAAAGAATTATCCAGACACGCCAGAACTCGGCAATGAAGTTGTGATACCTGAAAGTATTCAAGACGACTGCGTTATTAGCGCCTTGAAGAGAACAGACGATAACACGTTTGTGACGAGCGGCGGACGCACAGTACTTGTGCTCGGACGCGGACAAACGATTGAAGATGCGAAGACAGATGCATATAAAAAAGTCGAACAAATCGAATTTGAAAACGATGCCGTGTTTTATCGTAAGGATATTGGACATCGGGCATTCTAGTGGAGATTAATTAGGTCGTTGTGCAGAAAGATTTAACGCTGTTTGGAAATCAAACTCATAACAATATAATTGAATAGAGCGCATGAATTTGAAATACTTTGAAGAGTAGACACAACATGGCATGATACACCAAGATATGCACATAGAAAAAGTAAATAATAGACTATAAAAATTCCCCTCCCTTTAGACTTTTGTCTAAAGGGAGGGGAATTTATGTATTTAAACTTATCTTACGTGTGCTTTAGTTTCTGGGTTTAAAAATCCTTTGGTATGGTAAATTATACCTGCGATTAGTGCAAGAGGCACAATTACTAAGATTAGGAAGAATAATGAACCACCTAATTCTCTAAGTCCAAAGTTAGTGAAAAATCCTTCATCGACTGCGTCTAGTAACGGTGGTAAGAAACCGAAATAGTAAATTGCACAAAGTACTACTAAGGTAAAGAGGTAAAATACTAAATTTGTTAAATGATATGGTTTTGTATCTCTATCAAATTTGAACATTTGTCAAACTCCTTACTATATTAATCTATTAAAACGCTTTACATATATGTATAATACCATGTAAAGAGTATAAATTAAAACACTTATTTAAAAAGGAAGTATGATCTATGGGAATAAGACAAGGTAAAGAGTCCGATATTCACACCATAATGGATATTAAGAATCGTGTCGCTAAAGTAATGCAAAAGTCTGGAAATCCACAATGGAATGCGGATTATCCAAATGAAGACGTTTTCTTAAAAGATATCAAAGAACGTTCTTTATATGTATATGAGGAAGAAGGGGAAGTTCTAGGCTTTATTGTTGCTGATGATAACCATGCCTATGAATATGACGATATCCCTTGGGAACTGACTCGACTTGATAGTATTGCATTCCATAGAGCAGCAGTAGATCCAGATGTACAATCAAAGGGTATCGCATCAAGACTTATGGAAAATGCAGAAGAGATGTTTAAAGAAAAAGGGTATCTCGGAGTACATTCTGATACGTCAATCGAAAATATACCGATGCAACGTTTATTTGAAAAACGTGGATATGAATATCGCGGTAAGTTAAATTTACATGGCAGATTAGACCGTTGGTACGTTGCTTATGAAAAGGTGTTTTAAGGATACGCTTATATAAAGGAGGAGTAATGTGAAACTCTTAGGTAAGTTAATTGCAGGTATTGTTATTGGTATTTTAGTAGGCGGAGGTTATTATTTAACTTCTGATGGTACGACAGCTCAATCAATTATGGAAATAATTGCACGTCTATTTGTCACGATGCAATCAGTGCTTGGTTCGTTTATTTTCTTCTTGATTCCACTAATCATTTTATTCTTTATTGCAGATGGTATTTCATCTATTGGAACTGGATCAGGGAAAGTGGTTGGAGCAACGATCGGTGTTGCATATGTATCAACGATTTGTGCAGGCTTACTTGCATACTTCGTCGCTCGATTCATCATGCCAATCGTAACAAGCGGTGGATCGGTGCCTGAGGAAGCAGAAGGCATCAAAACATTCTTAGAATTTGATATTCCACCACCAATGGATATCTTAACAGCATTAGTTCTTGCATTTTCACTGGGAATTGTTATGAATATCTTAAAAGCTGAAACGATGAAAACATGGGTACACCAAGGTAAAGAAATCGTTGAGTTCTTAATTGAACGCGTAGTTATTCGTATTCTACCATTCTACATCGCAGGTGTTTTCGCTGGAATGGCAGCAACAGGAACTGTATTTGAAACACTTTCGGTATTTGGAGTTGTATTACTCGTTGCAGTAATCTTACACTGGATATGGCTTGTTATTCAGTACACAATCGCAGGAAGTTTACTTGGAAAGAATCCTTTTAAGATGCTTGGTACAATGATTCCTGCATACGTTACGGCACTTGGTACAATGAGCAGTGCGGCAACGATCACTGTTACGTTACCAAAAACGAAAGAGGCAGGCATTCGTGAGAAGATTGCAAACTTCGTTATTCCGCTTGGAGCAACGATTCATCTTTCTGGATCTACTATCACAATCACAGCGTGTTCTGTAGCGGTAATGAGCGTTATGCCAGGATTTGAAGTTGTCGGTGTTGGTAAGATGATTGGGTTTATCTTACTTCTTGGTATTGTAATGGTAGCAGCTCCTGGGGTTCCAGGTGGAGCAATTATGGCAGCGAGCGGTATTTTAGTATCACAACTTGGCTTTAGTGAAGCAGCTGTTGCATTCATGATTGCACTATACATTGCACAAGATAGCTTTGGTACAGCAGCAAATATTACTGGTGACGGAGCAATCGCGGGTATCATAGACAAGTACGAAAGCACATTAAATAAAAAAGATAGAGTTTAATCAATCGGTCTCAGTGATTACTGGGGCCTTTTTTGGTATAATCTATTAATGGTAATTGATTGATATATATATAATATAAGGACGTTGAAGATGAAGGGGTTAATTTATTTTATAATCGTTATCTGTTTCCTAGACTTATTTGTCCAACTACCTGTTGTGACACCGTTCGCAATGTCTCTAGGTGCAGATGAATTCACTGCAAGCATCGTTGTTGCTACATACTCAGTTACAAACTTGCTCGGTAATATTATAGGTGGGTATTTATCTGACAAAGTAGGGCGTAAAAAGACATTGCTATTTGGTATGTTCTTACAAGTAATCATCATCAGTATTTATGTGAGTACACCGTCAATCCCAGTTTTAATCGGAATCCGTGCGATACACGGATTTACGAGTGGGACATTGACGCCAGCGGCATTTAGCTTAGTACAGGATATTTCTAGACGACAAGCAATTGGTAAATCAATGGCATTTACAGGAGTTGCAATTGGTACAGCAGCAGTAGTGGGACCAGCGATGGGTGGAATCATTTCATCTAAAGCAAGCTATGAGACACTATACATGGTGCTTGCAGGTATCTATGTAGTTGGATTCTTATTAACAGCATACGGTACGAAAGAGAGCTCGACAGTAGAGTCGAGAAAATCATCGAGTGAGACATCTTGGATTACATTACTAAAGAGACGTACACTAAATGTTTCATATCTGTCATCACTCGCACTAATGACATCTATGGGAGCATTATCTTTTGCGCTTCCGTTAAAGACAATAGAACTTGGACTCGACGATCACGTCACAGGTGCGCTATTAAGTGTATTTGGAATCACAGCGGTAATTATATTTGGCACGCCATTAAACAGAATGTACACAGACGTTTCAGCATTAAAACTTATTGAAATCGGGATTTTAGTCATCACAATATCGATGATTTGTATTCACTTTGCAACGTCATTATCGTTCATGTATTTGACGCTCGCGCTCTACGGATGTGGATATGCCCTCGTTTTCCCATCCATGAATAAGATTATTGGACAGTTCGCCAATATGAGTGAACGTGGAAAAGCAAACGGAATTTTTTACAGTTACTTTTCACTTGGTTCAGTTGTCGGATCTACTCTTGCAGGGTACTTCACAACACTATTCGGACTGCCGTTTCTCAGTATGGCAATCGTAATGATTGTTTTATTTTTAATCCTATTCATTTTAGGAAGAAACATAAACTTTAAAGAAGTGTAGGTGAACGTGAAACTATGGCGAAGATACTTCTAATGGGTGTGTATGGAGAAGTCGGTCAGTCTCTGTATGACTCTTTAAAAGAGAATAACGAAATTTATGCATTTATTAATCCAGATAAACCCAGTCTATTCCATGAAATCAATTGGTTAGATCTTGATTTTTATGAGCTAGATGACATGAGAGAAGCAGTAGCTCATATGGATATCGTCATCTTTCATGAAGACCCAATTATGAGATTTGCGCGACTTAACCAAGGGCGATTCGATACATTTTTACAACTCATTGCGGATAACTTAGGTCGCGCTGCTGAAGCATCTACTGTAAAGCAGATTATTTATGTATCTGAAGAGATTGAACACGAAGAAGTTAAAGAAATTTTAAGTGCATATCAAACACCAGTGACGCACACGAATACGAAAATACTGCGTTATGGAAAGAGCTTGAAATATAAAAATCCTTCCAACCATACAATGCGTAGCGCACAGCGCGCCCATATTCCGGACGGCTGGACTCTAGAAGACGTTGCCAAATATTACTTCAAATGGTTAGACACAATCGTGTTTGGCGTTGTCGAAATTGAAGTATATGATGATACGATTGAAATCACATTTCCTACTTTAGATAAAGCCATGCTCATCATGGAGAGGGATAGAGAAAACGAAGAAGAACGCATGGTCCTTCTTAAAGTTGTTGGTGGCTCGCTTCTAGAAAAAGGTACAGAAGCGAAATTTGAATTTAGAGCATTACCAGATAATAAAACATTCATCATGATGCTTCATGACTTTAAATCACGTCTACCATGGACAATCTACAAGATGACTCAAGCACCACTACACGGACTGGTATCAAGAATTTAT
This sequence comes from Phocicoccus pinnipedialis, assembly GCF_903994035.1. Lineage (GTDB taxonomy): Bacteria > Bacillota > Bacilli > Staphylococcales > Salinicoccaceae > Phocicoccus > Phocicoccus pinnipedialis. The sequence goes on from NZ_CAJEWB010000002.1 coordinate 27,139, forward strand.
CAAGTGGAAATGGTCATTAATAATACTTTGTTAGAAGAAAATCAAAAAAATAAACCAGAATAGCCTATGTTTTGGTATAATTAAACAGTTAAATTTGGAAGTAAGGAAGATGAGAATGGGCAGAAAGTGGAACAATATTAAAGAAAAGAAAGCACAAAAAGACCAGAACACTAGTCGAATTTACGCGAAATTTGGCCGCGAAATTTATGTTGCTGCCAAAAAAGGAGAACCCAATCCTGAGAGTAACGCAGCACTTAAGATGGTGTTAGAACGTGCTAAAACATTTTCGATTCCTAAGCACATCATCGATAAGGCAATAGACAAAGCGAAGGGAACAGACGATGAGAACTTCGATGAGTTAAGATATGAAGGGTTTGGACCAAACGGTTCGATGATCATTGTAGATGCATTGACAAATAACCACAACAGAACAGCAAGTGATGTGCGTGCAGCATTTGGTAAAAACGGTGGTAACATGGGTGTCAGTGGCGCAGTAAGCTATATGTTTGATGCAGTATCAGTATTTGTATTTAACGCGTTTGATGCTGACATAATTATGATGGAACTCTTAGAGAGAGATGTAAACGTTAAAGACGTGACAGAAGAAAACGGCTTTACGGTAGTTTACGGAGAAACGACAGACTATAATGAAATAAAGACTGCATTAGACGAAATTGGTGTCAAGGAGTATGAGGTTGCGGAACTCTCTATGGTTGCTCAAAATGAAGTACAGTTAGATGATGTAGACCTTGCACTCTTTGACAAACTCATCGATGCGCTAGAGGACTTAGAAGACGTACAAACAGTACACCACAATGTAGATTTAAGTAAATAAGAATTACAGACATGTTTCCAAACGGGAACATGTCTTTTTTAATATACACTACAAGTAATTTCAATTGACTTACGACCAACTCATCTGTATTATACTAATTAATACAGATAATATAGGAGGTGTGTCTATGTTTGATCTAGACTTAAAGAGTCGCATACCCATTTACGAACAACTTGTTGAGCATATAAAAGAGATGATTTTCCAAGGTGTCATTCAAGCAGATGAAAAAATGCCATCTGTACGTCAACTTGCAAGTGAACTCACAATCAATCCGAACACCATACAAAAAGCATATAGAGAACTCGAACGACTTGGTTATATTTACTCACTACCTGGAAAAGGCAGTTATGTGAAAGAGGTCAGTGAGATGAAAAACAACGTTCATGTCAGTGCATTAAAAGAGGACCTTGTTGCGATATTAAAAGAATTATTATTTTTAAATGTATCAAAAGATGAATTAATAAAAATCATAGACGCCATTGAATATGAAATAGAAGAGGTGAATGTAGATGAAAATCGTAGCAAATAATGTAAATAAATACTTCGGTAAATTTAAAGCAGTAGATAACACAGATATCGTAGTACAGTCTGGGACAATCCATGGATTGCTTGGGTCAAACGGTGCGGGTAAAACAACGTTAATGAAAGTGTTTGCCGGTATTTATGAAGCGGATAACGGTACGGTACTTTATAATGACATACCTGTTTATGAGAATGTATCTATAAAGAGAGAAGTGTTGTTTATCAACGACATTCCATTCTATTTCCCTGGTGCAACAATTAACAAGATGGCTGAGTATTATAGAGCGATGTATCCAAACTTCAGCGAATCAAGATTTAAAAAGTTATGTGAACACTTTAGGTTAAACCCAAAAAAGCCTTTAAATCAAATGTCTAAAGGCATGAAGAGACAAGCTTCATTTATACTCGCTTTTGCATCAAAACCTAAAGTCATGTTGTTAGACGAACCCTTTGATGGGTTAGATCCGATTGTCAGACGACAAGTTAAAAATATCATGATGCAGGATATTTCAAACTATGGTTTAACAGTCCTAGCATCCAGTCATAACTTGCGTGAAATGGAAGATTTATGTGACGCCGTATCGATTATGCATAAAGGACATATACTCATTACTCAAGATTTAAACGAAGTGAAAGGATCACACTGTAAATTACAGATTGCATTTAAAGAACTACCAAGCGAAGATTTCTACAAAGATTTAAATGTTGTTCACAAATCGATAAAAGGACGCATCATTACATCTATCTTACGTGGTGATATTAGTAACGTTGAGGAAAAAGTATCAAAATACAATCCGCTCATGTACGATATCTTACCATTAACATTAGAAGAAATATTTGCTTATGAAATGGGGGAGATTGGTTATGAAATCGAAAATATTATCATCGAATAGCGTATTAACGAAGTATTTTACGGGAACGATATTCTGGGTCACTTTTGCATACACGCTCTTAATGATTATTCTCGTTCCCGTTTCTCTGTATATTATGAGTAAAGCAAATCAGTTTAACATTGTTGATCCAGAGAGTTACGCGACGGGAAACATACTGATTATTAATGGCTACCTTCAGATGATTGTATCCATGGTATTTGCAGTAACGTTAGCTGTCATGTTGTTTGGATTTAAAAACAAAGAAGCATCGTCAGATTATATTCATAGTTTACCAATTAAACGTGGTAGCATTTTTATGAGCGCGAATATCGTTGGATTCTTGGCAATGATTATTCCATTAGGGACAGTTGTCGTAATAGCACTCATCATGAGTCCTTTTCTAGAAGGCTTAATTACACCGATGGAAATTAGTGTATGGGCACTCTTTACGTTAGTCGTACAGTTCATCATCTATTCAATCAGTCTCTTTGTAGGATTCTTGGTCAACAGCTTGAACTTACATCTTGAGATGATTGTAATCGCGATGTTCCTACCTATTGTATTGTTCGCTTTCGTGATACTTAACGGATCATACTTTTTCAATGGAGTAGCAGAAAATATGATCCTCAATTCTAACTTTCTAACGAATTTATCGTTCCCAGTTTCCATACTCCTTGACATGAGTGCAGAAAATCTTGGATCTCTTAACTTTATCTTCTGGATTGTTCTTGCAATGATACTTTTTGCTGGAAGTTATATACTTTATAAAAATAGGAAGAATGAAAACGTAAATTCAGTTTTCAACTACACGGTGCTATACAATATTTCTGTCACGATCCTAACGATTCTTGGAATGTTGATGATTGGTTTAGTTTTGACAGTGCTCATTCCAATTGGTCTCGTCATCACAGTATTCATGTTTGCGATTGGTGCGTTAATATCCTACATTCTTGCATTAATGTTCATGCAAGATAACGTACGAATTAAATTTGAACTTAAAAATATCCTGATTACTCTAGCCATAATCGCATTATTCTGGATAATTTTTATAGCAGGATGGAAGATGTATGTATCTCACGTGCCAGAAATTTCAGAAGTAGAAGCGGTAAAAGTTTCAGATTGGACATCGACTCAATATTTCTATGATAGTGAAACAGAGAAATATTTCAGACCGGATTATGAATACACTAGATCCACTAAGGATGTTAAAAATGTCATTAGCCTACATGAAACATTACAGAACCAAGAACTTAAAGTATATAATACAGATCAGCTTGTAAACACTGTAAACATCAATTATTTATTAAAAGACGGAAGTAAAATACACCGTGAGTACCAAGTGACAGAAGATCCTAATGGGACAATCATGAATGAACTTAAAAAGCTGGATAATTCAGCGTTAACGGCGAAAAGAGATTTCTTCTATAACTTAAAAGAAGGAAATGAATACGAGACTGGCTCACTTGAAATATTTAACTTCTATGTCGGTGATGAAAATACTATCACGAACAAGGTTGTGGAAAAACTTCAAAAGAATTACAATGATGCGTATGTATCGCTTAAAACTCTGAATCAACCAGCAGTAAAATATACAGGTAAAGTACCTTTCGGCCTAGGTGTAAAAACTGGCTATACAATGCTCTACGGAGAAAGTTCCATTTATAATACTGCGGTGACAGATTTCTTAAAAGAATATGACTATAGTATGTCGACGATTTTAAATTTAGAAGATCCTTACACGTCTATGTATAAATTGGACTTATCGAAAGTGAAGAATAAAGACAAGATATACGAAGACTTGAACTACATGAGTTACGAAGAATTTAAAGAAGCATATAATATTGAAACACTTGAAGGTGAAGAGCGTTCAAAAGCAATGAAACAGTTAGATACTCTTGAGTTTAATACTGAAGGGGATAGTCTAATCCTGATAACTCCTATGATGAAGGAAGAAGATCTTGTATTAAATGAGCCTCTCGGACTATACTTCAGTGTCGTATTAGACTAAAAAGACGGGAGACCGTCTTTTTTTAATTTTATTTTTGTTATATAGTGATAAGTAATTCTTATAGCTATACTTTTTATTTCGATGTTTTGTATAATTAGTTAAGGAGTTGAGTACGGTGAAAACAAAATACTTAGATAAACGTAAATGGCGCCGTTTGAAACGTAGCTCTTACAAAGAAGTATTAACTTCGTATCAAGAGACAAATGTACTCATTGGTGCGCTAGAAATTAAAGAGGTAAAAGCCCCCCTAACTGTCAAAATAATCGATCAGGAAGTATTGGTTGCTGATGATCATTTTACATGGCTTCAGATTATGCCAGAAAACACAAATTACAGCATGACAGTTATGTACAACGATAAAAACGAAGTAGTGCAATACTATTTTGATATTAATAAGTCACACATATTAGAGCTTGGGAAAGCACGTCGTGAAGACATGTATTTAGACGTTCTTGCGTTACCAGATGGACGATGTGAAATCGTAGATGAAGATGATGTAGTTCGTGCAGTTAAGTACAAAAAGATGACAACTAGAGAAAAGGAATTTGCGTATAAAATCGCACACCAATTAATAGAAGAAATTGGTAATGATTTTGACAAATTCAAAGAGTTAGCGCAGTTTGCGTATAAGAAAGTGATGGAGAGATAAAATGAGATTTGATGATTACGAGTTACTCGTTACATTAAACGAAACGAAAACATTAAGACAAGCAGCAGAGGTATTATACATTTCACAGCCTGCAGTGAGTCAAAGATTAAAATCGATAGAAGAACAGTGGGGTACACAGATCTTTATCCGTACAAAGAAAGAACTTATCGTAACGAGTGCTGGTGAAAAAATCATAGCTCATGCGAAGCATGTGGTCGACAAAGAAACACATTTGATGGATTCCATTAATAGAAACCGTTCAAATATTGATGGTAAAGTAACGATTGGGGTGTCATCACTTATCGGTTATACGATTATTCCATCAGTGCTAGAAAAATTCTTGAAAGAGTATCCAATGGTGAACGTTCAAGTTCAGGTTGGGTCAACATCTAAAATCGTTACAAATGCAGATAAGTATCACGTATCAATCACACGTGGTAACAAGGTGTTAAACAAGGAGAATCTCTTACTATTTAGTGATGAACACTACCTCGTTGCACCTAAAAATAAGCCGATTGAAGAACAACCACTCATTGAATTCCAAGCTGACGCTTGGTACAGCAATCAGTTAAAGCAGTTCTTCGAGGCACGATTTGATAAACCTTATGTACCACAAATACATGTCGACCAAATTACGACATGTCGTGAATTACTCTTAAATGATGTTGGAATGACAGTACTTCCTGCATTAATAACGAAGACTATGGATCTTTCAAATTTCCATGTTGAGAAGGTTGAAATTGACGGTGTTGCCCTTTTACGTGACACTTTTATTTCATATGACAGTCGTGTGTTAGAGTTACCACAGGTTAAATCATTTATTGATCTAATTACAGAAGAACATAAATAGGTGAAATATGTTTTTAGAACTATTACGTCTTAATAATTACAAAATTTATATATTGAACATGGTGTTTTTAGGAGTTGCGATTGCGATTACTGCTCCATACATGGTCATCTATATGACTAAATATCACGGAATGACAGTGACAGGCTTTGGTCTTTTTATGGGAACTGGCGCGGTAGGTTCATTCATCGTGAATACGATAGTTGGCAGGTTTAGTGACCGTTTGCCTTTTGACAGAAAGTACTTGATACTTGCGGCATTATTTATGGAAGTGATCACATATTCACTGTTTTTAATCTTAAATCAAACGTGGATACTAGTTTTAGGATTTATTTTGTTTTATAGCTTAGGTGCACCTGCTATGCCGCAGTTATATGCATCGGCACGAGAGAGTGTGAACGATGCGAATAATAAAAGTTCTAATTTTAAGACCTTCGCAAATACACTGCTCCGTTCAATGTTCAGTTTCGGCTTCCTATTCGGACCTTTAATTGGGTCTATTCTATTGATTAAGTATGACTTTATGGGGCTATTTATTGGTGCAATTTTCATGTTCTTAACAGTGTTTGTATCGACTCTATTTATTAGTAATCCCAAAAGGCAATCCGAACAAGATATTATTCCTGCGCAGATGTTAGGAGAAACAGAAGCTCCGAAGCTGTTCAAGACACCGGCATTATTGATTCCGTTTATTGCATTCACCTTTTTACAAGTTGGGCAATGGAGTTATCTTTTAAATATGCCGCTGTACGTGACGAATTTTCTCGGTGAAGGTAATGAAAAAGTAGGTTTATTATCTAGTATATGTGCAGGGTTAGAAGTTCCGTTCATGATCGGAATTGGACTAGTGGCTTCAAAATATCAGACGAAGCACTTGCTGATGGTTGCAGGTATGATTGGCGCTATGTTTTTTATCATTGTAGGAATGTTTAACAGTTTTATGGTCATCCTTGTAGGACAAGTATTCTTGGCTATGTTTCTAGCAGTGATCTTAGGTCTTGGGATAAGCTACTTCCAAGATGTGTTACCGCAATTTCCAGGCTACGCGTCGACATTGTACGCGAATGGAATGATAGTCGGACAGCTGTTAGGTAATTTGATGGGTGGATTAATTTCTGACTATCTGTCAGTGCAGTATTCGTTTATAGCGAGCGGAATTATGCTCATCATCGCAGTAGTCATGTTTGGATTTGAAAAAAATGAAGTTAAGGAAGGTATCGTATAATGGAAGCACTTTGGTGGATACTGATAATTCTATCCTTTGGACTTGGGTATCTAGGTCTTGTATTCCCAGCAATACCATCTATATTAATGTTTTGGGTAGCAGCATTTATATATAAATATCTCGTTGGAGACGAGCTGTCGATTATGTTTTGGCTTGTACTCATCGTTTTAACGATTCTCGTATTCTTAAGTGATATGGCAATTACTCAATATTATGTGAAAAAATTAGGTGGAACAAAAGCAGGACAGGTAGCAGCAATTATAGGTATAATCGTTGGAATGTTTGTGTATCCGCCGCTCGGCGTGATTTTTGTACCGATATTCCTTGTATTTATCGTAGAACTCGTGATGTTTAGAAAAGTTAAGCCAGCATTTTATGCATCGCTTGGATCACTACTCGCATTCGTTACAACTACAATGTTTAAAGTGATCGTATACACTCTTATTGTCGTGTGGTTCCTGCTAGATATATTCTTATTTTAGAAATTAAGCGTGGTTCTTGGTTTACAAGAAGCATGCTTTTTTGTTGAATCACTTAAAATTAATCGTGTAAAAATGGTATACTACTCTATAAGAAGAAAATAGGTGAGAATGCATGATACGATTGATTCTTTTACTCATGGTTACTGTATGTTTATCAGCATGTTCGGGCGAGCAATCTCAAATTGATAAAGATATAGAAAACCTAGACAAACAGATCGTCAACTTAGAACAGCGCATCAGCGAATTAAATAATGAAAACGAGTTATTAACTGAAAAGAAAAATCAAAAGCAAGAACAATTAACTGAGCTAGAAAGAAAAGCTAAAGAGGATAGTAAATAGGAGGATTCTATAATGTATGAAAAAGAATTTATTTTAGTAGAAGGTAAAAAAATGACATTAAAAGAACTAGGTGCTGAGATCGAATCGATTATCGGAAAACCAGTTGTTGATATCCTCGGTAGTCCTGATCGTGTCGTTGTTAAAAAACCAGCCCCTGAACAAGGATTTGAGACATTTAACGTCACATATCAAGTTGATGATTCTCGCGACTTTATCAGCGGCGTTGTTACAACGAAAAACAAAAAGAAATTAGAGAAATACGACTTCGAAAACGAGTCGTTTAAAGTTCGTCTTCTCAGTTATAACAGAAGAGATGCAGAATGAGATATATTAAGACAAAACGTTTGAATTTAAGGAGTTGGAAACCAGAAGACGTCATTCCATATTTAAAAGCAACACAGGATAACGATGTCGTTCAGTTTTCTCCAATTAAAAAAACAATAAAAGAGGCACGTGAGTTTGCGCGACTTTCTAGTGCGAGCGTAAATGACCGAGGTTTTGGACTATTCGCAGTGGAAAGACGAGATACTAAGGAATTTATTGGTATTGCAGGTATACGTGTGAAACAATTTGATGAGAAGAAACACGAAGTAGATATGCATACGATGTTCCCTTGTATAGAGTTATACGTGATGCTCATCAAGAAGTATTGGAACCAAGGGTTTGCAACAGAAGCACTTCGCGGTGTAATTAAGTTCACAGAAAAAAAGACGGATATCCGTGATTTATACGCGTTTGTCTGTAACAGGAATAATCCAGCACTTAATGTCGTGGATAAGCTCGGTATGCAAAGAATCGATACGTTTAAACATCAACAATATGTCGACGGTCACAGCAAACAACAATTTATTATTTATAAGTTGGAAACATAAAAAGGGACACCCCAATTATCTATGGGAGTGTCCTTTTTCAATATCTTCTCTTGTACGTCCTTTAACGGGTTTAAAATGTTCCAGTTCCTCGATAACATCTTCGATACGATCTACTTTACGTACGAGCTCTATGAATCGTTCCTCTAAGAAGTCATGGTAAATGAATGTATCTAAAAGTTCAAACAGAGAATCATAGTAACCAGCTGTGTTAACAAACGCAATTGGTTTTTGGTAAATGCCAATTTGCCCTGCTACAAAAACTTGGAAGAACTCTTCCATTGTTCCAGCGCCACCGGGTAACAAAATAATCGCATCTGCTTCGTCAATCAGCTGTTCTTTACGAACACTCATGTCTTTAACGATACGCATATCCTTCACGCCAGTATGTGCCATCTCTCGGTCAACGAGTATTTCTGGAATAATTCCAGTTACCTCACCCCCATGATCAAGTGCACCTGTTGCAACTGCGCCCATTAATCCAAGTCCACCGCCCCCATAAACGAGACGAATATCTCTTTCTGCTAGTATCTTACCTAAATTGTATGCCGATTCTTCAAAAATTCTGTCGTTGCCGGAACGTGCACCACAGAAGACTGAAATACTCTTAATTTTCATAAAGGAGTCCTTTTTCTTAACTGTTTTTCTTAAAACTTGATTTGTACTCTTCAAAAGCAAGGTGCGCATCTGATTTTACGTAGCCTGTACCAGTACCTGTTGTACGTCCAGATTTTTCAAAATGTGCATCATTTCTTAAGCGATGCTTTAAAAATAATGAATCATCGATTTCTGCAGAACGAGATCCGGGACGCTCACGTTTTTCTTTCCATAACTGTGCACTCTTAGGATCTAGAGTGTTTTTATGTTTCAAGAATAACTCACCATGTGAATAGTCTTCTTTATATTCAGTTGCAATCACTTTTTCTTCGTTTAACTCCTGAACATTTGTTGTTTCTGGTCTTTCAATATCTAACTTTTTATTTTTGTCTTGTATATCCATTTTGTTTTGTTTCTCCTCACTTGTTGGTACATTTGTATCCAATTCTTTTGCTTCTTCATTTAATCGCTTCTCACGAGCTTTCTCTACATCTGCCTCGTATTTCTCTAGCAATTTATCTTCTTTTTTTTGTTTCTTTTCGTAACTTGACATCTCTTTTTTGTAGTAATGTTTCTTACGATTATCTAAATATTTTTCACTGATAAACTCAGCAGAATCTTTGGTTTTATCAGCAACAACGATGCTGGCGTTCTTTGCTTTCGCAGTTGCAGCATCAAGAGAACCTTTAGCCTTACCATACAACAAACGCGAGTTGTCATTCAACTTTACCATGTCCGGATGGTCTTTTATCTTACTGCGTTCTCTGATGAGCGGCACTAAAATGAGTGGTGCCAAAGAAGCGATCATTCTTAATTTTTTATTCATAAACTCGTCCTCCGCTTTCGTGAAGTTATCTTTATTATAACGTACCCCTATGTGACTTGCATTAAACGAGCTATAAAATAAGTTTGAAAGTTCACGATTCAGGTAAAGTAATAAGTAGCGAGCTAGAGGAGGTCATATTTATGGTAAATAAAAACACGAAAATCACACAGGTTTTAGTGAAATATGCAGATTTAGTAAAAATATTTAAACCGTATACATTTGAATATCTAACGGATGACAACCTGACTATCGGAGATGTTGCGACGAATAATAATCTTGACGTAGAAGGGTTTGTACGTGAAATAAATGAGCTCTTAAAAGAAGAAATGGATCGTGACTTAGGTGAGAAAAATGTCAGTGAATTACTTGACATCATAGACGAAACATATTTTGAAGACCTGATAGACGAAATGCCGGTGTTAAGAATTTACGTTGAAAAATTCATTGATTCAAAAGACACGGCTGGCAGCGAAGTCATCGAAGTATTCGAGTCACTAGTAGAACAGGTAAACAGTTATATAGAGTATGCGAAAGAAACGTTGCATCCACTTGTGAAGGCAGTCATTGATGGACAAGATAAAAATACGATTACACCAAGTGTGACAAAACAAGCTGAGTTGAAGCGCGGCACATTAGACGTATTAAAAAGACTCCGTGAAAAAACAAATCACTATGTCGCAGAAGATGCTACTGCAGAAACGCAATTCTTATACAGTCGTATGAATGCGATCGAAGACACAATATTAGATATGCTCTTATTAGAAACAAAAACGTATAAAGAAGTAATGAAATAAAAAGCATGTTTCCTGATTTATTACAGGAAGCATGCTTTTTTGTATAATTTATACTATCTTTCAGCCGGTAGATCTATCTTAAATTCAGTGTACTCATTTTCTACAGAATCCACTGTAATCGTACCACCATGCAGATCTACTAAGTGCTTCACAATGGCGAGACCAAGTCCCGTCCCCCCTTCGTTTCTAGCACGTGCGGTATCTACGCGGTAAAATCTCTCGAAAAGACGCGGAATACTTGTTTCAGGAATCCCAATACCCGTGTCTTTCACACTGAACTCTATGCGTGATTTCTTCTCGCGAACTTTGACAGAAATCATCCCACCATCTGGCGTATAGTTCACCGCGTTCGATAAAAGGTTCACTAAAATTTGAGAAATTCTGTCTTTATCTGCAAAGAGTTCAATAGAGCGATCCTTTTTTGGAAGGTTCAGTGTTAAGTTTTTATCACTGAACGCTTTTTTTAGTGGCTTTGCTGTCTTATGAATTAATTTTACAAGGTCGATTTTTTCTATATTTAACTGTAAGTCGTGCTTTTCAATCTTAGATAAATTCAAGAGATCATTGATAATGGTGTTCAAACGCTCACTCTCATCATAAATAATTTGCATAAATTCACGTTCAGTTTCTCTCGGCATACCTTCACTTTGTAAGAGGGTTTCCGTGAATCCTTTGACACTTGTTATTGGCGTTTTAAGTTCATGAGAAACGTTCGCAACAAAATCACGACGCACACTCTCGAGATGTTTCAACTTCGTTATATCATGCAGTGCAATAATCACGCCACGTTTTTCCCAACTCTGACCGTAATATGGGGCAACGTTCACTTCTAAAATACATTCATTCGGCGTATACAAAGCCACCTCACGTGTTTTTGGTTCATCTTCTTCAATCACTTGGCGAATCATACGGTCAATATTCAGATGCATTAAGTTCGTGCGGTAATGGCTATGAATAATCGCATCGCTATTCTTACCAAGTAGTCCAACGGCTGACTTATTCACCATTTCGATTATACCTTCAGGGTTAATTAAAACGACTCCGGTCACTAAGTTAGATAAAATACTGTCAAGCTGTCGTGATTGGTCCTCAATTTCAGTGACGTGTTTCTGTAAGCTGCTCGCGAGCACGTTGATGGAACTCCCAAGATCATTTAGTTCTCCAGAGAATTTTTCATTCACGCGGGCGCTATAGTCTTGTTGTTTTAAACGATTTGTTACACCCATGATTTTGTTGATAGGTTTCGTAATGTTATACGATAAGAATGCAGCAGAAATCAAAGCAGCGAATAAAATAAATATAAACACAATTAAAAGTGTCCACCACATCTGCTTAACCGCTTCATCTATTGTATAAAGTGGGGTAGCTGTACGAATATAACCAGTGATTTTACCATCCTTATGAATCGGTTTAGCAACATACATCATGTCGATTTTTTCAGTATCGCTATAACGAATAAATGACTCGCTCATATCGTTTAGCTCCTGAGCTGCAACAACTTCTGGACGCTTCAAGTGATTCTCCATAATGCGATAACGGTTCTCGTTATCAAATAATACATTGCCATCACTATCGATCAATGTAAATCGAATATCATTCGGGAGGTCCAACTTATTAAACCATTCAATCATGTTGTCTTTTTTAATATCCATGTCGCCTGCTTCAATAGAGCTGGAAATAAAGGCACTGTTTTCACCTAAGTGGGTTTCGATGATTTCTTCATATGAAGTTCTGTTAATAGACGACATGAAAAACCAAATTATTGCGAGTCCAAGCACAGCAATCGCAAAGAAACCAAGCGTTATTCTAAGCCAGAGTTTTTTCACTTGCCCGGCACTTCCAATTTATACCCAAAACCACGCACCGTCTGAATGTACTTCGGACGACGTGAATCTTGTTCTATTTTTTCCCTTAATTTACTGATGTGTACATCCACGATACGCGTATCACCATCAAAGTCAAAATTCCACACGCCATTAAGTAGCTGATGACGCGATAATACATGACCGATATGATCAGTGAGGTACATTAATAGCTCGTATTCACGTGGCGTTAAGTCTAACTTCTTACCACGCAAATACACAGAGTAAGTGAGGGTATGAATTTCAAGATCGCCAACAGTGATGATATCAGCGGATTCCTTATTTGAAATCGACTCGAGGTCAACACGTCGCAAGATTGCCTTAATGCGTGCAACGACTTCTCTCGGACTGAATGGCTTTGTCATATAATCGTCGGCACCAATTTCTAGACCAATAATTTTATCGAGCTCGTCATCTTTAGCTGTGAGCATTAAAATGGGGATATTAATTTTATCTTGACGTAATTCTTTTGCCACTTCGATACCGTCTTTTTTAGGGAGCATAAGGTCCAAGACTATTGCTTGTGGCTTTAATGAACGTGCGATGTCTAACGCGTCTACACCATTATCTGCTGTATAAACTTGGAATCCATTTTGTTCAAGGTTGTATTTAAGTAGAGTTAAGATGGATTGTTCATCATCGACAACAAGAATCTTTTTCATAATATTGTGCCTCCCGCGAGATTATTAACTCGATTTTACCACACAAGATTTTAAAATTATCAATATTTACATAAACTTAACATGGGTTATGCTATTCTAAATATATAACGAACTTTGTGGTGAATATTATGGATAGATATAGTAGGCAAATTTTATTTAGAGCAATTGGTGAAGAGGGCCAGGCCAAACTTAAAGAAAAGACAGTGATGATTGTTGGTGTCGGGGCGCTCGGTTCAGTTTCAAGTGAGATGCTCGCACGCGCAGGCATCAAAAAGCTCGTTCTTGTTGACCGAGATTACGTAGAAGCGTCAAATCTTCAACGTCAGTCACTGTTTAACGAACAAGATGCCGCCGATAAAAATCCGAAAGTGGTAGCAGCAAAAGCGCATCTCTCTAAAATTCGTAGTGACTTAGATATCGATATACATATTGCACATGCAGATGCTCAGTTTTTAGATGCCCTTGTACAAGATGTTGACTTAATTATGGATGGTACGGATAACTTTGAGACCCGTCTCGTCATCAACGATGTTGCATTCAAACACAATATTCCATTTTGTCACGCCGCGGTTGTTGAAGGATCTTACACGTCTGCCACGTTTATCCCAAATGAGACACCATGCTACCGATGTCTAACCCCAGTGCTGCCGTCAAAAACGATGACTTGTGACACAGCAGGGGTGATTGCCCCAGCGGTGCATATGGCGGTGTCCACACAAGTTGCACAAGCCATGAAAGTGATGACGAATACGAGTTTAGATCCTGTTTTAATCTTTGGGAATGTTTGGGACTTAGAACAGAATCAAATCAACTTTAAAAATATCGTGAATAAAGATTGTTCGACATGTCAGAAGAAAGAATACCCGACTTATAATGAGCACACGAATTTGATGCAACTTTGTGGACGAGACACTGTACAAATTACTGATAAGACGATTACGAAAGAACGTGTGAAGTTTGCGATTGATACACTTGGTTCAAAACACCGAGACACACCATATTTTCTAGAATTTTATTTTGAAACGTATCGCATCGTTGTTTTTGATAACGGCAGGATGTTGATTCACGGAGTAGAGAACGAGAAAAAGGCCAGAACGATTATAAGCCAATTACTTGGATAGGAGAATATTATGAGTATTATACAAAAAATTGATCGTAATATAGAGGTCGGAATTATTACGGTTAGTGACACGCGTACGCAAGAGACAGATAAAGGTGGAAATTTGATTTACGACTACCTTACTAATGGCGACTTAAATACTGTTGTACTAGATAAACATAGGAAGATCGTAAAAGACAGCGTATCAGATATTAGAGGTATGATCACTATGATGTTAGAAGACGTAGATGTTGTTATTACGACTGGTGGTACAGGAATTGCGAAGAGAGATGTAACGATAGAAGCAGTACAATACTTCTTCCATAAAGAAGTAGAAGGATTTGGAGAATTGTTTAGAATGCTGTCGTATACAGAAGACATCGGCTCGAGAAGTTTGTTGTCGAGAGCAATTATGGGAACGCATCACAACAAGTTGATCGTATCATTACCAGGTTCAACTGGAGCAATCAAACTCGGAATGGAAAAACTCATTCTGAAAGAATTGAATCACTTAGTGTATGAATTAAATAAAGATGCATAAAGGAAAAAGACGAAGAGCGATGAGCTGTTCGTCTTTTTTAGTCCCTTTTTAAACCTAAATCAATTTCTATACGTAATAATTCCCGGATTTCCCACCCGATTTCGCGACCAATTTCGTCTCGCGGATGATCATACCTTTATCTAACGATTTACACATGTCATAAACCGTTAGTGCAGCTGCACTTACTGCCGTCAGTGCTTCCATCTCAACGCCTGTCTTACCAGTTACACTCACAGTCGCCTTTATATTTAAAACGTACTCTGTTTTAGTGTCCCATTCAAAAGAAATGTCCACGCCATTCAACATCAGCGGGTGACACATTGGAATAATCTGGTGAGTATTTTTTGCAGCCATAATCCCAGCGATCTGTGCCACTTGTAGCACATCGCCTTTCTTCATTTTTTTATCAGAAATACCTTCATAAATCTCTTTCGAAACGACAATCTTACTCGTCGCAGTTGCCACGCGTTTTGATTGTGTTTTATCTGAAACATCGACCATGCGCGCACGGCCTTCCTCATTAAAGTGAGTGAATTTAGACATATCTTAACCTCATTTAGTATACTTAATATAAGTATAGTATACCAAAAAGGAGAATGAGTATGTCGCTAGGCAGAACACCCATTCATATTCATGATGCGGTCAACAGTGTTACAAAAAACGTAAATGTTATAGATAAAGAAACAGTGCAATTGAGCGAGAGTCACGGACGTTTTATTGCGAGCGATCTTGTTGCAACGATGGATGTGCCAATTTTTACGAAGTCTGCAATGGATGGTTTCGCGATTAGAAGTGAAGATTCTATAGAGGCGAGTCGTGACAACAGAGTCGCTTTCACAGTTGTAGTAGAGGTGCCAGCTGGGAGTTCAAGCGATTACGAATTAAAGCCATTTGAAGCTTTCAGAATTATGACAGGTGCTGAAATTCCAGAGTCAGCGGATACTGTTGTTATGTTTGAACAAACAAAAGAAACAGACGATGGATTTACGATTCGTAGACCTTTTGAAAAGAATGAAAACATCGCAATTCAGGGAGAAGAGTGTAAGAAAGGGGACGTCATCTTAACAGCTGGAAGTTATGTAAACCCAGGGACAGTGGCGACACTCGCGACTTTTGGTATCAGTAAAGTGGACGTGTATAAGAAACCGTTAGTTGGTATTTTATCGACTGGAAATGAACTGTTAGATGTGGATGATGAGTTAGAGCGTGGCAAGATTCGCAACTCAAACACACCAATGGTAGCAGCGCAACTAGAACGTGTCGGTGTGGATTACACAATATATAAACTCGAAAAAGACGAACTGGAATCACTATATAACAAGGTGAAAGTAATATTGGAAGAAACAGACGCCCTCATCACAACGGGTGGTGTATCAGTCGGAGACTATGACTTATTACCAGCAATATACGAACAACTTGGTGCTGAAGTCCTATTTAACAAAGTTGCGATGAGACCGGGAAGCGTCACGACAGTTGCGAAACTAGGAAATAAGTACTTGTTTGGATTGAGCGGAAATCCAAGCGCATGCTACTCAGGATTTGAACTATTCGTGAGACCAGTCATGAACTTGATGACAGGGAGTCAGAGACCTTTTGCACCAATCATTGACGCAACATTAGCAGGCGACTTCACAAAACCAAACCCATTCACGAGATTCTTGCGTGCTGAACTGAACTTTGTAAATGGCGTTATTGAAGCAAGACCGGCAGGCTTTAATAAGTCTAACGCAGTAACTTCAATTGCTGAGAGTAACGGAGTTGTTATCTTGCCAGGCGGTACTCGCGGATTCACTACTGGTGATAAAGTCAAGGTAATGTTGACGGATGTTGTCGGTGGCGCAGTAGACTTCGTGGTCGAGACATGAAAGTTCTCCAAATTGTCGGATATAAAAACACCGGCAAGACGACTCTAATGATAGAATTTTTAGAAGTACTTAAATCAAGAGGGAAAAAAGTGTGTGCGATCAAACATCATCATATCGATTTTGAGCTTCACACCACTGATTCTGAGAGATTTCTGGAATATGCAGATGATGTGATTTTAAATACACCGAGTGTATCATATCATTCGACACGAGACGTGGTGACTCTCGCACAACAGGTTGAAGCGGCAGAGAAACGTGATGTAGATATCGTTTTAATCGAAGGATACAAAAACGAGTCGTATGAAAAAGTCCTTTTAACGACTCCGCTTATTGAAACGAAAACGCATCGAGATGACTTGGAGGTCGTTAACTGCGTTAAAGCATTTGATTTAAACACAGAGTTAGATGATGCGATTGATTGGTTTAAAGAATGGAGTAAATAGTATGAAGCTATTTGAAGTAACAGAAGACAAAATAGATGTTTTAAAATTTCACGACGCGCTTGTCAATTCACACCAAGGTGCCGTCGTAACATTCACTGGACACGTGCGCGAATGGACGAAAGGAACGAGAACCGTACATCTAGAGTACGAGGCATATGTACCAATGGCTGAAAAGATGCTTTCACAAATTGGTGATGAGATCAGTGAAAAATGGCCCGGTGTTAAAACAGCAATCTGTCATAGAATCGGTAAGCTTGATCAAACAGAAGTTGCTGTAGTTGTTGTCACTTCAAGCCCACACCGACAGGACGGTTATCACGCAAATATGTACGCAGTAGATAGACTTAAAGAAATTGTTCCAATATGGAAAAAAGAAATTTGGGAAGACGGCGAAGAGTGGATAGGCGATTCAAGACATTATCACTCAAGCATTAATGAGGAGGATATTAATGGAAATTAAAATTTTTGCTGGCATCAAAGAAAAAATGGGTACGCCTGTAATTGAAATTCCAGCTGGAGATGAAATTACAGTAGCAGAATTGAAAGATAGAATTCACATCGACTATCCAGAATTAGACGGTGAAGTGTTTCAAGTTGCAGTAAATGAAGCATTCCAAACGGATGACTTTGTTGTTAAATCTGGAGATGTTGTTGCTTTGATTCCACCAGTGAGTGGTGGATGATTGGTGTCATTTTAGCTGGAGGTAACTCTACACGCTTCGGTGAGGACAAATCGCTTTATAATTTGGACGGAGCTGCAATGTACAAGCACGTTGCGTCTAACTTAATTAATAGTGGGGTTTGTGATAAAATTGTAATCAGTACAAACGAACGATTAAAGAGTGAGTTTAGTGAGTACGAAACGATTATTGATGAAGACAGGTATAGAGATCACGGTCCGCTATCGGGTATTTATTCAGTTGCAAAACGATATGTAGGGCACCCTCTACTTGTTGTTTCAACCGATACCCCATATGTTCCTAGTGTATGGTTACAGATTTTATCTGATATATATAAAAAAAATGGGAAGACGGTTGTAACTAAAGGTAAACAATTACATCCATTAGTTGGGATATACCACGATCCAAATCTAGCTATGATATTAGAGGACCAACTAAATAGTAAACAATTGTCAATCAGGCAGTTTTTGAACAAGTTGGACTATATGATACTCGACATAGAAGCAGAACAACTTTCAGAATCAGATTTTAAAAATATTAATCATAAATCGGATATATAATAGGGAGGTAAGAGAATGACGAAGACTGTTACAGATAAGTTCGGACGTCCAATTCGAGATCTTCGAATTTCTGTTACTGATAAATGTAACTTTAGATGTCGTTACTGCATGCCTAAAGAAATATTCGGTGATGATTTTCAGTTTATGGGTCGCGAACAACTTCTAAATTTTGACGAGATCGAAAGAATATCTAAGATATATGCATCGCTTGGCGTTAAAAAACTACGTATCACTGGAGGAGAACCATTACTTCGTAGAGACCTAGATCAACTTATCGCTCGACTTAATAAAATCGAAGGTATTGAAGACATTGGCCTTACGACAAACGGACTACTCTTAAAAAAACACGGGCAAAAGCTTTATGAAGCTGGACTACGTCGCTTAAATATTTCATTAGATGCCATGGATGATGAGCTCTTTGGTTCAATAAACGACCGTGGAATCACTACGAGTCAAATACTTGAACAGATTGACTATGGGTTGTCATTAGGTTTCCAAATCAAAGTGAACATGGTCGTCCAAAAAGGGTTAAATGAACACGAAATTTTACCGATGGCACGTTACTTTAAAGAAAGACCAATTACGCTGCGTTTCATAGAGTTCATGGATGTAGGGAATGATAATGGTTGGAATTTTGACAAAGTAGTCAGCAAAAAAGAGATTTTAGAAATATTAGAAACAGAATTTAAACTATCGCCATTAGATCCTGCATACTATGGTGAAGTGGCGAAAGTATACAAACATGACGACGCAGAATCGTACCTTGGATTTATCACAAGTGTATCTGAAAGCTTCTGTTCAACATGTACGCGCGCACGACTGTCATCTGATGGTAAATTCTATGGATGTCTCTTTGCGGTTGATGGCTTTGACATCAAGAAATTAATGAGAGAAGGCATATCTGATGAAGAACTGACAGATGTTGTCACAGGTGTTTGGGAGAAACGCGATGACAGATACTCAGAAATCAGACATGAAATTTCTGAAGAACGTCGTAATGCACGCAAAAAAATCAACATGAGCTACATCGGTGGTTAAGTTTTAACGTGAGCATGCTCACGTTTTTTATTTTGGAGGCTATAGATGAAATTAGAATTAACAAAAAAACAAACACTCGTTTACACGCTGATTTCTGTACTTGCGACAGGGAGTTACCTCCTGTTTGGACATTATATTTCTACATTTTTAGACGCATTAATCATAGAACATACAACTTCCAACACGATTTTTTATATGGCGTTAGCATTTATTTTATTTATGACCTTTGATTTTTTCTATAAAAATTATACGGGTCGTGTATCGACGAATGTTGTGTCGAATTACGGTCAAATGATTATTGACGATATTCATGTGAGGAGTGCGCAAGAAAGTGAGCGCACCATGAACCGCCTTTTTGTTCATTTGGACAAATACAGACCATATCTAACACAATTCGTTCCTACGATCATTAACACAGTTGTGAAGGTAGTCATGATCATTGCTGTATTAATTTATGTCGACTGGATTGCAGCACTAATTTTAATTATTTCAGCACCATTTATTCCATTATTTTATATCTTAGTTGGACTTAGAACACAAGATGAAGCAAAGAAAAAAGCAGACGAGTTCGATGAGATGGGAACACTTTTCCTAAACTTGATTCGTGGGAAGAAAACAATTCATTATACGGAAAGTGAGCAAGCCGTTGAAAAAGCTTTAGATAAAAGCAACGTACAGTTTTTAAAGACAACAATGGAGATATTAAAGTACGCCTTTCAATCGACAATGATGCTCGAGTTTATTACGATACTTGGTATTGGTCTTGTGGCCTTAGAAGTAGGGCTCCGTATTATCATCTTTAAAGATATTTCTTTCTACACAGCATTTTATGTACTGTTTTTATCACCATTATTCTACAGTGGCCTAAAGGTTATGGGAACAGAATTCCATAATGGTAAAACAGCCTTAGCGCATAAAGAAAAGTTAGAAGAATACATCTCAGTAAGCAATAAAGAATACCGTGAAAAAGGCGATACTCTTGCATTGAATGATGTGACACTAACAGTGCCGAGAGTTATTTTAGATAATGAGAGTATCAAGTTTCCGAAAACTGGACTTGTTGCTATAACAGGCCAATCCGGTGTTGGTAAGAGTACGCTCTTACGCGCGTTACTCGGTCTTCATCGACCAGATGAGGGGACAATTACGGTACCGAGTTACAACATGGATTACATTTCTGATACATTGTATTTATCTGACACAACAATTTACGAATTTTTAGGCTGTGGAGAGGAAGAGACGATTAAGTCGGTACTCAGAGACCTCGGTCTCTTCTTTAGTATTTACAATTTAGAAAATGGCATTCACACATACATTAAAAATAACAACATACCGCTTTCCGGTGGGGAAATTGTGAGGCTGAAGCTTGCTAGAGTAATCATTCGTAGACCGGACGTCATCCTGATGGATGAACCGACAGAGTTTTTAGATTCTAGAACAGAAGCACTCGTGTTAGAGAAATTATATGAATTAAAAAAAGAATGTCTCATCGTGGCGGTTGTGCACAGACGACAACTATTAAGTTATAGTGACGTCCACTACGAATATAAAAACAATGAAATTAGGAGGGTGAGATAATGACTTTCTTTAAAAATGAACGTTCACGCGTACTCCTAAGCATTGTTCTCGGAATCATAGGTGGGCTGGTCGGAATTTCAATTTTTGGATTGAGTGGATACATGATAAGTCTCAGCTATTTTGAACCACCGTTATTCATTATCATCCTAATCATCGTTGTCATTAAACTGTTTGGTATGGCAAAAGGTGTTTTTAGGTATTTTGAACGATTGTTTTCGCATGAAGCAACATTCGAGCTGATTAACAGTTTACGCAAGAATTATTTTAAAGATAGTATTCATAGTGAAGAGGAGACAAATCACGAGTGGTTTGTCTCTCGATTGAACACACACTTTGAACGTATTGAGGATTATTACATTCGTATTATTTATCCGTTCATGACGACTGCACTAATTGCCATTATTTTGACGTTACTCGCATTCATAGTGAATATTAAGCTAGTCTTAATCATGGTCGTATTTACTCTTATAACGCTTATCGTTATTCCGTTTCTGTTTCAAAATAAATTTAAAGTTTTAGATGAAGAAAACAACACCAAACTGGATCAGTTATATATGGCGATGTATCACCTTATTCATGGGTTTACAGACTTATATGTATCCAATCGTATTAAAGATAAAAAACACGATACACTTGAGATGTTCAAAGACCTAAATGAAATCGAGCGTAAACGCATGAAGACAGAAAGTATTATGGTGTTTGTCACACAAGTGTTTCAGATTGTTGCAATTGTAACAATCATTTTATCATTAGAACATACACATGCATTATATTTACCCATGCTCGTCTTACTTTTCTTAAACTTCGCGGAAATCGTATTTCCGATCTTAAGACCAGCCGCTGAATACAAAAACGTAAAAGCGTCGCTTACTGAAGTTGAAAAGAAGCCGAGTGACATGCAAATAATGACTGAAAAAATTGTTTTAGAAAATCATTCATTTAGGTATGAAGGTTCTAAGCGTGACGCATTATATGGCGTGAACTTTAAAGTCGCACCTGGAGAAAAACACGTGATTATTGGACCAAGCGGTTCGGGTAAAACAACTCTATTAAACCAATTATTGCGTACGAAATCAGCATCTGTAATGCCACAGTTCCTTGACTTTTATAACGCGACAATACATGAAAACGTCACGATGTTCGGGGCTAATGATGCAACTGAAAAGGAAGTGAATGCACTTTTAGAGGAATACAAATTGTCAGCAGTAAAGAGTGATACTCATATGTATTACACGCATCACATGTCAACAGGTGAACAAAAAAGATTGCAGATTATCCGAATGTTATTAGAAGATAAAAACATATGGATCTTAGATGAACCAACAGCAGGACTCTCAGCTGAACTCTCTAAAAAAGTATGGGATACCGTGATGAGTCAAGAGACTGTTATCGTTGCGACTCATGACTTAAGTCATCTCGAAGCATTTGATTTTATACACTATATAGAGAATGGAAGAGTATTAGAAACATTGAAAGTGGAAGAGGCTATGAAGCCGGATACACACATTTATGAAGCAGTACAAAATTTTAATGAATTAATTCAGACATTAGAATAATATTTTACAAAGTTTTATGGTAAAATATGATTAATTATGGACGTGGGGTGACATTCGTTGGGAAGGCGCATTTAAAACTTAAAGTAGCATATCAAAACAGCATTAAAACGTACGCGTCTTTCTGGCGCGTGTCAAATTTCTGGAGGTGAATCCCTTTTAAGGGAGAGTATTGGAAACGACCACGATATTAAATTTTGTATTATTTGTAGCATTAATTGCATTGACGATGATTTTTGTCGGATCAGAGTTCGCATTTGTTAAAGCGAGAATGTCTAGAATTGAAGCATTGATAGATGATGGGAACAAGAAAGCGGAACGTGTTAAAAACATGATGATAAATCTTGACTATTATCTTTCTGCTTGTCAGTTGGGTATTACGGTGACTGCATTAGGACTGGGTTGGATTGGTGAATCTACATTTGCATCGGTAATTATACCAATTTTAGAATTGTTCAATATACCATCGCACTTAACACTACCAATTACTATCGCGGCTTCATTCGTGATTGTGACATTCTTACACGTCGTTGTAGGTGAACTTGCACCTAAAACAGTTGCGATTCAATATGCAGAAAAAATGGCACTTTTATTCTCAGGACCGTTATACTTCTTTGGTGTCATAATGAAACCATTCATTTGGTTGATGAACGGAACTGCACGTGCGCTCGTACGTTTAATAGGTATTAAAGAAATGGCTACAGAACAAGCTCATTCTGAAGAAGAATTAAAAATCATCATGACACAAAGTTATCAAAGCGGTGAAATTAACCAAACTGAGCTTGCATACATGCAAAACATTTTCTCATTCGATGAGAGAATGGCCAAAGATATAATGGTACCTAGGACTCAAATGATCACACTTCAACAACCTGTTACAATCGACGATGTACTTGAGGTTGTTAAAGAACATAGCTACACGAGATATCCAGTTACAGACTCGAGTGGAGACAAAGACCAGATTGTTGGGTTTATTAATGTGCGTGAGTTCTTAACGAATCATATATCTAAAGAAATTAGCGAAACAAACGAATTCATACATGAATTACCTGTTATCACGGAAGTTTCAAGAATCAGTGATGCCCTTGTAAAAATGCAGCGCGAACGTGTTCATATCGCCCTCATCATTGATGAGTACGGTGGAACAGCAGGTATGATTACTATGGAAGATATATTAGAAGAAATCGTCGGAGAAATCCGTGACGAATTTGACGAAGATGAAGAGCCGGATATCGTGAAAGTTGAAAACGATATTTACCATATCAATGGACGCGTTTTACTCGACTCACTTGAAGAAGAATTCGGAATTGAATTCGATGAAAGTGAAGACATCGATACAATTGGTGGATGGCTACAAAGTATCAATCCGAATATCCAAGCAAATAGCTATGTAAATACTAAAAACGATAAATGGATTGTACTCGACGTCGAAAACCACACAATCAATAAAGTTTCGTACTTAAGAAACTATAATAAAATCGCAACAATCGATCAAGAATTAAAAGAGGAATAAGATGAAAGGCCCTTGAAGAAGTTCAAGGGCCTTTTTTTAGTGTCATATAGCGTATTTTTATTAAATAAAAACGAGAAGAACTTCTTGTTTTAAACATAAAAAGATGCGTGTCAAAGTCATCTTAAATCCAATAATATCCGAAACATTATCTATCAATTATGATGCCAATGAAAGACTTCAAAAAAAGCGATACTCAACAGAGTATCGCTTTATAATTACATATTTAAATATTTACAAGACTGTTTAGTTTTTGCGCATGCGTCCAAAAATAAATGACACAATTAGAATTAAGATAATTGCACCTATGATTGTACCGATAATACTCATGCCACCAACTGTTGGTCCAAAGTTCAGACCTAACGAGTTACCGATAGCCGAACCGACAATACCAGCAATGATGTTACCAACTACACCACCTGGGATATCTCTGCTAACGATTAAGCCTGCAAGCCATCCTAAGAGACCACCGACAATAATTGTCCATATCCAACCCATAGTATTTCTCCCCCTTTAACTTTTCATATAGTTAGTAATTCCCACGTATGTTTCTAATTAAACATTTTTTTGAAATTATTTTTTTATAAATCGCATAATTAGGAATGCAACGAGGGAAAGTGCTGCTGAAACAGCACTGATGATATAAATTGAACTATAACCTAAATAATTCGCAACGAATCCGAATGACAGCGCCCCAAGTCCGACACCGATATCAAAAGCTGAGAAAAACGTTGCGTTTGCCATACCACGTCGATTTAAAGCCGCACGCTGGACGGAGTATGCTTGTAACGCTGGTTGCACGAGACCGAATCCAAAACCGTAAAGTATTGCTGCAACATATAACATTGTAGGTGTCGTCATGATAGATAAAATGACCATAGCAATGACGATGAGTACAATTCCTGGTATAAACACAACAACCATACCGCGTCGGTCATACAGTTGTCCTGCGAATAGCCGAGTAGATAAAAGACTGAGCGCATAAATTACGAAATAAATTTGCACACTACTTGAATCAAATCCAAGTTCAAATGTATAGGGTGGTAGAAATGTTGCGATTCCACCAAACGTAAATGTCACAAAAAATAGAAGAATAGCTGCCGGAATCGCAGTCATTTCCAAAACATCAAATGTCAGTGTTTTTGTGTGATCTTCAGGCGCTGGTTTTACATATTTAATTGTAGAAGCGAGAAGTAGTCCGATGAGTGTGATCGATCCACAGATAAGAAATAAGGATTTAAAGCTGATATGATCGACTAAAAATAAACCGAACGCTGGACCAATTGCAAGTGCTAAGTTACCACTTACTCCAAAGAAACCGAGACCTTCACCGCGTCTCTCAGCAGGAACTAAATCAGTTGCGATTGTCCCTGTGGCAGTTGTTGTTAACCCCCAACCGATTCCTTGAATGATTCGAACAATGAGCAGTAATGAGAGTGTCACACTGAATGCAAGTGAATACAGTGAACCGACGAGTATAATCAGACCGCCAATAAATACGGGTCCGCGTCCGATTGAGTCGAGTAATTGACCGCCTATAGGTCTTAAAAACAATGCACTAAACGTAAAAATTCCTACGATGAGCCCGACATAGCGATTATCCAGTCCAATTTCTTGAATAAATAATGGGAGTGTAGGTAATGTCATTTGGAATGCAGCGAATAGAAAAAAATTTACGAATAGTATCGTAATAAAATCTTTAGTCCAAATTGGTGGCTTATGGGAATCCATAATTACGCTCCTTTCATATTATTCAGAAGTTTAATGAATACTATTTTACATGTTTAGAAATTAAAATACACTTTTTGAAATCGTCAAAATTATTTTTAAAAAAAGACTGAATCATATATGATTGAAGTATATAAAAATTTAGAGGTATTAATATGAATGTATTAATGATAGATAACTACGATAGCTTTACGTATAACTTGGTGCACTATTTAGAGTCCAACCCATTTGACGTAGGTATCGTTGTCGTGCAACCGCACGAATTAAATACAGATTTAATTGATAAATACGATATCATTGGTGTGATTATTTCTCCAGGACCATCCCATCCAAAGGATCGTCCAGAAGTGATTGAATTCGTGAAAAAAATATACTATAATCTCCCGGTTTTCGGAATTTGCCTTGGTCATCAAATGTTATGGCATATGACAGGGGGCCGAGTTGAACGTGGAGAGCGTCCTATACATGGTGCAACATACGACGTAACGCACGATGGAAAGTTTATTTACAAAAATATTCCAAGTCCAGTGCTATCTACACGATATCATAGCTTAGTGTGTATTGGAAAAAACGAAGAGTTTGAAATTGTCGGTGAAACAAATGGTGTATGCATGGCCATTCGGCATAAAAATTTACCTTTATTTGGCGTACAATATCACCCGGAGTCCATACTTTCTGAGTACGGTCACGAACAACTATATAACTTTATCGAAATTGCATTGGAGGAGAGAAAGTGAGAGTCCACGCAAAATTTACACGCAACAACATACAAGAAGAATTATACTTCATAAACCCAATTAAAGTGTTGGACGAATCAAGCGCTCTTGATGACGCATTAGTCGAAGCAGAAGCGGCACAACAGTCAGGCCAATATGCCGTCGTAATGATTGATTACGAGTCACATGACACATCACGTGAATCATTTAAAATTGGGATTTTTGATGCGCCCGTTTCTCGTGAAGCATTCATGGAAACCCGGGGAATCGGCAGCTTCGAACTTGGACCAATGCATTTTTCTGAAACCAAAGAACAAACAATAGAAAACATCGAGAAAGTCAGAGGCTATATTCGCGACGGTCATACATATCAAGCGAATTATACGACACGCATGAACGGCGACTTTACAGGAGATGCACACACATTATATGAAACACTTGTTGCAAATAATAATGGTGGGTATACGATTTTCATCGAGCACGAAGGGCACACGGTCGTGTCATGCTCACCCGAACTCTTTTTTGAAATAGATGGAAACAGAACAATTCATACGCGTCCAATGAAGGGGACAGCACCTCGCTTCGAAGAAAAACATAAAGATGAGGAAAGTTATGAATTTTTAAGAAACTCTAAAAAAGACCAAGCAGAAAACGTGATGATTGTTGATCTTTTACGTAACGACATCTCACGTATTTCTAAACCGAAAACAGTGAAGACACCCGAACTATTCACAATTGAAAAGTACAAAACAGTATACCAAATGACGTCGACGGTTGTCGGTGAGTTACATGAGGGGCTCGGGTTAAACAAAATTTTCGACGCATTATTTCCTTGTGGGTCAATAACTGGGGCACCGAAAATAAAAACAATGGAAATCATCGAAGCGTTAGAAACCACTGAACGTGGTATCTATTGTGGTGCAATCGGCATTCTATACAGCGATAATACAACAGTCTTTAACGTGCCAATTCGTACTCTGTCAATTAAAGATGGACAGTACACTTATGCTGCAGGTGGTGGCATCACGTACAACTCAAGCGCAGAGAGTGAGTATGACGAACTCCTACAAAAGACGAAGTTCTTAGAACAAGCAAAAGTGACACTAATCGAAACGATGCGCATCGACCACGGTTATGTGCCAAGACTTGAACTTCACAGTGAACGTCTCAAAAAATCGGCGGAACATTTTAGATATGGCCGTGTAAATCTAATACATGAAGTGAATGACTACGTGAATAACCAAATGCTCTTAAGTGGTGTGTATAGACTGCGTGCAACTTTCGATAGAAATGGGCTTATGCTTTCACATGATGCCGTGCCAGAACTGAACTCAACAAATGCGAAAGTACTCGGACCCATTGAAGGTCCAGATGACTTTTTACGTCATAAAACAACGATAAGGTACCAATATTTTGGGTCAACAGATGATACGCCACTCATTTTGTATTATAATAACAACCATATGATTACAGAGTTCAACATCGGTAACGTAGTTGTTTATCAGAACGGTACGTATTATACGCCAAAAGAAGTGGAAATTTTAAATGGTGTCATGCGTGAATCATTGTTACAAGATGGTCGTTTAAAATTTAAAGATTACTCTGTGGATGAATTAAAATCGTTATATCAGGAAGAGGAAATCGAAGTCTTTCTTATCAACAGCTTGAGAGAAATGATTCCAGTCTCACTCTTCTTCTAGAGGTGAAGTATGTTTACGATACTATTAATCATAATGTTAGTTGTGCTCGCTATGTTCGTCCATTACGTGAGCGCGTACCTATATGAAAACAACATCAAAATCGTATCAGTACTCGTCGTATTTGTGGGAGTACTTGTCGGTGTATTCATTGTGGCACTCATCATAGGTAATATGGTGGACTATTTGGCGGACCAATTAAACTTTTTCTATAAGGAGTAACAGACATGTTTTTTGAAAATGGGGAAGCGGCAATTACATTTCAAGTAAAGCGCGTATTTACTGATAAAGAAAGGCAAACTTTTTTAGAACGATTTGCTCCATACAAGTCAGACGAACTTGAATCACTCATTGTGACAGAATCAACAGTGAATCTACTATATAATCCAACTAAGATAATGGAACGCCACGATACGATTGAACCAGCGGGAATTCCATTTGAAGTTTTAAAGAAAGTAGTAGGTGACGTAATAGTATGAGTATAATTATCCAAGATAAAGGGCTACTGACAAACATTCAATCGTCAAATGGTGCAGTGGACAGTCTATCACCGCAACTTGCGAACAAACTGGTTGGAAACAGTGTTGATGCAGATACTGTTGAGATGGTGGTCAGACCTGCGGTGATTCAATTTACAGAACCAACTGTAATCGCGTTTAGTGGCGCGTTCTTTAAAGCATTAGTTGGGGACAAGGTCATCTATCCAAATAGAATTTACATCTTCGACAAGGGTGACATATTGCAGTTTACGGACATCAACCACGGATCACGCATTTACCTAGCGGTGGCAGGAGGGATTCGATATGAGAAATCAAACATCTTAGAGTCTGGTGACGAGATCATCATGTGCCGCGATTACACAGAACTTCATGACGAGATTTTTAACATGATGAGAAATAATGAAACTGTATCTTGGGGTATTGATACGTATGCGCTAGCAGAAATATGTCTATCCGATGATTTCCATATCGTTCGTCGCGACGATACACCTGATGATATATATGAACAACTTGTAGAGCGTGAGTATAAAATTGTTGGAGAGCGTAACCGTTTTGCGATTTATGCTAAAGGTGAAGAGATTGAATTTGATCCAGATAGAATTGATAACTATGGTATTTTGGGTGGAGTATTCATTCAAGACAATCAACCAGTAATGGCATTTAATGACTTTGTCACATCAACATCACTCCCACACATCGGTACGATTCCGAGTTATCACATGCATAAGCTCGCGCAGAAGACGAATGGTTCACTCATTAAGTTCAAAGTGATTGAAGCAGAAGACGCACACGTAGAGCTGTATAAGTTCCAGATGTGGAAAAAAACGATCTTTAAAGCAATTGATTACAAGATTAAAAAAGAACTTGTAAAAGAAAAAATGTAGTATAAATACGAGTGCCTAAATTGGTGCTCGTTTTTTAATTGACTTTTACAAAAAACGCTCATCTTTAAAAAAACTCAAAATTGATGTATAATATATAAGATTTATTTTTGATATATCACACTTACTGGGAATGATTGTTATGGAACGTGTTTTAAAGGAACTGTTTGGTCTTGATTCATTTAGACCTAAACAAAAAGAAATCATCACTTCGATTTTAGAAGGAAAGAATACATTAGGAATTCTTCCTACAGGATCTGGGAAATCACTGTGTTATCAAATTCCCGCACTTGTTTTAGAAGGTACGACAATCGTCATTTCACCTCTCATCTCACTTATGCAAGACCAAGTTGAGGCACTTTTAGAAAACAACATCGAAGCGGCCTATATCAACTCAAACATGACCGCTAAAAACCAAGCGGTCGTTGAGGCACGCCTACGTAACGGAGAATTAAAAATTCTTTATGTTGCGCCAGAGCGCTTTAATAATAGGACGTTTTTGAATATATTGGAGCAAATAAACGTACCACTTGTCGCATTCGACGAAGCACACTGTATTTCAAAGTGGGGACATGACTTTAGACCAAGCTACCAAGAAGTCATTCCAATTATAGAAGAAAAATTACCGAACGCAGATTACATTGCACTGACTGCTACAGCAACCGAAGACGTTGAGGAAAACATTATAGAACTTCTTTCCATCAATAAAGAAAACATCTTCAAGACGTCAGTAAAACGAGATAACTTAAAGCTGTCAGTAGATCTGACGTTCCAACGTGAACAATTTATTTTAAAATATATCGCGGAACATAAAAATACTCCGGGAATTATTTATGTATCTACGCGTAAAGATGCAGAGAAGTTAGGTGGCTTCTTATACGATAATGACATCGACAACGTGATATATCATGCAGGGTTAAAAAAGAGTGAACGTGAATATAATCAAAATGCTTTTGTATCTGGACAGAAAAATATCATTGTTGCTACGAATGCATTTGGTATGGGGATTGATAAGCGCAACATACGATTTATTATCCATTATAACTTACCTGGAGATATCGAGAGTTATTATCAAGAAATTGGACGTGCCGGACGTGACGGACAATTGAGTGAATGTATCTTGCTGTCCAACTCGCGAGACGTAATGCTTCAACAGTTCTTCATTGAACGTTCTAATGCTACAGAAGAACAGAAAGAAAACATGCGTTTGAAGTTAGAACGCATGATTCAATACAACAAGACGACAAAATGTTTATCCAGTTTTATCATCAAATACTTTAATCCAGATGAATATGTAGAGAATTGTGGGATGTGTTCAAACTGCCAACGTGAAGATAAAACGATTGATATAACTGAAGAATCAAAACACATCATCGGACTTATAAACACGATTAGTTTACCAGTAGAGAAAACAATCCAAGTATTGCGAGGAGAACAAGCAGAAAATATCATTCATACAGAACTTCCAGAACATCCATATTTTGGAAAACTTTCTAGGTATCAACCAAGTGATGTACACCACATCATCGATGAGCTCGTGATGAGCGGATATTTACATCTCTCAAACGATATGCTTTCAGTGCCATTGCTAGGAAATGAAATATTAGAAGGCAAGACAAAAATGCACTCCGTACCCTTTAGAAGACAGTTTAAAGAGCTTGTAAACGTGTCTACAGATACTTCATTTAATGAGACACTCTATCAGGCCCTGATTGAAAAACGACATGAATTAGCGAAGAATAAGGGCGTTGATGAGGAAAGCATCTTTACAGATGTGTCGCTCAGAGAGTTTGCGAAGAAGATGCCAACAACTAAAAAAGATATGATGCATATCACAGGTATGGGGAATTACAAACTAAAGCACTATAGCCCACACTTTATGGAAATTATTGAAAAATATAAAGAATCAAGAAAAGAAGAGAATGTTTCGTTCTATTAATATAAAAAAACTCCGGTTTAACATCGGAGTTTTTTTATAATGCCATCCATTTCATTCTGTTTTAAGCGATTATTTATTTGTTTGACTGTCCAAAGCACTTCGCTTCGGTGGTAAATTTTTCATATACATGTAGAAGCTCGCTGCAAAGATAATAATATAGCCAATTACAGAATAGATATCCGGATACTCTTTAAAAAACACAATGCTGAGTAGTGCGGTAAAAATAATCGTTGTATAGACAAAGATAGAAATCTCTTTGGCTGGTGCGTAACTATATGCGATTGTAAGACCAAATTGTCCAACTGCTGCGAATATACCGGATAGGATTAAAGTTGTGAACTGTGATATCGTCATCGTTTCATACTGGTAAATGAAGAATGGCAACAATGCAACAGTCGAAAATGTGCTGAAGTAAAATACAACTGTATAGAACTTCTCTCTAGGACCAAGGATGCGCAGTACTGTGTATGCACCAGCTGCAGCAATTGCACCAATGACCCCAATAAGTGCAACGAAAGTTGTACTTTCAAATGATGGTTTGATAACAAATAATGCGCCGATGAATGCAATAATGATCGATACAAGCTGAAAACGCCTGATATATTCTTTTAAAAATATCGACGCTAATATAATTGTAAAGAATGGGCTAAGTTTATTTAAGATGTCTGCATCGCTCAAGACGAGCTTATCGAGCGTATAGAAGCTTAATACAATACCAATCAGGCCGAGTGAGGAGCGTAAAATTAGCCAGCCTTGGTTTTCCTTTTTACCGAATAAGCGTTCTTTATAGTAAAGAACGAAGGCGAGAGCAACGAGCATAGATACAAAGTTTCTAAAAAATGCTTTTTGAATCGTTGGCAAATCACCAGAATATTTTACGAAGAATGACATTAAGCTAAAACCAAGAGATGAAATGATGAGTGCGATGATTCCTTTTGTGATGTTATTCATATATCCCCCAAAAAATTAAATACTAAAAATTATTTAATCACAAGTCTATCACAATGGCATGAACGTTTCAGCGACTATTTCGTTAAATATAATCATTGTTTGTAAGAAAATCAACTTGCTTTAGCTGCTGAATTATGAGATTATTAATACTGTTAATTCGCACATATTGTGGTCAAAAAATTTTACAGACACAATATATTGTGGTTTGATTAATAATACAATACAATTAGATAATATTAAGAAATCACGAAAAGCGAACACACGTTCTGTTTTCGTGCTATAATACTATTACTATAAAGAGGGAGAGATAATCATGACAATTGCCTATTATTCAATGACGGGTAATATACGTCGCTTTTTAAACGGAGTGGATGTTGATCTCCCTCTTTTTGAAGTGACAGAACAAACGAAAACCGACAAAATCGATGGTCCGTTTGTGTTTATCACACCGACATATGGTTTTGGAGAGGTACCAGATATCGTGTCTACGTTTATTGAAGAGAACAGGGACAATATCGTGGGTGTTGCCGCAACAGGAAATCGCAACTGGGGACAAAACTTCGCAAAAGCCGGAGAACATATCAGCGAACGATTCGGAATACCCCTTATGCTCAAGTTTGAGCTGCATGGTAACGAAAAGGAACGCGCACTTTTTAAAGAGACGATAGAAAGGGTAGGGAGCATCTATGAAAATTTTGGACGAGAAAAAGTACAATCATATTGAATTAAACAATGAAATCACACAGCGTGACGAAACTGGATTTTATAAACTTCACAAAGACCAAGAAGCTATTGACGTATTCCTGGAGGAAGTGGAGAAGAAGACAATCCACTTCGATTCAGAACTTGAAAGATTACATTACCTGGTAGACCAAAACTTCTACTACAACTTATTTGAAGAATATAGCGAGGAAGATTTAGAGGATATTATTGCTTATGCAAACAAAATTCCATTTGAATTTAAGAGCTACATGGCTGCGAGCAAGTTCTTCCTAGACTACTCACTTAAAACTGACGATAAAAAACAATATTTAGAAGACTACAGACAACACGTCCAAATCGTAAGTCTATACTTAGCAAAAGGTGACGTAGATCGTGCGAAACGTTTTATTCTTTCTATGATGGAGCAAAGATACCAACCGGCAACACCAACATTCTTAAACGCTGGACGCGCACGCCGTGGTGAAATGGTATCATGTTTCTTACTTGAAGTCGATGACAGCCTAAACTCAATCAACTATGTAGATTCAACTGCAAAACAGCTATCTAAAATCGGTGGTGGAGTCGCAATTAACTTATCTAAGCTCCGTGCACGTGGAGAAGCAATTAAAGGTATCGAAGGTGTTGCTAAAGGAGTTATTCCAGTAGCAAAAGCTTTAGAGAACGGCTTCAGCTATGCAGACCAACTTGGACAACGCCCTGGAGCGGGTGCCGTTTATTTAAACATCTTCCATTACGATGTTCCTGAGTTTTTAGATACTAAGAAAGTAAACGCCGATGAGGATCTACGTTTATCTACAATTTCAACAGGACTCGTTGTACCTACGAAATTCTTTGAACTTGCTAGAGATGACAAGAAATTCTTCTTATTCGCGCCACACACAGTTGAGCGTGAGTACGGAATTACATTAGATGACATGGATATGGACGAGATGTACGATGAACTCGTTAAAAACGATAAAATTAAGAAACGTGAATTAGATGCACGTGACATGTTAAATACAATTGCACAAACACAACTTCAGTCAGGTTACCCGTACTTAATGTTTAAAGACAACGCAAACAAAGTACACCCACTTGGTGGAATTGGAGATATCAAGATTTCTAACCTATGTACGGAAATCTTCCAGTTACAAGAAACGTCAATCATCAATGATTACGGTACCGATGATGAAATTAAAAGAGATATCTCATGTAACCTTGGATCACTAAATATTGCTAACGTAATGGACTCTGGTAAGATTCGCGAATCAGTATTTGAAGGCATGGAAGCTTTAACAGTTGTATCAGACGATACTTCTATTGCGAACGCTCCTGGAGTTAAGAAAGCAAACGAGGAATTACACTCAGTAGGCCTTGGTGCGATGAACTTAAACGGATACCTTGCTAAAAATGGTATTCCATACGAGTCAGAAGACGCAAAGGACTTCTCAAATGTTTTCTTCATGATGATGAACTACTACTCACTACAAGCATCAATGCAAATTGCAATTGAGCGCGGTGAGACGTTCAAAGATTTTGACAAATCGGATTACGCAGATGGATCGTACTTCAAGAAATATGTTGAAAATGATTACCTGCCAAAATCAGACAAAGTTGCTGCGTTATTCAAAGATATTTTTGTACCCACTAAAGAAGACTGGGCAGAATTACGCGACGAAGTGATGGAGAACGGATTATTCCACGCTTACCGCTTAGCAATCGCGCCAACACAAAGTATCTCTTACGTGCAAAACGCAACAAGCTCTGTAATGCCGATCGTTGACCTCATTGAAAGAAGAACCTATGGTAACTCAGAAACATTCTACCCAATGCCATTCTTATCACAACAAACAATGTGGTTCTATAAGAGTGCATTTAACGTAGACCAAATGAAATTAATTGATTTAATCGCAACAATTCAAGAGCACGTAGACCAAGGAATTAGTACAATTCTCTACGTGAACTCAGAAATCTCAACTAGAGAACTGTCAAGATTATATATCTATGCGCACCACAAAGGCCTTAAATCACTGTATTACACTAGAAATAAACTGCTCAGCGTAGAAGAGTGTACAAGCTGTTCAGTATAACTTTGAAGGGGAATGAATATGAAAGAGCAATCGATGAAAGCTGTTAACTGGAACGTTGAAGAAGATACAACGCTCGTGTTCTGGAGACAAAACTTAGCTCAGATGTGGGTCGACACAGAATTCTCTGTATCACGTGACATCAAGTCGTGGGCTGGTTTATCAGACGACGAAAAAGAAACGTTCAAGAAAGTACTTGCTGGGCTTACTGGTCTAGACACGCATCAAGCGGATGATGGCATGCCTTTAATCCTCTTGCATACAGATGACCTACGTAAGAAAGCCGTATACTCGTTCATGGGTATGATGGAGCAAATCCATGCGAAATCATATTCACATATCTTTACAACTCTGATTTCTACAAAAGAAACAAACGAATTATTAGATCAGTGGGTATTAAAGAACCCACACTTAAAATATAAAGCACAACAAATTGTTGGACGCTACCACAAGTTACTCGACCCAAATCCATCTATGTATGATCAATACATGGCACGCGTAGCTTCAGTGTTCTTAGAATCATTCTTGTTCTATTCTGGATTCTACTACCCACTCTACTTAGCAGGAAACGGTCGCATGGTCACAAGTGGCGAAATTATTCGTAAGATTTTACTCGATGAATCGATTCATGGTGTATTCACTGGACTTGACGCACAAACAGTATTCCAGAAACTCACTCCGGAAGAACAAGAGCGTGCAGAAAAAGAAATGTATGATTTACTTGAAGGCCTATACCAAAACGAAGAAGCGTACACTAAGAGCTTGTACGATCCAATCGGACTCACAGAAGACGTGCTCAACTACGTTAAATATAACGGAAACAGAGCACTCGCAAACTTAGGATACCCACCATACTTCGAAGAAAAAGGCTTCAACCCAATCATTGAGAACGCACTAGATACAACAACAAAAAATCATGACTTCTTCTCAGTAAAAGGAGACGGCTATGTGCTTGCACTAAATGTAGAACCACTACAAGACGAAGACTTCGTGTTTGATAACTAAAATACGCACACCCACCATCCGAGGATGGTGGGTGTTTTGTTTTTCGTGGTGCCGATTGGCATACATGATTTTATACTGTCCAGAAGACTTCAGAAAACCATCAGTGTGTGCGTAAAGAGCCACAAAAAATTTGCGTAACAAGGAACACCTATAAATTAAGCTATAATCTGTACACCGATAACTCAATACACCTGCAACCAAAATACGTCGTAGGTTTTTAGATTATAAATTCTATAAATTGCCACATTTTACTGTGTAGGATAATTTGATTCTGTGATAGCCTAATATAAAAGGAGAGAATGTAATGAAAAGAATTTTAACATTATTAATGACAACACTTATCGCGGTTACAATGGCGGCTTGCGGAAACTCGGAAGCTGAGGATCATGCGATGCATGAAAATACGGATGAAGTTCATCCATTAGAAGTGGAACTTACGGTTCCAACCGAAGTTACAGCTGGTGAAAAAGTTCAATTTAAAGCACATGTATTCATGGATGGTGAAGCGCTTGAAGCGGATAGCATGATGTTTGAAGTGAAAAAAGGTGAAGAAAGTCTTGCGATGATTGACGGAGAGTATAAGGATAACGGCGATTATACAATTGACTACACGTTTGAAGAAACAGGTACATATGAAGTGATTGCTCACACAGACGCAATGCATCAGCACACAATGCCAATTGAAGCAGTTACTGTAAAATAAGTAGAATTAGTAGATATCCACTCTTTTGGTGTAGGTAAAATACAGATGCACTTGAATCTCTATAAAGTCATACAATGAAGTTTCATTTGATGATATAATAAAGCGAGAAGTTATTTTGGAGGTTTAACAATGAAAACCTATATTATTACAGATGCACTATCTTCTCTTGGAAGAAGCCTCTCTGTAGAACTCGCGAAACAAAATCATAATTTAATTTTATCAGGAAGTAACTATACTGAACTTGAAAAACTACTCGAAGAAATAAATGAAATTAGTTCTGTTCATCACGAAGTATTTCTTCTAGAACAGGCGAAAGAAATTGATTGGCTCAATATGGTAGAAAAAATCGATTCAACTTTCGATGGTCTAGATGGAATCGTGTTTATTCACTCCATTCACACCGAAAACAACTCGATTTACGATGTATCATACGAGGAATTTAATCGATTGATGCATGAGCATGCATGGGGCGCATACCTTGGAATCCGTACACTACGCAATTTATTGCGTGACGGTGAGCGTGCTGAAATCATCAACGTGGTAGAACCAACGACGGAAGATGTATTTGAGCACAATTTGTATTACACAATCACTGGTGCCATTAACGGACTGACAAAATCTATGGCGGAAGAACTCAGCAAGGAAGCGATTGATGTTTACACGCTGAGTTACAGACCAAAAGACAGTGATGACACGTTCGAGACGAACGATGTGAGTGCAACGCGCATCATCTTAGAAATTTTAGAAGGAAATTCTGCGTTTCAACCAGGAAAATCTATCACAATTCACTAGCACACACACACCTACAACGACTTTACAGCGGGTAGGTGTGTTTTGTTGTTTATAAAGTTATTTTTATGAGGCATTAATTTTCATATCGTATCATAAAATGACAAAATTCCGAAAAAACGCTGTGAATATTGGTAAATGTATAAACCTTGTGTATAATTAAGATAGATTTCATTGAGAATCATTATCAATTAGGCGGTTACTTATGGTTAAAAAATTATTCAGGTTAGATATCATGATCTTCTTGCTTATTATTTTATCGGTCGTCTCCCTGTTTGTAGGAGTCAGTAGTCTACCAATAAAAGATATATTTTCACTAGATGATCAACAGATGTCTGTTTTAATACACAGTCGGATACCAAGAACAGTTTCCATTATTATCGCAGGAGCAGCACTTGCAACCTGTGGTCTCATCATGCAACAGTTGACACGTAACAAGTTCGTGTCGCCAACAACTGCAGGGACAATGGAATGGGCCCAGCTCGGGATTTTGATTGGGATGATTTTTTTCCCAAGTATCAGCATATTATATAGACTCGGATTTGCAACAACGCTTTCTTTGGTTGGAACACTTATTTTCATGCAAATTATAACGAAGATAAAGTTTAAAGATATTATTTTCGTGCCGCTTATCGGAATTATGCTAGGAAGTGTTGTCGCATCCGTTGGAACCTTTCTAGCTTTACGCACTAACAACTTGCAATCTATTGCGAGTTGGATGCATGGAAGCTTCTCAACGCTTGTGACTGGTCGCTATGAAGTCTTATATATCAGCATTCCACTTTTCATAATCGCCATTCTTTACGCGCATCAATTTACGGTGGCTGGAATGGGTGAGGATTTTTCTAAGAATTTAGGACTTAATTACAGACGTGTAGTAAACATCGGATTATTCATAACGGCTGCGATCACAGCAGTTGTGGTAGTTACTGTTGGAATGCTACCATTCTTAGGGTTAATCGTTCCAAACATCGTCTCGATATTTAAAGGGGATCACTTACGGAGTACAATATTCTTAACGGCAGTGCTCGGCGCAATATTTGTTATGTTGTGTGATATTTTAGGACGTGTGATTATCTATCCTTACGAAGTTTCGGTTGGACTCGTAATCGCAGTTATTGGCAGTCTCATTTTCCTCGTTCTTATCTTTAGGAGGGTGAAGCATGCGTAATCACAGTAAGAATAGAAAGAACACAATCAAACTCATCGTGCTTGGAATAATATCAGTTGGATTAATTGCGTTTTATTTGCTTTATGGAATAAATTTCCAAATCATCCACTACCAGTTACCATCACGAATATTACGTACGGGTTCGATAATTGTTGTTGCATTGTCCATCGGAATTTCAACGGTCATCTTTCAAACAATCGTAAAAAATAGAATCTTAACACCTTCAATCATGGGACTTGATTCAGTATATGTATTTATTCAAACGACGATTATATTTATAGCAGGTGTAAGTTCACCATTACTTTTAAATTCAACATACAACTACTTTCTCAGTATGGGAGGACTCGTTTTATTTACAGTAGTTGTATTTAAATATTTATTTAAATTAACTAAGAACAACGTGTTTATCTTGTTACTTATTGGAATTATTTTGGGGACGTTTTTTCAGAATCTATCGACATTCATGCAAGTGCTCGTCAGTCCAGAAGATTTCATGATTTTACAAAATAACTTGTTTGGTAGCTTCAGTTCAACAAATGAAACATTGCTTCTTATTACGAGTGTCCTTGTTTTTATTATGATTATAGTCTTGCTGATGGATTTCCACTCGCTTGACGTGATGGCACTTGGACGCGACCATGCCATCAACCTTGGCGTAAACTATGATCGTAAAGTATCCTTTTTACTCATCATTGTTGCGATTCTAGTGTCAGCGTCAACTGCCCTCGTTGGACCGATAATGTTCTTAGGATTACTCGTAGTTAACCTGTCGCATGAGATTTTTAAAACGTACAAACATTTTTATATCATTATAGGAACAGCACTGATCAGTGTCATTGCACTGCTCATCGGACAGATGGTGGTACAGTTCATTTTCAAGAATAACATTGAATTAAGTGTTATTATTAACTTGATAGGTGGCGTGTACTTTATCTATCTAATGCTAAGGAGGAGTCGAGCTTGATCCAAATTAGAGGCCTAACTAAGGCATATGGAGAAAAAAAAGTAGTTGAAGATGTTTCACTCGATATAGAAAAGGGCAAGCTTCTGT
The DNA here is from genome assembly GCF_903994035.1 of Phocicoccus pinnipedialis. Taxonomy (GTDB): domain Bacteria; phylum Bacillota; class Bacilli; order Staphylococcales; family Salinicoccaceae; genus Phocicoccus; species Phocicoccus pinnipedialis. The sequence continues at coordinate 67,316 of NZ_CAJEWB010000002.1, forward strand.
CCCTAATTGGACCAAACGGAGCAGGTAAGAGTACGGTAATCTCAATGGTTACACGTCTTTTAGATAAAAACTCAGGTGAGGTTTTACTTGAAGGTGAAGATTTATTCACGAAGCCAGATAATGAGCTAGCGAAAAAAATCTCTATCCTGAAGCAAAGCAATAACTTGGATTTAAATATCACGGTGCGTGAGCTGATTGCATTTGGTCGCTATCCATACTGTAAAGGTCGTTTAAGAAAAGAAGACAACGAAAAAATTGACGAAGCAATAAAATATATGGGACTCGGAGAATTTGAAGATCGTATGATCGACGAACTCTCTGGAGGTCAAAGACAGCGCGTATATATCGCAATGACAATTGCTCAAGATACGGAATATATCTTTTTAGATGAACCGCTCAATAACCTAGACATGAAGCATTCTGTACAAATTATGCAAATCTTGAGACGACTCTGTAGAGAAAGAAATAAGACAATCATCATTGTAATTCACGATATCAACTTTGCATCATGTTATTCAGATAACATCGTGGCACTGAAAGACGGCAAACTCGCAATCAGTGGGACAAAAGACGAAGTAATTCAGGAAAATATCCTGCGTGAAATATATGAAATAGACATCCAAATACAAAATATTTGTGGTCACCAAATCTGCATTTACTTCGACGGTGAGGAAGCAGAATCTAAAGAATTATTTGGAGTGTAAACCGAATCTCTTAAAGGAGGTGGTGTGTGCACTATAGTTCAAAAATTAGTGGGGGCTAAGGAAGGGACTTAATTAATAAATGAATTTCAAAAAAGTAGGTTTACTCATATTATTTATGAGTATTTTAATCATTGCAGCATGTGGTAAAACAGAAGAAACCTCAACAGAAGATGCTACAGACAAAGGTGAAACTGTAACGTACGAAAATAATTATGAGTTAGCGTTAGGTACGGAAACAGATTCAGATACAGAAGCAGTAAAAGAAACAATTGAACTACCTAAAAACTCAGACAAAGTGGTTGTGATGGACCTCGGTGTCGCATCAACATTTGCAGCACTTGGATTAGATGATAATATTATCGGGTTACCAAAAGGTGACGGCAACTCTGTACTTGGTAAAGAACTTAAGAATTTCGAAGATGAAAAGTTCGCAAACCTTGGTGGGTTAAAAGAACCAGACTTCGAACAAGTTGCGATGCTTGATCCGGAAGTAATCATGATTTCAAGTAGACAAGCAAACTCTGACACAATTAATGAACTTAAAAAAGCTGCACCAAATGCGAAAGTTGTCTATGTTGCAGCGAACCCTGACACTTACTTTGATGATGTTAAAAAGATGACAACGTTCTTGGGTGAAATGTACGATAAGCAAGATGAAGCCAAGAAACTCGTTGAAGATTTTGATAACAAGGTAGAAGAAATTCATTCGGAAGTAGAAGCGTCAGAAAAATCGATGATGTTCATTCAAACGAATGGTGGAGATTTATCATTACACGGAATCGGTGGACGTTATGACTTCTTATATAGTGCACTTGGCTTCAAATCAGCTGGAGAAGTTCCAGATGAGGACACACAAAAGCAAGCAGCAACATCACACGGCAACCAGGTGAGTTACGAATACGTATCCAAAAATAATCCAGGAATCATCCTTGTGATGGACCGTGGAGCAGCAATCAGTGATGGAAAAGATGCTACAAAAATTGACGTAATTAAAACGGAAGTTACTAAAGATGTAGATGCTGTGAAAAATGACACGATATTCGAATTAGATTCAGTAACGTGGTACCTAAATTCAGGTGGATACAAAACAGCAATGAGCCAATTAGAAGAAATCCATGCAATTGTGCAAGGAAGCAAGTAATAATAAGATTTCTGAAAGTCAGCCCTTGGAGGTTGGCTTTTTTAATAGTATATTAAATTGAAGCGTATCTTAAAGATAAAAACCCGAAACTTTAAAGTTTCGGGTTACATTTTATTCTTCCTCATCTTTTTCTCCGATGATTCGAACTTCACGCTGTAGCTTTACTCCGAATTTTTCAAATACAACATCCTGGACGTGAGCAATGAGTGCCTCGTAGTCACTACCTGTACCGTGGTCGACATTCACCATAAATCCAGCGTGTTTCTTTGATACTTCAACCCCACCGATTCTATAGCCTTGTAGATTTGAATCTTGTATCAGTTTTCCGGCAAAGTGGCCAGGGGGTCTCTGGAATACTGATCCACAAGAGGGTAAATCCAGAGGTTGTTTTGATTCGCGGAGATGCGTGAGTTCATCCATCACAGAATTGATAGAAGCCATATTTTTTTCTTCGAGTTCAAAAGTAGCTTGAAGCACGAGATAGTCATTTTTTTGTACAATGGATTTCCGATACCCAAGTTGAAGATCATCTCTATCAATGGTGATGATTTCACCTTCCGGGGTCACGGCAGTAATCTCAACAAGCACATCTTTGATTTCGCCACCATAAGCGCCTGCATTCATGTACACAGCACCTCCAACACTACCAGGAATTCCACATGCGAACTCGAGGCCTGAGAGTGAGTGATCACGAGCAAATCGAGAGACATCAATAATACGTGCGCCGCTTCCGGCGTAAACAATATTTCCTTCTCGAATCATCTCTTTTAACTCGAGCGTGTTTAAGACAACACCTCGTATTCCACCGTTACGAATAATAAGATTTGAGCCATTCCCTAGTATCGTTACTGGAATGTTGTTCTCTCTGCAGAAGATGAGCGTATTTTTTGCATCTTCGTGAGAGTAAACAGTAATATAGTAATCAGCATTACCACCAGTATGCGTATAAGTGTAGTTTTTAAGCGGTTCATCTACTTTGATTGTTGAATTAGGAAGCAAGGACTTCAATTCGTTTTCATATCGTTTCAAGGTTAAAAAATCCTTTCATTTTTAAATCACTCTATATTATAAGCTACTATTGCTAGAATTAAAAATAAGACATAAAAGTTATGTTATAATAAATAGGTTACAAAAGAAAGCATGTAGATTGGAAGTGAATCCGTGCGACTCTTCAATAAGAATAAGATTCGTATATTTCTTATCACGACTTTAACACTCTTGTTAGTAGCGTGTGGGGATAACTTAAAAGAAGACAAAGAAAAATATTTAAATAATATGCAGCCAGTGTATGATATGGAGCATACATACACGAAAGCAGCAGAACAGTTAGATACATCAAAAATTGAAAATATTTATGTGGGTACAGAGTTAAAAATTAAAAATGAAGAGCTCAATCAATATTTAGAAGTTTTAGATGAGACGCTCATTCCACTTGCTACAGAGATGCAAGAGAAGGCGAACAGTGTTGAAGTTACACATAAAGAGATCGAAATGCTTCATGACTCTTATTTGGAAAGTATCAAGCTGAAAAAACAATTTGCACAAGGACTGCGTGCATACCTTGATATTTATCAGCGTTCTGTTGATATCAATAAGCAACTATCTGATTATGGTGAAAAAGTGCTCAATAACAAAAAAGCAAGAGATACTCTAATTAAGGAAACGCACAGTAACGCTGAAAAAAAAGAAATTGACGAACTTGTAAAAGTCATCAATGATAACAGTGAAACGTTGGAAATTGAAGCGATGATTTTACAGAAAGATTTACCAGCTGTAGAAAAAGAAGAACACATCAAAAATGTCTTAATGCCTTTACTTGACGAACAGATTTCTGGCATCAATCAACTCGCTATTAAGACTAATAAAGGCAAAGAAGTCAGAACGCTATCTCTTGAAATGTTTTACACGTTTAAATCATATTATGAGGAGCGCGCAAACTTAATGAGGGTATATGAGGACGAAAGAAACTATCCACTTAAGAATATTTTACCTAAACTCGAAGTGTCAAAAAAAGTTTCCGATAAATATCACAAAAATGTTAAAAAGCTGGACTCTAAAAACTAGAGCCAGCTTTTTCTTGATTTTATTCTTGTGATTTATCTTGAGTATGCATTGGATGATTTGGATCGTTTTTCATTCGTGTAATCATGATATTACGCGCAATTAAAGTTATAGCCCAAAATGCAAATACAATAACGAATATCCAAGATACCATCGCATTATTTTTAAAGTCAATAAAATAAAGAATGACAACGATGAGTAGTGTTGCATTGATTGTATCTAATATATTCCATCGTTTTAACGGACGATTCATGTGAAAGCCTCCCATAAAATATTTTTCAAATTTTAATTTGATTTTAATATAAATAAGTGATAAATTAAATAAAGCCGATGAAGGGGTGATTAAATGCTAACGAAAATAACATCGATTGAGGCGTTTAAACGTTTGCTTGAAGAAAAGTCCTACTTTTACTTTATGAAGCATAGTCTAACATGCCCGATATCAATTAACGCATTCGAAGAATTCAAGAAATTTCATTATGAGCGCGATATCGACGGATATTATTTAATCGTGCAAGATCATCGAGAGCTATCTAATTATATAGCAGACAATTTTGAAATTAAACACGAATCTCCACAAGCGTTCTATTTTGAAAATAGAACGGTAAAGTGGCATGACTCTCATTCAAATATTACAGTACAAAATCTAGCAAGTGTTGAAGATTAATATAGAGCCAATAAAGCGTTACTGCTTACTGGCTTTTTTTGTTGGTCTTTATCCTATAGGTGCAAACATTACTCGGTTTTGACCTTGTTTTTTTGCGGCAAACAGCATGCTGTCCGCAATCTTCACGAGATCTTTGCGTGTTGACTCTTTCGTATCGACAAATCCAATCCCAATAGAGACTGTCATATTAATGACTTGTGACTCATTAACATGGAACTTTGTCAATTCGACGGATTTACGAATTCCTTCTGCTAGTCTTACCGTACTATCAAAATTTAGATCTCCCAATACTATTGAAAATTCTTCACCAGTATTTCTAAACAGAGTGCCTCCAGTTGGCACATGGTTTTTCAGTAAATCTGCCAGTTGCTTAATCAGACGATCTCCAGACTCGAAGCCTTGCAAGTCATTAATCAGTTTGAAATTATCGATATCAATGAGCAGAATACTCATGGAATCACTCTTTAAAAACATCTCGTCTAAATGTGTATCCATTGTTTTGATATTACCGAGTTTTGTCAAAGGGTCAAAGAATTTCTCTTCTTCGACTTGCTTATATAATCGAATTAAATTCTGAATATCGGTGTAAAAAAGTGATGCTAAAAATGTTGCAAGTGATGAAAAAATCACAAACAAAAACCCGGCATTCAAAGAGATTGGTGCGACAAACAAGTGTAACATTACTAAATACAGTCCTGTAAAAATAAAGTTAGAAACGACAAGAATCGTCATCTTAGGCGTTCGTATAAACGGTACGATTAAGAAAAACAGAATCACGAGTCCTAAGAATATAAAGAACTGTATGAGATCGTTATCGAAAATGAAATAGTAAACAACGAATACAATTCCGGTTGATAATAGTTTATAGCCAAAGGTATTATACAGTAATAAAAATAGGATTGGTATGTAGAAAAAGCTCAAAGTGACCGTTCCAAGGTTAATAGGGACAAGTAACAACAAGATAGATATGGATGTCATCATAAATGCTTGGAAAAAATCTGAGTCCACGAGTTTTTTATCCTCAAAGAATTGAATCCTATAAAACATGTAAATACAACTTAAAATGAGCGCAATACTGAGTATAAAATTAAGTGCCATATCAGTCGCCATCCTTTTTTGATATCTGTAATAGTATACATTTATTTTACAATTAATTAAACGTATACACATAAAAATTCAGTATAGATGCTATAAATATGATATAGTATATTGGACTAAACTGAACGGTGAGCCTATGTATACATTATTTTTATTAATATTATCCGCGATTATCAGCTTTATTATAGCGCCGTTATTTATGAGACTCAGCTACCGATTTGGGTTTGTAGATTATCCAAACCATCGTAAGCAGCATGAGAGACCGATGCCGTTTTCCGGTGGGGTCTCGATCCTTGTTTCATTTGTAATAACTGTGATCATCGCTCAACCAGTGGAGAAAGAATATATCCCGATTATCTTAGGGGGAACTCTAATCGTTATTCTCGGGGTTATCGATGACAAATATGACTTAAAGCCAAGTGTAAAATTCCTTGGTCAACTTGTTGTAATCAGTATTCCGATCTTTTTCGGAATTATAATCGACACAATCAATCCATTCGGCATAACGATGAACTTCGGCGTGTTTGCAATTCCATTTACATTCCTATGGATTGCAGTCATCATCAACGCAATCAACTTGATTGATGGCCTTGATGGGCTCGCAGCAGGTGTGAGTGTCATTGCATTATCGAGCATCGCGTTTATTGGTATATTACAAAACAATATTTTTGTCATGATGATCAGTGTTATCTTGATTGGGTCAACGCTTGGTGTACTCTACTATAACTTCAACCCTGCTAAGCTTTTCTTAGGGGATAATGGGTCGATGTTACTCGGGTACGTATTAGGTGTGTTATCGATTCTCGGTTTCAAGAACGTTACGTTTTTCTCGATACTGTTCCCAATCATTATTCTTGGTGTGCCCTTTATTGACATCACATTTGCTGCTGTCAGAAGGTACCGTGAAGGCGTGAGCTTAACTCGCGCTGACCGTGGACATCTACATCATAAATTACAGTACATCGGATTCTCACACCGTGAGAGTGTAATTCTGATTTACTTTATGGCAACATTATTTGCTGTCGCTACAATCATTCTTTACTTATCAACAGTGACAGGTGCTGTGTTAATCTGCATCTTACTCGTACTTTCAGTGGTAATCATTGTAGAAGCGACGGATTTAATTGGGTCAAACAAACGTCCAATTTTAAACTTCTTGCAAAAAATATTTGAAAAGATTTCCTCATAGAACGAGCACGCGCTCAGCCATCTCTACGTCTCGCGTAGTCATTTGGTAGGCGTCGCTCGTTATTTCTTTTAGTGTTTCGTGCACTTTCTCTACCATTGTGTCTTCGATCATGAGCGTATATGTTACTTTATCCGTATATGCTTGATTCTTAATTTCAATGTTTTCATTACCTAGGAAATACTCGAATTTATTCGTAAATGTATAATCGAGCACAATCTCAGCCGGAACCATCGGTATTAAAAACACTTTTCCGGATTTTTTGACAGCTTCAGCCGCAGATTGCGAGTACGCACGAATGAGCCCACCTGCGCCAAGCTTGATACCACCAAAGTAACGCGTAACAACAATAGTACAGTTATAGAGTGATTCACGCTTCAACACTTCGAGCATTGGGACACCGGCAGTTCCACTTGGTTCACCGTCATCATCTGCACGCTGGATCAGTGCATTATCACCGATAATATACGCGCTACAGTTATGCGTGGCCTCACGGTGTTCTTTCTTTATTTTTTGGATAAACTCTCGCGCTTCCTCTTCGGTTTCCGTTCGCTGTATGTGTGAAATAAACCTGGATTTTTTAATATCTATTTCGGTATCAATATTTTTATAATTCATATAAGTTTGTTCCATTACTTTACACCTCTAAAAATAGTTTAACATAGCCTGTAAGTATAGTATTATTGTTAATGAGTGTTAAGGGTATGGAGGACAAGCAAATGAAAGTTGCGATTGTAGTAGACTCAACAGCGTATCTATCAGAGGAAATAAAAAAACAAAATAATATTTACTCAATTTCATTGAATACAATTTTTGGGGAAGACACATATCGTGAGGGTAAAGATATCACGACAGAAGAATTTTATGAAAAGATGAGAGGTTTTAGTAAGTTACCAAATACAAGTCAGCCGTCTATTGGGGATTATATTTTACTGTTAGAAGAGTTAAACAAAGACGGATACACAGATGTAATTTCTTTACACTTATCTGCTGAAATCAGCGGAACTTGTCAAAATGCTTTAGCTGCAGCGAAGAGTGTAGAAGGTATCAACGTTCATGTGGTGGATAGTGAGATTGCATGTACACCCCTAGGACTTCTCGCATTATATGCAGCTCAAAATAAAGATATTAAACCAATCGACGAACTGTTAGAAGAGTTGAATACTTTAAAACAAAAGAATCATATGAATTCTTATTTCATTGTAAATGACTTAACAAACTTACAAAAAGGTGGACGTCTCTCTAATGCACAAGCATTTTTGGGTGGAATCTTACGCATCAAGCCAATTTTAAAATTTGAAAACGGCAAAATTATTGCGACAGAAAAAATTCGTACAATGAAAAAAGCACAAGACAAAGTGATTCAACTCGTTAAATCGGACTACGATGCAGACGGTCATCATGGTAAAGATATGATTATGACTGTTATACACGGAAATGATGAAGCATCAGCAGATGCATGGATTGCACAGTTAAAAGAGGATCCAGTATTCTCTAAAACAACATTCATAAAGAGTTACTTCGGACCTGTAATTGGAACTCACTTAGGTGAAGAAGCTATCGGTATCACATTCGCAGACTTTGACGTTGATTTAACTGGTTTTTAAGAAAATTATAGACATACGCGCAGTGTTTTTTACTGTGCGTATTTTTTTATGGAGTGACATATGAAACTAAAATATAAAGGACACCATGTATACACGCGACGTGGTGTCGTAGGTGAAAAAGGCAAATATAAATGTCTACGATGTAGTAATAATCAGCAGAACTTGTTTTATACTTTTAAAGATTTAAGAGGGCTGTGTACGTATTGTTTAAATTGTATCGCACTTGGTCGAAGTGATAGTCTATCACCAATTTTCTATGAAGATACGACACGCTACACAGATCATTTAAATTTCACACTGAACTTTGAGCTGAATTCTGAACAACAGCATGCTTCGGACAGAATTGTTTCAGCCATACAAAATAATCATGACTTGATGTTATATGCTGTGACAGGAGCAGGTAAGACTGAAATCACATTCCGAGGGATAGAATACGCGAGAAATAATGGGTTAAATGTTGCATTCGTGTCACCACGCGTCGATGTCGTTCGTGAAATCTATATGCGACTGAAAGACGCGTTTGTAACGGCGCGCATCGATTTGTTGTATGCTGACGAAAAAATCGAGACGGACTTTGTTTTTACAGTTTGCACAGTGCATCAACTCTATAATTTTATAGAGCATTTTGACGTAATCATTGTTGATGAAGTCGATGCTTTTCCACTTGATGGAGATAAAATTCTGGAAAAACAAATCAGACGCGCACTTACTAAAAATGGGTCGTGCATTTTACTTACAGCAACACCGAATCGCGCACTCTTATCCGGGTTTAAAAATTCTGAAATCGTCACAATAAAAAGACGATATCATGGATACAAGTTAACAGTGCCTGAGGTGATTTATCGTAATATTGAAAAACAGTTTAAAAAAAATAAACTAGACAAAACGCTTAAAGAATACCTGGATAAGAGTGTAAAAGATAAACGCAAAGTTTTAATTTTTGTGCCAGAAATTAGAATGCTCGCACCTTTTATGGCGGTACTGAAACACCATTATTCAAAAATAGATTATGTGTATAGTGGTGATCAATCAAGAAAACAAAAAGTCGAAGAGATGAGAAATGACACACTCGATATTTTAGTAACAACAACAATATTAGAGCGAGGTGTCACGTTTAAATGTTTAGACGTATATGTTGTTCACGCAGAATATTTTGATAGTGCAAGCCTCGTTCAAATTGCTGGACGTGCAGGAAGAAAAATCATAGACCCGGTCGGTCATGTCTATCTATTCACAAGTCATAATACATTAGCGCTACTTAAAACAAGACATACGATTCGTAAGTTGAATAAAGGAGAGGTGTAGATGATCTGTTTGATGTGCCATAACACCATTTTGACCGAGATGTCGATACTCAATATGTTTGAGAAAGATTCTCCGATTTGTGAATCTTGTAGCACTGAATTATTAAAAGAAACAGATACGAATTATGAATATCCTCATGAAGTCATTAGCTTCTTAAGTTACAATGAAGCGGTCGCCAATCTTTTCCACCGCTATAAATTTATGGGTGATAATGCTTTAAAAGAAGTGCTTGCTTCATTTGTCTCTCATAATTTTAAACAATATGACTTTGTGATTTCGATTCCGTTATCTAGTAAACGACTTAAAGAACGAGGGTTCAACCAAGTGACTGAAGTGCTTGACTGCTTAAAAGTAAAATATACAGATGTTTTAGAAACATCGCATAGGAAAAGGCAGTCAGAACGTTCAAAAATAGAACGCACAGAAAGTCAAAACCCGTTCACAATTAAATCTACTTTTGATGTTTCAAAACTATTAGATAAGAGAATACTAATAGTAGATGATATTTATACAACAGGGATGACGATGACACATGCGGTTAATGTGCTAATGATGCATAGAGTAAACGAAATTAAGGTGTTAACGTTTTCAAAAGTTTAGGTAGTTTGGTATAATGGGTATTAAGAAATAACCGATTCATTAGGAGGTTTCATCATGATTAAAGTAGAAATCAGAGGAGAAAACATCGAGGTAACAGATGCGATCAGAGGATTCATCGAAGACAAAGTAAGCAAGTTAGAACGTTACTTCAAAAATGACCCAGAGGTATTTGCACATGCAAATATTAAAACGTATCAAAATAAGCAAGGGAAATTTGAGATAACAATTCCAATGAAAGGTTTGACTCTACGTGCCGAAGAAGTTCACGATGATTTATATGTTGCGGTAGACCAATCGGTAGATAAGTTAGAACGTCAAATCAGAAAGCATAAAACAAAAATTAACCGCAAGTTCCGTGAGACAGCTCAAGCTGAATTAGACATGTTTAGCGTTCAAGAGCCAGTTCAAGAAGAGAATAAAGATGAGGAAATTAAAATTTTCAAATCTAAGGAATTTACTCTAAAACCAATGGATGCTGAAGAAGCAATCTTACAAATGGACATGCTCGGTCATGATTTCTTCGTATTTAACGACAGAGATACAGATGGCACTAGCATTGTATATAAACGTAAAGATGGTCAGTACGGTTTAATTGAAACAAATTAAATAGACATACAGAAATTAGCCCCGAATGAATCATTCGGGGCTTTTAATGTGCTTACGTTTATTTTAAAAGATTTATTTGGTAAAATAGTATGATGATAACTAATGTGTTAGGAGAATTTGCATGAGCATTTTGCGTAAGATGTTTGATGGTAATAAACGCGAATTAAAATCACTATCAAAACAAGCAGATCAAGTACTTGCTTTAGAAAGTACAATCAGTGCATTAAGCGACGAACAACTGCTAGAAAAGACACAAGAATTCCAAGCGAGACTTAAAGAACATAAAGATGATATTAAAAAACAAAATAAAATTTTGGATGAAATTTTAGTAGAGGCATTTGCAATCGTGCGTGAAGGCTCGAAACGTGTTCTCGGCCTAACACCATTTAAAGTCCAAATAATGGGTGGTATCGCGCTGCATAACGGTGATATCGCTGAGATGAAAACCGGTGAAGGTAAAACGTTAACTGCAACAATGCCTGTATACCTAAACGCTCTAACTGGCCGCGGTGTTCACGTGATCACTGTGAACGAATACCTCTCAAGCATACAGAGTGAAGAAATGTCTATCCTATATAACTTCTTAGGACTTTCAGTTGGCCTTAACTTAAACTCGAAAAATGCTGAGGAAAAACGTGAAGCATTTGAATGTGATATCACATATTCAACAAACAACGAACTCGGGTTCGATTATCTACGTGACAATATGGTGACGTATAAAAAAGACCGCGTACTCCGCACGCTAAACTACTGTGTGGTGGATGAGGTGGACTCTATTTTAATCGACGAAGCACGTACGCCACTAATCATTTCGGGTTCTGCTGATGAGAGAACAGACGCTTACGTTCAAGCACAACTTTTCGTTAGCACTTTAAAAAGAGATGAAGAGTACACGTACGACGTACGTAAAAATACAATACTCTTAACTGAAGAGGGTATGACGAAAGCGGAGAAATGGTATAAGCTAGAAAACTTGTTTGACGTAAAACATGTGGGCACCCTGCACCACATTAACCAAGCACTCCGTGCGAATTATACGATGGAAAAGAACGTAGACTATGTTGTTGACAACAATGAAATCTTAATTGTAGATAAATTCACGGGACGTACAATGCCTGGACGACGCTTCTCTGAAGGTCTTCACCAAGCAATTGAAGCCAAAGAAGCGGTAGAGATTCAAAAAGAATCTAAGACACTCGCTTCAATTACCTTCCAAAACTTCTTCAGACTGTATAACAAACTGTCAGGTATGACGGGTACAGCGAAAACTGAGGAAGAGGAATTCCTAAATATCTACAACATGCGTGTCACTCAAATTCCAACGAACAGACCAGTTGCTCGTATAGACAATAACGACAAAGTGTTCTCGACAAAAGAGCATAAATTTGAAGCGGTAATCGATGAAGTAAAAGAAAGACACGAAAAAGGGCAGCCAATCTTAATTGGTACAGTTGCGGTTGAAACATCTGAGCACATTTCTGATTTGCTGAAAAAACATGGTATAAGACACAGCGTACTAAATGCGAAACATCATGAGATGGAAGCAGAAATCATTGAAAACGCTGGTGAGCGCGGTTCAGTAACAATCGCGACGAACATGGCTGGTCGTGGTACAGACATTAAGCTCGGCGAAGGCGTCAAAGAACTTGGCGGACTCGCTGTTATAGGTACAGAGCGTCACGAGTCACGTCGTATTGACGATCAGTTACGTGGTCGTTCAGGTCGTCAAGGTGACGTAGGGGTAAGTACATTTTACCTCTCACTAGAAGACGATCTTATGCTGCGTTTCGGTTCAGACAGAATTCAAGCAATGATGGATCGTCTTGGTATGCAAGACGAGCAATTAACAAGTGGATTCATTACACGTGGTGTTGAATCATCACAAAAACGTGTTGAAGGTAACAACTTCGACGCCCGTAAACGCGTGCTCGAATATGACGATGTACTCCGTCGTCAGCGTGAAATCATCTATGGTGAGCGTAACGAAATCATTGATAAAGAAGACGTGCGTGAATTACTTTACGGCATGATTGACTCATCAATTGCACGCACAGTTGAATTTTTAAACACAGAAATTGAAGGTTCTGTGGATTACGAAAATATGAAAAATGTACTTGTAGATATGTACTTAAAAGAAGATGACATCGATGTTGAAGATATTGTAAACCGTTCAGACGATGAAATCATCGAGCACGTAAAAGCGAAAGCACGTAAAGAGCTAGAGAACAAAGAAGAAATCCTAACAAGCGAGCGCATGCGCTTATTTGAACGTATGATGATGTTACGACAAATCGACCAGAAGTGGACAGAGCATATTGATGCTATGGACCAACTGAGAACGGGTATTCATCTACGTTCATATGGTCAAATCAACCCGCTTCGTGAGTATCAAAACGAAGGGCTCGTAATGTTTGAAAACATGATGCTCTCGATTGAAGATGCCACGGCGAAATACGTACTGAAAACTCAAGTTCAAGGCGACGAAGAAGTGAAGCGTGAACAAGTTGTAGACAGAAGCAAGATGCAAACTGGAGACGGGAAAGAAAAAGTAAAACGTCAGCCCGTGAGAAAGAAAGTGACTGTAGGCCGTAATGACCCATGTCCATGTGGATCTGGTAAGAAATACAAGAACTGTCACGGTGCTTAAGGAGTAATGTATGGAAAAAAGTGAAATTAGACAATTCTTATCTGAAATGAGAGACAAACTCGAAAACTTTAGGGGGTCTCTTTGACTTAGAGGAAAAAGAAGTCAATATACAAGAGAATGAAGAACGCATGGCAGAGCCTACATTTTGGGATGACCAAGAGTTGGCGAACGCCGTGATTCAAGATACTAACGCGCTAAAAGAAGTCGTGGGTGGCTACAATGAGATTGAAGCAGAAGTCGACGACATCGAAGTGACATTTGAATTGCTTGAGGAAGAATTTGATGAAGATCTGGCTAACGATATTGTTGGCATGGTTCAATCCGCAAAAGAGAAAGCGGATAATTATGAAATGAATTTATTACTTAGCGAAGAGCACGATGACTCTGACGCAATTTTAGAACTTCATCCTGGAGCCGGAGGAACAGAGGCACAAGACTGGGCAGAAATGTTGTTACGTATGTATCAACGTTTTGCTGAGCACGAAGGATTTAAGCTCGAAACTTTAGATTATCAGTCTGGAGATGAAGCTGGAGTAAAAAGTGTGACGATTCTAGTCAAAGGACCGTTCGCATACGGCATGTTAAAGGGAGAAAAAGGTGTACACAGATTAGTGCGTATCTCTCCATTTGACTCGTCTGGCCGCAGACACACGTCATTCGTTTCATGCGAAGTAACACCACAGTTTAAAGATACTGAAATTGACGTTGAAATTAATGCTGACGACATCAGCGTTGACACATATCGTTCGAGTGGTGCGGGTGGCCAACACGTCAATACGACAGACTCAGCAGTACGAATTACTCACCATCCGAGCGGAATCGTAGTGACGTGTCAGAACGAACGTTCACAAATAAAAAACAGAGAAACCGCAATGAAGATGCTGAAATCTAAGTTATATCAATTAGAACTTGAAAAGCAAAAAGAAGAAATCGCCAAAATTAAAGGTGAACAAAAAGAAATTGGTTGGGGATCACAAATTAGATCTTATGTCTTCCATCCATATTCAATGATCAAAGATCACAGAACTGGATATGAAGTCGGTAATACGGACAAGACGATGGATGGCGATTTAAACGGCTTCATTGACGCCTATCTCAGGTGGCATGTAAGTTAATGATAATAAAAAGGCCGAATTCTCTCGAGAGTTCGGTTTTTTTATGATTTAATGGTCCTTTGGGATTGTCTTTTGGACATTGATTGGAGTGTACGCTAAGTTCAAATGTTTCAATTATAGTGTTTCTAAATATAAGTAAAGGGTATTGAATAACAGCAGCAAGTGATACATAATTATAACTAAAGATGAGGAGGGTTAATTTATGAAAAAGTTATTAGCAACGTTTTCATTCGCAGCAGTTCTCACGCTCGCAGCTTGTGGCGGAGGTGGAGATTCTACTGATGACGCTAACACAGGTGATGTTGATCCTGAAAAAATTTACAACCAAACGTGTGCAAGCTGTCACGGTAGTGACTTAACTGGTGCTTCTGGTCCAGACATTTCAACAGTCGGCGATCGATTATCTCAAGATGAAATCAAAGACATAATTGAAAATGGTCAAGGCGGGATGCCAGCAGGTCTTGTTAAAGACCAAGCGGACATTGACGCACTTGCTTCATGGTTAGCAGATCATAAGTAAGCTTTAGCGGGCCACGCGCCCCTAAGGCTTTTTTAATTGGGAAAAGTAAATACATATAAGGAGAATATTATGCGAACAAGAATTACAGTGTTGCTTTTTGTTATTCTTCTGGCTGGTTGTGGCACCACAGAAGATAGAAGCACGGTACAAAAAGAGACGGTCGCGGACTCAGAACCAGGAGAGCTTGTGTATAAGCAAACATGCGTTGGATGTCACGGCCAAGACCTAGATGGTCGCGGAAGTAGTATGAAAGATCTTAGACATATCGGCTCAAAATTATCAGAAGAGGACATTAAAAACGTTGTAATAAACGGAAGACGAAGCATGCCATCAGGGCTTGTAAAAGACGATGAAGAGCTTGATGCACTTGTGAAGTGGCTACATTCACACAAATAATATGTATGAATTTAATCTAACGGTTACGTTACAAAACTGTAACAATGGGAAAATCATTAATCCACTATGGTATAGTTAGTACCAACTAATAAAACGAATTTAGAGAAACAGAGTTATAAACCGTAGGAGGATATTATAAGAATGAAGAAGACGATTTTTTCAGTAGCAACTTTAACAGCATTAACAGGCGTATCAGCTGTATCAGCAAGCGCAGAAGAAGTAACAGTAAAATCAGGTGACTCTCTTTGGAATATTGCACAATCAGTAGGTACAACTGTTGCTGATTTAAAAGCAGAGAACAATCTCAAATCAGACTTAATCCACCCAGGCGATGTATTAAGTTTTAATCAAAAAGTAGAAGCATCGAAAGATACATACACGGTAAAATCAGGTGACACACTTTGGGCAATCGGGAATGAAGTTGGACTGTCTTATAAAGAAATCATGTCAATCAACAACTTAAACACTGATTTAATCTTCCCAGGTCAAACATTAAAACTTAATGTAGACGTAGTAGAAGAAGTATCTGTACCTGAAGTTGCAGTGGAATCAGCAGAAGTAGAAGTAACAGAAGTAGAAACAGTTGAAGCAACTGAACCATCAACAGGTGCATATGTCATCCAAACTGGAGACACTTTATACAAAATCGCACGCGAGACAGGTGTTGACTTAAATACATTAAAATCAATTAATGGCTTAAAATCTGATCTCATCTATCCAGGACAAGTGCTTGCATTAAATGGAGAAGTAGAAGCACCAGTAGTAGAAGAAGTAGAAGTAGAAGTGGTTGAACAAACACCAGCAGTAGAAGAAGTGACAGAAGTTGTAACTGAAGCAGCTGAAGTAGTTGAACAAACGCCAGTAGTTGAAGAAACTTCTGAAACAACAGAAGATGTTGCAGCAACACAACAAGCAGAAGCAGATCGTGTAGCGGCAGAAAAAGCGGCGGCACAAAAAGCTGAAGCAGACCGTCAAGTGGAGATCAAAGCTGAGCAAGAAAGAGTAGCAGCACAAAAAGCGGAAGCAGACCGTCAAGCGGCGATTAAAGCTGAGCAAGAAAGAGTAGCAGCACAAAAAGCAGAAGCAGACCGTCAAGCGGCGATCAAAGCTGAGCAAGAAAGAGTAGCAGCACAACGTGCAGAAGAAGCACGCATCGCTGCTCAAAAAGAACAACAAAGAATTGCTGCACAAAAAGCAGCTGAAAAACGTGAACGTGAATTGGCATCACAACAAGCATCTCAACCTGTTTCTCAAGGTAATGGCAATGCATATACAATCGCATTAAACCTTGCAAAAGGTAAATCATATGTATATGGTGCAAACAGTGCGTATGCTGTAGACTGCTCATCATTCGCACAACAATTCATGGCACAATATAAAGGTAAAAATATCCCACGTACAACATGGGGTCAAAGAGATGCTGGAACGAGAGTATCCAACCCGCAACCAGGAGATCTCGTTTTCTTCAATAATTATTCACATGTAGGAGTATATGTGGGTAACGGTATGATGGTAGATGCACTTAACCCATCTGAAGGCGTTGGCTTAAGAGCTGTATCATACGTTCATGGTTACGTTGACGGATATTACAGATATTAATACGCTCCTTATATTTAAAATAGATGTATAGTCCGAGTTCATCCTCGGACTTTTATTTTTTAAAATAGGATTATTAAGAAGTAAGCAAAATGAAAAAAAGTACAACGGTTTTTAACGTTTATATTACATTACGGTTACAACGCATTAAATCGCTTACTTTTATGTTATATTTGGTCATATCTTAAAATAATGACATATCTACATATTTCAAAACGCAATTAGACAGTAATAAAACATAAAATAACTAGGAGGAACAAGAATACATGAAAAAGACGGTCGTTTCAGTAGCAACTTTAACAGCTCTGGCAGGTACATCAGTAGCGAATATCCAAGCGCAAGAAGTAACGGTTAAATCAGGAGATTCACTCTGGGGTATTGCGAATGCTGTAGGTACTACAGTAGCTGATCTTAAATCAGCAAATAATCTATCAAGTAACTTAATTCATCCTGGTGATGTTTTATCATACAGTCAGTCATTTACGAACAACAATGCGAATACATATACGGTAAAAGCTGGAGACACACTTTGGGCTATTGGTAATGAGTATGGTGTATCATACAAAGTAATCATGGAAGCAAACAACTTAAAAACGGATCTGATTTTACCAGGACAAACATTAAAACTTAATGTTGACAAAGTAGAAGAAGTATCTGCACCAAAAGTTGCAATTGAATCAATAGACGCAACTAAAGTAGAAAAAACTCAATCAGCAACTGATGCCTATGTGATCCAATCTGGAGACACTTTATACAAAATCTCCCGCGAAACAGGCGTTGAATTGAACACATTGAAAGCAGTTAATGGCTTAAAATCTGATTTAATCTTCCCAGGACAAGTTCTTGTACTAAAAGGCGAAGTAGAAACGCCAGTAGTTGAACAAGTTGTAACTGAAGAAGCTAAAGTGGTTGAACACACTCCAGTAGTTGAAGAAGTGACAGAAGTTGTAACTGAAGAAGCTGAAGTAGTTGAACACACTCCAGTAGTTGAAGAAGTGACAGAAGTTGTAACTGAAGAAGCTGAAGTGGTTGAACACACTCCAGTAGTTGAAGAAACTTCTGAAACAGTAGAAGATGTTTCTGCGGCTCAAAAAGCGGAAGCAGATCGTCAAGCGGCGATCAAAGCTGAGCAACAAAGAATTGCAGCACAAAAAGCGGAAGCAGATCGTCAAGCGGCGATCAAAGCTGAGCAACAAAGAATTGCAGCACAAAAAGCGGAAGCAGATCGTCAAGCAGCGATCAAAGCTGAACAACAAAGAGTAGCAGCACAAAAAGCAGAAGCAGATCGTCAAGCAGCGATTAAAGCTGAACAACAAAGAGTAGCAGCACAAAAAGCAGAAGCAGATCGTCAAGCATCGATCAAAGCTGAGCAACAAAGAGTAGCAGCTCAAAAAGCAGAAGCACAACGTCAAGCATAAAAAAAAGCTAAGAAACAAACAAAATAAGCA
>NZ_CAJEWB010000003.1 GCF_903994035.1 Phocicoccus pinnipedialis
GTCAAGCAGCGATTAAAGCTGAACAACAAAGAGTAGCAGCACAAAAAGCAGAAGCAGATCGTCAAGCAGCGATCAAAGCTGAGCAACAAAGAGTAGCAGCACAAAAAGCAGAAGCAGATCGTCAAGCAGCAATCAAAGCTGAGCAACAAAGAATTGCAGCACAAAAAGCAGAAGCAGATCGTCAAGCAACGATCAAAGCTGAGCAACAAAGAATTGCTGCTCAACAAGAGCAACAACGCCAAGCGAAGTTAGCTGCTGAAAAGAAAGCAGCAGAAAAAGCTGCTAATCCAGTTTCTAACACGACTTCAAAACCAGTGTCATCATACGGACAAAACTTTTATTACTATGGCGACTGTGCATGGTACGCGTTTGAGCGTCGTAAAGAATTAGGTAAAAGTGTAGGAAATATGTGGGGTAACGCGCATAATTGGGCAGACAATGCACGTTCGAACGGTTATAACGTAAATAACACGCCATCAGTTGGTGCGATTGTACATAGCTATGCTGGTACAAACGGCGCATACGGTATGGGACACGTAGCAGTTGTTGAATCAATCAACCCAGACGGTTCAATCACGGTATCTGAAATGGGTTGGCCAACAGCAGGGTTTAAAACAATTAGAACAATCTCAGCAAGCAAAGTTGCAAGCCACAACTTCATTCATTAATATATATATATGCTACCCTTAGGGGTAGCTTTTTTTATAAAATTTGTTAATGCCTTTACTTAATCATTGAGTAGAGTTAATGGTAGAATTGTTATAACAAATCAGGGAGGCCGCATCATGAACAAAAAGATACTCATTTCGGTGATTGCGATTCTTGCAATTGTCGTGATCGGGATTAGTATTTACGCAGTTGTACAAAAGTCAGACGAGATACTGTCTAATTCCAATGTTGAAACGATAAAAGAGACACAACCTCATGATACGCATCATGCTTCAGGTGACAAACTAGATTTACCTGTCACGAAGGTGATTAACGCTGACGAGGATTTACAAAATATCATAGTAAAAAATAAGGTAACCGTGGTGAATTTCTTCGCATCCTGGTGTGGACCATGCCGAAGTGAAACGCCTCTCTTAGATGATTACTACACCGATTTAGATGACGATATCGCACTTGTCGGTGTCAACATATCGGATAATGAAAAAGGTAGAAATAAATTTTTACAGGAGTTCAGCGTCGACTATCCGATCTATTTATTCGAAGACGAAACAGAGGCACTTGAAAGATATAAACTTATAATGATACCAACGACATTCTTTTTAGATCAAGAAGGCAATATTGTTCGCGTCTACGTCGGAGAGTTATCAAACAAGACACTTGACCAATACATTCAGTTTGTAAAGGAGCAATAACATGGGCATACATCAATACTTTAAAAGTTTAAATGACCTAGAAAAATTAACACGTATGCCTGGTAAGTTTAAATATCAAGAGCATAACGTAGCAGCACATAGTTTTAAGGTAACGAAGATTGCACAATATCTTGCAACGGTAGAAGAATATAATGGTACAGAAATAAACTGGAAGTTATTATATGAAAAAGCGTTAAACCATGACTATCCAGAAATATTCACAGGAGACATCAAGACACCTGTAAAATACGCATCACTCGAAATCAACCAGTTATTTTCGCAAGTCGAACAAACGATGACTGCTAAATTTGTCGAGCGTGAATTTCCTAAAGCGTTTCAACAGATTTATAAGGACAGATTTAGCGATGGTAAAGACAGCACAATTGAAGGACAAATCTTATCAGTAGCCGACAAAATAGATTTGTTATATGAATCTTTTGGAGAAATTCAAAAAGGAAATCCAGAGGAGTTATTTTTTGAAGTATACGAAGAATCGCTCGGTGTAATTAAAAGATACAAGCATCTTGCGTGCGTGCGTGACTTCTTAAAAAACATACTCACAGAAATGCTCGCAGAGCGTTCCATTCCCCAATCTGAGCTAAAAACTATTACTGAAGCGATTCTGGAGTTAGAATAGTATATGGAATTATTTTGGTACATGATGGCACTAGTCGTGCCTGCGTTTTTAATCGTCATGTTCACTGCATTTACAAGAAATCGATACGTGGCGATTATTCTTGTTTTTATTATTTTTGCGGTCTCAATATCACGTGGTTTTTATAACTCAGAATGGGTAATTTATTTAGATGCATTAAGCATCGTTATCGGATATATACTGATAGATATATTCAACATAGATCAACATCAAAATGATGAAAAGAAATGACCGAACGTGTGTTTGTCGTTTCTTTTTTTATTTTGGTGGTTTTGTAGTAAAATAGAAGTATCGAATAGCGGAGGCAATAATAATGGCAAAGTTTGAATTAGTATCAGATTTCGAACCTGCTGGTGACCAACCTGAGGCTATAAAAGAGTTAGTAGAACAGTTGAAAAGTGGTCAGCGCCACCAAACACTGCTCGGTGCTACGGGTACAGGTAAGACGTTCACGATGAGTCAAGTCATCAAAGAAATTGGCAAGCCGACGTTGATCATCGCACACAACAAAACACTTGCAGGACAATTATATAGTGAATTTAAAGAGTTTTTTCCAAATAACCGTGTGGAATATTTTGTGAGTTACTATGATTTTTACCAGCCGGAAGCTTATGTTCCGTCCACAGATACGTTTATAGAAAAAGACGCATCGATTAACGATGAAATTGACCAGCTGAGACACTCGGCAACGTCATCTCTCTTCGAAGGTGACGACGTAATCATCATCGCATCGGTGTCGTGCATATATGGTTTAGGTAACCCGGAAGAGTACCAAAATATGAGAGTGAATGTGCGTGTCGGTATGGAAATCGACCGTAATGCACTGTTGCGTAAGCTCGTCGACGTTCAATATCAGCGCAATGACATTGACTTTAAGCGTGGTACATTTAGAGTCCGTGGAGATATCGTAGAAATATTCCCTGCGTCAAAAGAGGAACAATGTATTCGCATTGAATTCTTCGGAGACGAAATAGATAGAATCAGAGAAATTAACTACCTAACCGGAGAAGTATTAAATGAACGTGAACACTTCGTGCTGTTCCCGGCATCCCACTTCGTCACGCGTGACGAAAAGCTGAAAGTAGCGATCGAACGTATTGAAAAAGAGTTAGAAGAGCAGCTTAAGAAACTTAGAGATGAAAACAAGTTGCTCGAAGCACAGCGTTTAGAACAACGTACAAACTACGACCTTGAAATGATGAGAGAGATGGGATTCTGTTCAGGTATAGAGAACTACTCCGTCCACCTGACGCTTCGTCCGCTCGGTTCAACGCCTTACACGCTCCTCGATTACTTTAAGGACTTCGTCATTATGATTGACGAGTCACACGTAACGTTACCGCAAATTCGCGGAATGTACAACGGCGACCAAGCGCGTAAGAAGGTACTCGTTGAGCACGGATTTCGTTTACCATCGGCTCTCGATAACCGTCCACTCATGTTTGATGAGTTTTTAAACAAAGCGCAACAACTACTCTATGTGTCTGCGACACCAGGGCCATTTGAGCTGAAGCATACTGAAAAAATGGTCGAACAAATTATTCGTCCTACGGGTCTCTTAGATCCGACAATAGACATACGTCCAACGGAACACCAGATAGATGATCTTCTTGACGAAATTGTAAAATGCAGTGAGAAAAATGAACGTGTGATTATCACAACACTCACAAAAAAAATGTCAGAAGACTTAACGGTATATTTAAAAGAAGCAGGCGTAAAAGTACAGTACTTACACTCAGAAATCAAGACTTTAGAGCGTATTGAAATTATTCGAGAACTTCGACTTGGCACCTACGACGTATTAGTCGGAATCAATCTGCTCCGTGAAGGAATCGACATTCCAGAAGTCTCACTCGTCGCAATCTTAGACGCGGACAAAGAAGGGTTCCTTCGCTCATCTCGTGCATTAGTACAGACAATTGGGCGTGCTGCGCGTAACAGTGAAGGTCACGTAATCATGTATGCGGATAAAATTACGGACTCGATGAGATATGCCCTAGACGAAACGGCACGACGTCGTGAAATTCAGATTGCTTTTAATGAAAAACATGGGATCACACCAACGACAATCAAGAAAGAAATCAGAGACCTTATCAGTGCGGAAGTAGAAGTTAAAGATGATAAACGACCAGAGAAAGCCGGAACAATAAAACTGACAAAGAAAGAGCGAGAAAAAGTTATCAAGCAGTTAGAGA
This sequence comes from Phocicoccus pinnipedialis, assembly GCF_903994035.1. Lineage (GTDB taxonomy): Bacteria > Bacillota > Bacilli > Staphylococcales > Salinicoccaceae > Phocicoccus > Phocicoccus pinnipedialis. Next base: position 4,212 of record NZ_CAJEWB010000003.1, read on the forward strand.
AAGATATGAAAGAAGCGGCACGAGAACTCGATTTCGAGCGCGCATCAGAACTGCGTGATGCACTCTTTGAACTCAAAGCAGAAGGGTGATTTAATTTGGCTTTAGGCAATAATACACACATAAAAATAAGAGGCGCGAGACAACACAACTTAAAAAATATTGATATCGACATTCCAAGAGACCAGTTGATTGTAATGACAGGACTTTCTGGTTCTGGGAAGTCGTCACTTGCGTTTGACACAATCTATGCTGAGGGTCAGCGACGTTACGTGGAATCACTTAGTTCATATGCCCGCCAATTTTTAGGGCAGATGGAAAAGCCGAATGTGGATACAATTGAGGGACTCTCTCCCGCAATCTCAATTGACCAAAAGACGACGTCAAACAATCCTAGGTCGACTGTTTCAACAATCACTGAAATCTACGATTATTTAAGGCTGTTGTATGCACGTGCGGGAACACCGTACTGTCCAAATCATGACATCGAAATTTCAAGTCAAACCATTGAAGAAATGGTCGATGAAATCATGAAACTTCCTGAAAGAACACGCATTCAGGTGTTTGCTCCGATTATACGTGGTAAAAAAGGACAACATAAAAAAGTGTTTGAAGCACTTCATAAAGAAGGGTTTGCACGTGTAATCGTTGACGGTGATATGTATGACGTCGATGATGTTCCAGAATTAAATAAGAACACGAAACACGATATCGATGTGGTCGTAGACCGTATCGGTATTCGTGAAGGTGTGGAGTCTCGACTATCAGACTCTCTCCAAATTGCGTTAGAAAAAGCGCATGGTAATGTGGATATTAACGTCATTGACGGAGAAGATCTCCACTTCTCAGAGAACTTCTCATGTCCGATTTGCGGATTCACACTACCTGAACTTGAACCACGATTGTTCTCATTTAACGCACCATTTGGTGCATGTATAGACTGTGATGGTCTCGGTGTTAAATGGGCAGTAGACAGAAAACTTGTTGTGCCGGATGAAACGCTATCGCTTAGAGATGGTGCAATATTGCCATGGCAACCAATCAGTTCGAACTATTATCCAAATCTACTTGAGCAAACGGCTCAGTTTTATAATATCGATATGAGCAAACCGTTTAAAGAATTGACGAAAAAACAAAAAGATATCATCCTGTTTGGCTCAGACGATGATATTCTGTATCACTTTGAACAGATGAACGGCGTAAAACGATCACGAGAAATGAAGTATGAAGGTGTCATGAACAATATAGACAGACGTTACCGTGAAAGTCCGTCAGCATATACGAGAGAACAGATGGCACAATATATGAGAGAAACGGTATGCCCAACATGTGACGGTTATCGTTTAAATGTAGAAGCAAGATCTGTAAAAATTAATCACAAACACATTGGTGAATCTGTGGATCAATCGGTGCACGAGGCACTCGATTTCTTCACTCACTTAACACTTTCTGAACAAAACAGTCAGATTGCGAAACCGATCTTAAAAGAAGTAAATGACCGTCTGAAGTTCTTGCAAAACGTAGGGCTCGACTATTTAACCTTAAACCGTAGAAGCGGTACACTCTCAGGTGGAGAAGCGCAGCGCATCAGGCTGGCTACTCAAATCGGTTCGATGCTGTCGGGAGTACTCTACATTCTTGATGAGCCATCAATTGGACTCCATCAACGAGACAATGACAGACTCATATCAACACTGCATGAAATGCGTGATCTCGGTAATACGTTAATCGTCGTTGAACACGATGAAGACACGATGCTCGCGAGTGACTATTTAATCGATATTGGTCCAGGAGCAGGTGTGCATGGTGGTGAAATTGTCTCAGAAGGAACGCCCGAGTATGTTATGAATGACGATCACTCGTTAACTGGGCAATATTTAAGTGGAAAGCGTCATATTCCACTCCCAGAAAAATACCGTACACATGATAAATCAGAGGTATTTAGAATCCGTGGCGCACAAGAAAACAACTTAAAAAACATTGATGTAGATATTCCTAAAGGTGTTCTGACAGTCGTAACAGGTGTATCAGGCTCGGGTAAAAGTACGTTGGTAAACGAAATTCTGTACAAGGGTCTTCATCAACAACTATATAAATCAAAACATACAAGAGGAAAAGCAGACAGCGTAACTGGAGCAGAGTATCTGGACAAAATCATCGATATTGACCAATCACCGATTGGCCGTACACCACGTTCGAACCCAGCGACATATACAGGTGTATTTGACGATATTCGCGATGTGTTTGCAAACACAAACGAAGCCAAAGTCCGTGGATATCAAAAAGGGCGCTTCAGTTTCAACGTGAAAGGCGGACGTTGTGAAGCATGTAGAGGTGACGGTATTATCAAGATCGAAATGCACTTCTTGCCAGATGTTTTCGTACCGTGCGAAGTGTGTAACGGTAAGCGTTATAACCGTGAAACGCTCGAGGTCACATATAAAGATAAAAATATCTCCGATATTTTAGAGATGACAGTTGAAGAAGCATACACATTCTTCGAAAACATTCCTAAAATTAAACGTAAGATCAAAACTTTAAAAGATGTTGGTTTAGAATATGTTCAACTTGGGCAACCGGCAACAACTCTGTCAGGTGGCGAAGCACAGCGCGTGAAACTTGCATCTGAATTACACAAACGTTCAAATGGAAAAACACTCTATATACTTGACGAACCAACGACAGGACTACACTCAGACGACATCCGTCGTTTAATAGATGTCATTCAACGCCTCGTAGACAATGGAGACTCTGTGGTTATCATTGAACACAACTTAGATGTGATCAAGGTTGCAGATCATATCATAGATTTAGGCCCTGAAGGTGGCGATGGTGGAGGAGAAGTTGTTGCGCATGGTACAATTGAAGATATCATGAAAGAACCACGTAGTTATACGGGGTATCATTTAAAGAAATGGCTTGAAAGAAGCCACCAGGAGGTCAAGTAATGAATAGCAAAGAAAGAATTCTGAAATTATTAGAAGATGGCAAAATTACTACTGCAGAAGCGATTGACCTGATGAATGCACTTAACTATAAAACGGAAGACATGGATGTTGGAAGTGAAGAAGAACCAAAAGTAGAAGAATCAGAACACCAATATACTGAAAAAGATAATAACCCGATGTTCCAATTCTTTGAACAGATGACGGATGAAGTGGGTAAATATGTGGATATCGATAAAATCGAAAAAAATATGAAAGACACATTCCAAAATGTAAAGTCATCGGCAGAAAACCAAGCACAATTTAAACAAGTCGTTAAAACGTTTGAAAAGACGTTCGATTCTGTTAAAAATACGAATATCGATTCTATTTTTTCAAAAGGAACAAAAAATAGAATGATTGAAACGCTCGACTTGCCATTCAAAAAGATGAGCATCGATGTGACAAACGGAAATGTATCTATCAAACCAACGACTGGCACAACCGTTGTCCGTTTTGAAGTCACACCGTTTTATCACAAGCTTGATAAAAAGCGCAACTACTTCCAAGACATCGTCTGCGAAGTGAAAGACGAAGAACTGATTATTTTATCTCCACTTAGAAGTGCCAAAGTGAATGTAGAGGTTGAAGTAAACCCTCTAGATTTAAAACGCTTGATTGTTTCCGGATCAAATGGAAATATCGATGTGAAAGACATCGCAACAGAAGATTTAACAGTAGACATTTTGAATGGAGATATCACTGTGGATCACCTGATGGTGAAAACAGGTTTTCTACGCACTTCAAAAGGACAGGTGGATGTAGACAAGGGACAGTATGACGCGCTTGAAGTTGTGACAATGCTCGGCTCTGTTAAAACAGATGAGCTGAATGCACGAGAAATAGACATACACTCTAACGGTTCTGTGAATCTATCAGTAAGTGACAAAGCAGAAGTTGTGAGCGTTAATACAAATGTCGGCGGCATCAATATCGAAGTTCCTGCTGGAACAGAACTTGCTGGACGCTTGTCAACGGTAATGGGTAACCTGAATTATCCACCAGGACTCGACACGCGTTACATGAAACCATCCGATTTTGGATTGAAAGAAGTTATGATTTTAAATGATAAAGACACGGGACTCGTAATCGAAGCCTCAACAAAAATCGGCAGCATCACATTGCACAGAAATTAGTAATAAAATAACCGAATCCTTAAGTGGATTCGGTTTTTTCGTGGAAGTCTTAATCGTGTATTAAAAATCACGAATACATAAATATCACTCAATGTGCACGTACCACACAATTAAACAACCTTTCGAATCCGATACATATTTAAGACGTACAGTTTTTGATATAATGGACTTATTAACCAAAAAATCGAGGACTTATTATGATTATTGTAAGAGATATACTGGAAAAGTTTGATCTGACGCTACATGCTGGTAGCGAAGGTCTAAATAAAGAGATTGTGAGCATTGATGTGTCTCGTCCCGGGCTTGAAGTTGCGGGGTATTTTTCACATTATTCTTCCGAGCGCATCCAAATTTTTGGTACTACTGAGACGACGTTCTTCATGCATCGTCTTACCGATGAAGAACAAGAGAGTCGTGCGCATTCACTGTGTCGTAAAGACACACCGTGTATTATTTTAACACACGGTCATGTACCGCCAGAAGCACTCATCAAAGCGTGCGACAAAACAGGCACCGCGTTACTTTCTACACGCATGACTACAACAGGGTTCAACTATGCACTGACCGATTACCTTGAAATGGCACTCGCTCCAGAGACGAACGTACACGGTGTACTTTTAGATGTCTACGGAATTGGTGTTCTAATTACCGGAGAAAGTGGCATTGGTAAGAGTGAGATTGCACTCGAACTTGTAAAAAATGGGCATAGGCTTGTCGCAGACGACAACGTCGAAATTAAACAAATTCAAAAAGATCAACTCATTGGGAAAGCGCCAAAACTCATTGAAAACCTACTCGAAATTCGCGGGATAGGCATCGTTAATGTGATGACACTATTTGGTGCCGGTGTTGTGCTCAACGAAAAGCGCATCATGCTCAATGTACACTTAGAGTTTTGGAATAAAAACAAGGAATACGACCGTGTCGGATTAGAAGAACGCTCCATGAAAATCTTAGATACGGAAGTTTCTCAAAAGCTGATCCCAGTTCGACCTGGACGAAACCTCGTCAACATTATCGAAGTCGCTGCCATGAATTTTCGCTTACAAAAGATGGGTATCAACGCAGCTGAAGAATTTAACGAACGTTTAAAAGCATTCATCCGACAAAAATCAGGAGGAGAGACTCGTCATGACATCTAACATAGACCGCGTCGCGTTTAACTTATTTGGCTGGGACGTCTATTGGTACGGTATTATCATGTTTATAGCGATGCTCCTAGGATATGTCGTCGCAAATAGAGAAATGGTTAAAAAAGGATTCAATAAAGACCTGCTTATGGATATGATGTTCTATATCATCATATTCTCTCTGATTGGTGCGAGGCTTTACTTCGTATTATTCAATATTGGGTACTACATACAGAATCCACTCGAAATTTTCGCGGTGTGGGAAGGCGGTATGGCGATCCACGGTGGTCTGATTGGGGGCGTACTCGCGGGAGTATACTTTACACAAAAACACAAATATAGTTTCTTCCAGTTCGCCGATATTTTGATTCCTTCCGTACTACTCGGTCAAGCGATTGGTCGTTGGGGGAACTTTATTAACCAAGAGGCACACGGTGGACCAGTGAGCCGTGCGTTCTTAGAAAACTTACACATCCCTGAGTTTATAATCAATCATATGAACATTGATGGAACGTATTACCATCCGACATTCCTATACGAAAGCATTTGGAATATTCTTGGATTCGTATTACTAATTATACTGAGACCGAAATTAAAGGTGGGTCAAACACTGTTTATATACATGATTTACTACTCGATTGGTCGATTCTTCATAGAAGGCATGCGTACAGACAGCTTGATGTTCTTCGGAGGACTTCGCACAGCACAACTCATGTCTCTTGGGTTAATTATATTAGCGATTGTCCTTTGGATTTACCGCGAAATAAAAATGAAGCCGCCAGTTTATGGTGAGGTTTACGGAAACCTTTTATCAGATAAAGACAGAAAAAAAGCGAGACGTAAGCAAGCGGTTAAGACAGTAAAAGCAAACAAGAAAAGGAAGAAATAAATGAGAAAAGTAGAACGGTTTAAAGTAAAGGGACCGAATCCATTATGGAGAATGTATCGCACAATTTCATTTTTAAAAGTGGCCAAAAACTTTGTCGTGATTGAACTCGGACGCTTTATGCCTTCTACCAGATTAAAACACGTATTCTACAAGCGTGGGCTTAACATGAAATTAGGTAACCATGTGTCAGTTGCATATAAAGCTATGCCGGACCTTTTTTACCCGGAGCGTATTACTATCGGGAACAATTCAATCATTGGCTATAATACGACCATTCTGACACATGAATATTTAATCGATGAATACAGAATCGGCGACGTTGTGATCGGACAACAAACGATGGTCGGCGCGAACGTCACGGTTTTACCGGGTGTCACGATCGGAGAAAATTGCATGATTGGTGCAGGCACTGTCGTCTCAAAAGACGTGCCCGACAACTCACTCGCATACGGAAACCCAATGATTATAAAGGAGCGACAAAATGAACGAGAATAATATCATTTCGCTCCAATCAGATGGGCGAATTTATTACATGCAGGCGATGAAGAAAAAGCACGCAGGAATGTTTAGTGAAGCGCGCGAATTGATGCTTCGTGCCCATGAACTCGAGCCGCAAAACAGAGAATATATATCAGAACTTGCATACTTAATGTCGTCTTCCGGACAAACGGAAGCGGCAGAGCAGTTTTTAATTGACATGTTTGTGCGCGATAACTTCGACACGACATACTACTATGACTTATCAGAAGTCAACATCATCGACGAAGAGCCAAACAAAGCGCTCCTCTTCGGTATGAAATACGTAGACCTGTATGACGATACAGAGTTTTACGATGAGCTCTTTGAAATCTTTGAAATTGCAGAATTTGATTACGATGAAATTATAGAAGAAGCCGATGAGTTTATTGGCATGTTTATATTCCAGACACTCTTTATGAATGGGAATATCGAAGCATCACTTGATTTCTTATATTCATTAGATATTGAAATCCAGGAGACGAGAGCGTACCGTAACCAAAAGGCGATGGCACTACTTTTCTTAAACAAGTTCGAAGAAGCACAAGTCATTTTAGAGACGTTACTCGAAGAAGATCAGACAGACATGACAGCACTGAGTCATTTAACACTTCTATACTTTTACACAGGCAACATGGAGCAATACACGCGATTTCTCCGTAAGTTAGAAGTCGTTGAACCACTTGACGAAGACGCACGCTTAAAAGTAGGACTCGTATTAAATTTCTTAAACAAGAGCGAGATGTCTTATAAACTGCTCTATCCGCTATATAAGAAAAAAGTAATCATCAATTTCCAACTGTTGCACGCGCTCGCACAGTCTTCATTCAACATTGGTAAAGAGAAAGAATCGCGTCAATATTGGGAGGAACTTCAAAAGTTCCAACAACTCGATGAAATGCATAGTCCTTGGAAGAGACGCGACGCGCGAGAAGAACTGAATCGTATCATTGATGTATATCTTCAATCCGATGATGCAGACATGAGAGTCCTAGGACTATTCAAGTCGTCACTCATCGCCCCATCTGACATCATCTTAGGGTCTCCTATGTGGGACCTTATCGATGGATTTGGGACCAGGGAAAAGCTATACACAGCATATCTATATAACCAATTACAGATGTCTAAAATCGACCGACTTCATGATGGACTTGTAACACTCGAAGCAATCGATGCCACTGATGCGGAGATGCTTGGTTTCATAGACCTAATTAGAAATTTAGAAGGCTCGAAGAATGAACTAAAGCATGAAGGAGAGACACTCGCATTCGCGTACATGTATATCTATCACAACACAGACGGCGATTCACTTTTAGACATTTCAAAGACAAACAATGTGTATATGAAACAACTCGAGGAAGCAGTCCGTCTCATTAAGCAAAATGAATGAAAGAACGCACGCTTTCTACTATAATTAGGAAAGTGAATTATAAAGAAATAGGAGAATTGAAATGACGAATACGAATATAGTAGACGTAGCAATTATCGGTGCAGGCCCTGCAGGAATGACAGCTGCAGTATACGCGTCTCGTGCTGAATTATCGACAGTAATGTTAGAACGTGGCATGCCAGGCGGACAGATGGCGAACACTGAGGATGTCGAAAACTTCCCAGGGTTTAGCTATGTGACTGGACCAGAATTATCACAAAAAATGTTTGAGCACTCAACGAAATTTGGTGCAGAATACAAATATGGCGATATCCAGTCTGTAGAACTCGATGGTGACATCAAAGTCATCAAGACGTCTAGTGAGGAGATTCGCGCAAAATCAGTCATCATCGCTACTGGTGCAGAGCATAAAAAAATGGGCATTCCGGGTGAAGACCTGCTCGCTGGTAAGGGCGTCAGCTACTGTGCGGTATGTGACGGCGCATTCTTTAAAAATAGACACTTAGTCGTGATTGGTGGCGGAGACTCAGCAGTCGAAGAGGGCATTTTCTTAACAAAATTTGCTGATAAAGTGACAATCATCCATAGACGTGACGCGCTTCGTGCGCAAAAAATCATTCAAGATCGTGCGTTTAACAACCCTAAAATTGATTTTATTTGGAACACAGAACTTCACTCTATTAACGGGGATAGCGTCGTAGAATCTGTGACGTTATTCGACAAAGATAAGAATGAAACTTATGATTTCGATGCAGATGGTGTGTTTATCTACATCGGAACGCAACCACTGACAGCGCCATTTGAAAGTTTAGGAATACTGAACGAAGAAGGCTATGTCATTGCAAATGAAGAAATGGAAACTAAAGTTCCTGGTATCTATGCTGCTGGTGACGTCCGCGTAAAACAATTAAGACAGATTGTTACAGCGACTGGCGATGGTAGTATTGCGGCTCAAAATGCATCAGATTACGTTGGAACACTAGAGATTTAATCTATGATGGAGCCATAAGGTTCCATCATTTTTAAAACCAAGCGAGGGGTTGGCAAAATGAAAGATTTAATTATTTTGACAGGTATGAGTGGTGCAGGTAAATCCGTAGCGCTAGATGCACTAGAGGATATGGGGTACTTCTGCATCGATAATTTACCTCCCGTTTTACTTCCAAAAATTGTTGAGCTTATGGAATCAACGAATGAAGAAATGCATAACGTTGCCCTGGGTATCGATCTCCGCGGACAATCAATGTTTGAACGTTATATCCACGAAATTCATGAACTTCCATTACAAAAAGACATGAAGTTGTCGATACTTTTCCTTGATGCGTCAGACGAACGCTTGATTTCTCGTTATAAAGAAACGAGACGATCACATCCGTTAAACAAGGGAACTACTCTGACTGAAGCAATCCGAGAAGAACGTGAAATTCTAGCGGATTTAAAAGGAATCGCGACGTTCGTTTTTGACACGACGGAACACAGTCCAAAAGGTTTAAAAGAAGAAGTATATAAATATTTAAATAAAAATAAAGACACGTTATTTACTGTAAACTTACTGAGTTTTGGTTTCAAACACGGACTGCCCAAAGATGCAGATCTCGTTTTTGATGTGCGATTTTTACCAAACCCATACTATATCGAAGCACTTCGTAAGAAAACAGGACTCGATCAAGAAGTTTATGACTATGTTATGAAATTCAAAGATACCGAACGCTTTTACAGAAAACTCGCAGATATGCTGACGTTTATGCTGCCACTCTATGTGAAAGAAGGTAAATCACAACTCAATATCGCGATTGGTTGTACAGGAGGTCAACACCGTTCAGTATCGCTTGTGGAACGCTTATCTAAACGCTTAAATAATAAGTATAAGTACGAAATTAATACGATTCACAGAGATGCACACATAGAAGGTGTAATCCATGAAAAAGATTAAAGTCGTCCTAGTTGGTGGCGGTACGGGTCTCAGTGTTCTGGCACGTGGTCTCAAACAATATCCAATTAATATCTCAGCGATTGTCACTGTTGCAGACGATGGTGGCTCAACAGGGTTAATACGTGAACAGATTGACATGCCAGCACCAGGGGATATTAGAAACGTACTTTCTGCATTAAGTGAGAGTGAGGAAACATTAGAGCGCTTGTTTGAATTTAGATTTAGCAAGAATGAAATTAGCGGGCACTCACTCGGCAACTTAATGATTGCAGCGATGTTTGATATGACAAAAGACTTCTCGCAGGCAGTAAGGCAATTGTCTAAGATTTTAAATGTACGTGGAGAAGTGATTCCGAGTACGAACGAATCACCGAAACTTGCTGCCGTGATGGATGACAATTCGATCTATGTCGGCGAAAGTTATATTCCAAAAGCGGATAAAAACATTAAAAAGATGTTGTTGCTACCTATGGATTTGCAAGGATCACCACACGCAATTGAAGCGATTGAAGCGGCGGACTATATTGTATTTGGACCAGGAAGCTTATATACAAGTATTATTCCAAATGTCTTACCAACCGGCGTTAAATCAGCATTACAAAATGCTACAGCTAAAAGCATTTACATCTGTAACATCATGCAACAACCGGGTGAGACCATGGGCATGAGTGCATGTGACCATGTAGATGCACTGCACGCACATATTGGAAAAGAGATTATCGACTTTATAATTATGAGTCAATTAGAATTAACAGATGAAGAAACAGCACGTTATACAGCAGAAGGTATTGATTTTGTTGTGTGTGACCAGGAAAGTTTAAATCGTCGGGGGATTAAATTACATACGAGCAAAGAACTCTTAGAAGTGAGTGAAGAGGGTGTAATTCGCCATAATAACGAAATACTTGCTAAAGTGGTCTATGACCTGATGCTCGACGAAACCGATGCACTGACTTATAAAGAATAGGAGGGATGACTGTGTCCTTTGCGAGAGAGATGAAAAACGAACTCACGCGTATAGAAGTAGATGCGTGTTGTATGAAATCAGAACTCGCTGCACTTTTAAAAATGAACGGATCGATCAGTTTTCATAATGGAAAATTTGTTGTAAATATCCAGACTGAGAACGCTGCGATCGCAAGACGAATCTTTACACTCATCAAAGAAGTGTATGGCGTGGAAATCGAACTCCTTGTTAGAAGAAAAATGCAGTTGAAAAAGAATAATGTTTATATATGTAGAATTACAGACAAGACGCGAGACATACTGGATGATTTGAACGTATTGCGAGAAGGGGAAATTATTCATAGCGTGAGTGAAGAAGTGCGAAAAGATGACTGCTGCATACGCTCATATTTGCGGGGCGCATTTCTTGCCGCGGGTTCTGTGAATAACCCAGAAACAAGTGCGTACCATCTAGAAGTCGCATCGCTATACGAAGCGCATGCTCAAGAGCTCACAGAACTCATGAACATGTACGAACTGAATGCAAAATATATTGAGAGAAAACGCGGTTACATCACGTATTTAAAAGAAGCAGAAAAGATATCGGACTTCCTTGGCTTAATTGGCGGCGTACAAGCGATGTTGAAATTCGAGGATATCCGAATTATCCGTGATATGAGAAACTCGGTGAACCGACTGGTGAACTGTGAGACTGCGAATTTGAATAAAACCATTAACGCAGCGATGCGCCAAGTAAATAACATTAAATTTATTGATAAAGAACTCGGCATCGATGCACTACCGGATCGACTGAGAGAAATTGCCAAACTTCGGGTTGAACATCAGGACGTGAGTTTGAAAGAACTCGGCGAAATGGTTTCAACAGGCGCAATATCAAAATCCGGCGTCAACCACAGACTGAGAAAACTAGATGAGATTGCAGAGAAACTCCGTAATGGAGAAGATGTAAAAATATAACAAGTCATGCCTAGTTATATCAAGGCATGACTTGTTACCATGGGTAAGGATATAATTCTAAAAGAAGATTTTTACGGTCTGTAGAAAATCTACTATCGTACTCAGGTACTTTATTAATCAAGTTAGTTAAATAATCATCTGCACTTGAAATCGTCTTAGCCGGAACTCCAGCTACAACAGAATTTGGTTCTACATCCTTGGTAACAATCGCACCAGCTCCAACTACAGAATTAGGGCCTATTGTCACGCCAGGTAAAATTATAGCTCTGTGACCTATGTAACAATTGTCATGAATTGTGACTCTTCCGTACTTAATGAGATATTTATGTTTTGGATTATTTCTGAATATCCAAGAACCACCATCGTGAGTGTGTATAACTACATCATCTGAAATTGTTACACTTTTTCCAATACTGATTAAATAAGGCTCACTGCCAATAGTAAGTTTCCCTGTAATTCTGCAATCATTAGAGATTTGTACTCCCCTTTTTTTTAATTTGTTTATGTAATATTTTCTTCTATAGTTACTAATCATTTTCCTCATATGTATCTTCTCCCTTCATTAAATATTATACTAAACGTTAAATAAAACCCAAATAAAAATATTTGGGTTAATAAATTTTTAATAAAACATTAATCTTTACCTGGTTCTAATACTTCATCAATTAAGCCGTATTCTGCTGCATCAGAAGCACTGAGGTAGTTATCACGATCAGTATCTTTTTCGATTTTTTCTAAAGGTTGCCCCGTTCTTTCAGAGAGAATTCGGTTTAACTTCTCACGTGTTTTTAAAATATGCTTAGCAGCAATTTCGATTTCAGTTGCTTGACCTTGAGCACCGCCAAGAGGTTGGTGTATCATCACCTCAGCGTTTGGTAACGCAAATCGTTTACCTTTAGCCCCAGCTGCAAGTAAGAATGATCCCATAGAAGCAGCCATACCGATAGCAATCGTTTGGACATCCGGTTTGATGTGTTGCATCGTATCATAGATTGCCATACCTGCAGTCACACTACCACCCGGAGAGTTAATGTAAAGGTAAATGTCTTTCTCAGCATCTTGAGCTTGTAAGAAAAGTAGCTGGCTCACAACAGAGTTTGCAACATTGTCATCAATTGCACTACCAATCATAATAATTCTATCTTTTAAAAGTCTGGAATAGATGTCGTACGCACGTTCCCCACGACTTGTTGTTTCAATAACCGTTGGTATTAAATTCATTAAAAAATCCTCCTAATAAGAATGTTTATATTATAGTTATACCATCTTAGTCAAATAAGGTCAAAGAATTGAACTTATGGATTATTACAAAGTACTTTATGTAAAGTATTTGTAAAATTCATACAAACTTATGCATAAGTACATTATAATAAAAGTATAATGTATTTTTGCCCTCGTGGTGTAACGGATAACACGTAAGATTCCGGTTCTTAAGATAGGAGTTCGATTCTTCTCGGGGGCGTTTGAACCTTAACTTCCTTTTATATCGTTGATATAGGAGGAAGTTAAGGCTATAATATATTAGATTAATTTAAAATCGGAGGATACTATGGAACAAACGATTGACTTAGGAGATTTATTTAAAATTATTAAGAAATATTTATGGGTGTTTATTCTACTCCCGCTTATTTTCTTAGGTGCAGCCTTAGCAGTGTCACTTTTTATTATTACGCCAAAATATGAAGCAACAACGCAGTTACTTGTTAATGAGAAACCAACGGACAACTTACAAATGGCGCAACAAATTCAATCCAATTTAAAACTGGTCAATACATATACGGAGATTATTAAAAGTCCAAGAATACTAGATGAAGTAGAAAAAAATATCGATCAGGTATACTCAGCAGACGAAATTAGAGAGATGCTTTCAGTAAATAACCAGGCAGAATCACAAGTGCTAAATATTAATGTCACGAGCGAAGCGCCTGAAATATCTAATGTACTTGCAAATACAATCTCTGAAGTTTTTAGTGATGAGGTCGTGGATATTATGAGTGTAGATAACGTATCGATACTCTCAGTAGCGGAAGGTGATGCAAAACAAGTAGAACCACGTACACCGATCAATGCAGTAATCGGGTTATTTATAGGGTTTATTCTTGCGTTAGCATTAGTGTTCTTAAAAGAAATGACAGATACACGAATTCGTACAGAAGAGCACGTTGAAGAAATACTTGAATTACCAATTTTAGGAACAATTGCAAAGGAGAAATGAGTGAATAATTATGGCTAAGAAAAAACAAAAATTAAATCCACTGATTACATACGAAGCCCCTAAGTCACCGGTTAGCGAAAAGTTTAGAGGGATTCGTACGAATATATCATTTTCAAGGGTAGATAATAACATTAACTCATTAATAGTGACAGCTGAAAAACCGGATGCAGGTAAGTCTACGATAACCTCTAACATCGCAATAACTTATGCACAGTCTGGCTTAAGAACGTTAATTATTGATGGAGACATGCGAAAACCAACGCAACATTATATCTTTAACGAAACTAACACCAAAGGGTTATCATCTTTAATTGTCGAAAATGGAGAACCTGATGATTTTATAAAACCAACACATATCGAGAATTTATTTTTACTTACGTCAGGTCCGATACCTCCCAATCCTTCGGAATTAATTGGTTCGACACGATTTAAAGAAGTTTTTAATAAATTAAAAACTCAATTTGATATGATTATTATCGATACACCACCTACATTGTCTGTGACAGATTCTCAATTATTTTCTAAACTCGCCCATAATGTTGTCTTAGTCATCGATGCAGAAAACAATAATCGTGAAGAGGTAAAAAGAGGTAAAGAACTGATAGAACAGTCTGGTGCGAAAATTCTTGGTGTAATTTTAAACAAAGCAACATTAGAGAAAAACACAAGCAACTACTATTATTACTACGGTGATGAGTAATGATTGATCTACATAATCATATTTTAATCGGTGTAGATGACGGACCAGAAACCTTTGAAGAATCACTAGCACTTCTAAAGCAAGCCAGAGATGAAGGGATTACTCATATTGTCGCAACGCCTCACCATTTACACCCAAACTGGGATACACCTACTTCAGTTGTGAGAAAAAAAGTGGATGAGCTAATGGAATACCCAGAAGTTAAAGCGTTAGGTATTGAAATATTGCTAGGTCAAGAAATTCGTTTAAAAGATCATTTATTTGAGGGCTTAGAACAAGGAACAGCAATAGGGCTAAACAAGTCAAATTATGTACTGATTGAATTACCGTCTAGTCACGTGCCATCATCTACAAAACAAATTATTTTTGAATTACAAAGAAAGAGTTACATACCCATTATTGCACATCCAGAGAGAAATAAAGCAATAGCAAATGACTTATCTATCTTATATGAATTAGTCAATGCGGGCGCACTTGCGCAACTGACAAGTACAACTTTAAATGGTGATATGGGTAAAAAAACACAAAAGTTATCGATTCAAATGATAGAGCACAATCTCGTACATTTCGTTGCATCAGATGCTCATCACTCAGAAACCCGACCGTTTATAATGAAAAGCTTATTCACGAATAAAAATCTAAAAAATATTCAGGATGAAATTAAGCGACTATTAAATAATGCAGAAGTAATCGTAAACAATGATAAGTTAAATAAAAATAGGCCGGAAGAACCGAGAGTAAAGAAACGGTTTTTTGGTTTGTTTCAAAGGAAGGACGAACTATGAGAAATTCATCTATTAGAATGAGACTACTTGCACTGATAATACTGGACTCATTGATTGTGACATTTTCAGTGTTTTTAGGTTATTACATCTTAGAACCTTATTTTTCAGAACATTCTATGAAAACATTGGTGCTTTCTGCTGCAGTATTACTTATGAGTCATCATATTTTTGCGAATATGTTTAATTTATATCATCGCGCATGGGAATATGCCAGTGTGAGTGAACTTTTATTAATCGTAAAAGCAGTGACAGGTTCAATACTTGTTACTGTAGCGGTTGTACCAATAGTGACGCAGAGTGCACCATTTTTAAGACTATATTTTATTACTTGGATGATGCATTTAATACTAATAGGCGGCTCTCGTTTGTCCTGGAGAGTGATTAGACGCCAATTCATAGAGAATGGCGATATAAAAAAGGTCCCCACACTCATTGTAGGTGCGGGACGTGGGGGCTCACTACTCGTCCGCCAAATGTTAACCACACCTTACATGGGCATGGAGCCCGTTACAGTGGTCGACGATGACATAAATAAACAAAATATGATGTTAACAGCAGGAGTTAAAGTACAAGGTCAAATTAAAGATATACCTCAACTCATTGCTAAATATAAAATAAAAAAAGTGATTATTGCGATACCGACACTTTCCCCAAAACGATTATCTGAAGTAAGTAAATTATCTGAAGGACAAGGGATTGAAGTACTTAAGATGCCGAATATCGAAGAGGTAATGGCAGGGCGTATCGAGGTCAACCAACTTAAAAAGGTTGAAGTAGAAGACTTATTAGGGCGTGAACCCGTTGAACTCGATATGGGAATGATATCAAAAGAACTGACTAAGAAGATAATTCTTGTGACAGGCGCAGGCGGTTCAATAGGATCTGAAATTTGTCGACAAGTAGCAAAATTCGAGCCAGAGAAAATTATACTAGTCGGACACGGTGAAAACAGTATCTATCTTATACATCAAGAACTCACGAATACATATCGGGATAAGATAGAATTCGTACCCGTTATTGCAGATATTCAGGATCGCGAAAGAATGTTTGACATCATGAATCAATATCAACCATACGTCGTGTATCATGCTGCAGCGCATAAACATGTACCATTAATGGAATATAATCCAGAAGAAGCGGTTAAAAATAATATTTTTGGTACAAAAAACGTTGCAGAGGCCTCCAAAGATGCGAAAGTTAAAAAATTCGTAATGGTCTCTACAGATAAAGCAGTTAACCCACCTAACGTCATGGGTGCAACGAAACGCGTTGCCGAAATGATCATTCAGAGTCTGAATGATGAAGAAAGTGAAACAGATTTTGTTGCAGTTAGATTTGGTAATGTACTAGGGTCTAGAGGATCAGTGATTCCTTTATTTAAGAAACAGATTGAAGCGGGTGGACCGGTGACGGTGACACATCCGGAAATGACGCGTTACTTTATGACTATACCGGAAGCGTCTAGACTTGTGTTACAAGCTGGTGCTTTAGCTACAGGTGGAGAGATATTCGTGTTAGATATGGGTGAACCAGTTAAAATAGTTGAACTCGCTAAAAATCTCGTTAGACTAAGCGGCTATAAAGAAGAAGATATCGGAATAGAGTTTACTGGTGTAAGGCCAGGAGAGAAACTTTTTGAAGAGTTACTTGATGAAAGTGAAATTCACCCTAATCAGGTATATGATAAAATTTATAGAGGTAATGTTGACAGTGTTAATAGAACCCAAATTAAAAGTATATTGGATAGAATATCTAATGACAAAAGCAAGGACTACTTACTGGATGTAGCTAATAGAAGATTGTGGTGAAAATATGAGCAAACTGGGTAGTTTGAATTTAGGTTTTATAGTTTTACTAGTGTATATTGACCAAAATTTCATTAGTATACCAATGATTATAATGGCAATTTTATATTTCTTAGCGTTTTTATTTTCTACTAAAAAAAACGTTTTAGGAATCTTTTTATTTTTGATGATGATTTCTACAAGTACGTTGCTCTATATAGCTAATGTGTATTTTCTAATATTTTTAATGAAAAATTATCACTCTAAAACGCCTCTAAACAATACATTAGTCATGGTTATAATTTTAATCTTATACGAAGGTGTTCATGTCTTATTGAACTCGTTTTACGGATATGATGAGAGTGTTATAAAATGGCTTGGCTTCTCAATATGTCTTATATTATTTATTTATCTAAAGCCACTTCAAAAAGAAATTGACATAGTTCTTACTTTTAAATATATGTTATATGGGTTCATATCATATTCAGTATTAACAATTGGAACCTATATTAATTTATATAATGTTTCTGAATTTTTCACAGTTATTAGAAGGTTTGGATATCTGCCGTATCATAAAGAGGAAGGTTTTTTGTTAATAAATCCGAATATGGTAGGAAAACATAGTGCGTTCATAATCAGTTGTTATCTGGTATTAACTAATTTAAAGAAAATTAGGATTGCTCCTTCGAATTTAGTATTAATAATATACGTAGGTATTATAGGAGCATTAACTGTATCGAGGGGTTTTATATTAGTACTATTATTGATATTAGTTTTATTTTTGTTTATGAATTTTATTAAACAAAGGTTCTTGCCAATAATAGTTGTAGCTATAAC
>NZ_CAJEWB010000004.1 GCF_903994035.1 Phocicoccus pinnipedialis
GAGAGGCCACACCTGTTCCCATGCCGAACACAGAAGTTAAGCTCTCCAGCGCCGATGGTAGTTGGGGTTTCCCTGCGAGAGTAGGACGCTGCTAGGCAAAATTAAGACTCAAAGCAAATTTGCTTTGAGTCTTTTTTTGTTATCAATTACTTATTTATCGGTTTAAATATTTAGTTTATGTTGTGTTTACTTGTAGTTAGGGTATATATAAACATAATAAATACATAGAATTGAGGGTGCGTAATGATTTCAATGAAAAATGTTACAAAACGTTACAATGACTTTGTAGCGGTGGATCATTTGACTGTCGACATCGAGTCTTTTGAGCTCTTTGTCATCATCGGTCCTTCTGGTAGTGGAAAGTCTACAACCATGAAGATGATTAACCGATTGATAGAGACAACTGAAGGCGCAATTTATATCGATGATAAAAATGTTAACGATTTTGATCCTGTGGAGCTTCGTCGAAGTATGGGGTATGTTATTCAGGATGTTGGGTTAATGCCACACATGACGATTGCAGAGAACATCAGTCTGGTCAATCGCTTGAAAGGTGAGAAACGTGATGATGCGCGTGTGGACGAGCTCCTTACTTTGGTGGGTATGAAACCTAATGAATTTAGGGAGCGTTATCCGGAAGAGCTTTCTGGAGGACAACAGCAACGTATAGGTGTCATCCGTGCACTTTACAGTAATCCGAATATTATTCTGATGGACGAACCGTTCTCGGCACTCGATCCAGTTTCCAAACTCCAATTACAAGAGGAGTTTCTAAGAATTCAGACTGAAGTAAAGAAAACAATCGTTTTTGTCACACACGATATTGATGAGGCGCTTAAACTCGGTGATCGTATTATGCTCATGAAAGATGGTAAGATTGAGCAAATTGGTACGCCTGATGAACTATTGTTTTCTCCAAAAAATGAGTTTGTGCGAGAGTTTATCGGTAAGGATCGTCCGAGACGTTTTGCTATGCAGAAATTTAATATTGAAAAATGGGTGGATAATGACTACCCGACTGTTGATCATAGGAGTCTCGACAATACAGATCTCGTTAACATATTTAAGACACACGAGGTCAATGTGTTGCCTGTGCTAGAAAACAGTCGTGTTGTTGGCACGTTGAGTCTATATGACGTACTTAACGGTGATTTTGATCTTAAAGAAACATTTATTTCTATATCTGTCGATCTTGATTTAGATTCCGTCATCAAGCGTGTGAATGAGAATCGCCAACTTCTTCCAATAGTAGTAGATAAAAACATGTATACCGGAGTATTAGATCACACTAAACTCTTATCTATGCTCACTGCTGAGCCTGTCGGAGGTGAGTCATAATGTGGCGTGAAGTTTATGATATTGTAACAACACGAACGAGTGAGTTGTGGAGTCTGATTGTGCAACACGTTGGTATATCAATGATTGCGCTACTTATCGCAATCGTGATCGCGGTGCCACTTGGCATTCTCTTAACGCGTACGCCAAAACTGGCGGGTCCTGTTATCGGTATTACATCAGTATTCCAAACAATCCCAAGTTTAGCGTTACTCGTTTTTATGGTACCGATCATTGGTACTGGTCGCCTACCAGCCATTATTGCTCTAACAGTGTATGGATTATTACCTATATTGAGAAACACCTATGTCGGCATTAACACGGTGAATAAATCGACGATTCAAGCAGGTGTGGGTATGGGTATGACAAACAGACAGCAACTCTTCATAGTAGAAATTCCGCTTGCAGCAAGCGTTATAATGGGTGGTATTCGTACGGCGACTGTTCTTGTCGTCGGAGTGGCAACAATCGCCGGTCTTATCGGAGCGGGTGGTCTTGGAGACTTTATTTTCAGAGGACTATCAACGAATAGTACGGGACTCATTATGGCTGGAGCTATTCCGGCTGCGCTTATTGCCCTTCTTTTTGACTTTTTGCTGAAGTATGTAGAGAACCACGCGACACCTGGCAAAAAAAACCAGTCTCGAGCATCTAAGGTAACATTTTACACGATTATTGCCGGGCTATTGCTTATATTTGCGGCAGGTATATTTAAGACAGTCATGTCGAATGAAGACATGGTGATTAGTGGTAAAGCGGATACTGAACAGGAAATTCTCGTTTATATGTACAAAGAGCTAATCGAGCAAGAGACAGATATTAAAGTCAAGAAAGAATCATATATCACTGGTACTCCTAACCTTGTTCAAGGCATGGATAACGGCCAGTATGATATGTACGTCGAGTACACGGGCACTGCCTTAGTAGACATTTTAAAAGAAGATGATTTTGAATATGAGACGCAAGTAGAAGTCTACGAACACGTTAAAGATATTTACGATAAAGACAAGAATTCCGTTTGGTTAGAAGAAATCGGTTTTAACAATACCTATGCCATTGCGGTGCGTGAAGATTTCGCGAAAGAGAATGATATCGAAACAATCAGTGATTTAAGGAATATTGCAGACCGCATGAAGTTTGGTTCATCAGCAGAGTTCCTAGAGCGTAGCGACGGTTACAAAGGGATAGAGGATGTCTATGGCGTATCATTTGGCAAGGTTCAAACGATGGACTCAGGTGTTGTCTATGCAGCTCTAGACAGTGGTGAAATTGATGTAGCAGATGTCTATGCAACAGATGCACGTATCGAGAAGTTTAACCTCAAGGTGCTAGTAGATGACAAAGAGCTATTCCCGCCATATTACGCGGTCCCAACGATCAATAAAGAATTGTTAAATGAACACCCGGAGCTTGAAGATATTATCAACCAACTCGCTGGTATGATCGACGATGATACAATGCGTAATTTAAACAAAAAAGCTGACATCGATGGCATGACTGAAGAAGAGGTGGCTCACGAATTCTTAAAAGAAAACAATTTGTTAAAAGAAAAAGAGTAATGAAGGTTTTTTAAACCCATAAAATCATGTACCATTAGTGAGAATAAAAGGAGTTAAGACAATGGGTTTATTAGAAAAACTAAATGAATTAAAATCCGTGCATGCAATTTCTATGCATGTACCGGGACATAAAAATAAAACAATCGGTAATTTAAATGATGTGTTGATTAGCTTCGATATGACGGAGATACCAGGACTCGACAACTTGCATGATCCAGCGGAAGTACTCCGTGAGTTGAACGAGCGCCTTGCTAAAAAATATACAGGCTATGAAGCACAAGCGTTAGTCAATGGCAGTACAACAGGTGTACTAAGTGGACTTCACGCTCTTTACGAAGAAGGGAAAACACTGTACATCGTCGATGATGCACATAAATCTGTTTATCACGCGACAGAACTTTTAAACGTGACTCCAATTCACATTAAGAGCAGTGAAATGAATAATACGAAACTAAACGATAATCCAGTCGTTGTCATCACGTATCCGACATATCATGGTGACTTATTAGACATCGAAGAGATGATTGCACACATCCATTCAAAAGGCGGTAAGGTTTTCATCGACGAAGCGCATGGTTCACACTTCGATATAACAGAAAACTTCCCGAAATCATCTATGAATTTCGGCGCCGACATCGTCGTGCAGTCTTACCATAAAGGATTGCCGAGCTTAACGGGCGCGTCTGTTGTCTTCATTAAAGATAAAGACACCAAACGTCGTGTTATGAAGTACGTTGACATGTTTGAAACGTCGAGTCCGTCATACTTGTCACTAGCTTCTATCGAATCTGGACAAGGATTTTACGAAGAATTCGATGACGAAGTATTCTTCTTAATGAAAAAATCTGTTAAAAAAGCACTTGAAGAAAGCGACATCACCGTCGAAGAATCAAATGATCCAACTAAGTTAATTTTAAACAAGAAAGACTACTCGCCATACGCGCTTGAAAAGGCGTTCAGAAAACAAAATATATACTCTGAGATGGTTACAGATAGAGGTGTCTTATGGTGCTTGCCACTCTGGCATGATGGGGATACGTTCCCGTTCGAGCTATTCTTAGAGAGAATTAGCATGGTTCAAGTGAAAAACGAGATACAATCAAAACAAATAGATCTTTCGGTTCTTAAAGGAAAAAAAGCGATTCGAAATATCGTACCTTATCCACCAGGAGTTCCGTATATTAAAAAGAACGATTTGTTCACAGATGCGCATCTCGCTGAAATCATGCAGCAGCTTAAAAATAATGTTAAAATAGAGGGACTAGAGGATACTCTAGATTACTACACGGAGCGATAAGATGTCTGTATTTATAACTTTTGAAGGACCGGAAGGTTCTGGGAAATCGACGGTCATTAAAGCTGTTCAAAAACATTTTGAACAAGACACAGAAGTGATGGTGACACGTGAGCCAGGGGGCATACATGTTAGCGAAAAGATCAGAGATATTATTTTAGATGAAGACTCGAATATAGATGGGATAACCGAAGCCTTGCTGTTTGCGGCAAGTAGACGCGTACATCTAAGAGAAAAGATACTTCCCGCATTAGAGAGCGGACAGATGGTGCTGTGTGACCGCTATATCGATAGCTCACTCGCATATCAAGGTAGCGCAAGGAATCTCGGATTTGAAATCGTAATGGAAATCAACAAAATTGCAGTTGAAAACCACATGCCAGATTTAACGCTGTATTTAAAGCTCGAGCCAGAAATTGGCCTCTCGAGAAAGAAAGCAAACGACGTCGAACATAATCGGCTAGACAACGAAGAACTCAACTTTCATAAGTATGTGGTTTTAGGGTATAATAAACTATCAGAGTTATATCCAGAGCGCATCAAGACAATTGATGCAAGTCAGCCGCTTGAAGCGGTTATTGAAGACGCAATAGAACAAATCAGAATATATATAAATTCTAGAGGTGACCTATAATGAAAATGGTAATTGCAATTGTACAGGATCATGACAGTCAAAGACTTACAGATAAATTAACAAAGAATAACTTCCGTAATACGAAACTTGCATCTACAGGTGGATTCTTACGTGCTGGAAACACAACATTCCTATGTGGTGTACAAGACGAGCGTGTAAATGAACTTTTACAACTTATCGACGACACATGTGGTAACCGCGAGCAAACAGTTGCTCCAGTAACACCAATGGGTGGTAACGCGGACTCATATATCCCATATCCAGTAGAAGTAGAAGTTGGTGGCGCAACAGTATTCGTACTTCCGATTGAACAATTCGAAAGATTTTAAGATATGACACATGACGCTACGTTAAAAGCAATCATCGAGAATAATCGCCTCGTGCATACCTATATGATCGATAGCGATGCGATTGAAACTGCGAGACGTGTTGGTATTGATTTTGCAACAATGATTCTCGGGGGTGATGAGGAAACGCGTGCGCTCATTAAGAGTGGCAATCATCCTGATTATTATTATCTACGCACAGATGAGATGACGATTAAAAAAGACGATATTTCTGACGTTGTACGACTAATGAACCAAAAGCCAATTCACTCAGAATATAAGGTGTATATCATCGAATCATTTGAGAAACTCACAGTTCAGGCTGAAAACAGTATATTGAAGTTTTTAGAAGAACCACCGCAAAAAACGGTGGCTCTCCTTTTAACTACAGATAAAAGCAGTATTCTACCGACTATTCATTCAAGAGCCCAACATCTGTCGTTTAAAGGCACAGATGATGATAGAAAGTCTGCGCTCACTGAATTAAGTGAGCCACTACAAAATATCGCACATATTCTTAAACTCGACACGAATCATGTGCTTGATTTAGGAGAAGGCTTCAGTGAAATTGTGAATGCAGCGAATCACTTTGGTGCAAGGTGGTTGAATGATCATCCCCTTGTTTTAATTGATTTAACTCGTGTTTTGGATGTCTTAAAAGAACGTAGAGATTATATATTAATGCTCACTCTCCTTGACGGTTATGTGAGACAAGCGATGTATGAACTTCTCGGTATAGAAGGATTCTCACCGTTTAAGTCTGAACCACTAACGAACGCTGTGAATATAGGAAGATTATCTAAAATGCTAGAAGAGATAGAAAAAGCGAATCAACTCATCACGAGTAATGTCAATCCGACACTCGTTTTTGAAAGTATGATTATCCGCTTGAAAGGTTGAGCATTGTGATTACATTAGTGAAGGCCACGCCACTCGATTTTTTTGAACACACATATCTCCAAGTGGAAATTGGAGTGTTTTGTGCCGACGAAATAATCGTTGCGGAAACAAAGCGTGGTATTGAATTATTTAGAGTACTTAAAACCAATTATGATGTTAAGAAAAAAGATATTGTTGAACCAGATGGTAAAGTTCTACGCATTGCTACAGAAGAAGATATTGCTATGGATGATGCAAACGGGAATCTAGCAAAAGATGCTATGGAATTCTGTAAACAAGCGGTGGAAGATGAGCAACTTGAAATGAAACTCGTTGACGCAAAATATACATTAGATAAAAAGAAGCTGATATTTTTCTTCACAGCAGATGCGAGAGTAGACTTTAGAACGCTCGTTAGAACACTGGCAACAGAGTTTAGAACAAGAATTGAACTGAGACAAATTGGTCTACGTGAAAAAGCACGCTTCTTAGGTGGCGTCGGTCCATGTGGACTTTCTCACTGCTGCTCGAGTTATCTTGGTGATTTTACACCAGTATCTATTCAAATGGCGAAGAACCAAGACTTATCACTCACACCGACTAAAATTTCAGGTGCATGCGGAAAACTCATGTGTTGCTTGAGCTATGAGAATGATTACTATGAAGAAGCACGCAGAGAGATGCCAGACGTTGGCTCTAGAATTAAAACTCCGGCGGGTCGCTTAGAAGTGATTGGTATCAACATTCTAGATCTCATTGTTAGAGCTAAAGATAAGGAAAACTACATACACGAATTTACGATGGATGAACTACAAGGGGAGGCGTGAAACGCGTGATGAGAGATGATCTGTTCAGTGAAATTGAACGACTCGAACGAGAAATCAAAGCACTCAGCGAAAATTTCACGAAAGTAAAGACCCTTGCTGTTGCCCTTGCTGAAGAAAACGTCAGCTTGGAAATAGAAAGAGATAATTACAAAAAGCTATTAAAGGAATCATCTAATGAAAAAGATGAATCATTTAAAAGAAATACTCTAAAGAGCCTATACGATGAAGGATTTCACGTATGTAGCGTTAAGTTTGGAGAGCATCGACATGGTGAGTCATGCCTCTTCTGCTTAGAATTTTTAGATCGTAGAGGATAAAAGCAGCTTTTGGCTGCTTTTATTTTGGTTAAGGGGAGAAGCATATGTTAAAAAATTTAGAACGGATAGATGAATTATTCCGTGAAAACATGAAGATCATACAAAGTGATGAGACGTTTAGTTTTTCTGTGGATGCACTCTTATTAGCCAACTTTGTATCTACGACTAAACGCACGACAGAAATCGTTGATTTATGCGCAGGAAACGGCATCGTACCACTTCTTTTATCGCATAAAACGAATGCAAAAATCACTGGAGTAGAAGTACAAGAAAGACTTGTAGATATGGCCAATCGAAGCATCGCGATGAACGACAAGTCAGAGCAAATCGATATGGTAGAACTCGATATTAATGACATTAAATCTGAGTTTAAACATTCCGTAGCAGATATCGTGTCGGTGAATCCACCGTATTTTAAAAATAATCAACCGGTCCATCAGAACACGCATCACCAAATTGCGAGAACGGAAATTCTAATCAACTTAGAGTCAATCGTTAAAGCAGCTAAATACTTGATTAAAAACAAAGGTAAATTCTATATGGTACACCGTGCAGAACGAATCGGAGAAGTCATTGAGCACATGCATCGGCACGGATTTAGAGTATCCCGCATGCAGTTTGTGTATTCGACAAAGACGAGCAAGAATGCACTTTTTGTCTTAGTAGAAGCAATTTTTAACAGTGATGCATTTGTTAAAGTCGAGCCGTCATTCTACATCTATAATCACGACCGTACGTATACGGAAGAGATGCTTGAGGTGTATTATGGCTAACACATATTTTGTATACATCGTCATGTGTAGTGACGACACATTGTACACGGGCTATACAGTAGATATAGATAAACGCATGACCGCACATAACAAAGGTGCTGGTGCGAAGTATACGCGTGCAAGACTTCCTGTTGAATTAAAGTATGTGGAGTTGTTCGACACAAAGAGCGAAGCATTGAAGCGCGAGTACGAAATCAAACAGTTATCGCGAAATGAGAAATTTAAATTGATGGAGGTGATGGAATGAATCTGTATATCACAGGTACGCCGATCGGTAACTTAGACGACATGAGCTACCGTCAAATTTCAACGTTAAAGGATGTTGACGTCATATTAGCAGAAGACACGAGAGTGACGCGCAAACTATTAAACCACTTTGAAATCGATACGAAATTAATCAGCTATCATGACTACAACAAAGAAACCGTGACTACAAAAATCATCGAAGAGATGAAAATAGGCACAACATTTGCGCTTGTCTCAGATGCAGGGATGCCAATTATCTCTGATCCTGGATTCGAACTCGTCCAAGAGATGCAGAAGGAAAACTTGGAATACACAGTAATACCTGGTGCTTCAGCATTCACGATGGCGCTCATACTTTCAGGAATTCCATCATTTGAATTCACGTACTTTGGATTTTTACCAAAATCGAATCAGAAAAAGCGTGAAAAACTAGAAGAGATATTATTCCATTATAAGACGTCGGTACTTTACGAATCGCCACATCGTATTAAGAAACTCGTTCAAAACATTAAAGAGAATGATCCAGAACGCATCATTTCAGTATCTCGTGAAATATCGAAGAAATTCGAGCAAACACTTACTTGTACGGCAAAAGAAATGCATGAAAAACTAGGTGCAGAAATGCCTTTAAAAGGCGAATTTGTTATAGTTATAAGTGGATATGATGAGAAAGAAGTTGAATACGACGAAGCGATAGATGCTCACGTAGAATCATTTATAGAAGCGGGTATGAAAACGAAAGCGGCAATAAAAGAAGTTGCAAGTCTTCGTGGTATGAAAACACAAGAGGTCTACGATCTCTATCACATGAAAAAATAAATACAGTAGATTCAAGGAGTTTAATTATGTCAAAACCAACATTTTATATAACAACGCCGATTTATTATCCGAGTGGACAACTCCACATTGGAAACGCGTATACAACAATAGCGACAGACGTTTTAGCACGCTACAAACGCCTACGTGGTTACGATGTGTTTTATTTGACAGGTACAGATGAGCACGGTCAAAAGATTGAAACGAAAGCTGAAGAACTTGGTATGTCACCACAAGCGTACGTTGATGGCATGGCGGATGATATCAAGAAGCTTTGGGAAAAGCTAGAAATTACAAACGATAAATTTATTCGTACAACTGATGAAGCGCATAAAGAAGCAGTTCAAAAGATCTTTGAACGCTTGTTGGAGCAAGGTGATATATACCTTGGAGAGTACGAGGGTTGGTACTCAGTTTCAGACGAAGAGTTCTTCACTGAAAACCAATTAGCTGAAGTGTATAAAGATGAGAATGGTAAAGTCATCGGTGGTGTTGCACCAAGTGGACATCAAGTTGAACTGGTTAAAGAAGAGAGTTACTTCTTCAAGATGAGTAAGTATGCAGATCGTCTTCTAGAGTATTACGAAGCGCACCCTGAGTTTATCTCACCAGCATCACGTAAAAATGAGATGATCAACAACTTCATTAAACCAGGTCTAGAAGACCTTGCCGTGACACGTACATCATTCAAGTGGGGTGTTCCGGTTAAGTCAAATCCAAAACACGTTGTTTACGTGTGGATTGACGCACTTGCTAACTATATCACAGCACTTGGTTACGGCAGTGCTGACGAGACTTTATTCGACAAATACTGGCCAGCAGACGTGCAAATGCTTGGTAAAGAAATCGTACGTTTCCACGCAATTTATTGGCCAATTATGTTAATGGCGCTCGATATTCCATTACCAAAACGTTTATTTGGTCACGGCTGGTTACTCATGAAAGATGGTAAAATGTCTAAATCTAAAGGTAACGTTGTGTACCCGGATATGATTGTAGACCGCTACGGATTAGATGCACTGCGCTACTACCTAATGCGTGAAGTGCCATTCGGTTCCGATGGTGTATTTACTCCAGAAGGGTTCATCGACCGCACAAACTTTGATCTTGCGAACGACCTCGGTAATCTAGTGAACCGTACAATCGCAATGATTAATAAGTACTTCGATGGAGCATTACCTGAGTACAATGGTGTTCAAAACGAAATTGATGAAAACTTAGAAGCTACAGTGAAAGAAAACATCGAGAAGTACGAAACGGATATCGAAGATCTTTTATTCAACAAAGCACTAGAGCGTGTATGGACAATCATCAGTAGAACAAACAAATATATTGATGAGACAGAGCCCTGGGTACTTGCGAGAGATGAAGATAAGAAAGAAGAGCTCGGAAATGTGATGGTTCATTTAGCAGAAAACATCCGTATCGCAGCGATTCTCTTACAACCATTCTTAACGCATGGACCTAAGAAAATCTTTGAACAATTAAATATATCAGATGAATCCCTGCTCGAATACGATTCTATTCACAAGTACGGTAGCATAAAAGTGGATGGCACAGTAATTAGTAAGCCAACACCAATTTACCCAAGACTTGATGTGGAAGAAGAAGTAGAGTTCATCAAAAATGAAATGCATAAAACTAAGCCAGAAGAAGAGGTGAAAAAAATGGCGAACGAAATTACAATTGATGATTTTGACAAAGTTGAAATCAAAGTTGCAACAATCATCTACGCAGAAAACGTTAAAAAAGCAGACAAGTTATTAAAAATTAATGTCGATCTGGGTGAAGAAGAACGTCAAATCATCTCAGGAATTGCTGAGCATTACTCACCAGACGACATCATCGGTAAGAAGATTTTAGTTGTAACAAACCTAAAACCAGTTAAATTACGCGGTGAGTTATCACAAGGTATGATTTTAACTGCGGAAAAAGATAACCGTTTGACGCTTGTGTCAGTACCAAACGGAATCGAAAACGGTAGTATCGTAAAGTAGGAGTGAGTCTATGTTAGTAGATACACATGTACATCTAAACGCAGATCAGTATGTCGGCGAGGTTGATGATGTCATCAAACGCGCTGAAGATAACGGAGTAAATACGTTTGTTGTCATCGGGTTTGACCGCAAGACAATTGAACGCACCATGGAGTTAATCACTAAGTATGAGAATGTATACGGTGTAATTGGATGGCATCCAGTAGATGCTATCGATATGACAGATGAAGACCTCAAATGGATTGAAGCGTTATCAAAGCATGAAAAAATCGTTGCGATCGGTGAGATGGGACTCGATTATCATTGGGACAAATCACCAAAAGAAGTACAGAAAGAAGTGTTCAAAAAACAAATTAAACTCGCAAAACGTGTAGGACTTCCAATTGTGATTCACAACCGTGAAGCAACACGCGATACGATTGATATATTAAAAGAGATGCATGTAGAAGAAGTTGGCGGTATCATGCATGCATTTGCAAATGCAACAGAAGAAGAGTTAAAAGAAGTGTTAGCTCTTGGGTTTTATGTGTCACTCGGTGGGCCAGTTACGTTCAAGAATGCGAAAGTACCTAAAAAAGTAGCGAGACTTGTGCCACTTGACCGTTTGCTTATAGAAACAGATGCACCGTACCTTACGCCGCATCCATATCGTGGGAAACGCAACGAACCGATGCACATAAAATTAATTGCGGAGGAAATTGCACGCCTTCGCGATATGTCGTATGAAGAGATCGCCACACACACATCTAAAAATGCAAAGAGAATATACAATATCAAATAAACGGAGCTCTGCTCCGTTTTTTATTAAGAGGATTATATGAAACAAAAAATAAAAGAAATCATCATAGTCGAGGGTCGTGACGATACAAACCGACTTAAGGAAGTACTCGACTGTGATACGATTGAAACAAACGGATCTGCTATAAACAAAAGAACGTTAGACGAAATTGGAATTGCACTAGAGACGCGTGGAGCCATCATTTTTACGGATCCAGATTATCCTGGAGAACGCATCAGAAACATTATCCTAGAACGTTTCCCTAATATCAAAGAAGCACATCTAGCGAGAAATAAAGCACGCGGACAGCGTGGTAAAATCGGCATTGAGCACGCAAAACCTAAAGATATAATGGATGCATTAGACAAAGTCATGACGAGAAATATACAAATAAAAGACATGTATACGATTTCAGACATGGTCGATTTAAAACTCACAGGGCAGAGTGACTCAAAAGCGCGTCGCGAGTTTTTGTCAGAAAACTTAAACCTCGGATATGCGAATGCAAACCAGATGCGTAACAAATTAAATCGATACCGTATTAATAAAGGTGAAGTCCTAGCTTTGCTAGATACTTATGAAGGAGAAAAGCGATGAAAGATATTGCGACGCCGAAACGCACAAAAGAAATTTTAGATAAATACAAGTTTACGTTTAAGAAGAGTCTCGGTCAGAACTTCCTGATTGACGCGAACGTAATCCGAGAAGTGCTACATAAAGCAGACGTGACGAAAAATACTGGCATAATTGAGGTTGGTCCTGGGATTGGCTCATTGACAGAACAACTTGCGAAAGTAGCTAAGAGAGTGGTTGCGTTTGAGATTGACCAGCGTCTGATCCCTGTTTTAGCGGATACACTAAGCCCGTACGATAACGTGACGGTGATTCATAAAGACGTGCTTGAGGCTAATATTGAGGAGACGATTTCTAAACACCTGTCGGATTGTGATGAGGTTGTCGTTGTGGCGAACTTGCCGTATTATATTACGACTCCCATTCTCATGAACTTTCTTGAAAAGACGACGTCGATTTCCAGATATTATACTATGATGCAGAAAGAAGTAGGAGAGCGTCTCAGTGCGACACCAGGCTCTAAGAGCTATGGGTCTTTATCAATCGCAATCAGCTACTATACGGACGCTAAGGTTGTACAGAATGTACCAAGGACTGTATTCATGCCGCCTCCGAATGTGGACTCTATTATTGTTGAACTGAAAACACGCAAAGAGAAACTTATTGAAGTGGACGATGAGAAATTATTCTTCAAACTGACGCGTGGCGCGTTCATTCAGCGCCGTAAAACGATTGTAAATAACTATCAGTCGCTATTCGTTGAAGGGAAAAAGAAGAAGGCAGAAATCACAGAGATGATTGAAAAAGCAGGAATTGACCCACGTCGCAGAGGCGAATCTTTATCAATTGAAGAATACAAACAAATCTATGATGCATTCAAGAAAAGCGCTTTAGAAATGGCATAAAAGCACATCCACAATTTGGTCTTCAATAACATAAAAGTAGAACGCTTTCAAGAACGAGTTGACAATTTTTCTAAAAATTGTTACAATATTATAGAGTATTGATAGAGGTGGATGACTATGCCAAAAACAATAAGAGATATCAGAGAAGTCTTAGAGTATGAATTAGGTAATCCCGTTTTACTTGAGGCTCAAGGTGGAAGAAGAACGATTATTAAGCGTCGCGGAATCTTGAGAGAAACTCACCCTGCAGTTTTTGTAGTGGAATTAGATCAAGAAAAACATAATTTTGAATGTGTATCTTATACGTATGCAGACATTTTAACAAAACACGTTGAAGTAACGGTATTCAACGATGACAACACAGAAAAACTTGTACTTATGGAAGAAGTAGCGAATTAATAAGTAAAGCCCTGAACGTAAGTTCAAGGCTTTTTTTATTTTCTCTTTTTGTGCTTGTAGGTGTATTGAGTCTTTAGGTTTTCATCTTCAGCGACATATTTTTTAACGAGCCTCGTAGCAGTGAAGCGGCTGATGAACATTGCAAAAAGAAGCGCAGTACTGAGGCCGATGATTTGAACAATGGTATGAACAGTTCTTGAGAAAACATTCGACTCTAATATGTGATTAGTCACCCAAAAGAGACCAATAAAAATAACAAGGAATAAAAGTACATCGATAACGCGTATTAACGCAGGAATATTCTTCTTCATATCTAACCTCAAGTTTCATATAGTTTCATATATTATAAATGAAAGTGATGAATATAGTAAGGTTTGCTTAATATTATATAAACTTACATATAAAAAACTCCCAACAGAAGTATATTTTCTACTATAGTTGGGAGTTTTTCTTTTCAAATTATGCTTTTGGGCTTAGTTTTTGTGCCCAGTCAGCAGTAGTTTTGATTACTGTATCAATTGTGTCGTTGTGTACTTCAGCTGGTTTGAACTCTGACATGTTTTCGAAGTCAGTGAACAGGCTGAATGCACCGAATGGTCCTACAGTTGGCATATTGAAGTTAGAAAGAATTAAGCGTAATGCTTGAACTGCTGTCACTCCAAGAGTTGAACCGTAACCTACAAGACCTGCCGCTTTACCCATCCACTCTGATCCAAGTTGGTCAAGGTGGTTTTTAAGTACGCCAGCTGGGGCTTTATTATATTCAGGTGTAACGAAGATGAATCCATCTAAGCTATCGATTTTTTTTGACCAAGCTGTAACTTCATCCAGGTCGTAGTTTTTATTCAACATTGCTGGTGGCATTGAGTCTAGTAATGGAAGGGGATAGTCTTTGATGTCTACTACTTCAAACTCAACTCCGTCTATGTCTAATTTATTTGCACGATCTAAAATGTAGTCCGCAACTTGTCTTGATACGCGTCCTTCGCGTGTAGATCCTGTAACAATACCGATTTTTGTCATTAAATATTCCTCCAATAAATTTGTGTCTTTTAATCTGCTAATTTTGCACAAATATTATATTATACTAAAATTATCTCGAATTCAAGACAAATAACTCTAATTCGAGATAATTTTAACTATAAACTTAAATCCATGTTTTAGGATTGACTAACAATTATATTTAGGGTAATCTAAATATAACAAAAATTAAGAGAGGATGATTGCATGTTTAAAGTTAATAACCTTGGCGTAACGTACAATAATAAAGTACGTGCACTTGAAAATGCAAATGTAGAACTCCCTCTTGGTAAAATATACGGAATTATTGGCCCAAACGGGGCAGGGAAGTCTAGCTTTATCAAAGGAGTTTTGAATCTAGTTAAACATACAGGAGAAGTAACAGTTGATGGTACGTTGATTAAAAAGAAGCAACGTGACATCTCATACGTAGCACAGCGTAGTGATTTGGATATGACATTCCCGATATCTGTATTACAGTGTGTGGTGCTTGGAACGATTCCTGGTCTCGGCCTCTTCAAGCGCCCAGGTAAGAAAGAATTCGAGATTGCAAAAGAAGCGCTTGAAAAAGTTGGCATGCTTGATTATAAAGATAATCAAATTGGAGAGTTGTCAGGCGGACAGTTCCAACGTGTCTTAATTGCACGTGCTTTGGCACAAAAAAGTAAGCTCGTATTCTTAGATGAGCCATTTGTCGGAATTGATGTACATAGTGAGGAAATCATAATCAAAGTGATTCGAGATCTGCGTAAAGAAGGCGTCACGATTTTTATCATTCACCATGACTTAAGTAAAGCACGTGATTACTTTGATGGATTGATTCTCATCAATAAAACGATTCTTGCATACGGGAACGTAGACGATGTTTTTACTGAAGAGAATCTAAAGTTGGCATACGGCTCAAACATATTTGTGAAAGTAGGGGAAAATTCATGATTAGTTTGTTTATTGAAGAAGTGATTCAGTATGGATTTTTCCAGAAAGCATTGCTCACAGGTGTTGCTGTTGGAATTGTCTGTGGAGTCATTGGATGTTTTATTGTCCTACGCGGACTCGCACTCATGGGTGACGCAATATCTCACGCGATTTTACCAGGTGTAGCAATTTCATACATGCTTGGAATTAACTTCTTCGTAGGTGCAGCAATCGTCGGCCTGATTGCGGCGTTTGGCATTGGGTTTATAAATCAAAACTCCATTGTGAAGAACGATGCATCCATAGGTATTGTATTCAGTCTGTTCTTTGCGGTTGGTGTACTCTTAATCGCTAAAGCGAAGACGGCAATCGACTTGACACAAATACTATTCGGAAACGTACTAACAGTATCTGACACAGATCGCTCGATGACACTTATAATTGGTGCACTGGTACTTATTTTGGTATTCGTATTCTATAAAGAACTTGTCCTTACGTCGTTTGACCCAGTGATGGCTGAAGCAAGCGGTATGAAAGTAGGGCTCATTCATTACCTACTCATGCTGATGCTGACACTCGTAACAGTCGTGTCATTACAAACGGTTGGTGTTGTGCTTGTTGTGTCACTGCTCATTACGCCAGCGTCAACAGCATATCTACTCACGTACCGCATGTCCACGATGATATTTTTATCAGCACTCATTGGGGCAGTCAGCGCGATTGTAGGACTATTCTTTAGCTTTAGCTTCAACTTATCGAGCGGACCGTCAATCGTGGTTGTTGCGACAGTATTCTTTATTTTAGCGTTTTTATTCGCCCCACGTCGCGGATTAATCGCTAAATACTTGTAGGTGGTTATTATGAAAAAGTGGCTGATTCTTATAGCCTTCATGCTCATTTTAGTCGGATGTGGCGCAGGCGAACAGACAGATAAAACGCGTGTTCAGATTGCGTCTTCATTTACTATGGTCACGGATATCGTTGAAGCAATAGGAGGAGAGTACGTACAGGTGCATAACTTAGTGCCGAGTGGGATGGATCCACACGAATACGAACCAAAACCAATTGACGTGAGAAAAGTTTCCGAAGCAGATATAGTGTTTGCTTTTGGTCTTAATCTTGAAGGTGGGAAGCATGGATGGCTCGGAAAACTCATACGTTCAGTGAACTTAGATGAGTCGAAATACGTTGAGGTTGGAGAAGTGATTGACCCTATGTATATCGTTGAAGCGGATGGAACGGAAGAACCGAATCCACATGCGTTTACCACACCATCAAACGCTATCTTAATTTCTGAAGCAATTCGCGATGCTTTGATTGAAAAAGACCCAGAGCATGCGGAATTTTATCGTAAAAATGCGGAAGCGTATCTACAGAAATTAAAAGAAATTAAGAAGAATTATGATGAGAAGCTGGGACAGATAAAACCAGAAAATAGAATACTCATGACAAGCGAGTTTGCATTTCAATATTTAACTGCAGAATATAGTTTGAAAGATGGATATTTATTTGCGATTGATACGGAGGAAAGCGGCACGCCAGAACAGATAAAAAATGCGGTAGATTTTATAAATGAATATAAGCCGCCAGTGATATTTGTAGAATCAAATGTAGACAGAAGACCAATGGAAACGGTGTCCAACGAGACGGGAGTGCCAATCTTTGAACGCCCGATTTACTCTGATGAAATAGGTGGAAAAGGCGACGAAGTCGACAGTTATCTGCATTATTTAGAATATAATCTAGACGTGATTTATGAAGGTCTTGGAGAAGAGTGATTTTAGTAATCTTCGCGCCCCTTAAGTTGGAATTGAAATCCGATTTGAGGGGTGTTTTTAATTTTGGATAAGCCATGGATTATGAGAAGTAGAACTTACACGACCTAATTATAGTCTAAATGAAATGTGGTTTTCGTGATCTCAAGATTCGACATGATGATTACGTGATATTCATCACTCGGTTTTCGTGATTTCGAGATTAGACATAATGATTAAGTACTAATTGTCACTCGGCTTTTTAGAATCCTGAATTACGAGCAACATTCCCCGTCCTTATCACCGCACTTCACACGATAAAAACCTGCGCTCCATCGTACATTCCACCAAATGTTCTCCCTCTCATAAACAAACTTTTACACAGATATTGTTTTTTTCCTTTATAGTTAGATGAAAGACAAGTAAAATAAGAGATAATTTATAAATTTATAGGTGGTTATATGCATATAGAGGTAGCGAGAGCTAAAATCAATCTCTCACTCGATGTTCTTGGTAAGCGACCGGACGGTTTTCATGAAGTCAGTATGGTTATGACGACAATCGACTTAAATGATTATCTCACGTTTGAAAAGAGAACAGACAAACGTATCGTACTTACATCTGATTCTAGCTTTATGCCGCTCGGAAGAAAGAATCTTGTCTATCAAGCAGCAGAGTTGATGCAAAGAAAGTACAATACACCGGGTGTTGAGATTCACATCGAAAAAAACATACCAATCGCAGCGGGACTCGCAGGGGGTTCTAGTGAC
Organism: Phocicoccus pinnipedialis; assembly: GCF_903994035.1. Lineage (GTDB taxonomy): Bacteria > Bacillota > Bacilli > Staphylococcales > Salinicoccaceae > Phocicoccus > Phocicoccus pinnipedialis. Next base: position 18,118 of record NZ_CAJEWB010000004.1, read on the forward strand.
GCAGCAGCAACGCTGCGCGGCATGAATGAACTTTATGAACTGAACGTAAAGATTGAAACATTGATGGAATACGGGGCAACTCTTGGTTCTGACATTCCATTTTGTGTAAAAGGCGGCACTGCCTTAGCGACTGGTCGCGGAGAAAAAATAGAATCAATCAAGAGCCCACCACACGGTTGGGTCATATTGGCAAAGCCATCCATTTCTGTATCTACACCAAAAATTTACAGCGGAATAAGAGGACGTAAATTTATCCCGGGAACAGAAAAGATGAAGACAACGTTAGAATCAGGAGATTTCGACGAAATGATCCGTGCGTTAAAGAATGACTTACAAGCGGTCACGAGAGAGAGATACAAAGAAGTCGACCACCTGATTGAAGTTTTCAAGAAATTCGGTGCAGAGGGCGTACTGATGAGCGGTTCAGGGCCAACTGTGTTTGCGATCTTCAAAAAAGAAAGACAAGCGGCACACTTTTACAATGCACTCAAAGGATTTTGCGACGAAGTATACAAAGTGCGACTGCTCGGTTAGAAAAGTAGGAATTAGAGTTTATAAAGGAGCTTACTATGAAATATAAACGCAGTGAACGTCTCGTATTTATGACTGAGTATTTGACAAGACGTCCAAATGATTTGATACCACTGACAACATTTGTGAATAAGTTTAATCAAGCGAAATCTTCAATCAGTGAAGACATTCGCATATTGAAAGAAGTGTTTGAATCAGAAGGCATCGGTCTCATACAGACGACTGCAGGTGCTTCTGGAGGCGTGACTTTTATCCCAAGAATCAGTAAAGGGAAGGCCGAACAGATCGTCGGACATTTTAGCGAAGAACTGTCTAAGCAGAACAGACTGCTCCCAGGCGGATATCTATATATGTCCGACCTTGTAGGGAACACGCGCGTTATGGACGAGATTTCGGGACTCATCGTGACGATGTATGAAGATAAAAAAATCGATACCGTTGTCACAATCGCGACCAAAGGAATTCCACTAGCACACGCGGTAGCTAGAAAATTAAACGTGCCAGTTGCAGTCATACGTAAAGACAACAAGATCACAGAAGGGTCTACTGTATCTGTGAACTACGTGTCTGGCTCTACAAGAAAGATTGAAACGATGATACTCGCGAAGCGTACTTTAGAGGACGGTGCACGCGTACTCGTTGTTGACGACTTCCTTAGAGCAGGTGGATCTATCAGCGGAGTGATACGATTGATGGAGGAGTTCCAAGCAGAAGTTGTCGGAGTTTCTGTATTAGTCGAATCGAAAGACATCGTAGACCGCGTATTTACGGATTACACATCTATTGCGAAAGTTGCAAATATCGATGAATACAATGAAACGTTTGATGTAGAGCCGGGGAATTGTTTAGAGTTTTTCAATAAAGGATAAATACAAACCACGAGGTGTTTTACTATGGAACCAATCAATGCAAAGAATGCACCAGCTGCAGTAGGACCATACAGCCATGCAGTGAAAGTCAACGATTTATTATACTGTTCAGGACAAATTCCGTTAACTAAAGACGGAGAAGTTGTGAATGGTTCAGTTACTGAACAAGCAGAACAGGTTATGAAAAACATTGGCGCAGTACTTGAAGAAGCTGGCTTAGACTACAGTAACGTAATCAAAACGATGATATTTATTACAGACATGAATGACTTCCAAGACGTCAATGAAGTTTACGGACAGTATTTTAAGGGTAAATTACCTGCAAGATCATGTGTTGAAGTAAGCAGACTTCCTAAAGATGTCAATGTTGAAATTGAGGTAATTGCAGCATTTTAATCTTGAACTTTTAAATTAAGCACATGTCCGATCTATTAATTTTGGGAGGATTTAATTATGAAAGTAACAGATGTAAGACTACGCAAAGTAAACAACCCTGATACTCGCATGAAGGCATTGGCGTCAATCACTTTTGATGACGCGTTTGTGATTCATGACTTAAGAGTAATTGATGGTAATAATGGACTCTTTGTGGCAATGCCGTCGAAACGAACGGTAGACGGAGAATTCCGTGATGTCGCACACCCTATCAATTCTGAAATGCGTCAGCATATTCAAGAAGCTGTGATGAAGGTGTATGAGGAGACGGATGACCCAGTCGTAGAAGATGAAGAATCGATCGAAGAGATTGAGTCTGAAGAAATATCTTACGACAAAGACGAAGAGTAGGTATATATGAGCCAGGAGCCATGACTTCTGGCTTTTTTTAACGTCTTTAAGCCTTGCATGAGTACTATATGTAAAATATAATGGTTAAGAGATAAAACATTGGAGGGTCCCATGGAAAGACAAGCAATCATCGTAATCGATGAAGACTTTTTAAATATGAAATCAAGCACCCATCCCGCTCTACATGACCTAGTTGGAACACCAGTAATCCAACATGTCATCAATAACTTAAAAAATGCGAATGTACACGATATTTTCTTATCGGTAGATCCAGCATCCTCTGTGCACGTAAAGGAAGCTTATGTCGGCCTCCCAGTGCTCACAGACCATAATATTGAAGCGGTGGACACAATGGTGATCAGCGCAGTATCTCCACTCTTAAATAGTGAAATGATTGATTCACTATTTAATGAAGATGAAGATAATATCTACGTAGTCGATGCGGACTGCTTGAAAGTTTCTAAAGAAAACACTAAACACATCACACACGATACTATCTCAAACATTGCAAGAAAAGTTGGTGCTGTGGAAGGTGATTTTTCTGTATTTACAATTGAATCAAGAACGGATCTTGCAAATGCAGCACATATACTCCGCGGAGTCATTAATGAGCGCTTAATGGAAAATGGAGTAACACTCATCGATCCGTTCAACACATATATTGATTCAACAGTAGAGATTGGAATGGATAGTGTTATTTATCCTGGAACAGTGATCACAGGAGAAACGAAGATTGGCGAGCGTACTATCATTCGAGCAAACTGTGAGATCACGAATGCACAAATTGGTAACGATGTAGAAATTAAGCAATCGGTGATATCAGACTCAGAAATTGGTGACGGCACTTCAGTTGGTCCATTTGCTCAGTTACGACCAGGTACCGTCCTTGGTAAAAAAGTTAAAATTGGTAACTTCGTGGAAACGAAAAAAGCGATGCTTCATGACGAAGCTAAAGTCTCTCATTTAAGCTATATTGGTGATGCTGAGGTAGGAGAACGCACAAACATCGGATGTGGTTCAATCACTGTAAATTACGATGGTATAAACAAATTTAAGACGACTATAGGTAGCGACGCATTTATTGGGTGTAATTCAAATATGATTGCACCAATCACAATAGGTGATCGATCAGTTATTGCGGCAGGGTCTACAGTGACTGATGACGTGCCAGATGATAGTTTAGCTATTGCAAGAGAAAGACAAACCAATAAAGAAGACTATTATAAAAATTAATTCGGGGGCTATTATGAATACTTCTATCGAAAGTAAAGACAATAACTTAAAGGTATTTACTTTATCTTCAAACGAACCACTTGCAGAGGAAATTGCCAAGAATTTAGGTGTAGAACTTGGTAAATGTATCGTAAAACATTTCTCTGATAAAGAAATCCAAGTTGATGTGTTAGAGAGTGTCCGTGGTAAGGACATATTTGTTGTACAATCAACATCTGAACCAGTAAACGAACATTTAATGGAATTATTAATCATGATCGATGCGCTTAAACGTGCATCAGCAAAACGTATTAACATTGTAATGCCTTATTACGGTTATGCACGTCAAGACAGAAAGAGCCGTCCACGTGAACCAATTACTGCAAAACTTGTAGCAAACCTTTTAGAAGTAGCTGGAGCTGACCGAGTAATTTCTATCGATTTACATGCAGCACAAATTCAAGGGTTCTTCGACATTCCAATTGACCATTTAACAGCAGTACCTTTAATCACGGATTACTTTGCGAAAGAGAAGAGTAATTTAAATTACACAGATGACGTAGTAATCGTATCTCCAGACCACGGTGGCGTAGTGCGTGCACGTCGTATGGCAGAACGTTTAGGATCACCAATCGCAATCATTGATAAGCGCCGTCCAAGAGCGAACGTTGCTGAAGTAATGAGTATCGTTGGTGACATCAAAGGTAAAACTGCGATTGTTATTGATGATATCATTGACACAGGCGGTACAATTTCTCTAGCAGCAGACAAGCTCATCGAAGAAGGAGCAAAAGAAGTATATGTATGTTGTTCGCACCCAGTATTATCTGGACCAGCAATCGAAAACTTAGACAAGTCTAAAATAAAAGAAGTTATCATTACAAACTCAATTCAATTACCGGAAGAAAAACGCATTAGCAAAGTGACGGAGATTTCAGTGGGTAAACTTCTTGCAGAAGCTGTACTTCGAGTACACCAAGAGCGTTCTGTAAGCAGACTTTTTGACGACAAATAAAAATAAGTAATTAAAATGTCACAATACTTTTACAACCATGGGGTATTTGTGGTATTATAACGTATGGCTATTTGATACAATGCGGTAAATATGAACTGCAAATTTTGAAAGGTGGAAATTAGAAATGGCAAAATTAGTTGCTGCTGAGAGAACTGGTAATACTCAGTCTTCACGTAACGAGTTACGTAACACGGGTAAAGTACCAGCGATCCTATACGGATACAAAGTAGAAAACACATCTGTTTCTGTCGACGAGAACGAATTCATCAAAGTAATTCGTGAGGTTGGACGTAACGGAGTAATCGAATTAGATTTCGATGGTAAAACAACACAAGTGATGGTAAACGACTACCAATTCGATTCACTTAAAAATAAAATCGAACATATCGATTTCATTGCGATCAACATGGATATCGAAAGAACAGTTGACGTAAACGTAGTTGTAGTTGGAGATGCTGTAGGAACTAAAGAAGGTGGAGTTGTTGAACAACCAAACTTCACAGTTCAAGTTACAGCACGTCCAGCTGATCTTCCAGAGGAAATCGAAATCGATGTTACTGACCTAGAAGTAGGTTCAGCAATTCACGTTGAAGATATTCGTGGAAACTTCAAGTTCACTATCGAAGATGAAGACGATTATGTACTTGCTACTTGCCACATCCCAGCTGAAGAGCCAGAAGAAGATGAAGAGGCAGAAGAAGCTGAAGGTGAAGAAACGGAAGCAGCTTCAGCAGAAGAAGACGAAGAATAATATCGAACAACTAGGCGGTGGTGTATCCACCGCCTCTTTTAATTAGGTGGGATTTTTTTGAAAGTATTTATTGGACTCGGAAACCCTGGGCCTAAGTATGAAAACACGAGGCATAATATTGGGTTTATCGGAATAATGGATCTTGCACGAGAATGGAACATAGATATGAACCAATCGAAGTTTAAATGTATTTATGGTACAGGGTTTGTGGGTACTGAAAAAGTCATGCTAGTGATGCCACAGACATTTATGAACTTGTCTGGTGAAGGTGCACGTCCATTAATTGATTATTTCAATGTTGAACTAGAAGATGTTGTTGTTTTATATGATGATTTAGATTTACCACTTGGTCGCGTGAGGCTCAGACAAAAAGGAAGTGCCGGTGGCCACAATGGTATTAAATCTCTGACGCAACACTTTGGTACTGAAAAATATAAGCGTGTCCGCATGGGTATCGGCCGTCCTGATGGTAGAATGCCTGTTGTGAACTGGGTGCTCGGTCGGTTTACTGATGAGGAGAAAGTACTCTTAGAAAAAGTTGTCAAGCACACAACGAACGCGTGTGAAGGATTCTTAAATGAATCGTTTATTGATGTTATGAACAAATACAACGGTGATGTCGATGTATAGTTTAGTAAAATCACGCATTAAAAATGATGATCGTATTAAAGAAATTGTAAAACCGAATCATGATGGAAATTTACTCGTTACTGGGATTAGTGACGAGTTTAAAGGCGTGTTCTTTAACGAGATACAAGAGCTTTCAGAAGGACAGGTCGTCGTTTTTGTTGAAAACAATCACAAGATGGAACGATTAGAAGCATCCCTGTTAGAACTAACAGATGATATTTACACATTTCCTGTCGGCGATATCATGATTGAGACAATGGCAACAGAAAGCCCTGAGTTTAGAAAAGCGCGTATGAACACACTCTACGCGCTGATTGAGAAGAAACCAGGGCTCTTTATTGTACCTACAGAAGCTCTATTAAAGCCACTTATGCCAAAAGATATTATAAAAGAATATCAAAAGCACATAAAGTTGGGTGACATTATAGAGTACGAAATATTCATTGAATATCTTGTGAGTATTGGTTATAAACGCATGAAAGAAGCGCAAAACTTTGGAGAGTTCGCTGTTCGTGGTGATATCTTTGATGTGTATACACCAAATGGTATTGTGCGTATTGAGCTGTTTGACGAAGAGGTAGACTCGCTGCGTTTAATTGATGAAGAGACGCAACGTTCTAAGCAGAATGTCGATAAAGTCACGCTCGAACCATATGCTGAGTACATTCTAAATCAGTCAGATAGAGCGCAACTGTTGGAGATTGTAGAAGAACTATACGAAAACACGAGATTGAAATTAAAAGGACAAGAACTAGAAGCTTTAGATGAGTATTATGCAACGCTTATTCATGAAGACTTTACGTTCCAGTATCTTGTTCAGTTTAGTCATCTTCTTCGTGAAGACGAGATCTCAATCCTAGATTACCTCGACGCGGATGTGCGTATTTTTATCGATGAAATTAAAAATATCGAAATGGCTTATGAGACAGAAACTGATGCAATTAATAACTTCTATGACTCTATGCTGGAAGCAGGGAAGTTTCTTGTAGGTGGAGCTAACTATCATGAGCATCAGTTGTCGCGCCTCATGAACAGAAACGCAACTTATATGACATTATTCTTAAAGAGTATGCCAGTGAAGTTCCAAGAAATCATTAAAATTTCAGTGAAGCCGACAGAAATTTATTATGGTCAGTACGATATATTAGCGTCTAATATCAATAAATTTATTGAAAATCTATATCTCGTCAACATCATCTTACGTGATGAGGATGAAGTAAAGAAAACCAAGCAACTCTTTGATGACTTAAACATTCACACATATCTATACGATTTACCTGAAGACGTTGTAACAGGGGTAGTACTTACAACAGGTGGAATTGAAAAAGGATTTATTCTTCCATACATGCATGTGGCTGTTTTATCTTCAAAAGAGTTATATAATCGTGTAGCAAAGAGAAAGAAGCGAACGAAGCAATTATCGAATGCTGAAAAAATTAAGTCGTATCAGGATCTCCATGTCGGAGATTACATCGTGCATATTCACCATGGAGTTGGTCGATATCTTGGTATTGAGACGCTTGAAGTCGGAGGCATTCACTCAGACTATATGAAGCTTCAGTATAAAGGGACGGACCAGCTATTCATTCCTGTAGATCAAATGCAACTCGTGCAAAAATATGTTTCTTCAGATGATGGTTCGCCGAAGATGCACAAGCTCGGCGGTACTGAGTGGAAGCGCACGAAGGCAAGAGTTGAAGCGAACGTCAACGAGTTAGCAGAAGAACTGTTAAAGCTCTATCAAGAACGTGCAGCTTCTGTTGGATTTAAATTCAGCGAAGATAACGACATGGTCGAAGCGTTCGAAGCGAAGTTCCCATATGAACCGACACCTGACCAACTTGCGTCTATTAATGAAATTAAAAAGGATATGGAAGACCTTCAGCCGATGGACCGATTACTATGCGGTGACGTCGGGTATGGTAAAACTGAAGTTGCGATTCGTGCTGCATTTAAAGCAGTACAAGATGGAAAGCAAGTTGCGGTGCTCGTACCGACAACGATTCTAGCAGCACAACACTTTGAAACATTCATTGAGCGTATTGAAGATTTTCCGGTAAACGTGGAAATGTTGAGTAGATTTAGAACTGCTAAAGAAATGCGTGAAGTGCGACAAGGACTAAAAGAGGGAACGGTCGATATTGTAGTTGGCACACATACGATTTTAAGCAAGTCTGTTGAATTTAAAGATCTTGGATTATTGATCGTCGATGAAGAACAACGTTTTGGTGTAAAACATAAAGAAGCAATCAAACAGATTAAGACAAACGTTGATGTACTAACGTTAACAGCAACACCGATTCCAAGAACACTTCACATGAGTTTAATGGGTGTGCGTGACTTATCTGTAATAGAAACACCGCCTCTGAACCGATTCCCTGTTCAGACGTACGTTTTAGAGTTCAACGCGAACTTCGTGAAGGAAGCAATTGACCGCGAGCTCGCAAGGAATGGTCAAGTTTTTTATCTTCATAACAGCACGAGTACAATCTATGAAAAAGCAGCGCACATTGAAATGTTAGTACCGGACGCAAACGTTGCTGTTATGCATGCGAAGATGACTGAGCGTGAGATTGAAGAGACGATGTATGCATTCATTGATGGAGAATATGATGTACTCGTAACGACAACGATCATTGAAACAGGGGTAGACGTGCCTAACGCGAACACGCTGATCATTGAGGATGCGGATCGCTTTGGGTTATCGCAACTCTATCAGTTAAGAGGACGTGTGGGACGCAGTAACCGTATTAGTTACGCGTATCTCTTCCACCAATCAAACAAAGTGCTTACAGAAGTGGCGGAAAAACGTCTATCTGCAATCAAGGAATATACAGAGCTCGGAAGTGGTTTTAAGATCGCGATGCGCGACTTAAATATTCGTGGCGCGGGTAACTTACTCGGTAAACACCAGTCCGGTTTCATCGATTCAGTTGGATACGAATTATACTCTGACATGTTAGAAGAAGCCGTGAACGAAAAACGTGGAATTAAAAAAGAACCGGAACCAGTAAACCTTCCAATCGATATCGAACTCGACGCATATTTGCCTGCAAGTTATATTGCGCATGAACAGTCTAAAATCGATCTGTACAAGCGTTTAAGACAAGTGAACAGCATCGAGTCACTGAGAGATATTGAGGATGAACTCATCGACCGCTTTGGAGATTTCCCAGTAGAGGTTGAAAACTTAATTAAGCTTGTGAGAGTGAAGATTTACGCACTCATTCTTGGTGCGTACAACGTGAAAGAAGACAAGCGTCACTTCTACGTGAACTTATCGAAACAAGCAACAAGTCAAATTGATGGATCAAAACTATTTATGGATACAGAGGAATTTAAACGCATCTTAAGCATAAAAGTCGTTGATGGGGAAATTAGATTTATTGTACGGACGAAGAAAATCGACTCGCTCATCAGTATCCTAAAAGCGAGTGTTGATGCAAGAATGGAGGAAGTGGCATGAAGATTACAATAATAGGACTCGGAAGTTCGGACGTTGACCAAATGTCACTCCGCATTTACCGTGCTCTTCAAAATTCAGAGCATCTATATCTAAGAACAAACGATCATCCTGCTGTTCAAATGTTAGATGACGAAGGCATTAAGTATGAATCATTCGATCATATTTACGAAGCCAACGATACATTTACAGATACCTATCAAACGATTGCGGACATCTTGATTGAAGCATCAAAAGATAAAGACATTGTGTACGCTGTTCCAGGTAGCCCGCTTATTTATGAAACGACCACAGAGATGTTACTGAGTCATGCGAAAAATAGTAATGATCTTGAAGTCGAAATCATTGGTGGTCAAAGCTTTATAGATGTGTGTATTGCAGCGCTCGAAATTCCAGTGAACGATGGATTCCAAATCTTAGATGGTTCAAACTTACGTTTTGCCGACTTCAACCATCATCAACATACTTTAATCACTCAAGTCTATGACCTGTTTTCAGTGTCGAACGCGAAACTCGAACTATTAGAATTTTATCCGCATGATACGACTGTGTATTTAGTAGATAAAGCAGGCTCTATAGATCAACGCATCATTAAAGCGGAGCTCAGCGAGATTGACCACAACGTTCCGACGTCGAACTTAATGACGATGTATGTGCCGAAAGTGGAATCTAATGCACTTGATAACCGTTCGATACACCACATGAACGATCTGTTCAATACGCTTGTAGGTGAAGATGGATGTCCATGGGACAAAGTACAGACGCATGAATCACTCGAACGATATCTAATTGAAGAAGCATTCGAAGTCATCGAAGCCATTGAAACTGAAGATGATGAACTTCTGATTGAAGAACTCGGTGACATCTTGTTGCAAGTGGGGCTTCATGCAGCGATCGCGAACAAGGATAGTTATTTTGATTTCTATGATGTTTTAAGCCGTTTAAATGAGAAGCTCGTACATCGTCATCCGCATGTCTTTGGTGACGTTGAAGCTGAGACAACATCTGACGTTCATCAAGTTTGGAACAAACAGAAGGAAAAAGAAGGTAAAGAGGCTCGCGTGAAATACGAGAAGGAGTATGCAGATATTATTCTTCCTTGGATGAAAGAAACGATTCATAACAAGCGAGCGCTCAGAGATATATTGGAGGGTGAAAATTGAGACTCGATAAATACTTAAAAGTTTCCCGAATCATAAAACGCCGTACGCTTGCAAAAGAAGTAAGTGACGACGGTCGTGTAGATGTAAATGGTGCAATAGCGAAAGCAGGCACTGTTGTTAAGGTTGGAGATAGAATCAAAATCCGTTTCGGTACACGCATTGTGACATACGAAGTGACGGATCTACGTGAACACGTGCGTAAAGACGAGGCATCACTCATGTACAAGCTACTTGAAGAAGAAAAAATTGAAAGAGATTTTTGATATTAATAGAAACGAGTTTGGTTTTAGTGTAAAATCAAAAGTACTATAGTTTTATAAAATATTAATATAATAAAGGCCTTTAAAGGGGTGAGGTAATGAGCAACAAAGTGATTAAACTGTTAAATAAATATACATTTAATACGGATAGTCAAAAGAAGAGACTAAAAGGTGAAGCGCGTGTTATACGAAACAGAATGTTGCTCTTTACTGGGATTTTGCTTACAGTTTGCCTCATCCTCGTTTCAATGGGGCTTTATCAAAAATACGAAAATGGTATTTTAGAAGACCAGATTGTTAAGACAGAAAAAGTGCTCGACGAAAAGAATCGTACTTATGAGGACTTAGAGCGTGAAATTGCGCAGTTAAACGATGATAACTACATCAGAAGAATCGCGCGTAGTGAATTCTTCATGTCAGAGAGTGGCGAGATGGTATTTTCATTACCAGAATCTGATAAAAAGAAGGAAAAAGATAAATAGTAATATATCAATAATCATTGCGTCGGTAATGATTATTTTTTTGTTTAATGGTATCATTGACTTAATAAAGATTAATCTTGGGAGGATAATATTCAACATGTCAGTAGAAGTTGGCGAAAAAGTCATTGGAAAAGTAACAGGTGTTAAACCTTTTGGTGCATTCGTAGAATTACCTGGAGGAAAAAGTGGACTCGTTCATATTAGTGAGGTAGCAAATAAATTTGTCGAAGACATAAATGAACACCTTAAGGTCAATGACGAAGTCGAAGTTAAAGTGCTCTCAGTTGGAGATGACGGAAAAATTTCACTTTCTATCAAGCAAGCACAAAAACCTAAAAGAGAACGCAGAGAGAAGAGAGAACAATCTCCTGAAGACTTCGAGAAAAAATTATCAATGTTCTTAAAAGACAGCGAAGAACGCATGTCTACAATAAAAAGACAAGCTGAGTCACGTCGTGGTGGCAAAGGGCGTTAATAATTCTAAAGAGGCGAGAATACACTTCTGGCCTTTTTCTTGTTTAGAGGTGTAATAACGTGAAATTAAACGTGCGCTGGGCAAAAACAGATCATATCGCAATCGCCTTGTCGGGCGGTGTGGATTCAAGTGTGCTTTATCACATGCTTTCGACCAGTTACAAAGATACGTATCAGTCGCTTACTATATTCCACGTGAACCACGGGGTGCGTGTTGAGTCCAAGCACGAACAAGAAGTGCTGGAAAGACTTGCGCTTAAAAATGGGCATGTGTTTTTATCTATTAGGCTTGAGTTAGATGACTTCACACAGCAGAAGGGTCGCACAGCACGTTATCAATTCTTCTCTGCCATGATGGAGAGTCACGGTATTGATTACTGCTTAACTGCACATCACGCAGATGATGATGTGGAGACGATTCTACATGAACTGTTATCTACGCGTCACTTATACGGCGTTGGCATAAAGGAGAGGCATGGAAAGTTTTTAAGACCGATGTTGCACCTTTCGAAAGTAAAAATATTAGATTACGCAAAAACTTATGGAGTTCTCGTCTTAGAAGACGTTTCGAACGAGAGAGATGATTACACGCGCAATTACATCAGGCACAATGTGGTGCCTGCGATTGATGTGCATCCGTCATTGAGCACGAAAGCACTCCTACAATTTAAGGAAGACTTCTCTGATATGGATTCACTCGTCACTGAAACAGCCAAGGCATTTTTAAAAGACAAAAACGCGTTCAACCGCGATGCATTCAATGAGTTGAACAAGATTGTGAAATTACGTGTATTATCTATTCTATTTAATGACTACATTGAACGCGCATTTATAGAAGAGTGCGTGAGCATCCTAGAAAGGAATACAGCACAAGCAGAACTCTCTAAGAATGACTTCAAGTTAGTTGTGTCTTACGACACGTTTACAGTAAAGAAAATTGATGACGAAATAATTGATGAAGTGCGTGTGATTTCGTCACCCGGGAAATATAAGTTTAACGGGTACACGATTGACGTTGAATTAGTAGAGGAGCCGATTACCGTTCGCACGAGACGTGTAGGGGACAGGATCTTGTTACCGAATTTAGGCACTAAGAAAGTGAACCGGATTTTCATTGATAAAAAAATTCCGAATCACTTGCGAGACAAAATGCCGATTATCGTGAATTCTGATGGTCAAATCATTGCAGTTGGGCCAATTTATAATATAATTAAATCATTCAATCATTTGAAATTTGATATTAAACTAGACATAAAGGAGTAATTCTCATGACATTGAAAAATGATATAAGTGAAATTGTTTTAACCGAAGAAGAAATTGTTTCACTTGCTAAGTCATTAGGAGAGCAAATTACAAAAGACTACGAAGGTAAGAAACCTATATTAGTCGCACTTTTAAAAGGGTCAATTATGTTCATGACAGACCTCATTAAAAACATCGACACCCATATTGAAATCGACTTTATGGACGTATCAAGTTACGTTGGCACTCAGTCATCAGGAGAAGTTAAGATCCTAAAAGACTTGTCTTCATCTATTGAAGGTCGACACATCATAATTGTCGAAGACATCGTTGAGACTGGAAACACTTTAAACTCAATCGTCGATTTCCTACAATATAGAAAAGCAGCAAGCGTTGAGATTTGTACGCTTTTAGACAAGCCAGTTCCAAGCCGTACATTAGATGTTGAAGTGAAATACATCGGTACAAAAATTCCTGACGGATTCGTTGTTGGATATGGTTTAGATTTCAATGAATTTTATAGAAACTTACCATATATCGGGCTTTTAAAACCGGAACTTTATAGTTAAGCCATTTCACTAGTACCATTGTACTAGTTTGTGTTAATATTTCTTTTAGTGTATTAGAAACGGAGGATTACGGATGCCGAAGAATACAGGCCGAAATATATTACTCCTTGCTGTTCTAACAGTGATTCTGTTTGGAGTTTTCCAACGCTTCAATGATGGAACTGGTCAACAGAAAGAGCTTGAATATCAAGCTTTCATGTCGAACTTAGACAAGGGTAATATCGAACAAATGACCATTCAACCAGAAAACAGTGTGTATCTTGTTGAAGGTAAGCTAAAAAATCAAAAAGAAAACGAATCATTTACAACAGTTATCCCATACAACGCAGGAACAGACCTTGATTCTATTCTTGATACTGCGAAAGCAGACAAAGATTTAAAGTTCACAGTAGAACCTGCTGAGGAACCAAGTCCATGGACTGGAATGCTGTTTACATTTATTCCATTATTATTAATTCTATTCTTATTCCTTTTCTTGATGTCAAACGCGCAAGGTGGCGGAGGCGGGAATAAAATGATGAACTTTGGTAAGTCGAAAGCGAGACTGTATGACCAAAGTGAAAAGAAAGTACGCTTCAGTGACGTTGCTGGTGCTGACGAAGAGAAGGCTGAATTAATTGAAGTCGTAGACTTCCTAAAAGACCATCGTAAATTCGATCAGATGGGCGCAAGAATTCCTAAAGGGGTACTCTTAACAGGACCTCCAGGAACAGGTAAAACATTAATTGCACGTGCTGTTGCAGGAGAAGCAGGCGTACCTTTCTTCTCAATTTCAGGTTCAGATTTCGTAGAGATGTTTGTTGGGGTTGGTGCTTCACGTGTACGTGACTTATTCGAACAAGCGAAGAAAAGCGCGCCATGTATTATCTTCATAGACGAAATTGATGCAGTTGGTCGTCAACGTGGTGCTGGTGTAGGTGGCGGACACGATGAACGTGAACAAACACTGAACCAATTACTCGTAGAAATGGATGGATTCTCAGATAACGAAGGTATCATTATGATTGCTGCGACAAACCGTCCAGACATTCTTGACCCAGCGTTACTACGTCCAGGTCGTTTTGACAGACAAATTCAAGTTGGACGCCCGGACGTTAAAGGTCGTGAAGCAATTCTTACAGTACACTCTAAGAACAAGCCTTTAGACGAAACGGTAGATTTACAAGCAATCGCACAAAGAACACCAGGCTTCTCAGGTGCGGACTTAGAAAACTTACTGAACGAAGCAGCCCTAGTTGCAGCGCGTCAAGGTAAATCAACAATAGATATGCGTGACGTAGATGAAGCAACGGACAGAGTAATTGCTGGTCCAGCTAAAAGATCACGTGTGATGAGCGAAAAAGAACGCCGTATTGTTGCATACCACGAAGCAGGTCACACAGTAATCGGTATGGTACTAGACGAAGCGGAAACAGTCCATAAAGTAACGATTGTCCCTCGTGGACAAGCTGGTGGATATGCAGTAATGCTTCCAAAAGAAGATCGTTACTTCATGACTAAACCAGAATTATTAGACCGTATCGTTGGATTACTCGGAGGACGTGTAGCCGAAGAAGTTACATTTGGTGAAGCATCAACAGGTGCACACAACGATTTCCAAAGAACAACAAGCCTTGCGCGTAGCATGGTAATGGAATACGGTATGAGTGATAAACTTGGTCCAATCCAATTTGGCGACTCAAACGGACAAGTCTTCTTAGGTAAAGAAATGGGTAACGAACCAAACTACTCAGACAAATTTGCTTATGAAATTGACTTAGAAGTACAAAAAATTGTCAAAGACTCATATGATCGTTGTACTCAAATCCTTACAGATCATCAAGAGCAGTTAAACTTAATTGCTGAAACACTTCTTGTTGAAGAGACGCTCGACAGAGAACAAATCGAAGGACTCTTCCATCATGGTAAATTACCAGACCGTGTTTACGATGACTCTCATTTAGTAGAAGAGAAAAAAGACGACGAGGAACACGTGGGTTCATCTTATAAAGAAATTAAAAACAAGTTAACACATAACGAAGATGTAACTAAAGATGAAGAACCTGTACAAGAACCAGATATGACGTCTGATAATAATTTTGAAGAAGAAATCGAACAAGAATCACACAATCGTGTGGACGAAGATAAAGACAACAGATAAGAAGTCGCCCTCGTGGCGACTTTTCTTGTGAAAAAAGGAGTAATATAAATGAGTGATAGATTAATTAGAGGTCTCGGAGTCAATGATGAAGTGCGTATTTTTGCGCTCGAAACAACAGAAACAGTAAACGAGGCAGTACAGCGTCACGGCGCATATCCAACAGCTGCAGCAGCCCTGGGTCGTGCAATGACTGCGACAGTAGTTTTAGGCGCAATGTTAAAAGGTGAAGAAAAAGTAACAGTAACAATTGAAGGTGGAGGACCAATCGGTGCCATCGTAACGGACGCAAACTCGAAAGGTGAAGTGCGTGGATACCTTAAGAACCCTCAAGTTCACTTCGATCTAAACGAACACGGTAAACTAGACGTAAGACGTGCAGTAGGTACAAATGGATACCTCCGTGTTGCGAAGGACATTGGCTTAAAAGATAACTTTGTTGGAAATGTTGAGCTTGTCAGCGGTGAACTCGGTGAGGATTTCTCATACTACTTCTACAGTTCAGAGCAAGTACCCTCAATCGTTGCGCTAGGTGTTCTTGTGAATCCGGACAACACAATTAAAGCAGCGGGTGGACTAGTCATTCAAGTGCTTCCAAATGCAACTGAAGAGACGATTGATTACTTAACAGAAGCAGCGAGTAAAATGACACCAATTTCTAAGTTAATCGATGAAGGTATGGCACCTGAAGAAATTGTAGATGTAGCACTTGGTGCGGACAACTGGAGAAAGCTTGACGAGATGCCAGTTGAATTCAAATGTACGTGTTCGAAAGAACGTTTCTTAAATGCGATGGCCTCGTTAGAAAAAGAAGATATCAAAGAAATGATCGAAGAAGATGGTGGAGCAGAAGCGACATGTAACTTTTGTAGAAACACTATTTGGATTGAAAAAGAAGAACTTGAAGAATTGTTATAGATTAGAATTCAAAAGTTTGAAAGTTTAAATCATCGCATGGTATACTAATCCTAGTTGATTACTATGAAATGAGGTAGACAAATGTCTAACGTATTTAATAATATTTCTGAAGCAATTGGTAACACGCCACTTGTGAAGTTGAACAAGTTAGTGCCAGAAGGTGCAGCGGACGTATATGTAAAACTTGAATTTATGAATCCTGGTAGTTCTGTTAAAGACAGGATTGCTAAAGCGATGATCGAAGCGGCGGAAAAAGAAGGTAAAATTGATGAAGATACAACAATTGTAGAACCAACAAGTGGTAACACAGGAATTGGTTTAGCAATGGTCGCATCAAGTAAAGGTTACAAATCAGTACTTGTTATGCCAGACACAATGAGTAAAGAGAGAAGAAACCTCTTAAAAGCTTATGGTGCTGAACTCGTTTTAACACCGGGTGCTGAAGGTATGAAAGGTGCTATTAAAAAGGCTGAAGAATTAGCAGCGCAGCCTGGATACTTCATGCCACAACAATTTGAAAACATGGCGAACCCACGTGTTCACGAATTAACAACAGGTCCGGAACTTGTTGAACAAGCACAAGCGGGCGGATTTATAATAGATGCATTCTTAGCAGGTGTTGGTACTGGTGGTACTGTAACTGGTGTAGGTAAAGTGTTAAAAGCACATAACAAAGACACACAAGTGTTTGCTTTAGAACCTACCGATTCAGCAGTACTTTCTGGCGAAACTCCAGGCCCGCATAAACTACAAGGGTTAGGTGCTGGATTTATACCTAAAACACTTGATACTGAAGTGTATGACGGTGTCATTAAAGTAGACAACGATATCGCGTTTGAAACAGCACGTGCACTCGCGAAGCATGAAGGAATACTTGGTGGTATTTCTTCAGGTGCAGCAGTATATGCAGCAATTGAAAAAGCAAAAGAACTTGGTGCTGGTAAAACTGTTGTGACTGTTCTGCCATCAAATGGTGAGAGATACCTCTCAACGCCACTGTTTAATTTTGAAGACTAATAGACAATAATAAGATATTTTTAAAAAGCACCAGAACTCGTTAGAGTTCTGGTGCTTTTTGTTTGTAGGGAACGTGAGAATATAGGCTTTTACAGTTAAATTCGTTGTAGAAAAATGGTATAATACTAATATTCTATGTGTAAGGATGATGGTCCGTGGAACAACTTCAAATTATGGGCATTTTAAACGTCACACCAGACTCATTTAGTGATGGTGGAAAATTCAATGCACTGGACGATGCAGTCAGTCATGCGAAGCGGCTCGCGAATGAGGGAGCTAACATTATTGATGTTGGTGGTTATTCAACAAGGCCAGGCTATACTGAGATTACTTTAGAGGAAGAAATCTCTCGTGTCGTTCCAGTAGTAGAGAGAATCGCGAATCTTGATCTCGGAGTAGACATTTCTGTCGATACGTTTCGTAGTGAAGTCGCAGAAGCCGTTCTTGCGGCAGGAGCAACGATGATCAACGACCAGTGGCGTGGGACGTATGATGATACAATTCTTGACGTTGTTAAAAAATACGAAGTGCCAATTATTCTGATGCACAATAATAGCCATGGGACATATGAAAGTGTCGTAGACGATATGATTGCTGAACTCATGGAATCTGTACAGCTATGTAAAGACAAAGGTATTGAAGATAAAAACATCTGGCTCGATCCAGGTATCGGATTCCAAAAATCACGTGATGAAGAAATTGAAGTAATGAGAAACTTGGACAAGCTCGTAGCAAAAGGGTACAAAGTGCTGCTCGCAACAAGTCGTAAGCGTATGGTTAAAGAGCTTATCGGCACCGAGACATCACCTGAAGAACGCGACCCAGCTACAGCGGCAACGACGATTATCGGTATTAATCAAGGTGTGCACGGAGTACGCGTACACAATGTAGCAATGAACCGTCAAATCGCAGACGTTTACATGAAATTGCAGGGAGATTTATAATGGATAAGATAAGAGTAAATGGCATTAAGCTCTACGCATATCATGGCGTCTTAAGTGCCGAAAGAGAAATCGGTCAATACTTCTTAGTTGATTGTGTTATTCATACGGACTTGCGTCCAGCAGGACAATCAGATGAAGTGAATGATACGATCAATTACGCAGACGTTTACGATGTGATAGAAGCTGAAGTCATAATAGAACCAGTGAATTTGATTGAGCACTTAGCAGAAAAAATTGCTACGGCAATTTTTAAAGGATTCGCCAAAGCACAAAAACTAGAAATTAAAGTAACTAAACCGAGCCCACCAATAGACGGTTCATACGAAAACGTCAGCGTGGAAATAGTGAGAGAGCGTGAAAATTAATGGCAATTGCTTATTTAGGATTAGGAACTAACATCGGAGAGCGTTACAAAAACTTAAGAAATGCGATCGAGTTACTAGCAGAAAACCCAGATGTTACAGTTAGAAAAGAATCTCAAATTTATGAGACAGCACCATATGGTATGACAGACCAACCAGACTTCTTAAACATGGTGATTGAAGTAGAGACTAACCTGTCTCCAACAAATCTGTTATACTTCGGTCTTGAAATAGAAGAGAAACTTGGACGAGTAAGAAAAGAAGTATGGGGTCCACGAATCATCGATGTGGATGTTTTAATCTATGAAGATTTAGAACTGAATATCGACGACTTAACAGTGCCACATATTGAAATGCACAAGCGAGAATTTGTGCTGGAGCCATTTAACGAAATCGCTCCAAAAGTGATGCATCCAACATTTAAAAAAACAATTCAAGAATTATATAAAGATTTAAAGCGAGGTGTAATGGATGTTTAAAATTGGAAATGTTGAAATACCAAACAGAGTCGTACTAGCGCCAATGGCCGGAGTTTCAAACGCAGCATTCAGACTGACGGTGAAAGAATTCGGCGCAGGACTCGTGTGTGCAGAGATGATCAGTGACAAAGCATTACTATTCAAAAACGAAAAGACATTAAAGATGCTTCACATTGAAGAGAATGAACATCCAATGTCACTTCAAATTTTCGGCGGTGAGAAAGAGTCACTTGTTGAGGCAGCGAAATACGTAGATGAAAACACGGAAGCTGACATCATTGACATCAACATGGGATGTCCGGTAAATAAAATTATCCGCTGTGAAGCGGGAGCAAAATGGTTACTTGACCCACCTAAAATTTATGAGATGGTTAAGGCTGTTGTAGATAACGTTAAAAAACCAGTTACAGTTAAGATGAGAATCGGTTGGGACGAAGACCACATTTATGCTGTAGAAAACGCGAAGATGGCTGAAAAAGCAGGAGCATCTGCAATCGCGCTACATGGACGTACACGTGTCCAAATGTACGAAGGTGAAGCGAACTGGGAAGTTATCAGACAAGTTAAAGAAGCTGTCAACATTCCAGTAATCGGCAATGGTGACGTTACAACGCCAGAACTTGCTGAAAAAATGTTAAAAGAAACTGGAGTAGACGCAGTAATGATCGGACGTGCTGCACTCGGTAATCCATGGATGATCTATAGAACTGTGCATTACTTAGAAACAGGCGAACTCATTGATGAACCAGATCTAGATGAAAAGATTGAAGTATTGAAGTTGCACATGGATCGCTTAATCGCATTAAAAGATGAAAAACAAGCACTACTTGAAATGAGAAAGCATGCATCATGGTACCTTAAAGGTGTGCGTGGAAACGGTACGGTTAGAAAAGAGATTAACCAAGTGAGCACACGAGACGAGCTCGTTGAATTATTAGAAAAATTCAGTAGAGAAGTAAAAGAAAAACAAGAAATTCACGTATAAGGAGAAAAATTGAATGACTGAAGAGTTAACAGACCAATTGGCAGTGCGCCGCCAAAAAATGACGGACATTGCTGAAAAAGGCCAAGATCCATTTGGACAAAAATTTGTAACGACAGCCACATCTAATGAACTAATTGAAAAATGGGATGAATTTTCTAAAGAGGAATTAGCAGAAAAAGAAGATGAATCAAGCGTAACAATCGCGGGTCGTATTATGACTAAGCGTGGTAAAGGGAAAGCTGGTTTCGCACACATCCAAGACGTAGACGGACAAATCCAAATCTACGTTCGTAAAGATAAAATTGGAGAAGAAGCTTTTGAAATCTGGAACCAATCTGACCTTGGAGATATTGTTGGAATCAAAGGTGTAATGTTCAAGACAAACACTGGAGAACTTTCGGTTAAAGCAACTGAATACACTCATTTGACGAAAGCATTACGTCCACTTCCAGACAAGCACGCGGGTCTTCAAGATATAGAAGAGCGCTATAGAAAACGTTATTTAGATTTATTAACTAATGAAGAGTCTAAGGAGCGCTTTATCTTACGCAGCAAAATCATTACAGAAATACGTAAATATTTAGACACTAAAGGATTCTTAGAAGTTGAAACACCAATGATGCACCAGATTGCAGGTGGTGCTCAAGCAAGACCATTCGTTACTCATCACAACGCATTAGATGCGGACCTATTCATGCGTATCGCATTAGAACTTCACTTAAAGCGCCTCGTTGTCGGTGGCATGGACAAGGTCTATGAAATTGGTCGTGTATTTCGTAATGAAGGTGTATCTACGCGTCACAACCCTGAGTTCACGATGCTTGAGTTATACGAAGCATATGCTGACTATGAAGATATTATGGACTTAACTGAAGAGCTTATCGCACACGTTGCAAAAGAAATTTTAGGTTCAACGACAATACAGTATGAAGGCGAAGAAATTCATTTAGAACCAAGATGGCGCCGCGTTCACATGGCTGAAATTGTTAAAGAATATACTGGTGTGGACTTCTTCCAAGACTTATCTGATGAAGAAGCGCTTAAACTTGCGAAAGAACACGGTGTTGAAGTGGACGAATTCCACAGCACATTTGGTCATGTATTAAACGAATTCTTCGAACAAAAAGTAGAAGAGCACTTAGTGCAACCAACATTTGTATTTGGTCACCCAGTAGAAGTATCACCATTATCTAAGAAAAACCCAGAAGACCCAAGATTCACGGATCGTTTCGAATTATTTATCGTACGTCGTGAACATGCGAATGCATTTACTGAGTTAAATGACCCAATCGATCAGAAAGCACGCTTCCAACAACAGGTAGAAGAAGCAGCTGAAGGTAACGACGAAGCCCACGAAATGGACGACGAATTCATCGAAGCATTAGAATACGGTTTACCACCAACAGGTGGACTTGGAATTGGTATCGACAGATTAGTGATGCTCTTAACAGACGCGTCATCTATCAGAGATGTACTTTTATTCCCTTACATGAGACACCGTTAGGGTGGATTATATGACTTTTGTCTCATTGACGCCGAAGAGTATCATTATTACAGTTGTATTGTTTTTTTACTCATTCAATGCGTACGCCTATTCGGACAAAAGAGGGATTAATATTATGCGGAGTCATTCAATTTATTGAATGACTTCTTTATTTATAAGAATTGTAGGAAAATGCAAAATCATCTTGACGAGTACATGAATATGTAGTACTATGAATATTGTTATTGACGAGGAGGATTAGCTCAGCTGGGAGAGCACTTGCTCGACAAGCAAGGGGTCGGTGGTTCGAGCCCGCCATTCTCCATTCATATTTATACATAAATTTATTAGCCGGCCTAGCTCAATTGGTAGAGCAACTGACTTGTAATCAGTAGGTTGGGGGTTCAAGTCCTCTGGCCGGCATATTTGCGGAAGTAGTTCAGTGGTAGAACACCACCTTGCCAAGGTGGGGGTCGCGGGTTCGAATCCCGTCTTCCGCTCCATTTTATTTTTTAAGGGCCTATAGCTCAGTTGGTTAGAGCGCACGCCTGATAAGCGTGAGGTCGGTAGTTCGAGTCTACCTAGGCCCATTATTATGAGACAACTCCTGCGAGTTGTCTTTTTTGTTTGGGGTTAACTTGAATCATGTTATCCAACAATTTGAAATTAAATGATCTGATAAAAGATGTAAAGTGAAATACTGAATACTTATTGAGGTTAATTTCGTGAATCCATATTTATAAGTATCATTCGCAGTTGATAAGTAACATTACCTTATTAATAAAAGTAATGTAAGCCATGATGTCTACAAAAAAGCACGTTCCCCATTCAGGAAACGTGCTTCAAAAGACGTTTGTCAAAAATCTTAATCTATCAACACTATTTCAACAATCCTTTTTCTTTAAGTACTTTTCTTAACTCGAGCATCGCGGTGTAAGTTGCGATGATCTGTATGTTTTTGTGTTTAGCTTGTGTGATGCGATTCACGAGTGCTTCTAATGTTTCGAATTCGTCGATTGTGTGTCGTTCGAATCCTGCTTCGACTAATGTTTCTGTCATGCGATCTGCTCGGATTCCACCTGTTAACACTTCTTCAATTTCCATTTTTGCGAGTTTTTCAAAGTCTCCGTCTATTAGCCAAGACAAATCCACACCATCCGCTGGTCGGTTGTTCAGAATTGCAACAAATGTCATCGGGTCTTTATTTTTTTTAATTAAGTCAATGACCTGGTTTAGTCCAACTGGATTTTTAACCACGTTCAGGATAGCTGTCTTATCGTTTAAAGGGATAATTTCTTGTCTACCGAAAACGCGCTCTGTTGTCTGAAGGCTATTTCTAATCACTTCTGATTCTACGCCAAAGTTTTTCGCAACCGCATATGCTGCAAGTGCATTATAGATATTGTAAATGCCTGCAATCGGTATAGTGAATGATTCGTCGTCTATCGTGAACGTTGAGCTCGAAAGATCTGATTTCGTAATTTCACTCACTGAATATTTCAGTTCAGGACGCTTAACTCCACATGATGAACACTCGTAATCCCCAAGCTCTGAGTATGTGCGTGTATGGTAATCGAGCTTACCACCACACTTTGGACACGCAATTCGGACTGTCTCATCAGTTAAGTTAGGTAGTAATCCAAAGTATTCAACTTCGTTTATGAGATTTATTGAATTAAATAATGGTAGGTCGCCGTTCGCCAAAATTTTTGCGTTTGGAGCTTTATTCGCTGCCTCAACGAGCAACTGATATGCCGCTTTTGTGTCACCGTAACGATCGGTTTGGTCGTCAAATAGATTCGTATGTACGATAAGTTTCGGGTCAAGTGCTTTAACCACTTTGTTTAGACTGCCCTCATCTACTTCAATGACTGCGATGCTACGTTCCTTAGTTTTCTTAGCATCTAAGAATGCACCGACGATTCCTTGGGTCATGTTAGAACCAGCTCTATTTGTAATCACATTATTGAAAATTTTTGAAAGAATATTATATGTAAGTGTTGTTGTCAGAGTCTTCCCGTTCGTACCGGTAATAATCACAACATCATAATTTTTTGCGAGATCGTTTATGATGTTTGGGCTAATGCTGTGAGCGACTTTTCCTGGTAAGCTTGAGCCACCGCCAGTAGTTAATTTAAGTGCTGTTTTAACTGAACGCCCAGCAAGTTGTGCAACTTTAGTTCGTATTGACATTTATATACACCTCTTTTTGAATACTATTTATTATAGCATTTTTTGAGCATATTATCTTGAAATATTATAGTCACCTGTTATAATTATAAAACGTAATAATTACGATTAAGGAGGATTTATGGCTAAGAAATCAAAAGTTGCTAAAGAGATAAAAAGACAAAGGTTGGTAGAAGAGTTCCGTGAACTTCGTACGGAGTTAAAAGCACAAGGTGATTATGAAGGACTCGCGAAATTACCGAGAGATTCATCACCAACACGTTTGACGAACCGTTGCCAAGTAACGGGTAGACCACGTGGCGTGATGCGTGACTTTGGTCTTTCAAGAATTAAATTTAGAGAACTTGCTCATAAAGGGCAGATTCCAGGCGTAAAAAAAGCGAGTTGGTAATTTACCAACTCGCTTTTTCTGTTAGAACTGAATATCTAGAACCTTTAAACCATCAATGTTCTTCAATGCGTGTATTTCATTGACGCTGGTAGGATATACATACAACTCCTTGAGTTCGCTAGATGAAGACAGCCACGCTTCACCATCTTTAAAGAAGCAAAGATCTTCAGGTAACTCTGGATGTATCCATTCAAACATGCTTTCCGCATTTTCCTTTAACACACGTTTCGCCTCATCCGTCGTCTTAAAGTAATAGACTTTTGCAGTGTCATCAAAAAGGTTAGTGGATGGCCACTCGTGCTGCTCGTGTACTTCCACGAACGCATCCCCGAACCAATCATTTAAATCAAGGAAGCTATCCTTATACTGTAAAATATCTGTGCGAACGACCAACTGGAACTCTTCACATATATCAAAAGCGAAGTCGATTAGCGCGTTATACGCTTCTCTCTTCGGTTCATTTTGTATTGTTAACAACAAGATCACTCCTATTAAAATAGTGTACCGTATGCCGCATGTTGTAAAAAATAAAAGATAAGATAATAAAACGCCTCTCATAAAAGAGAGACGTTGAATGTTAGCTTACGAAGAAACCGATGATTACAGCACTTAGAATAGATACAAGTGTTGCACCATAAACAAGTTTCATACCGAATTTCGCGATCATATTACCAGAAGCATCGTGAAGTCCTTTTACAGTACCAACGATGATACCGATAGAACCGAAGTTAGCGAATGATACTAAGAATACAGAGACCATTGCTTGAGTTCTAGGTGATAAGCCTTCTTTAATTGATTGGAAGTTTTCCATTGCTACGAATTCATTTGTTACAAGTTTTGTAGCCATTAAAAGACCAGCTTGTTGTGCTTCAGCCCATGGAATACCCATTACGAATGCGATTGGCATAAAGATATATCCTAGGATGTCTTGGAATGATAATTCTAAACCTGGGATGAGTAAGAATAGGTTGTTAAGAATCGAAATTAGCGCAATAAATCCGATTAACATTGCACCTACGATTACTGCAATAATCCCACCTTGAGTGATATAATCACCAAGAATTTGGAAGAATGATTTACCTTTATCAGGGTTATTTTCTTCAGCCGTGTAGTTTTCTTCCGCAGGTACTGTGTATGGGTTGATGATATGTACGATGATGTATACACTCAATAGGTTAAGTACGATTGCTGCGATAACATATTGTGGTTCTAGAAGCGTCATGTACGCTGCAACCATTGATAATGAAATCGAGCTCATCGCTTGTGCTGATAATGTATAAAGACGTTTTTCACCAAGTAACGGAATTTGGTTTTTCAGTGAAATAAATACTTCAGACTGACCTAAGAACATTGAAGCTGCTCCGTTGTAAGACTCGATAAATGCCATACCAGTGATTTTAGATAATACTAGACCTAAACCATGGATGATTAATGGTAGTATTCTAAGGTATTGTAGGATACCAATTAATGCTGAAATAACGATAATTGGAAGTAATACATTAAAGAAGAAAACAAAAGCGAATCCGCCTTCGTCTACTGATACCATAGGTCCAAATACAAATGCGACACCGACACCTGCGTGCTCAAGTAATTTGCCAAATACGAATGCTAGTTTTTCAACAACAGTTTGTCCAATTGTCGTAGCAAAAATTATCCACGTAAATACAATTTGTAAGACGATAAGTAGGGCGATATTTTTCCACTTAGAGAATGCAAGCTTGCGGTCGGTAGATGCAATCCATGCAAGTCCAAAAGTGACTAAAATACCAATTATCCCCCATAAAATATTCATTGGTTCACCTCATAAGGAAATTAATAATACACTTCATTATAAGTCTTTCATAATACCGTGTAAAGTGCTTACATGTATTTTTATAATGGTTTTTAACTCGTTATTGAAAACATCTTATTTGATTAAAAATGGTCAAGATTGTACAATAAAGTCAAAGAAGGTCAAAAAAGAGGTGTAAGTATGCGAAATATGTCGGATATTATTGAGCAGTATTTAAAACAAAAGATTGCAGAATCCCATAACGAAGTCGTTGAAATCAAGCGTGCTCAGATCGCTGAAAAGTTTGATTGTGTACCCTCGCAGCTGAACTATGTAATTAAGACAAGATTTACGAATGAACTTGGTTATGTTGTTGAAAGTAAACGCGGTGGTGGTGGTTATATTCGTATCACGAAGATTGAGACGCACAAGAAAGCAGATTATCTCGAGCACCTACTGAACCTAATCGGTGACGGCCTCAGCCAAACGAACGCAATGCACATCATTCAGTCGATGTATGATGCTGACGTCATTTCGTTCCGGGAAGCTAAAATCATCGATACAGTAATTGCACGTGAGACTCTGATGATTGGTTTACCAGAACGAGACATCGTACGTGCGCAAATCCTAAAGAAAATAATAGAGGTAATTTTATATGAGGAGTGACCACCATGCTCTGTGAAAGATGTAAGGAACGTGAAGCGACATTACATATGTCAGTAAAAACGATTGAAGGCAATAAAGAAATGTTTTTATGTGATGTATGTGCAAACGAAGTGTTCTTAGAGAAAGATCAAGATAACTTTAATGTAAATCAATTATTAAACAGCATGATGGGACAATTTAAAACAACAGTATCATGCCAAACATGTGGCTCAACACTCACATCTATAGCAGAAAAAGGGCTCTTTGGTTGTCCAGATTGTTATAACACATTCAAAAATGAAGTGCCAAAAATCGTACGCAGAGTTCAACATCTCCAACAAGAACACAAAGGAAAAATTCCAGAGTCACATACTGGGCGTGTTGAAACGAAAAAGCGCATTGAACGACTTGAACAGAAACTCACTACGCTTATCGAGACGCAAGATTTCGAAGAAGCAGCAGTAGTGAGAGATGAAATCAAGGCGCTGAAGGGAGTGTGACGGCATGACAGATACATGGTTAGACGAGAAAACAAGCACACCAATCGTGATGTCATCACGTATCAGACTCGCACGTAATATTGAAGGACTTGCGTTTCCACATATGTTAAATTCTACTGAAGAATTGGAAAAACTAGCTGATGTAGTCAGTGAAACATTCATTGACTTCAAGAATCTAGACATGAGTGAATACAATATCTTAGAAAAAGCACTCTTGGTGGAAGAGTTTCTCATCAGCCCACGCTTTTTAAAACAAGGCGTGCGCCTGATTTTATCAGAAGATAAACACACGTCCATCATGATAGGCGAAGAAGATCACATCAGAATCCAAGTCGTCGACACGGATAAGTCGTTGGAAGAACTTTATAAGACAGCGAGCACCCTCGATGATAAATTAGAAAAGAGCGTTGAGTATGCTTTTGACACAGATTACGGATATCAGACAGCATGCCCCACAAACGTCGGAACTGGACTTCGAGCAAGTGTCATGTTACATTTACCGGCACTCACAAAGAATCGCCGTATTAAGCGTATCATGGATGCTTTAACGCGCATGGGTTATACACTTCGCGGTATTTATGGTGAGGGCAGCGCACCACTCGGTGAGATCTACCAACTATCTAACCAGGTGACGCTCGGTGTAGATGAATACACGATTCTAGAAAACTTAAAAGACATCAAGAATCAGATCGTAAATGAGGAAGAGAAGACGAGACAGTGGTTTTATCATAATAGAGCATTGTCCGTCCGAGACTTTGTCTTCCGATCATATGGATTATTGAAATATGCTCAGAAGATGTCTTTAGAGGAAGCCGCGGAACATTTATCGAATGTGAAATACGGTGTGGATATGAAAATCTTGGAAGTCGACCACTTCCATTTCCAGAGATGGATGTGCGTAATCCAACATGCATTCATTAGAAAACGAATTGAAGATAAGAATTTACAATATACAAGCCTAGAAGAAGCGGAAAATCGTGAACGTGCGATATTACTAAAAGAATTACTGGGAGGTAATGAATAATATGTTATTTGGAAAATTAACTGAGCGCGCACAACGCGTGCTTGCATTTGCTCAAGAAGAAGCAATTGCTCTAAAACATTCAAATATTGGAACAGAACATATATTGCTTGGTCTTGTTAAAGAACAAGAAGGAATTGCTGCAAAAGTTCTACAGTCATTTGATATTACTGAAGAACAAATTCGCGACGGTGTATTCAAGCTCATCACTGAAGGTACTGAAATGCCAACGAGCTTACATTACACGCCACGTGCAAAACGCGTCATCGAATTATCGATGGACGAAGCACGTAAACTCCACCATAACTTTGTAGGCACTGAACATATCCTACTCGGTTTAATTAGAGAGTCTGAAGGAGTAGCTTCACGAGTTCTTGCAGCGGCAGGACTCAATATTACGAGAGCGCGTGCAGCGGTGATCCGCATGCTCGGAAACCCCGAAGCTTATCAACGTAAAGGTGAGAAAGAGCAATCTGAAACACCAACACTTGATTCACTTGCGCGCGACTTAACGCAAGTAGCACGTGATGGTCAACTGGATCCGGTAATCGGTCGTTCAGAAGAAATCACTCGTGTGATTGAGATTTTATCTCGTAGAACGAAAAATAACCCTGTATTAATTGGTGAGCCAGGAGTGGGTAAGACAGCAGTAGCTGAAGGGCTTGCACAAGCAATCGTGAGAAATGAAGTGCCCGCAACTCTTAAAGACAAACGTGTAATGTCATTGGACATGGGGACGGTTGTCGCTGGTACGAAATATCGGGGTGAGTTCGAAGAGCGCATGAAGAAAGTGATGGATGAAATTAGACAATCTAAGAATGTCATCCTGTTTATTGACGAAATGCATACGTTAATTGGTGCAGGTGGTGCTGAAGGTTCAGTCGACGCATCAAACATTCTGAAACCAGCGTTATCTCGTGGTGATGTGCAAGTTATTGGTGCAACGACTTTAGATGAATACAGAAAACATATCGAGAAAGATGCAGCGTTAGAACGTCGTTTCCAACCAATTATAGTTAAAGAACCATCTGTACAAGACACAATTTTAATCCTACAAGGACTGCGTGATAGATATGAAGCGCACCATGGAATCACAATTACAGATGAGGCGTTAGAAGCAGCAGCGACAATGTCTACAAGATACGTTCAAGATAGATTTTTACCAGACAAAGCGATTGACTTAATTGATGAGGCGTCATCTAAAGTACGACTTAGAAATTACACATCTCCACCTGACTTAAAAGATTTAGAAAACCAGTTAGAGACAGTGAAGAAAGAAAAAGATGCAGCAGTTCAAGCGCAAGAGTTTGAAGCGGCAGCTAAATATCGTGACGACCAATCGAAACTTGAAAAAGAAATCGAAGCGCGTCAAAATGACTGGAAGAATGAGCAGTCTGGTGCGAAACAAGAAGTGAAGAGATCGGATATCGAGCTTGTGATTTCTAAAATGACAGGCATTCCACTTTCTAAGATTGCTGAAGAAGAATCAGAGCGACTATTAAATTTAGAAAGTATTCTGCATGAAAGAGTCATTGGACAAAATGAGGCAGTAGAATCTATTTCTAAAGCAGTACGTCGTGCACGTGCAGGACTGAAAGATCCTGAGAAACCAATCGGTAGCTTTATCTTCTTAGGGCCAACGGGTGTAGGTAAAACAGAGCTCGCTAAAGCATTATCTGAAGCACTTTTTGGTGAAGATGACGCTATGATCAGAGTAGATATGTCTGAGTATATGGAAAAACACAGTGTATCACGACTTGTAGGATCACCCCCAGGATACGTTGGATACGACGAGGGCGGTCAGTTAACCGAACAAGTGAGACGTAAACCGTATTCACTTATCCTGTTTGACGAAATTGAAAAAGCACACCCAGATGTGTTTAACATGCTGTTACAAGTATTAGATGATGGTCGTTTAACAGACGCGACAGGACGCACTGTAGATTTCAGAAACACAGTCATTGTAATGACGTCAAACGTGGGTGCGACAGAACTTCGCGACAACAAGTTCGTAGGATTCGGAAGTAACGATGAAGAAAAAGAAGACTATGAGAACATACGTAGCACGATGATGAAAGAGCTGAAAAATACGTTCAGACCTGAATTTATCAACCGTGTAGATGACATCATTGTGTTCCACAGCCTAGAAAAATCACACTTAGAAGAAATTGTAACTCTTATGATAAATGAATTAGCAGAGAGATTAAAAGATCAAAATATTCACTTCACGGTGACAGACTCAGCGAAGAAACAACTCGCGGAAGACGGATACGACAAAGAATTTGGAGCAAGACCACTTGCGAGAAGTATCCAGAAGAATATTGAAGACAACCTAAGTGAATCAATCCTTCGCGGAGAAGATTTACATGGCAAACTCGTTACAGTAGACTATAAAGACGACGAGTTCGTAGTAAGTACGACAGAACAACCAGTACTAAAAGAGACAGAAGCTTAAGTCATTCATTAAGTGTTGCATGAAACACTTAGGCCCGTTGGTAATAAAATTACCAACGGGCTTTTTTAATAATAAATTAAAGCTGAGAGAACACGGTCCTTCAATGAACCTGTTTTTTCATTGATTGCTTTAAATGTAAGAGATAAACTTATATAATTAGATTACAAAACTTTGCTCGGAGGATTATGCGTAAATGGCAAAAGCGAAAACAGTATTTGAATGTTTAGCATGTGGTTTTGAATCACCAAAATGGTACGGTAAATGTCCAAGCTGTGGTGCGTGGAATCAGATGGAAGAATCCATTGTTCGCAAGGAAACTGCGAAGGTACGTGGAACTTTAGGTAAAAATGAAGCGACACCTAGTAAAGCGACGAAACTTTCAGAAGTGAAAAAGAAGGATACACCGCGCACAAAAACCCATATGGGAGAATTCGACCGTGTGCTTGGTGGCGGAATTGTAGATGGATCACTCATTTTAATAGGGGGAGATCCTGGTATTGGAAAATCGACAATCCTACTTCAAACAGCACTCACTTTAGCGAAAAATCACAACGTTCTCTACGTCTCAGGAGAAGAATCACTTGAACAGATCAAGATGCGCGCAGATCGCATTACTAAGGAAACGTCGAATTTAAGCGTTTTTGCTGAGACGAACCTATTCTATATTCAAGACACAATCAACAAGACAGAACCCGACTTCTTAATTATTGATTCTATTCAAACAATCTATCATCCAGACGTAACAAGTGCGCCAGGTAGCGTATCACAAGTAAGAGAGTGTACGCAAAGCTTAATGAACATTGCCAAAGGGCAAAACATCGCAACATTCATCGTTGGACACGTTACGAAAGACGGACAAATTGCGGGTCCAAGACTCTTAGAACACATGGTAGATACTGTTCTTTATTTCGAAGGGGACCAACATCATACATACCGAATTTTGCGTGCGGTCAAAAACAGATTTGGTTCTACAAATGAGATGGGAATCTTTGAGATGAAATCAAGCGGACTCGAAGAAGTGTTGAACCCATCAGAAGTATTCCTAGAAGAGCGGTCAAAGAATGCACCGGGCAGCGCAATCGTTGCTACAATGGAAGGGACACGTGCGATGCTCGTTGAAGTGCAAGCACTCGTGACACCGACGCATTTCCATAACCCAAGACGCATGTCAAGCGGTATTGACCACAACAGATTATCTCTATTAATGGCAGTGCTTGAAAAGTCAGAAGGCATGCTGATGCAACAACACGACGCTTACGTAAAAGTTGCAGGTGGCGTGAAGCTCGATGAGCCAGCAGTCGATTTATCGATTATCATGTCGATTGCATCTTCGTTTAAAGGTAAAGAGTTGCGCGGTGAAGACTGCTTCATAGGTGAAGTAGGGTTAACAGGTGAAATTAGACGTGTGACGAAGATTGAAAACAGATTGATTGAAGCAGCGAAGTTAGGATTTAAACGAGCAATCATCCCTAAATCCAACATGTATGGGATTGAGATTCCAGAAGGACTAGAAGTTATCGGTGTGAAAACACTCAGAGAAATGATGAAAGTGATTAATTAAAATTAATATAAAGAAGGTGGCAGTATGTTAAGAGCATTGCTCACAGTTGTCTACTTTCTTCTCGGTATGTCTATAGGTATTTGGTTATTCCCTGAACTCATTAGTATGACGGATATCAAATTACCGAAAGTCATCGGAAATGTATTTGTATATGGTGCCGTGGGCGGACTCATCTTTTTAGCGGCGACCGCCTGGAGCATTCCTTGGCTTAAGACACAAGTGGAGAAATTAGAAAAGAAAGTATTAGGACGAAATATTTCGGAAATATTCTTTGCATCAATTGGAATGTTGTTTGGATTGTTGGTGGCTGTTTTACTTACTTTATTAATTAATACATTAGACATTCCAGTAGTCAATGAAATTTTCCCGATTATTTCCGCGGTAATACTTGGATACTTAGGATTTCAAGTTGGGCTTAAGAAATTTGGCGAAGTGCTTGAACTATTCCAAAAATCACCGAAGACGGCACAAACAGTATCTGTTAAAAAACTCGTAGACACGAGTGCAATCATTGATGGACGAATATTGGACGTATTAAACACGGGATTCTTAGAAGGAGAAATTATCATTCCACAATTTGTGTTAGATGAACTCCAACTCATCGCAGATTCGACAGATCATGTGAAGCGTGAAAAAGGTCAGCGTGG
The DNA here is from genome assembly GCF_903994035.1 of Phocicoccus pinnipedialis. Taxonomy (GTDB): domain Bacteria; phylum Bacillota; class Bacilli; order Staphylococcales; family Salinicoccaceae; genus Phocicoccus; species Phocicoccus pinnipedialis. The sequence continues at coordinate 51,071 of NZ_CAJEWB010000004.1, forward strand.
TTTAGATGTATTAAATCAACTAAGGTCTGAAAGTGAAGACGTAAGTGTACAACCAGTAAAGTATGACAAGCTAGATGTTGACCATCAATTGATTGAACTTGCGAACGACATTGGTGCGTCAATCATTACGACAGACTACAACTTAAACCGTGTGGCTCAAGTGCATGACATAAAAGTGTTGAACGTCAATGAGCTACAAGAATCACTGAAGCTCATGTTGACCCAAGGGGATGTATTTAAAATCCTCATCACGAAGTCGGGTAAAGAGAAAGGTCAAGGTGTCGGTTATCTAGAAGACGGAACGATGGTCGTTGTGGACGAAGCGGATGAATATATCAATGAGTTACAAAAAGTGCAAGTCACTTCAATACTCCAGACAAACTCTGGACGTATAATATTTACAAAGTTGGCGAATTAAATGAATTATTCAGTAGTAATTCCGGCAGCAGGCATGGGGAAGCGTATGGAACTTGGTTATAACAAGGTTCTTCATGAAGTTTACGGTCAGTCGATCATCTATCATACAGTCGCGATATTCGAGAACGACCCAGATTGTAAAGAGATTCACCTTGCTGCAAGTAAAGATGAGATCGACGATCTCAGAAAAATCCTCTCATCGTTTAAAAAGGTGAAAGGGATCTATGAAGGTGGGAAAGAGCGACAAGACTCAATTTACAATGCACTCGTGCATGTAAAAGATGCAACACACATCATGGTACATGACGGTGCGCGACCACTTTTAGACAGAGAGACTTTGAAACGGATAAAGACAGCTTTAATGGAAAAAGATGCAGTCATATGCGGCGTGCCTGTGAAGAGTACGTTAAAAACAGTTGTGGATGGTGTCGTTACAGAAACAATTGATAGAAGTTCCACATTCGAAGTTCATACACCTCAAGCTTTTTGTTATAATTTATTAATGGATGCATATCAAAATGCACGCGAGAAAAACTTAATTGTGACTGATGATTCAATGATGGTGGAAGCACTAGGAAAAAAAGTTCACGTCGTAGAATCGAATTATAATAATCTCAAAGTTACAACAAGAGAAGATCTCGCAGTATTAAATATATTGTTAGGGAGCGAATGAGATGCGCATTGGACATGGTTTTGATGTTCATAAACTCGTGGAAGACAGGCCGTTAATTATCGGTGGTATTACAATTGACCATCCGTTTGGTCTCGCAGGGCACTCAGATGCAGATGTATTACTTCACACTATAACAGATGCGATCTTAGGAGCTTTAGCACTCGGAGATATCGGGAAGTTTTTCCCAGATACAGATGAAAAATATAAAGACATAGATTCAGCAATCCTTTTATCTGAAGTAATTGAAAAAATGGGTGAATTAGGATATGAAATCGGCAATGTTGACGCAGTCATTATGGCAGAGCGTCCAAAATTTAGACCGATTATCGATGAAATGCGTGAAAACATCGCGCGTTTACTCAAGACAGATATTGGCAATGTGAACGTAAAAGCAACGACAACTGAACAATTAGGATTTACTGGACGGCAAGAGGGCATCGCGTCAGAGGCAGTTGTGTTGTTAAAAAAGAAAGAAGGTACAAAATGAGTAAAGTAAGAGTAAGATACGCACCAAGTCCAACAGGATTTTTACACATCGGAAATGCACGTAGTGCGCTATTTAATTACCTATTTGCACGTCACTACGATGGAGACTTTATCATCCGCATTGAAGATACAGACAAAGAGCGTCATGTCGAAGAAGGGGAAAAATCACAACTTGATTACCTTAAATGGCTCGGCCTTGAATGGGATGAGTCCGTAGACGTTGGTGGAGACTACGGTCCTTATAGACAATCTGAACGTCGTCATATATATGACCCGCTCGTTCAACAATTATTAGATGAAGACAAAGCATACCGTTGCTACATGACAGCTGAAGAGTTAGAAGCTGAACGTGAAGAGCAATTAGCACGTGGAGTACAACCAATGTATTCTGGGAAACACGCGAACTTAACTAAAGAAGAAGAGGACGCGTTTATTGCAGAAGGTCGTGAACCAGCGATTCGTATCCGTGTTCCAAAAGATAAGACTTACACATTCAAAGACATCGTAAAAGGTGATGTGTCATTCGACTCAAACGGTATCGGTGACTGGGTCATCGTTAAAAAAGACGGCATGCCAACATACAACTTTGCGGTTGTAGTGGATGACCACTTTATGGAAATTTCACACGTATTACGTGGAGATGACCACATTTCAAATACACCACGTCAACAAATGGTGTACGAGGCATTGGGTTGGGAAGAGCCTAAATTTGGTCACATGACGTTAATCGTTAATGAAGAACGTAAGAAATTATCTAAGCGTGACAGCGGAATACTCCAATTTATTGAAGACTACAAAGCACTGGGCTATTTACCAGAAGCTCTATTCAACTTCATTGCACTTCTCGGTTGGACTCCAGGAGGAGAAGAAGAGATTTTCTCTAAAGAGGAGTTCGTCAAGTTATTCGATGAAAACCGTTTATCAAAAGCACCAGCGTTCTTTGATAAGGTGAAACTTGAGTGGGTAAATAATCAGTACATGAAGCAAAAAGATTCAGAAACTGTCTTTGAGATGGCCCTACCATTCTTAATTAAAGAGGGTATGATTGAAGAGAATCCTTCTGAAGAAGTTAAGGGCTGGGCACGCGAACTTGTAAAGTTATATCAACCACAGATGAGTTACGCTGCAGAAATTACGAAGCTTTCTGAGCAATTCTTTAACGACGAAATTGAGTTTGATGAAGATGCGGAAGATATACTGAAAGGTGAACAGGTACCTGAGTTAATGACTGCGCTATATACGAAGTTCGAAACATTAGAAGACTTTTCACCAGAAGCAATCAAGAAAGCAATCAAGGAAGTTCAAAAAGAGACAGGCATTAAAGGTAAAAATCTATTTATGCCAATCCGTGTAGCAATTACTGGAGAGACAAAAGGTCCAGAACTTCCCAACGCAATTTCACTGATTGGAAAAGACAAAGTGCTCGATCGCGTTAAAGCATTAGCCTAAACAGAACTGTTGAAAGAGACGCACGAGTTGGTGTATAATCACTCTGCAAAGATTTAGTATTTATTTAGTTTGTAAATCAGCGATTGTCCGGTTGGTGTGAGGGCAACAAAACTAAGTAGAAAATTGCCCTTTGCAGTATAATTTAAATATAAAAGCTAAACTTCAGAGTGGAACCGTGCGAAGCACCTCTGTCCGAATCTACGGGCAGAGGTGCTTTTTAGTACCAACATTTAGAGAGTTTAATTAAGGAGGAACAATGTTTAAGCGTATAAGAGAAGATCTAACAATGGTCTGTGAAGTCGATCCAGCAGCAACAGGTAAGTGGCTTGTGTTCTTAACAAGCTCAGGATTACATGCAGTGTGGATGCACTTAATCGCACATTGGTTTTACAAAAAGAAATTATTTATAACGGCGAGAGTGATCAGTCAGGTCACAAGATTTTTTACAGGAATCGAAATTCACCCGGGTGCAAAAATCGGGAGACGATTATTTATTGACCACGGAATGGGTATCGTCATCGGTGAAACGACAACAATTGGTGATGACGTAACGATTTACCAAGGGGTTACTTTAGGTGGTACAGGTAAAGAGTGTGGCAAACGTCATCCGGATATTGAGAACAACGTACTCATTGCAACAGGTGCTAAAGTACTCGGCAATATTAGAATTGGTGAAGGCTCAAATGTTGGGGCGAACTCCGTTGTCTTAAAAAATGTTCCAGAATATTCAACAGTGGTTGGTATTCCAGGTCACATCGTGAGGCAGAACGGGAAACGTGTACCTAAACAAGACTTTGAGCACAGAAACTTACCAGATCCAATTTTAACTAAAATACTAGAGGTAGAACGCGAATTACAAGAGTTAAAACAAGCAGAAAGGAACGAAGTTAACCATGGTTCACATATATAATACGCTAACAAGACAAAAGGAAGAGTTTAAGCCGCTAGAAGAGGGTAAAGTTTCGATGTATGTCTGCGGTCCTACTGTGTATAACTACATTCACATCGGTAACGCAAGACCAGCGATCGCATTTGACACGGTGAGGCGCTACCTCGAATACAAAGGATACGACGTAAACTTTGTCTCTAACTTTACAGATGTTGACGATAAATTAATTAAAGCTTCCAAAGAGCTCGGAAAGACTGTCCCTGAAATCGCAGAGCGTTTTATTGAAGCGTATTTCGAAGATACGGGGGCATTGAACGTTAAGCGCGCAACAGTGCATCCACGTGTTATGGATCACATGGATGACATCATAGACTTCATTAAAGTTTTAATCGATAAAGGTCACGCATACGAAGCGGATGGTGACGTCTACTTTAAGACCCGTTCTTTCGAAAACTATGGTGAGCTTTCTCATCAATCGATCGATGACTTAAAAGTCGGCGCACGTATCGCTCAAGGTGAGAAGAAGCAAGACCCACTTGATTTCGTATTATGGAAAGCAGCAAAAGACGGTGAAATTAAGTGGGATTCACCATGGGGAGACGGTCGTCCAGGCTGGCACATTGAGTGCTCAGTAATGGCGAGACGCCATCTTGGTGATACGATTGATATCCATGCGGGTGGGCAAGATTTAACATTCCCTCACCATGAAAATGAAATTGCACAGAGTGAGTGTCGTACAGATAAGACATTCGCAAACTACTGGATGCATAACGGGTACATCAATATCGACAACGAAAAGATGTCTAAGTCACTCGGGAACTTTATCCTAGTACATGACATCATCAAAGAAGTTAACCCGAACGTCTTACGGTTTTTCATGCTTTCAGTACATTACAGAAGTCCAATCAACTACAACTTAGAGCTGATTGAAAGTGCGAAACAAGGACTATTCCGTATCGAAAATGCCATTAAAGATGCCAAAGAGCGTCTTAAAGGTGCGATTTCAACGGAAGTCGATCAGTATGAACTGGACTTCGTTGAAAATAACTTAAAAGATTTCGAACGCTACATGGATGATGACTTCAACACAGCGAACGCAGTGAGTGCATGGCACGATCTTGCAAGCGGATTGAACCGTTACCTAAGAAAACCGACGACGAATAAAGTAGTCTTGCAGCGTTATATTGATGCATATGACGTATACACATCAGTGCTTGGCATTGAGTTAAACACAATTGAAGTACTAATTGATGAAGAAATTGAGCGCTTAATTGAAGAAAGAGAAATTGCACGTAAAGAAAAGAACTTCGAGCGAGCAGATGAAATTCGTGATTATCTAACAATTGAAGGTATCATCTTAGAAGATACAAAAGACGGAGTGAGATTCCGTCGTGGGTAATATAGACGTACACGACTTAACGAAAGCATATCTTGGTGATGCGGTATATGGCACGTATATTAGAAGGAATATTATAGAAGAGACTCCAACTATTAGAGCTGATGTTGCACATAGGGAAGCGAATGCATTAGTTAGCGCGAAGGGTCAATCCCACGCGCTACTTACGCTTCGTGAAGCGGGATTTATCACTGAGGAAGAGTGGGATATCGCGAGAAAAGCGCGCAATAAATCCAGCGCGACGAGAGCTAAGAACGCATCGATTAAAGAGTATCGCAATGCGACAGGCATGGAAGCGCTCATTGGGGAGTTATATTTGTCTGGTAAACATGAACGAATCGAAGAAATAATGAAAGAAATATATAAATTGGGGTGAAGCATGTGACTGAATCAGTTGTAGTTGGAAGAAATGCTGTACGTGAGGCGTTAAAAGGATCTAGGGATATCAACAAGATTCTCATACAAGATACTGCACAAATGGAACAACTAAAAGAAATAATGAAATTGGCGAAAAAAGAACGTGTTGTCGTTCAGAAAGTACCGAAAAATAAATTAGAAGAACATACAAAGGAAAGACACCAAGGTGTGATTGCTCTTCTCAGTGCGTATGACTACACATCTTTAGAGACATTGATTGAGGCGTTCAGCGGTAAACGCGCGAACTTTATTTTATTAGATGGATTAGAAGATCCGCATAACTTAGGGTCTATTCTTAGAACGGCAGATGCAACTGGATTTGACGCAGTCATTATTCCAAATCGACGTAGTGTTCAAGTGACTGAAACGGTTGCACGTACATCTACGGGAGCGATAGAATATGTGCCTGTGTGTCGTGTGACAAACGTAAACCAAACGATTGATAAGTTGAAAGAAGCGGGGTTTTGGACGGTTGGTACGAACCAACACGCAGACATGGACTATCGTGGTTATCCAGCAGACGTCAACACGCTACTCATCATCGGTAGTGAAGGGGAAGGCATTTCTAAGAAGACTTTAGAAAAATGTGACTTCACAGTATCGATTCCGATGGTTGGTAAGATCACGAGTTTAAACGCGAGTGTATCTGCAGCTTTACTCATGTATGAGGTGTATCGTAAGCAAAATCCGGTAGGTGAATAACAGTGCGAAAGAAGAGAAATATACTGTTAGTAGACGGATATAACTTGATCGGTGCGAAAGAACGACTATTTCAAGACAGCCTGAATAGTTTAGAGCTCGCACGCGAAGAATTGTTGAGCGTTCTTAGTGAATTCGCAGCAGTATCAAAGTATGAAATACTCTGTGTGTTTGATGCGTACGAAGTGAGGTCTAAAGAAACAGAATATGACTTTTATGATATCAAGGTTATTTTTACTAAAGAAAAAGAAACGGCAGATGAATACATCGAACGTTTTGTTTACAACACGTATCATCCTCACTTAACAGATATTACGGTAGTCACGTCTGACCTACCTGAACAAAACGCAATATTTTCTTACGGAGCGTATCGCATGTCTTCTAGAGAAATGTGGATTGAACTCGATTATGCTGAAAAAAATATTTCGGAAGAGGTTTTTATTAATAATCGAAAAATCCCTAAGACGAAACTAGACATTGATGAAGAAACGCTTTTAAAACTTGAGAAACTGCGTCGTGGCCTCTACTGACTGATTTGTAAAATACATGTGTACTACTTATGATGGATTTAAAAACAAGAGGTGGTTTCATGTATTTTATAAGAAAAATCGTGTATCTTATCAGAGAGAAGGCGAAACTAAACCAGTATGCACTAGACGTTAAGAACGGCAATTTAGAAAAGTTTGATGAAATTGACAAGGTGATCCGTCCGAACGTTCGAAAGATGACATATAGACACACTTTTGACCCACACACTAGAGAAGATATGGAGCAAGCGATGATGGAGTTTACGATTCAGCTTTGTAAAAGATATGAAGCCGCTGTTGGTAACTTTGAAAACTATTGTCTTAGAAGTGTGTATTTTGAACTCATGAATTATTGGAAGAGAAACTTTGAGCAAACGAAGAACGAAGTGTTTCATGAAGGCGTTCTCGAATCTAGAAGAGATGAGATGGCAGAATACCGAACGTATGGTAATCTTATATTAGAAGACTTTAAAGGAAACTTTTATAAATCCGTACCACTTTCTGAGTTTGAAAGTGAAGTACATGCATATATAGAGAAGGGTTTCAGCGTTAGAGAAATTGCATCGCAGTTTAAACGTAGTGAAAAGTCCATAAAAAACACGGTATACCGAATAAATCAGAAGAAACTTAAGTCTTGGGTTTATTGACAAACCGCTTTCTAATCGGTATAGTAAATAAGAATTGAAATGAGGCAACGATGTGAAGGTCGCGCTTATTTGCAGTGAATGTGGCAACAGAAATTATAGAGTGGAAGGTTCACTCTCCACAAGATTAGTAGTTAAAAAATATTGTAAGACGTGCAACCGTCATACTACTCATAAGAGCTCTATATGAGGTAGGAGGATAATTTCCAATGAATAATGATAAAAACTTTTTTGCTAATGTAGTTAGCGAGATGAAAAAAGTAAGTTGGCCAACAGGTAAGGAAGTAGTGAATTACACGACGATTGTAGTAGTTACAGTAGTCTTTTTCTTATTCTTTTTCTATGCAATAGACCTAGGCATCACTTTCTTAATAGACAAAGTATAATATTAAAGGAGCGGTTAGATGTCCGAAGAGAAACAGTGGTATGCAATTCATACGTACTCTGGATATGAAAACAAAGTAAACGAGAACTTGCTTGCTAGGCTTGAGTCTATGAACATGCAAGATCAAATATTCCGCGTCGTCGTTCCTGAAGAGGAAGAAACGACTTTTAAAGACGGTAAAAAGAAAGTTCAAAAGAAGAAAACTTTCCCAGGATATGTATTAGTTGAAATGCTGATGACGGATGAATCATGGTATGTCGTACGGAATACACCTGGGGTAACAGGTTTCGTAGGTTCACAGGGTGCTGGTTCTAAACCGAATCCACTATTACCAGACGAAATGAAATTTATCTTACGTTCAATGGGTATGAATGAGCGTACAGTAGATTTCGACGTTGAACTTGGTGAACACGTTACGATTATCGATGGACCTTTCAAAAATCAAGAAGGCGTCATTGATTACATCGACAAAGAGAAATTTAAACTGACAGTTCTTGTTGAGTTATTTGGTCGTGAAACTCCAGTTGAAGTTGAATACGATCAAATTGAAAAACATAACTAAAACGTTTGAACTCTAAAGTTTAATATGGTATTATAATATGGTCGTAAATTACGACCATCTTTTTTTATAAAGAATGCGAGTGGGAGGATGAAATTTTAACATCCTGTGACCACATCACGATAAAGAGGAGGTTGACATCGTGGCTAAAAAAGTTATCAACGTTGTTAAGTTACAAATCCCTGCAGGTAAAGCAACTCCTGCACCACCAGTTGGGCCAGCATTAGGTCAGGCAGGTATTAACATCATGGGATTCACAAAAGAATTTAACGCACAAACGCAAGATCAGGCTGGTTTACTTATTCCAGTAGAGATTTCAGTATATGAAGACCGTTCATTCACTTTCATTACTAAAACTCCACCTGCGGCTGTATTACTTAAAAAAGCAGCTAAAGTTGAAAAAGGTTCTGGAGAGCCAAACAAAACTAAAGTGGCAACAGTAACTAAAGATCAAGTTCGTGAAATTGCTGAAACGAAGATGGAAGACTTAAACGCAGCTGACGTAGAAGCGGCTATGCGTATGGTCGAAGGTACAGCACGAAGCATGGGCTTCACTGTAGAAGGATAATAAATTTTAAAATTAGTATTGGTACAATGTGGGAGGTTAACCCGCTATAACCACAAGGAGGATATATAATGGCTAAGAGAAGTAAAAAGTATCTAGCAGCGCTAGAGAAATTCGATCAAGAATCTACTTACTCAATCGAAGAAGCAGTAAAACTTGCTCAAGAAACAAGCATTGCTAACTTTGATGCATCAGTAGATGTAGCTTTCCGCCTAGGTATTGATACACGTAAAAACGACCAACAAATTCGTGGTGCGATGGTTTTACCTAACGGAACAGGTAAGACACAACGTGTATTAGTATTCGCTAAAGGCGACAAAATTAAAGAAGCTGAAGAAGCAGGAGCAGACTACGTAGGTGAGGCTGAACTTGCACAAAAAATCAACGGTGGTTGGTTTGATTTTGACGTAATCGTTGCAACGCCTGACATGATGGGTGAAGTTGGTAAACTAGGTCGCGTATTAGGACCAAAAGGTTTAATGCCAAACCCTAAGACGGGTACTGTAACTATGGATGTTAAAAAAGCAGTTGAAGAAATTAAAGCTGGTAAAGTAGAATACCGCGCTGAAAAATCTGGTATTGTTCACGCTACTATCGGTCGTGTCTCATTCGGTACAGACAAATTAGTAGAAAACTTCAATGCATTACATGATGCATTAGTTAAGGCGAAACCTGCTTCAGCTAAAGGAACTTACTTCAAGAGTGTAACAGTTTCAAGCACAATGGGTCCTGGTGTGACTATTGAGCCATCTGCAGTAAGAATCGACTAATTATATATTGACAAGGGTAGATATATTTGATATATTTACTCTTGTGAATTTTAATAAACTTACCTAAGACAGTAGGAGTATTTATTATTTGAATACTTAAAAGACCATCCTGCCGAGGCAATGAAAAAATGACTTGTATATACTATATATATTCAAGCACTTTTTGCCGAAGGTAAAAGGTGCTTTTTTTATTGCACCAAGACACAATATTATGGAGGTGTAACTGAATGTCAAATGTTATCGAGATGAAGAAACAACTCGTTTCAGAAATCGCAGAGCAATTCAAAAACTCGGTTTCAACTGTAATCGTAGACTATCAAGGTCTTTCAGTAGCGGAAGCAACTGAATTACGTAAACAACTACGTGAAGCAGGTGTAGACTTCCACGTTTATAAAAACACTATGGTACGTCGTGCTGTAGCAGAAGCTGGAATCGAAGGATTAGATGAACTTCTATCAGGGCCAAACGCAATCGCATTTTCTAATGAAGACGTAATTGCGCCTGCAAAAGTACTTCACACATTTAGTAAAGACAACGAAGCTTTAGAAATTAAAGGTGCAGTTGTTGAGGGTGTAGTAACTTCTGCTGAAGACATCAAAAAGATCGCAACATTACCTTCAAAAGAAGGACTTATCTCTATGTTCCTTTCTGTTCTACAAGCGCCAATGCGCAACTTCGCTTATGCAGTTAAAGCTGTTAGCGAGCAAAAAGAAGAAGGTACAGAAGAAGCAACAGAAGAAGCTTAATCAAGTTATTTAATTAAATTAAAATGGAGGAAAATTAAAATGGCACTTAAAAAAGAAGATATCATTGAAGCTATCAAAGAAATGTCAGTTTTAGAATTAAACGAATTAGTAGAAGCAATTGAAGAAGAATTTGGAGTAACTGCAGCAGCTCCTGTAGCAGCAGCTGGAGCAGCAGGCGGAGACGCTGGCGCTGAAGAGAAAACTGAATTCGACGTTGAACTTACAGACGCTGGTGCTTCTAAGATCAAAGTTATCAAAGTAGTACGTGAGGTAACTGGTTTAGGTCTTAAAGAAGCTAAAGAAATGGTAGACAACGCTCCTAAAGTTATCAAAGAAGGCGTTTCACAAGAAGAAGCAGACGAGCTTAAAGCTAAACTTGAAGAAGTTGGCGCAGGCGTAGAAATTAAATAATCTTGTGTCTAAATAAAAAAGACTCATAAACATTGGTTTATGAGTCTTTTTTCTGCTATCTTTGTAAGTGATAAGGAGGAGTACGAATTGTCTCATTACTACACAACTGATGATACAGCGCATGTATATCAACGTATTAAGCACACGTTTCGCGGAAAGACATATATATTCAAAACAGACCGAGGTGTGTTTTCAAAAGACGCAGTCGACTATGGCTCGAATGTTTTAATTGAAGCAGTGATCGACACAGTTGAGAGTCCTTCTGACTTTATCGATATGGGATCAGGTTACGGCGCAATATCAGTGATTATCGCTGATCACTTTAAGACAAAGCCGCTGATGGTTGAAGTCAATAGAGATGCGATCGATGTGTCACTCGAAAACTTAGAAGTGAATCAAGTCACGGGACAGGTTATGGAACGCGAGAGCTACGACGTAACAGATTTTAGGACTGATCTGTATGTTACGAACCCACCGTTTAGAGTTGGTAAAAAAGTTGTCATGGAAATTTTACAAGATGGTTTTAATAGATTAAATAGTGGTGGTTTGTTTTATATGGTCGTTCAGAAGAAGCAGGGTATGCCATCCTACAAGAAAGAATTAGAACGTCTTTTTGGGAATGTAGAAATCGTTAGAAAAGACAAAGGATATTATATTTTAAAAGCATTTAAAGAAACAAAAATATAAATGTTTAATTTGTCAAATGTTAAAGTAAATAAATTTGACTTGACAAATTCATTGTGTTATAGTTATTAAATGAATATTATTATCAATAAGTATGCACATTTTTGCGATGATATTGATAGTTCCGTACGAATAAGTCAATGCTAAATAGGAAATGGGGTTATGTAATTCCGTTTTCTTTTTTGTCTTATGAGGTCTATCTGTTGATAATAGTGGGAAATTTTTTTAGGGGTGAATCTGTCGATGAGTCAAGTGATTCAGTATGGAAAACATGCAAAACGTAGAAGCTATGCACGTATCGAAGAGAAGTTGGAGTTACCAAACTTAATAGAGATCCAAACAAATTCATACGAATGGTTTCTAAATTCTGGCTTAATCGAAATGTTCAAAGATATTTCTCCTGTAGAAGATTTTACAGGAAACATTTCGCTTGAGTTTGTCGACTATAAACTTGGAGAGCCAAAGTATAACGTTGAAGAGGCTAAAAACCACGATGCAACGTACTCTGCGCCACTTCGCGTTAAAGTAAGACTCATTATTAAAGAAACTGGTGAAGTTAAGGAGCAAGAAGTATTCATGGGTGACTTCCCACTCATGACGGATACTGGTACGTTTATCATCAATGGTGCTGAACGTGTTATCGTATCTCAGCTTGTAAGAAGCCCATCTGTTTATTATGCAGATAAGGTAGATAAGAATGGAAGAACGAGTTACACAGCAACGGTTATACCAAATCGTGGAGCATGGCTCGAATATGAAGTCGATGCTAGAGACACTGTGTACGTAAAAATTGACCGTACTCGTAAAATGCCAATTACAGTGCTCTTACGTGCACTTGGATTTACAACTGACCAAGAAATCGTAAATCTTCTTGGGGACAGCGAGTACCTACGTAATACTTTAGACAAAGATACAACTGAAACTGTCGATCAAGCACTCTTAGAAATTTACGAGCGTCTACGTCCAGGTGAACCACCAACAGTAGAAAACGCGAGAAACCTACTATATACACGTTTCTTCGATCCGAAACGTTATGACTTAGCAGCAGTAGGACGCTATAAGATGAACAAAAAGCTTCATCTTAAAAACCGTCTATTCAACCAAGTTTTAGCAGAGCCTATTGTAGATTCTGAAACAGGTGAAATTGTAGTAGAAGCAGGTACTACAGTTGATAGACGCACGCTCGACTCTATTATGGAAGTACTTGAAACAAGTGCAAACATGAAAACATTTGATTTTGAACAAGGTATTTTAGATGAACCTGTTGAGATTCAATCAATCAGAGTTAACTCAAATAACTCAGAATTACCAGATAGCACTACTAACGTTATCGGGAACGCATTCCCTGACAACGAAGTAAAATCTATTACACCTTCAGATATCATTGCGTCAATCAGCTACTTCTTCAACCTATTACATGGTGTTGGAGACACAGATGATATTGACCACCTTGGTAACAGACGTTTACGTTCTGTAGGTGAATTACTGCAAAACCAGTTCCGTATTGGTGTTGCACGTATGGAACGTGTTATCCGTGAAAGAATGTCTATCCAAGACATCGACACAGTTACACCACAACAATTAATTAATATCCGTCCTGTAATTGCATCTATTAAAGAGTTCTTTGGTAGCTCGCAATTATCACAGTTCATGGACCAAACAAACCCACTTGCAGAGCTCACACATAAACGTCGTTTATCAGCACTGGGGCCTGGTGGGTTAACTAGAGAACGTGCAGGAATGGAAGTACGTGACGTTCACTATTCTCACTACGGGCGTATGTGTCCAATTGAAACTCCAGAGGGCCCAAACATTGGTCTAATCAACTCACTTTCAAGCTATGCGCGCGTGAATGAGTTTGGTTTCATTGAAACACCATACAGAAGAGTAGATAGAGAAACGAACAGAGTCACGGAAGAAATTGACTATCTAACAGCCGATGAAGAAGACAACTATGTAGTTGCTCAGGCGAATGCAGTTCTTGCAGAAGATGGCTCATTCGTAAATGAGGACATCATTTGTCGTTTCCGCGGTGACAACACTGTTATGCCACGCGAACGTATGGACTACATGGACGTATCTCCTAAGCAGGTTGTATCTGCAGCGACAGCATGTATTCCATTCTTAGAGAACGACGACGCGAACCGTGCACTAATGGGTGCGAACATGCAACGTCAAGCTGTGCCACTATTAATTCCTGAATCACCGTATGTTGGTACAGGCATGGAACACGTAGCAGCAAAAGACTCAGGTGCAGCAATTGTGTCACGCTACAAAGGTATCGTTGAACACGTAGAATCTCGTGAGATTCATGTACGCCGTTTAGAAGATAAAAAAGGTGACGGCAAATTTGTTGAAACTGAACTCGACAAATACAATCTAGTGAAATTCGTGCGTTCAAACGCAGGAACGTGCTACACTCAAAAACCAATTGTTGAAGTTGGAGAAGAAGTAGAAAAAGGCGAAATCTTAGCAGATGGACCATCCATGGACAATGGAGAAATGGCATTAGGCCGTAACTTAGTTGTTGGATTTATGATGTGGGACGGTTATAACTATGAAGATGCTGTAATCATGTCAGAACGTCTTGTTAAAGACGACGTGTATACTTCTATTCACATTGAAGAATACGAATCGGAATCAAGAGATACAAAACTTGGTCCAGAAGAAATCACAAGAGATATTCCAAACGTTGCAGAAAGTGCAATGAAGAAGCTTGATGAACGTGGAATTATTCACATCGGTGCGGAAGTAAAAGACGGCGATATCTTAGTCGGAAAAGTAACGCCTAAAGGTGTTACTGAGCAAACGCCAGAAGATCGTCTGTTACACGCAATCTTTGGTGAAAAAGCACGTGAAGTACGTGATACTTCATTACGTGTGCCACACGGTGCGGGTGGTATCGTCTTAGATGTTAAAGTATTTAATAGAGCAGACGGGCACGAACTATCACCTGGTGTTAACCAGTTAGTTCGCGTGTATATCGTTCAGAAGAGAAAGATCTCAGTCGGAGATAAAATGGCGGGACGCCATGGTAACAAGGGTGTAATTTCTAAGATTTTACCGGAAGAGGACATGCCTTATTTACCGGACGGTACGCCAATCGATGTCATGTTAAATCCACTCGGGGTACCATCACGTATGAACATTGGTCAGGTGCTTGAATTACACCTGGGTATGGCCGCTCGTGAAATGGGACTTAAGATGGCAACACCTGTATTCGATGGTGCCAACGAAGATGACGTTTGGAACACTATGGAAGAAGCAGGACTTGCTAGAGATGGTAAAACAGTACTTTATGACGGAAGAACAGGGGAACCATTTGAAAACCGTGTATCTGTCGGCGTCATGTACATGCTTAAACTCTCACACATGGTAGACGATAAACTACACGCAAGAAGTACAGGACCATACTCACTTGTTACACAACAACCACTCGGAGGTAAAGCGCAATTCGGTGGTCAGCGTTTCGGTGAGATGGAAGTATGGGCGCTTGAAGCATATGGTGCAGCGTATACATTACAAGAGATTCTTACGGTTAAGTCAGACGACACAATCGGTCGTGTGAACACTTATGAAGCGATTGTTAAAGGTGAAAACTTACCAGCGCCAAGCATTCCAGAATCGTTCCGTGTACTCTTAAAAGAACTACAATCACTTGGTCTTGATGTTTCAATCATGGACGAAGACGACAATGAAGTAGAAATGCATGCATCAGAAGATGATTTTGCACCGAGTGAACCAAAAGAAGTAGATGAGAAAGCTGAAGCAGCGAAAACTGTTACAGAGTAAGCTCCACTTACAAGAAACTTTTAGGGAGGAAAGCTCATTGATAGATGTAAATAGATTTCAGTATATGAAGATCGGGCTTGCATCACCTGAGAAAATCCGCTCATGGACTAGCGGAGAAGTTAAAAAACCAGAAACAATTAACTACAGAACACTTAAGCCAGAAAAAGACGGTTTATTCTGTGAGAAGATTTTTGGACCAACAAAGGACTGGGAATGTGCATGTGGTAAATATAAACGTGTACGATACAAAGGTCATGTGTGTGAAAATTGTGGTGTAGAAATTACACGTGCGAAAGTACGTCGTGAAAGAATGGGGCACATTGAACTCGCTGCCCCTGTTTCACACATTTGGTATTTCAAAGGAATACCTTCACGTATGGGACTGTTACTTGATATGTCTCCGCGTAATTTAGAAGAAATTATCTATTTCGCATCTTATGTAGTCATTGAACCAGGATCAACTGGACTTGAATCGAAGACACTATTATCGGAACGTGAATACCGTGAATATTACATGAAGCACGGTAATACGTTTACTGCAAAAATGGGTGCGGAAGCAATCAAAGAACTTCTTCAAAAAGTAGACTTAGAAAAAGAATTAGAAGAGTTAAAAACTGAACTTGAAACTGCGACAGGTCAACGTTTAACTCGTGCAATTCGTCGTTTAGAAGTTGTAGAAGCATTCCGTCACTCTGGAAACAAACCTGAGTGGATGGTTCTCGATGCACTTCCAGTTATTCCACCAGATATCAGACCTATGGTTCAATTAGATGGTGGACGTTTCGCGACAAGCGATTTAAACGACTTATACCGCCGTGTTATCAACCGTAACAACCGTTTAAAACGTCTTCTTGACCTTGGTGCTCCTGGCATCATCGTTCAAAACGAAAAACGTATGTTACAAGAAGCAGTAGATGCTTTAATCGATAACGGTCGTCGTGGCCGTCCTGTAACAGGACCTGGCAACAGACCACTTAAATCACTTTCTCATATGCTTAAAGGTAAACAAGGTCGTTTCAGACAGAACTTACTTGGTAAACGTGTAGACTATTCAGGACGTTCGGTTATCGTTGTAGGTCCGAGTCTTAAAATGTACCAATGTGGTTTACCAAGGGAAATGGCATTAGAGTTATTCAAACCTTTCGTAATGAGAGAGCTTGTTGCAAGAGATCTTGCTACAAACATTAAAAATGCGAAAAACAAAATTGAGCGTTTAGACGAATCAGTTTGGGACGTATTAGAAGACGTAATAAAAGAGCATCCAGTTCTGTTAAACCGTGCACCTACCTTACACAGACTTGGTATCCAAGCATTCGAACCAGTATTAGTAGAAGGTCGCGCAATTCGTCTTCACCCACTCGTAACTACTGCATATAACGCAGACTTCGATGGTGACCAGATGGCGGTTCACGTACCTTTATCTAAGGAAGCACAAGCAGAAGCACGCATGCTCATGCTTGCGGCCTCTAACATCCTTAACCCAAAAGATGGTAAACCAGTTGTTACACCATCTCAGGACATGGTACTTGGTAACTACTACTTAACACTTGAAAAAGAAAACACAAAACGTGAAGGACACATCTTTAAAGACTATGAAGAGGTTATCATGGCATACCGTTCGGGCTATGCATCACTTCACACAAGAATCGGTGTTCACACAGGTAATATGCCTGTTGAGAAAATCGGCGAAGAGCATACGGATAAAATCCTTATGACTACCGTTGGTAAAGTGATTTTCAACGAAATTATGCCACCAAGCTTCCCGTACATCAACGAGCCGACGCGCGAAAACTTGGAACGTAAAACTCCAGATCGTTACTTCATCAAAGCAGAAGATCTAGGTGAAGAAGGGCTTGTAGGCAAGTTTAGAGATACCGCGGTTGTAAAGCCTTTTGACAAAGGATTCTTAGGACAAATTATTGCCGAAGTCTTCAACAAGTTCCACATCACAGAAACATCTGTAATGCTAGACTTAATGAAAGACTTAGGATTCAAATATTCAACGCGTGCAGGTATCACAGTTGGGGTATCAGACATTATCGTTCTTCCGAACAAGCAAGAACTCATTGCTAAAACAGAAGAAAAAGTTGAAGTTGTTCAAAAACAATACGATCGAGGTTTAATCACTGAAGAAGAACGTTACAACACTGTAATTGAAATGTGGACTAGAGTTAAAGACGACATTCAAGATCAGCTGATGGAGTCCCTTGATAAGTTCAACCCAATCTACATGATGGCAGACTCAGGAGCACGTGGTAACGCGTCAAACTTCACTCAGCTTGCAGGTATGCGTGGACTCATGGCAAACCCGTCTGGTCAGATTATCGAATTACCAATTAAATCTTCATTCCGTGAAGGTTTAACAGTACTCGAGTACTTTATCTCTACACACGGTGCGCGTAAAGGTCTTGCGGATACAGCACTTAAGACAGCAGACTCAGGTTACTTGACAAGACGTCTCGTAGACGTTGCGCAAGACGTAATCGTTAGAGAAGCTGACTGTGGTACTGATAAAGGGCTTAAAGTCAGTGAGATCAAAGAAGGTTCAGAAATTATCGAACCACTATTTGATCGTCTCGAAGGTCGTTATGTGAAAGAAACAGTGAGACATCCAAATACGGATGAAGTTATCATTGGTGCAAATGAATTAATTACATCTGATATCGCGAAAGAAATTGTCAATGCAGGAATTGAAGAAGTTTACATCCGTTCAGCATTTACATGTAACACGCGCTATGGTGTATGTGAAAAATGTTACGGTAAAAACCTTGCGACGGGTGAAAAAGTTGAAGTTGGGGAAGCGGTTGGTACGATTGCAGCGCAATCTATTGGTGAACCAGGAACTCAGCTTACGATGCGTACATTCCACACAGGTGGAGTAGCAGGGTCAGACATCACTCAAGGTTTACCGCGTATCCAAGAGCTTTTCGAAGCGCGTAACCCTAAAGGTCAAGCTGTAATTACTGAGATTGAAGGTACAATCCAATCAATCGAACTCATCAAAGATCGCCAGCAAGAAATTAAGGTTAAGGGCCATGAAGAGACAAGAACTTACGTAGCTCCTGGAGCAGCACGCGTGATTGTTGAAGAAGGACAAACAGTCATACCAGGTGAAACGCTAACAGACGGATCTATTGAACCTAAAGAGCTCCTGAAAGTTGCTGGTTTAAATAGAACGCAAGAATATCTATTGAAAGAAGTTCAAAAAGTATACCGCATGCAAGGGGTAGAAATCGACGACAAGCACGTTGAGGTAATGGTCAGACAAATGTTACGTAAAGTTCGCATCATCGATGCGGGTGAAACGACACTTATCCCAGGTGCATTAGTAGATATTCACACGTTCCAAGAAGCAAACAAAGTTGTATTCCAAGGAAGAAAGCGTCCAGCTACAGCTAAGCCTGTGTTACTTGGGATTACAAAAGCATCACTTGAAACAGAAAGCTTCCTTTCTGCAGCATCATTCCAAGAAACAACTCGTGTTCTTACAGATGCAGCAATCAAAGGTAAACGCGATGACTTACTTGGACTCAAGGAGAACGTTATTATCGGTAAGTTGATTCCTGCTGGTACAGGTATGCCTAAATACCGTGACGTTGAAGTTGAAGTAGAAGGTCAACAAACTAGAATCGACGCTGAAGAAGAAAGAATTCAAGCGGAGAAAGAAGCAGCTGAAGAAGCCACAAGTGAAAAATAATATTTAAAACTGAATACTTCCGGTCAAAAATTTGTTTGGTCGGAAGTGTTTATTTTATTAATTTTAACTTAAAAAATGTCCTAGAAATAATTGACAGCACCTTTGGTTGGGTGTTACAATATTTAAGGTTACTCATATTGGGGTAACGCACGGATAAAAATGTGTTGTAAGAGCTTAAAATTCTTACAAATTTTTTATTGTTTAAAAATGAACCACCTGGATGTGTGGACTATTTGAATCAAGAGAGGAGGAAATGAAGAATGCCTACAATTAATCAGTTAATCAGAAAACCTCGTAAATCTAAAACGACTAAATCTGAAGCGCCTGCATTAAACAGAGGATTCAACAGCTTGAAGAAAGAAGTTACTCGTAACAATGCTCCACAAAAACGTGGTGTATGTACACGTGTTGGTACGATGACTCCACGTAAACCGAACTCAGCTTTACGTAAATATGCACGTGTTAGACTTTCAAACAACATGGAAGTTAACGCATATATCCCAGGGATTGGACACAACCTACAAGAGCACTCAGTTGTACTTGTTCGTGGTGGACGCGTAAAAGACTTATCAGGGGTACGTTACACAGTAGTTCGTGGAGCGCTTGATACTTCAGGTGTTGATGGACGTATGCAAGGACGTTCTAAATACGGTGCTAAGAAACCTAAATAAATTAAAAATAAACTCGAAAAAGCAATCATTTTATGGAAGGAGGAACTTGCTATGCCACGTAAGGGCCCAGTAGCTAAAAGAGACGTATTACCGGATCCAATTCATAACTCTAAATTAATCACTAAATTAATCAACAAGTTAATGGTTGATGGTAAACGTGGTACATCTCAAAAAATTCTTTATAGTGCGTTTGATTTAGTAGAAGAACGTTCAGGTAGAAATCCGATGGAAGTCTTCGAAGAAGCACTTGATAACATTATGCCATTACTTGAAGTTAAAGCACGCCGTGTTGGTGGATCTAACTATCAAGTACCAGTTGAGGTACGTCCAGAAAGACGTACAACTTTAGGACTTCGTTGGTTAGTTAACTATTCACGTCTTCGTGGAGAGAAAACTATGGTTGAAAGACTTGCAAACGAAATTCTTGATGCAGCAAACAACACAGGCGCTTCAGTTAAGCGTCGTGAAGAAATGCATAAAATGGCAGAAGCTAACAGAGCATTTGCTCACTACCGCTGGTAATTTTCGGCTAGTAGTCTGTTAGTTAAAATAGATTAACTCTTGGAAGGAGAAACAAGTTCTATGACAAGACAATTTTCATTAGAAAATACTCGTAATATCGGTATCATGGCTCACATCGATGCTGGTAAAACGACTACTACAGAACGTATCCTTTATTACACTGGCCGTATCCACAAACTTGGAGAAACTCACGAAGGTGCATCACAGATGGACTGGATGGAGCAAGAACAAGAACGTGGAATCACAATCACTTCAGCTGCAACAACTGCTGAGTGGGATGGTCACCGTGTTAATATCATTGATACTCCTGGACACGTAGACTTCACGGTTGAAGTTGAACGTTCTTTACGTGTACTTGACTCAGCTGTAACAGTATTAGACGCTCAATCAGGTGTTGAGCCACAAACTGAAACAGTATGGAGACAAGCGACTACTTACGGGGTACCTCGTATTGTATTCGTAAACAAAATGGACAAAATTGGTGCTGATTTTGAATACGCAATTGGTACTGTAAGAGATCGTTTACAAGCAAACGCTCATGCAGTTCAATTCCCAATTGGTGCAGAAGATGATTTCAGAGGAATCATCGACTTAGTTCACTGGAAAACTTACCTTTACAATGATGACTTAGGTCAAGACGTTGAAGAAGTAGACATTCCGGAAGAATTCCTAGAAAAAGCAACTGAAATGCGCGAAGCGTTAATCGAAGGCTTAGCTGACGTTAACGAAGAAATCATGGAATTATACCTCGGTGGAGAAGACATTCCAGAAGACGTGCTTAAGAAAGCTATTCGTGATGCGACTTGTGCTGTTGAATTCTATCCAGTATTCTGTGGTACAGCATTCAAAAACAAAGGGGTTCAATTACTCCTAGATGGTATTATTTCTTACTTACCATCACCACTTGACGTAAGACCTATCGTTGGTCACATGGTTGACAACCCAGAAGAAGAATACGTAGCAAAACCAGGCGATGACGAGCCATTCACGGCTTTAGCATTTAAAGTTATGACGGATCCATTCGTTGGTAAGTTGACATTCTTCCGTGTTTACTCAGGTAAACTAGAGTCTGGTTCTTACGTTTCAAATACAACAAAAGGTAAACGTGAACGTGTAGGACGTATTCTTCAAATGCACGCGAACTCACGTGAGGAACTTTCAACAGTTTACTCTGGTGATATCGCTGCTGCAGTTGGACTTAAAGATACAGGTACAGGTGACACATTAACTCAAGAAAAACTTGGCGTTATCTTAGAGTCAATGGAATTCCCTGAGCCAGTAATCCACTTATCTGTTGAGCCTAAATCAAAAGCTGACCAAGATAAAATGACTACTGCCCTTGTTAAATTACAAGAAGAAGACCCAACTTTCACTGCTTATACTGACCAAGAAACTGGTCAGGTAATCATCGGTGGTATGGGTGAATTACATTTAGACGTACTTGTTGACCGTATGAAACGTGAATTCAAGGTAGAATGTAACGTTGGTGCGCCAATGGTTTCTTACCGTGAAACATTCACACAATCAGCAGAAGTACAAGGTAAATTCAGCCGTCAGTCTGGTGGACGCGGTCAGTACGGTGACGTACACATTGAATTTATCCCTAATGAACAAGGTGCAGGATTTGAATTCATCGACAACGTTGTTGGTGGTGTAGTTCCACGTGAATACATCCCAGCTGTAGAAGATGGACTTAGAAATGCACTTGAAAACGGTGTTCTTGCTGGATATCCATTAGTAGACGTTAAAGCAAGATTATTTGATGGATCTTACCACGACGTTGACTCATCTGAGATGGCGTTCAAGATCGCAGCATCACTTGCTCTAAAAGAAGCGGCTAAGAAATGTAAACCAGTAATCTTAGAACCTGTTATGAAAGTTGAAATCGTTATGCCTGAAGAATATCTTGGAGATATCATGGGTGACGTAACTTCACGTCGTGGACGTGTAGAAGGTATGAACGCTCGTGGTAACGCACAAGTAGTTAATGCATTCGTTCCACTTTCAGAGATGTTTGGTTACGCAACTAGCTTGCGTTCAAATACTCAAGGTCGCGGAGTTTACTCAATGGTATTTGACCATTATGAGGAAGTTCCTAAATCGATCTCTGAGGAAATCATCAAGAAAAACACGGGTGAATAATCAATATACTTGATTTTTCATTGGTAAACATGTATAAATTGTATAGATACACTTCTGCCCAATTTACTTGGGCAGAATAATAATAATTTTCTTATAATAAGGAGAGGTATTTCAAAATGGCAAAAGAAAAATTTGACCGTTCGAAAACGCATGCCAATATTGGTACAATTGGTCACGTAGACCACGGTAAAACAACATTAACAGCTGCAATCGCAACTGTATTAGCTAAACACTATGGTGGAGCTGCTCAGTCTTATGACCAAGTAGACAACGCACCTGAAGAAAAAGAGCGTGGAATCACAATCAATACTTCACACATTGAGTATGAAACACCATCACGTCACTATGCTCACGTTGACTGCCCAGGACACGCAGACTACGTTAAAAACATGATCACTGGTGCTGCTCAAATGGACGGCGGAATCTTAGTAGTATCTGCTGCAGATGGCCCAATGCCACAAACTCGTGAGCACATCCTACTTTCACGTAACGTAGGTGTACCAGCACTTGTTGTATTCTTAAACAAAGTTGACATGGTAGACGACGAAGAATTACTTGAATTAGTAGAAATGGAAGTTCGTGAACTTCTTTCTGAATATGACTTCCCTGGCGATGACATTCCTGTAATCGCTGGATCAGCTCTTAAAGCACTTGAAGGTGACGAAGAGTATGAGAAGAAAATCTTAGAACTTATGGAAGCTGTGGATGAGTACATCCCAACTCCAGAGCGTGACTCTGACAAGCCATTCATGATGCCAGTTGAGGACGTATTCTCAATCACTGGTCGTGGTACTGTAGCTACAGGACGCGTTGAGCGTGGACAAGTTAAAGTTGGAGAAGAAGTTGAAATTATTGGTTTAACTGAAGCTCCTTCTAAGACAACTGTAACTGGAGTAGAAATGTTCCGTAAATTATTAGATTACGCTGAAGCAGGAGACAACATTGGTGCGTTATTACGTGGTG
Source organism: Phocicoccus pinnipedialis (assembly GCF_903994035.1). Lineage (GTDB taxonomy): Bacteria > Bacillota > Bacilli > Staphylococcales > Salinicoccaceae > Phocicoccus > Phocicoccus pinnipedialis. Next base: position 74,575 of record NZ_CAJEWB010000004.1, read on the forward strand.
TATCACGTGAAGACATCCAACGTGGTCAAGTATTAGCTGCTCCAGGATCAATCACTCCACACAGCAAATTCAAAGCTGAAGTTTACGTTTTATCTAAAGAAGAAGGTGGACGTCATACTCCATTCTTCACTAACTACCGTCCTCAGTTCTACTTCCGTACAACTGACGTAACTGGCGTAGTGAACTTACCAGAAGGTACTGAAATGGTAATGCCTGGAGACAACATCGAAATGGATGTTGAATTAATTTCTCCAATCGCGATTGAAGACGGTACACGTTTCTCAATCCGTGAAGGTGGACGTACTGTAGGTTCTGGTGTTGTAACTGGAATCGACGCTTAATAAAAATTAAATCTTATGATTTATAACACTTCTAGACAATGTCTAGAAGTGTTTTTTTGTTTTAGAAAGATTAGACTATTAAGGATGAAAGAAAGATTAGAAATGAGATGTCGGAACAGGGAGATGTGTTCTTCATCTTCTAATTGATTATAAGCAATTGCCAATATTATCCTATACCTGTCAAAATTAAACCAATTATTAAAAAAGAGACCCTAAGGGGTCTCTTCATATCCTATCTTTTACTTCTATTAATTTCTCTTATCGCTTCGCGATATGCTTTACGCTTTGTGCTATTTACCATTGGTATGATTAAGAACATGTCTATGAATAACCAGATAATTGTTGGTATTCCAGCTGTCCACCATGATGTGAGTGCCGTGAGTAATAGAAGTATGAGTCCGCTAATCCAGCGCCCTAAATAGAATCTATGGATTCCTAGCATTCCTAGGAAGAACCACAATAGGTATGCAAGTAGCATACTTTTCTTATTGTTTTCGACATATGATTCAACATATATCTTTTCGTTTAGAGAAAGATTTCTCATTATTTCTTCACCTGATCAAAGTTAATTATAATTTTTAAGAATACTTCGAGGGCTGCTTTCATCCCTTCTTCGTCAATGTTGAACAGTGGGTTATGGTGTGGCACATCTATTCCTTTTTCCACATTTCCAACTCCTGTGGAGAAGTAACATCCAGGTACTTTTTGTAAGTAATACGCAGCGTCTTCTGCACCCATGGATGATGGGATTTCAACAACGTCTCTTATGAATATCTTGTCATTCGATGCGACATCTACAACATAGTCTGTCATATCCACATCGTTTTTAAGAGAAGGATATCCGTATGTTATATCCACATCAATCTTAACACCGAAACCTACTTCAATTCCAGTACAGAGCTCCTTGATACGTTTTGCTATGAGTTCTCTCACATCTTGCTCGTATGTTCTAATCGTACCTTTAATTTCTGCTTTATTTGGAATAACGTTAAACGCAACTCCTGAGTTAAATGCTGTTACTGATACAACTGCAGAGTCGAGTGGACTCACCGAACGCGACACAATCGTTTGTAGTTGCGAGATTAAAGATGCTGATGCAACAATCGGGTCAATTGCATTTTCTGGCTCTGCTCCATGTCCGCCGTGTCCATTTACAGTAATCGTAAATGAATCAGCATTTGCGTACATCGTGTCGTAGTTCCAACCGATGTGGTTCACCGGAAATAATGACGACACGTGAGTGCCAAAGAAATAATCGACTCCGTCTAATGCACCATCTTCGATCATAGAAATCGCGCCACCTGGTGGAAGTTCTTCCGCATGTTGGTGAATCGCCACAACGTTAACCGGGAGTTTATCTTTATGTTTAACTAATATTTTTTGAAGCGTCATGAGAGTTGCTGTGTGTGCATCATGTCCGCAGGCGTGCATGACGCCAGGGTTCTTAGATTTAAACTCAACATCCGCCTCTTCATCGATAGGTAATGCGTCGAAGTCTGCACGGAATGCGATTGTAGGGTATTCATCATCTACGTGAAGTCTTGTAACGAGACCATTTCCACCAACGTCTCTTCTAACCTCAATGCCTAGATTTTTTAGTTCATCATAAATGTATTGCTTCGTGTTTTCTTCTTGGAAAGAAAGCTCTGGATACATGTGCATATGGCGACGCATCCTAAGTGTGTCTTCAAAATGATCCTCTATAACTTTTTTTATATCCATATTATTCATGCTCCTTATTTAAGTAATCAAGTGCAGCACCAAGCATCACGGCAACGCCGTTTTTCATCCCATGCTCATCAATATCAAAGTGAGATGTGTGGTGTGCATAATCAGTATTTAGTGCAGTATTCTTAGTCCCAGTATAGAAAAATGCGCCAGGCACTTTTTCTAAGTAGTACGCAAAATCTTCTCCACCAAGATCTTTCTCTAATTTATTCGTTCTAGTCACTGTGGATACGTTATCCATCACGCCACGAACTAAATCAACCATCTCGTCATCATTTATAACAGGAGGATAGCCTTTCATATAGTCAAGCTCGAAACGGACTCCATGAGAGGTCTGTACGCCTCGCAGAGAGCGATTCAGTTCTTTTATCAGTCTCTTCTGTGTCTCATAGCTAAACGTGCGCAGAGTGCCTCCAATCATCACACGATCCGGAATAACATTATGCTGAGTTCCCGCATTAAAAATGGTGATAGATAATACAGCGTTATCCATAGGTGAAATCTTACGCGTAATGTTGTATTGCAAGTCGTGACAGAGCACAATTCCAGCAGCCACCGGGTCAATCGTCTTATGTGGTTTCGCCGCGTGGCCACCTTCACCAATTAAAGTAATCGTGAAATCATCTGGCATCCCAGTTGCGACACCATATTTGTACCCCATTTCACCGACTTCCATATGGCTCGAAACATGCATACCAAAAATTGCATCGACATTTTCGAGACAACCGTCGTTGATCATCTGAATGGCACCACCAGGGTCCACTTCTTCCGCATGTTGGAATATAAAAACAACGTTACCCTTCAATTCATCTTTATGTTTAGTAAGAATCTTCGCTACAGTAAGTAGTACAGCAGTATGAGCATCATGTCCACACGCATGCATAACTCCGTCTACTTGCGACTTATATGGAACTTTCTTTTCGTCTTGAATCGGAAGTGCGTCAAAATCAGCACGGAGTGCGACGGTTGGCTTATTTCTATCTATATTAAGTCTACCAACAACGCCGTTGCCACCAACACCTGTTTCCACTTCAATTCCAATATCCTTTAGGTACTCGGCTATGAATTTCGGTGTTTCAACTTCTTTGAAGGAAAGTTCTGGGTGCATGTGAAAGTGACGTCGCAGTCGTACGGTTTCAGCGAAGTGTTCGCGCGCTTCCTCTACGAGGTCTATCCCCATGTCACCACTTCCTCAATTTCTAGAATTTTCATAAACATCTGTAGTGCAGTCTTCATTGCATCTTCATCTAAATCGAATTTTTCGTGATGGTGCGCAAATGTTGAGTTCTTACCTTCACTACCTGATCCTGTATAGAAGAACGCACCAGGCTTGTCTTGAATATACATCGAGAAGTCTTCACCGATCATCGATGGTTTTGCTTCAACGAATTCGAGTCCGAGCGCTTTAGCTGCTTCTTCAACCACTTCAGCTTCACGGTCAAGGTTTACAACCGCGGGATATCCTTCTATGTAGTTTAGCATTCCAATAGCGCCACGCTTTTTCGCTGTATATTCGACTTCTAATTCGAAAATTTCTTTAATCTTTTGTTTTATTTCTGGCTTGAACGTACGCACTGTACCCTCGAACTCTACAACGTCTGGCATGACGTTAAATGAATTACCAGCAGATATCTTACCAATCGTCACAACAGCATTTTCTAATGGCGCAATTTGACGTGCGACCGCAGTTTGCAGACTCGTGATCATTTCAGCTGCAATTAAGATTGCGTCGATATTATTTCCAGGGTGAGCAGCATGTCCACCACGACCTTTAATTTTTACTTTAAATGTATCTGGGGATGAAATCAGCTCACCTTTACGCGTGCGAATTTCATGAGTTGGAAATTGGCTCCAGTAATGTTGACCATAAACCTTATCGACATCTTCTAAAATGCCGTCTTCTATCATGAACTTCGCACCACCAGGGGCTGTTTCTTCACCGAATTGGAAGATAAATGACACGGATCCTTTAAGTTTATCCTTATTATGACTTACAGCATCGACAAGAGCGATTAGGGTAGACGTGTGTCCGTCATGACCACACGCATGCATTACGCCCTCGTTTTGTGATTTATATGGTACATCCTTCTGATCGACAATAGGAAGTGCATCAAAATCAGCACGGAATGCGATGTGCGGATGACCTTCACCAAATGTAGCGAACAGTCCTTTCCCTGTTGTTTCATTGTTCTTACCCACATTTTCGCGAATCTTTAACCCATCATATTGCTTAAGTTTATCTAAAATAAATTCATATGTTTTTTCTTCTTTAAACGAAACTTCAGGATGCATGTGCATGTAACGTCTCGTTTCTACCATCTTGTCTTCTAGACTTGTTGCAATTTCTTTAATTGACATCTCTATTCCTCCATAAGTCGCGTTTGTTTAATTTTAGCAAAAAATCAGACTATTCTAAAGATGAACGATTATAAATTGAAAGAATATTGAAACTTTATACAAATAAATGTTTTTAGTTAAGGGTATCGCTTACTTTTGTTAAAATAGAATTAACATTATAAGGAGGGCATTTTTTATGTCTCAAATTTTAAAAGAATATTTAAACACACAACTCACTGAGTTAAAAGATAATGGGTTATACAATGAAATCGATGTTGTTGACGGTGCAAACGGACCTGTCATCACAATTGATGGCCAAAAGCTTATTAACCTATCGTCAAACAACTATTTAGGTCTTGCTACTGATGAAGACCTGAAGCAAGCCGCTAAAGATGCAGTAGATAGTCACGGAGTAGGTGCAGGCGCCGTACGTACAATCAACGGTACGTTAGATTTACACAAAGAGTTAGAAGACGTTTTAGCTGAATTCAAAGGTACAGAAGCTGTAATCGCGTTTACTTCTGGTTTCAATGCAAACCAAGGTGCAATTCCAGCAATCATGAAAAAAGGTGATGCAATTCTTTCTGACGCGTTAAATCATGCATCAATCATTGATGGATGTCGCTTATCTGGTGCAAAAATTATACGCGTAAACCACTCAGACATGGAAGACTTAAGACAAAAAGCGAAAGAAGCAACTGAATCTGGCGAGTACAACAAAGTAATGTTTATTACTGATGGTGTATTCTCAATGGACGGAGATGTTGCATTACTTCCTGAGATCATGGAAATCGCTAAAGAGTATGACCTAATCACTTATGTTGATGACGCGCATGGTTCGGGTGTTATGGGTAAAGGTGCTGGAACTGTTAAGCACTTCGGTTTAGAAAAAGAAGTCGATATGCAAATGGGTACTTTATCTAAAGCTATCGGTGTTGTAGGAGGATACGTTGCAGGTTCGCAAGAATTAATCGACTACTTAAAAGTAGCCGGACGTCCATTCTTATTCTCAACAGCACTAACACCTGCAGACACGAAAGCAATCACTGAAGCGGTGAGAAAGCTAATGGCATCTACTGAACTTCACGACAAATTATGGGAAAATGGGGACTACCTGAAGGCTGGTCTTAAAGATTTAGGATTCGACATCGGGCATTCAGAAACGCCTATCACACCTGTAATCATTGGTGAAGAAAAATTAACTCAGGAATTTTCTAAGAGACTTAAAGAAGAGGGTGTATACGCGAAATCAATCGTATTCCCAACAGTACCAAGAGGTACGGGACGTGTACGTAACATGCCAACTGCAGCACACACAAAAGAAATGCTCGATGACGCATTAAAAATTTATGAAAAAGTTGGAAAAGAGCTCGGCATTATCTAGGAGGATTTAAGCACAATGAAAAGAATTTTAATTACCGGTGCCCTTGGTCAAATTGGTACAGAATTAACCGTTAAACTACGTGAATTGTATGGAGAAGAAAACGTATTACCTACAGACTTAAGAATTCCAGAGCGGGGAAAGATGAAAGACACGCCATTCGAAATTCTTGACGTTACTGACAGTGATGCGGTTATGGAAATGACTAAAAAATTCAAACCAGACACGATTATTCACTTAGCAGCACTCTTAAGTGCTGTGGCTGAAAGAGAGCCTAAACGCGCATGGGAAATTAACATGGGTGGTTTAATGAACACGCTTGAAGCAGCACGTGAGGTTGGTGCACTATACTTTACACCAAGTTCAATAGGGTCGTTTGGTCCATCTACACCAAAAGACAATACACCACAGGAGACTGTTCAACGTCCATCGACTATGTATGGTGTGAATAAGGTAGCTGGTGAACTCCTTCTTGATTATTATCATGAGCGATTCGGCGTGGATACTCGCTCAGTTAGATTCCCTGGCTTAATCTCTTACGAACAAGAACCAGGTGGCGGCACGACAGATTACGCGTGTGAAATTTATTTTGAAGCGCTGAAAAACGGTTCTTACAAGAGCTTTATAGATAAAGGTACATTCATGGATATGATGTATATCGACGATGCAATCAACTGTATTATCGATTTACTTGAAGCCGATCCAGAGAAATTAACTGTACGCAACGCGTTCAACGTAAGCGCGATGAGTGTAGATCCAGAGATGGTTGCAGCTTCAATTAGAAAACATATACCTGAATTTGAACTTGGATATGACGTAGATCCAATGCGTCAAGCAATTGCTGAGTCATGGCCAAATAGTTTAAACTGTGATGAAGCGAAGAAACAATGGAACTTTAAATGCGCGTACGACTTAGACAAGATGACTGAAAAGATGCTTTCTGGTATTCGTGAACAGATGAATACAGCAAAATAAAGTAGGGATAGAAAATGAAGAAAGTGATCATATATGACAAAGATGGTACGCTCCTTGACTATCATAAAATTTGGATACCGTATGCGCACAGGTGCATCAGCGACTTTATTGATGAATTTGAAATAAATGATGATCCAAAAGAGCTAGCAGAAACATTCGGTATACGAGACGGAGAAATAATGCCGAACTCAGTGATCGCATCTGGCACGGGTAAAGATATTCACCATGCATTTGAAGGTATTCATGAAGGTGGAGGCAAGTGGGCAAAAGCATACTATGAGAACAGTTTGGACGAGTTGCATGATAATATGGTACTCATCGATGGTGCTGTAGAAGCGCTCAAAACTGGACAAAAACTCGGCTACACCAATATGATACTTACTTCAGATTCCAGACAGAGCACACTTAATTTCATTAAAAAATTTGAGCTTGAGGAATATATATCAGAGATTGTGTGTGGGGACGACACACCGTACAGCAAACCGGATATTAGGGTGCTGCAAGATCAAATTGAAGCGGGGCTTAATCTTAAAGAAGTCGTGATGGTTGGAGACAACAGTGCGGACACACTTCTAGGAAAAGACGAAGGCGTAACGACAATCGGAGTATTGTCGGGCACGTGTGAGAGTGTCCACCTTGAAGGTGCCGACCACATCGTGGACAGCGTGAAAGATCTATTTAAAGACGGGAAGTTTATCTTAGATGAATCATGAATTCTACATGAGAGAGGCGCTGAAAGAAGCAGAGCTCGCGCGTTTAAAAGATGAGGTCCCGATTGGCGCAGTGGTTGTGAAAGACGGAGAGATAATTGGGCGTGCGCATAATCTGAGAGAGACGACGCAGCAGCCGACGGCGCATGCGGAACTTTTAGCGATTGAAGCGGCGTGTAAAGAGGTGGGCAGTTTTCGTTTAGAAGACAGTACGCTCTATGTCACGCTAGAGCCGTGCGTCATGTGTAGTGGGGCAATTGTGATGAGTCGTGTGCCACTAGTGGTGTACGGAGCACGCGACCCAAAAGGCGGCACGGTCGACAGTCTCATGAATCTTTTAGACACGACAGAATTCAATCACCGTGCAGAGGTGATATCAGGCGTTTTGGAAGAAGAATCCAGACAGATGTTGAAAGTCTTCTTTAGAGAATTAAGAAACCGGAAAAAGCGAGAGAAAAAAGAGCGCACTACCGAATGAGGTGGTGCATATTTTGAAAGGCACAACATTCAGCTTCTAAATTCTCACAAAAAACACGCGATCCTATGGGAGTCAATCTCTCAAAGGGTTGCGTGTTTTATTTATTTTGTATATTTAAGTCTACTAAAAGCATCGTGCTGATGAATACTTTCTTCATTACGGCATTCTACTTCGAATCCTTTTACCCAGTCTAGATCTGCAAGGTCATATGCGACTAAACGAATCAAGTCTTCTACAAAGCGTGGATTCTCATACGCGCGCTCTGTTACCATTTTTTCATCTGTGCGTTTTAAAATCGGATAGAGCTGACTCGATGCGTTAATTTCTAACGCGTTATAGACGATTTCCTTGTAGTCTTCAGGAAGTTCTTTCGTATTGTCAATATCGAGAAGAACTTTGATGTAACCGCGCTGGTTATGTGCGCTATACTCACTGATTTCTTTAGAGCAAGGGCATAGTGTCGTAATCATACCAGTCATACCAAACTGCTTTTTAGTGAGCGTCTCACCATCATATTCAGCATGGTATTTAACATCAGCGTTCGCCACAGCATGTAGGTTCGTGCCGGGTGAATATTTACTGAAGAACCAAGTACCTGTTGCTGTAAGTTCAGCTGACTTCTGCTTCATATTTTTTTGAAGTACGCTTAATACTTTTTCAATTGTTTCAAAGTCTAGTGAAACCCCTTTGTTGTTTTCAGTTTCTAGTGATTCTAAAATACGGCTCATGTTAATCCCTTTTTCGTCGCGTTCTAAACTCGTCGCAAGTTCAAATGTACCAACAGATTGGTAATCGCCAATCACTACAGGATATTTTAAGTTGTTAATACCAACTGAATCTACACTAAATAGAAAGTCCTTTTTTGTGTTTTGAAGATCTACCATGTCTTCTTTATTTTTAGGTTTCGTACCTTTAATTGGTTCGACTGAACCAAAGTGTCTATATCGCGCTTCGCGATTAGAAAAATCTATTCCAACCATATTAATTGTTCCCCTTATTATTAATCCAATCTTCTATATCATAAAGGTAAAAGTTCTCTTTTTCAAACCAACGTTCTCGTGCCATCTCACTGACTTGTGTATCTTTGCTCAAATCAATTAATAATTTAGCTGTTTGTGACACGTGTGCGGATAGCACTTTCAATTTACGATCTGTATAATCTTTAACTTCTGTTTGAATGTCTGGTTCTCCTAAATCTTCGAACGTACGTTTATCAAACGCAACGAGAGTAAGTGTTGGACGGTCTTTCTTATCCAATTCAGCTACTGCATCTAAGACCGCAGCTGCTGTAGCTTCGTGGTCTGGGTGCACACAATATCCAGGATAAAAAGAAATTAATCTTGTAGGTTTTAACTCGTGCAGTAATTCAAGAACATCGTTTTTAACCTTACCTTTTTCTTCGAACTCAAGCGTTTTATCTCTATAACCATAAAACTTAAGTTCAGAGAGATCCATTAAGCGTGCGGCTTCTTCTTGTTCAGCCTTGCGAATCTTCCATAAATCTTCTCTAGTCGTCGGTGGGTTACCAACGTTACGTCCCATATCGCCATACGTCAAGCATGCGTAGGTCACAGGCACACCCATATCTCTATATTTCATAATTGTTGCTGACACACCAAACGCTTCATCGTCTGGGTGTGGGAATACAACAAGTACATGTGATTCTTCTTTTAAAGTCATCATAAAACTCCTATTTTTTAAATTCTTTCCTTGAAATCTCTAAGGCTGCTGCAAGTTTACCTGAGTGATCGATACCATGTAAGATAAACTCATCGTTCTTATTAACAGTGTAGTGAGATAGTCCAGTCACGTAGACCCAGCCGCCGTTATCGAGTTTTAAACCAACACGATGCTCGAAGTTGTTGCCACCTTTTAGTTTACCTTCAGTGTACGTCACGGGAATATTTCTTAAGAATGTTCCTGTATTAAATACGTCATCGTTATTGTGGCTCGCATATACACCATTTGTGATTTCGACGTGAATGTATACGGGTTCATTTTTATATTCGTCCAAGAGCGCTTGAACTTTTTCTTCATCTAGTGGTTTTAGTTCCATGATAATCTCCAATCTATATTTAAAAAGAGATAGAAGACTCTATCTCTTTCATTAAACATTTATAAAGTTTCAGTCTCTACTTTGATTTCTTCAACTGTATTGTAAGCACCGTGAGTCACAACTCCGACATGCTCATTCATTTTCCAACCATGCTTGATTGCGCTAGTGACAAATGCTTTCGCGTCACGCACTGCTTCAAGTGGTGTCTTACCGTTTGCTAAGTCTGCAGTTACACTTGCTGCAAATGTACACCCAGCACCGTGGTTATATGATGCATCAATCTTGTCTGCAGATAGTAACGTGAATGTTTCACCATCATAGAACACATCGATGGCTTTATCTCCAACAATACCAGTACCACCTTTAACTACGACGTATTTAGCGCCTTTATTGTGGATAATCTTAGCAGTTTCCTTGATTTCATCGAGTGTGGCTGGTGTTTTAACCTCCGCAAGTTGACCTGCTTCAAATAAATTTGGCGTTACAATCGTTGCATTCGGAATTAAATGTTTCTGCATCGCTACAACTAAACCTGGGTTTAACACCTCATCGTCACCTTTACATACCATAACTGGGTCAACGACAAAGAATTTAGCGCTGCTATTTAAGAATGCATCTTTCGCAACAGAAATAATTTCTTCACTTGGAAGCATTCCTGTCTTGATTGCATCTGGGTTTAAAGATAGTGCAGTTTCAATTTGTTGTTTTACGACTTCAAGTGGAACTTGTGAAACGCGGTGTGACCATGTTTCTGGATCCATAGAAACGATAGAAGTTAATGCGCAATATCCATACGTTCCGTGTTGTTCAAATGCTTTTAAATCTGCAGCGTAGCCTGCGCCACCTGAACAGTCCGTTCCTGCAATTGTTAAAGTCTTCTTTAATGCCATGTTTTAACGCCCCTTAAGAATCAAATAATATCTATATTCTACTATTAAATCATGTAACATTCTACCCTCATGCTCATTATAAAAATGGTATAATATTAAAGAAATAGGGGGGATCCTGTGGAATGGCAAGATGTCTTTAGTGAGATTAAAAATAACTATGATTTTACACGACTTAACGAAATTTTAGATGAGAAGTATAGTGAGGGGAAGGTATTTCCGAAGCGCGATGAGATATATAAAGCATTTGATCTAACGCCGTTTGAAGATGTGAAGGTCGTAATTCTCGGGCAAGATCCATATCACAACATCAATCAAGCATATGGTTTGGCATTTGCGGTGCGTGACGGGGCGAAGTTCCCACCATCCCTAAGAAATATCTATAAGGAATTAGAGAATGATTTAGGGATTACACGTACGACTGGTTCTTTATCAGACTGGGCAAAAGAAGGTGTGCTTCTCTTGAATACCGTGCTAACAGTTGATGCGCACCAAGCCAATTCCCATAGGGGTATCGGCTGGGAAGTTTTCACGGACGCGGTGATCGAGGCCGTTTCCAAGTATCGAGAGGACGTTGTTTTTATCTTGTGGGGAAAACCTGCGCAATCGAAAATTAAACTAATTGACGAGAGTAAGCACAAGATTATTCAATCCGCCCATCCGAGCCCATTATCAGCATACCGTGGATTCTTTGGATCGAAGCCGTTCAGCGAAACGAATGACTTCTTGGAATCAGTTGGAAAGACTGAGGTAGAATGGAGTGAGAGAGATGCGTAAACGTATTTTAAATGAGATTCATGAAGAACTTGATAAGTACGAAGCGTCGAATGACGACAAGCACTTATATGCGGTAGAGCGCCTTGTGGCAGTGTTAAAAGAAGATAAAAACATGGAAGTGAAAGAAGAGCCTAAGGAACGTAAGATTCCAGAGCGCAAAAATTTGGACGGGCTGTTGCTCGCTGAAGAGAAGACAAATGCAACATCTATTTTTGATTTTTAAAGGAGTACAATTATGAAGGTATTAATTATTGTTGGAGCAATTAACGCGCTAATAAGCGTAGCTTGTGGAGCGTTTGGCGCACACGGATTAGAAGGGAAATTATCAGAGCATTACTTACAAGTATGGGAAACAGCATGTCGTTACCAGATGTATCATGGGTTAGGAATCATATTGATTGGTGTGTTAAAGCATATGACGGGTATACAACTATTTGGAACAGCTGGTTGGATTATGTTAGTGGGTATTATTTTATTTAGCGGGAGCCTTTTCGTATTAGCATTGAGTGGCGTTAAGATTTTAGGTGCAGTTACACCGATTGGTGGCGTATTCTTTATTGCATCTTGGGTGATGGTGATCATTGGCGCACTTAAAATCCCTGCTTAGTGATTCAGTAAAATCATGTTACCAGTATGGTAGCATGATTTTTTAATTTTATTTGAGGGTAATCATGTTTTCCAGAAAATGTTCATTTGTTTTTCTGGATTTGGTAAGTAAATGCCAACTTGTAAATTTCGCCATTCCACCTATGTTTTTGCACAGAGTCTACAGACACAAAAAGCCTCTTAAATTAAGTACAATTTAAGAGGCGTTAATATATATTAGCGTTTTTTGCCGGTTGTATACGGATTTTTTGAAGTGTTTTTATTCATGATCTTGTCCACTACTTTACCAATAACAACTGGAGCGATAAAGACAAGCGCACGTTTAATTAGTCTACTCATTCAATGTGTCCTCCTAAATTCTTTGTACTTTATATAATACACAGTTTTGGAAAACACGAAACATTTTAATATTAATTATTTGAAAAGCAGATCTAATTGATCGTTAGGTATGTGGACACCAACGTAGAAGTCACCGAACACGCCATAACGTGCAGATGTTTCATCGAATCTCATCTCGTAGATGATTTTCTTGAACTCTAACATGTCATCAGACAAGAGAGTTACTCCCCATTCGTATTTATCTAAACCTTGTGAGCCCGTAATATATTGCTTGATTTTACCTGCATAAGAACGTCCGATCATCCCATGGTCACGCATCAGTTTCTGGCGTTCCTCCATTGGTAGCATATACCAGTTGTCATCTCCATCACGTTTTTTGTCCATAGGATAAAAACAAATGTACTGTGACTTAGGTAAGTCAGGATATAGTCTTGATTTCACGTATGGGTTCTCATACGGATCTTCATCCGAATCTTTTGCAAGATATGATGACATTTCAACAACAGATACATATGAATATGATGGCATTAAGAATTCAGATATCTGAAGCTTGTTGAATTCAAGCTCAAGTGCGTTTAACTCATCTACAGTTGGTCTAAGTAACCATAATAATAAATCTGCCTTTTGACCTGTGATGTTGTAGAACGCATAACTTCCATTCTTTTCATCTTGTACAGCTTGTTGTTTATCTAAGAAAGCTTGTAATTCAGAGATCAGTGCGTCTTGTTCTGCCTCGTCAAGTAGACGGAGTGCTGTCCAATCTACGTTGTAGAGTAGGTGCAGACTCCACCAACCATCTAATGTACTAACTGCTTCACTCATTAAAATCCCTCCAGAATTTACGGTTAAGTTCATTGTATCTAATTAAAATTTGAACTTAAAGTTGATATTCTGAAAAATTGTGACGAATTAAGTATAATATAAAAATAATGAAATTTTTGAGGAGTAGTTATGAACGAACAGACTTGGCATTTTTTACCGATTGAATACACAAAGCATCCGTTTGAATCGTTTGCATACGATGATCTCTTGATGCACTTGGTGTCAGAGGACCATATTAATAAAGCAAGAACGTGGGTGCACGACGAATTTGTTATTCTTGGTCTACAAGATATGCGTTTACCGAATTTAGAGTCTGGAATAAAATTTCTAGAGGACAGTGGCATGAACTACATTGTGAGGAACAGTGGTGGACTTGGTGTTGTGTTAGACAAAGGAATATTGAATCTTTCTATGATTGTACATAAAGATGAAGCTTCAACGATAGAGATTGGATATGAACTCATGTTCAACTTAATGAAAGATATCTTACCACACGAAACAATCGATGCGTATGAAATTGTGGGGAGTTATTGCCCAGGAAATTTTGATTTATCTATCGGTGGCAAAAAGTTTGCGGGAATCTCTCAACGACGCATTCGCGATGGTGTTTCAATTCAAATATATATAGCAGTAATGGGAAGCGGTGCAGATCGTGCGAGGATCATGAAGGAATTCTACTCGCACGCACGAGCAGAAGAATCGTCTAAATTTATGTATCCAAAAATTGTGCCAGACGTCATGGCGAGCTTGTCGGAATTGACAGGAGAGCCATTCACTGTAGAGCTCATTGAAGGTCGCATAAAGGATGTGTTAACGAAACGCTATGGCGGAATGAGCGTGTTACCGCCATTCGACAAGACACACGAAGATTACAAAAAATTTCTTCTCAATATGAAAAAGCGGAATGCACGTTTTGACATATAGAGCAATGAAGGGAGTTTTATCATGAGTGTGAGCGAAGTACGCTCAAGAATATTTACTTTAGAATTTATTATTGTTTTTATTTTTCATTTTATTTTGATGTTTAGTATGTACACAACACTAGTTACGGTGAGTGGTGTGTCCATGGAAAAATATGGAATTGGACCATCACTCGCAGGATTTGTTGCGAGTGTATTTATTTTGGGTATTTTATCAGGGCGCGCCGTAAGTGGTAACCTAATTAATAAAGTTGGGGTTAAAAATGTAGTGTGGGGTGGAGTAGCGATGTTCTTTCTAACATACGCGTTCTACTTTTTAGATTATGGTCTTATCTTTTTAATTATTGTGCGACTATTAAACGGTTTCGCAACTGGATATATCAGTACTGCTTTAAATACGCTTGCGACAATTATTCTTCCGAAAGATAGAAGGGGAGAAGGAATCAGCTACTTCAGCTTGAGTTTAGTTCTTGCATCTTCAATCGGTCCATTTGCAAGCTTTACTATATTTAAAGATATGTCTTTCAATCAGATGCTAGTCATTGTTGGTATTATCATGGCGGTTACGACGGTATTGTTTCTTTTCGTGAAGACAAATAACAGTTATAGTAAATATAGGAATGTACAATTCAAAGTAATTGATAAAAAAGCAGCAGTGATGGCACCTGGTATCCTGATTCTTGGTTTCACACAGTCGACGATATTCGCATTTATTGGTACGTACACAATACTGAATGGTTACGTACTTGCAGCATCGCTGTTCTTTATCGTATACTCAGCAGCAACGATGCTCACACGTCCGATCACTGGTCGTATCTTAGACCAAAAAGGTTCGGTTGGTTTAATCATCACAACGATTATATTCAACGCAATAGGATATTACATTCTAGGTGGTGCAATCAGTGATTGGATGGTTCTTGTGAGTGCCGCGGTGATTGGTCTCGGAATGGGGAACTATCAGAGTATCGCACAAGCAACATGTGTTGAACTTGGAGATAAAGACAATATCGGCCTATCAACATCTACATTCTTCATTAGTTTAGAGATCGGACTTGGCTTTGGACCACTGATCTTAGGTTTGATTGCAGGAGCCGTAGGTTACGGTCAGATGTATCAACTGATGGTGCTACCAATTGCAATTGCATTAATTCATTTTATTATCTTTGTAAAACCAAAATTAACACGTCCTGTATAGGAGGGACGCCATGATTCCATATAAAAACCAAAAATTAAAAGATGAGAAAGTGTTCAAGGATCCAATCCACAGCTATGCACACGTCACTGACCAAGTGATCTGGGATCTCATAAAAACACGTGAGTTCCAGAGACTAAGACGTATCAGACAACTTGGTACGTTATATATGGCTTTTCACTCAGCAGAACATTCGAGATTCAATCACTCACTCGGTGTGTATGAAATTGTGAGAATTATGATTCGTAACTTCAGAAAGTACGAAGTGTGGAATGATGAAGACAGAGTGCTCGCATTATCTGCGGCACTCCTACATGACCTTGGACATGGACCGTTCTCTCACAGTTTTGAAAAAATTTTTAACACAGATCACGAATATTATACGAGAAAAATTATTTTAGGAGACACTGAAGTCAATAAGGTCTTAAGAAGAGTATCAGACACGTTTCCTGAAGAAGTCGCGAGTGTTATCGATCATACGCATCCGAATAAGCTTATCGTGAGCATGATCTCGAGTCAGATTGATGCAGATCGCATGGATTACCTTCAGAGAGACGCTTATTTCACGGGAGTAGAGTATGGTAAGTTTGATATTGATCGACTGCTTCGTGTGATGATTCCAACGAAAGATGAGATTTTAATTAAAGAAACGGGAATGCACGCGGTCGAGGATTATCTGATGAGCCGTTATCAAATGTATTGGCAAGTGTACTTCCATCCAGTTTCACGTGGAGGGGAAGTATTACTTACATTAATATTTAGACGTGCGCAAGAACTATATAAAGAAGGATATAGATTCTTACAAGAGCCTAAATATTTGAAGCCATTTTTCGACGAGGATGTTTCTGTCGAAGATTATCTGATACTGGACGAGATGGTCGTGAATTTTTATCTTCAGGAGTGGATGTATGAGAAAGATGAGGTCTTAAGTGAACTCGCGGACCGTTTTGTGAACCGTGAACTTTTCAAGTACATTCCGTTTGACGGCTCATATATCACGATGAGCGAACTTAATATGCTCTTTACTGAAGCAGGCATTGATCCGAAGTACAACTTGTTCTCAGATAGCTATTCTGACATGCCATACGATTATGATCGTCCAGGTAGCAAGGATACGAGAAGACCGATTCACCTGTTAAAAAGTAATGGTGAAGTCAGAGAAATTAGTTCTCAGTCAATCATCATAAATTCAATTACAGGAATTCATAGATTTGACTCAAAGTTGTACTTTCCTAAGGAAAAAGTCAATAATATAGAGAATGAGAAGCTAAAATCGCGTATTTTAGATTTGCTTGACGAATTGTCATAGGAGGAGATTTTGTTGTCAGATAAAAAACCAGGATTCCAATTTAATATCATTAAAAATGATCCACTAGATGGACACCGGGGTGTAAATATTGGAGCAATATCTTTAGAAAACGTTGCACCTGTGTTTATCGATTTAGACACATATGAGGTTTGGATCGACATGGGTGGATTACATGCGCGCGCTGAAGTTGAGAAGCGTGTGAAATGGGTAACGGATAAGAGTGAAGCAGAAGGGGAAGGAAAAAAAGAATATTTCCTAGTGTGGGTTGCGGTTGAAAGACTAGAGCAAGGTCCGGCATACAGCGGAGTAACTGCATGTTACGAAATGGTCAATAAAGAAAAACGCCGTGGATATAAAATGATGCACGAACACGTGAACTCACTTGACCACGCACTAAAAGGGCGCATTGACCTGAGTATTTTAGACGATAAGGCAAAAGCGGTATTAAAAGAATTTCTGATGAATCATAACAAAGAAATGTGGACAAATTCTAAAGAATTACAAAAAGTACTCTAAAATAGCTCGGTTTTTCAAATAACCATTTGATATATAATCAAAATAAAGATACAATAAAATATAGTTATATAGTATAACTAAGACACTAAAGGTGGAGCGCATGCTCTGCCTTTTTTAGTACCTTTTTATGCTATAATATACAAATCATGGTGGTGAGACAAACGTATAAATTAACACAAGTTGTGGCAACAAGTACTGAGAATAAACGCTTTGAACAGACGCTTGATGTCAATGTTAAAACGAAAAAAGGAAGCACGTATTATCTGTATACCGAAGCGCTCGATGAGCACAAATTAAAATGCGTACTGAAAGTTGAAGAAAATAGAGTCAAAATTAGGCGACGTGGTGTCATCAATATGAACTTTACGTTTGTTAAAGACACACTTACCGATACGTTTTATGAATCACTTGCAGGGCGACACCATTTTTTTGTACACACGAACGATATTCAATTAAATGATAATGTTATACACATTGATTACGATCTTTATGAAGGCGATGAAAAACTTGGTAACTACAAGTACACATTAAAGAAAGAGGAAAAATAGCGTATGGATATTAAACAACAACTACAAGACGCTTTAAAAGTAGCAGTCACTGAGACTCAAAATATCGAAACGATTCCAGATATTAAAATTGAAATCCCTAAAGATAAAAACAACGGAGACTTCTCAACAAACTTGGCGATGGTGTTAACGAAACTTGCTCGTAAGAACCCGAGAGTCATTGCGGAAGAACTTGTTGATAATTTAGACAAAGAGGCACTGAGTATTGAATCTGTAGACATTGCGGGGCCTGGGTTTATTAACTTTAAAATGAGCAGCGCATCACTTACAAATATCATCGACCGCGTGTTAGAAGAGAAAGAAAACTACGGTCGCACGGTTCGTGACGACAAAGAGTCGATCCTAATAGAATTTGTTTCAGCGAATCCAACAGGTGCACTCCACATTGGTCACGCGAGAAACGCAGCGGTCGGTGAAACGTTAGCGAATATATTAGATTTCGCTGGATACGATGTGAGCCGTGAGTATTACATCAACGATGCGGGTAACCAAATTAACAATTTAGCGTGCTCAATCGATGCGAGATTCTTCCAAGCGCTCGGAGAAGACATGTCACTTCCTGAAGATGGGTATCATGGAAAGGACATCAAGGAAATCGGTGTCGAACTTGCCGAGAGACACCCTGAATACAAAGACCTAGACGACGAAACACGTATTAAAAAATTCCGTGAACTCGGTGTCGAATATGAGATGAGAAACTTAAAACAAGACTTAGCTGACTTTGGTGTTCATTTCGATAACTGGTTTAGTGAAATGTCATTGTACGAGAAAAATGAAGTTGAAGCGGCACTTGAGGCTATTAAAGCAAATGGGTTCACTTATGAAGAAGACGGTGCGTTATGGTTGCGTACGACAGACTTTAAAGATGATAAAGACAGAGTTTTAATTAAGTCTGACGGTTCGTACACGTACTTAATGCCAGATATTGCGTACCACTACGACAAGTTAGAACGTGGTTTCGATACCCTCATCAATCTATTTGGTGCAGATCATCACGGTTACATTAACCGTCTTAAAGGTGCGATTGGTGCATTAGGACAAGATCCAGAACGCCTAGAAATTGAAATCATGCAGATGGTTCGTTTAATTGAAGATGGTAAAGAAGTGAAGATGAGTAAGCGTACAGGTAATGCTGTTACGTTACGTGAGCTCATGGAATTAATTGGAGTAGATGCAGCGCGTTTCTTCTTAGCGATGAGAAGTGCAGACACGCCGTTTGACTTCGACTTAAGCTTAGCGAAATCTGAATCAAGCGAAAATCCTGTGTACTACGTTCAGTATGCACACGCGCGTATTTGCTCAATTCTACGCCAAGCAAAAGAGCAAGGATTCGAGATTGATACGACAAAAGGCTATGATGTCATCGAACATCCACAGGCGTTAGAGTTACTGAAAAAGATCGGTAGCTTCCCTGAAATTGTTAAAAATGCAGCGAAAAATCGTGCAAACCAAAGAATCACAAACTACGTACAAGAACTCGCAAGCGAGTTCCATAAATTCTATAACCAAGAAAAAGTACTTGGTGAAAATGAAGACAAAACCTACGCATACCTAGCTATGATTGAGGCTACGCGTCAAACAATTGAGAATGCATTACGACTCGTTGGTGTATCAGCGCCAGAAAAAATGTAAGATAGGGCCAAGCGTACATAAATGTACGCTTGGCTTTTTACATATCTTTAGAAAAATAACTAATATATAAAGGAGAATCTATGAAGAGAGTATATTTAGTGCTAATAATGCTTATTATGATAACGCTCGCTGCGTGTCAAAAAGAACATGATACAGAAATGAGAATCGTTTCTCTCATTCCGTCTAATACTGAGATTGTGTCAGAGCTCGGGCTTTTTGATTCGCTTGTCATGGTGACGGTATCTGATGACTTTCCGGACATGGTAAAGTCTGATGATATTACTAAAATCGACACGTTCAACTTTGACGTTGAGAAAGTTATTGCTGAGAAGCCAACACATATCGTATCTCATGAAAGCATAAATGATGGTATCAGTTCAGAAATAGAACGTGTTAAAAAAGCGACTGGTGCGAAAGTACTCGTGGTAGCAGATGCGACTTCTATTGAAGATGTATTTCGTGATATAGAAACAGTCGGAAACTTCCTAGGTAAGTCTCAAGAAGCAGATGATGTTGTTGAGAGGCTTGAAGCAGAGTTTACGGAGTTCAAAGAAAGTATTGAGCCAAAGACCAAGCAAAGGGCAGTCGTGTTTTTATCTCCAACACCTGAAATCTACACGGTCGGTAGAGATACATTTATTTCTAGCTTGTTAAAAGGGGCAGGGATGGTCAACGTCTTCAGTGATTTAAAAGGCTATCCTGTTGTATCGAACGAATCTTTAGTGAAGCATGAACCACAAGTGGCAATTAACTTGACAGATATGAGTGATAAAGACTTCAGAGATATGTTGAAATCGACACCAGGTCTGAAATCTTTAGATATTACAGATCTTGGAAATCAGTGTACACCAGATGTGAACCTAGTATCCCGTCCAGGACCTAGGATCATCCAAGGCATGAAGTCACTCGCAGAGTGTTTTAACGATGAAAACTAGTAACTTAGTGATGGGACTCATCATTGTCTCATTGCTGTCGATTCTCATTGGACCAATCAACGTTTTTAATGATCTACAGGGACAATTATTTGTGTTGACAGAAATACGAATTCCCAGGACGGTGCTCGCGGCTCTTGGAGGAGCGGCTCTTTCAATGAGTGGTGCAGTGTATCAAGTGGTTCTTCAGAACAGGATGGCCGATAGTTTCACGCTAGGTATGGCAAACGGTGCAACGCTCGGTGCATTCTTTGCGATTTCGTTAGGCTTACCGATTGTTTTTATCTCATTATTTGGGATAACGACAGGGTTAATGACTCTCGGAATCGTACTTCTAATTTCGAAAAGGCTAGACTATAAATATGCGCCAGCGACGCTGATTATTACGGGGATATTACTCGGGGCACTATTTAGTGGACTGTTGTACATCTTTATTTTGTTTCAGCCGGACAAGACTAATCACTTACTCACATTTATGTTTGGCTCGTTCGGTAACGCAAATATTTATCATTGTTTGATCGTAGGAATTCTGTTTTTAGGTTCTGCAATCTATGCATTAAAAAATGCTCTATTATTAGATTATCTAACGCTCGGAGAATTGCGTGCACATAGTTTAGGTGTCAATGTCGGAAGGTTACGCTTCATGATGCTTGTGGTTTTAGGTTTGGCCCCACTCGCACTCATCAGCCTAACAGGAATCATCGGACTCGTCGGAATCATTGTTCCACAAACGTTGCAGTATTTTAAACCGATGAAAACAAGAGAGCTATTAATGCAATCAGCATTATTTGGAAGTATATTTTTAGTTGTTGCGGATGTAGTGGGACGCGTGATTCTAATGCCATATACAGTACCGACAGGGATCATCGTGATGCTATCTGGTGTGCCAATCATATTCATATTGCTTTATAAACGCATGATAAGAATGACATAATTATATCTGTTAGAATAAATTTAAAGATGATTTTTAGGAGAGTGCGCATGAACAAGAAGAAAACAGTACAAATTAACGATATTTTTAACATCAAGTCAGTATCTACGCCAAAAGTGGTGCCGAATTCTGAACGCGTGACGTATTATGTGACAAGTCTCGATGAAGACAACAACACGTATTACACACATTTACATCAGTATAGTGACAAAGGAAACCTAAAATTAACGTATAGCAAAGAACGTTTAAGCAGCATCATGCATAGCCCAACAGGCAATATGTCAGTATTTATTGCAAATGGCGATAATGATAAGCCACAGTTGTTTATCCTGCGTGAAGCAGGAGGAGAACGTGAACAGTTAACAGACGAGAAATATGGTGTGTCCAACGCCATGTTCTGCAAGGGTGGTAGCAAAGTGTTCTACCATGTATCAGTGCCCGTTGATGAAAAAGACGAACACTCTAAAAATAAGGACAACGACGAGAAGTTCCCAGAACCAGTTGTTGTCAATCGCATGAAATACAAATCTGATGGCCTCCCAGGTCCATTTGGATCTGTTGAACCTGCGTTCAGACAAATCAAAATGATTAAACTGGACTCGCGCGAAGTGACGACAGTGAAGAGCGGAGAAGAGAACTTTACACTGTATGAAACGATTCGCGGTGGATTTGTATACGCGACAGATAAGAGTGAGAATCCAGACTTCAACTTCTCACAAAAGTTATATATTCATCTAAACGGTGAGGACACTGAAATTGAGAGATCAGAGGGTGGCATAATTAGCGTTGAGACTAATAAAGATGACACACACTTACTCATTACTGCAATGGACCGTAAGTATGAAAACGCGACGCATCCAAACATAGAACTGTATGAAATCAGTTCTGGCCAACGTATAGACCTGACAGGTAAACTCGATAAGCCAGCAGGTGATGCTGTTGTTCAAGACATTCAACAATCCACTGAAGGTAGCCCAGCTGTTTGGGTGAACGACACGGCGTTTGTTTTCCTATTATCGGATGACGGTTCTGTGAATCTCTGGAAAGGTAACATTGACGGAGAGGTTAAACCATTACTAGAAGGACGTCATTACATATATGGTATGGACGCGAACTCTGACGCAGTGTACATGACGATTTCAACTCCAGTGTCACCAAGTGAACTGTATAAATTTGACCTAGCATCAGAAACACTTGAGCAGTTAACGGAAGTCAACAAAGACTATGTTGACGAGACAGAACTTGTTGACCCAGAGGATATCGTGTTCGAAAGTTTCGATGAAACCGAAGTTCACGGCTGGTTCATGAAACCTGCAAATTACGAATCAGGAAAAGTCCCGATGGTTGTAAACATTCATGGGGGACCACACGCATTTTACGCAAACACGTTCTTCCATGAGATGCAGGTGTTGGCATCACAAGGCTATGCAGTACTGTTCGTTAACCCAAGAGGTTCTCATAGTTACTCACAAGAATTTGTTGACGCGGTTCGTGGCGATTACGGCAATGGTGATTACAAAGACATCATGGCAGCGGTTGATTTTATCTTAGAAAAGTATGATTTTATTGATGGAAACAATCTTGGCGTTACGGGCGGATCATACGGTGGATTCATGACGAACTGGATCGTTGGTCATACGAATCGCTTCAAGGCGGCAGTGACGCAGCGCTCAATTTCAAACTGGATCAGCTTCAGAGGTGTATCGGATATCGGGTACTACTTCACAGACTGGCAGATTATGGCAGGGATCGATGACTTAGATACGCTTTGGAAGCATTCACCACTCAAGTATGTTGATGACATTGAAACGCCACTACTCATTTTACATAGTGAGTATGACTTCAGATGTCCTATCGAGCAAGCCGAGCAACTCTATACTGAGTTAAAATATAGAGGTAAAGATACTCAGTTTGTGAGATTCCCAGATGCGGACCACAACTTATCTCGTACAGGCGCACCAAATTTAAGAATCGCAAGACTCGAGTACATGACAAACTGGTTTAACCAGTATTTAGAACAATAAGGAGAGTATTTATGTCAGATAAAATTCAGTTACTTACAGAAGAAATGAATACAGATATTGCAATTATCACAGATCCCATGAACGTATTTTACTTTACAGGAATGTTTTCAGACCCACACGAGCGTTTACTTGCGTTAATCGTTAAGAAAAACGGCACGACATCACTTGTATACCCAGCGCTCGACGACGAAGCGGTAAAAGGTAGCGCGAAGGTCGACGAGTTCTTGCCACACCGTGATGGTGAAGATGCATTCAAGGAAGTCTTTAAAGTACTTGATGGCGCAACAACTGTAGCTGTTGAAGGAGATCACTTTACATTTAACCGCTACAAGCGTCTCCTTGAAATTGTAGAAGATAAAAACATCACATCTATTCAAGACGCAGTTAACAAACTGCGTGGCATCAAAGACGAAGATGACAAACAAAAGTTACAAGAAGCTGTTGACATCACAGAAAAAACGCTGCATACATTATTCGATATGGAAATAGAAGGCATGACCGAGCAGCAAGTTTCAGATCACTTGGTTGACACGTTCAAATCACTTGGCGCAGTTGCTCCATCATTCGGTCCGATTGTCCTAGCGGGTAAGAACGCAGCAAAACCACATGGTGACACTGGTGACACGGTAATTAAGAAAGGTGATTTCCTACTTATCGACTTCGGTATTGTTACTAAAGATAACTACGTATCAGACATGACGCGTACTTTTATTATTGGTGAACCAAATAAAGAACAAAAAGCCATTTACGAATCTGTTTTAAAGGCAAATATAGCAGGGATTGAAGCAGCTAAAGTGGGTACTAAATTCAGTGAGATAGACAAAGCGGCGCGTGATTCTATTGAAGCGGATGGATTTGGTGAATTCTTTACACACAGAGTAGGACATGGACTCGGACATGATTTACACGAAAGTCCTTCTGTTGATAGCAACAATCATGATATAATAGACACTGGAAACGTTATCACGATTGAGCCAGGGATTTATAAGGCTGGAGTGGCTGGAGTTCGTATAGAAGATGCACTCTATGTAGAGGATTCAGGTGCTTACGTATTTAATAAATTCCCTAAAAACCTTGATGACATGAAATTAAAATAGCAAAGTGAGGAATAGTTAGAATGTCAGTTAAGACAAGAATTGAATCAGATTTTATTGGAGAGAAAGAAATTGCGGATAGTGCATATTACGGGGTACAAGCAGTTCGTGCATTAGAGAACTTCCCAATTACAGGAAACAAAATCAACGATGATTTAATCCGTGCACTTGCGATGGTAAAAAAAGCAGCAGCAATCGCAAACTTTGAGATCGGTGATCTTGACGAAGAGATTAAAAACGCTATTGTACAAGCTTCAGAAGAAATTATTGAAGGTAAATTACACGACCAATTTATTGTTGACCCAATCCAAGGTGGAGCTGGTACATCAATTAACATGAATGGTAACGAAGTAATTGCAAATCGTGCGCTCGAAATCCTTGGCCGTGAAAAAGGCGATTATGATTTCATCAGCCCAAACAACCACGTAAACATGGCTCAATCTACAAACGACTCAGTTCCAACGGCAATCCACATTGCAGTAATCATGCGTGCAGAAAAACTTCTCGATGTTATGAGAGATATGCAAGCAGCATTTAGCCAAAAAGCTGAAGAGTTTGACGACGTAATTAAAATGGGACGTACCCACTTACAAGACGCGGTGCCAATTCGTTTAGGACAAGAATTTGGTGCTCACGCGCGTGTAATTGGAAGAGACATTGCTAGAATAGAACTTTCATTAGAACACTTAAAAGAAATTAATATCGGTGCAACAGCTGTAGGTACGGGTTTAAATGCTCAACCTGAGTACATCAAGCATGTTGTTAAAATTTTATCCGAGATATCAGGATATGAACTTGTATCTGCAGAAAACTTAGTAGATGCAACTCAATTCACTGATGGATATGTAGAAGTTTCTGCTAACCTTAAAATCGCGATGATAAACATGTCTAAGATTGCGAATGATATCCGTATGATGGCTTCAGGTCCCAAAGCAGGACTCGCAGAAATCGTATTACCAGCTCGTCAACCAGGATCTTCAATCATGCCTGGTAAAGTAAACCCGGTTATGCCAGAAATGATCAACCAAGTGGCATTCCAGGTACAAGGAAACGATCTTACAGTAACTCTTGCCTCTGAAGCAGGTCAGTTCGAGTTAAATGTTATGGGTCCAGTACTTCAGTTCAACCTATTACAATCAATCGACATTATGACAAACGCATTCCGCTCATTTACAGACTACTGCATAGTAGGTATCGAAGCGAACAGAGAAGTAATGCAAGCATATGTAGACCGTTCACTTGGAGTCATTACAGCACTTGTACCACACATCGGTTACAAAGCATCATCAGATATCGTTAAAGATGCTATGAAGACAGGCAAAGGCGTTCGCGAGTTAATACTAGAAAAAGGTATATTGTCTGAAAATCAAATTAACCATGTGCTAAACGCGTTTGAAATGACAAATATTGGCATCACTGAGTTGCCAGAAGAATAATATCAAAGCTCAACTGTACACAGTTGAGCTTTTTTTATTTTAAATAAGTAAGCGTTTAAAATTTAGATATGATATAATATAAGTGATAAAATTATAAAATTATAAAATGTAATAATATAGGAGGTATTTGATGAAATATGCTAAGGTACACTCTATTTTTGTCCTGGTACTATTGCTTAATATGATTATTTTCGAATCATTTTTAAGTATTGCTCGAGCAGATGTTCAAACTCGGTCGTCTAATAATGAGCAGATCATGACCCTTACTGCCAATCAATTAGACCAAAAAACCATTAGTTTTATGGCAGACATTAATATAGATGAACGCTCATTAACCCAAGACACTTTAAAGTTGAGTCTTAAAGGAGACCATGTGTTAAATCTCCAACGTACGCTTGAAAATATTCGTCACAATGGGATTAGTATTACAGAGCACTATAATGATGCGAATGAACGATATTATCTTATAAAAGTTCCAGATAAAGAAAAGCATGTACGAATTGAACTTTTTACTAACATTACAGATACTAACGTTTCAGATTATCATGCAACATTATCAACCACATATAATGGTAGCCGTATTACAGCGAAAGATGCAATTTACCAGTATATTACTATAGACGGAAAGGTAAGTTATCAAAATACTCCGAAAGACTACGAAAAAACTCCGACTAAAATAACATTACTCTCTAATGGAGTACAAGTTCCAAACTCCTATAGAGAACTTCGTGACACAGCTAATTACGAATATACAGAACTACGTAAATTTGATGATAATCTAAACTTAATTCAATATGATATTCAAGTAGAACCCTTACTTAATTACAAAACAGAAGTAGAAGATTATACAATTCTACATCACTTCCAAAGCACAGACATATCTGGCGACATTCATAATACATCTAAAAAAGGATTCACGTTAGATGTACATAACCAAGACAACTCAAAAGTAAAAAGTATTGAGATCTCACCTGATGACACGAATTACACGGTACACGATTTACCTAAATATTCCTCACCAAATATTGAGAATGACTACAAAGTAAGTGTAAATTCAGAAGATGTAGAAGTTGATATAGACGGATACAATCTCAGCATTAGCGATTTAGAGACATCAGAGGAAGAGGGTGAGTCTGAACAATCACCTGAAAGTGCTGAAGATGGTAGTGAAGAAAAAGAGAACGAAACAGATTCAGCTAATG
Organism: Phocicoccus pinnipedialis; assembly: GCF_903994035.1. GTDB lineage: Bacteria > Bacillota > Bacilli > Staphylococcales > Salinicoccaceae > Phocicoccus > Phocicoccus pinnipedialis. The sequence continues at coordinate 101,766 of NZ_CAJEWB010000004.1, forward strand.
AAGAGGAAGAAGTAGACACGCCTAAAGACGAATTAGAAGATGAACTTTCTCCTGAAAGTACTGATGAGATTCCAAAAGATGTGATCGATTCTGAAGAGCCACCGAGTTATGAGGATTATCGTGCGCCTCAATATCCAGCGTTATCAACTCAAACCATGATGGGTTACAGTCAACGATCACTTTCAGCATTAACTCAGCCTGAGAATACTCACGTAGGTAGTATCACAAGTATGAGTTGGAATGTTGAAGGATTACACAGAAACAGAGTCCCCCAGCCAGTTGAGTATGAAGAAGGATATTTATCAAAAACTGGCGAGGCAGTAGAAAACGACTTAAATACTTATACCGTGAATGTTAAGACACAAGGGAAAAAAATAGAGAAAAAAGAGCCACTAGACATCGTACTAGTTGTAGACAATTCAGGGAGTATGGCGGGCCCTAGATGGAGGGATATGAAACGTGACTTGACCACTTTTGTCACAAATGCGACTCGGGAAAATAGCACTAACCCAAATGCACAAGTTCGATTTGCGGTAGTCAATTTCGCAACAAACATCTTATCCGGCAATACAACCTATAGTAATAATGCCGCGACAATTATGAGTAGAATTCCTGCAACTCCGTCAGGTGGAACGAATACGCAACTCGGTTTACGTGAAGGAGAAGAGATATTAAAAAACTCTACTGCTGCAAATAAAATGATGATCGTTATCACGGATGGTGCACCAACATATAGTTATAGAGCTCGAAACGCTACAGGAGAAGAGAGTCTAAGTAATTTTAATTATAATCAAAGATTAGGGACAGGAAGTAGCTTCCTTTTTGGGGGATATAGTGTAGATGGAGTAAATGTAAGTAACCATGGACAAGCAGTTATCTCCGAGGCGAAGCGTATACAAAATGATCATCCAAGTGTACCAATTATTACAATAGGTTTGGACACTGCTCAGGGATCTAGTGGCGCGAGTAATGCACAAATGGATAACGTGTTAAAGAAAATTGCGTCAGACCCGTCATATTCTTTCAATACGAGTAATGCCTCATCCGAATTACAATCGGTATTGGAAGAAATTACTAAAATAACATTGAATAGTATTAGAAGTGGACAAATTAACGACCCCATTGGTGGCATGTTTGATCTAGATTTAGGTAGCAATAATGTGTTCGATGCATCTGATTATGTGTTGACTGCATCCAGTCCAGAAAAACTAAACTCAGTACAAGTGAGTTATAATAATGCAACTCGAACGATTCAGTTAAATGGACTAAATTTAGGTGAAAATGATTGGGTAAACATTAGTTATAAAGTGAAATTGAGGACGGATTCGCCCAATTTTGAATCAAATGTTTTCTACCCAATGAACGGTACAACTACATTAAAACCGACACAAGGTTCCAGCCAATTAAGAGAGTATCCTGTACCTGAAGCGAAAGGGTACTTTGTAGAATTCGAAAAGTTGGATGCGAAGACCAATGAGAAAATTGAGGGTGCGGAGTTTACGTTATCTGGAAACAACCAAACCGTGACCTCAATATATCAAAATGGTAATGTGCGCTTTAATAATTTAAGACCAGGCGTTTATATATTAAAAGAAAAAACAGCACCTACAGGCTATATACTAGATACAAAAGAATATTCTTTAAAGTTGCTAGATAATGGAAGTTATATAGTAGGTGACGTGATTTATTCGATGCCGAATAATCTCTATCAATTCAAAAATATACCCACAACGTACCAGTTTGAGTTCAAAAAAGTAAATGATTTAAATGAAGGTTTAAGTGGAGCTGAGTTTAAACTTACAAATAAGGAAGCTGCGACGATGACTCAGAATGTTACTTCGAACAACGTAGGACAAGTTATATTTAACGATCTGATACCAGGTAAATATACGCTTACGGAAGTAAAAGCACCAAGTGGTTATAGAAAAATTGATTATAAATATGAAGTCGAAATACTCATTGATGGATCTATAAAAATTTGGTCATACGAAACAGGTGAACCTGTGGAATTGTCAGGTGAAGATATTACCGACTTTAAGGTACTCAACGATACTCAAGAGCTTCCGAATACTGGCGGTCTTGGTACAATATGGATTTTTGGTTTAGGAATCATGATAATTACTTACGTACTTTATAAAAGACGTAGGAGTTATAAATAAAAATTAAAGGAGAATAAGATTATGTCAAAAACATTTAAGAGACTCTCACAACTGATTGTGCTGACTATGCTTTTCAGTATAGTAATGCCATTTACACAAACGGCTTCCGCTGAAACAAACGGTGTGACAGATTTAACAATTCACAAAATCACAGGTAATGAGGTTAGAGAAACAACGTTTGAAGAGTTAACAGGAAGTGCTGCACCTGACGGAGAACCGATCTCAAATATTACATTTACTTATTGGTCAGTGACTGCAGAACAATTGGCAACTATGAAATCAGATCCAGGAAGTTATGACTCAGTAGAAAAAGCTTCTAAATATTTAGGAGTTGAAGGAACAGCAACTAGTCCAACAGATGCATCAGGTAAAACTACTGTTTCAGGATTAGTAGAAGGGTTTTACTGGTTTGTAGAAAATGGTTCGACAGCTGTAAAAGAATCACATGCTGTGCCATTTGGATTAGCACTGCCACTTACTAACGAGGCAGGAACTGGATTTATAGGAAATCTACACGTGTATCCTAAAAATATTCTAGAAGATACACCAACAGTGGACAAAGATGTTGAGGAAGAAGGCACGAAAGAGGCTTCGTTTAATATCGGAGATTCGTTTAACTGGATTATTAAACCTTCCATTGTTAAAGGTATTGAAGAGTATAAGACTTTTATTGTTACTGATAAATTAGATTCACAACTAACTTATAAAAGTTTAAGTGTTGAATTAAATGGAATGACTATGGAAGAAGGCACTGACTATACATTAGAGGTCGATGGACAAAATGTAAAAGTTATGTTTGAACAAGCTGGTCTTAATAAGCTGGCTAACGCAGGTGTCGACGGTCAACTACGTATTTACTTAGAAGCAGTAATCAATGATACCGCAGTAATAGGTAAAGATATTGAAAACAATGCGATGCTAGAATTTGATAATAACCACGGAGTTACTGGTGAAGTTGATGTGGATACACCACCTACAGTAGCAACTGGTGGTAAGAAGTTCATGAAAGTGAATGCGTCTGAAGAAGCACTTAAAGATGCTGAGTTTGTTATTAAAAATAGTGCCGGAGAATACTTAGCTGAAAACTTAACTTGGGTAGCTGATAAATCTCAAGCTAAAGTTTTAGTTTCGGATGATACAGGTGCGTTTGAAATAACGGGGCTTGCATATGGAGAATATACATTAGTTGAAACTAAAGCACCAGGCGGGTACGCACTACCAACTACCCCTGAAACGTCATTTACTGTAGATGCGAACTCTTACTGGGCTGATCCAACAGCTCTTGAATTAGTAGCCGCAGACGCAATGAATATTTTAAACAAGAAACAAGATTTACCGATGACAGGTGGTACAGGTACTGTGATATTTACAGTTGTCGGTTTACTACTTATGTTTGCTGCATTTATGATGTTACGTCGCAGAAACATGGCAGAATAGATTTATAGTGACATAGAGATATACTATACTTTAAAAGTAGGTATATCTCTACTTTTTTATTAAATGTATCTGAGGGTGTGTATTATGAAAAAACAAGGGAAACTGAACATAATGAACATGGTGATAGCGCTGGTTTTTATTATTGGTTTTATGATACTCATATATCCAATGATTTCAGCGGTTTATTATGATTATGATGCATCCCAAGACATAGATACCTTTAATAAAGAGGTTGAGTCAATAGAAGCAAAAGAGATTAATAAGAGAATTGAACAAGCACAAGCGTATAATGCAAGTTTATCCTATGATGAAACACTACAAGATTTTTATACTGAAAAAGAATTAGAAGTAGGTAAACATATGTACGCACAAATGCTTGAAGTCAATGAGATGATAGGTACAATAGAAATCCCCTCTATTCATCAGGAGTTGCCGGTATACGCAGGAACGAATGAAGAAGTATTACAAAAAGGAATCGGACACCTAGAACGTACGTCACTGCCTGTTGGAGGTAATAATACAAATACAGTATTAACTGGACACAGGGGACTACCTAATAAAAAGTTATTTACGGACTTACCAAAAGTAAAAATTGGAGATATGATTTACTTTAAAAATATTAAAGAAATCATTGCGTATAAAGTTTATGACATTAAAACGGTACTTCCACATCAAACCGAGGTCCTAAACTTACAAGAAGATAAAGATCTGATGACCTTAATTACGTGTACGCCTTATATGGTTAATAGTCATCGATTAATCGTAACAGCAGAACGTGTACCTTATACACCAGAAATTGAAACACTCCACGAAGAGGAACAAAGTCCATGGTGGTATAGATTCTTAAAAGTATATAAATATTATGTAATTGGTATTGGAATTACACTCTTACTCTGGATAATTTATAAAATAACTAGAAAGAGACGTCAGGGTTATGAATAGAATTACGCTTGCAACGTTACTTTTTTTAGTTGGACTTCTAGTTGTTACTTATCCATTGGTGTCTAAAGTGTATTATAACTATCGTGTGTCTGAGATATCCAGTGAGATTACAGAGGGATTCCAAGTGAGTGAATCTGCTCAAATTAACCAATACAATCAATTTGTAAGACAAAATAATGAACTCAATCATTCAAATGAAACTCAAAGTATAGAAGAACCACCGGTACAATCATTTGAAGTAGAAGAACCGTCATTACCTGATGATGCTGATTTTACTGATGCGATAGCCACAATAGAAATTCCTACATTGGATATTCACTATCCTATATATGCAGATGCAACGCTTGAAAACATGGAGCGTGGTGCTGGGCATGTTTCAGGAACAAGTTATCCTGTAGGAGGAAATAACACAAACAGTGCGATAGCTGCTCACTCCTATTCACCTTATGTGGAATGGTTTACGAATATCGATAAACTTAAAAAAGGTGACGAAATTATTATTAATAACTATAAAGAAACCCTGCATTATAGAGTGACAGGTGGAGAAATCGTATGGCCCAATCAAACCGAGGTACTGCGGATTCGTGAAAATAAAGATATGATCACTTTGATTACCTGTACAGTAGATGCAGAAAAAAGGATCATTGTTTATGCAGAACGTTCTGATGAAACAGGTGAGAAAATTTCACCGCCAGACAACGAACCTCTAGCGACTACATTCGAGAAAAATGAAATTGACTTTTTAGACAGATTAAAAGTTCTATCAGAATCCTGGATACTGATACTGTTGATTAATGTACTGGGTATATTATTCATTCTACGTGTAAAGCAACTGAAAAAGTAGGTATACTTATGACACAAAAAACAAGTAAATGGCAAACACTTAAATTTATATTATTTTTATCTGTTGGATTCGGTATTTTACTTTATCCGTTAATTACTGCGGTTTATTATGATTATCAGAGCACAACTGAAGTAAAACAGTATAAATCAGAAACAAAAACAATGGAAGAGTTAAAACTAGAAGAACGTATTAAACAGGCGAAAGCATATAATGCCACACTATCAGAAAATGAAACTTTACTTGATTTTTTTACAGCGGATGACATAAAAAAAGGCGAAGATTTATATGCGGATATGCTAAAAGTGAATGAAATGATTGGAACCATTCGAATTCCAAGAATCCATCAAGAACTACCTGTATATGCTGGTACAAAAGAGACAGTACTGCAAAAAGGCATTGGACATCTAGAACGGACATCTCTTCCAGTAGGGGGTGAGTCGTCTCATTCAGTTGTCACAGGGCACAGAGGATTACCGGATAAGAAGCTATTTACAGATTTGCCAAAAGTAAAAAAAGGTGATTTAATCTTTTTTACAAATATGAAAGAGACTTTAGCTTATAAAGTCTTTGAAATACGTGAAGTGACTCCTGATCAGACTGAAGTGTTAAATATTAGAGAAGGCAAAGATTTGCTTACGCTAATTACTTGTACACCGTACATGATTAATTCGCATCGTCTTATTGTTACTGCCGAGCGAATTCCTTATTCCGAAGAATTGGTAGAAGTTACTAATAAAGATCATCCAGGATGGAAGAGATTTATTTCTGTATATCAGAATTACTTGATTGGCACAGTTATATTTATAACGATACTTATTCTCTACCATATTTGGCGTTCAAGAAGTATAAAAAATCAGCAGAACAAATAATCAATGTATTAAATGGATATCACTTTATATTTAAACAACATTGAAAACGCATTCATGATGGTATATAATTAAATCAATAAATTTGTTATATTATTCAGAAAAGTAGGTGTGTTCAATGTTTAATGAACTTGTAGGATTTCTAAATGATTTGGTTTGGAGTAAACCTTTAGTATACGGGCTATTAGCAACAGGTATTATTTTCTCGCTCATGCTAAGATTTTCCCAAGTCAGACACATCAAAGAAATGATTCGACTTATGTTCCAAGGTGAGAAATCACCAAAAGGTATTTCTTCTTTCCAAGCAATTGCGCTTTCGCTTGCTGGGCGTGTAGGTACAGGTAACATCGTCGGAGTTTCTACAGCGATTTTCATCGGGGGTCCTGGTGCGTTATTCTGGATGTGGGCAACTGCATTCCTAGGTGCATCAACTGCATTTATAGAATCCACCCTCGGTCAGATTTACAAGCGCGAAGAACGTGGAGAGTACCGTGGGGGACCTGCATACTATATGGAATATGGTATCAAGGGCGGTATTGGTAAAGTTTTAGGTATCGCGTTCGCAATTATCACAATTATTTCAATGGGTTTACTATTACCAGGAGTACAATCCAACGCGATTGCTTCAGGCTTCCATAACGCATGGGGCATACCATATTGGGTAGTTGGTGTAGTTCTTGCAATCCTATTAGCGTTAATTGTATTTGGTGGCCTTAAATCTATCGCAAAAGTAGCGACGGCAATCGTACCATTTATGGCAATATTATACATAATCATGGCGATTGTAGTGATTGTTATGAATATTAAAGAAGTGCCAGATCTATTTGTTTTAATCTTTAAATCTGCATTTAACTTAGAAGCATCATTTGGTGGTATATTAGGTGCAATGATTGAAATTGGTGTAAAACGTGGGCTGTATTCAAACGAAGCAGGTCAAGGGACTGGTCCTCACGCAGCTGCAGCAGCTGAGGTTTCTCACCCTGCGAAGCAAGGACTTGTACAGTCATTCTCAGTATATATTGACACATTATTTGTATGTACTGCGACAGGTTTAATCATACTTTTATCTGGAACGTATAACACAACGAACGGCGAAGTTGATGGAAACGGCATGCCGAGCTTACTGTATAACGGAGATGTCTATGTACAAAGTGTAGATGGAACAAAAGACTACTCAGGTACTGCAATGTACGTTCAAGCCGGTATAGACAAAGCATTTGCAGGTGCTGATTACGTATTTGACCCAGCATACTCTGGCTTTGGTTCATACTTCGTTGCAATCGCATTATTCTTCTTTGCTTTTACAACGATTTTAGCATATTCTTACATGGGAGAAACGAACGTTGCTTATCTGACGCGAAACATGTCAGCATCAACGAGTAAGATATTCATGAATATCATGCGTACGATGTTAATTTTTGCAACTGTTTTTGGTACAATCCGTACAGCAGAACTCGCATGGGACCTTGGGGATCTCGGTGTAGGTGCGATGGCATGGCTAAATATTATTGGTATTTGGATTCTGTTTAAGCCAGCAGTTGCTGCACTGAAAGACTACGAAAAACAGATGAAAGAAAAAGGTTCTGGGAAATATGCACTATTTACACCAGATCCGAAGGTACTACCAGAAGCAAAATTCTGGCTTGAAGATTATCCGGATCGACTCAGAGAAACAGGAGAAATCGACTCATTTAATCCAAGTTACGACAAGAAATAAAGTTAAGAAACCGGACCATACTTCATTGTATGGACCGGTCTCTTTTTTAAGGAGCGTTTATGAATAATAAAATTATTGAAGGAGATGGCCATAGAGGCGGTCAATCATTTTTAGCAAACCTAATCAGAATTGTCGTGTTTGTTGTACTGTGGAACCTGTTATTAAATTCAGACTTTTTAAATGAAGCGTCGACGATTGTGAAACTCGTTTGCGTCATTGTATTTATAATCGTATTAGAAATGATTATTCGCTTGATTTATCATACCTTTGAAGATAAAAATAAGTGATCATTTTTGAATTTTTACGCGCTGAATATAATATTCAGTGCGTGTTTTTATCTGCAATCACATCAAAACTTAATTATGAATTTACATCTCGGACTTTTTAAATCACAGAGTCGGTGTAAGTATCTTCACTAACGATTTTAAGTATCGCACCATATGCGCTTTACTCATTAAAATTACGCCAATATATTGAGATTATTTTTCCCTTTACTAGTGAAATTAGCAAGAAACAAGTAATATAGAGATAAGAGTTACGCGGGGGAATTTTATGGAACTAAGAGAATTTTATTCGATATATATGGGAGAGGATGCACTATTACGCGCAACGCTCATCCATTCACGTGATTTTTTAACAATTGACGACTATATTGATTTTAAATTAGATGACTTTGAAGATGAAAACCAATTCAATAAAATGGTGGATGTCTTGTCTATGGCAGAGGCGAAACGTATTCATGATTTAGTAGACGAAGACCCAGATAACAATGTGTATCACGTAAAAAATAAATCTCATTATGGCACGCTTTATGACTTTCAGTATATGTTGGAAGAAGACAGGAACAGTTACGTGATCCACAGAGATGTCGTGCACGCGATCGACCAAGCACTTTTAAACAGAGGCATCATGAGTCCTTATAACATGCGCATCGGGCATGATGAATCGCTAGAGCCTGAAGAAATTTCAAAACTTAGCAATATGTATACGGGTCCAATTTACTGGCTATACGACAATCTAACATCAACGCAACTAAAAAAAATTATAAGTACACTTGGTATCACTCACTACGGAAAGTACAAAGATGATTTTCTAAAAGCTGTCATTTCGTATATCACGGCACCGGGTCACTTACCTCATGTCCTTGAACACTTGAGCTACAAGGACCTCACGCATATCGAAGAAATGATCCGCGACAATTATAACGTTTTCGAGCGCAAGCCGCGATGGAGCGTCGCAGAAAAAATCGGGCTACTCGTCAAAGTACATCCGGATTATTTAGTTATGCACCAAGATGTCTTAGAAGCACTTCGCACAATCGATTTTAAAAAGATTGAAACACGCGAACAAGAAGATGCGAACTATAACGCGTATCACATCCACGCCACTATAGAAGGAAAAAGAGAAATCAAGAGAGATATAGTCATTCCAGTTAGACTTAATTTTTATGAACTGATGTACATATTGAAAGAATCTTTTTTATGGACAAACGGCACGAATTCAAAAATCAAAATCGGCGGATATGAAATCTACGAAAAAGAGGGGACTTTGTCTGCAAACATCGTTCAGGTAGACCACCTTTTCAATAAGTATCAATCGTTTAAGTTTTACTATGATAGTGATGACAATTATGAGGTGAACGTCTCACTCATTGGTACTCGCATCGTTGACCGCGAAGTTCCAAAAGTCACAGAATACAGAGGACCGATTCCAATTGAAAATATCGGTGGAATCGAAAAGCTAAATGATGCACTCGAAGTTTTAGAAGATGAAACGCACATCGATTACGCACGTACTTACAATAAAGCACGATCTGAAAATTATCGCGAAAGATTCCCAATCACTGCAATTAATAAAAACTTATCGCGTAAATTCATGATAAGAAGACCAATGACAGAGTAAAAAATAAGACTTAAGTGGTGCTCCTGAACTAAAAATCAGGCAAAACCCTCTAAGTCTTATTTTTTCATTTTATATACACATTGGTTAAAGAATTCAGATTTGTCGAGCGTTTTAAATAAATCTGACGTATAAATATCTCTCGCACGAATATTTAAAAATACTTCTTCAATCTCCCCACGCATCGAGCGTAGTGAAGCCAATAGAGATGACACAACGCGTTCCTTCGACTCTAAACTATCGTAAAAAACGTGGCCAATATCTACTTCGTACATCACTTTATAAAGAAACGCATATCCACGAATAGTCTTTGTTGGATAAAGAGCCACGGAATTTAACATGTCTAGGTCATTCGCTAATTGAGCTTCCCAGTATGAATAGGGAAGCTTGTTTTTATCTTCAATATTAAAGTTTGATTCATACACTTCCATGGCTTTTTTAATTAAAGGTTCCTTGTTATATGCGGTCACAGGATAATAATTCATCAGGGCATGAGTCTTTGTCTGACGCTCCAAATAATGAATAAGCGTATCAATTTCAATCGAGCCAAAGTAGTTTTTGTAGGCGAGTTCAAAGTTGAAATCCGAGATGATGCGCACCAACCGTGGATCATATGTATCGATCAAATAAATGTCATCTTTGATATTATTTTTCATTAACTCTTGAAGCAACTTACTGATCATAAAATAAGGTACAGGCCATTCAGTTCGAACCGTAGAAAGGTCGGTCATCGAGGTTGTATCGATCACTCTTAGTATGTATGAGTTGCCATATTCACGCTCGCGATGCGCGCGAAGCAGGACAACGATCTTATTGTCTTTTTTTAATTGATATGTGTAATAGCCATTTTTTTCATTACTTAAATCGACAATGGTATACATAACAGACGCCCCCTCTAAATTTAGAATATACTACATTCCGAATACCGTAAATAGAAACATTTTTCTGACGTTTTAAACATATTTATCATAAAGAATCTTAAACGAATAACAAGATGAAAAGGGGGATAGTTATAATGTGACCTAAGGAAATTAAACGAGAGGTTAGAAGAGAAAAATCATCCTATGAGTTATCTTCCATGAATAACGTTTTGATTGCTTATTCTAAGAGTGTTTTTTGAAAAAAACTGTTTCCTAGTGCATCAGGAAACAGTTCAATCCAAATTGTATTTAACTGATATGAGGTATCTTCATCGTCACAACCGTGCCTTCTTTTTCTTTCGACCACACATCTATCGTGCCATCATGTAGATCTATTATTTCTTGTACAATCGACATGCCGAGGCCATTCGATGGTATGTGGTCTTCTTTTTGATTGGCTTTGTAAAAACGCTCAAATAGGTGTCTGCGCATCTCTTCTGACATACCTTTACCGTTATCGCGTACCTTTATTTCCACGTATTTGCCAATTTGCTTCAATGAAATGTTCATTTCTCCTCCTTCATAAGAGAACTTGATGGCATTGTTCACAATGTTTGACAGCGCCGTATACAGTAAGTTTTCGTTCCCATATAACTCAATGTCATTCACATCCGTCACCAAGAAGATATCCTTCTGGTCAAGTAGATAACTGTACGTATACACGAGATCCTTTATAAACGCCTTCGCACCAAATGGTTCTTTCTCCAGAGTCTGCTCCGACTGTTCTATGCTCGCGAGCAATAAAAGTTGCTTCGTCAAGTTCGACAGTCGTGTCGACTGATGCTCCATAGACTCGATATAGGACAAATCACCTGTTTCTTTCATCCGTTCAAGTAAAAGTAACAAATTCGAGATTGGCGACTGAATTTCATGAGACACGTTCGCCACGAATCGTTCGTTCATTTCTTGGTGCTGTTTGATGGACTCGCTCATTGCTTGCATTTCGCGTGCGAGCGTTCCAATTTCGTCTCGCCTCACCACAGATTGGCTCACATCGTAGTTCCCTTTTTGGATTTCACGTGTTTGTTCCGACAATCTTACCACTGGTAATGTCACGAGTTTTGAAGATAAAAACACGAAAACGATTGAGAAAACAACGACCAAGATAAGCAGCACCGCAAGGAATACTCTGAATTCACCCATCGAATTCCCGACATCAGGTCGTAAGTATACCTCATATGTCTCGTCATTTATCGTCATCTTTGTACCAACTGTATTTTTCGTTTCATTATCAAAAAAACCAGTTATAAATAAATTAAACTCTCGATCAGCAATCCCGTGATAAATTGAATCGTCAGATTCCAATGTACCAAGCGGCACGTTATCTTTTCTAAATGGTGTACCGTAATATTTTTTCTCTCCATCTTTTACCGTGAGCACCTGGAAATTTAAGCTCGCTATTTCCGAAAACATTTCGACAGCATCAATATTATGGGTTTCGGCAAAATCTTTTTGTTCCAGCAAAATCTTTGTTACGCGCGCGTCATTCTTGGGCTTTTCAGTGTAGTGATAGTACACATTCGTTAAGATGAACCCAAGCAAACTACTGAGTGTCATCATTAGAAGTGTAGCAATAATAAATCGAGTCGATAATTTTTTATACATCGGACACCTTGTATCCCACACCGCGCACTGTATCGATTTCTATTCCTGAGTTGACCTGTGTTAATCTTTTACGAATTCGTTTTATGTGTACATCGACTGTGCGCTCGTCTCCGTCGAAATCATATCCCCAAACTGTTTCAATTAACTGATCACGTGTTAGTACATTCGGATAATTTTTAATGAGTGTATTCAATAATTCAAATTCTTTTCTTGGGAAATACATCTCTTGACCATCGACCTCAACCGCGTACTCCGACTCAATCACAGTAACATTCCCAAGTTCCAACAAATCGCGTGAACCATATCTTGCAAGCACCGCATTGATTCTAAATAATAACTCTTCCATCTCAAATGGCTTCGTTACATAATCATCCGTCCCTGCTTCGAAGGCTTGTCTTTTGTCGTTTAAAGCACTGCGAGCCGTCAGCATGATTACAGGAATTTCATACTCATCCTTGATGCGGGCACACAAGTCGAAACCGTTCATGCCAGGCATCGTCACGTCGATAATCGCAAGGTCAATCATCATTTCTTCTAAAACGTTGATTGCATCCATTGCATTAACCGCCGTATGTGTCTCATAAAACTTACTTACACCGTGCGCAACCATTTCACGTAACGCTTGTTCATCATCCACAATTAATAAATGTCGCATAATTTCCTCCATTCATATTCTGTTCACATTAAATTCTTATACTTATAGATAGTTAATAAGACAAAGGAGACTTTTTTTATGAATATCGCATTTAAAGAACTTAAATATTATAAGTTTAAATATCTACTTATCGGACTAATTCTGTTCCTACTTGCGTTCTTAGTCATGTTTGTTTCTAGTTTAGCACAAGGGTTAGGTAAAGATAACATTTCAATGATTGAGAACCTAAATGGTGATCACATCTTAGTGCACGAAGAAGCCGACAATCAAATTAACCAATCGGTTTTAGAAGATAAAGATACAAAATTAGCCGAAGATAACGGCTACCACTTCGTCAGTATGAAGATGCTACGTATCCAAGAGGCGAGCGCAATTCAACTCTTATACAGTGACGACGCTGTGAACTATTTAGTAGTTGAAGGTCACGAACCAAAGTCAGACAACGAAATTTTACTTGATGAAACATTATCAAAAACATACGCAATCGGCGATACAATCCAAGCGCGTGATTACGATGATGTGGCCTATGAAGTCAGTGGATTCGTAGAAAAATCAATGTACGCTCATACATCAATCGGTTTTGTAACCAAAGAGGGTTACAAAAAAGTTGATGAGAACGTGACACCAACATTCGCCGTTGGAGATAAAAAAATCGAAACACCAAAACACATCGACCGAATTACAAAACAGGACGCAATGAATGGTATCCCAAGTTTCCAAGCAGAGCAGTTACCACTAAACTTAATGGTCGTATTCTTATTTGTAATTTCAGCGATTGTAATTAGCGCGTTCTTCTACGTGATTACAATTCAGAAAACAAAAGAATACGGTATTCTAAAAGCAATCGGTACAACAAGTGGCAAGATGATTACGTCAATTATAGTAGTAGTCATGACGATTGTGATTTTATCAACAGTAATCGCAATTGGACTTACATTCGTAATTGGACAATTCTTACCCGTAACCATGCCATTTTTCATTAACGAAAACCTAGTATTACTTTTATTTGGATCATTCGTCGGAGTATCACTTATCGGAGCGTTACTCTCAGTATTCAAAGTTATTCGAATCGACCCATTGAGTGCTATTGGAGGAGAATAATTATGCTAGAACTTAAAAATATAAATAAAGCGTTTGGTAAAGATGATAATAGAACTGAAATATTAGAAGACGTGAATTTAAAAGTGAGAAGAGGAGAGCTTGTTGTTCTTTATGGGCCATCTGGATCTGGTAAGAGTACATTACTATCCATTATCGGAGCGTTACTTGAACCTTCTGCAGGAGAAATCATGATGGAGGATGAAAACTGGACGCATCTTTCAAACAGTGAGATGACGATGCTCCGTCAGAAGGAAATTGGTTTTATCTTCCAACAATCACATCTGTTACCCTATTTAAAAGTTATAGATCAGCTTGTTTATGTAGGCACTTTGGCAGATATGAAGAAAAAAGAAGCAAAAAGGCGTGCTCAGAACTTACTGACAACATTTGGCTTAGAGCACCGTTTGAATAACTATCCGAAATCATTGTCAGGTGGGGAGCAACAGCGTGTTGCGATTGCACGTGCGTTTATGAACCATCCATCATTGATTTTAGCAGATGAACCGACAGCGAGTCTCGACTTTGAACGTGCGATTCAAGTAGTAGAAAAAATTCAGAGTACAGTAAGAGAAATGAATACAATGTGCATTATGATTACGCACGACACACGCATTTTCGAGTACGCAGATAGGGTGTATGAGCTAAAAGGCGGAAGACTTGAAGCCGCATAATAAATCAATACGAAAACGAAAGATCCAAAGACCTAAAATCGGTCTTTGGGTCTTTCGTTATTTATGAAGAAACGTTTTGTAACTTTTCCGTCATGCCCGTAGTCTTTAGATTCAACCCCACCAGCATTCAGAATGATTTTCTTTGATGCGTAGTTGTCCTCATCGCAAGTAAGTAATACTTCAAATACATTATGCGAATTTAAATACTTGAGTGCCTCTCGCACCATGAAGTTTCCATATCCGTTGCCTCTATAACTCGGATTTACACCGTATCCAATGTGTCCACCAATTTTCTCCAGATGTGTGTTTAGTTTAAATCTAATATTTACAGAACCGAGAATTTCATCATCATGAAACAAAAATAGTGTCATTGCAGGTATCCAATGTGCATCCTTCGTAGTTTTATCAAGTGCTAAGATTGTTATCATCTCTTCGAATGATTCATATCTCGACGGGGTGTTATTGCTTGGAACGATTTTTTCATCGCTCCAATCTTTAATATACTTACGAAACCTATCTTCATCTAAAATCGTGAGCTCTCTTAAAATCATAAAGACTCCTCCAATCTCTTATTTTTATTATAAAGATTAAAACAGAAAACCTGAAATCATTGATATGATTTCAGGTTAAAATGACGTTTATGATATCCATACAAATAGGTGGGCAATCGTTACAAAGATTGCACCGAGCGTGTATTGTATTAATAGTAATGGCAGGATGAATTTTGCCCACTTGAGCCAAGGAATACGTGCGATTGCTAGACTCGCCATCAGTACGCCTGAAGTTGGTGTAATTGCGTTTGAAATTCCATCACCAAGTTGGTATGCGAGAACGGCTGTCTGTCTGGATACACCAGTTAAGTCAGCGATTGGTGTCATAACAGGCATCGAAAGAGCCGCTTGTCCACTTCCTGATGGCACTAAGAAATTAATGGCACTCTGAACCGCAAACATTCCCATCGCAGATAGTAGCGATGGCAGTTGGTTAATAGTGTTTGCCAAGAAGTTTAGAATTGTATCAATCGTCATGCTTTCTTCTAACACAACAAGTATCCCGTACGCGAAACCAACGATTAATGCACCAGTCGCAAGGTCTTTACACCCTTCAATAAATCCATCAGAAATCTCGTTTACGGATAAGTTACCAATAAATCCAATCACAATCCCTGAGAGTAGGAAGAGTGACGCAATTTCCATGATGTACCAATCATATCTCGTAACTCCGACTGCCAGCCCAACAATTGTTAATACAAATACTCCGATTATGAGCTTCTGACGTAACGAGAATATTTTTTCATCCGAAGATTTATAGTCACTCTCATACTGTGCGACTGCTACTTTATCAATTAAATCAAGGTCTTTATCCGTGTTATTCTTCGCTTTATTTGCCTGATACATCACCCAAAGAATCGTGACACCGACCATCACAATCCACATGAGGATACGGTAACCTTTACCACTGAAGAGTGGAAGTTCGGCAATCCCTTGAGCTACTCCTACAGTGAACGGGTTAAAGAATGCTGCCGTGAATCCGGAAGTCGATCCGAGAATTACAATCGCAGCACCAATCATCGAGTTGTAACCTATACGAATCGCGAGTGGCACGATAATAAATAGGAAAGGAATCGTCTCCTCACTCATACCAAATGTCGCACCACCAAGTGCGAAGAACAACATAATAATCGGAATGAGGAGCCATTTACGATTTTCCATCTTGTAAACAAGCGCTTCAAGTCCGTTTTCAATTGCTTCCGTTTTAGCGAGAATACCGAACGCACCACCAACAATAAAAATAAAGAAGATAATAGGTGCGCCAGCTTCCATACCTTTAAACACAGATTCAAAAATGTTAAAGAACGAAAGACGTGTGCCTTCAACTGTTTCATAAGTACCTTCAACAACGAGTGTCCGTGTCGTACCGTTAATGACTTTCTCCACACGTTCAAAAGAACCAGAAGGTATAAAGTAACTCAATAATGTAGTGAGTACGATGAGTCCGAACAAAAGAGCAAATACGTTTGGAAACTCCCACTTTTTCTTTTTGATTTTTATATTCGGTTCACTACTCATTGGACTTCGCCTCCTTAAATGCTTGTTGCACTGCGTCAAAAGCCTCTTTGTTGTCTAATAGTTCGTAGCCAGTATTTGCGAGTGCGAGCACCGCATCTTGAAGTGCTTGGAAACCGTCCTTAGTGATTGTCTGCTCTCTAAACTCATTTGTATGGAATTTAACTCCAGGACAATTCATACCGACATAAGGGTGCAAAGCAGGTATTACTTGAGATACATCGCCGATATCCGCACTGCCAGTTGATTTCGTTTTAGGCTTAACAGGATGTGGGCTTACAGCTTTAAGATGTTTCGTGAAGAGCTGTGACAGCGGATCATTGTGTACCATATTGTCGTAGGAAAGCTCATAATTCGAAATCTCTACTGAAGCACCAGTCATGAGTGCCGCACCTTTAGCGATATTCTCAACCCTTTCTACAACGGTGTCTAAGTACTCACGTTCACTTGCACGAATATAAAACTGTGCTGTTGCATGATCAGGAGTTACGTTTGCTGCATCTCCACCGTTAGTGATTATACCGTGAATACGTACGTCATCTTTTAAATGTTCACGTAGAGCGTTGATACCATTAAAGAGATGTATCACACCATCAAGCGCATTAATACCTTCATCTGGCGCACCAGCAGCGTGACTTGCTTTACCATAAAAGTCATACTGAATTGCATCCATTGCAAGCATGGGACCACTTTCTGAAGACTCGTCCGCAGGGTGTACCATAAGTGCAACATCCACGTCGTCAAAAACTCCTTCTTTGGCCATTGGTACTTTCGCACCGTTCGTCTCTTCGGCAGGTGTACCAATCACCATCACACGACCACCGAGATCACCGAGATGCTCACTTAACAAGATTCCAGCACCAACCGCCATGTTACCAATTAAGTTATGGCCACACGCATGACCAAGTCCAGCTAATGCATCATACTCTGCAAGGTATGCGATCGTAGGACCAGGCTTTTTACTATCGTATACAGCCTTGAATGCAGTTGGACGACCTACAATGTTTACTTCCACTTCAAAGTCATACTTCTCCAGCTCAGAAACGAGCATTTTCATAGACTCGAACTCTTCATCACCAAGTTCAGGGTTGTTATACATGTCAATCGCGTTTTGTTCTAAAGTTTCTTTGATTTTTTCATAATCATCTATTCTTAACATTATTATGCACCTCTTCGTATATTAATAAATATAAATAATACTGTATTTTTTTTCATCCGTCAACAAGCTAAAATTTAATTTTATTTATTTAAGCGAAAATAATATAATGAAACATTTGAGGATGAGAACTTGTGTTATTAACATGATTTGGAATACTCGTTGGTGCCTTTTTAGCGACTCAAACCGCTGTAAATTAACACCTGAAGAGTTATTTATCATGAATATTTTTGGCGTCGTTTATTTCCTTTACGATAGGTACGGGACAGACAGTTGTTATAACACTAATTGGTATGATGATCGGAAGTACAGTGATTCAGCAATATTTAATTCTTACTTCATCTCAACTTATCATAGATAAAATACTCAAAATGATAAAAAAAATAAACCAGAGCATGCGCTCTGGTTTAAAAAATTTATTTTCTTAGGAACAGTGCTCCTACAGTAATTACTGCAGCTCCTGCTAATCCTAAATATTTTATGCCGTTGCTAGAAGATGATGGAGACGTAGGATAGTTTTGCATTTTACGTATTTCTCCAGCGTCTGTATGGACTGCATCTTTTATACCTTGTTCTTCTTTTAACTGATCTACTGGTGTACCAAAACCTTTTACAAAATTCAGTAGATAGTTCATACCCTCAATAAATTCTGGACTTATTAGAGTTTTGAAAAGTCCTGCGACGCCAGTTCTTTCTTCCTTAGCCAATAGTCCTTTATTCACTTTAAGAATTATAGGTTCAATGTCTTCAAAGTTAAACTTTGCTAATCCTTGAACGAGAAGTAGTGCATTTCGGATTGACTTATCTGTTTCTGTTTCACCTAGTGCTTTTAACACACGCGTCAGGATCTGGTCACTATGTGCCAGTCCTGCGTTCGCTGCGTTTAATACTTCGTGTTCCTCTAGTTGATCAAGTAAACGGAACAAGTTGTTTAAAGTATCTTTGTGGGCAATCAGTTGATCTTCAAGTTCACGTAATTCCTTTCTACGTACTTCTTCAGGATCAACTTCCATGCGTCTAATTTTAGTAGTAGCTTTAGCCATTACTTGTCACCTCTTCTTTCTCTAACCACGTCACCTGGGAACACATAGTCTTCGCGAGCCCATTTCGCTTCAACGTTTACGCCGTTTTGTGGAACACGGTTACCGTAACGGAAGTTGTGTGCTGGAAGTGGTGACTTACCACCGCGTTCTAATACAACCATTTTAGCTTTTGTTTCTTTGTAAGCTGGTGTTGAAGTATCTTTATCCGCAATTGAACTTGATAGTAGGTTAATTGCACCGTCACCTGAATCGTTCATTGGTAAGTATACTTCTTTACCATATACCCGATCGGTTACAATTGTACGTACTTCAACTTTACCGTATGGTGATTGAAGTCTTACGAGAGAACCGTCGCGAAGTTTACGTTCTTCAGCTAATTCATGTGATACTTCTAAGAATACTTCAGGTGTTTCACGAGTGAGTCCTTCTGATTTATACGTCATGTTACCTTCATGGAAGTGCTCTAAGAGACGTCCGTTGTTTACATGAATATCGTATTCTTCAGCGTATTCAGTTGGTTCAGTCCAGTCAACAGGGTAAAAACGTGCTTTCTTATCATCAAATGGGAAACCATCTGTGAATAGAAGTGGACTATCTTTACCATCGCGTTCAACTGGCCACTGTAAGCTATTGTAACCTTCAAGTCTGTCATAGCTAACCCCAGCGTATAAAGGAGTTAAGTCTGCGACTTCATCCATTATTTCACTTGGATGTGTGTAATTCCAGTTTGCTCCCATAAGGTTTGCAATTTCCTGAATGATGACCCAGTCTGGTTTAGTTCCTTCTAGTGGATCCATAACTTGATATAGTCGTTGAATACGACGTTCTGTGTTCGTGAATGTACCTGTTTTTTCAAAGCTTGGAGCTGCAGGTAGTACTACATCTGCATATTCACAAGTTTTAGAGAAGAATATATCTTGAACTACCATAAATTGTAATTTTTCGAATCCTTCACGTACATAGTTGACGTTGGAGTCTACTACTCCCATATCTTCACCTTTCAAGTAAAGCACATCAAGTTCACCAGCGTGCATCGCATCAACCATTTCGTGGTTGTTTTGACCTTTCTTAGCGTTCAGTTTAGTCCCCCAGTACTCTTCAAATTTAGCACGAGTTTCGTCGTCTGCAACGAATTGATATCCACTAAATCTGTCTGGCATACTTCCCATGTCAGACGCACCTTGGACGTTGTTGTGTCCACGTAATGGGTACGCACCAGCGTTAGGTTTCATATAGTTACCAGTAGCAAGTAATAAGTTAGAAATAGCTGTAGATGAGTCAGAACCACCACGTTGTTGAGTAATCCCCATCGCCCACATGATTACTGTAGACTCAGCTTCGTTAATCATTGTTGCAACGTTGATCATTTCTTCTTTAGATAGACCAGTGTGTTTTTCCGCATATTCTAATGTATATTTCTCTAGGCCTTTAACGAGTGCATCAAAGTCATTGACGTGCTCTTCAATGAACGCTTTGTCATGCCAGTCGTTATCAATAATATATTTAGTTACTGCGTTTAACCAAACGAGGTCAGAGCTTGGGTTTGGACGAATGAATAGGTCCGCACGTTCAGCTAATTCGTGTTTACGTAAGTCAGAAACGATTACTTTAGAACCGCGTAACTTTTGAGCACTCTTAACTCGAGTTGCGATAACAGGATGTGCTTCAGCTGTGTTTGTACCAATACCGATAATGAGTTCTGCATTCGCAATATCAGTGATTGAACCAGAGTCACCACCATATCCAACTGTTCTCCAAAGCCCCATCGTTGCAGGAGACTGACAGTATCTTGAACAGTTATCTACGTTGTTTGTACCAACAACTGCGCGAGCAAGCTTTTGCATTAAGAAAGATTCTTCGTTTGTACATTTAGAAGAAGATATAAATGCAAGACGGTCTGCACCGCGTTTTTCTTTAGTTTCATTGAACTTTCTCACGATGAGCTCATATGCTTCTTCCCAAGTCGACTCCCTGAATTCGTTACCATCACGAATTAATGGCTTAGTTAGGCGCTCTCCTGAGTTAACAAAATCCCAGCCGAATTTACCTTTCACACATGTAGAAATTTGGTTTGCTGGTGCGTCTGAGCTTGGCTCTACTTTCAGAACGTCACGGCCTTTAGTCCATACATCGAATGAACATCCTACACCGCAATATGTACATACTGTTTTTGTTTTCTTGATGCGGTCTTCGCGCATTTCAGCTTCTACGTCAGAAATTGCCATTAATGGTGTATATCCAGTTTCAACCGATTTTGTTACTTCAACAGCAGGGCGGAAAGCATCTCTTAACATACCAGTTAAGAATCCAGCTTCACCTTCCATGTTTACTTCCATCATTGCGTTACATGGACACACAGTTGAACAGTGTCCACAGTTAACACATGAAGATTCATCAATTAGAGTAGAACCGTCTCCATCCCAGATAACGCGTGGACGTTCTAATGTCCAGTCAATCAATAATGTTTCGTTTACTTGTACGTTTTGACATGCTTCAACACAACGTCCACAAAGGATACATTGATCTGGGTCATATCGATAAAACGAACCACGGTTTACAGGCGCACCCTTCGATGTTTGAGCCGTAGCCTGGTGATCGATCTGTAACTCTTTCACCGTATTATGAATTGTACAGTTACCATTGTTGAAATCACATACTGTACAGTATAGTTCGTGATTTGCTAACACACGGTCCATTGCAATCATTTGTGATTCAAATACTTCGCTTCCTCCTGTTTTAACTACATCTCCGTCTTTTAGTGTAGTAGAACATGAACGAACGAGTTCGCCGTTAACTTCGACGATACACGCATCACATGTTTCTATTGCACCAAGGTCAGGATGATAACAGAGCGCAGGAACTTGGATTCCCTTCCATTTTAGGTAGTCTAAAAGATTCCCTTTGCTCGGCACTTCCATTGGTTGACCATTTAAGGTGATATTTACACTTGTCAATACATTCGACATATATACAAGACCCCTTTCAAGGATTCTAAAACTTCATACTTATACCTATTATCGAATGAATTAGAAAGAAAATCAATGATAACACAGAAAAAATGAAGCGTTTTCTTAAAACAAGTTTGGAAATATTCTGAAAGTTTTATTTGTAGTGAAAGATATTTGGTATAATTAATTAAAAGGCAGAATGATGGAGGCCGATATATATGAGCATGATTGGAATAATTGTTTCGATACTTGTGATATTCAGTCTGTTTGTGATTGCCGCAAGAGGCGGATTGCAACATGATGAAAACTCAGGAGATTTCGAACAAGATCTTGAAGAAGAAGAAGATGAAGAAATTTAGATAAATTTAGCTGTATGTAATGTATTTTTGTGAGTCGCTAAGTTAAAGAAAGACCTGAAATGTTACCTCAGGTCTTTTTCTATGGATATTTAATTGCATTTTAACGCGTTCATCCGCATGACTCTATAAAGAATTAAAACACTATTCCTACTAATAAGCCGAGTACGGCTCCAACTAATACCACAGTCCACGGAGGCATCTTCATCACTGCTATCATAACAAAAAGTACAAATGCTATAACCGCTTCAACGATTCCCACAACGCTCGTCTCTACAATAGGAGTAACCCATGTCGACACGAGTATCCCAACAACTGCTGCGTTAATACCAGCTACCGATGTTGCTAGTGTTTCATTTTTCATCACGTGTTGCCAAAATGGCAACATACCGACAATCAGTAAAAAAGCGGGCAAAAATATTACGAGTGTCGCAAATAATCCGCCTAGTATTCCCGCGATTTCTGCACCTAAAAATGAGGCAAATGTAAAGAGTGGTCCAGGTACAGCTTGTGTCGCTCCATAACCTGCTAAGAACGTTGCTTCGTCCAAGTATGTTGGAACGAGTTCTGCTTCTAGCAATGGCAACACGACGTGTCCGCCACCGAATACAAGTGATCCTGCTCTGTAAAAGGAGTCTAGCATTTGTACATAGATGTTTTCTGTCAATCTTGCAAGCACGGGGGTCATTATGAAGATTGCTACGAATACAATGAGTGATATGATACCTGTCTTCTTCGAGATATAATGCGTGACTTGTGTTTTTGTCTTCTTGATCTCTGGTTTTATTATGATAAACCCAACCACTGCCCCGAGAAGTATCACAAGTATATGTATAAAGGGTGTGTTCACAACCAATGTGAGTGTAATTGAGATTGATGCGATCAGTATCGTTTGCCAGTTTGTTGTAAAGTTTTTTGTCATAGAGATAATTGCATGTAAGACGATTGCAACAGCGACGAGCTTCAGTCCTGTAATCAGTCCGTCTAAGTGTATGGTCTGTGTTAAGAGTGATTGAAATACCATTAACAAGACGACAGACGGAATAGTAAATCCTAAAAAGCTCGTGATGCCCCCGATGATCCCTGCGCGCTTCACTCCTATTCCAATACCAACCTGAGAACTCGCTGGTCCAGGCAAGAACTGAGAGAGTGATACAAGTTCCATATAATCTTTTTCAGTCATCCATTTCAAACGTTTCACGTATTCTGTGTGAAAGTATCCTAAGTGTGCAACAGGCCCACCAAATGACGTTACCCCGAGTTTCAATGATACTAAAAATAGTTGTATAAGTTGTTTCATTAAGTTCACCTCAAATAATTCATTTAATCTATCATACAGTATACTATGCGTATTTTTATTAAATTAACATATTCTTTACAAATCAATTTTGTAAATTTCTTTGATACAATAACAATAATAAGTAGAATGGAGAAAACTTATATGAAAATAGGTATCATCTCTGATTTGCATATCGATCGTTATAATACAGAACATATTAAGCCCAAGGACTTTTCTTTAACTCTTGCGAATGAAGTGTCTCGTCAGTCTATTGAACTTTTAATTATTGCGGGTGATATTGCTAATGATCATCATAAAGCACACCGTTTCATACAAGAGGTGGAACAATTGACAGGTATTCGTGTTTTATTTGTACCAGGGAATCATGATTTCTGGAACAGTAGCAAGGATGCGAAATCGACATGGGATATCTACCGCTTTTTCAAGATGCAACAGGAGTCTTTAATCCGCAACCCATATATTATTAACGATGAGTGGGCGATAGTCGGAAGCCCCGCGTGGTATGACTATTCCTTCGCGAGTGGACGTTTTTCGTACAATGATTTAAAAAAGCGTGAGTTTAGAGGTGGGACTTGGCAAGACAAGGTAAAAATCAACTGGCAGATGTCCGACCAAGAGATGTCTCGGTACTTCAGTGATGAGGCACGTAAAGATCTAGAAAAGGTTAAAGACAAAAACATCATCCTCGTCACGCACGTACCGACTCATAAAGCGTTCCGTGTTCCGATGCCGCACCGCATTTTCGACTACTATAATGCATTTATCGGCACATCAGACTTCAATACATTTTATGATGAGTACAATATAAGATACAGTGTTATGGGACACATTCACTTTAGACATTCCCTTGTAGAGGATGGTGTGGATTATATATGTGCGTGTCTCGGTTATAGACGTGAGTGGCGGACGAATGATCTGCAACATGAAATAAGAAATACATTAAAAGTAATTGAGCTAGAGGATGCATAAATGATATTTGATGCGTATTTAGAAAAAATAAAAGAAAAAGACAAGCGTACGCATGTTGGTGAAATCCTAGAGTTTATTCATGAGGAATTTCCAGAGCTTGACTGCACAGTGAAATGGAATCAGCCTTTCTTTTTAAATGAAGGGACGTTTATTATTGCAGTCAGCGTTGCGAAGAATCACATGTCTATCGCTCCTGAAGAGAAAACAATGGAGAAGTTTGCAGATCGTATTGATGCTGCAGGTTACAGTAAAACAAAAGGGTTATTCAAAATTAAATTTAGTGACAAGATTGATTGGCAGCTCTTAATAGACATTATTGCATTCAATATTAAAGACAAAAACGATTATACAAGATTGTGGAGATAATATGGTTGATACCACAATTTTAGGGTATGTTTAAATTACAGAATAAGTTATTTTATAATTGAGGAGTGCTATGTATGAAATTCATGAGAATAACATTACTTGCGTTCGTAAGTATGTTCTTACTTGCAGCGTGTGGTGGTAAAGAAACAACTGACACATACAAAGGGGATGTTCAGGGATTAGATACAACGATAGAAATCACTGCTAACGGTGACGATGTATCAAAAGAAAAACTGATTCAAACGGGTAAGTTAGATCAGTGGGGCTTTTCTTCTAAAGGCCAAGCTGAAGAAGCGTTTAAGCAACAAGAGGAAATTGACCAAGAGACATATAAAGATGTTCCAGATGGTGCTATTGAAACAACATATACTGTAGATGGTGAGACAGCTACTATGGAAACAACTTTTAATTACACAAAAGATAATATTAAAGCATTAATTGATGCTGGATTATTAGATACTGACGGTAATGAAAAAGCAGACCGTGTTTCTAAAGAAAAAACGGTTAAAGGATATGAAGACTTAGGCCTTAAAAAAGAAGGCGAGTAGTTAATAAATTAAACATTGTGATGAATGATTTTTTGATTATTCACCACAATGTTTTTTTATTTGGTTACTTTAATACACTTAGGAATCTTGCATTTGTATCAAGGGGAGATAATAAAGAAAAAAGAAGCACACTATAAAAATATGAGGTGTTCGAATTAACATAATCTAAATCTCTTCTGATTTCTATATCATTTTGATAATATGCAATATCATAATGAAATTATTATGTAAAAAAGCATGCCTTTAGGTTGCCAATAACTTCTATTCCAAAGGCTTGCGATTTATTCAGTTTACTTAACTTTAATTTCTTCGTATTTATTATACCATTCAGGGAATGTTTTCTTAATGTTAACAGGTTTAAACCCGCCCTCTGACAATTTTTTGCCCACGACACATGTGACTGTGCCTTCTGAGCATACGTCACGATTTTGATTCACTATTTCAAATCCATATTCGATTCTGATTCCTGTATTTTTATTGACCCACGTTCTGACAAATGCGCGATCACCGTACTGGATAGGGATTTTGTATGTAATGTTTACATTATGGATCGGCGCGACAAACCCTTCTTTTTCCATCTCTACATAACTAAATCCAATATCTTCAATCAACTTAATACGACCAACTTCCAACCATTTTACATAGTTGCCGTGGTACATTACGCCCATCATATCTGTATCTGCGTACAGCAGTTGAATCTCAGTTTCTGCAATATAATGACTCATTTTAATCTCCCTTTCATTAATACGTTACATTGTATCATTAATGAATTTGAAGTTAAAAACAATTATAATGATAGTTGAGTATATTCTGTTTAAAGTAGGTGGTAATAATGTCGACAGGCATTATAAAAGAAATTTTTACAGGTAAAATTACTACGTATGGAGATAATTGTAAAGAAAATAAATTCGACCAAGTGTGGGAGACAGCGGCTTTCAAGACTCCAGTAAATAGAAGTATATTTTTAGATAGGCTCGGATTAAAAGGCGATGAACAGGCAGATAAAAAACATCATGGCGGTGTCGACAAAGCACTGTTTGTATATGCGAGAAGACATTATGAAGAATGGAGTCGCGAACTCGATAAAGAGGTTAAACCAGGAGCAAATGGTGAGAACATTTCAGTTGTTGGGATGGATGAGTCGGATGTGTGTATTGGCGACGTGTATATGCTTGGTGACGCACAGATCGAAATTACACAACCACGACGCCCGTGTTGGAAACCAGCACGTCGGTTACGTGACATTGAATTCGCGAAAAAAATCGAACAAACTGGTCGTACGGGATGGTATTACAAAGTGTTGGTGCCTGGTGAAATTAAGCCAGGAGATGTGTTTATCTTATTAGAAAGAAAGTATCCAAACTGGACGATAGAAAAAGTGAATGACGTGCTGTACAAATACACAGATAATATTGGTCTGATGGAGAGTCTATGTGACGTAGAAATCTTGCCGAAGTCGTTTAGAGAGTTGTTTATGAAACGTATGAAAGGTGAACAAGTTGACGATACGAGACGTCATTACGGACCAAATATTTGAATGAATTGAGGGAATATATTGAGTATGGATGTTAAAACACAAACGTTTAAGACGAAACAAATGAAGCGTAACATCGAGAATTTTTTAAAGAATATTAGTGAAGGAAACATGAAAGATTCCCTTAAGAAATTGCAGGCAAAACGTGCGGAAAATGACATTGAAGTGATTCCAGTTGATGTACTGAATAAAGGTGATGATGAACTAGTCTCTAACCTACGCCAGCATAACATTTTCAACATTGGTGATTTGAAGCGTTTTGACGCACAGTCTCTAGGTGTTGTATTAAACAATATTGCGCCTGAAACGGTTGAAAAGCTTATCAAAGATAAAGACATATTGATGCGCGACATTACGATCAATACGTTTCCTAAGATTGACCCGGACAATTTGTCTAAAGATTCGCTCGTATTACTGAAGCATTGGTATTTCAATACGACGTATAAAAGAGATGTTGAGATATTAGAGTCTGAGACTGTTACGGATCAAGCAGAAGCTTTACTCGGAGAGATGAAGAAGAAACGAGGGGTGTTTCTTTCACTATTCCAGTCTTCGTCTCAGAAGGAGCAGATAAATGATGCGTTTAGTAAGTTTGAACAGATCGAACCAGAACTAAATGAAATACATGAAATCGTCGATAAACTCTTACTTGAGTTCCAAGATGAAAAGTATGTGAGAGATGCGTTCATCAATGATAGTGCAGCTTTCTATGCATTTATTGAGTCGAGAACGGGTGTAGCACCAACTGTACACTCTGGTGACTTACCTGCGATTTTAGTAGAAGAAATAACCGACATGGAGCTCGACGTTTCAGGGCTTACAGGTGGTACACTGCGTCCGTATCAATTATTTGGAACGAAGTTCGCTGTCTACAACAAGCGCACGCTGATTGGTGACGAGATGGGTCTTGGTAAAACGATTCAGGCACTTGGTGTCATTACACATTTATTTACTGCGCAAAAGACACGTGCATTTGTTATTTGTCCAAAGAGTGTGATGGCGAACTGGGCACATGAAATTGAAAAATGGACAGAGATTCCAGTTAAGATATTTCATGGTTCGAAAAGAGATGAAGCATATAAAGAGTGGTTAGAAACGCCAAGTATTCTGATTACCAATCCAGAACACACGAAGAATCTAGACATTGATACGCTTGATTATGTGGATTGCTTGATTATTGATGAAGCACACCTCATCAAGAATCCGAAGACACAGCGCACACAAAATGCTATGGCAATTGCAGCAAAAAGTGAATACGTGATGATGATGACAGGAACACCAATTGAAAACAATGTAAATGAAATGAAACACCTTATTGGTATCTTACAACCGCACATCATTGAAGAGATGGAACGTAATCCGCGTATGAATGAACCGGAAGCATTCAAGACACTCGTGTCACCAGCATACCTACGCCGTAAGCGTTTTGATGTGTTAAAAGAATTACCAGAAATTGACTTTATAGAGAAATTCTCTGAGATGAGTGAAAAAGAGCGAAGCTACTACAACGATGGTGTTCGTGAAGGTCTGTCTGGCCTTATGAAGATGAGACGTGCAGCATTCACAGGTAACAATATCAATGATTCAGAGAAGCTCGCAAACATCGTGGAAATTTGTACAGAGGCGAAAGAAAACGGACATAAGGTATTAATTTTCAGCTTCTTTAAAGATAATCTGAACTTGATACATGAAACGTTAGGTCCGCAGAGTGCAGGAATTATTTCAGGCGATGTTGGTATGGATGAACGTCAAGGAATGATTGATGCATTTACTACTCGAGAAGCCGGTGCAACGTTGATTGGTCAGATCGATGCAGCAGGCGTTGGTTTAAATATACAAGCAGCCAATATCGTTATCCTGTGTGAACCGCAGTGGAAACCATCCACAGAGTTACAAGCAATTGGACGTGCGTATAGAATGGGGCAGACGCGAAACGTGATCGTGTATAGACTGTTATCAGAAAAAAGTATTGATGAAGCGATCACAGAAGTTAGAGATGAGAAACTGAAATCATTTAACCTGTATGCGAACGACTCCAGTGTGGCGGATGTCTTTAAGGCACAAGAAGTAGAAATCAACGAAGCGGAAGTACAAAAAGAAGCATTTGAAATAGAGAAAAAACGATTAGAAGAGCAACCGGCGTGATGTACAAAAAATGAATTATAACTTATAGCATATATTTAATTCAGAAGAATAGGGTCCCATAGAAATAACTATATATGGAACAAAAAAAGAGAGTATTTCTTTGACTTTAAGAAGTACTCTCTTTTTGTTTTATTATCCCACCCAGTTCATAATCTGGTTATCTGTATCGACTGTTTTGTCTTCAAAAATCCAGTCAATTGCTTTCCTGATCCCTTTGTCCCAGTAACTCCAGTTGTGTTCACCAGGTTCTCTATCATACTTATGCGGAACGTTTATAGTTTTTAAATATTGTATGAATGAATCTGTACGCTCAATTAAATCGTCTTCTGTGCCACACATAAAATATAATTTAGGCAGCTTGCCTATACCATGTTTTCTTAGCGCGTAATCTATAGTATATCTCGTGTCCATCGCAGTTTCTGAAATGTCATCAATGTCGCCAAAGACTGCTCGGCCATCAAAGTCATACCAGTCGTAATCTATAAACGACGCATTCATATCTAGTGCTGCACTCATCATCACTGCTTTTTCAAACAATTGAGGTTCATTCATCGCAAAATGGAACGCTCCAAATCCACCCATTGAATTTCCTGCAACATAGTTATCTTCTCTCTTCCAAGATAATGGCAACACTTGATGTGCATAACGCCAAACTTCGAGCACATGATCGTAATAACTATGCCCATATTTCATATTCTGATAAAAAGAATGATCGGCATTCGGCATGATAACTGCCAAATTATGCGTATTTGCATACATTTCAACATTCGTATATCTACTGAACATAGAGTCATCGCTTGATAATCCATGTAAAAGTAGGAGTGTACGCAGTCTTTTCACGGATTTTTCCGGCTGAAACATATCTTGTTGTTCCGGTAAGATTACCTTAAACGTCTGATGTTTTCCGAGCGTCATTGAATGAAAGTTGATATCTATTAAAGCCATTAGTTTTCCCTCCGATTAAAAAAGTATCGCACATCTGTGCGATACTTTTTAATTTATACTCTGAACTTCTTCTGGTGAAGCATGGTCTGATACTGTCGGATCGAGTTTACGCTCAATTATACGAAGCACAATATCAATGATTACAGCAATCAGTGCAATTGGTAATGCACCGGCGATGATAAACACCGTACCATCTGTCGCGTTTGTACCACGGATGATGATATCAGATAGCGTTGGTGCACCAATGAATGATCCAATCGCAACAACTCCAATCGCAACAACAAGCGCAATTCTGAGTCCACCGATGATTACGGATAATGACAGCGGAAGCTCGATCATTCTGAGCACTTGGTTACGCGTCATACCCATCGCTTTACCGGCATCTGTGATATTCGGATCCACACTTTTAATACCAGAATACGTATTTTTTAGAATAGGGAGTAGAGCATATAAGAATACTGTGAATACCACTGTATTTTGTCCAAGGCCCATACCAAGCATTAAAATCGCAAGCATCGCAAGTGCGGGAACAGTCTGTATGATATTTGCAAACGTGATTACTGTACCAGATAATTTTCCGTAACGTGCAATCAATATTCCAAGTGGGATACCGACAATTGCCGCGAACAGTACACCATAAATACTCATCAGTAAGTGATCGAGGAATAATCTTACGAGATATCCGAAATTATCACTGTAATAAGTCGATAAATCGGAAATTAAGCTACCAAGTACCATTATTTTTCCTCCTCTTCTTCAAAGTAATTATGTTCTTCTAGAAATTCTTCCGCAACAACTGCAGGCTCTATACTTTCACCGTCTGCACGGTAGTTGAGTTTTTGCATTGTTTCTGTCGAAATTTGTCCGACAAGCTTCTCTAAGGCGCGTTCAACTTCGGGATGTTTTTCAAGAAGTTCATTTGTTGCTAATGCAGATGCGTCATATGGCGGGAAGAACTGTCTGTCGTCTTCGAGTACTACTAAATCATATGCTGCGATACGCCCATCTGTTGTATAACCGAGCGCAACATCAATAGAATTTGCATTCAACGCATCGTACACTAATCCAATTTGCATTGGTGATACGGAATCAAATCTAAATCCATATTCTTCAATGAATCCCGGATAACCGTCACCTTTACGGTTCATCCACGATGAATCTACACCTAAGCGTAATTCATTTTTATACTCTTTTAAATCAGAGATTGTTTTTAAATCGAATTTATCAGCCGTCTCTCTCGTCACCATAAATGAATAAGAGTTTGCAAATCCATATGAGTCAAAGAATTTCGTATCGAATCTATCTTCAAAACCTTTTTGTGTTAATTCAAGTGCCGCTTTTGGATCTTTAACAGGTTCCTCGCCAAGGGCACCTGTTAAGTCCGTCCCAGTATAACGGACACCAGACACTTGGGCATCCCCGTTTTCAATTGCATTATGTTGAATCGTACTTGATCCTAAGTTGTTAATTAGTGTTGGTTTTAGTTTTCCGTCTGTTTCATGCTCAATCATGAGTCGCACCATATGCGACATAATTTGAGATTCACTTGTTGCGAGTGCTGTAATTTTAATAGAGTCCTTGTCACTACCACTAAGTCCAGGTAACGTACACCCAGATAGTATCGTAAGACAAGCCACTACAACGAGTAAAAGTTTACTTAATCGTTTCATAATTGCCTCCTATCTGGAAATGTTTATTCCTTTTGGTACTGCGTAGCGCTCTACGAGACCAAGTATTTTATCAGTAAGTAGTGCAAGCACAGTTACGGCAACTGTACCGATAATTATCATTACAGGGTCATAGAGGTTTAATCCGTTGAAGATAAAGTCCCCAAGCCCCCCTGCGCCGATGTAGCTTGCGATTGTTGCCCATGAAATGACATATACACTCGCCAGTCTAATACCACTCAGAATAAGCGGTGTCGCAAGTGGTAATTCAACTTGTGACATCAGTTGCAGACGCGTCATTCCCATAGATAGTGCTGCCTCTTTAGCATTTTGGTCAATGTTGCGTACACCAATGATGGTGTTGTTTAAAATAGGTAAAAGAATGTACATCGACAATGCGATAATCGCTGGAATTTTACCGATACCAAATAACGGAATCATCAATGCGAGTACAGCGAGTGTTGGAATCGTCTGTAAGACTCCGGCAATCATTAAAATCCAGTTCCCGAGTTTATTTGTACGTGCAAGTAACATACCAACTGGTACCGCAATAACGACGCCAATTAATAGAGCAATGATGGAGATATAGAAATGTTCCCATGTTTTTTGTACGAGCTCTAGACCGTAGTTAGTGAAGAATTCATTCATGCTTCATCAACTCCAACAGGCGTTTCGCCCCAAATTGAGTCATAAACGATGTCGACTAAGTTTGAACGTGTGATAAGCCCAAGTAGAATATTGTTTTCATCTACTACAGGAATGTTTCTTAAGTTACGTTTTAGAATTGTACGCACGGAGTCCTGTAACTTGTCATGATTTTTAATTTTAAATACATCTCGATGCATGATGTCGATTAAATCTTTGCCTTTACGATAGCCTTCGTTGATGTCTTCGATATCTAAATATCCAAGTAATGAACCATCGTTTCTTGTTACAAAAATAGTGTCGACGCGACGTTCTCTCATGATTGCAATAACGTCATTGAGAGATTTATCTGCAGTGACGCTAATTGGTTTAATCATCGCGTCTTCGACTGTACGCATGTTTGGACGGTCTTGAATTAATCTGTTTTCACCAATGAAGTCACGCACGAACTGGTTGGCTGGATTTCTTAGAATTTCATCAGGCGTGTCAAATTGAACGAGCTGTCCATTAGACATGATCGCAATACGGTCTGCAAGTTTGATCGCTTCGTCCATATCGTGTGTTACAAATATAAATGTTTTTCCAAGTTTCTTCTGTAATACTTTTACTAAGTCTTGGAGTGTATCACGTGTAATTGGGTCTAGTGCACCAAAAGGTTCATCCATTAAAATGATGTCTTGTTCTGCAGCCAGCGCGCGGATTACACCAATACGTTGTTGCTGACCACCTGAAAGTTCGCTTGGGTAGCGATCTAAATAAGATTCAGGAAGGTCCACGAGATTAATGAGCTCTCGTGCTTTTTTATCTTTACGTTCCTCTGACCATTTTAGTAATTTTGGTACTAAAACTATATTTTCTTTTATTGTTAAGTGAGGAAGTAAACCGATCTGTTGAATTACATAACCTATACTACGACGGAGTTCTACCGGGTTCATTTGCATTATGTTTTTTCCGTCGATTTCAATAGAGCCACTCGTTGCCTCAATCATGCGGTTAATCATACGTAAAGCTGTCGTTTTACCACTACCACTCGTACCAATAAAGGCAATAAACTCACCTTGTTTGATGTCGAGTGAAATATTGTCCACCGCTTTGTTTTTACCGCCGTAAATCTTCGTTAAATTTTTAATACTTAACATGATATTCTCCTTTGGTTTGTATTTAATTGTTATGAAAACTTAATACAGTTAATTATTATAACATAGAAACTATACCCTATTTTAGAATAAACATTCATAGAACAGTGTTTTGATGATAACTATGTGAAATTGTGAGACGCTGTAAGTATGTCATCGCAACACATATTACGATTTAAAAAGGTTTTTTCTATGGTTTCAAGGAGATTTAAAGTAGAATGAAGTGAACAATGCTAGAGAAGGTGCAAACATGAAGAAATTTATTATGTACTGTATGCTTGGCTTGCTGTTTATCATTTTACCGACTGTAACTAGTACGCAAGCTGCAGAAATAAACCCTTATTTAGAAAAAATAATAGATCTTCGTATTTTTGATACCACGGAGAAAAATAATCAAGATGCAGCTGAGATGATCGAGCGACTGGATCGTGTTGACGACAGTATTCTTCGAAATGTCAGCAATAGTGGGGCGCGCATGATTTTATCTGACAAAAAACTTGTGGAGCTGCCTGAGTTTGAAGAGTTGAGGGGAGTCATTCCACGCGGACATACAGAGCCGTGGGACAACGTACCCGGGCTCGGGGGTTTCATTTCTTACGCTGCGATTGGCAAAAGTGAGCCATCTATCAAAAATAACCACGGTGATATTAATTTAGAACTGCATGAATTTGGACACATCGTCGATATGTATACATTTGAAGGTGTTGAACTTAGCGCAACGGAAGAATTTAGAGCAGCCCATAAACAAGATAAAGACAATATCTTCCCGGAAGATGATTATTTTAACTATGTTGACGAATATTTTGCGGAAGCATTTGCGTATTACTACTATACGGAAGCATCCAAACACATATTATATGAAAAAGCACCATCAACAGCACGTTTTTTTGATAACTTGCACACGAAGATCCTAATGGTAATAGCGCGTTCAGAACATTCATTCAAAATCGTTTGGGATGAACATAATCAAGCGAGCACTTATATGGTGCGCGTGAACGACAAAGAGTATGACGTGACTGAACCAGAGTTTAGTCTCGACAACTTACTCGGAAACTCGAGCTATAAAGTGCAAGTGTTTACGAAAGATGCGAACGGAAAAGTCATTTCGAGCAGTTATGAGGAAGTAGTGCAGACGTTAAAATATGAAAATATTGATGTATCGGGACTTGTAGATGCGTATAATGAAATAAAAGCAATTGATGTAGATAATAGAACTGAGGCATTAAATCAATTAAAAGCACAGTCAGATACGATGTTTACGAATATCGAGCAAGGTCGGATTTCCCAGGAAAAAGTTGATAAGTTAACAGACTCGATTATGGTTAAAGTGAATGATATCAAGTTCGATTTAGTGATGAAAAATATGCCTAAGCGTCCTGTGACTGGGGTCGCGACAATCACTGAAGAGAATCCAATCATGTCATTCTTACCGTTGGTATTCGCGGTATTTGGCATTTTAATAGTTGCTGGTGGCGTCTTAGTTTATCTACTTAAATCTAATAAAAAAGGATGATGAAAAATGGCAGTGAGCAATGAATTATTTGAAGCGTATAAAACAAACACGCCAGTAAGGATTGAAGACATAGAGGTCGCGAATATAATAGATGCTTATGATAACCAAGAAAAACTTTTAGAACGAAAAAAAGAACTTGGTGAAAAATTGAAAGGATACAAAATTTCTTTAACATCAGAAAAAACCCAAAAACTGTTTAACTCAACACATCCATTATACGGCGCGATGACGGACAAGCAGATTTTAGAATCGGTAAGTCTAACTGATTATAACGAACCATTGCTTGAGCTCGAGCTTGTTTTTAATATTGTAGAGACGCTAGATGTTGAAGATACTTTAGAGGACATTTGCAGAAAATGCACGATTTCACCGGGGATAGAAATTCCAGATGGACGATACAAGAACTGGTTCCCAAATATCGACATGTTCCAAGTGATCTCTGACGCAGCAGTGTCAGGTGGCGTTGTGATTGGTGAGCCGAAACAACTGACTTATGCGAACATCGCAAGCATTAAGGGTACGATTTTAAAAGACGATGAGGAAGTGAAAGTTGGTTACTCTACAGAAGTCATGGATCATCCAGCTGAAGCAGTGAAGTGGTTAGTGCATGAGCTCGATAAACGTGGTAAAAACTTAGAACCTGGTATGTTCGTGTCGAGCGGCACTTTCATAACCCCGTTCGTACTAGAAGTAGGGTCGTACACAGCAACTTACGAAAACGTAGGATCTGTATCAATTGAAGTCACAGAATAATATTAAGACTCAACTCTAAATCGGGTTGAGTTTTTTATTTTAAGAAACATTACAAGAAAAAAACGAATCTATATTTAATCTCCATAAAAAAAGAATGTTTACTGAACTTCTCAGGAAACATTCTTGTTCAATCTTATTCGTCTACTTTAACAATCCAGTTAAATTTATCTTCTACTTTACCGTTTTGGATTCCAGTAAGTGTTGTGTAAATTTCTTGTGCAACTGGACCAACGTTCCCATCTCCAACTACATATTTGTTACCATGAATGTTGAGTTCTCCAACTGGTGCGACAACTGCTGCTGTTCCTGCACCGAACACCTCTGTTACGCTTCCGTCTTTTAAACCTGCTTCTAAGTCTGTAAGTGGAATGCGTGCTTCGTGTACTTTATACCCGGCATCTTTTGCGAACTCGATAATCGACATGCGCGTCACCCCTGGTAAGATCGAACCGTTTAGTTCTGGTGTATAAAGTTCGCCATCTTTGACGAAGAAAATGTTCATTGCGCCAACCTCTTCAAGATACTTTTGTTCTACACCATCTAGCCATAACACTTGGTCGTATCCTAAACCTTCGGCAACTTCCTGTGCTTTCATTGAAGCGGCATAGTTACCACCAGTTTTTGCTTCACCAACGCCGCCGCGTACCGCACGAACGAATTTATCTTCAACATAAATCTTAGTTGTACCCATTGTACCTGCTGAGAATAATCCACCAACTGGACTTAACAGAATCATGAATTTATAAGTATCTGACGGATGAACGCCTAGTGTGTGGTCGTCTCCGAACACGAATGGACGGATATAAAGTGATTGACCTTCGCCTGTTGGGATCCAGTCTTTTTCAATTTTTAGTAATTCTTTAAGCGCCGTTAACGCTTCTACCTCATCAATTTTTGCCATTGACATACGTTCTAATGAACGGTTCAGGCGTGCAAAGTTTTGATCTGGACGGAAAAGTACAGCTTCACCATCTACGCTGTATGCTTTTAATCCTTCAAAAACTGTTTGTGCATAGTGAAGTACTACCGCTGTCGGAGCAATTTGTATTGGACCATAGGGTTCAATTCTCCAGTCATGCCATCCATTTGCTTCGTCGTATGAAGCTGTCAGCATATAGTCCGTAAATTGACTACCGAACTTAACTGTCGACATATCTGGTTTTTCTTTGAGATCTTTTCTTTCGATAAATTTGATTTCCATCATAAATCATCTCCGTCTTCTCTAAATTGATTTAATTTTATCAATCTTAGGAAAACTATGCAATGTAAAATCATTCCTAAATCGGCCTTTTGTTCTATGTATTGTAACCCGTTTCTTTGTTAGAATTAAATTGATAGCATTAAGATTACGGAGTATTGGAGTTTATTAAATGACAAAACAATTATTCGAATCAGTGAAATTAAATAAGTCAGGAGTAACGCTCAAAAATAGAATTGTGATGGCACCTATGACAACGATGAGTTCTTTTTTTGATGGGTCTGTCACTGACGAATTAATCAATTATTACGGTGCGCGAGCTGGAGAGGCAGCGATGATCATCGTGGAAAGCACATTTATTGAAGACTACGGACGTGCGTTTGATGGATCGCTCGGAATCAACAAAGATACACAAATAGAAGGCTTAGCCGAACTTGCTAAAGCGATTAAGGATAAGGGCTCGAAAGCGATTATACAGTTGTACCATGCGGGACGTATGGGGAAATCAACGTTAAATAAAGGGCGTAAACCCATTGGTGCATCTACAGTTAAAGCGTTACGTGATGATGCGGAAGAGCCAGAGGCATTGACTGCTGAACAGGTTGAAGAAATGATCGCACATTTCGGAGACGCCGCACGTCGCGCCATGGAAGCAGGATTTGATGGTGTTGAAATTCACGGTGCAAACACATATCTGATCCAACAGTTCTTTTCTCCACACTCAAACACGCGTGATGACGAGTTTGGTGGAGATGTTGAGAAACGTCTGACATTTGGACGTCGTGTGATTAGAGAAATTGAGGCTATGAAAGAAAAGTTAGGCAAGCATAACTTTATTGTTGGTTATAGATTCTCACCAGAAGAATTAGAGAAACCAGGTATTACGTTCCAAGACACGATGTTGATGCTGAACACGTTTGCGCATGAGTGCATTGATTACTTCCACTTCTCGCTGAATGATTATAAACGTGGCAGTATAATTGATACGGAGGATATTGAGTGTCTGATTCATAAATATCATAAGAATAAATCGACGGCACTAGGAGAAATTCCTGTAATCGGTTCAGGCGGTATCTGGGAAAAAACAGATGCAGAAGAAGCGCTAGAAACAGGATTTGATATTGTTTCAGTCGGAAAAGCGCACATTGTGAATCCAGACTGGGCAGAAAAAATTAAAAACGGTGATCCGATCGATCGTAAGATTGACGGAGAACGTGAAGATTACAAAATTCCGCGACCTTTTTGGAATTCCGTTGGCTTCTTAAAAAAATAAAAAAACTGGTATGAACTTTTCATACCAGTTTTTTTATGTGTCAAGATAAAATCCATTTTGTAAAATCTTCTCTGATTCTCTGATGTACTTTGTTGCCTTATCGTAGTCTTTTACGGCTGCAAGACTTACGAGATAGCTGCTGAGTGAAATAGGCGCGATGAGAGATTCTTTTACTCCACCACCATAAACGTGTGTAGGCAATATAATATCTCCAAATTCTTTTATCTTTTCAGTGTTTGAACTCGAGATAATTAAAACGGTCCCATCGTTTTTCTTGATACGATTGATGATATTTAATGTATATAAAGAATATCTTGGGAACCAGTAGGCAATCAGCAAATCATCTTTATTAGAATCTACAATTTCATACGGATATACCCCTCCTACACTTTGGAGCAGATGTACATTTTCTCTAATTTGCCCAAGTCGCATCGTCATGTAGTAGGCGAGTGTAAAGGAATCATTGTACCCAATGATATATACATTTCTTGCTGTATTTATTTTTTCAACAGATTTCTCAAGGAGTGTTGGATCGATTGTTTTTAAAGTTTGATTCAGGTTCTCGATGTCTTTATCGATTGACTGTTTAAATAAATCATGCGTTGTTTTATTTTCGATATTATCTAGTGTTTTTGAAGCGTTGAACGGATCATCTGCATGCGTGTACTCACGAATGCTCGTTTGTAAACCGCTGTAACCATCAAACCCAAGGGATTGCGCGAAACGTACGATAGATGTGGTGCTCGTACCAATTTTTTGAGCGAGCTCGCTTAAAGTATCGTAAATGATGTAGTTTGTATGATTAATGATATAATCCGCGATCGCCTTTTTGGATGGTGTGAATGAATCGTACTCTTTATAAATAATCTTTAAGATATTTGCCATAAAAAACTCCTGAACCACGTATTTGCTCTCTTTAGTTTACCTATTATAAATAAAATTTAAAAGAGTTAAGCGATTTTATATACAGTGAATATATTAAGTGATACAATATGTATCAAATAATACATAAGGGTGAAAGAAATGAGTCAACGTGTAGATTTTTTATTTCTAAATGAGCAAGATATGATTGATGCAGGTGTAATGAACACTACGCAATGTATTAACAAGATGGAAGAAGTATTTAAGTTACTTTCAGACAAAGATTATCGCATGGGTGGAAAACTCGGCAACTCTCACGGTATGGTTGTAAACTTTCCAGACGTACCAGAACATGAAAATATGCCAAAAAATGGTCCGGACAGACGCTTTTGTGCAATGCCGGCTTACTTAGGTGGGAAATACAGAGTAGCAGGATGTAAATGGTATGGATCCAATATTGAAAATAAAGAAAAAGGATTACCACGTTCAATTTTGATGATGACTTTAAATGATGCGGATACAGGCGCACCTTTAGCGTACATGTCAGCAAACTTACTTAGTGCATGGAGAACTGGAGCAATACCAGGTGTTGGTGTAAGATACTTAGCAAAAAAAGACGCAAAAGTAGTTTCTACTATTGGAGCTGGAGCAATTGGAACGTCAAGTCTCTTCGCGATATTAGACGAACTAAAAACAGTAGAAGTGGTTAAGATATATGATGTATATCAAAAATCATCAGAAGTATTAAAAGAAAAAATAGAATCTGAATTTAAACATGTAGATGTTCAAATTGTTAACAGTGAACAAGAATTAGTAGAAGGTTCTGATGTTATTTCAATCGCAACTGCTGGTAACGTGAGTCCTGAAATTAAGAGTGAGTGGATAAAAAAGAGTGCATTATTTGTTACTTCGGGCAGTGCAACATTTGATCCTGATTTTGCAGTAAAAAACATCCAATTTGTTGTAGATAATTGGCAAATGTATGAAGAAGTAAAATATGAAGATGAATACCCATATAACAATAAAGAGATGGGTGTAGTCGGTCGATTACTCTTAGATTGGATACATGAAGAAAAAATGACAACTGAACATATTAAAGAAATAGGTGATATTATTAACAAAAAAGTGAACGCTCGAGAAAACGAAGATGATATCGTCGTATTTGCTCTTGGTGGACAGCCTGTGTATGACGTTGCATGGGCATACACAGTCTATCAAAATGCTCTCGAGAATAATATTGGCACTAAGTTAAATCTTTGGGATGTTGCGTATCAAGTACGTTAAATTTTAAAATAAAAACCCCCTCTACTTGAATTGTTTCGAGTAGAGGGGGTTGTGTATTCAATGTCATAAAATTTCAATCGATACAGACCAGATTTCAAGAATGTTTACAGTACTCTATATTTCCTGTGTGTCATTTTTTCTAGCACACCTTCTGCTTCTAGTCTCGTGAAGGTACGGTTGAGTGTTTCTGGTTGCATGCTCAAAAGAGACGCCAAATTCTTCTTCGTCATCGATAGCTCGATGATGTCGTTGTTTTTTTCTTTATCTATATAATCCATCAAGCGGTCGCGTGCACTTAGCGTCGCAGCGCCCATCGTCTGTGCTTCTGACTCATTCAATCTTTCTGCGAAACTTTCTATTATCTTTAACCCAATCTTAGGGTAGCGATTGATGAGATCTTGTATATCCTCTTTTTGGATTGTACACACACGTGCATCTTTCGTCACTTCCGCGTAGTTCGCATACTTCCCAGTTGAACCGAATAACGCGTATTCTCCAGTGAAGTCACCATTTCTTAAAATGCGTAACAGCTGCTCGTCGCCATCGTCACTCATACGATAGACACGGACTTCTCCGCTATGGACAACATATAACGTGTCTCTCATTTCTTCAGCCATGTACAAATAATCGCCTGCATTAAACTTTCGGTGATTCACGGTACTATGCACTTCTTTTAATTGTTCATTATTTAACTCAGAAAAAATGGGGACTTGGCTTACGCACATTGGTTTACTCATTTTTATCACCTTAAACTGATTGTAAGTCTATTATAGCCTATATTTGTACGATACCTAAACGAAAGAGTCTTCTTTAAATTCAACATTTTTATGAACGTTTTCACGATCGTTATAGCGCATGAGTCTCATTGCGTTCAAGATTACTACCAATATAGACAGTTCGTGAATGAGCATTCCGCTCGCCAAGTGAATATACCCGTAGATTACTCCAAAAAGTAGTAGTACTACTGTGAGTAGAGCAACCGCTGTATTTTGAATCATGATGTTAAACGTCTGCTTTGACAATGCGAATCCGTATGCTACATTTCTGAGTCTTTCACCCATCAGTACAACATCCGCTGTCTCCATTGCAATATCTGTTCCTTTATGACCAATTGCAAGTCCTACGTTACTCATCGCCAGTGCTGGAGCGTCGTTAATTCCGTCTCCAACCATCAGCGTACGGTTAGTCTTCTGTTCATTTTCAATGTAGTTAAGTTTATCTTCAGGCAAGAGTTCTGCATGGAACTCGTCAATACCTAAAATTTCTGATACCTTTTCTGCTGCGAAGTAGTTATCTCCAGTTAGCATTACGATTTTCTCAACTCCTTGATTTCTCAAGTAGTCAATCGTTGCTTTCGCATCACTCTTGATTTTATCCATGATTGATATGAGTCCTACGATTTCGGAATCTTTAGAGATAAACATTACAGTCTGTCCAAGTTTTTGTTCATTCTCGTATAGTTCAAGAGTATCGTTTGTTATCGGAACGTTGTTCTCAGTCATTAGACGTTCGTTTCCGATTAGATACTTCATGTCATCAATAACTCCAGATACACCGCGAGCCTTAATTGCTGTCATATCAACAACTGGAATGTTGATGTCAAGTCCGCGTTTTACTGCTTCTTCAATAATCGTACGGCCTAAGTGGTGTTCTGATACGCGCTCAACAGCAGCTACTTCTTTAAGTAACTGTTCTTCTTTTATATCTGTTAACGAGTGAATACGCGTTACACTTGGTTTTCCTTCAGTAAGTGTGCCTGTCTTATCGAAAATAACTGTTTTAACTTTCGCAAACTGGTCGATTATCGCTCCACCTTTAATAAGGACGCTTTTTTTCGACGCGTTACCGAGCCCCGCAACATAGGCTACTGGTGCTCCGATAATTAGAGCTCCGGGACATGCGATTACTAAGAATGTGATTGCTAAGTGAACATTTTTCGTGATGAAGTAAACAAGAATTGATAACACCACGACTGATGGAGTGTAGTACTGGGCAAATTTGTTCAAGAATTTCTCGGTTTTACTCTTCGAACTTGTCGCGTCTTCTACGAGTTCAATAATTTTACTGAACGTCGAGTCTGCACCGATTTTTGTCGCCTCGATTTCTAAATAACCATTCTCAATAATTGTTCCACTAAATACTTCATCGTCTTTCATTTTATGTCTTGTGACAGATTCACCTGTGATCGCTGCTTCATTCATCTGTGCCGAACCGTTCACAACAATGCCGTCTACCGGAACTTGTGATCCAGGACGAACGATTAGGTGATCACCAATCTCAACATCGTCGACATCGATTTCTACTTCTTCACCGTTAATTAACTTATACGCAACCATTGGCTCCATTTCGAGTAGCGACTGAATCGACTGGCTTGTCTTCTCGAGTGTACGTTTTTCTAAGTATGCACCGAATAAGAACAGGAATGATACAACCGCAGCTTCTGTGTACTCTTGAATTAAGAGTGCCGCGATTACTGCTATGGAAATCAGAAGCTCAATACTGAAACTCTTCACCATCAATGCGTTAAAAGCACGGACTAAAATCGGTCCAATTGCTACGATTGTCGCAACTATAAATGTTATATTACGAATGTTTGTAAATCCTAAAAATAAAAACAAGAGTCCAATTACGATCAAGATACCTGAAGCAACCATCATCTTATTTAAATGTTTGTTCATAAATAATGTCATTTGTTTACATCCTTTCTATACCATATGGGGGTATAGTTTTTTAAAAAAATAATAGCCATAATGGCTATTATTTTATGCTGTTGTACGAACGGACTTAACAGGGTAACCTAGTTTTTCAACGCGTTCTTTAAGCTCGTCTGCCGTAACTTGATCAGAGTGGTTGATTTTAACGCGGCTCACGTTAAAGTTCACATCTACTGTGTCTACACCTTCGATTGATTTCAGTCCTGTTTCAATCTTCTTAATGCAACTTGGGCAAGTTAATGTGTCTGTTGTAAGTTGTGTTCTAATCATAATTTTATCTCCTTTGTTTAGCTCTTTCGCTATCTTCACTTATTATGTTACAGCACATTTCTTATATATAAATTGACCTATGTCAATAAAAACAACTATTTGACAAATACCTATGGGGGGTATACTCTTAAATTAAGAGTTAGGAGGAAATGTGTTATGACGGAAGAGAAATTAACCATTCGTCCAGATGAAGAAAAGACTAGGTTACTGAATCGTTTGAAGCGTATTGAAGGACAGGTACGCGGTATTCAAAAAATGATTGAGGAAGATAGATATTGTGTAGATATTCTCGTACAGATTAGTGCGATTGAGTCTGCGCTTCATAATGTAGGTCTTGGAATAACAGAGCAACATTTGAAACACTGCGTATCTGACGCGGTGAAGAGTGGAGACGGTGAAGCTTCCATTACCGAACTGATGGACGTATTAAAACAATTTTCGAAAAGGTAGGTGAGGTACTTGAATAATAAAAAAGAAACATTAAATATTACGGGTATGACATGTGCGGCCTGCTCAACCCGTGTAGAAAAAGTTCTGAATCGTATGGATGGGGTTGAGGCGAAAGTCAACCTCGCAACAGAAAAAGCATCAATCGAATATGATTTGGATAAAGTATCATTAGAAGAAATTGAACACAAGATTAATGACATCGGTTATGATGTAGAAAAAACAGATGCAGAGTTTGACGTCACAGGCATGACGTGTGCTGCGTGTTCATCACGTATCGAGAAAGTGTTGAACAGGTTTGATGGTGTGGAGACGGCATCCGTTAACCTCACTACTGAAAAAGCGACAGTGTCATACAACCCAAACACAGTTTCTACACAAGAAATCATCAAGAAGATAAGAGACATTGGTTATGACGCGACTGTTGCAGGAGACGGTGAAGAAAAAGCAGACCGTAAAGATAAAGAACTAAACACTCTTAAGTGGAAAGTAATTATCGGTGCGATTCTATCAGGACCACTGGTCGTAACGATGCTTGACCATTTATTCGGAATGAATTTACCTAGCATTTTCATGAATCCATGGTTCCAGATTCTCTTCGCTACACCCGTACAATTCATCCTCGGCTGGCAGTTCTATAGGGGTGCGTATAAGAACCTAAAATCGTTTAACGCAAATATGGACGTGCTTGTTGCGATGGGTACTTCGGCAGCATATTTCTACAGTCTATACGAAACGTATCGCTGGATGACAGGCGCTACAACAGATCCACATCTTTACTTCGAAGCATCGGCAGTAATCGTAACGCTCATTCTATTCGGTAAATATTTAGAAGCGCGCGCGAAATCACAAACGTCGGGTGCAATCTCTAAACTTATGGATATGCAAGCACGTAATGCGCGT
The DNA here is from genome assembly GCF_903994035.1 of Phocicoccus pinnipedialis. GTDB lineage: Bacteria > Bacillota > Bacilli > Staphylococcales > Salinicoccaceae > Phocicoccus > Phocicoccus pinnipedialis. Next base: position 146,622 of record NZ_CAJEWB010000004.1, read on the forward strand.
CTCATCCGAAATAATGAAGAGACTATGATTCCAATCGATGAAGTAAGGGTCGGAGATATACTCTTGGTTAAACCAGGTGAGAAATTCCCAGTAGATGGTACAATCGTTAAGGGAGCAACATCAGTCGACGAATCCATGCTGACAGGTGAATCGATTCCTGTACAGAAAAACATACATGATGTTGTGATTGGTGCGACTGTTAACCAGAACGGTACAATCGAAATGGAAGTGACAAAAGTCGGAAAAGACACAGCACTTCAGGCGATTATTAAAGTTGTTGAAGATGCACAAGGTAAGAAAGCGCCAATTCAAAGAATGGCAGACATCATCTCAAGTTATTTTGTGCCGATTGTTATTGCGATTGCGATTGTGACTTTTTTAGTTTGGTACTTCTTTGTAGGTAAGGGTATTGAGCCAGCACTTGTTGCGGCGATTTCAGTACTCGTTATCGCATGTCCATGTGCACTCGGTCTCGCTACACCAACAAGTATCATGGTAGGCACTGGTAAAGGTGCTGAGAACGGAATTCTCTTTAAAGGTGGAGAACACCTTGAGAAGACGCATCAACTCGACACAATTATTCTAGATAAAACAGGTACAATCACGCATGGCACTCCAGTTGTAACAGACTACACTGGAGACGATGATACTCTGAAACTACTTGCTAGTGCGGAGAACTACTCTGAGCACCCACTAGCAAACGCAATCGTAGATTATTCAAAAGAACAGGGGCTTGATCTGCTAGAAGTAGAAGCCTTTAGTGCAATACCTGGTCACGGTATTGAGGCGAAAATCGAGGGTAAATTGGTTCTCGTTGGTACGCGTAAATTAATGATGGAGCGCGATGTGAACATGACGAGCATTAGTGATATGGAAGCATATGAGTACGACGGTAAGACAGCGATGATTATCAGTGTTGATGGTGAGTATAAAGGTACGGTTGCGGTTCTAGATACTGTGAAAAAAACGGCTAAAGAAGCTATTGAAATGTTAAAAGAGCAAGGTTTAGAAGTTGTTATGCTTACGGGTGATAACAAGCGTACTGCAGAAGCGATTGCGCGTTCAGTTGGGATCGACAACGTAATCGCGGAAGTGTTACCTGAACAGAAAGCGGAAGTAGTGAAGGCGTTTCAAGATAAAGGAAAGATTGTTGGAATGGTTGGAGATGGCATCAATGATGCACCAGCACTTGCACTTGCTGACATTGGTATTGCTATTGGTACAGGCACTGAAGTAGCGATTGAGGCGGCTGACCTTACGATTTTAGGTGGGGAATTAACACTCATTCCGCGTGCCATCAATTTATCTCATAAAACAATTCGCAATATTAAACAAAACTTATTCTGGGCATTTGCATATAACACAATCGGTATTCCGATAGCAGCACTTGGTTTATTAGCGCCATGGGTAGCAGGAGCTGCAATGGCATTCAGCTCTGTGAGTGTTGTTACGAACTCACTCAGACTAAAACGTGTTAAGATTTAAAATATAGATAAAAATAATTTTGGAGGTTATATCATGGAACAGGTAATTAAAGTTGAAGGTATGACATGTGGACACTGTAAATCAGCGGTAGAAGGCGCTTTATCTAAATTAGATGGTGTCAAATCTGCTAATGTAGACTTAGAAAACAAAAATGTAACTGTTGATTTCGACGACAGCAAAGTATCTTTAGTGGATATGGAAACTGCGATTGAAGATCAAGGTTACGATGTAGAAAAATAATTGAATTATAGTTTTGAAGCGGACATCCAATCAGGGTGTTCGCTTTTTTGTGTTTACTTTTCAAACAATTTGGTAATATTAGTATATGGATTATGAATAGGGGGATATGACTTGACCGTCGTTGTAATATTACTGCTCTTAGTCTCTTCATTCTTCTCCGGAAGTGAAACAGCACTGACTGCAACGAGCAGACTAAAGCTTCAAAGTGAAGTAAATCAGGGCAACAAAAAAGCTGAAAAATTACTTGAACTCATATCTAAGCCAAGCGAATTTATTACTACAATTTTAATTGGAAATAACATTTCCAATCTTGTGATGCCTGTACTTGTTACAACAATTGCGCTACAAAATGGTTTCAGCATTACATGGGCAACGGTAATTCTCACAATCACGATTATTATCTTTGGTGAGGTATTCCCTAAGTCGATTGCAGCAGCATTTCCTGAGCGCATCAGTATGCTCGTTATGCCAATTATCAATTTCTTGATCATTGTGTTTAAGCCAGTAACGGTTGTATTTAATATAGCGACTGATTTTATCACTAATAAATTATCTCACGGTGAAAAGCAACCATGGACGGTATCGAAGGACGAGCTTATTTCGATGATCGAAATAGCAGATGAAGAAGGGGCAATTGATCCGCATGAGTCACTTCGTGTACGTGGAATTTTAGATTTCACAAACTTGAATGTAAAAGACGTACTACAGACGCCACGTGTTGAGATGGAAGCGCTGAAATACGATTTAACATTTGATGAAGTGAGTAAAATTGTAACCGAAGGAATGTACACGAGATATCCGGTTTACGAAGAGGACCTAGATGATATCGTTGGTGTATTTCATACAAAATATATTTTAAAATGGGCACAAAATAAAGACGAGGAATTCTTAAAATATTGTGACACAACGCCACTTACGATTCGTGAGTTTCAAGGTGTTGAAGATGTTCTTCGTATGATGACGAGACAGCGCCGACACATGGCAATTGTTTTAGACGAGTATGGTGGAACAGAAGGCATACTGACGCACGAAGATATTATTGAAACGTTGCTTGGATTTGAAATTGAAGATGAAATGGATGTTAAGTCTGAAGCAATCGTTAGATCGCTCAAAGAAAATAGAATTATCTGTGAAGGAAAAATTACACTACACAGATTGAACGCTGTATTCCAAACAGAAATTCCTGAGGAAGAAGACACGTTATCCGGCTACCTGTATTTCATGTTTGATGAGATTCCAGATAAGGGCGATTCAATCGAAGTTGATGGACTGAAATTCGAAGTGTTACAGATGGAAGAAAATATGATTCGCTTAGTGAAAATAACTAAGTTAAATACAAGAAGTGAGTGATAATATGAAGAAGAGAAGTGCAATTATCATTGGCTTCATCATCGCATTAATCAGATTCTTATGGGTGCAAGACAAGAGAATTGTCTCGAGCTTCCATACCTATAAATCAGAGCGCGTGCCATCATCTTTTGATGGATTTCGTATGACTCAAGTTTCGGATTTCCACAATATGTATATTGGTAAAGACTCTAAAATTTTACTCGATAAGGTGAGTGAGACGCGTCCCGATGTCATTTTAGTAACGGGAGATGCGATTGATAGACGTACACCGAATGAACAGCGTGCGCTAAAGTTCCTACAAGATTTAACAGACATCGCTCCGACGTATTATGTGACGGGTAACCACGAAGCTTACTATCGTAAGTTCGAAGACTTTTATATGAAGGTCATTATGACTGATGTGATCAGCGTGTGTGATCGAGACGCATATGTGCACCGCGGTGATGACTATATTAAAATATCTGGAGTGCATGACGTTCGCGTGTTTGGTGACGATACGAATCCAAATCTGTACGTTCAATATGAAGATTATTTAGAAGAACGATTTTTTGAATTAGAAGATAAACTCACAATTCTCTTAGCACACCGTCCAGATTTAATTCATATGTACTCGACGTATGATGTGGATTTAATTTTTAGTGGTCACGCGCACGGTGGGCAATTCAGAGTACCATTTATCGGTGGTTTGTACGCTCCAGACCAAGGTATACTGCCCAAATACACAGAAGGTATGCACGAAATGAACGGTTCCAAAATGTATATATCTAGAGGGCTCGGCAATAGTAGGTTCCCATGGAGACTATTTAACCAGCCAGAACTCGTAGTCGTAGACTTGAAAAGAGAGGCATAGCCTCTCTTTTTTTATTTATGTGACAAAGTCGGTGAAAAATTAAAAGTTTGGCGCTCTAATGTAACTCAAATTAAAAATAAAAAACCACAGATTAAGAATTCTGTGGTTTCTTCTTGATCAGTCAAAGAACACCATGTCGAGTGCGTCTTCTTTAGTGATTTCATCAGTTTGAATGAGTACTTTCTTCATCTTCTCGAAGTCTACTTCTGCTCCAATTCCTGGCTTGTCTGATACTTGTACCACACCGTTTTCTGCAACGACTTCTGGCGTGATGATATCTTCTTCCCAATATCTACTTGATGATGCGGTGTCACCAGGTAGTATGAAGTTTGGTAACGTCGTAATAGCGATGTTAGTGAGTCTACCCACACCTGCTTCTAGCATACCGCCACACCATAATGGAATGTTATTCTCTTTTGCAAGATCGTGGATTTTAATTGATTCTGTTAAACCACCAACACGTCCTACTTTTACGTTGATGATCTTACAGCTTCCAAGCTCAATCGCAGCTTTTGCATTTTCGTAGCTATCGATCGATTCGTCGAGACAAATCGGTGTATGGATTTCTTTTTGTAGTTTCGCGTGATCGACAATGTCTGTGCTTCCAAGTGGTTGCTCAATCATCATTAAATTAAATTCATCGAGCTGTTTAAGAATTTCAATGTCGTCTAAAGTGTAGGCTGAGTTTGCGTCAGCCATCAGTGGAATGTCCGGGAACACTTCACGAATTGCGCGAATCATTTCAACATCACGACCGGGTTTTATCTTTACTTTAATTCGTTTATAGCCTTCTTCAACTTTTTCACGAATTTTTTCTATAATCAATTCATCTGATTTTTCTAAACCGAGTGAAATACCAACGTCGACTTGTGTTTTATCTCCACCAAGTATTTTATATAATGGAAGACCTTGTTGTTTTGCATAAAGATCCCAAGCAGCAGTTTCAATACCAGATTTTGCCATCATGTTACGCTTAAATGGTTTGAAAACCTCTGTCACACTTTTAGGGTGCGTTACTTTAGATTGTATGAGTAGAGGGCCGAAGTATTTTTTGATAGCAACGAGCGCAGCATCCATGAACTCTTCAGAGTATAATGGATCTTCTCCTGCGACACATTCACCAAATCCACTTAAACCGTTCTCATCGATTAATTCAACGATTGTAACGTAACGATCGATCTGAGTACCGAAGCTTGTCGTGAATGGTGTTCGCATCTTCATTTTTAATCTGTGTAGTAAAATTTTCTCTATATTCATTAAAAACCCTCCAAATTAGTGATAGTTCAATTATAACGAACTCAAACGAGAATTAGAAACGAATAATTGTACGAATATTTAATTGATTCAGACATAAAAAGGGGGTATTCTTTTTATATATACATATTTGGGGGAGTTCTATGTCGAACGCAGAAATATATGAGGTATTTGAACATGTGCATCAAAATCCAGAAATTAGTTTGGAAGAGTACGAAACAACAGAATACATATTTAACTTTTTAAAAGAACGTGGGTTTAATCCTATAAAATTTAAGAATGTGACTGGATTATACTGTGATGTCGGCGATTTTAGTGCAGATAGTCTTAAGATTGGTGTCCGTGCAGACATTGATGCGTTATGGCAGGAAGTGAACGGTATAGAGCAAGCGAACCATTCTTGTGGACATGATTCCCATATCGCGATGGTCATCGGCGCGATGTTGAAAGTCAAAGATGAGGTGCTTGTAAATAAAGGGGTCCGCTTCGTATTCCAACCAGCAGAGGAGCTTGGTTTGGGCGCCAAAAAAGTAATCGAAGAAGGCGTTATTGACGTGCTTGATTATATGTTTGGGATTCACTTGCGTCCAATCGAAGAAGCAAAGGATGGATATGCATCACCGAGCATCGAGCATGGAGCATCTGGTAGTGTAACATTCAAAATTGTTGGACACGATGCACACGGCGCACGTCCACACTTAAATCACAACGTGATCGAGATTGGCTCAGATTTACTCAATATGTTGTCATCAATTCACGTGAACCCAATGGTGCCATCAAGTATTAAAATGACGAAATTCCATGCGGGTGGTAAGTCCCTTAATATTATTCCTGGCTCAGCTGAATTTGGAATCGATGTAAGAGCACAGACAAATGAAGTAATGACAGAAATCCAAGAGCGTATCAAAGAAATTTTAGAAAGTATCAGTGAATTATATGATGTTAGAATAGAAAACCTTGATATGCATGCGATGGTCGCAAGTCAGAGTGACAATGACGCAATCGATATTTTAAGGAGTGCAATCATCGACACAATTGGTCCAGATAAACTACTCGACCCAATCGTGACAAGCGGTGGAGACGACTTCCACTTCTACACAGTAGAGAATCCGAAGTTAAAAGGTGCGATGATCGGACTCGGATGTGACTTAACACCAGGTCTGCATCATCCATATATGAAATTTAACCACGACAGCATGCCGGTCGGCAGTGCGATCATTTATCAGGCAATTATGAATGCGGAGTAGGGATGATGCCCTACTTCTTTATTTATGAGCGTGAATTTACGTTAACTGACAGGTACGTGGTCATATGTTGAATTATTAAAAACGCAGTAAAATCAACAAAATATATTAAACAAAAAATCCCGCATTTGCGGGATTTATATTACCAACCTCGTTCTGACATTTTTTCATTTTCATGTAACGTACGAACGTCGATGCCTTTCATTGCGTCACCGAGGTCTTCCGATAATTCTGCAATCAGTGTGTAATCTTTATAGTTTTCTGTTGCTTGCACGATTGCACGTGCCGTCATCTCTGGATTCTCTGATTTAAAAATTCCAGATCCAACAAACACACCATCTGCACCAAGTTCCATCATTAGTGCGGCGTCTGCCGGAGTTGCGACTCCTCCTGCAGCGAAGTTTAGTACAGGCAGTCTGCCGTATTCTTTAATCGCAAGCAACACGTCAATTGGTGCGCCAATACTTTTTGCTTCTGCCATGAGTTCATCATGGCTCATAGATAAAATTCGATTCACATCACGATTTACCTGTCTCATGTGACGCACTGCTTCTACAATGTTTCCAGTCCCGGGCTCTCCCTTAGTGCGGAGCATTGTCGTTCCTTCACCTAGACGACGTGCTGCTTCTCCAAGATTTCGACAGCCACACACAAAGGGTGTATTGTAATCAAATTTATTTAAGTGGAACGCTTCGTCTGCAGGTGTCAGAACTTCAGACTCGTCAATGTAATCCACACCAAGCGCTTCTAATACACGTGCTTCTGAGATGTGTCCGATACGTCCTTTGGCCATAACAGGGATTGAAACAGCAGCTTGAACTTCTTTGATGATTGAAGGGTTCGCCATTCTAGCGACGCCCCCCATTTTACGGATGTCACTTGGTACAGCTTCTAAAGCCATAACCGCAACGGCTCCAGCACGTTCAGCTATTCTCGCTTCATCTGCGTTGATAACGTCCATGATAACGCCACCTCTTAATTTTTCACTCAATTCATTAGTTAGATGTTCGTAATTTTTCATTAATCTCTCTCCTTCTTGGTTGAATATATTAAACATAATATTTAAACTGATATTCAACAATATACAAAATCAATATATTTTAGAAGGTCAGATCAGGAGGAGACACATGCGTCCGCTTTACATTCAACTCTACGAAGAATTTAGAGATAAAATTATCGAAGGTGAATATCGTGCAGGAACTCGTCTGCCATCCAAGCGAAATTTAAGCGCAGATTTAAATCTAAGTGGCACAACGATAGAACATGCATATCAGACGTTGATGGATGAAGGATACATATACTCGAAACCACGCTCCGGTTTCTTTGTGTCACAAATTGAGCAGCTTCCAATAACGAGAAAGCACGAGCCAAGCCTCATTCATAAAGAAGAAGAGTACTTTAATTATGAATTTAAGACCGCGCAAGTCGACCCTACACATTTCCCGTACGCGCAGTTTAGGCAGTTGTCTCGTAAAGCGTTTGAAGACGAAAATATGGAACTTTTAATAAGTGGGGACAAAGAAGGCTACTGGCCACTGAGACAAGCAATCGCGCAATATGTTTTCAACAGTCGTGGAGTGAAGTGTACGCCGAATCAGGTAATCGTTGGTTCATCGACTGAACAGCTCAGCGAACTCATAACAGAAATTTTAAAAACAAACAGATTTTTAATTGAGGATCCATCATATCCACCGATCAGAAACGTGTTAGAGAAAAAGAAAATAGCATATCAAAACGTTCCTGTAATCGAACATGGGATTGACATGAACATTGTTGAGAAGAGTAACTTTGAGACAGTATATGTAACGCCTTCTCATCAGTTCCCAACAGGCGAAGTAATGTCTATTGAGAATCGTACACGACTAATTAAATGGGCAAATAAAAGCAAATCTCGTTATATCATTGAAGACGATTATGACTCGGAATTCCGTTATTTCAAAAAACCACTTCCGGCGTTACAGAGTTTAGATACTAAAAATAAAGTAATTTACATATCGACGTTCTCAAAATCACTGTTTCCAACTGTCAGGATCGCATACATGGTTCTACCCAAACACTTGATTCAAAAGTATCAGAGCTTGAAACACAAAGAGAATTCAACCGTATCACTTCACATGCAATGGATCGTGAGTGAATTTTTACGAACAGGAAGATTTGATAGACATTTAAACAAGATGAGAAAGGTCTACGAAAACAAGATTTCATATATCATTAAAAGGTTAAATGAGCATCCCGTAATCTCTGTACGAGGAGAAAAAACAGGCATGCACTTCGTGCTGACAGTTCAAGATGGTGATTTAAACACAATTCTTGAACGAGCAGAAAAAGAATCGCTCTACATCGAACCTTTTAAAACATACGCTGAAAAAACGACCTCCGCAAAATTTGTGATTGGTTTTGGTGGAGTTAGAGAAGAAGAACTGGAAGAACATATGGATGTCCTAATTCGTGTGTTGCTTGGATTTTAGTATGATGTACTATTATAGTTTGTTAAAATTAAAGTATTAAATTACTAAAACAGGAGGTAAATTATGTTCTTTTTTCATAAAGATTACTTTAGAAATGCGAGAGGTCAACACTTAAAGATTTTCTTTTACGGAGCAGCAATGATGATACTCGCACTAATTATAACGGCTCTAGTGACTTTAGTGACGTTTGGTGGAGGTATAGGACTCATATTTGGCGACTATATTGGTCTAGGTGTTATGACGCTTGTTTTTGGTGGGCTAGCCTTATTCGTTATGATGGTCTTAGTTTTGATGCCACTCCAATATAGTATTTACGCTTATTACATGTATGGATATAACAATGCAGATTTTAGATTTACAGATGGCCTTCTTTTATTTAAAAAAGGGAATTTCTGGAAGTCTGTAGGGATTATTATCTTACTAAATATTATGTTCTTCGTACTCTCTGGTGTTATATACGGTGTTATATATGGCACTGGATTTGCCATCGCCTCACTCTTTGGTGTAGGAAGCGCAATGTTTAACCCAGACGCAGCTGAAGCACTGGGTGTCGGAGCAATGGGTGTATTAATAGTCATCCAATTTGGACTAGCGTTCATACAAATGGCAGTTTATTTACTCGCGCAAATTGCCATTTCAATGATCATGTTAAACCATATCGATCAGCCACAGACATCTCTTGGCAGCAAGCTCGCAAAAGGGTTAACAATCGCGTTCAAATCAATGAAAGATTTAATCAAATTATTATTGAGTAACTTTATCCTAATTGCGATTCCAGTTATCCTGCACTTCGTCGCTATTATTGTGATCGGTATTTCTGGCTTAAGTCTGGGTTCACCAGATTCATTAGTATTCCCGGTTGGAGTAGCGATATCGATGGGTGTTGTGGGTGTCGTATTCATGATCATGTACATCTTCATTGGGTACTACATGATCGGTTCATATATTTCATATTATTTTAACGGCCGTGATGCGTATGAAGCGAAGTATGAAACGCCGAACGATAACAATTATGGTCCAGAAGACACTCAGCATATTACTATCAGTTAAAGTCAATTCGTGCTACTATCAGTATAGTATAAGACAGAATTAAGGAGCATTAGCATGAACGTAATTAGATTGCTTTTTGTATCCATGTTGACACTTTCTATTTTAGTGGCATGTTCTCAAAAAGATACAAAAGAGACAGTTAAAGAAGACACTAGTCAAGAAGATAAGACACAAGACAATGCGGTGACGAATAAATCAGCTGAAGAAGACGATGCTAATAAAAACAACGTAGAGGAAAATTCAAAAGAAGACAAAGCGCTTACAGCAATTAAAGAACAAAGTAAGTTAATTGAGTCTTATCGTGCTCAAATGGATATGACAGCGAATCTGGACAATAGCGAGGAAGAGTCTTTAGAATTAGATGTCAACTACATTAATGGCGATAAGCCTGCGTTCGAGTTAAAAACATTTGATACACTTCGCATGGTTTCAGTGGATGGTAAGACCGTGTTTAATAACAGTGAAGAGTGGGTGGATATCTCGGACTCCGTTGAATTAAATGCATTGTTCCACGTAACATATGATCAGGCAGTTCAATACTTCAGTGATATCTATAACGAATTAGAACGCGTTACAGACGATGGTGAAGTGAAGTATGTTTACGAAGGTAACGACGGATTTGTGTACAATCGACTTGAGCGCTATTTACAAGTGAGCTTTGGTACGGTGGACACGACGAATCATCACACAGAGATTGAATTTACTGTAGATGAAAAGAACAACCTTATTACAGATGTTGAGTTTTCATCTGAAATCAATGACCAAGAAGGTGGCATTGAGCTCGATGGTGAGGTTCATTACAACGAATTTGATGAAATTAAAGAAATAATTTTACCTGAAATGTAATTCACGTATTCTCCAGAGCTTTGTGGTTTTGGAGAATTTTTTTGTGCTATATAAAAACGAAGCGTTGAGGACGAGGTTATGAACGTATAAGAGTGTTTGAACGCATAGACATTCCTACATTTCAAGTTAAAGTGTGGAAAAGGAATTTTAATAAAGCCTTAAGAAGAGAATCACACGAAGTGGTACAGTGATTAAATTCTAAGAGAACTTGACATTAGTTGTAATACAAAAAAGCACGCGATTTTAAACGTATCGCGTGTTTTTTCTTATTGAAATTGCTTTACTGGTTTTAAGTAAAGTTCGATGAATACTCGGTCCTCTTCTAAGAATGGTGGTAGTGCGAGTTTTTCACCTAAGGATTCTAAATCTTCGTCACTCGTGAAACCAGGTCCATTCGTTGCAATTTCTACAGTGATATGATTCGGTGCTGCTACATAAAGTGCCTTGAAATAATATCTGTCGACAATACCAGAATTTGGATAACGTTCTTCTTTAACAAGTTCGAGTATTTGTTGCAGTGCAGCTTCGTCTTCGACTTGCATCGCAAAGTGGTGGACACTTCCGTATCCTTGTTTCTCAACGAAGTTTTGTCGAATTTCGTTTACATAAACACAATCGTTTCCAAACTGAACTACGTCTAATTTGCTGTTATGTTTACCACCAAGAAGTTGCATGAAATCAACAAATGGTTGTGCATATTGGACAGTAACCTCAACACCGTGCAGACTGGTGATGCGATACTCATCAGCTATTTCTCCATTATTTCCGAATGGTGCCACATCTTCTTCTATTGGATCCACGATTAGCATCATGCGCTGTGCTTCATCGTCGTAAAATTCGAGTGCAGGTTTCCTGTAGTACTCGATAATTTCTCCATGTTCTACTTTAAATTCATCGAATCTATCCAACCAGTAATTTAACGCTTCATTCGATTTTACCCGGAAAATTGTTTTTGAGATCGCATTCGTGCCGGGTGTGTGTTTATCTGTTCCTTTAATTTCAAAAAATGTCATATCTGTTCCTGGCGAACCTTTATAATCCGCATAGAATAGGTGATACATGCTTGTATCGTCTTGGTTAACCGTCTTCTTAACAAGCCTAAGACCTAAAATTTGTGTCATAAAATAATAGTTATGTTGAATGTTTCTTGTGATTGCAGAAACATGGTGTATGCCTTTTGCGACCATTTTTACCACTCCTTTTATTAAAACAAGTATAGCATCAAAGCGTGAATTTGTTGGTTTGGATACTCAAGGTAAAATCATACTAAACACATGAGTATTGATTTATACTAGGGTTAAGAGTGGAGTGAGGATTGTGAAACGAATTTTTATTAAAGGTAATGGAAAAAGTGATATAACGCTTATCCTCTTGCATGGAACTGGTGGACGTGAAACGGATTTACTGCACATAGCGGCAACGGTTGATCAGAATGCCAACGTGCTTGGTTATCGTGGAGAAGTCTTGGAAGGAGAACAAACGAGGTTCTTTGAGCGCTTAAATCTTAGAACGTTCAATGAAGACAGTTTGAAGCGTGAAAGTGAAAAATTATTTAACCAGATTGTTGCAGATAGCCAAGAATTTGGATTTGATTTGACACGAGTTGTGATTATTGGGTATTCAAACGGAGCTAATATCGCAGCACATATGCTTTTAAATCATAAGACAAAATACTTAGGAGCGATGCTGATGCATCCTGGATATTTCAGTGAGCAGGTAAGTAATGTAGACTTGAGTCAATTAAATGTGCTGTTGACTGCTGGTGCACGAGACACGTTGACGACAGCAGGCGAAGCATTTAAGCTTAAACAGTTATTAGAAGCTCGAGGCGCGAAAGCAGAAATAAAACTTACAGACGGTGGGCACGAAATAGATCAGATGGAATCGATGGAAGGGCACGTCTGGTTGTTAGGAATTAAATAAGATCTTGGTTAAAAAATAAGGCAAACCTGTTTAGGTTTGCCTTATTTTATCTAAGATACCGCTTCTATTACTATTTAAGGTAATGATTTTCCAAATACTTCGCAAGTCCGTCATCGTCACATGAAAACTGTGTGACATCATCCGCAATTGACTTTAACTCATCCGTTGCATTCTTCATTGCCGTTTTCTTACCGGCACGTAAAAACATCGGTGTGTCATTCATGCTGTCTCCAAACACATGTAAATCATCAAATGAGATTCCCAAATGATCCAGCAACGTCTCAAGTCCCGTACCTTTATCGACACCGCTGACCATCGTCTCCGAGTTATGTGGCGCAGTCTGATATAGCGCATATTTCTCGTCTTTATTTTTATCTAGCACATTATAAAAATTTGAGATTTTTTCGGCATCCATACTAAAAAAGTAAAATTTGATCGTTTTCGCCATATCGACGTGTTCGACCCACTGCTTCTTACTTTTCAGCGTACGCTCAATACCAATCAATTCATAGCCATATACGCTTTCTCCTGGATCACTAAGTAAATCTTTTAAAATATACTCACGATCTTGTTTAAAAGTAAACGGACCATCCGTTTCAGTGTTAATTTCATAGTACATCTTGTGTTTTCGAGCTAAGTTTAAGATATAATGCGCGGTATCCTCGCTAAAAACATGGCTCTCTAAAATTGCTTCAGGTGTTTGTACACGCACACCGCTCGCAGCAACGTAACCATCAACTTTAAGGGTATCAGGAATCTTTGTGCCGAGTGATTTCATAGACCGCCCGGTAGCGATAATAATTTTCAGTCCTCTGTCATGAAGTTTATTTAAAACATCGTTTAGATGGGATGAAAACACGCCGCCATGGGTGAGCGCAGTCCCATCTAAATCTATCGCAATCGCCTTCATAAAACTATCTCTCCGTTTCAATAATATTCAGAATATTTATGATACAATGTTATTATTAATTTTAGCACAAGGAGAGAGATTTTTTGAGTAAAGTTTATACGCAATCGCTGGCCGATGGAATCACGATTGGCCTCGGTTATTTACCGGTAGCGATGGCATTTGGAATTACAGCAAAACCGCTCCTCGACTTGCTGTCTGCAGGTCTAATGAGTGCACTGAATTTTGCAGGTGCTGGTCAGTTTTTAACACTTCAAATGTTGAATAACAGTAGCTATATTGCGATTATTATTGCAGTATTTATCTTAAATTCACGAATGTTCATCATGAGCTTTAAAATAAATTATGATTTAAAGCATTTGGATTTCTTTAAGCGATTTTTAATATCCATGTTTGTAACAGACGAATCGTTTGCTGTTACGAGTAGATATCCGGAAGAACGAAAAACTTTTATTGATTATTTCGTTACATTATTTATTTCTTATGTGTTCTGGATTGTTTTTACTGTTGTCGGTTATTTAACTGGGGAAGTGATGAGCGATACGTTAGTCGTGGCTAGTGGAATCGCGTTATATGCGCTCTTTATTGCACTCTTAATGCCTTCAGTTCGAGACTACAAAAATCTAGTCGTTGCTGGATTGGGTATGGGAATGCACTTCTTATTTAAAGAAATCGGACTTGCTTCTGGTATCGCAATTGTTTTAGCTATGCTTGGGGCTGCATGGATTGGATTATTTTTAGATTTAAAAGATAAAAATTGGAGATCAGTTTCATGAGTATTTTAAAGTTAATATTAATTCTTACGGTTGTGAACTTACTGCCGAGAATTTTACCTGTATTCTTTGTCGGTAAATTTGAATTACCTGACACAGTCATCACTTTTTTAAATTATGTGCCAATTGCTGCACTCGGGGTGCTAATCTTTCCAGGAGTCTTAACAGCAGTAGAAACACCAACGCATGGTGTACTTGGTGCAATATTTGCTGCTTTATTAGGCATTATGCGTGTACCACTATTCTTTGTTGTTGTATTCTCTGTCGCATTTGTGTATCTATTAATGTTTATTATGTAAATGTAAACGCCTCTTTAAAGAAGAGGCGTTATTTTAATTAAACTGTATATTATATTTTTCTAAGAAGTACATGGGTACTTTAAAGCGCGCTGTTTTTTTAGGATCAACGACTTGATTAATTTCCGTTTGACCGATTAAACTCATAAGCATCGTCAGTTCTTCTTTTGTCATCGGAACTTTATCTTCTAATAAATGAATCATTTCAATGACTGACTGATTGACGGCATGATTTAAGTCTTTGTCTGACACAAACATATACGCTCCGTCAGCATCGATCAGGAATGGATGGTGTGTGCATACGTTTTCTGCTTTTTCAATTGTGACATTTACAGAACCGCTCACTTCTAGTCCAGAAACACTAACTTCACCATCTCCCATAGCAGCATGCAAATCACCAAGTCCAAATAATGCACCGTCAACAAATACTGGAAGGTAGAGTATTGCACCTTCAGTTACTTTCACCGAGTCCATATTCCCACCATGTGTATCTGGTGTGCCATTGTTCATAGCATCACTTTCAGGTGCAACACCAATCACACCAATCATTTTGTTCATCGGCACTTCTAAACCTTTAAAGTCTACCGTATTTTTATCTTTATTCACATCAAATAAGCGCACTGTCGTTTGTTTTAAATGTTTACCCATAACCCCCATATTAGGTCCTGTAATCATCACACCAGAGTCACTAACGTCAATATTATTAATTGTAACTTTTAAGACATCACCTTTTTTTATACCATCAACATAAATCGGGCCAGTAGCAGGATTAATGGCTTCCCAATCAAGACCATTGAAATTCTTAATATCCTCATCGATGATTTGTCCAGTGAAACAGTCATGTGTTTCAATTTCTACAGTGTCCCCAATATTGATTGAGAGCTTCGGTTCGTTATCTTTTGACATACTGTAAAAGTAGTTTTCCTTAGAAATGTGTTTTGTCATGTGATCACTTCCTTTTTATCTATTGTGCAAAAGTTTAGAATTAAAGTCTAATGAAAACAAAGTAAGTGTACGTTTCATGTGTAAATGTTAAGATGAAACTAATGTTAATTTGAGGTGAAATAAATGGACTTTGAAATAAGAGAATCTGTACTCAGTGATGCAGAGCAATTAATCGAACATAAATTGATTGTGACTAAAGAGAATCCAGATACTCTCGCAACTTTAATAGAGAATCACTACATTTCCATTAATGAGCAAGAAGAGACAATAGAAAACGTCGGACCAAATGACTATAAGCGAGTCGCTGTAGTCGATGGGAAGATTGTTGGAATCATCAATATGAAGCAAGATTTAAGAAAGAAATTTGAACACATTGCACAGTTTGGTATCAGTGTTCAACAAGAATATGCAGGTATGGGAATAGGCTCTCGGCTCATTGAAAATGCGTTAGAGTTCGCAAAAAGTAATGAGTTTATTGAAAAGGTGATGCTTACTGTGTTCTCAAATAACACGGGTGCGATTCGTTTATATGAGCGATTTGGATTTGAAAAAGAAGCGACTTTAACAAATCAAGTGAAGTTAGAAGAAGGATATACAGATTTAATTTATATGACTCAGTGGATTAAAAAATAATGACAAGACTCTCTGAACTGATATGCTCAGAGAGTCTATTTTATGCACGATAATCATATTCTAATACTTCAATATGTGTCGCGTTCGAGCTTCTTACATCAATAATGCGCTGATTTGTGCTTCCACGAAACGCCAGATTTGGCACAAATTTTTCTTGTATAAATTTTCCGTCTACAAGTACATCGATCTTAGTTAACATTTCTAGAGAGTTATCATGATTAAGCAGAGCTTCATAAGTAAATCCACTCCATACCCAAATGGATTTTTTGTTTCCAAATCTTTCACGAAATGGTTTTATGATTCCCATTGCTGTTTCAATATTAAAGAATGGATCTCCGCCAAGAAGTGAAATGCCGTTACAATATGCTACATCTATGTCATCTAAAATTGCTTGAATCCTTTCGCTGGTTAAAATATCACCGTATGAAAAATTCTGTGCTGCTTTGTTGTAGCACCCTTTGCAATTAAATAAGCAACCTGAGAAATACACGCTTGCCCGTACACCCTCACCATCTACAAAAGAGTAAGGCTGATATGATGCAATTCTGCCTTCTGATAGATTTTGCTTAATCATTTAAATCATTCCTTAAATATGTTTTTCACGGGCTTTTATTTCTTTATGACGGCCATTTGCCATTGGACGTTTAGCAGGGTTTCCAAGATAACCACATGTACGTTTAACAACGTCTATTGTGTCAGGGTTGTCATTACCGCAGGATGGGCATTTAAACCCTTCATCTGTCGTTAAGAATTCTCCTTCAAAATCACATTCGAAGCACTGATCAATTGGTGTATTTGTACCAAGATACGCAACTTTGTCGTAACTATAATCCCAAACTTGTTCTAAAGCTTTAATGTTGTGAGTCATGATTGGATATTCTGCATAGTGAATGAATCCGCCTGGTGAATAAAATGGGTATAGAGATTCGAAATCCAATTTTTCAAAGGGTGTTGGTCTTTTACGTACATCATAGTGGAAACTATTTGTATAATATCCTTTATCTGTGATGTCTCTTATCTCTCCAAACTTTTTTAAATCCATTGCAGCGAAGCGGTCAGTCAGTGACTCACTAGGCGTGGCATAGATACTAAATCTAATCCCATATTCTTTGCTCCAAGCATCGCCATGAGACTTTAAGAATTTCAGGATATCAAGAGTGAAGTCCTTTGCGTCTTCATTTGTTTCCCAATTCGGCCCGAAGAATACCGTTGCAGCTTCATACAATCCGATGTAGCCGACCGAAATTGTTGCGCGTTCATTTAAGAATAACTGCATGATGCTTTCATCTTTCCGTAGTTTTTTTCCAAGTGCTCCATGCTCATATAAAATTGGTGCATTCTCTGGAGTTGCTTGACTGATTCGTTCGATTCTGTAGAGATTTGCGTCTCGAATGATGTCTAAACGCTTATCAAGTATTTCAAAGAATTTTTCCATCTCACCGTTAGACTCTAAAGCAATACGTGGAATATTAATCGTTGTCACGCCAAGGTTGTTGCGTCCGGAATTAATGTTCATATCGCCTTCTACATAGTAAGATAAGAACGAGCGACACCCCATTGGTACTTTAAAGTCTCCAACAATCTCTACTAATTTATCGTAATTTAGAATATCAGGATACATTCGTTTTGATGAACATTCTAAAGCGAGTTTTTTGATGTCATAATTTTTATCTTTTGGATAAAAATTAGTGCCTTTTTTAATGCTATACACAAGTTTCGGGAAAATTGCTGTTTGTTTGTTTTCTCCAATTCCTTCGATGCGAATTTTTAGAATTGATTTTTGTATCTCTCTTGCAAAATCACTAGTACCAAGACCGAAGCCGAACGTAACAAATGGTGTTTGTCCGTTTGATGTGAATAGAGTGTTCACTTCGTATTCTAAGCTCTGCATCGCATCATAGATATCTTTATTCGTCTTTTCAGTAGCGTATGAAAGCCAATTTTTTTTATCCATCCAATGCTTAGCATCGTCTAGATGCTTTTTAAAGTTTAATTCTGCATATTCCTCTAAAACCTCATCGATTCTATCAATAGATGCTCCCCCATACTGACTAGAAGCAACGTTTGCAATGATTTGCGCAATTTGTGCAGCTGCAGTTTGAATGGATTTTGGGGTACTCACTTCTGCATTACCAATTTTAAAACCGTTTTTTAACATATTTGGAATATCAATTAAGCAACAGTTCGTCATCGGTAAGAAGGGATGATAATCTAAATCATGGAAGTGAATATCCCCATTTAAATGAGCCTCTTTTACGTGTGTGGGTAACATATGATCGAGTGCGTATTGTTTAGAAGAGACTCCTGCTGTTAAATCTCTCATTGTGTTAAAAACACGTGAGTCTTTATTTGCATTTTCGTTTACAATGTCTTCGTCTCGATTCAGTAATTCTCCTAATTTTTGATCGTATATCATTTGACTATTTACTTCTCCAAAAGTTTTCATTCGCTTCACCTAACACAATATATAGTATTTAATAATTAATCTAACACAACATATAGTGTGTTTCAATTATATTGTGTTATTTTTCACATATATGTCGAAAACTCGTGCATAGATTGTCACGTTTTTATCTTAAAGTAGTATTAAGTCGTGATATAGTAGAATTATCAAATATATTAGGTGAGTGAAAATGAAGAGTTGGCATATTATTGCTTACGCATTTGTAGGCGCATTTTTTACAGCTGGTATTATCTTTTCTATAACTAGCACATTTACAAATGATCGTCCTTTTAGTTTTATAGCTATCTTTTTAATTATGGGTGCTCTGGTTTTATTTTTTGTGTTATTTATATTTTCTTATCAAAAACACCGTCCCTCATTAAAGGATATGGAAAATCAAGATGGCGAATGAGCGTTTTATTCTTCATTTAGATGTAATTCTGTATACTAGAGAAAAATAGGAGGAGTTATTATGACAATTAGTGTAAAAACAAAATGGATGGGTAATATTAAGTTTGAGTCTGAAGGACAAAATACAGGTTTCAGTGTAAATATGGATGCGAATAAAGAGGCGGGCGGGGACGCTAGTGCATCTTCTCCAATGGAAATGTTGCTTCATGGTGTTGCAGGATGTATGGGGATCGATATTTGTGTGATCATGCGCCACAATATGGATGATGTGAAAGAATTAGAACTTGAAGTCGTCGGAACTAGAAACGATGATGCACCTAAATTCTATAAGGATGTCGTAGTAAAAGTACATGTAAATGGAACAGTTCCGGCGAAAGTCGTGAAGCGAGCGGTTGAGTTGTCACATGACAAATATTGCTCGGCAATTAATTCGTTAAAAGCTGAGACACGTGTTGAAACATATTTGAATGGAAGTAGAGTAGACTGAGGATATCCTCGGTCTCTTTTTTAGGTGATGGTATGCTAAACATTCATAAATTAAATATAGCTCAAGGGGACTTTCATCTAAGCGTCAGTACAAAAATTGCCCCAGGACTCACAATGTTGATTGGGCAAAATGGGAGTGGTAAGAGTACATTTATGACGGGTATTACTGGTTTTTATGATGAAAATACCAAAACGCACAGAGACGTAAGGTATGAGAATAAGCGATTCACTCATCATCTCTACTCGTACCTCCCTCAAGAGATGCCGCGTTCTAATCTATCTGTGAAAGATTTTGTAGAGCTGACGACAGGTAAGGATTCTAAGGAAGTATTAGTGGTATTTCGTCTCACAGACATACGTAATAAAAGAATAGAAACATTGTCTGGTGGGGAGTTTAAGCGAGCACAACTCGCACAAATTATTTTAGAAGATAAGCCGATAATCTTACTTGATGAAATCGATCAGAATTTAGACATTGCATTTCAAAAACACGTGTTTGAATATTTGAGCACACTTAAAAATAAAATTATATTAGTAAGTGTACACCAACTGTCTTTATCTTTAAAATATGCTGATGAAATTATGGTCATAAAACAAGGCGCACTCTTGGCTAAGAGTGCACCAGAAAATATTGATTCGTCGATTTTGAGTCATGCATTTGATACGGATATCCGTATCGAGCGTTTGAATGGGACAAGGCACATTATTCTGTAAAAACGAGAACAGAGCCGAGCGCGCCACTGAATTCACCGTTTTCGATGATATAAGGTTTGATGCCTTTCATGGGACCGTAGCTGTAAATCACGTCGCGCATAACATCATTGTTGTTGAGGGTTGATCCTAAAAAGACCATGTCTTGTGTGCCAAAACCATTTGCTAGTGTCACACCGAATGACGTCACTGTTTCTGCAACAAGTCCGATAACAGATGCAATTTTGTCTGCATTCGTCGCTGTCTCAAAGTGACCGTGCTGAACGTGCGCAAAGTTACTTGCTGTAAGTTCTCCTGGAAGAGGGCTCGGACCGCCCTTGAATATATGTTTTACTTTTAAGTCGAGCGTGTCACGGGACCCTTTTTTTGATTCTTCAACAATATCTTCAAACATTTCGATACCAGTTAATAGGTAGGACAGTCCCATGAGCGTACCACCACCTACACCAGTACCACCGACACGCACTTGTTTTTCATGGTCCGCTTGGTGGAAACTTGTCCCAGTACCCACGTTTAAATAAACGAACTTATCGAGTTTAACTCCTGCACGTTCCATTAATTTTTTTAGACCAACAAACGTTGCATCAAATTCAATTGATAAGTGTGATTCATGTCTAATATTTTCTGAGATAAACACACTCTGTCCACCAGTGAGGTAAACATCTATGTCCTCCATCTCGTTTAATTCTTCAATAAGCAAATTCACTTCGCTTGTAGGTCGTACTGAAAATGAGTAATTATCGTCATTATCAATCACGACCATCTTTGTCAGTGTTCCACCTGCATCTATGCCAATTTTCATAGCGGCCTCCACAAAAAAATATCTTAGTATAGATGATATACTAAGATATTTTCGTTTACTAGTCTGAATTAAAATTGTTTATGTTCTTCTTTTGCGTTGTGTGAGTGACGACGTCTAACAAGTGCTCGGTTTGGTTCACGTCTAATACTCCTAGTTACGCTGAAGATCATGAGTATCAATATGATTGCGAACGGAAGTCCGGCGAGTAAACTGGCTGCTTGTAAGCTTTTCAGTCCACCAGCAAGAATTAATGCGATTGTAAGCACCCCTAATATAACACCCCAAATAACTTTAAGTTTAATTGGTGGGTTTTCAGTGTCACCGATACTCATACCTGAGACAATGAACGTTGCAGAGTCGGCAGATGTTACTAAGAATAGGAAAATGAGTAAGATTGCAATCGCTGAGGTTAATAGCTCAAACGGCATTGTATCGAGTAATGCGAACAATGCTCTCGTTTGGTCGTTTAGTACAATTTCGCCAATATTTGTATTGTTAAACAAATCAGAGTAAACTGCTGAACCACCCAGAGCACCTACCCATAAGAATGAGAGAATTGGGGGTACAATTAAGATACCCATAACATATTCGCGGATTGTTCTTCCACGTGATACACGTGCGACGAATGAACCGATAAATGGACTCCATGCAATTACCCAAGCCCAATAGAAGACTGTCCAGTCTTGCACCCAACGTTGACCTGAGTATGGTTGTAAGCGTAAAGAGTATCCAACGAAGTTAGAAAAGTAATCTCCGATTCCGACTACGATAGACTCCATAATGAATGTGAATGGCCCAAAGAACATTACGAACACTGTTAAGAACATAGCAAGTAACATATTCGTTGTACTTAGGAACTTCATTCCTTTTTTTAATCCTGTAGAAGTTGAAATAATAAATAATACAGTCATTAAGATAGTCAATATTAGCTGCGTTGTTGGTCCACTTGGAACACCGTAGGCAATATTTAACCCACCGTCCATTTGTAAAATACCAAGTCCAACAGATGTTGCCATACCTGTAACTGTTGCAATTATAGCTAAGATATCTATCCCTTTACGTGCTTTTGTGTTGTAATTAAAACCAAATAAAGGTTCTAGTGCTGTTGAAACGAGTCCGTCACGTTTCTTTCTATATTGGAAATATCCAATTGCAAGTCCTGCGACACCAAAGATTGACCACTGTGAAATACCCCAGTGGAAATATGTGTATCCCATTGCTATACGTGCTGCTTCTGCGTTTTCAATTGGACCACCTAAGAATGGTGATTTTACAAAGTGTTCCATTGGTTCAGCAACCCCGTAGAATACGAGACCGACACCAAGACCACTTGAGAATAGCATCCCAATCCATGACCAGAATGAGAATTCTGGTTCAGAATCATCGTCTCCGAGTTTAATTCTTCCGTACGGTGAAATGGCTAGGAATAGTAAGAATACTCCGAAGCCAAATACAACAAGTAAGAAGAACCAGCTAAACTTATCTGAAATAAATGCGTACACACCTTCAGAAGCATTTTGTACTTGTGATGGTATAATCATTGCGATAATTGCAACGACTAATATGATAAAAGCAGCGCCCCAAAATACTACACCGAGCTTAAGTGGGGGACTTTTCTTTGCTGATTCAATGACAGTTTTGTCATCGTTATTGTTTTCTGTCACAATCATTTCCTCCTAATTTTATGGCTTTATGCATTTTACCCTAACTCTAGGTCTTTAAACAAACAAATTCCTCCAAATTATAAATGAATATAAAAGAACTGTGATACAATAAAAAAAATTGCTTGTATTTTATCTAATAAGTATGTAATATAACGATGATATTTATGTTTCGGAAAGGAAGTAACATAGAATGAAATTAGATGACTTTACAAAGGAAATGATTGATGAGAGTTCATTCATTGACATGTCACATATATATTTAGAAGACGTTGGTAAAGAAACACATCTTTACGATATAGTAGATAAGTTCAAAGAAATCGGGGGATATACTGAAAAAGAAATCGAAAACCGCATTCTTCAATTCTATACGGATTTAAACACAGACGGCCGTTTTGTTTCTACAGGTGATGGTGTCTGGGGTTTAAGAAAATGGTTCTCAGTAGACGACATCAATGAGAAGATCGCACCAACTGTTCATAAATTTGATGTAGTTGATGACGACGATTTCCTTGAAGACGATGTGGATTATGACATTGACAAATTAGAAGATGAAGTAGATTCAGAGAAAGCTGTAGAAGATGATGAGGAAGAAGCAGACATCACTGCAGTGATTGATGATGAAGATATAGACACTAAAGATCTAAATTATGACGATGGAGATACACTCGAAGACAATTATGATGACGGCGATGAGTATTAACAATTTTTATTGACAAAATTGTAAAACATGCTAATATTTTAATTGGGCTCCCTTAAATGGGATTGTATATGAGCTCCTTTTCACATTTACGTGGAAGGGAGCCTTTTTTATTTTTTAGGAGGAAACTTTTTTGACAAAGTATATTTTTGTAACAGGCGGAGTTGTATCGTCACTCGGTAAAGGTATCACAGCAGCATCACTCGGTAGATTATTGAAAAGTCGCGGATTTGAGGTAACAGTACAGAAATTTGACCCATACTTAAACGTAGATCCAGGAACAATGAGCCCATTTCAACACGGTGAGGTTTTCGTAACTGAGGACGGCGCAGAAACGGATTTAGACCTCGGACACTATGAGAGATTTATCGATATCACTGTCAACAAGTATTCCAACGCAACTGCAGGTAAGATTTACTCAGAAGTTCTAAGAAAAGAACGTCACGGAGACTACCTAGGTGGAACAGTTCAAGTTATTCCACATATCACAAATGAAATTAAATCACGTATGATGGCAAACGGTGAAGCTACTAACGCCGACATTGTTATTACAGAAATCGGTGGAACTGTAGGGGACATCGAATCACTTCCGTTCATCGAAGCGATTCGCCAATTACGTTCACAACTTGGTAAAGAGAACGTGATGTTCATCCACTGTACATTACTTCCCTACATCAAAGCCGCTGGTGAGATGAAAACAAAGCCTACGCAACACTCTGTTAAAGAATTACGTAGCTTAGGAATTCAACCAGATATG
The DNA here is from genome assembly GCF_903994035.1 of Phocicoccus pinnipedialis. GTDB lineage: Bacteria > Bacillota > Bacilli > Staphylococcales > Salinicoccaceae > Phocicoccus > Phocicoccus pinnipedialis. The sequence goes on from NZ_CAJEWB010000004.1 coordinate 170,857, forward strand.
ATTGTTGTTCGTACAGAATACAAAATGACTGAAGATTTAAGAGATAAAATTGCATTATTCTCAGATGTTAGAAAAGAGAACGTAATCGAGGCTAAAGACGAAGAAACAATTTATAATATCGTATTAAGCTTACAAGACCAAGATATGGATGATATTGTTTTAAATACATTAGGTCTTGAATCAAAACGTGAAGCGGACTTAGAAGACTGGGTTCATATGCTAGAAAACATCAGCAAACTAGATAAATCAGTAACAATCGGTATTGTAGGTAAATACGTTGAGTTACAAGATGCATATCTTTCGGTTGCAGAATCTTTACGTCACGCAGGATTTGAAAACTTAGCTGATATTGAAATTGAGTGGATTGATTCTTCACTTGTTCATGAAAGCAACTATGTTGAGATTTTAAGTGATCTTGACGGTATCGTTGTACCAGGTGGATTTGGAGACCGTGGTATTGATGGTAAACTACATGCACTTAAGTTTGCACGTGAAACTGGAACGCCACTGCTTGGTATTTGTCTCGGTATGCAACTCATGACAATTGAATATGCAAGAAATATTGTCGGAATTGCTGACGCACACTCAAGTGAATTAGATCCAACAACTAAAAATCCAGTGATTGACTTAATGCCAGATCAAGTAGAAATTGTAGATGTCGGAGGTACATTAAGACTTGGCGCGTATCCTGCGATAATTACGGAAGGCACTGTTGCTCATAAACTTTATGGTGAAACAGAGATCTCAGAGCGCCATAGACACCGCTTTGAATTTAACAATAAATATAAAGAACAATTAAGTGAAGCAGGACTTGTGTTCTCAGGTGTATCACCAGATGGTAAATTAGTGGAAATGGTAGAACTTTCAGACCACCCATTCTACGTTGGAGTACAATTCCATCCGGAATTCAAATCTAGACCAACACGTCCACACCCACTATTCAAAGGTTTAGTAGAAGCAGCACTAGAAGCTAGAACAAACAAATAATATAGATATAATTAAACCCGAACGACTGATCGTTCGGGTTTAATTTTGTTTGCACGACAAGGTGTTGAAGAAACTCGCGTGTTCGACTTGCAAAATATTATGACAAGTTACTTTTAATTGAAACCGACCATCTTTTATTCAAGACCTAGAACTGTTATTGGGAGGTCCCTTAGAATGAATCTTCAATCTTTTATTCGTGCATCATATTAAAAGTATTGCTCGGCTGCGCTTGCTCGTTTTTGAAGCCCTATTTAACCACTATAAAGAGTCGTAAAATTCAATCAAACTTTTAAGTTTTTCGTTATTTATAAGTACGATATCTTTACCCATTGCAATTTTATTTCTAACAATTTGTTCTTTTTTGCTCAGCGTATTTCCGCGCTGTATCCCGTGAATAAAAATATCCATATCATCATAAATTGTGTATGTTCCGCCATGATTTACAATATATTGAACGAGATCTTTTCTTTTTAAATACAGTGTCCCAGATATTGCGATTTTTTTACCGAAGAAGGGGTGAGTATCATCTGTGATGTCCACTGTCGGTTTAATCGATAAAAGTGCATCGTTATAAAGATCCATCGTAGCGCGCTTACTTTTACTATTTCTCATTGAACGTAAATATTTCTTATGTGATTTTAGATAAGAATCGAGCGATGGATAGTGTTCAAGTAATCGATATGTGATCATTGCAGCAGCTTTTGCATCATTTAAGGCATGGTGGTGCCCTTTAAAATCGATATTATAAAAGCGCATCATATTTGCAAGGGAGTAACTATGGTTTTGTACTGTGCGACGTCCCATCTGCACAGAACAGAAGTATTGAATGGGTGGGATTTCTTTTCCATAGCGCACTAGAGACGCGAAAAGTACCTTCATATCAAAACTTGCATTATGCGCGACAACGGGTAGGTCTCCAATGAAATCCATCATATATGGGTAAATGTGCTCAAATGTTGGTGCATCTTGGATGTCTTCAGGTGTAATGCCATTAACTCTGATATTACCTTCAGAGAATCTTGTCTCTGGATCGACGAGTGTGTAAAAGGTTTCTGTCATATGCTTATCGATGACTTTGACCATACCGACACTACAAATCGATGCAGGGTTAGCATTTGCTGTCTCAAAGTCTAGAGCCACAAATCTATTGCTCATCTTCGCTCGTCATTTCATCAATAAAGATATAGAGAGTGTAGTAAATGAATAAAAATGCTGATACATAAGGATTAATGATGCGGTCAAAGTCTGCAGTTGGTACGAGTTTTCTTGCGCTGCTCAGGTCGATGTAGTGGAAGATGCTGTTAAAAAAATCAGCGTCTTCTTTATTTTTGTTACAAACTAAGCAGTAGTCCATATCTTTATGATTTAATTCTTGAACAAATGCTTTGACCTCTTCATCAAAATCCTTTGCAACGACTAAAATGCGATCTGGAGTAGTTACATTTTGAATCGATTCAAATACCTTGATATCCGGTAATGATTCTTCACCTTCAATAAGAAACGATTCTAAAAATTTGAAGTCATGAAAGGTCTTAAGTAATATATTTCCATCAGTACCAACAGCTTGTGCAAGTAAACGCGCAGCGATTTCTATCTCCTCTGACTGATCATAAATTTTGTTATATACATTTGTCATTTGAGTTTGTAAAATTTTGTCCATTATTCTATCATCCTGATTCTTTAGATTATATTTATACTATCAAACAGTTGTTCTCTGGTGCAATGAAAGGAGCTGTTAGATAGTCTAATATTTGAATTGTTACGAAATTTAATTATAATTGATATAGATAAACTAAAGGAGTCTATATATTAAAATGAAATATTTTATTGATACAGCTAATATGGAAGAAATTACAGAAATCAACGAATGGGGTGTACTTGCAGGAGTTACGACAAACCCATCACTTGTTGCAAAAGAAAAGAACATCTCTTTTCACGATAGATTAGTGGAAATTTGTGAGCTTGTTGGTGGACCTGTGAGCGGAGAGGTTATCTCACTTGAAGCAGACGGTATGATTGAAGAAGGACGTGAACTCGCGAAATTACATGAGCACATTGTTGTTAAAATCCCAATGACATCTGAAGGTATGAAGGCCGTTTCTGTTTTATCAAAAGAGGGAATTAAAACTAATGTAACGCTCGTATTTAATACAGTACAAGCATTAACAGCAGCGCGAGCTGGAGCAACTTACGTGTCACCATTCATTGGTCGCTTAGACGACATCGGTTTAGAAGGTATGCAACTCATCGCAGATATCGCAGATATTTTTGCGATTCACGATATTGATACTGAAATCATTGCAGCTTCAATCCGTAACGAAGGACACGTCCATGGGGCGGCGTTAGCTGGAGCAGATATTGCAACGATTCCATACGCTGTCATTAAAAAATTGACGAACCATCCTCTAACAGACAAAGGGATTGAACAATTTTTAGCAGATTGGAATAACAAATAAATCTGTTAACGATTGGGAGTGAAGTAATGACAGATAAAGTTATTAAGGTTAATGGTGGAAACACACTTACGGGTGAAATCAAGATTAGTGGTGCGAAGAATAGTGCAGTAGCGCTTATTCCAGCTTCACTCATGGCACAAAATGGGACGGTTGAACTAGAAGGCATTCCGGAAATTTCAGACGTATCAACACTCGTTAGTCTCTTATCTGATTTAGATATTGACGCTAAACTAGAAGGTGATGTGTTAACAGTAAACGCTGAAAACGCGCATAATACACCATTACCAAACGACAAGGTACAATCATTGCGCGCATCGTATTACATGATGGGTGCAATGCTTGCACGATTTAAAAAAGTAGCAATTGCTTTACCGGGGGGATGTCATTTAGGTCCCAGACCAATCGATCAACACATCAAAGGGTTTCAGGCTCTTGGCGTTAAGGTCACAAACGAACATGGTGTGATGCATCTCTCAAGTGAATCACTGACTGGGGCAAAGATTTTCTTTGACGTAGTTTCTGTTGGAGCAACGATTAACGTGATGCTTGCTGCAACAATGGCGAAAGGACGTACGATATTAGAAAATGTAGCGCGTGAGCCAGAAATCGTGGATGTTGCGACGCTTCTTAACAAAATGGGTGCTAACATTCGTGGTGCAGGAACTGAAACGATTCGTATCGAAGGTGTAGAATCGTTACATGGCACATCACACACAATCATTCCAGACCGCATTGAAGCGGGTTCTTATATTTCAGTAGGAGCACTAGTGGGTAAAAATTTTAAAGTTAAAAATATTATTCCGGAACATTTAGAATCATTATTTTCTAAATTGGAAGAAATTGGTGTAGACTTTACTATCGATGACGACGAAGTTGTAATTAATAGTGGCTCTAACTACAATCCTGTCGAGATAAAGACTCAGGTGTACCCAGGATTTCCAACTGACTTGCAGCAACCGCTCACACCATTACTCATGCAGGCAACAGGTACATCGAAGATTTCTGAGACGGTATACCCAGCAAGATTCCGTCATATTGATGAGCTGTCGCGTATGAACGCACATTTAGAGCAACGTAGTGGCGCTGTCTTTATCCACCCATCAAAACTGAATGGAGCAGAAGTGTATGCGAGCGATCTGCGTGCAGGTTTCTGTTTAGTCGCTGCAGGGCTGATTGCTGAAGGTACGACAACAATTCATAACGTACATCACGTTATGCGCGGATACTCAGGTATCATTGAAAAGCTTACTGAGCTTGGTGCAGATATCGAATTAGTGACGAAGTAGGAGAGACACTTAAGTGTCTCTTTTTTTATTTTTAAGGCACAAATTCTACGTAGCCAATTTTTAATGCGAATGTGTTTTTCACTGTGATATAATAATAATGACAAATTTTCAGGAGGCGTTTAAATGGAACGAAGTCTTTCTATGGAACTCGTAAGGGTGACTGAAGCTGCTGCACTTGAGAGTGCTAAGTGGGTTGGTAAGGGATTAAAGAACGAAGCGGACGATGCCGCAACGACGGCTATGCGTAAAGTGTTCGACACTATTCCGATGAAGGGGACAGTAGTTATTGGTGAAGGTGAAATGGACGAAGCACCAATGCTATATATCGGTGAGGAGCTTGGTACTAGTGAAGGTGCTGAGATCGATATCGCAGTAGACCCATTAGAAGGTACGACAATCGTTGCAGAAGGTGGCTGGAATGCACTAACTGTAATTGCGATTGCTGATAAAGGTAATCTATTACATGCACCAGACATGTACATGGATAAAATCGCGGTTGGACCTGAAGCTAAAGGACTCGTTGATTTAGATAACTCGGTTGAAGATAATATTCGTGCTGTAGCGAAAGCGAAAAACAAAAACGTTGAAGATGTAACAGTAACAATATTAAAACGTGATCGTAACCAACATATTATTGATGAAGCACGTCGTGTGGGTGCGCGCATCAAGTTTGTTGAGAACGGTGATGTTGCTGCAGCAATTAACACGTGTTTTGACTACACTGGTGTAGACATCATGTTTGGTTCAGGTGGAGCTCCAGAAGGTGTCCTAGCAGCTGTTGGTATTAAAGCATTAGGTGGAGACTTCCAAGGTCGTCTCGTACCTATGACTGACGAAGAAACTGAACGTTGTAGGTCAATGGGTGTGGATCATAAGAAAAAATTCCAATTAGACGAACTTGTTAAAGGTGACGATGCGATCTTTGCTGCAACTGCAGTAACAGACGGTGAGTTAATGAGAGGTGTTCAGTTCAAAGGTGATTATGTTGAAACTGAAAGCCTTGTGATGAGAGCCAAATCAGGAACAGTACGTTTCGTAAAAGGACGTCACTCAATGGTTAAAAAACCTAAGATGATTCTCTAATTTTGTAGTGGTGTATTTAAGGGCCCATTAGGGTCCTTTTTTGCTTTTGTTTTATGAATCACACTAATTCTGAAAAACTTGTAGAAAAATTTATGCAGATCTTATATATTTAAATGACGTGTTTGAAATCTTAATGGTCGACATGCATGTTCAAAGGATAGAGTATTAAATAATACATACAGAATATTGATTGTAATAATTATAAAGTTGAATGGTTACTTGCCCATAATGCCCCTGTTTATGTCTATCAGTTCTGACCCGTAACACCACCTTAATCTCAAAGTTTTTTAACAAAATCCCTTTATGGTATAGTATAATCTTAAAGTAATCATTGAAAAGAACGGACGTGTAGTAATGTCGGAATCTGATAAAAATAAAGAACACGAAGGGCAAAAGTATGAGACCTTCGACTCACTTTATAAGAACAATACGACTAAAGACCTAACTGCTAGAGCGAAGTCCCTTCGCCTAGAGAACTATAGTAAATTGAACAAGAAAGAGCTTGTCCTAGCTATCTTAGAAGCTGAGATGGAGAAGGACGGAAAGTATTATATGGAAGGTATCTTAGATGATATTCAACCAGATGGTTACGGCTTCTTAAGAACTGTTAACTATTCTAAAGGTGAAAAAGATATCTATATTTCTGCATCGCAGATCAGACGCTTTGAACTCAAAAAAGGAGACAAAGTTACTGGTAAAGTACGAAAACCAAAAGAAAAAGAAAGTTATTACGGATTACTCCAAGTAGACTTCGTTAACGACCTCAACGCTGAGGAGATTAAAAAGCGCCCTCACTTCCAGGCACTAACGCCTTTATATCCTGATGAAAGAATCCATCTTGAAACAGAACCGAGAAATTATTCAACTCGTATAATGGATCTTGTTACTCCAATTGGTTTTGGTCAGCGTGGTATGATCGTCGCGCCACCAAAGGCTGGTAAGACGTCGATTCTTAAAGAGATTGCGAACTCTATTTCTACGAATCACCCAGATGCGAAACTTTTCATTCTACTAATTGGAGAACGTCCTGAAGAGGTTACGGACATCGAACGTTCAGTTGAGAACGCAGAGGTAGTACATTCAACATTCGATGAGCACCCGACGCACCATGTTAAAGTTGCTGAACTACTACTTGAGCGTTCAAAGCGATTAGTCGAGACGGGTGAAGATGTAATCATTTTAATGGATTCGATAACTAGACTCGCGCGTGCATACAACTTAGTAGTGCCACCAAGCGGACGTACCTTGTCGGGCGGTCTAGACCCAGCATCTCTTCATAAACCAAAAGCGTTCTTTGGTGCAGCGCGTAACATTGAAGCCGGTGGTAGCTTAACGATTCTAGCAACAGCTCTCGTAGATACGGGCTCGCGTATGGATGACATGATCTATGAAGAGTTCAAGGGTACAGGTAACATGGAACTTCATCTTGACCGCGGTCTTGCTGAGCGTAGAGTATACCCAGCGATTGATATCAGACGCTCAAGCACGCGTCGTGAAGACCTTCTTTTGCAAAAAGAAGAGCTCGACGTATTATGGCAGCTTAGAAACTTATTCACAGACTCATCAGACTTTACAGAACGATTTTTAAGAATTGTGAAGCAGACCAACTCCAATGAAGCATTCTTCGATGAATTGCGTCATAGAATGTTGGAAAGTGCGAAGTCAGGCAAACCAGTAATCTAGTATTTCAATGAAATAAATCTGTGCCATATGGTTGATTTATGGTATATATCCATGTATAATATTGTAAGTATTGTAGGGATAAACCCAAGAAAAACTCTGTTCCAGATGGTTCAGGGCATAAGGAGAATGTTAATTATGAAACAAGGAATTCACCCAGAATACCATAGAGTTAACGTAATTTGCTCATGTGGTAATGAATTTGAAACTGGTTCAACTTTAAGCAACGATATTAAAGTAGAAAACTGTTCTGAATGTCATCCATTCTATACTGGACGTCAAAAGTTCGCTTCTGCTGACGGTCGTGTTGAACGTTTCAACAAGAAGTTTGGTCTCAAATCAGCAAACGAAGAACAATAACATTAAGAGTCGTACTGACCTATTCAGTACGACTTTTTTTATGTGAAAAATATCCTATAGCCTATGGTATAATAAATTCACGAAATTAAAAAAAGGACGCGTGCAAAATTATGTTTGATCAATTAGAAATTATTGAAAATAGATACGAACAATTAAATGAATTATTAAGCGACCCTGACGTAGTGTCAGACCCCAATAAATTAAGAGAATATTCAAAGGAACAATCAGACCTTCAAGGGATAGTTGATGTTTATCGAGTGTATAAAGAACACAAAGAAACGATTGAAGAATCTAAAGAGATGTTAAACGAAACTGATGACAAAGAGATGGTTGAATTACTTAAAGAAGAGATTTCAGCATCTGAAAAAGAAATTCCAGGACTTGAGGATGAACTTAAAGTGCTACTTATTCCAAAAGATCCAAATGATGAAAAGAACGTTGTCATGGAAATTCGTGGAGCAGCTGGTGGCGATGAGGCGCAGATTTTTGCAGGTGACTTATTCCGTATGTACTCTCGTTACGCTGAAGCTCAAGGCTGGAAGACAGAAATCGTTGACGCAAGTGCATCTGACCAAGGTGGGTATAAAGAAATCAGCTTTATGATCAATGGTCATGGCGCATACTCTAAGCTTAAATATGAAAACGGGGCGCACCGTGTACAACGGGTCCCTGAAACGGAGTCTGGTGGTCGTATTCATACATCAACAGCTACAGTTGCGGTACTGCCAGAAGTTGAAGAAGTAGAAGTTGACATTAAGAATGAAGACTTAAAAATTGATACGTACCGTTCAAGTGGAGCAGGAGGTCAGCACGTTAACACGACGGACTCTGCTGTACGTATTACACACCTACCAACAGGGACAGTTGTGACTTCACAAGATGAAAAATCACAAATAAAAAACAGAGAAAACGCTATGAAAGTTCTACGTTCTAGAATTTACGATATGATGCAACAAGAAGCTCAAGATGAGTATTCTGCACAGAGAAAACTTGCGGTTGGTACAGGTGATCGTTCTGAACGTATCCGTACCTACAACTATCCGCAAAATCGTGTGACAGACCACCGTATTGGTCTGACTATCAACAAGCTTGATCAAATTATCGATGGTAACTTAGACGAAATTTTCGATGCATTAGCAATCGAGGAACAAACGTCAAAACTTGAAGAATTAAACAATGCTGAGTTTTAATGACGCGTTAAAAGAGGCACAATTGCGCTTGGATTCTCATAAAAAAGAGACACGCATCGCTTCTCTTCTTATTGAAGATTTATTTGGACTAAACCGTACAGCGCTAATATCTCGTGGTACAGATCCTATCTCGGCTAAAGACCTACAAACATACCGTCACGCAATCAATAGTGTCATAGCGGATTACCCTTATCAATACGTTACGGGCACCGCACATTTTTACGGTAGAAAATTTTCTGTTTCAAAAAGTACATTGATTCCCAGAAACGAGACAGAAGAACTCGTATATCACGTCTTAGACAAAGTGAAGTATGGAAGAGTTGTCGATATCGGAACCGGTACAGGGGCGATTGGAATAACATTAAAGTTAGAGAACCCTGAACTCGACGTAATTATCACAGACATTAGTGAAGAGGCGTTACAAATTGCTGAGAAGAACAAACAGGCACTTAAAACAGACGTAACTGTGTTGCAAGGAGATATACTCTCACCATTGATTCGAAAAAAAATCAGAGTGGATGTTTTAATCTCAAATCCACCTTATATTGCGGACTTTGAGACAAATTTGATGAGCAAGAGTACTTTGAAGCACGAACCTCATTCAGCATTGTTTGCTCGCGAAGAGGGACTTTATTTTTATCGACAAATAATAGAGGGTCTAGATGAAGTTTTAAACATGGATGGACAAGTGTTCTTTGAAATTGGCTTTAACCAAGGAGACAAGGTCAAGGGTTTGTTTTTATCGCGTTGGCCAAACTCAACTGTGGAAATTATCAAAGATATCAATGGTTTAGACAGAATTATTTACGCAAAGTGGGTGAATTAAATGACGACACGAAAATGGAAACTAACATCTAAAGACGTTGAAGAGCCAATGTCAGAAGATGCGCTAAATACATTAGAGGAAATTAAAGTCGCGATTACATACGGTGAAGTCGTGGGATTGCCAACAGAAACGGTTTATGGTCTTGCAGGAGATGCGACGAACAGTGAGGCAATCCATAAGATTTTTGTAGCTAAGGGTCGCCCAGGTGACAACCCGTTAATTGTACATATTCATGACAAGAAGCAGATGGAGGCATTTGTTGGACCGGTTCATGAGAATGTGAAGAAGTTGATGGATAAGTTCTGGCCAGGTCCGATTTCTTTTATCTTACCTTTAAAAGGAGACTACATTGCGTCTAATGTAGTTGCGGAGCTCGATAGCATTGCAGTGCGTATGCCGAGCCATCCAGCAGGGCGTAAAGTCTTACAATATGTAGACATCCCACTTGCTGCACCGTCAGCCAACTTAAGTGGTAAGCCGTCGCCCACAAAATTTGAACACGTATATGATGATTTAGAGGGCAAGATTTATGGTGTTATTGAAAGTGAACCTGCTGAGTATGGATTAGAGAGTACAGTCTTAGATTGCACACAGTTTCCATATCGAATCGCACGTCCTGGATCGATCTCCATTACAGAGTTACGTGAGGTGTTAAAAGAAGATATTGAGCGTCATCAAGATACGACAGAACGTCCGATCTCTCCAGGTATGAAGTACAAACACTATGCACCACGTCAGCCTCTCACTGTGTTCTTTGGGCAAGTCAATTCAGGACTTAAGGCTTTTTCATACGATAAAAACAAGAAAAACGGCGTGATTGCACCTGAAACGATGAGAGAATATATCGATGAAGATGTAACATTCGTAAGTCTATGTAAAGATGAATATAGCTACAGAGAAGCTTCTAAAAATCTTTATGCCGCACTGAGGTTCATGGACTCTTCTGATGTGGAACAGATCTTTATCTATGGATTCGATGTAAATGATGAGACAGAAGCGCTCATGAATCGCATATACAAAGCGACGGGCAGCACTGTCATTAAAGGGTGAACATAATGAAAGAAATCATATTTGTTTGTACTGGTAATACGTGTCGTAGTCCGCTTGCTGAAAGCTATGCAAACACGCACGTCGATGGACACGTCTTTAATTCTAGAGGACTCTCTGTGACGAGTGGGAGCACGAACATCAAGTCTCTACAAATCATTGAGAGAGAATCTTTAAAGATGCCACATCTACCAAGACAACTCACAGATGAGGATACGGAAAATGCTGTTTTAATCACCATGACAGCAGGGCATAAAAATCAAATATTGATGAATTATCCAAATGCCATCGTTTATACACTAGGTGAACTTTCCGGCGAACACACGGATATAAGTGATCCTTATGGCGGAACTGAAGAAGATTATGAGTATACGTATCAGGAATTAAGACGATTTATTGACAAAGTAGACTTTAAGTCTGATATCTTTTGAATAGGTCTAGTGTGACATATATAATAAATGTGTAGGAGATGATAGTGTGAAAGTTATCATAGGTTCAGATCACGGTGGTTTTAATCTTAAGGAAACAGTGGTTAAACATTTAGAAGGAAAAGGTATCGAAATCAAAGATGTCGGACCTTTCAATTTAGATTCTGTTGACTATCCAGATTACGCAAAACCAGTAGCTGAGGCAGTACAAAAAGGCGAATACGATCGAGGGATTTTAATTTGCGGTACAGGTATTGGGATGAATATTGCAGCAAACAAATACAAAGGTATTAGAGCAGCACTTGTTCATGACACATTTTCAGCACATGCAACTAGAGCGCACAATAACTCGAACATTTTAAATATGGGTGAGAGAGTCATCGGAAAAGGACTTGCCTTAGACATCGTTGATATTTGGTTAAATACTGAATTTGAGGGTGGTAGACATGAGCGAAGAATTGAGAAGATTGAAGGATGAATTAAAAACGATCATTAAAGAGCTTGAAGAAATCAATTTTTTCTTTGATGGTGCAGAGTTCGTAATCGGATGTTCTACATCTGAAATTATCGGTGAGCATATTGGAAAGCACAGTTCTATGCCAGTGGCAGAAGTGGTTTTCGAAGTGTTCGGCGATATTAGAAAGAAGTATAATTTACACCTGTTATTTCAAGGGTGTGAGCACATTAACCGCGCACTTACTACAACTCGTGACACGAGCACGAAGTTCGGCTACGAAGTTGTTTCTGTTGTTCCTCATAGAAGTGCAGGTGGAAGCTTGAGTGAAGTGGCGTACCGAAGGTTAGAGGACTCGGTAGTTGTAGAGTTTGCGAAAGCAGATATCGGTATTGATATCGGACAAACATTGATTGGTATGCACATGAAACACGTTGCAGTTCCTGTTCGAATACCTACTAAGGTTCTCGGTTCTGCATACATTACAATAGCGAAGACACGTCCAAAACTAATTGGTGGCGAACGTGCGCAATATAAATGATTACATATCAAAAGGAGAGTTTTGAAATGTCTTACATCGAAAACAACGACAAAGAATTATATGACGCGATTCAGAAAGAATTTGATCGACAAAATAACAACATCGAGCTTATTGCTTCTGAAAACTTTGTTTCTAAGGCTGTGCTAGAAGCACAAGGTTCTATTCTTACAAATAAATATGCAGAAGGCTACCCAGGTAAGCGTTACTACGGTGGTTGTGAATACGTAGATATCGTTGAAGATTTAGCGCGTGACCGAGCGAAAGAAATCTTTGGTGCAGAGCATGCGAACGTTCAACCACACTCAGGTTCCCAAGCAAACATGGCAGTATATTTCTCAGTATTAAAACCTGGGGATAAAATTTTAGGTATGAATTTAAGTGACGGTGGACATTTAACTCATGGCGCACCTGTTAACTTCAGTGGGAAGTTATTCAACTTCGTCAACTACGGAGTGAATAAAGAGGAAGCAATCGACTACGATGAATTAAAAGAAGTTGCAATTAAAGAGCAACCGAAATTAATCGTCGCAGGAGGTAGTGCGTACTCACTTAAGATCGATTTCAAGAAATTCCGTGAAATTGCCGACGAAGTTGGCGCATACTTGATGGTTGATATGGCACACATTGCAGGACTTGTTGCTGCTGGTCTTCATCCGAATCCAGTTCCATATGCAGACTTCGTGACTTCTACAACACATAAAACGTTACGTGGACCACGTGGCGGTTTGATTTTAACTAAGGCAGAGCATGCAAAAAAAATTGATTCAAATATTTTCCCAGGAATTCAAGGCGGCCCATTAATGCACGTAATCGCAGCTAAAGCAGTTGCTTTTGGTGAAGCATTGAAACCTGAATTCAAAGATTACCAAGAACAAGTTATTAAAAATGCACAAACTTTAGCAAACCGTCTACAAGAAAATGGACTTAGAATCATTTCTGGTAGAACTGAAAATCATTTATTCTTAATTGATACTAAAGGATTTGGTTTAACAGGTAAGGCTGCTGAAGAAGCTCTAGATGAAATTGGTATTACATGTAACAAAAACACAATTCCATTTGAAACTGAGTCACCATTTGTGACAAGTGGTCTCCGCATGGGTACACCAGCAATGACAACTCGCGGTTTCAAAGAAGAAGACATGTTAGAAGTTGCAGATTTAATTGTAGAAACTTTAACACGTCATAAAAATGGCGAAAGCTTAGATGGACTTCACGATAAAGTTGAAGCTCTGACAAGCAAGTATCCACTTTATGAAGACTAATCTATATTTTTCGGAGGCACACTATGTCAAAAGTACAAGTAATGGATCATCCATTAATTCAGCACAAACTTGGTTATATCAGAGATAAAAACACGTCAACTAAAGAATTCCGCGAACTCGTGGATGAAGTAGGTATGCTAATGGCATATGAAGTAACTCGTGACCTAACATTAGAAGATGTTGAAGTTGACACACCAATCAAAACAACTACAGCCAAGAGGCTAAGCGGCAAAAAGATCTGTCTCGTGCCTATTTTACGTGCGGGACTAGGAATGACTGATGGAATTCATAGCTTAATTCCTTCTGCGCGTATCGGGCACGTTGGATTATATAGAGATCCTGAAACTCTTGAAGCTGTTGAATATTACGCGAAATTCCCTAAAGACATCGAAGAACGAGACATTTTGGTTATCGACCCAATGCTTGCGACTGGTGTCAGTGCGATAGAAGCGATTGATGCGGTTAAAAAACGTGGAGCAACTAAGATTAGATTTATTTGCTTAATTGCTGCTCCGGAAGGTGTAGAAGCGTTAAAAGAAGCCCATCCTGATGTAGATATTTACATCGCTGCTTTAGACGAAAGACTTGATGAACATAGCTACATTATTCCTGGTCTTGGTGATGCAGGGGATAGATTATTTGGGACGAGATAAGATGAAGAAAATTATGGTGGTGTTCGGAACACGTCCAGAGGCGATCAAAATGGCACCGCTTGTACACGAATTACAAAAAGACGAACACTTAGAGCCAATTGTTGTTGTAACAGCGCAACATCGCGAAATGCTCGATCAAGTTTTACAAACATTTGATATAAAACCAGATTATGACTTGAATGTGATGCAGAAAGAGCAAACGCTCTCTAGCATCACTTCACTAGTGTTAACACGTATTGAATCTATCATTAAAGAAGTGAACCCAGATATGGTTTTAGTTCATGGGGACACAACTACAACTTTTGCAGGGGCACTGGCAGCGTTCTATCAAGAAATTGATGTTGGTCATGTAGAGGCAGGGCTTAGGACATATCAAAAATATGCGCCATATCCGGAAGAGCTTAACCGTCAAATGACGACAAGACTTTCAGACCTTCATTTTGCTCCGACTGCACTTTCAAAAGAAAACTTAATTAAAGAAAACGTAGATGAGTCTAAAATCTTTGTTACGGGCAATACTGTGACAGATGCGCTTCATACAACTGTTCATGATGAATACAAGAGCGAAATTTTAGATAGACATAAAGATAAGCGAATTGTACTCTTAACAGCACACCGTCGTGAAAATCTCGGTGAAAAAATGGAGAATATATTTAAAGCAGTGCGAGATATTGTTGACGGTCATTCAGACGTCGTTGTTGTTTATCCAATGCATAAAAATCCTAAAGTGCGTGATTTAGCAATGGAACATCTCGTTCATGAACGAATTGAGCTCATAGAACCGCTAGATGTTATTGATTTTCACAACTTTGCTTCACAAAGCTATTTGATTTTAACGGACTCAGGCGGAATTCAAGAAGAGGCACCGTCTCTCGGTAAACCAGTTCTTGTTTTACGCGATGTAACAGAGCGTCCTGAAGGGGTAGAGGCAGGCACTTTAAAACTCGTGGGCACAGATAGAGAAAGCATTTTTGAATCGGCAGACGCACTATTAGATGACAATGTTGCATATAAAAAAATGTCAGAGTTACAAAACCCGTATGGTGATGGAAACGCGTCGAAACGTATTGTAGACGTTATAAAGTATCATTATGGTTTAAGTTATGGATATCCAAAAGAATTTTGAATGTGTCAACTTTAAGTGTATTTCTCAATACGGTTGACACTTAGGGTAGTAATTCGATAAAATCTAATAGGTATGTAAAAGCTTTCTTTTCATATTGATTTACTGTAGGAGACGTATACTAAGTGACGGTATTTAAAGCTTTTTTAAGACATTTCGTGATATATTTCGCTATTTTTATGCTTATATTCTTAGCGTGGTACTTCATCACAAAATCAAGCATTGCACTTGGGTTAATCCTCGGTACAGTGATATCGATTTTTATGGCATTTAGTTGGTATGTTAACTTGAGGCGAGCATATGATGAAGATGAAACAAACATCAGAACAGGCTCGGCTACGAGAATAATATTAGTAATTCTCGCATGTGTAATATGGTACAAATTTAATGAATACATCAACATTTTTGGTGTGCTCTTTGGATTATTACTTACATATATACTTATTTTATATCATGCGACAACTACGCAAATTTTTAGAAAGAGGTGAAGAAATGGATCACGGAACTCCAACGTTTCAGACAAACTTGTTTGGTATACCAATCGTATTTGATTTAGCCACATGTTTTATGATCGTTGTAACCAGTTTGATTGTCTTCTTTGTACTGTTCTTTATGACACGTAGACTTGCAATCAAACCTACAGGGAAAGCGCAAGTATTAGTAGAGTGGCTTATGGACTTTGTACGCGGTATTATCACGAGCAACATGGCATGGCGTGATGGCGGACGATTCCACTTCTTAGCACTCACTATGATTGTGTTTATCTTTGCGGCAAACTTAATTGGTATTCCATTTACATTCGTTGCTCCTGACGCGGAACACACATTATGGTGGAAGTCACCAACAGCAGACCCAACTGTTACATTAACGCTTGCGGCACTGATGATTGTTATGACTCACTATTACGGTGTTAAAGCGAGAGGATTTAAAGAATACGCAAAAGCTTATGCAAAACCACTACCTTTCTTAGTACCAATCAAGATTTTAGAAGAGTTTACTTACAACCTAACTCTTGGATTGCGACTATACGGTAACATTTTTGCAGGGGAAATTTTACTTACACTCCTTCTTGGATTAGTGACATCAGGTTCTGTAATTGCAGCAGTTGGTGGATTTATTCCTATGATGGTATGGCAAGGATTTAAGACGTTCATCGGAGCGTTACAAGCATTTATTTTCGTTATGTTATCAATGGTTTATCTGTCTCACAAAGTGAGCGAAGACCATTAATATAAAATATTAAAAAAATAATTCAATTTTCTTAGGAGGAAATTTTAATGAGCTTATTAGCAGCTGGTATTGCAGCAGGTTTAGCAGCACTTGGTGGTGCGATTGGTATCGGTTTAGTAGTTTCGAAAACAGTTGAAGGTGTAGCACGTCAACCTGAATCACGTGGTCCATTAATGACGATCATGTTCATCGGTCTTGGTGTAGTAGAAGCCGTGCCAATTATTGCAATCGTTATTTCATTCTTATTACTCTTCAGATAATAAGCATTTATATAGGCGAAGTCTTACGGGATTTCGCCATATCTTTTATGAACTTAAGTCTATGTGAACTTTCTTGAAAGGAGTGTACATAAGTGGATCTAATTATTTTAGGCGCTGCAGGTGAAACTATGGCAACAGCTTTTGGTACGTCACTTGTACTGTTAGTCAGTTTCTTAGTACTACTCGGTGCGCTTTCATACTTTGTATGGAATCCAGTTAAAAAAATCATGGATGACCGTGAAAAAGTCATTCACGACGATATACAGAATGCTGAAAACAGCAAAAAAGATGCAGCTCGTTTACGAGACGAGAATGAAGCACTCTTAAAGCAAACGCAGTCTGAGATTTCAGAGATGTTTGAGAACTCTCGTAAACAAGCTAACGCTGAGCAAGAGCTCATTATCAAAGAAGCTAACGCGCGTGCAAGTCATTTAATTACAGAAGCAAAAGCGGACATTGAACGTGAGAAAGAAAGAGCAATGCGTGAAATAAACGATCAGGTTGCAGACTTATCTGTGTTAATTGCTGAAAAAGTGATTCAAAAAGAATTAACTGCAACAGATCAACAAGAACTCGTGAAAAAGTACCTACAGGAAGCAGGGGATAGATAATGACTGAGGCAGCAAGACAGTATGCCGATGCACTGTTTCAAGTAGTAAAAAAACACGATAAGCTAGAAGATACGCTAACAGAATTCAATGAAGTATTACAAGCAGTAGAATCTGTTGAAAACTTCGATGACTTCATGACGAATCCACGTATCTCAAAAAACACAAGACTAGAAGCAGTGAAATCAGCTTTTAAAGATGTGAATCCGTACCTACGAAATCTAATTTTGATTTTAACGGAGAAAAGTCGCACAGTTTTGTTACCAAGCATAAAAGATGAATTCGAACTACTATATGATGAATTCAACAATCAAGCGAGAGTTACAGTAGAATCTATCTACGAATTATCGACAGAAGAATTAGACAAATTAGGTAAAATTTTCATAGCTAAAACGGGCTATGAGAAATTACTGATCACAAACAAAATCAATAAATCTCTTATCGGTGGTTTCAGAGTTCTGATCGGTTCTAAAGTTTACGATGAATCAATCTTAAGTCAATTGAACGTTATCCGTAATAGATTTAAACGAATTAAGAATAATTAAGGAGTGAAATTTCTATGGCAATCAAGGCTGATGAAATTAGTGCTCTCCTAAAATCCCAAATAGAAAACTATGAAGCAGACTTACAAGTATCAGACGTTGGTACAGTTATTGAAGTTGGTGACGGCATTGCCGTTGCTCATGGTTTAAACGATGCGATGGCTGGAGAATTACTAGAATTCCCTAGTGGTGTACTAGGCTTAGCTCAAAACCTTGGAGAAGGCGATGTTGGTATCGTTATTCTAGGACCATATCAAGACATTAAAGAGGGCGATGAGGTAAAACGTACAGGTCGTATCATGGAAGTACCTGTTGGAGAAGAACTCATTGGACGTGTAGTTAACCCACTTGGCCAACCAATCGATGGTAAAGGGCCTCTTGGAACCACAAAAACACGCCCGGTAGAAAGCCCAGCAACAGGAGTAATGGATCGTAAATCAGTTTTCGAACCATTACAAACTGGAATTAAAGCAATTGACGCATTAGTACCAATTGGACGTGGACAACGTGAATTAATCATTGGTGACCGTCAAACTGGTAAAACGACACTTGCAATTGACACAATTTTAAACCAAAAGAACGAAGATATGATTTGTATCTACGTCGCAATTGGTCAAAAAGAATCTACAGTTCGTGCAACAGTAGAAACATTCCGACAACACGGTGCTCTTGACTACACTATCGTAGTATCAGCGGGTGCATCAGAACCAGCGCCACTACTATACGTAGCTCCATATGCAGGAGTTGCAATGGGTGAAGAGTTCATGTTTAACGGAAAACACGTATTGATTGTTTACGATGACTTATCTAAACAAGCACAAGCCTACCGTGAGATGTCACTATTACTTCGTCGTCCACCAGGCCGTGAAGCATATCCAGGTGACGTTTTCTACTTGCATTCTCGCTTACTAGAGCGTGCAGCGAAATTAAATGATGAACTCGGTGGAGGATCTATTACAGCACTTCCATTCGTAGAAACACAAGCAGGAGATATCTCAGCATTCGTACCTACTAACGTAATCTCAATTACAGACGGTCAGATTTTCTTACAATCAGACCTATTTTTCTCAGGTGTACGTCCAGCAATCAACGCCGGTCTTTCAGTATCACGTGTAGGTGGTTCTGCACAGATAAAAGCGATGAAAAAGGTAGCAGGTACATTGCGTCTAGACTTAGCAGCATACCGTGAACTTGAGGCATTCGCTCAGTTCGGTTCTGACTTAGATGCCGCAACTGCTGCAAAACTTAAACGTGGTCAGCGTACTGTGGAAGTGCTTAAACAAGGTGAAAACAAGCCACTTCCAGTAGAACAACAAGTTGTTATTCTATACGCATTAGTTAATGGTTATCTTGATGACATCGAAGTTAAAGATGTAAACAGATTTGAAGACGAATTCTTAAGCTGGTTAAAATCCAACAACGAAGATCTTCTAATTAAGATCCGTGAAACACATGATTTACCAGACAAAGATGAGTATGATACAGCGATTACTAGCTTCAAAAAGCTATTTAGTACAAGCAAATAAATGACCCATTATTAGAAAAAGGATGGTGAAATCATGGCTTCATTAAGAGAGATAAAAAGTCGTATTACTGCAACTGAAAAAATGAGTCAGCTAACAAGTGCAATGAACATGGTAGCAAACTCTAAGTATGCACGTTCTGAACAGAACACGAAGAAGTTCCGTCCTTACATGGACCGCATGCAAGAAACAGTTCAAGCGATTGCTTCAAGTGGTGCAGGTAATTTGCACCCAATGTTACAAGAGCGACAGGTAAAGCGCGTTGGTTATCTTTTAATCACGAGTGATACTGGTAAAGCAGGTCCTTATAACGCGAATGTTATCAAGGCAATTACGACACAAATCCATGAACGCCATAAAGGTAACCAAGACGAAGTTTCACTTATTGTCTTAGGTAAGATTGGTTATGACATCTTAAGAACGCGTAACTATACTGTAGATGATTATAGAGTCGGGTTACCTGATCAGCCATCATTTTCGGATGTGAAAAAAATTGCACATGCCTCTATTAGAGGTTTTGAAAGAGAAGAAATCGATGAACTATACATTATTTATAATGAGTTCGTATCGATTCTTGAACAGAATGTAAAAGTAAGAAAACTCTTACCAATGTCAGAATCTGACCTTGAAACACAATCTGAATTCTCAAGTCTCGCATCTTATGAATTTGAACCCGATAAGGAATCAATTCTAGAGACATTACTACCACAATATGCAGAAGCAATTATCTACGGCGCATTACTTGAAGCAAAAACAAGTGAACATGCTGCTCGTATGACAGCAATGAAAGCTGCTACAGATAACGCAAACGAATTGATTGGCGACTTAACGCTTTCTTATAACAGACTAAGACAAGCGGCAATCACTCAGGAAATTACTGAAATCGTAAGTGGTGCACAAGCACAACAATAAAAATAATTATAGGAGGAACTCTAATGGCTTTAGGACACGTGGTCCAAGTTATGGGACCAGTTGTTGACGTGCGTTTTGAAGAGGGAGAATTACCTGCATTAATGAACGCTCTCACAATCGATCATAAAAAAGAAGGTCAACAAGCAATCGAGCTTACATTAGAAGTTGCACTTCACCGTGGAGATAATATTGTAAGAACTATTGCAATGAGTTCTACAGATGGATTACAACGTGGTATGGAAGTTGTAAACACAGGTAAACCAATCTCTGTACCAGTAGGTAACATTACATTAGGTCGTGTATTCAACGTATTAGGCGAACACATTGACTTAGGTGAACCAATTCCAGAAACTGAACTTAGAAACCCAATTCACCGTGAAGCACCTCAATTCGAGGATCTTTCGGTGTCAGTTGAAATTTTAGAAACAGGTATTAAAGTAGTGGACTTGTTAGCACCATATACTAAAGGTGGTAAAATTGGACTATTCGGTGGTGCCGGTGTAGGTAAAACTGTATTAATCCAAGAATTAATCCACAACATCGCGCAAGAACACGGAGGTATTTCAGTGTTTGCTGGTGTTGGAGAACGTACTCGTGAAGGTAACGACCTTTACTTCGAGATGGAAGAATCAGGAGTAATCAGTAAAACTGCAATGGTATTCGGACAAATGAACGAACCACCTGGAGCACGTATGCGTGTTGCATTAAGTGGTTTAACAATGGCGGAATACTTCCGTGATGTTGAAGGACAGGACGTACTTCTGTTTATCGACAACATTTTCCGTTTCACTCAAGCTGGTTCGGAAGTATCTGCATTACTCGGACGTGTACCGTCTGCTGTTGGTTATCAACCAACACTTTCAAGTGAGATGGGACAACTCCAAGAGCGTATTACTTCAACGAACAAAGGATCAGTTACATCTATCCAAGCGGTATTCGTACCTGCCGATGACTATACTGACCCAGCACCAGCTCAAACTTTTGCACACTTAGATGCGACAACAAACCTAGAGCGTAAAATCTCTGAAATGGGTATTTATCCTGCGGTAGACCCATTAGCATCTACATCACGTGCACTTTCACCAGCAGTAGTTGGAGAAGAACACTACAATGTAGCACGTGAAGTACAATCTACATTACAAAGATATAGCGAATTACAAGATATTATTGCAATCTTAGGTATGGATGAGTTATCTGAAGAAGACAAAGCTTTAGTAGGACGCGCACGTCGTGTACAATTCTTCTTATCTCAAAACTTCCACGTAGCAGAACAATTCACTGGCCAAAAAGGTTCTTATGTACCTGTTACAGAAACAGTACAAAACTTCAAGGAAATTCTTGAAGGTAAATATGACCACATTCCAGAAGATGCGTTCCGTCTTGTAGGTAACATTGAAGAAGCTCTCGAAAAAGCACGTCAAATGGGTGTAGAAGTTTAAACAGGGAGGTTAGACAATGAGTACAATTGCATTAGATGTAGTTACTCCTAACGGATCTGTGTTTAAAGAAGAGAATTGCGAGATTATTATTCTCCAAGCGAAACAGGGAGAGTTAGGTGTCATGGCTGGGCACATTCCAACTGTTACACCATTAAAAATTGGAAGCGTCAGAGTTAAAATCAATGGTGAGTATGAATATCTTGCTGTTACTGAAGGGTTTGCAGAAATCAGACCTGATCATGTAACAGTACTTGTTCAAGCGGGTGAGTTTGCAGATGATATTGACACGGACAGAGCAAGAGCTGCTAAAGAACGTGCCGAAGCATTACTGAAGCAAGCAGAAGCTGAGCATATTGATCAAGTTCGTGCGAGCCTTGCACTAGAACGTGCAGCAAACAGACTCAAAGTTGCTCAATATAATTGATACAAAGTCTAAGGGAAACCTTAGACTTTTTTTAAGGGAGTTTTTAAATGATTGCCTCACAATTAGCATTAATGCATATTATTTTACACATTGTGTGTACGATATTTGCATTCTATTTGTTAGACTGCTTAAATATAGAAGTGTTATTTAAAAAGAGCAAACCTGAAAAAATTAGGCTTGTGATAATCCTTTTAGCAATATTACTCGGAACATCCCTGAGTAATTTTATTATGGATTTATTTACGGAAATACAAGTAGTAGCGTTATTGTTTGGTTAGGGTAATTGCTTTACAGTAACCTATTATCACTATAGAATTAAGATATAATTGATATTTTTATGGAGTGAGAGTATGGAAAGAATTATCGTTAAGGGTGGAAGAAAATTAAGTGGTTCAGTTAAAATTGAAGGTGCAAAAAATGCAGTGTTACCCATCCTTGCAGCCTCTCTCTTAGCTTCTGAAGGGAAATCCGTTATCAGCAATGTACCGGAACTCTCCGATGTTTCTACATTAGCAGATTTACTGTCGATCTTAAAAGCAGATGTTGAAGTAGATAAAAACAAAGTTAAAATTGATGCGAGCAATGAACTGAGTACGAATGCGCCATATGAACTCGTAAGTAAAATGCGAGCATCGATGCTCGTAATGGGTCCATTACTTGGTCGTTATGGTAAATGTGAGG
Organism: Phocicoccus pinnipedialis; assembly: GCF_903994035.1. GTDB lineage: Bacteria > Bacillota > Bacilli > Staphylococcales > Salinicoccaceae > Phocicoccus > Phocicoccus pinnipedialis. The sequence continues at coordinate 193,852 of NZ_CAJEWB010000004.1, forward strand.
TTGCAATGCCAGGTGGTTGTGCAATCGGCTCTAGGCCCATTGAACAACATTTAAAAGGATTCGAAAAAATGGGTGCGACTTTCAATACAACTGATGGTTTTATTGAAGGAAGAGTAGATGGACAACGACTTAAAGGTGCCAAGATTTTACTCGACTTCCCAAGTGTGGGTGCAACTCAGAACTTAATGATGGGAGCAGCGCTTGCAGATGGTGTCACTGTTATTGAGAACGCAGCTATGGAACCTGAAATTGTAGACCTCGCTAACTATATCAATCGCATGGGTGGCAAGATAAGCGGTGCAGGTACAGGGCGTATGAGAGTCGTCGGTGTAGAAAAGCTCGTTGGAACAAAACATAATGTTATTCCAGATAGAATCGAAGCAGGTACATTTATGATTGCATCTGCAATTACAAGAAGTGAAATTGAAATTCAAAATGTTGTGATCGAGCACTTAAGTGCTGTTGTGTCGAAGCTAGAGGAAATGGGTGTAAAATTTGTCGAAGATGGAGAAAACGTACGTGTCATTCCAAATGAGACGTTAAAAGAAACAGATATAAAGACATTACCTCACCCAGGGTTCCCAACGGATATGCAGAGTCAGATGATGGCTTTACTTTTATCTATTGATGGTACAAGTATTGTAACTGAAACTATTTTTGAAAATAGATTTATGCACGTCACAGAATTCAATAGTATGAACGCGGATATCTCTCTACAGGATAATCACGCAGTTATCCGTGGTGGCCGTGAACTACATGGTGCGCGTGTTAAAGCAACAGACTTAAGAAGTGCAGCGGCACTAATCTTAGCTGGTCTCATTGCAGAAGGCTTTACTATTGTAACTGAACTTAAACATCTAGATCGCGGATACGTTGATTTTCATGGCAAGCTTGAAAGATTAGGTGCAAACATTGAGCGTGTATCTGACGAGACAGAGATAGAGTATTAAAGAAAGTGTGATGAATTTGGCAACGAATACGGACGATAGAAAACTTGTACATCGTAAATTCCCACTCTTAGTTAGAATTTTAATATATTTATATTTAGCGCTCATGTTGTCTATTATCGGACTGATGATCGGTTATGGTATCTTAGATAATCCTTTTGAAGTTTTTAGGATTGAAACATGGGAACATATTATTGATTTAACGAAGGAATGATGAATGTGTTAACGTATGATCAAATTAAGGCAATTATTCCACATAGACCACCATTCTTACTAGTAGACAAAATAACTGAACTAGTACCTGGTGAAAAATGTGTTGGATTAAAACAAGTATCAGGTAATGAACCATATTTTGTAGGACATTTCCCGGAGTATGCTGTAATGCCTGGTGTGTTAATCGTAGAAGCACTTGCACAAACAGGAGCAGTTGCATTATTACAGCAAGAGGAATTCAAAGGTAAACTTGCATTCTTCGCAGGAATTGATAAATGCAGATTTAAACATCAAGTAACACCTGGAGATACTCTAGAACTCACAGTTGAGATTACTCGAATCAAAGGTCCAATTGGGAAAGGTACTGCTGTAGCAAAAGTAGACGGTAAAGTTGCTTGCCAGTGTGAAATTACATTCGCAATTAGTGAACCAGTTGAGTAAATTTTACTCAACTGGTTTTTTTGTTTTTTAGAATCTAAATATATAGATTCCTATTCTATTTACACAGTTTTTCATTTACTGCGGCTTATTTGATATTGTATAATCCAAAGTTGAAAAACTGCATTTTGCTTGTACAGTAAAAATTTTATATAGTACAGATAAGAAAGGAGAACTTATCAAGTATCGAAATATCTGATCGATAATCCTCGATTGTAAAATCAATAAGATATTCCCCCCTAACATAAGAAATTCACCTTGATTACTGTTACTTCGTGTAACAAATTTTAGAATTACCTCACTTTCATACTCACAACTCAAATAAAACAACTTATTTTTACTCAGCGCGTGTAAAATAGGTTGTTTTTTGTTTTTAGTTTGTAACAAAACTCTCTTACATTACAATTGTCAGATTTTGATGCGTAAAATTAATTTCAAATAAACCTTGATATGACAGGGTTTGTATATATGAAAATGAAATGTCACATTATTAAATTATTTATATGTCATGCAGGATTTGTAAAGCAACATCAATGTAATGAAACGGTAACACAGCACGAAATCTTTTATACTACTGTAACCTATGTAACTTTTTTTCATGATAGTATTATAAACAGTTGGTTGAGCAAATGACTCAGCCTGTTACTTTAAAAAGCAGATTACGTATATATATTATCGAAACCGACATCGAATTAAGTCGAGACACTTATTGGAGGATTTATTCTTATGAAGAAAAGTATTATCAGTTTAGGTGCAGTAGCATTAGTATCAGGTGCAATCATGGCAAATGATGAAATTGCAGAGGCTGCAACACATAAAGTTAAAAGTGGAGATACACTATCTGCAATTGCAGTAGATTATAACACTACAGTTAAAGCTTTAAAGAAAGAAAATAAATTAAGCTCTGACTTAATTTTAACTGGTCAAGAACTTAAAATTGATGAGGTTGAAGTTAAAGAAGAAACTAAGACACATAAAGTAAAATCCGGTGACACTGTTGCTAAGATTGCTAATAAATATGAAGTTAATGTATCAGACGTTGTTGCATGGAACGATTTAGAATCAGCGGACCTTATCTTTGTTGGTCAAGTATTAAATGTTTCTAAACCTGAAGGTTTTGTTGTAAAAGCATCTGAAACGAATCAAGCTCCAGCACAACAAGCTCCAGCTCAAAATGTTTCAAACAACAATAACTATTCACAACCAACACAACAACAAAAGCAACCCGTACAACAAGCTCCAGCTCAAAATGTTTCTAATAATAACAATAACTATTCACAACCAGTACAACAAAAGCAACCATCACAACCAGCACAACAAGCTCAGCAACCATCAAACGGTGGTCTAAACTGGTCAGGATTAGCTGCATGTGAATCAGGTGGAAACCCAAGCATCGTTTCAGCAAACGGTATGTACCACGGTCTTTACCAGTTTGACGTTCAAACTTGGAGATCAGTAGGTGGATCTGGACTTCCATCAAATGCATCAGCTGCTGAACAAACTAAGAGAGCGCAAATGTTATATAACCAAAGAGGTTCTAGTCCATGGCCTGTATGTGGTGCAAGACTATAATCGAACACTCACTTAAACTTTTGCCCAAGCAAGCGCTTGGGCATTTTTTTATTTAAGTTATTATAGATACTTGTGTTATTATTTAAAAAAAGGAGAGATGACATGTCACATATACCTATTGCTTTAACGGTTGCGAGTAACGATCCAACAGGTGGATCTGGAGTTATCGCTGATATTAAAACATTTCATAATTTAAATGTATTCGGTATGGCAGCAATCACAAACTTAACAGCACAAAACTCTCAAGGGATCCATGAAATATTAGAAATTCCACCAGAGTTTTTAGAAGAACAATTATCAAGTATTTTTAGTGATGCCATTCCTTATGCCATGAAATCAGGGATGGTCCCAAGTGCAGATATGGTAGATATCATCAAAAAGTATATAAAAGGATACGATATCCCGTTTGTTATGGATCCATTTATCTTTTCAAAAGAAGGAAAAAGAATTATTGACACGGGATTACAAAATAAACTTGCAACTACATTACTACCGTATGCGAGTGTAGTGACTCCGAATATTAAAGAAACAGAAGCAATGACTGGAATTGATATTAAGGATGAGTCAGATATCAAGACGGCAGCGAATATTTTCCTGAAAGAAATTGGTGTGAAAAGCGTGCTAATTAACGATAGTCAAATGACAGGAAAAGCGTGTGATTATCTATATACGCGCACAAAAGAAGTAAAATTATCTGGTCCGATCATTAAATCCAAGAACTTACGTGGAGTGGGTAGCACATTCTCAGCAGTAATTACAGCGGAGCTCGCAAAAGGACAAGATTTAGAGAGTGCATTTAGAAAAGCTAAGATGTTTGTAACGAAGGCGATTGAGAATGGATTTGATATTGGTAAAGGTAATGGTCCAATCAGTCACTTCATCGAACTTTAATTTTTAAAGTTTAATACATTAGTTTATCTAACTTGTGATTTATGGTACAATCACTCTTGTGTATATAATATTTTGAGGTGAAATTATGTCGAAGAAATGGCTATTTGGAGTGACGATGACACTCGTATTATTCTTAGCCGGATGTGACTATTCTAAAGAAGAGAACAGGTCTGGATTTTTTTATAATACATTTGTAAGCCCGATGGATAACATCCTTCACTGGCTTGGGGATCAATTAAATAACAATTATGGTCTAGCAATCATCGCTTTAACACTGATTGTAAGACTCGCAATTTTTCCATTCATGATGCGTACGTATAAAAACCAAATGCTCATGAGAGAAAAAATGAAAATCGTTAAACCACAAATGGATGATATTCAAAAGAGAATGAAACTTGCAACGACACAAGAAGAAAAGATGGAAGTTCAGCAAGAAATGATGGGACTTTACAAGAAACACGATATCAACCCACTTAACGTAGGGTGTTTACCGATGTTCATTCAAATGCCGATCGTAATGGCGTTGTTCTTCGCATTAAAATATCCATCAGAAGGTGGAATTGTAGAACACCCAGACTTCTTATGGATGAACTTAACTGAAGTAGACTACATCATGGTTGTGATTGCAGGTATCGTATACGCAGTACAAGCATACGTTTCAACGCTCTTCTTACCAGAAGAACAGAAGAAACAAATGCGTTTATTCATGTTTATTTCGCCAATTATGATTCTTTGGATTTCATTCATCTCACCAGCAGCATTACCTCTATACTGGGCTGTCGGCGGTATCTTCTTAATCGTACAAACAATCATTGGTAACGTGTACTATCGTACAAAAGTTGAAGAAGAAATGGCACCAATAATTGCAAGACACGAAGAAGAGCAAAGAGAAAAAGAGCGTAAAAAGAAAGGTGTTCAAGTAGCACCAAGTAAAAAACGTAAATAATAATTAGAATACCATGAGCACAGAGCTTGTGGTATTTTTTTATAGGCGCAGGAGAGAGATGTGCGCGGTCGTGACAGGAAGTTGTACTTCTATTATTTGGACAGAATAATTCTCTATACTAAAATACCCCTCATGCTCTTACACAAGGGGTTCACACATTTAAAGTATTGGCGAAATCAGGTTTGCAATTGCTTCTTTTAATTTAATCCACATACTTCTTTCTTCATAGATTTCTGGTGTCAGTAGTTTACTGTTGATTGCATCTTTTTCAAATGCCTCTCTCTGCTGTACGGCTTCTTTTCTATCAAATATAAATGCATTAACTTCAAAATTTAGTGCAAAGCTTCTATTATCCATATTCGTAGATCCGATACTCACTACTTCATCGTCGATCATCACTGTCTTTTGGTGTAAGAATCCTTTTTGGTAGATGAAGATTTTAGCACCCATTTGTGAGAGAATTCCTACGTTATGATATGTGCCCCAATATACAAACGGGTGATCTGGAAAACTTGGTATCATGATGTTCACATTCACACCAGAGAGTATCGCAATCTTTAGGGCTTCCATAATTGATTGGTCAGGAATGAAGTAAGGCGATTGTATATATATGTCCTTCTTTGCTGAGTTAATCATCTTCAAGTAACCAAATTTAATTTGTTGCCATTTTTCATCTGGCCCACTTGTGGCAATCTGCATCGTCGTATTACCTACATTTTCGATATCTGGGAAATATCTTGGGTGATGAACCATCTTGTTTCGGCTACCTTGTGAGTTCCAATCGAGCATAAACCTCAACTGCAGTGACTTTACAGCGTTACCTTTAATTCTTAAATGCGTGTCACGCCAATAACCGAATTTCTTAGAGTTACCAATGTATTCGTCTCCAACGTTAGACCCACCCGTGTAACCTATACTTCCATCTATGATAACGATTTTACGGTGGTTACGGTTGTTGATACGCGGATTAATTACTGATAAAAAACTTGGAAAGAATGCTTCTACATGTCCACCGAGTGAACGGATTTCTTTAAAGTTACGGAGTCTAAGTGTCCTAGATCCCATATCATCATAAAGAATTCGAACAGAGACTCCTTCTCTTTGTTTTTCAAGAAGCGCTTCATAAATTTCTTTACCGAGATTGTCCAGCCTAAAAATATAATACTGAAAATGAATATGATCTTTTGCATTCTTGATATCTTCTAACATCTGTCTAAATAGATCTGGAGTTCTATAGTACGTGTCGATATGGTTATTAGACGTGACGAAACTTTGGTTGTTGTAGAGTAACATATGAATCAGTTTTGTATGCTTTGTCGCAACATAACTATCTAGTTCAAAATTATTTTTTCTTATTTCCTCCAACTGTTCTTGAACAAGATACTCAAGACCAATTTTATTTTCTTCGGGAATTTCAAAAATCTTCTGGTTATAAACGGTTCTACCTAATAGTAAGTAGAGTATAAAGCCTAAAATGGGAATGAAGAACAAGATTAATAACCAAGCCCATACACTTTGTGCACTTTTTCTTTCCCAAAAAATCATACCTAACGCAAGGAAAAAGTTAATGAGTAAGATGGTCATAGTAATGATAGTAGCCGCACTTGAGCCGGACAGAAATGTGATTAGAGTGTCGAACATTCTCATTTTCCTTTCATTTAAACTTAATCTATTTGTGACAAAGAAGTAACTATTATTACTAAATACGTATAGTAATAGAGTCTAATAAATATTATAATAGTGTTAACTTAACAGATAAGGAGTTTATTATCATGAAAAATGACAATTCAAAAATCAAAGAAGTTGTTGAAATACTCCGTGAACTGGGTGTGAGAGTTTCTATTACACCATCAAGAATCGAGCTTATGAAACGCATTAGTTCAAATCAAACACTAAGATTAAACGAATAAGATATATTTAAACGGAAAGTGATACTTTATACACTTTCCGTTTATTTTTTTATAATAGTCTCTTATGTTTCCTCTCATCAACTCTATAGAAGTAAATACTGAGAACAATTCCAATACCTACCATATTTGCCCATAGGCCACTACCACCATAACTTAAAAATGGAAGAGGTAGTCCAGTGATTGGTAGAATCTGAATCGTCATTCCAATATTTTGGAAGATATGGAAGAAGAGAAGTGAAACATAACCTATAATAAAGTAGCTTCCAAAAGAATCTTTTGTTGCAAGTGATATTCTGATTAAGTGAACGAGTAAAAGGAATAAAAGGATGACGACGATGGTCGTGCCTATAAATCCAAACTCTTCACCTACGATCGTGAAAATAAAATCTGTGTGGTTTTCAGGGATATAAATAATACCATCGCTGTAACCCCGCCCTTTAACGCCACCAGAACCAATCGCGATAAGTGAATTCATGAGTTGGAATCCGATATCCGATCCGTAATCCTCAGGTCTTAACCAAGAATAGATACGATCTAATTGGTAAGAATGAATGCCGAATTTATTGATTAGATCTGGACGATACAGAATCCCCAAGATAAGGGATATTCCAACAGTCGAGACCATGAATACTACAGGCAAAATAATCCACCAGCTGATCCCTGATACAACAACCATACCAAAGAAAATCGCGAGCATAACAAGCGTAGTACCTAAGTCATTTTGCATTAAGATTAAAATCATTGGTATTAATGATACAAGCCCGAGCTTTACAAGTAAACGAACATCCATATTCAAACTATTGTGCGGTTTATATTTATTGTGTTGACTGATCACATAACTCATAGTCAGAATATAAATGATCTTCATAAACTCAGATGGTTGGATACTGAAGAAGCCAAATTGATACCAACTCTTTGCACCATTAATGATTGGCGTCAAGTTATCAAATGGTGAGAAGTGTAGAAATAGTAAACTAAAAATACCTACAGCATAAATCAGCCATATATATTCTTGAAAAAGTCTAAAGGGTATGACCATTATCATGAATGCAATAAAGAAACCGAAAACATAAAAATAAAATTGTCGTATCGCAAAGTTAGTACCATATTGCCCACTAGTCATTGCGGAATAAATCAGTGTAATACTAATTATCGCTAAGACGGCAATCTGTATTACCAATATCCAATCTACGCGAGCGAAGTAGCTAAAATTCATGCGTTTAAATTTTGAATAATTCAAATCAGTCACCTAATTTATTTAAATATAGAAAATATGACATAACAAAGTGTCTATCATATAATTATAGCATGTACAAATTATAATAAGGAATGGAAATAAAATGTTAAATATAACGATCGAAAAACTTTCGGAATTCACAAATGGTACTATGAATTGCAAAGCCACAGAGATAAAAGACGTGAGTATAAAAGGAGTGTCAATAGATACGAGAACAATCGAGGAAAATAATTTATTTATACCATTTGTTGGTGAAAATGTGGATGGGCACAAATTCATTGAACAAGCGTTAGAAAGTGGAGCAACCATCGCTTTATCAGAAAAAGAACGTAATGACGTTCCGGTTATAGTAGTTGAAAACGCCAGAAAAGCCCTTGGGTTGCTCGCTAAAAACTATCTGAATACGTTTAAGCCAATGGTTATCGCGGTAACAGGGTCAAACGGCAAAACGACAACTAAAGATATGATTGAATGTGTCTTACAACATAAATACAAGGTAGAAAAGACACAAGGTAACCTAAATAATGAGCTCGGAATGCCGCTCACGATTCTTTCTACAAGTGAAGAGACAGAGATTCTCATCTTAGAAATGGGAATGGATAGTGTTGGAGATATTCACTATTTATCTGATATCGCTAATCCAGACATCGCTGTGATTACGAGTGTCGGAGAATCTCACTTAGAGAAACTTGGCTCACGCGAAAAAATTGCGGAAGTTAAATATGAAATTGTGGATTTCTTAAAAGATGACGGACTCTTTATTTATTCAAAAGATTACCAGATGCTAGAAGATATTGTAGATAAGAACAAGCCATACACGATCAAGACTGTTGGTGAAAACGAGAAAAATGGTATGCATATTAAAAATGTTTTAGAGAGACTAGAGGGCACAGAATTTACTTTAGACACTGCGAACTTCAAGATACCACAACTTGGTCGTCACAATGCTCTAAATGCGTCATATGCGATTATGATTGCGCGTGAACTTGGAGTGACAGATAAACAATCTGCAGAGGCGCTTCTGAAGCTTCGCGTTACAGGAATGCGCATGGAACAAAAAGAGCTTTCTAATGGTACGATTCTCATCAATGATGCATACAATGCGAGCCCATCATCTATGAAAAGTGCGATCGACACAGTGAGAGATTTACCGTACGAAAGTAAAGTGTTGGTACTTGGTGATATCTTAGAACTCGGTTCGTATAGTGAAGCACTCCATTATGATATTGCAACGCATATCAACCAAGATAATAACTTTACTCATATCTTAACGTTTGGTGAAGGCGCAAAAAATATTAGCGATAATATTAAGAAACCAAATAGCGAACACTTTACTGATATCGATGATCTAATAGAGAAAGTAAACAAAGTGATTGGAAATAGAGTTGTTGTTTTACTAAAGGCGTCTCGTGGTATGAAATTAGAACGGGTCGAAGAAAGAATAAAATAATTCTTGTACTGTGTAGCTAAAAGTGGTAATATAGAGAAGTTGTACACTTACGAGGTATATAATAGTCAAAGGAGACTAAAAGTTGAAATTTTTTAAAGAATTAGGTGTAAGTGAGAAAACTATTCAAGCAATAGAGGATATGGGTTTTGAAAAACCCACACCAATCCAAGAGAGTAGTATTCCACTCGCATTAAATAATGAGGATATCTTAGGACAAGCACAAACTGGTACAGGTAAAACAGGTGCTTTCGGTATTCCTTTAGTTGAGAAAGTAAAAAAAGGTGAAGGTGTACAAGCCTTAATCTTAGCGCCAACACGCGAACTTGCGGCACAAGTTGGAGAGCAGTTGAAAGCATTTGCTAAGTATAAAAAACTTAACGTAAATGTAATTTTTGGTGGAATGTCCATCGCTAAACAAATCGGTGATTTAAAGAGAAAACCTGAAATCATCGTGGGTACACCAGGTCGTGTAATCGACCACATCAACCGTAGAACATTGAGACTAGATAGCATTAACACACTCGTTTTAGATGAAGCGGATGAAATGATGAATATGGGATTCATTGATGACGTTACGTTCATCATGGATAAGTTACCAAAAGGGAATGTCCAAACGTTATTATTCTCTGCAACGATGCCTAAAGCGATCCAAGAGCTTGTGACACGCTTTATGCATGATCCAAAAATTGTTAAAACGATGAATCAAAATGACTCTGATCCACAGATCGAAGAGCACTACACAATTGTAAAAGAGTTAGAAAAACTCGACACATTTGTAGACTTCTTAGACGTTCATCGTCCAGAACTTGCGATTGTATTCGGTCGTACGAAGCGTCGTGTAGATGAATTAACAAGCGCATTAATTGCGAAGGGTTACCAAGCGGAAGGTTTACACGGTGACATCACGCAGTCTAAACGTCTTGAAGTACTCAAGAAGTTCAGAAATGATGCATTACAAATCTTAGTAGCAACAGACGTTGCCGCTCGTGGACTCGACATCTCAGGCGTATCACACGTATATAACTTTGATATCCCGCAAGATGCAGAAAGCTATACGCACAGAATTGGTCGTACAGGCCGTGCTGGTAAAGAAGGTATGGCATTAACTTTTGTTAACCCAGTTGAAATGGGATATGTACGTTTAATAGAAGAGACGAAAAAGAAAAAGATTTCTCCACTTCGTCCGCCAAACAAAAATGAAGTAGAAGCTGCACGTAAAGCGAGCATCTTCGAAAAAATTAGAAAATGGCAAGAAAAAGAAATTAATGCTGAGTCATACAAACTTGCTACGGAACTCGTTACTGAATTTGAGCCACAAGAAGTAATCGCTACTCTTGTAAATGAATTCTTATATAGAAAAGACGATGATAACATTCAGCTATCGTTTGAAAAACCACTTTCTCGTAGGAGTACAAAGGGCGATGGCAAACATCCGTATAAACGCGGTGGAAACAGAAAAGATAACCGTGGGAGTAAAAGACGTAGCGGTAATCAAGGTGGCAAAGGGTATCACAAGAACAAAAAAAGTTCAAACCGTACACGTACCTTTAAAGACCATATGAAATAAAATTAAGCATCCTACAGAGTAGGATGCTATTTTTATTTTTATATGCAAAATATCTCATGTATAATTAATAAAATAAGGGAGGGCAACTATGATTCGATTATCATACGACGTCAGAAAGTATTTACGATTAAAATCATTAATCACATTTTTTATTATACTTATTTTTTATTTAATTATTGCAGGATTAATTTTCTTTCTTGATTTTTATAAAGAGTGGATACTACTCGGTCTTTTAGTATTAACAGTGTTACATCTCATTATTTTTGTCATAATCAAACCTAAAATCTATCAAAATGTAACAAAATATCAAGTGTTTAAAACACGTGTTGTTACAGTTGAAGGATTTATTATTGTTGAGCATAAAATGCTTCCTCTTAAACGCGTACAAGGGGTGCGTGTCGCTCATGGTATTATTTCAAGAAGATATGGTCTAGCAAACATGACAGTAACAACAGCTGGTACATCGTTTAAATTACCTCCATTAAAAATTGAAGAGGCATATGCATTACAAGCGCAAATGATAGACCTCGTAAAGGAGGAATTTACCTATGAATAACCCTCAAAAATTACATCCATTAGCTTATCTAGGAGCAGTTGGCTCAACGCTAAAAACATTCTGGATACCTGCAGCTGTATTTCTATTTAACTTTATTGGTGGAGATGGTTTCAAAGGTAATCCCTATCTTCTGTATATAGGGATTCTTGTATTTTTATTTATGATTGTTTTGATTGTTATGGATATCATCCAAAAATATAAGACAAGATTTTGGATTGAAGACGGAAAGTTTATCTTTAAGACAGGTATTTTTGTCCTTAAGGAAAAAGAGCTTACAATTAATCGAATTCAGTCTATAGATATTACGCAACCAATATTCCTCCGAATCTTTGGTGTGTGTAAATTAGATATTCAAACACCAGCCGACGGTATTTCGATCGACGGTATAAAGCTATCACAGGCTGAGGAAATTCGTAGAAGCGTATATAAAGAAAAAGCTGAGGAGAAAGATGACATTTTTGTTGCTTCAGATGAATATACCGATGTTGAACAGGTTGAAGATAGTAAAAATGTAGCGACTGAATTTGTTCCTGAAGCAGAAATGAAACTCATCCATCAAATGTCTATGAAAGAGCTATTCATTATGGCTATGACGAGTGGTGGACTTGGAATCTTTATTGCTGGTTTCTTTACGTTTTTAACGACGTTTAACATCGACACATTTGTTGCTAATTATATCGAAGTTAACTTACAAAAGCTCGTCACGTCGATGCTCATACTTACTGTAGTAATAGCAATTGGTGTGATCATTGTTGGATATGTTATCGGAACAGTGATTCTGCTGATTCGTTACTATGATTACAAAGTCTTTGAAGACAATGACGATTTAATAGTTCAATATGGTTTGCTTGAAAAAAAGAGAGTCACAGTCAATATTAATCGTGTTCAAAATATCATTATTAAAGATAACATCCTGAGACGTATGTTTGGATTCAAGTCGCTATATGTCACGATCATGGGTGACTCTGAAGAAGAGTTAAGCGACGGAAAAGTAATGATAGTCCCACTAATCAAGACAAGATTATTGTTTGATATCGTGAATCAATTCTTCCCGAATTATGAAATCAAACGACCGGTAAAGTTCGTAAAAAAACACGCGTACAGAAGATACTTTACCATTCGTAGCATTATTATACTCGCGATCTATGGAGCGCTTGTTTATGTTAGTAACGAATACTTCGTACCAGTTGCATTTTGGCTGATCGCAGTAATCGGAGCGTTTGTGTTTATCTTACAAATTATTTCGGCACTTTATTCTGCGAAACATACAGGGTACACAATCAATGGAGATGAAATTAATATGATGGAAACGTCATTCTTTGCGAGATCTCATTATGCAATTAAATCAGAGAAGATAAACACAGTCGAATGGCATAATAACCCATTCACGAGACGTGCACAACTTGGAACTGTATCAGTTATAACCGCAGGTGGAGTGCTCGACTCTAGCGTGACTTTAAAGCATTTAGAACGAAGTGATATTGATGAAATATGGGACTTTGTAGAAGGGGGTATTATTGATGAAGCAAATATCGAAAAATGCGATTAAGTATAGACGTGTAACAAGTGCGCTTTATTTAATTATTCCAATCGTAATTTTAGTAGTACTTTGCGTTGCATTGATTTTTACCCCGAGTGAAGTGGATATTTATCTTTATATAGCAATGGGTGGCATATTGTTAATCACGCTGATTTACGTGGGGTATTTCATTGTTTTAGAACCGATGTTGAAGTACAAGTACTTTAGATACCAGATTGAAAATGGGGAACTCATCGTAGAAGAAGGAATTTTCACACGTAAAAGGCATGTTGCTCCATTGTTTAGGATTCAAAATATAGATGTCACTGAAGGGCCGATCATGAGAAAATTTGGTCTTTCTGGAATCACCTTTGCTACGGCAAGTGAAACCCTCTATATCACCGAACTAGAAAAAGAAGAAGCAGCCGCACTTAGACAGAACGTTAGAGAAATAATCAATAAAAGTAAGCGAGGTTCTAGCGTATGATTACAGGTCTTGGTACAGATATCGTAGAAATTAAGAGAATCACACGTGCAAACAATGAAGATAGGCTCGCACAAAGAATACTTTCAGAAAACGAACTGAAGGTTTACAATGGTATAAATAATGAAACGAGAAAGAATGAATATGTTGCAGGTCGTTTCAGTGCGAAGGAAGCATATAGTAAAGCACTAGGTACTGGAATCGGGGCACATGTACAGTTTCATGAAATTAGCATCATGAATGATAAGATGGGGAAACCATTTATTGAAGGCAGCAGTGCGTTAATCTCCATCTCTCATTCTAGAGAATATGCAACAGCAACTGTAATACTAATAGATAGTAACTAACTGGAGTGGATGAAATGAGCGATAGATTTTATAGAGATGCGCAGGTGAATATTGACTTAGACAAAATCGGTCAGAATTATGATGCAATTAAGGCAGAAGTGAATAAGAAGATAATTGCTGTTGTGAAATCTAATGCTTACGGACACGGCTCTCGTGCAGTAGCGAGATACTTAGAAGAGAAGGGTGTCGACTTCTTTGCAGTCGGAACTTTAGATGAAGCAATTGAACTCAGAATGCATGGCATTAAGAGTAAGATTTTAGTTCTAGGAATCATCAATCCTAAAGACATCAACAAGGCGATACAACATAGAGTAGCAATCACGGCACCTTCTAAAGAGTGGCTCGTCGGTTCACTAGATAGCATCAGTGAAGAATATGACAAAGAAGTATGGATTCACATTAAAGTAAATGGTCATATGAATCGATACGGCACAAAGGATATTGCTGAAATTAAAGAAATGATTGAGTTAATTCATAACTCGAAATACTTCGTGTACGAAGGACTGTTTTCTCACTTTGCGATGGCGAGCGTAGACAAAGACCATGCAGTAATAGAGCGTGAAGAATTCAAGAAAATCGTTGACTCAGTGGATACACCGGAATACATCCATATCTCAAACACAGCAGGAGCCCTACTTGTCGAAGATGAATTCACAAATGCTGTACGTGTAGGCATTGGACTTTACGGGTACTATCCAAGTGAGTACACGAAGAAGCACACAGACGTAATATTACAGCCTGCACTTGACTTGATTTGCCAAGTCGCAGACACACATGAAGTTAAAAAGGGCGAGACAGTTGGTTACGACGAATCATTTATTGCAGAAACGGATATGTCAGTTGTAACGATACCAATCGGTTATGGTGACGGCTTGTTAAGAAAACACAGTGGGTATCATGTAGAAATAAACGGAGAGCAATGCCAAATAGTTGGTCGCGTATGTATGGATGCTACGATGATTTCCTCAAACGCGAAGCGTGGGGATGTTGTCAAAATCATTGTGAGTGATCCAAACAGTCGTCAGTCACTAGAAAATTTTAGTAATTATGTAGATACTATTTCGTACGAATCGACATGTTTACTTTCAAGAAGATTACCGAGAGTTTACGATTCTGAGTCAAATAAAGCGATATTCAATGAAATCTTGAAATAACCGATAAAAACACTTTATATGTGATAATATTAAACTGTATTTACAGGAGGCTCATATGAATTCAAATGACATTAATATACAACTTAAAGATGAGTTAAAAGAAGGCTATAAAGAGATGCATCATTTGAATCTTTGTATTGCAGAAGAACATTTTTTAATGGAATGTGAAGTAGACACTAATTACACATCTCAAATTAAAGAAAAAAGATGGTGAGTATATGAAGCGAGGAGAGGTGTACCTAGCGGATCTTTCTCCCGTTCAAGGCTCAGAACAAGGCGGTAAGAGGCCTGTAGTCATTATTCAAAACAATGTCGGTAACAAATACAGCCCAACTGTAATTGTTGCCGCGATTACAGGAAAGATTAATAAGGCAAAAATTCCGACCCATGTTGAAGTCAATAAGCACAAATACCATTTTGAAATGGACTCTGTGATATTACTCGAGCAAATAAGAACGATAGATAAAACTAGGTTACAAGAAAAACTTACATATTTAGATGAAGAAAAGATGGCCGAAGTCGATTGTGCACTAATGATCAGTTTAGGTCTTAATATTAATGAGGAAGAGAATAGAAAACATAAGCAAGTTCAGTAGAGGTTAAAGGGAGAGTGTCATGAGTTATATAGATAATCTAACAAACGATTATGAAGAAATATTACGATTATATCTCTTTGATAATAATTTAGATGCTGCAATTGCAAAGTGTCATACATTCAGTAGAAACGTAATAGAAATCGATACATCTCCAGAAGAAATAGTATCACTTCACACACAGATGTTAAATCACATGCATGTAAATGATATAGAATTAGTGAAACAGTCACTCGAGATACTAGAAGAAGTTATGATTTCATTTGGATTTACATATCGAGATTATAGAGCGATGCTAGATAAATTAAACTTACACGACCAAGAGTTAGACATCGCAGCTAGCTTACAAGAAACGATGTTAAAAGCGACAATTCCTGCAGTAGATACTATGCAAATTGGCGCGATTAGCATTCCTGCTGGTAAAGTGAGCGGAGATTATTTTAACATCATTCACCATAATAATGACAAGATTTCATTTGCAGTCGCAGATGTGATTGGAAAAGGAATACCTGCCGCTATTGCGATGACGATGCTCAAGTTCGGTATGGAGTTTGCACATCTTAATAGAGGACCTGCCAAAGCACTAGAAACTCTCAATAACCTCGTAGAACAAAACGTAAATAAAAATATGTTTATAACGATGTTTTATGGTGTCTATGACTTTACAAGCGGTGATTTAAGCTTCTCGAGTGCAGGACATGAGCCCGGGTTTATTTATAGATATGATGAAGATGTATTTGAAGAAATCGATACAAAAGGTTTAGTACTCGGCGTACGTCAAGGCAATACATACTTTGAAAAAAACGCCCATTTGAAAGAGAATGATATGATTTTTATTTTTACGGATGGGGTGTCAGAATTACGTAAGCATGACGACACATTTATTGATATGAATAATATATTAGAGATGATTAGAGAGAAGAAAGAGTGTCACCCACAAGATATTGTTCAGTACCTATATGAAACACTGACACGCATGCAGCATAACTTACGTAAAGACGATTTAACCATGATAATAATTAAGAATGCTAAAAATAATTATTAATATGTTTAGTCTCTAAAGTTAAGGGTATAAATGTATTTGAAAAGTAATATTTGATTGGGGTAGAAACGTTAAATGAATATTAAAATTAATGTAGACGAAAAACCAGAAGTTACTCATGTAAGTATCGCTGGCGAATTAGATATCTATACAGCTCCAGAATTAAAAAAAGTATTTGAACCAGTTGCAACAGATGGGACGAAAAACTTACACGTTGATTTGAAGGGCCTAAGCTATATGGACTCTACAGGTCTTGGACTTTTTGTAGGAACGCTTAAAGATTTAAATAAAAATGACAAAGAATTAAGAGTGACAAATGTACAGCCTCGCATCATGAAGTTATTTGAAATCACTGGACTTAGAGATTTAATGTACATAACTAAGTATCCGGAGGGTGAGGAAATTGAAAAATAACTTTGAATATGTTGAGATGAAAATTCCGTCAAATCCAAAATATGTTGGACTTGTGAGACTTACGTTATCAGGAATTTTATCTTCTGCGAATGCGTCGTTTGAGGAAATTGAAGACTCAAAAATTGCTGTATCTGAAGCAGTATCTAATGCTGTTAAGCATGCATATAAACAAGATGAAGAAGGCGAAATCATTGTTGGTTTTGCTGTGTTTAGTGATCGTGTTGAAATTATTGTGAGAGACTCAGGTAAGAGCTTCGATTACGAACAAGTGAAAGAAGAACTGGGACCATATAAGGAAGATGATTCTGTGAGTTTCCTTAGAGAAGGCGGTCTTGGGTTATTCTTAATAGAAACGCTGATGGACGATGTTCATGTGAAAAAGTCACCGGGAGTGACAATTAGCATGGTTAAGTTTGTTGGCAAAGGTCAGGTGCAAAAAGATGGAGAAACAATCACAGGGTAAAACTGAATTAACGCCTGACGAAATAAACGCTTTGATAATGAGATATCAGGAAACCGGAAATGATGATGCACAGACACAACTTGTTATGCATTATCAAAGGTTGATTGATTCTCTAGCGTATCGTTATTCACGTGGTCAATCTCATCATGAAGACTTGGTTCAAGTTGGAATGGTAGGGCTACTTGGTGCAATTAGACGCTTTGACTTATCTTTTAACAGAAAGTTTGAAGTTTTCTTAGTACCGACTGTGCTTGGTGAAATTAAGAGATATCTACGGGATAAGACATGGAGTGTTCATGTACCGCGTAGAATTAAAGAGATCGGCCCAAAAATTAAGAATGCGATTGACACGTTAACTGCGGAACTTGAGCGTTCACCTAAAATTAAAGAAATTGCCGATCATATAGAAGCAACTGAAGAAGAAGTACTTGAAGCAATGGAGATGGGGCAAAGTTATAATGCACTTAGTGTGGATCATTCCATTGATGCAGATAACGAAGGCTCAGCAGTCACATTGCTAGATGTCATGGGAAATGTGGATAAGAATTATGAACTTACAGAAGAACGTATGTTGATAGAAAGGCTATTACCAATACTTTCTGATAGAGAACGTAGTATTATCGAATCGACATTCTTAGAAGGCTTGAGTCAAAAAGAAACAGGAGAACGCATTGGACTAAGTCAAATGCATGTTTCTAGACTACAGAGAAACGCTTTAGAGAAATTGCGTGAAGCGATGCTGAAATCAGAAGATACAGAATCACAAACCTGATCGAGAGATTGGGTTTTTATTTTTTAGGAGGACATATGAACGATCAACTCATTAAGAATTTATCAACAGAACTTAAAATAAAACCAGAATACATAAAGAATGTATTATCGATGCTCTCAGAAAACTCAACAGTACCGTTTATTGCAAGGTATCGTAAAGAACAAACGGGTGGACTCGACGAGACACAAATTAAGAAGATCGAAGATGAATACAGATATCTGGAAAATCTCGAAAAGAGAAAAGATGAGGTCATTCGTTTAATTGAAGAGCAAAAAATGCTGACAAAAGACTTAAAGGCAGACATTTTAAAACAGACAGAACTCGCGAGAGTAGAAGACTTATACCGTCCATTTAGACAAAAGAGAAAAACGCGCGCAACTGAAGCGGTGCGTAAAGGATTGAAACCTCTATTTGAATTGATGCTAAAGCAAGATATCTCTGAATCAGACTTAGAAAAAGAAGCAGAAAAGTATTTAAATGAAGAAGTTAGTAATGTAGAGGATGCTCTAAGTGGTGCGTATGATATATATGCAGAACATATATCTGACAATGCACAATACAGAAAAGTGATTTTACGTGAGATTAAAAATTCATCGCTTCTCATTTCGACAAAAAAGAAAAATGCAGAAGACGAGCAAAAAGTGTTTGAAATTTACTATGATTATAGTGAAGCGGTTAAAAACATTCCACCACATAGAACTTTAGCGCTGAATCGTGGTGAAAAAATGAATATATTAACACTTAAATTTGAACATAATATGCAAAGAATTGAAGGATATTTATCCTCTAAAGTAATCAACGAAAAATCTAAGATAGCGAAAAAGTTAAACACCGTGATTGAAGATAGTCTGAAGAGACTTATCTTACCTTCATTAGAACGTGAAGTGAGAAACGGTATGACTGAAATAGGAGAGAGTCATGCTGTCAACATCTTTGAAGAAAACTTGAAGAGTTTACTACTGCAACCGCCTCTTAAAAAGCACATGATTTTAGGTGTTGACCCAGCATTTAGAACTGGATGCAAACTGGCAGTCATTAATCCGTCGGGAACATTCATCGATAAAAACGTGATATATCCGCATATGCCAGTAAACAAGAAAAAGCAATCTGAAAAGATTATGCTAGATATGATTAAGAAGCACAACATTTCACTTGTTGCGATTGGTAACGGGACAGCATCACGAGAAACAGAAGAATTTGTCAGTGAGTTAATCAATAATAATAATCTTGATTTGCCGTTTATTATTGTAAATGAAGCGGGAGCGTCTGTGTATTCGGCATCTGAAGTTGCGCGTGAAGAATTTCCCGACTTCCAGGTAGAAGAAAGAAGTGCAGTGTCAATCGCACGACGTGTACAAGATCCTCTATCTGAACTAGTTAAGATTGATCCGAAGTCAATTGGTGTAGGACAATATCAACACGACGTGAACCAGAAGAATTTATCAGAAGCACTCGACTTTGTGGTAGAAACAGTGGTAAACCAAGTAGGAGTGGATGTGAATACAGCATCATATACACTTTTAGAACACGTGGCTGGTTTATCTCCACAGATATCTAAAAATATTGTAGCGTTTAGGGAAGAAAATAAAGGAATCCATAAGAGAACAGATCTCAAGAAAGTTCCTAGACTTGGACCTAAGACGTTCGAACAGTGTGTTGGGTTCTTAAGAATCATCGATGGGAAAGAACCTTTAGACCAAACAGAAATCCACCCAGAACAATATAAGAATGCTAAGAAGCTATTAGAAACAATCGGATCATCAATAGAAGAAATTGGTACTGATGACATCAAGATGAAGTTAGAAAAGTTAGACCAACGTGCCTTTGCTGAAGAAAATGACATCGGATTACCAACGCTCGAAGACATGGTGAAGAGTTTAATTGCACCACTTAGAGATATCCGCGATCAATACGACACGCCATTACTAAAGTCAGACGTGTTAGAACTGAGAGACTTAAAACCCGGAATGAAATTATCTGGAACTGTTAGAAACGTTACAGACTTTGGTGCGTTTGTAGACGTGGGAGTCGGACAAGATGGGCTCGTGCATATATCACAACTTTCAAATCGCTTTGTGAAACATCCACTAGATGTAGTAAGTTCAGGTGATATTGTAGAAGTAACAGTAATGGACATAGAGATTCATAAAAAACGAATTTCTCTTACGATGAAAAAGCAATGAAATAATGTTTAAACAAAAATAAGCCTCTTATGGAAATTCCATAAGAGGCTTATTTTATATAGATTTACTTCTTAACTTCTACTGGTTTACCTTCAAATGGGTGATCGCCTTTTTCTAGGTCCACATCGTTGATGTCGATTCCTAGTGCTTTAGCAACCCCTTTACCGTATTCAGGATCTGCTTGGTAACAGTTAAATATATGTCTGTGTTTCACCATATCAGATGTACCTTGCATTTCTGCTGCAGTATTTTTGAAAATAATCTCTTTTCCTTCTTCAGATTGTAGTCTGAATAATTTACCCGGTTGCTCATAGTAATTGTCGTCGTCTTCACGGAAGTCATACTCAGCTACATGACCTAGTTGCAAGTCAAGTACAGGTTGTTTGTGTTCCTTTTGTGAATTGTGTGCGCCGTAGCTATTAGGGTAATAGTTGATATGTGAACCTAAGTTACCGTCAACTCTCATCGCACCGTCACGGCTGAATGGACATACATTTACTGCACCCTTAGGTGAGTTAACTGGAATTTGGTGATGGTTGACTCCTAAACGATATCTTTGCGCATCTCCATAAGAGAATAGACGGCCTTGTAACATTTTGTCTGGTGAAAATCCTAGTCCAGGAACAATGTTAGTTGGTGCAAACGCTGCTTGTTCTACCTCTGCGAAGTAGTTTTCAGGGTTTCTGTTTAACTCAAACACTCCAACTTCGATAAGTGGATAGTCACCTTTGTACCAAACTTTAGTTAAATCGAATGGGTTGTGTGGATGATTTCTTGCCTCTTCTTCAGTCATAACTTGGATGAATACTTTCCATTTAGGGAAGTTCCCTTCTTCGATAGCATTGAAGAGGTCACGTTGTGAAGATTCTCTGTCGTTTGCAATGATTTGTGCAGCTTCATCGGCACTTAAGTTTTCAATACCTTGTTGAGTTCTAAAATGGAATTTAACCCAAACGCGTTCATTATCAGCATTAATCATGCTGTAAGTGTGTGAACCGAATCCATGCATATGACGGAAGCCATTCGGAATGCCACGCTCAGTCATTAAAATTGTTACTTGGTGTAATGCTTCTGGTAATGAAGTCCAGAAATCCCAGTTGCTTTCTGGGTTGTGCATGTTTGTTTTTGGATCACGTTTAACAACGTGGTTTAAGCTTGGAAATAGTTTAGGGTCACGGAAGAAGAATACAGGTGTGTTGTTACCTACCAAGTCCCAGTTACCTTCCTCAGTGTAGAATTTAAGAGCAAATCCGCGAATATCACGCTCAGCATCCGCAGCTCCACGTTCTCCAGCTACAGTTGAGAAACGTGCGAACATTTCAGTTTTTTTACCAACTTCACTAAAGATTGCTGCTTTGGTATATCTAGTAATGTCATGTGTTACAGTAAATGTACCATATGCACCAGATCCTTTAGCATGCATACGGCGCTCAGGAATTACTTCACGATCGAAGTGTGCCATCATGTCTAAGAAGTACGGATCTTGCATAACAAGTGGACCTCTTGGTCCAGCAGTCATAGTATTCTCTCGATCTCCAACAGGGTTACCGAAAAGAGTAGTTAACTTATTGTCGTCAGAATTAAGTTTTTTGTGCATTATAGAACCTCCACCTTTATTTATAATCATTCTAAATAAAGTATAACAAGTATATATAAAATCTTCAAGTCACTGGAGATAATACAGTATACATATTATTAAAAAGGGACTATTATTCAGTTCGTGAAAATTAAGATTACTATATATATCTCAAAAAGGATCCAGATGAAAACACG
>NZ_CAJEWB010000005.1 GCF_903994035.1 Phocicoccus pinnipedialis
TATATCCGTGTTTTATACTGTTCTCTCAGTCACTCCGTAGAGTGTATTTTTGGAATTAACGTTGACATATTGTCATTCAGTTTTCAATGTTCTTGTTTGAAATCGCCTGTTTCAGCGACATATTCAATCATAACACGTTCAATTTATTAATGCAAGCATTAATTTGATTTTTTGTGTTTCGTTTGAACCATGTGGCGAATGTCTCTCGCTCACAAGATATAACTATACATGGTTTGAATATATTATGCAACTGTTTTTTAAGAATTTATTCATTTTTTTCTAGATTTTTTGCTAGAGCTTGATAAAACAGGCTTTAATCTGTCTTTTTTATATAACAGAAATTAAAAAACGCATCAATAGCTCCCTATCAATGCGTAAGATTACATTTCTGTTCGATGTGCGATTGCTTTTGAAAGTGTTACTTCGTCTGCATATTCCAAATCTCCTCCGATGGATAGACCTTGCGCTGGTCGCGTTGTCTTTATTCCAATCGGATTGATCAGTCTTTGAATATACATTGCAGTTGTTTCACCCTCGATGTTTGGATTCGTCGCGAGTATCACTTCTTTAATCTCATCATCTTTAAGTCTTTCTAATAGACTTGGTACGTTAATGTCTTCAGGTCCAACTCCATCCATCGGACTGATTGCACCATGCAAAACATGATAGAGCCCTCTATATTCACGCATTTTTTCCATTGCAATGACATCTTTCGTGTCTTGCACGACGCAGAGTGTAGAACGGTCTCTTGTTTTGTCGCTACATATATAGCATGGATCTACGTCTGTGATATGTCCACAGACTGAACAATAGAGGAGTTCTCTTTTAACTTCTATTAAGCTCTTCGAGAAACTGACTACGTCCTCTTCTTTCATATTAAGTACATAAAAAGCAAGGCGTTGGGCCGTCTTCGGTCCAATGCCTGGCAATTTCATGAAACTATCGATCAGCTTCGATATGGGTTCTGGATAATGCATATTACATCAATCCTGGAATGTTAAGACCCTTAGTGTGTTGTCCAAGACGACTCGATGCTAACTCATCTGCTTTAGATAATGCATCGTTTGTCGCTGCTACTACTAAATCTTGTAGCATTTCGATGTCTTCTGGATCTACTACTTCTTCTTTAATTTCAACATCCATAATTTCTTTATGTCCATTTACTGTTACAGTGACCATTCCACCACCAGCAGTACCTTCAATTTTTTCTTCTTTAAGCTTCGCTTGCTCTTCTTCCATTTTCTTTTGCATTTTTTGCATTTGTTTCATCATGCCTTGCATATTACCCATTCCGCCACGCATATTAAAAACCTCCATGTTTAATTTACTAGTCTTATTGTAATCGGCTTATTCTTTTATTTCAATAATACTGCTATCAAATATCTCTTTCGCAACGTCTGAAGGTTTCTTCTCTTCCTTCACACCTTGTCGTCTTTTATCAATATATTCCTGTCTGACTTGTTGCCAATTCGATTCCGGAACTCCAACGACTCGAACTTCTTTACCTATAATGGAAGGAATCAGGTTTTCTAATTCCTTTTTCTTCTCATCATCATTGTTGATGAGTTCAGAGTGTACATCACTTTGGAACATGATTAACACCTGCGTTTCACTCGCAGCTACTGGTTCCGACTCTTTCACAAGTGCACGCAGTGGTTGGTTGTCCATCTCTTCGATCTTCCTATAGACGTTCGGCCACTCTGCTTTTAACTTTTCAAGATCTTCCCGGTTTGCTCGATCTAACACTTCTTTAATTTTCTCAACCGAGAACACATTGCGGTTACGACGTACTTTTTCTGGACGTTTGCGTTCAGGGCGTGTGAACTTACCATCCTCGAGTTTCGCTTCAAGAGCTCTAATCTGAGATTCAAGCCTTCTAATTTCATCACTCGAAACACTTGAAGTGCTTGCTTCTGTTTTGTTCAGTGCTTGAACCATCTTCACGATCACTACTTCAAGGTGCACGGATACATTTACGCTGTAACGCATCATGACCATCGAGTCATTCAAGATTTCGATTAAATCATAAATCACGGAGTCATCGAGTGTGACGAATGCCGTGTTATCATCGACTTGATTTGAATGTTTCATTAAGATGACATCTCTTAAAAAGTATAGAAGTTCGTGAACGAGACGCACTGGATCTTTACCCTCATCAATAAATTGATGATATTTCAGGAATGCATCTTTCGTGTTCTGTGTTTCAACAAGCTTCATCCACTCATTTAAATCTTCAGTCTTAATACCACCTGTGATGATTACCGCGTCGTCGAGCGTGATTTTATCTCCACTATAAGCAATTACTTGGTCAAAGATTGATAATGCGTCACGCATACCACCTTCTGCAGCGCGTGCGATATACTCGATCGCTTCATGCTCATATTCAATACTTTGGTTTTCTGCTACATATTTCAAGTGTTCAACAATCTCATTCAGCTCAATCGCCTTGAAATCGAATCGTTGCGTTCTCGAGATAATAGTCGCCGGAATCTTATGTGGTTCAGTTGTTGCTAAGATAAAAATAGCATGTACTGGTGGTTCTTCTAATGTTTTTAGGAGTGCGTTAAACGCGCCAGTCGTCAACATATGAACTTCGTCTATAATGTAGACCTTGAACTTCGCTTCACTTGGCGCATATTTTACACGGTCTCTAATATTTCTAATTTCATCTACACCGTTGTTTGACGCTGCATCAATTTCAATCACGTCGTTTGCGCTACCGTCCGTAATCGTCTGACACAGATGACATTCATTACAAGGCTCTCCATCTAAGCCATTTGGACAGTTCAATGCTTTTGCAAAGATTTTAGCAATCGATGTCTTCCCAGTGCCCCTAGGGCCTGAAAATAAATATGCGTGGGACTCTTTACCACGCTTTATTGCGTTTCTTAGTGTTTGAGTGATATGTTTTTGACCCACTACCTCACCAAAACTCTGGGGTCTAAACGCACGATACAGTGCTTGGTACTCCATGTGCCCGCACTCCCTTTTTACAAATTAATTCTTACATATTATATCACAGTCTCATTTTATTATTCCTTAAATACCTCACTTACACTCTATGCATGATTTAAAAATGGCATAAAAAAAAGACCACATTAGTGATCAATTTAAAAGCCGTGCACCACTTCTTCGAATATTTAACACAAGCGTTACGCTTACTTTCAGCTCAACCTCGGCTACCCTACGGCACATAGAATGGGTTACTTAATGCTGCTTCCTTCCGGACCTGACATGGTTCGTAACGTTCTATTGCATAGGACCGAGATCTCAACACCTCTGGTAAGCGGCAGTCCTCACATCCAATTCCTCAGAAGTGGAATTCAGTCTTGCTAGAGCGGATTGCAAGTACAGGGCACCGCTAATTCCCCACTTAGCACGGTAAGTCTAATAATAGCAAAACCATCTTACTTTTTCAACTTAATTCCTCTTAAAAACGAAATAAAGAATGACTGAAACAGGAACGAGTATAGATAGTACAACAATCAACCATCTTAAATATATAGGTAATCCTTCGTCTTCTTTAGAATCATCAGATTTAATTAGAAATTCTTTTTCATTTTCCTCTTCTTTTTTCACGTCATTATTGATATCAAAGTTGATGTTTACTTTATCACGATTCTTTATTTCAACAGTGATAGGAGAAATACTGCCTTCGATATCTTTGTCATTTACAGAGATATTATATTTCCCTGGAGATAATTCGGTAAATACAAACTTCCCATTTTTATCCGTTTTTACAGTTTGTTCAGCATCCCCTGAGACAGTGACTTCAATATCTTTCATAAGTACCCCATTCACGCGCACGTGTCCTTTTATGAGAAAGCGTTCCGTTTTAATTTCTTTTGTGAGTGGTTCTTCAGATGGCGATTCGTAGACAGGTTCTTCGGAAACAGGCGCTTCATAAGTTATCGGTTCTTCGTATACTGGTTCTTCATATGTATCGTCTTCATACGTGTTATCGTAAGTATTCTCTTCATCAGTTGCAGGCTCTTCTAATACCGAGGATTCACTATCACTTCCTGGATCTGTCATACCAGGATCTGTCCATGTATTGGTGTCATCAGTGCTCGTGTCTGAATTTTCATATCCATCTGTGGGTGTTTCATTCACACTCTCATCGGGATTAGTCGTTGTATCATCTACAGTTGTCTCATCTGCCACAGCAGTATTCGCAAGCATTATTGAAATCAGAAAAATCGGCAGCCATTTCTTCATCAGTAAGGTCCCCTTTTATATTCTATTCCTTTTATTATACATGAGTCGTGACACGTGACAAACCATGTTTTTTATCTCAAAATAAATTAATGAGGAGTGATGAAATGAAAATTTTTGAGCCATATAAAATTAAAGATTTAGAATTAAAAAATAAGGTTGTGATGGCACCAATGTGCCAATACAGCGCAACGTATGGCTATCCGAATGACTGGCACCATGTCCATTACACGACACGTGCTGTTGGTGGTGTTGGGCTAATCGTTATAGAAATGACTAACGTTGAACCAGACGGCCGTATTACTAACAACTGTCTTGGTCTTTGGGAAGACGGTCAGGTCGAGGCTTTTAAAGGTATTATTGATTCGCTACATTCATATGGTGCGAAAGTGAGTATTCAGATTGCCCACGCAGGACGTAAGGCGACAGATGCAAAAGTTCCTGTATCTGCATCAGATATTCGCTATAGTGACAAATACAAAACACCCAGAGCGCTGACAACTGAAGAAACGTATGAAATGATAGAAAAGTTTGGTCAATCGGCAAAGCGTGCAGTGGAAGCAGGTGTGGATTCCATTGAAATTCATGGCGCACACGGATACTTGATTCACCAGTTTTCATCTAAAAGGACCAATAATCGTACAGACGAATTTGGCGAAGACTTAAGCCTGTTTGGTCGCAAAGTGATTGAACGTGTGAAAGAAGAGATGCCTACGGGGATGCCACTCGCAATTCGTATGTCTGCAAAAGAGTATGTGACAGACGGATACGATCTGGATCATGGTGTTTATCTTGCAGAACAGTTTAAAAATGCAGGTGTCGATATGATCCATGTGTCTGCTGGCGGTGAAGGGACACCGGACAAATCACGACTCGGAACGATTG
Organism: Phocicoccus pinnipedialis; assembly: GCF_903994035.1. Classification (GTDB taxonomy): domain Bacteria; phylum Bacillota; class Bacilli; order Staphylococcales; family Salinicoccaceae; genus Phocicoccus; species Phocicoccus pinnipedialis. The sequence goes on from NZ_CAJEWB010000005.1 coordinate 5,101, forward strand.
GCCCAAGTTACATGGTACCTTTTGCGAAAGAAATTAGAGAAAAGGTAGACATCCCGGTCATTGCTGTTGGTATACTAGATGATGTAGAAGATGCAGAGGCGGCACTCGGGTCTGTCGACCTCGTTGCGCTTGGGCGTGTGTTACTGCGTAATCCATATTGGGTTGTGAATAATGATGAAAAACATCGATTTGCAGCTAAGCAGTATCAACGCGGATATTAACGAAAAGGATGACACATAATGAACGATTTACAAACGGTTGGGTTTGCGCGTTATGATTATATGAAAGAACTCGCATATGATGGTATTGAGAGTGATTACGACGCGCTCTTGAAATATTTTGAAGACTTGCCGAAAGATGACTATGCGGTAGGACTCAATCGCTATCGAAGATATTCACGCGCACTCGTGTTACCGACTTCGAAAACAATCGAATGGTTACCGAATATTGAGAAAAATGGCAGCGCACGCGCCGCTTATTTCCAAGGGAAATTCAACCCGGAACACCCTGGGGATTATAGAGAATTTCCAGCCATAGATGAGGACATTTTAGATAACAAATTACTGCAAAAAATTATAATCGCAGATTATGAAAAGACATTCTGGAATGCTGAAGATACAATCATGCCAATCCATGTGGGCGTCCACTTCGTGAAGTTGAGTGTGGAAGAGAAAGACGATGTTGCAGTATCTAGTCCAAACAGTCTACACCAAGATGGCGAGCCATTTACGTTCGCACACTTGATTGAGCGATATAATGTAGATGGCGGAACAAATGCGATTGGTATTCCAGAAGTACGTCATAAGTTACCTGAAGAAACAGAAGAAGGACAGTTGCACGATATATTTGAAATAACACAACCACTGGAGTCATATGGTGTAAATGACAAAAAAGTCAGTCACTATGTATCACCAATTACGCGTGGACCTCTAGACGAATCAGGACGTAGATCCGTTATCTTGATTGACTACCAGCTGACTGTCGTTGCAGAAATGGAAGAGTAACAATAAGAAAGAATGCCGAACTCGGCATTCTTTTTTTATATTAGAAAATAAAAAAAGCCGCAAGCATCTCAAGCTCGCAGCGGATTATCCTACAAAATATCTTCTAGTTTTTTCTTATGTCGCTTGATCATCACAACACCGAATGAGCACGTCGCATCCTGCTTCAATTTCAAGTCATGTTCTCTCGCATATTCTACAACTTCTTTGAACAGTGCTTCTCCTACACCTTGTCCACGAAGTTCTTCTGATACTAGAGTATGGTTAATGTCTATTACGTCGTTTTCCACGCTAAACTTCATTACTGCTTCTGGTTTATCGAGTTCTCCTACATAAAACTGATGTTCTTTTTGTTTTATATCCATAAAGCTCACCTCGTTTTTATTGGTGCAGCCAATCTTTAGCTGCCATAACCGCTTCACCTGTCAATTCATGACCATTTACCCAGTATTCTTTTACCCTTGAGCCACGCGATTTAAACAACTCCACGACGGTGTTGTTATCTGCCAACGATGCCATCGGATCATTTTTACCCATAGTGATAAAAACATCCAGTCCACTTAAGTCTTTGTTATCCTTTAGTTCAATTGAATAGAGTGGCGCAAATAAAATTGCACGTTTAAAGTTTGCATCGTCTCGAAGCAACATATTGATTGCGATATTTGAACCGTTTGAGAATCCAACAAAAATTGCATCGTCAACATCGAAGTCGTTCTTCTCAGCTTGTTCTTTTATGAAATCAAGCAGCTCACGCCCTCTAAAATCTAAGTTCTCCAAATCATACTGCCCCATGCCTGTTCTTCTAAAGAATCGATTCATGCCGTTTTCTGGCTCTTTTCCGCGAACAGATAACACACCATATTCACTGTCTAACATTTCAGCAAGTGGTAAGAGATCACGCTCATCTCCACCCGTTCCATGCAACAGCACAAATACTGGCATGCCTTTTTTACCTGGTTTAAAAATATGTTCCATATTTTTATCTCCTCGTTTCAAATAATTTTAACTCGTTTTCAATTTCTTCTCTTTTTGGTTCTAAGAAAGGGGGCAATGCAAGGTTTTCACCAAGCGTTTCATATGCTTCATCCGTCATGAATCCAGGTCCTTTCGTCGACAGTTCAAATAAGATGTGTTTGATTCGGACGTATAGCGCACTGAAATAAAAGCGATCGCGTATTCCAGAATGGTTCAGTCCTCTAGACTCATAAAGACTTTCCCAATACTTCAATGCGTCCATATCCTCTACCATTAGTGCAACGTGGTGTATTTCTCCAGAGCCTGGTCTAGCAGATTTTTCATTACTTTTCTTTAAAATAACACTCGCTTCGTTTCCACCATCATGTACTTCTAATAATACATATGAACCTTCTTCTCTTGATAGCTGAAAACCATATAGTTCCGTTAACGTGTCTATCATTAATTCAGGGTACTTCGTATGAATTTCAACAGGTCCTAATGCATGAACTGCGTACGCTTCAGGTACCGGGCCATTTTTCCATGGTGTACCTTTAAGTTTTGAATGATCATTTTCATCAGAAATCAAGAAATACTTCATTCCGTCTGGTTCTTCAAATCTTAAAATTTTTCTTCCAAAAAGTTCTGTGATTTCACCTGATAAAACCCCGAACTCTTCAAATCTCTTCTTATAATATATAATCGCATCATCACTCGGCACTCTTAATGATGCTCTGTGAATAGAGTTGTTCCCTGAAACCCCCCGTTTTTGACCAGGTACATCAAAGAACGTCATGTCCGTACCCGCATGGCCCACATCATCTGAGTAAAACGCATGATACGTTCTTGTATCATCTTGGTTGACCGTCTTTTTAACAAGTCTCATTCCTATTATTTCTGTGAAAAATTTATAATTACGTTCGATGTCATCTGTCATAGCTGAAACATGATGCGTGCCTAGAATTGGATACATACACTCGCTCCTTAATTCATTGTCGTATCAAACATTCTAATCTGACTTTCGATGTACTCACGCTTTGGTTCGAGTTTCGGTGGTAATGCGAGACTTTCTCCCATCGTCTCGTATGGTTCATCTGTGTCGAAACCTGGTCCATCAGTAGAAATCTCAATTAAGATATGTCCAATTCTTGCATACAATGCTTTGAAATAGAAACGGTCAATAATGGTTGAGTTTGGAATACCCATGCCTTTATAGCGTGCTTCCCATTCTTCAATCGCTGCGTCATCTTTAACTCTGAATGATACATGGTGAACTTCACCATATCCTTGTACACCTTCTGTTTCTTGATTGTTATATAAGAACACACGTCCGCCGTTTCCACCTTCGCCGACTTCTAATACTGCAAATTCATCATCTTTATGGATTTCTCTCATCTTATAAATTTGTTTTAAAGTTATTAAGAAATCTTCGTAATAAGATACATGGATTTCAATTGGACCTAAACCATAGATCGCATATTGTTCAGGAACTGGACCATTTTTCCAAGGTGTTCCTGCTGCAACACCTGTATTATTCTCATCTGAGATTAATTGGTATAGTTGTCCATCCTCTTCTTCAAATCTAAGTACTTTATTACCAAATACTTCACTAATATCTTCATGTTTTACATTGAATTCTTCAAATCTCTTCTTATAATATTCAAGAGCCTCATCACTTGGCACACGGAATGATGTTCTATAGATTGAGTTTGTTCCAGCCTTACCCTTAGGTTGACCTGGGAAATCAAAGAATGTCATATCCGTACCTGCAGTTCCACCATCATCTGCAAAAAATGTATGGTATGTGTGAATGTCATCTTGGTTGACCGTTTTCTTTACAAGTCTCATTCCGAGTACTTTAGTGAAAAATTCATAGTTTCTTACTACATCATCTGTCATCGCTGTTACATGGTGAATACCTAATAAATTATTTTTCATTATCCATTACTCCTAATAGCAAGTTTATAAATACATTATATCTCGATTTCGAGATATATATCAAAAATTATGCTCAAAGTATCAAATGATATTTGATACCCGAGCAGAAACTTTCTTTAATGCTTCTTTTAATATTTCTAATTCATCATCTTCTAAGCAATCAAAGAAAGATTGAATCATTGCTGCGTGCATTGGAAAAATCTCTTCCATAACAGTTCGCCCTGCGTCTGTAATGCTCACATAAAATGTTCGTCTATCTTTTGTGTCTTGTTCTTTAATTACATACCCTTTTTCAATAAGTCTCTCAATTACATATGTTGTTGAGCTACTAGCAATTAAAATACGGTCTCTAATGGTTTGAATCGTTAACGGGCCTTTTGTATAAAGCACCTCGAGTACTGCAAATTCCGTAACAGACAAGCCATATTTTCGAATATCTTTACGAATTGCAATATCAATAGCATCATTCGTACGCTTTAATGCAATAAACGCTTTTAACGAGGTTTCATCTCTTTTCATATAATTTACACCTCTATTTAGTTCGAATTTGAGATAATTATACTACCTTGATTTCGAACTGTCAATTTTGCATATATAAAAGTCATTAGCCTTAATTACAATCTCCTTAATGTTGAAATATCCATTAAATTTTGACTAAATTGTGAAATTCGTTAAAATTATCAATATATGATTCATGTATTAGAGTATAGAATCATTAATACATAAAAAGGGGAGGTAATTTCAATGTCAAACGATGAAAAGAGACCACATGAGCGTAATGAAAAACAATTTTCAAGACGTGATTTCTTGAAAACAACTGGGGTAGCAACTGGTGGTATTTTAGCAGGTAGCTTACTTGGTGGTGTGGTCACTCACTTTGGTGACTCTGGACTCAAAGACCAAGAACCTAATGGTGAAGGTGGTACAAATGAAACTCCGGAATCTCAGAAAGGTAATCTTACGGATGCACGTGTATTCTTCAATAGAAAATCAGACTTCAGTACATTAGCTGCTGCAGCTGAACGTATTTTCCCTGAAGATGATCTTGGTCCAGGTGCAATCTCACTTGGTGTTCCTTACTTTATCGACAAACAATGTCACAGTTGGTGGGGATTCAATGGTAAAAACTACACAGATGGACCACACGACTTTGAAAAGACGCCAGAATTCGGTATACAAGAGAAGCTAAACCGTGGTCAAATCTTTAAGCTTGGCCTTGAGAAAATGAATGAAATAGCGAACGATGAATTCGACGGTAATTTCTGGGAGATCGATTCAAAAGATCAAGACGAGATCCTAAAGAAATTTGAATCAAATGATGACGATGTAAAAATGAATGGTGTGCGTGCAGACGTATTCTTCAGTTTACTTCGAGATACAACTATTTGGGGTGTATATGCAGATCCCGCATATGGTGGAAATCGCGATATGGAAGGTTGGAAAATGATTGAATTCCCAGGTCCACGCATGGGCTGGGCGAACATTATTCAAGAAGAAGAATTCCATAAAGAAGCACCACAAAGCTTAAGAACATACCAAGGAGGTAAAATGTAATGGCTAAAAAACTTGATAAAGTAGATGTAGTTGTCGTTGGTATGGGATGGGCTGGCGGTATTGTTAGTGCTGAGATGGCAAAAGCAGGAAAAAAAGTTGTTGGTCTTGAAAAAGGAGACCACATTAAACGAGAAGATTATATCGGCGTTAAAGACGAACTACGTTTTGACAATCAATTCCAAATTATGCAAGAACTTAAAAAAGACACTGTGACTTCTCGTAACGAAATAGACGAAACTGCTTTACCTATCCGTACACGTAAAAAGATGCAGATTGGAGCAAATCTAGGCGGTGCATCTGTACACTGGGCTGGTGCAAGCTATAGATATTGGCCATACGAATTTGAAATACGTTCTAAAACTATTGAAAAATATGGTAAGGATAAGATTCCTGAGGATATGAACCTACAAGACTGGGGCCTTACGTATGATGAAATGGAACCTTATTATGAAAAATGGGAATATACAGCTGGGATCTCTGGAGAACAGGATCCAAACGCGCCAAAACGTAACAAGCCTTGGCCAAACCCACCACTTCTAGAATCACCATCACTAAGACTTTTTAAAGATGCATGTAAAGAACTTGGGCATAAACCGTTCCAAATTGCTGCGGGTAACATGTCCGAGAACTATGAAAACCCAGATGGCGAGAAGCTAAATGCGTGTATGTACTGTTCATATTGTACACGTCATGGCTGTGACTTCGATGCTAAATCGGATCCACTTGCAACAGTTATCCCAACAGCTATGAGACATGATAATTTTGAACTACGTACACGTGCAAACGTACGACGCGTGATATATGATAAAGATTCTAAGAAAGCAACTGGTGTACTTTATGTTGATGAAAATACAGGTCAAGAATATGAACAACCAGCTGAGGTTGTTGTACTAGCAGCATTCGCATTTACAAATAACCGTCTGCTCATGCTTTCTGATATTGGTGAACAATACGATCCGAAAACACGTAAGGGTATAATCGGTCGTAACTTCAACGGACAATACAATAACGCATTTGCTGGTGTAAGAGGTTTCTTTGATAATAAGAAATTTAACTTATATGCCGGTGCTGGGGCAATGGGGGCAGCAATCACTGATTTCGCTGCTGATAACTTCGACCACACAGATCTTGACTTCCTGGGTGGAGGTGCAATTGAGTTACGTCAGTACGGCTTTGCAGCAATCAAGAGTTCTGGAAACATTAAGTCTGGTACACCAAATTGGGGTGCAGAGTATAAAAAAGAATCTCTTAACTATGCGCATCGTATGCTCCAAATTTGGTACACAAACAACACGTTCTCATATTGGCATAACTACGTAGATCTCGATCCAACATATAAGGATGAATATGGCGATCCACTCTTACGTGTGACGTATAAATTTGGTTCAGGATCAAAAGAAATCATGGAGTTCGGTGTAGAGAAATGTCGAGAAATTATGGAAAAAATGGGTGCAGATCATATTGAAGAAGATAGTATCCCAGAAGAATTTGACCATGAGTTCTCAGGCGGACACTATACTGGCGGTGTTGTAATGGGAGAAGACCCAGAAACATCGGCAGTGAATAACTACCTACAAATGTGGGATGTCGACAACCTATTCGTAGTTGGTGGCTCTGCTTTCCCACAGTTTGGCGGACACCACCCAACACCAACAATCGGCGCACTCTCGTACAGAGCAGCTGAAGGTGTCGAGAAATATCTTAAAGATAAAAAACCGCTTGCAAAAGCAAAGAAAACAACAAAAGCATAACTTTATTTTGAAATTTAAAAAACCTTGGAATTAAATCCCAAGGTTTTTTTATGATTATCTTACACTGACTCAAAACACTTATTCTATAAGAAAATAATATTAACAGTTAAATTATAATTTAACTAAAAAACACATCTCCCGAAATTTCAGGAAACGTGCTTCTTTCTTACTTTTTAGTTTCGATATACTGTAGTCCATTTGATAGAAGTCCACTAGCAGTTACTGTATAGTTTCTTGCTTCTTCTTTTGCTTCTTTACTCGTTGGATCAATGCCCATTATCGCTAATACTTTGTCTATATCTGCAATTTTTTCATAATCAATGACACCGTCTACCGTGAATTTATCTTCTTCAAATTTCATTTCAAAGCTCACGCCGTCTTCTTTACTTAATTCTTCGTACCCTTTAACCGTATCTTTAAATTTTTCTTCTGCAGCTGCCTTGTCCGCTAAGTCTAGTGATGCATATGTTTGTTCATTATACGTCGTTTGTTTCAAGACTTTATTTTTACCATCCTGCAAGATCGCTACTTCGTAAAGATATCCTTCTTTTTCGCCACGGAATACTTCAGTCGTTTGTTCGCCTTCTAAATAGTATCCTTGCTTTTTAAAGTTATCAACACTTAACTGATAACTTACAAACTGCGATTCTTTGCTTGTGCCCTCTGGCATTGATGCGACTAAATTAAGGTCTGCTACTGTGTAGTCTACTTTGAACGTTTCAATAAATGTGTTATCCGTGTACTCTACTTTGTACTCGACACCCTCTTGATCTTTGTATTTTTCCGCGTCACCGATATCTTTAATTTTATCGCGTGCTTCTTGTTCGTTTTCTACTCCAAGGGTGCTATAATCGCCTTCAGTAATTTGAGTTTGCTCAAGCAATACATCCTCTGCATGCTTCATCTCAATAGAGCTTTCTAATCCAGTCGCTTCTTTCTTCATAACATTGGTTTTAGCTTTCGACTCATCGTATAATGATTTTGATGTCGTATTATTATCCGCTTCACTATCAGTTGCTTCCTCAGAAGACGTCGCTTCTTTCTCTACCTCTTCCGTCTTTTCATTCTTCGACTCTTCGGTGCGTTCAGTTTTTTTATCATCATTCGAACACGCGACAAGTGTTATGAATGATAAAGACAGCAATACCAACCAAAATTTTCTCATTAAAAATTCCCCTCCCATAAATTATGTAACATTCACACTGCACCTATTATGGTAGCACGTTTAAAGAATCAGATAATAGTGTATAGATACATAAAGAACCATTAAAGGAGAACAGTATGCAACTTATAAATCTATCATTCCTACCAGAAAGCGTACTTGGATGGGCAGTGTTCCTTATAACTACAGTTACCTTATTTATACTACTTCTAAACCTAAGGTCTAAAAAGTATAAAACACCCTACGCCGAAGATTTACTAAGTCCGGTTATTCAAGATCCATTTCAACTCGTGAAAGAAAAGGCGCTTGCGACTGCACATAACAGAAAATCTGAAGCGGCTAATGATCGTAACAGCGATGTATTTATTTCATTTAAACCCGAAATAAACGAAGCATCCGTAGTAAAGTTAACGCATAATCAGGCAGTCGTTACTGAAATTGAGCGTACGACGTATTTTATACATCACGAAGAAATATCTGTCGATAATCTCGATGAGACAAAAGATAAACTCAATACAGCGGTAGATAAAGGTATCGATGCATTCAATAATATTCTTTCTGTCGATTCAGATACGTTCGTAGAAGCTGATAAAGTGATTGGAATGACAAACGTCGTTCAAAAAGTAGATGAAAACACAGGTGAGACTGTACTTTTTATTGCAAGTGATCTTGACTACGAAAAATATGAAAACAAGCTCTACCATGAAGGTTATGAAAAAGCTTAAGCGTGCCTCGGCACGTTTTTTTATTTAAAATAGCCATTCTATTTATTTCATAGAAATAATAAGATTGATGATAGTCTCAACCTTGCGACAAAAATATCGCCACGATTATCGTGGATAGCTAAACAGTATGAAGAGAAAGTCATGCTTGATATTCACCCGCTTACTTATTGAATTTAAGCAGATCTTTTATAGGATTTATTTACAAATCTAAGATACTTCGTGTACGATTAAAAGAAAGCGCAAGGAGTACTTATGTATATTATCTCTCTTATTATCGCTGCTGAGTTACTGATTTGGGTGTGTATTAGTCTTATAATCTTTTCTCGTTATAAGTTAAAGAATAAGCCTCTGTCAGTCTTCTTTTTTATTTGGATGATTATAATTAATATTATCTTACTAATTTTGACAGCAGTAGATTTAAAATCTGGAAGTACCGTAACGTTTGCTCATGGACTTGCTGCAATATACATTGGGATTAGTATCGCATTTGGTAGTCAAATGATTGGGTATGCAGATCGCATGTATCAGAACTATTTTTTAAAAGAACATACCCCTATTGAAAAGCCAACTAAACGGCAAAAGCTCATGACGACTTTGCGTCACTTCTTAGCTTATATTATTGGTGCTGGGTTGCTTTACATTATGATTCAATATATTGGAAACGAGCCAGCAACAGGCAAATTACAATGGTTCATTAAAATTTGGACAATTGTGATCGCAGTTGATCTCGGGATTACAATTGTTGCACTCACAAAACAGAATAAAACCAAAAAAGCTTAGACTGCTGGTCTAAGCTTTTTTGGTTGAGTACACTTATTCTCTAGAAGAAGCTTTATAACTAGACACTCTCTTATCACAAAACATCTACTCTAATGATATGGACAGGTCTCTATAACTTCCTTCTTGGCATATTTAAATCTCGGACTGTGAACTGTATTATCAAAGCCATAATGATAATTATGAACGAGTGAAGGGGATAGTGGCGGCGCCAGCCAACTCCACTTTCCTGTCACTTTTCGTCCAGCTTTCTTTTCTTTGTCTTCAAAAAGTTTAAATTGCTTAGATGCTGTGATGTGGTCAACCATCGATACGCCACTCTTTTTAAATGAGTGATAAACCGCATAGTTAAACTCGACGAGTGCGCGGTCGCGCCAATAAGAATCCGTACGGTTTGTGTCTAAGTCAAACGCCTCAGCAATCGGCTTCAATTTATTATACCGATACGTATCAGTAAAGTTTCTCACGCCGATTTCCGTCTCCATATACCATCCGTTAAACGGCACAGTATGATATTCGATGCCACCAATTTCTAGTATCATATTCGATATCATCGGCACCGCATACCACTTGAGCCCAAGTGCTGCGAGCTTCGGATAATCGTCATGCACAATATCAATCTCGGTTATAACTTCTCGATTATACTCGTGCACATGCCACTGACCATCAAAATGAAATGTAAGTGGCAACAGATTAAAGTCCGCTTCACTCTTTTTCCATCCTAAAGACTCAATGAACTGTGTCGTATCTCTTGAACGTGGATCGCCTTTATTTTCGTATCCAGCATAGCGTAAAATCTGCTCATTTTTGAGTTTAAAATCGTTACTAAAAATTGATATCATTGGCCGGATTTTTCCAGCATTTGTCGCATCAACAATATGCGTTTCAATCTCACTAATAAACACTTCAGGCGAATCCACATTTCTTAAGTCTCGCACGATTAAGGTCTCCCAAAAGAGTCGCCCAATGCAGTGGTTCGAGTTACGCCACGCAACACGCGCACCATACTCTAATTCAGCTGTCGTATGGGTGTATGTGCCAGTCTCATTAATTTCATCTTCTATTTTGCGTAAGCGTGTGTCTTTATCTTGTGTCTCTAAACCACACTCTTCGTACATCATTTCAATAAATTTTTTCGCTTCATTAAACATCTAGTCACCTCACTCACCTAGTATATATGAGCAATATGACTTCCGTGTGAACTATTCCCGAATTCTTTTCCACACTTCAAACGTGTGCGGGTAGATGTTTTTATCGTCCACCACACCATCCCAATATTTCACTCGCTCGAACTTAGAATAATCAAAATCACCCGGGAAATACGTATCTCCGTTGAACGATTCATGTATCACTGTACGGTACAGCTCATCCACCTCATTTTCAAACATCTCGAACAAGGTCGCACCACCGATAATATAAAAATCCTCACCGGAGTGCTCATGTAACCTTAAAATTTCTTCTTTAGAATGAACAATAATTGCACCGTTACCATCGTAATCTTCTCGGTGCGTGAGTACGATGTTGCGTCGCCCTTTCAGAGGACGTTTCGGAATCGTCTCATACGTGTCACGCCCCATCACAATATCCCCCCGCATCGTGACATCCTTGAAAAACTTTACATCTCCAGGAAGTCTCCATGGAAGTTCATCATCCTTACCAATTAAACGATTTTCATCCTCTGCCCAAACATACGCTAACATACACTCACTCCTATATTTACTGTTTCTATACTATACCCGCTCTTTATAATGATAAAAACACGATCTTATTGGTGAAAAAAGACAGACGCGATCGCGTCTGTCTTCATTCCTACTATACAGAAAATTTTAATGTGTAATCATATTTCTAAATTAATTCTTTACATCGATCCCTTGCTCCCATAGATACTCTTCATACGTGAGTCCAGACTCATAAAGAGCATATGAAAGTTCTATTCCTACGTAGCGAAGGTGCCACGGCTCGTACATATAGCCCGTAACACGATCTTTTCCATATGGATATCGAATAATAAATCCGAAACGGTGTGCATTGTCATTTAACCAAACGCCGTCGTCTGTGTTTCCAAATGTGTCTACAAGTTGATAAGCGACGTCTTCACTCGTTACGTCAATCGCAAGACCCGTTTGGTGCTCGCTTGCTCCAGCTGGAGCGCTAAATGTGCGCGCAACTTCTTCGCCATGAGACGCAACGTAGTTATCGTAAAGCTCTGCTTGATAGTCATATGAACGGTATCCACTCACAGCATAGAGTGTCGATCCATTTTTCGATGCATCGTCAAAAAGTTGTGTTAACGCTTCGCTCGCTTCATTTCTGAGTTGGTTAACCATCGGAATTTCATTCACGTATGGTACCTCAATCGTCACGAGGTCATCAGGTACGTACGAAGGTTCGAGCGTTTCCCCACGGTTTACAATGGCTAAGATGCTCGACTGATCGTAAATATTATTCTCATTTGGCATTTTTTCATCTACTTCTTCTTTTTCTACTTCAGTCGTTTCATTCGATTTTTCCTTTGAAGCGTCAGATTTTTCAGCTTCAATAGATTCCTCTTCGATTTCAGCCAAATCTGTAATCTTCGGTTCATTCTTTTTATTCCCAAAAGGAATATTGTTCAACTCTGCATTTTTTTCGTTATTCGTGCACGCAGCGAGCATCATCACCGACACCCCAATGAGCGCAAATTTAACATTTCGTTTCTTCAAACCCATCTTCCTTACTCAATATGTATTCGTTACTTTATTATTTTATCACGTATTTAAACCTCATTACCAACATCCTAATATCGTCATAAAAATAAAAAAGCGCACTGTAAATGTACGCTTTTTAATATGTCGTTTCTGTAATAATAAGCTCTCCAAGATCGTCAGGTGAGAACCTGCTCGCTCTCTCATTGAACCACTTCACGACAACCGCATTGTAGAATCCGTCGTGTAGCGTGTTTTTATCCTCTTCATTACCTGTAAAGTTCAGTACTAACGCGTTGCTGCCTTTTTTATAGCTTGCCACGAGTTGTGAATCACCCTTTATGACAATCGTCTCTAGTCTTTCATCATCATCGAAATGGAACGTCGTCACCGTGCGATCAATTCCATTTGATAATTCCTCTTTCGGAACATTCACTTCATATGTATATACTTTGTCTTCATGTGACTTAATATTTGTCTCTTGCGTCTTTGTAATTGAATAAATTTCTTCAAATACATTATCGTATTTTGTGTGTTGAGAGATTTTTACACCCATTACAATTAAAGCAACAGCCAAGATTATTGTTGCACCAATCACGAAACTGCGTTTCATGACCTCCACTCTCCTGTTCTTTTCATATATTATAAGTGTCCTACTTTTTTGTAAATATGTCCACATATCTATGGATCGTTCACATATTTTGACATAAAAAAAGTCCCAACACGTATGTTGGGACCCTTTGTACTGTCTTTAAAAATTAAAGCGCAGTAACGTTTGTAGCTTGCTCGCCACGTTGACCTTCAGTGATTTCGAATTCTACTTCTTGGCCTTCTTCTAATGATTTGTATCCATCGCCATTGATTCCTGAGAAATGTACGAATACATCATCTCCGTCTTCTCTTTCGATAAAACCGAAACCTTTTTCAGCGTTGAACCATTTAACTGTACCTTTATTCATAAAGAATACCTCCGCGTGCTTTTGCACAAATATTTGTAACTTATTTCATAAATCATCGGAGAGAATTCTATAACGAAATTACTAACCTATCACGAAATATTACTTAACCTAAGTATACTCGTCCTTAGAGGAAATGTAAAGCAGAATCGACTAAATAGTTTTGAAATGTTTACAAAACCCACTTATATCAAGGTTTTTAAAACTAAAAAGTTTCGAAATTCGGCAGTTTTATCTAAATTTGCTATGATATTTATACCAAATATTTTTGGAGGCCACTATGCTCTTAAAAAGATATGCCCAATCGCTTATCCTTTTCCTGATGATCGAATGCTCACTGCTTTCATTTTATTTCATAGATAAACACATCGAAACCACGAGACTTACCATTACAATAATCACCGTCGCCATTGTTTATGTCGTGTGGTTGGTGGTGGATATGTGTAAGAATCGTCGTTGAATGCACCACGCCTTACTTCACACACCATGAAACAAGCCAAATACAATATCTACACTATCTCCGTGTGGAAGCATCGTGTCATGTGCTCGAGCATCGTGTCGCCAAGATCTGTAAATGTTGCCACACCGCACTTATGTACCACAGTCTTAAAGCCTTCCGCGTCTGCGCCGGCCACCGTCATGAAATCGCAAATGTCTGTTGTCACCCCAACAACGTGGACCTTTTCAACTTTACGTGCTCGCAAGAGTTCAGCTAACCCAGTCTTAAAAAACGCATTATAATTTTCTTTTTCAGAGTAGATCAAATTCTCGTGTTCTTTATTTTTATCGAACCAAATGCCTAGTTCACCAAATGGTTTCTGCCCTTCAGTGCCAACAACATTATGCACTGGCCAAAGGTCAAAATGTGGATCATTCTCCTGGTGAGCATCCATCGAAATGACCACTGTTTTTCCTTCAGATAAAAATCCTTCTGCGAGCTCTGTCACGTAAGGAACGATGTCTATCGCCGGCTGTCCAACAGTAAGTCCGCCATCCAATGCCACAAAATCATTACTCATATCAACAATTAATAAAGCTTCCTTCATTTAAACCTCTCCTTTAAGTTGTTTTACTTACTATTCATGATACGCTTTTTAATCATCTAAAACTATAGAACTTGCTATAATATAAATGTTATAATAGTGTTTGCTTTTTATAACATACATTTATATAAGCGTTTTCAAAATTTTAGATTGATTAGATATAGGAGGGTTTTTATGACAGTCGCTGATTTACTCATTGACTTCGGTATTGCTTCAGTCTTAATTTTAATTGGACAACTCATGCGTTCCAAACTGAAAATTTTCCAAAAGTTTTTCATACCGGCAAGTGTGCTTGCTGGATTCCTAGGCTTAATTTTCGGGCCAAATGTACTCGGATGGTTACCATTTACTGAGAACATCGGTACATACGCTGGATTCTTAATTATTCTCGTATTCACAGTGGTCGGTGTAAATGGTTTCGAGATATCAAAAGGTAGTGGTAAAGAACAAACAAAACGAATTCTCGGTTATCAAATCTTTAAGGTACTCACTTGGGGACTTCAGATTATGATACCGATATTCTTTACAATGTGGATTTTAAAGCCATTATTCCCAACATTAAATGATGGATTCGCGATGCTCTTACATTCCGGATTTTATGGTGGACATGGAACAGCTGCAGCAGTAGGTCAAACATTCTTTGATCTCGGCTGGACAGAGGCTCGTGACATTGCGATGACATTCGCAACTATCGGTATCTTAACGGGCGTATTTGGTGGAATCTTATTCATCAATATTGCTGCTAAAAAGGGACAAACAGCCTATCTTAAAGATTTTAAAAATATCGATCCAGAGATGAAAACAGGACTGATTCCTCAAAAATTACGTAAGTCATTTGGTCAAGAAACAATTTCACCAATCTCACTCGATACATTAACATTCCACTTAGGGTTAATCCTTGCGGTTGCAGGCGGTGCGTACATGCTGAACTCATGGATTGGCGAGAACCTATTAAAAGGAATCCCAGATTTTACAGTGGCATTCCTAGTAGCGTTAATCGTGTTCTTATTAATTAGAAAGACACCTATGTATACGTATGTCGACAAAAACATCAACAACAGAATCGCCGGAACGTCAACAGACTACCTCGTATTCTTTGGTATTGCGGCAATCAAGTTAGACGTTGTACTTGCATACGCTGGTCCAATTATACTTTCAGTATTGCTCGGAATATTCCTTGTTGCAATTATAATCTGGCCATTCGGTCGTGCGTATAACACAGACAACTGGTTCGAACGTTCGATCTTCGTATTTGGTAACTACACTGGAGTATTCGCAATCGGATTTGTATTATTCCGTATCGTAGACCCTGAAAACAAATCAGGTACAATCGAAGATACTGCGATGACACCAGCGACGAATATTGCTGAAATTGCGATTTGGTCGACATTCCCAGCATTACTCATCAGTGGACAATGGATGATTGCAGGAATTGCATCCGTACTCATTGTTTTAGCAATGGTCATCCTCACTAAATTTACAGGTACTTGGGTATTCAATGTACCAGACAGTGAACGTAATATCTTGAAAAACAAAATAAATTAAATGAAGCAATACACACTCAGTCGATTTAACAATAATCGATTGAGTTTTTTTTATCTTTTAAAAGTATTGTCTGAATATTTAAAAATCTGTATAATATAAATTACCAATGAAAGGGGTTTTATGATGAATAATAAGAAGAATAAAAAAGAGTTTAAAATGCCTCATATTTATGTGATACTCTTTGTCATTATCGCTTTTGCATCACTGCTCTCATACATAATTCCTGCGGGAACATTTGACCGTGAAGAAGTAGATGGTGTCACACAAATTATTCCGAATACGTTTCATGTCGTAGAATCAAACCCTGTTTCATTTTTTGAGTTTATGACATCTATTCCAAGAGGTATACAAGAAACAGTTATAATCATATTTGGTATTCTCGCTATTGGAGCGATGTTTAAGGTATTAGAAAAATCAGGTATTATTAACCTAGCTATAGACGGCTTAATGAAAGCATTTGGAAATAAGAAAGTACTCATTATTCCAGTTATCGCATTTGCACTTGCACTTATTGTGTCACTGACAGGGATGATTGAATCGTCACTTATTTTCTTACCCGCTTTAATTCCATTATTTTTAAAACTTGGATATGACCGATTAACAGCCACAGGAACCATTTTAATTTCCACTGTTGTTGGGTTCACAGTAGGGCTTACCCCTGCAGCAAACCTTGGTACAGCACAAACAATAGCAGAACTTCCACTATTCTCAGGTATGGGATACCGTGCACTTATTCTTGTCGTAATGCTGACGATTGGTATATTTTTTGTCATACTCTACACAAGACGTATGCAAAAGCACCCAAAAGGATCGTTGCTATCAAACGCCGATGAGAATGATTCATTCTTAAAAAATGAAGCGATTATGTCATCAGAGAACAATAAGCGCGTCATTTTTGCTGCAGTGTTCTTCTTGCTCAGTCTTGGTTTTATGTTTTATGGAATATTCGTTCATAAATGGTACTTTATAGAACTTTCAGGATTCTATATCCTATCTGGTTTAATTTCAGGACTCATTGCAGGTCTGAAACCATCTGAAATTGCAGAAGCGATGAATGATGGTATGAAGCAAATTTTACTTGGTGCGCTAATCGTAGGTGTCGCACGCGCAATCTCTATCGTACTTGCCGATGGACAAATTTTAGATACAATGATTAACTCATTAAGTTCCGTTGTGACAATATTACCAGATACAGTTGTACCTGTTGCAATGATGATTGTACAAGGTTTAATTAACTTCCTGATACCATCCGGAAGTGGACAAGCAGCTGCAACAATGCCGATTATGATTGGTCTCGTAGACTTAACAAATATGACAAGACAAACAGCTGTACTTGCTTTCCTAATGGGAGACGGATTCTCAAACATCTTCTATCCAACATCAGGGTACTTCATGGCAGCACTCGCAATTGCAAAAATTAAATACAACGAGTGGCTTAAGTTTATTTGGCCATTACTGATCGTTTGGTACGTGGTAGGTGCAATCTTCTTAGTCATTGCACAACTCATTCAATACGGACCATTTTAATAACAGGGTGAACCCCTGTTATTTTTTTGTGTACAAAAAAGAGTGTCACGGTTATGTGACACTCTCCTAAAATTTTATGAAAAGTATGTTTCAAATCTAACCAAGAGAACTTTATTATTCGTTAGTCTCCTCCGCCGGTAATATTGTCTGGTTTATTTTTGAGTCCATTGCTTCGAATGCATCGAGTTGAATTATGTCGTACAAATCTTTTCGAGTTTGAAGTTCACTTAAAAATTCTTCTTGTGATCCGTTATTCCGTATAGACAGGGCTATCAAAGAAATAAGCACTCGTAACGAGTGCTTATTTCTTATTTATAAAATGATTGAACATACTGATCAATTTTAATTTTTTCTAGAATACTCTTTGGCACTAAGAATGTGACTGTAATTACACCTGGATTACGCCCAACATCAATGGATCCAGTAATTGTTGCTCTATTTTTTACCTCTTCAACTGAGAGACCGAGTAAATTTGCCGCACGACTCAGTCCATTATCAGTTGCCTCATTTAGATTAGCTCCAGTACCTACAAAACTGACAGGGTAACTTTCTTCCACATTACCCTCCATGCCCCATTCTTCAGATAGCAAACGCGCCGCTTCTAACTCTTTTTCACTAAAGGGCTTTGCAACGAGCGGGAGGTCTTCAACTAAAGGTAAGATGACCGGCCCCTCGAGTTTCAACCCTTTAATGACAGAAACTTCAAGCTTTACGTTACCAGATACATCCGTTGTATGCCCTGCAATTTCACCGTTCCCTTGCATTGCGTGCATGTCTCCCATGTAGACACCGCCACCTTCAACTTTAACCGGTGCAAAGACAACAGTACCTTCTCTCACACGATTAATATCCATATGCCCGTCCGTACGATGTTCAATATCGTCTACACTCATGGAGAAACTATGCGGTGCGTCAATTAAGAACTGAGCAAAATCCCCAGCGTTATGAGAATCAGGGAATGCTTTAGAAGGCGTCGTGCCAAGCTGACCGAGAAATGGGATAACACGTGCGGGTACATAAGGAATATCATGTTTTGCGAATGAAACAATCGGATTTTGTATCGAACACTTTGGTGTATTCATATACTTTTTAGGATCCTCTGTGATGATATCCACTGCTTGTTTATCTACAGTAATTCCAACTGTCTTATTGTCGTTAAATACCATCGTATATCCATGAGTAAGATGGAACGGTGTAACTGGATTACCACACGTTGCACAACGTACAGAATCCTCTCCTGTACCCTCAACTACTGTTTTAGGATTTTCGACTTTACACGTTTCACAGTAGCCAGCAACGAAAGGATCACCGTGGAACCTCCCCTCGACAGGCGCATCGGTACCCGAACTTGTTGCGATAGAAGTGACTTCGATAGACTTTATTTTGATAGCTATGGTATCTCCGACTTCAGCCCCTTCAACGTAGACAGGCTGAGTCACCTCATGTCCACCTTTTAATTCAGGAGTAATCATAGGCCCCCAACACCCAGGAGCCGTGTTAGCAACGATAGTACCACCATCTTTAACGTGAAAGCGCATCGGTTCATTAGGGTCAAGAACGCCATTAGTGAGCTGATCGACAAAAACTTCAGAACTAAACTTCATTTCAGTCATAATAAAACACCCCTATACTATAGTACTTTAAGTATAAGGGGGTTTAGATTGGTTTGAAAGGAAAGTGATGCTTAAATAGCTCTTTCATCTTTCTGGAGTTAATACATAGTAATTTTAGATACGTTTTGTTTCATCGTATATTTCATTCCATTGTTTGTTTAAGAACGCACCGATGCGTTCACGATAATCATTTCTTACAAGATTGAATTCGTTATTATATTTCTCTCTAAAATTATTTTTACCCTCTTTTATAATTTCAGAGGTTAAATTAACTGGAGTTTTAAAAGCACCATTGGTTAGATTTCTTATCACTCCATCATTATCTTCATCATCTAGCTCTGAGAAATAGAGGAGTAACTCATCTCTCTTATATTGCAAGTTATTTAGAAGCTTATAGAGCATGTCATAATCACCATTCTCAAACTCCCCTTTATTAATCATAGTATTAATAAAAGCTTTCATATCATAGGCCTCTCTTAAGTAATCAACAGAAAGTTTACGAATGTCTTCAATTCTCTTCATTTTTGAGTCAATATTTACTGTTGCATTTAATTGATTGATATGAAGTTTTCTATTTTCATGAATTCCCATGAAATAAACCGCAGCTGCAATTAGTAGAATAATAGCTGTTTGCCAAATAGGCATAGCACTTATATCTGTTTGAATCATAATATAAAATCCTTCCTAATTATCAATTTTAGTTTCTAAATAACTATATAGTTTCTAAATAACTATATAGTTCATGCTCAACAGGATTTATTAGGTGCATATTCATTGTTACCACTTCTTTTCCTGCTTGTGGCATTGTTGTTTCTTTTACCGTTGAATAATCGATCATAGTCTGTCCTAAATAATAGAAATCTGTACCCTCATCGTCGTCCTTTTTAATAAATAAGTATATTGGTAAATCATGAATTTGATGATTTCTAAGTAAACTACTTATTTGTTTGTCTTTTATATTCCCAGGTCGCGTGTACCAATGAAGAGTATGAGGATCTAAAAGTTCATCTTCATAGAGTTGTGTATCTACTTTTGTTTTGTCTTTATGATATGTAATAAAGATTGGCAAAGTATTATATTTTTCTCGATAACCATATATTGTTGATGATTCATCTGTTTCCCAATTTAACAATCGGCAAAAATCTTTTCTTGTGTACTTTTTATATAAAGTTAAAGGTTCCGTCTGTTCATATTTTTTCGCGTTTTCTTTACCTATTTGCACCAAATGCTCTAAATGTTCCTTTAGCTTTTTATTGTTCAGGGCATCTTTTAGTTCATTTCCAGGTAATAGTAAGTTTCCATTCTTTACCAGAATTGGATATTCATATTTCTTTTTGCTCTGCATAGTAAAAAATGATAAATCTAAATATCTAATCAGTGCAGATATATCTGCTTCAGTGGAAGGCAATCCTAGTGCATTTAATTTTATCCGCAATTGATTAATAGATATTCCACCATGCATCAAGTGCTCTAAAAGAATCACCTCACCTAATCTCTTTCCATCAATAATTTCGTGACTAATGAAGTGAAGCATCTTAGAAAACCGTTGTGGCAAATTTGTTTTATTTTCTCCAACTTTATTTAAAAACTCTATGTAGTGTTTAACTTTAGAAAAAACGAGAGCTAAGTCGGGTGTATCTAAATCATTATAAAACTCTAATACATTAGGCTCATGACCCAGTTTGTGTTTTAAATTAAGAAAAGCTGATTTTAATTGGCGTATAGAATTTACAGTAGCACTTGTTATAGATTTAAAAATCCGTTCTTTTGCTACTTCCTCAAAGTTTACTGTAGAGGCTCCTGTTACAATTGTTTTTCCTAGTACTTCTTTTCGCAAATGATCTTTGTTATAGGAATTATCACCCGACAGTGCAACAGGAATTAAATAGTTATTTTTATAATTTCCAATAAAATCAATTACTGTTAAAAACTCTTTTTCATCATGCTTTCTAAGCCCTCTTCCAAGCTGTTGAATAAATATAATTGCCGATTGAGTTTGCCTCAGCATAACTACTTGGTTCACTGACGGTATATCCACTCCTTCGTTAAATATATCGACCGTTATCAAGTAATCTAAAAAGCCATTTTCTAGGTCTTTGACTGCTGATTCTCTTTCTTCGTTGCTCTTATCACCGGATAAAGCTTTCGCTCTAAAGCCGTATCCTGCTAATTTTTCTTCCAACATGTAAGACTCGGCAACATTTCTCGCGAAAATTAACCCACGTAGCGTTTCGCCGGAGTGTCCATAATAATTTATTTTATCTACTATATTTTTAATACGGCTTTCTTCAGAAAGTTCATCAATTTTACTTTCTTCATCTACCTCAAAGTCTGTAACCCCGAAATAATGAAATGAAGTAAGAATACCAGATTCCAGTGCTTGTTGTAATCTAATTTCATACGCAATATTGTAGTCAAATAATCTAAAAATATCTGCATCATCTGTACGTTCGGGTGTTGCTGTCATTCCAAGTAAAAATTTAGGTTTAAAATAGTTTAATAATTTTTTATATGTATTTGCAGCAGATCTGTGTGCTTCATCAATTACAATATAATCAAACTCATCTCTGTTAAATTGTTTAAGATGATGCTCTTGAGACAGAGTTTGTACTGTAGCGAAAATATATTGTGCGTCCTTTTTTTTATCATTTCCACTATAGATACCAAAATTGTTTAAATCACCTTTAATAAGTCCTGCATAATCATCCCTGGTTTTTCTTAAAATTTGTTCTCTATGTGCTAAAAACAACATTTTTTTAGGCTTAAATTCTATAACGTCAAATGCTGATAAATAAGTTTTACCCGTTCCAGTTGCAGATACAATTAACCCTTTATTTTCACCTGTTGCTCTCAATTCTTTTAAAGATTGTAGTGCATTTGTTTGCATTATGTTTGGTGATATTATCTGTTCTTCTACGTGATGATATTGATATCTTGATGGATCCTCAACAATAGAAATTAATTTGTCCTTGCCTTTATTCTCTTTATAAATTTCTTTATATTTACGAATCCAGTCATCGTCCAGAGTTTTTGATGTTTCCCAAAGCTCTTCAAATTTCTGGTAAAAATGTTGAATCACTTCACCATTTTCAAGGCTTGTAAGTTTCACATTATATTCATAGTTCTTTTTAAGAGCAGTGTCAGTTAAATTTGAGCTACCAATAAACATCGAAATGTATTTACTATTTTTAAACACATAACCTTTGGCATGAAATCCCTCAATGTCCGTTATTCTTACATCTAAATTTTCTATTTTTAATAACTCTTTAAACACTTTTGGTGCATTAAAATTCAAATAGGTAGACGTAATAAGTCGACCTCTCACACCATTCTCTTTTAACTTCAAAAGCATTGCTTTTAAGGTAGCAAGGCCTCCTTCCGTTACAAAGGCAACAGAAATCATAAAATCATGGCACTTATCCATTTCATCTAATATTGGTGAAAGTAAATTTTCATCAATATTATTTACAATTAACTCAGGAGGATAAGCCGTTAATTTATTGGAACTTCTATCAATAAATCCACGTTCATAAGAATTCAATAGGGACTTACTCACATTATAACTTCCTTTCTGTATCTATCTTATTTAACTATAGTTTAACCAGTAAATAGTTCAAGAGCTTAGTATATAATTAAAAAATCAGGTTCACCTAAAAATTTAGGTTACCCTGATTTAGTTGTTATTATTTAGTTAGAGTGGTATTTCTGTTTGGATAATTTCTATATTTAAACCTTCTAGGTATAGTACAAATTCCGATATATTATCCACCATTCTTTGCTGATATTCGCTGTCTTTTTCTTTATTTGCTGTAGTGGAATCTCCCATTACACCAATATCTTTTGTTCTCTCTCTATATTGATGCACGTCACTTGCAGTCAGAATTTTATCACAAAAAACGTTTGGATCATGTTGTAGATATTCATTCCTTTCCTCAGGGATATTATTCACTGCATTTTTTGGTGAGCATAGATCGGGGTATCTATCATACATAATAGATGTCTCAAGCTCTTCAGCATGACCGATACCTCCAGGTTCAACATCACTCAATTCTTTACCTGCTAAAGCATTAATATAAAATGGGTCCGCAATTCCTATAAACGCCCCTGTTTTATTTCGAACTCTACCCATTGCTATTTTTAATGGTGGTAGGTTAGCTTCTCTATGCCCATTTACAATGATGATCTTTTTGAAACCATGATAAATTAAAGAATTCAATATATCCTCAACCATATTTGTTAGTGTTTCTGGTCGCAATGTAACTGTACCTGAGTATGCCATATGATGAGGAGTCCATCCATACCAGACTGGTGAAGCTATCAATGTGTTCGTTTGTTTAGCAACATCCTCTGCAATTTCCTGAGATAATAACGAATCTGTTCCAAGCGGTAAATGTTACCATGTTGTTCTACACTTCCGACTGGTAAAATAATTACATCGTTATTTTTTAAGTAGTCCTCAATGTCTTCCCATTTATTTTCATGCAAATAATATTTCATAATTATCTAAAACTCCTTACTGTAAATTTTCTATATCTTCAGGTGTTAAGAAATTCCAATTCTTTCTTGCATATACGAAATACCAAATCGTAATAAGTATCATCCAAATTAAACCAATACCTATCGCAATTGGATTCACGAATGTAATGACAATAATGCACCCGACAATGGCAATAACAGCCATTATTGGAATATTTTTTATATTTAATGGGTATCTAAAATTTGGCTTTAAGTCTGGTCTTGTTTTTCTTACGATTATTAATGCGATATTCATCAATATCATCATTAGCCAGTTCGAGAAAACCGCTGCACTAATCAATATATTTAATACACTCGCATACCCAAAAACACTCATGAGTGTTGCAACTAAAGCCAATACTCCAGAGGCTAAAACTGCTGTATAGGGAACACCATTTTTAGTTAATTTTCCAAAAAATAGTGGAAATGCATGCTCCCTTGCACCTGCATATAGCATTCTAGATGATCCCAGTAAGCAGCCGATTGTTGAAGTTACAGTTGCTGTAAGTGCTGCAATTACAATAAGTATCTTACCAAATGATGGGAAGATGTTTTCTACAGCAAGTGCTAAGGGCGCCACTGATTCTGCAAGATCATTTACTGGTGTACTTGATACTACTCCATATCCAACTAGGACATATAAAATAACTACCGTTACTAATGCAGAAATTTGAGCACGTGGTAAATTAATTCTTGGTCTCTTAGCTTCCTCACCTAACGTTAGTACCGCTTCAACCTGCATCTGTCCAAATGCAATCAGTGCGACAGCTGCTAGAAGTCCACTAAAACCATGTGCTAAAAATTCAGTTGTCATAAATGGGCCAAAGGGACTCACTGAAATTGTTAAAACAGCTATGAGGAATAGCGATAAAATTTGAATAATTGATAATAACGTATTTACTTTCCCTGTAAAGTTAACTCCAAATAACAACATTACTGTAATTACTATTGAAACACTTGGGCCAGTAATATATGTAGGAACACTTGGGATTAATACACTTAAATAACCTGCAAATCCTAAGTTAACTTCACCTGCCGCAAATGAAAAGGATAGAAAGTAAAGTCCAGAACACTGCAAAGCAATTAATTTTGCTAAATCTCTAGAAACTGGGTAGAATGCATACTTCGCGTACACATAAGAAGCACCTTGATATGGCCAGTATGATGCAAGTTCCGCATAACTCATAGAAGAAAATAGTGCGATTAATCCTGCAATTAAAATGCAGCAAATAACGAAGGCCCTGTCTCACTTACAGCTGGACCAATAACTGTGAAGATACCTCCTCCTACTAATGCACCGACTCCTATACTTCATAAATCTACAAATCCTAAGCTCCTGATAATCATTCCTTGTTGTCTTGCTTCCATTTATATCTCCCTTCTATTACTAATTATTAGAATAGCGATTTAACATAATTTGCAACGAATTCTCTTGCAAGTACAACTGCTATACCATAATGCTCTCTCAGTTGCTTTTTTATGACCCTCACTGTATCCCATACAATTTAAGACAATAAGTGATGTTTCTGATTTTTAAAAATGAATATTCTCTAAATCCAATTGTTCTGAATCATCATAAGGTGAACATTCTTATTGGTATTTATTCGATTCCATTTCTCTGTAATCTTTTCTCTTTGTTCCTCTAAAGGAATGAGTAACCCCATCTTCTGATTAAAATTTAGTGCATCTACCATATTTGTTAATACTTTATCTGGATATATTATTGGTTTATTGTAATTGAGCATAGGAAAGTCACCTGTACATAACATCACTACCATATCCACCTGCTTTTCCAAATCTTTTAATTCCTTTTTTAATAATGGAACAAGTTTATCTTCACTTATTTTAATGCTTTGACCATTTCTTAATTTTGAAACATAAGTAACTTCTTCATCTGTTGCTCTTACCTCATCCAGTTCTTCTTCTGATAACGAATCGAGAGCCCCTTTTTGTATCAGTTCGATATCATCACTTAAAACACTTTCAAACGTGGACACAATATCATTTCTCGGAGGCTGTCCAATAGTTAAAAGTCCTAACTTCAAGTTTCATCAACTCCTAGGGTTTGTAACTGCTTCATCGATCCGTACAATTTAACCATTCTCTCAAATTCAGCTTGATCATGGAATGATAGTTTTTCTTGACCAAACTCTTTTGCAACTTCAATACAATATCTAGCAGCTTCTGCAATGTCCACTTCATGACTTGCGCCTGTTCCGCTTCCTGGTACCGTACTTTGAGTTGTGATTGCAAGTCCAACAACTGGTGCATCTGTTGCTGTACATGGCTGTAATATACTGTTGATATGGTATATATCATTGCCGTATGGTGTGACATCTTGCATAGATAGTGCAAATGTTTGGGCCAATTTTCCTGTTACCATTTCAAGGATTCTTACTAAATCATTAGAAATTCTTAAAATGTAACCTTCTTTAACTGTTGGAGAAATAGATATTCCTCTATGATTAAATACATTATTTCCTTTCGTTGTATCTATAGAAATAATTGCTTCCATCTCAGGAAGAACCTCATAGATATTCATCGTTATCATATCTACAGGTGCCCCCATGAATTCTACCGGTTCATGCGGAATTGTTGGTGCTGTTGGACATACATGTGTTGAAATCCATACGTCACCAACTACACGGTCTCCTCTTTCACTCATTTCTGCTAACTTTAGAGCTGATGTTAGTGCTGCTGCTGCACCATCTCCATCCGAAACAAAACCAATTCTTTCTGGTCTCGCTCCAATACCGCCTAATCTTCCGATGATTCCCATCGTCGGAGCACTACCTCCACCACTTTTACCTGAAGTTCCTTTAATTAAAATATTTACAAAATCTGTAGAGCCTTTTTCTCCTTCAATTGTTTGTGTTGTTGCTTCTGCATATTTGTATCGCTCAAATAGCTTTATAATATCTGTCCCATTTACTTTAGGGTGATCTAATTGATCTAAAATTTCTAAAGTTTGTTTTAAAGTCATTTTAAGCACCTCTTTATAATATTTGTTTATGAATAATTGATTCAATCTGTTTTAATAGGTTGTGATTATACATTGTACTTCCTAGAATTAAGT
The DNA here is from genome assembly GCF_903994035.1 of Phocicoccus pinnipedialis. GTDB lineage: Bacteria > Bacillota > Bacilli > Staphylococcales > Salinicoccaceae > Phocicoccus > Phocicoccus pinnipedialis. The sequence goes on from NZ_CAJEWB010000005.1 coordinate 31,922, forward strand.
TCTCTTTCGGAACACTTATAACTGTAATATGCATTCCTTCTTTTAAGTTTGCAGATACAACTGGCAATCCTGTTTTTGTATCAAATGTCATGATTAAATCAGGGAATGTACTTACTCTCTCTTCTCCTTTTTCAAGTGTCATATATTCATTGAAAAATGTGAGTTCATGGTCAATAATATTACAGATCCCTATATCATAACCACCTTCCATTTTTAATTCATAGTCACTAACCGTACCACTTGTAACAACACTTCCTTGTAAATGTTCTACTACATTTTTAATCTTTTCTTCTGGTGATTTAGAATTTAAATATACTTTTCCAAGTTCTATAGCAAAAGAAACTCCTCCGATTGCTGCATTTTCTTTTAAATAATTTACTGTCACTGGATTTCTACAAACAGCCACCATTCCACCTGCAAGAACGGATGTATCTCTCACACCTTTTGACGTAGTATGAAGTCCTCCTTTAAAATATCCTTCTATATGATATTCATCTTTACCACCAGAATATGTTTGAGTTGAGACATATGTTTTATCTTCTGATAAATTTAAAGAGCCCATTTCACCTGTTGGATGTGCTCTACCGTTGCTCGGAGCATCAATCACGGGTAGTCCTGTTAATACAGATTGTAACCATCCATTAATTGTCGTAGCTGCTCCATTCTCATTTGTCGTTAGCCCTTTTAATTCTTTTGATAATAGTGATGACATAAGATCTACAGTAAATTTATAGTCTTTCTCTCGAATATGTTGGTAAGCTGCTGATGGAGCACCTACTAGAGATACGTTAACGACTATATCATCATCGTTTAAATCTTCAACGTCTATAATCTCTAAATCACCATGTTTAAAAATGATGTCTACAGTCTTTAAACCCTCCTCAATGTGACCACCACCTCCTCCACCTAATATTGCTCCCCCGTATACTGCTGAAATCCCATTGTCTTTTGTAAGTTTTCTTCGCATTTTTACCCTCCGATTTCATTCTTTATATTTATTAATATACTAAAATGAGTAAATACTTCACATCATTTATCTTAATTTTCTATAAATTCTCTCAATTTAATAAAATATGCTTGCAAAATATTTTTGAAACAATTAATATTGATTCAAACTAAGGACCAACGGTTCCTTAAACGAACCAAAGGAGGTTTTAATGTCATGAGAACAACAACTGATATTGGTGGTACATTTACTGATTTAGTTTATCTAAATGAATCTGGTGATATTGAATTCAATAAATCAGACTCTACTCCACCTAATTTTGAAACCGGTATCATGGAAGTGCTTAAAAAATCTAAAATCACTCTAGATGATATTAGTATGTTTATACATGGTTCTACAGTTGTTATAAACACACTTACTGAACGAACTGGTGCAAAAGTGGGATTAATTACGACTAAAGGCACTAGAGATGTTTTAGAAATCGCTAGAGGAAATAGGCCTGATCTGTACAATTTTAGATATCAAAAACCAAAACCTTTTGTAGAAAGATATCTACGACTTGAGGTAGATGAGCGATTGAATCATCGTGGTGAAGTATTAAGACCAATTATCTTAAAAGAAATTGATGCTATTATAGAAACATTTAAAAAAGAGAATGTAGAATCTATTGCAATTTCTTTTCTTCATTCATACAAGAATCCTGTACATGAGATTGCTGTAAAAAACTATATAAAGAGTATAGATGAAAATATCTCTGTTACAGCATCACATGAACTCATTAAAGAATGGCGCGAATATGAGCGTACAAATACTACAGTTTTAAATGCATATGTTCAACCTGTTACGAAAAAATATATTAACAATTTAGAGTTAGAACTTTCTAAAGTTACGCAAACTAAAAATAAATATGTAATGCAATCTAATGGAGGCCTCACCTCTTTTGCAGACTCAAAAGAATATCCAATTCATATGGTTGAATCTGGACCAGTTGCTGGTGTATATGGCTCTCAATTATTAGGAGAATTAATAAACGAGCCAAATGTAATCGCATTTGATGTTGGTGGCACAACTGCAAAATGCTCATTAATAACAAACAGTGAAGTAAAAATAACAACTGAATACTATATAGAAAAGAGTGAAAAAACTTCTGGTTACCCCATTAAAGTACCTGTTGTAGATATTGTAGAAATTGGGAACGGCGGTGGCTCTATTGCATGGATAGATGAACTTGGTTCTCTAAAAGTTGGACCAAAGTCAGCAGGTTCAACACCTGGACCACTTTCCTATGGTAAAGGGGGTAAAAACATTACCACGACAGATGCAAATTTATATATTGGTCGATTATCTGATAAAAATTTCTCAAATGATGTTGATCATGACGCATTAAAGAAAGCGATTTCTGAACAAGTAGCAAAACCTTTTAATTCTTCAACTGAAGATGCAGCACTAGGTATCATTGAAATTGCAAACTCAAATATGCTAAATGCATTAAAGTTAATTTCTGTAAGGAAAGGCTATAACCCCCAAGATTTCACGATGATTGCTTTTGGTGGCGGTGGTCCGATTCATGCAGCACAACTCGCAAGAGATTTAAGAATGAAAAAGGTTGTCATCCCTATCGCTGCTTCAGTTTTTTCAGCTTGGGGCATGTTAATGTCTGATATCCGAAAAGACTTTATTCAAACAAACTTAATTCCATTAAAAAATGTTACTGAAATGACTATGGATGACAACTGGAAAAGAATAGAACTAGAAGCTACAGAAGAATTTAAGAAAAATCATTTTGATAATATTCCAATTGAGCTCCATCGTTCTGTTGATATGAGATATAAGGGACAAGAACATACAGTACACTTAAAAATCGATAATCAAAATTGGACGAATAATTTTTTGAAAGATCTTAGGGAAAAATTTCATAAAGAACATGAATTTGCATATAACTTTAAACTAGATGAAGCAGAAATCGAACTTGTAAATATACATTTAACTGCTTTTGGTAAGATTGAAAAACCATCAATTAAAAAGATTGATCAATTAGATGATCCCATTGAAGAAAGGGCATTAATTGAAGTTAGAAAAGTGTATTACAGAAATGATAACTGGCAAGATACAAAAGTATTTCGTAGAGAATCTCTCGGATATAAAGACCAGATCTCTGGCCCAGCAATAATCGAAGAAAAAACGACTTCGACCCTTGTTCTTAAAGACCAATTGGCAGAGATTGATGCATACGGAAATATCATTATAGAAGTGGATGTGGATAACAATGAGTAATCAAAATCCTTTCATTAAAGAAGTAATCAAAGATTCTCTATTATCAATTGGGGAAGAGATGTTTATCGCTTTAGCTAGAACTTCTATGAGTCCTATCATCTATGAAGTACTCGACTATGCATGCGGTTTAACTGACCATAAAGGAAATCTCATTAGCCAAGGTAACGGTGTTACTTCATTCATTGGCATGCTAAGTCCGATGGTTAAATCTGTAATTGAAAAATTTAATAATGGTGAATATCTAAAAGAAGGAGACATTATAATAATTAATGATCCTTTTGTAGGTGGTGGTTCACACCTTTCTGATGTTGGCCTTGTATTACCTATTTTCCATGAGGGTAAACTTATCGCCTTCTCTGCTAATAAAGGACACTGGACTGACGTTGGTGGTAAAGACGCAGGATCTATCACAAGTAATTCAACTGAAATTTACCAAGAAGGTCTTCAACTTTCCGGAGTCAAACTGTTTAATGCAGGTAAATTGAATCAGGCAGTTCATGACATCATCAGAGATAATATAAGACTTCCAGAGTATTCAATTGGTGATATGTGGGCTCAAGTTGCGTCACTTAAGACAGGTGAAAAAAGATTTAAAGAACTTTGTCAGATACAAGGTACTGCTTTAGTCCAAGAAGTATTAGACGACCTTATAAAAAGTTCTGAAGACTACTCTAGTAAAATTTTAAAAGAATTACCAAAAGGTACATTTGAAGCAGAAGATATCATTGAAGGCGATCCACGCTTTGGGGGACCGTATAACATAAAAGTTAAAGTTCTGATCACAGATAATGAATTTATTTGTGACTTTAGAGGGTCTCATCCACAAGTACAAGTACCAATGAACTGCTCATACTACGGTTTAATGGCAAGTGTGAGAGTAATGTATTTAGCTATATTGAGACCAAAATTTAATATAACTGAAGGCCTGTTTAAGCCGCTTCAAATCATTACTGACAGAAAATCAATATTATCTGCAGAAAGGCCTGCTCCAGTATCACTTAACTTTGAAGCTAGAATTGGTGGAGCAGAGCTCATTTGGAAAGCGCTCTCTCCTCATATACCAGACCGTTTATCAGCGGGTCATAGTCTATCAGTTTGTACAGTAACACTGGATGGCAAGATGCCTAATAATAATGAATCATTTCTAATCGTTGAACCCTCGGCAGGTGGCTGGGGAGCAATGAATAATGCAGATGGACAAAATGGACAATTCTGTATGGGAAACGGAGAAACATATAATGTGCCAATTGAAGTTGCTGAAAACAAATATGGGGTTGAAATCACAGAGTATAGCTTAAGAAATGATCCTGCTGGCGCTGGTCAGTACAACGGTGGCCGAGGTGTTCAACGCTCTTATAAAGCACTAACTGATAAACAATTTATATCAGCAAGCTTTGGTAGACATTCAACACCTCCTTGGGGAATGAACTCTGGTGATGCTGGTGCGACTAGCTATATTACTATTGATCGAACATCAGGTGAAACTGATGGCCCTTATGGTGTGTTGAACCGATTATCACTACAAAAAGGCGATATCGTAAACCTTGTTACACCTACGGGCGGAGGTTACGGTAATCCTAAGAAAAGAAATAAGGAACTGGTAGAAAAAGATGTAAAGAATGGATTCTTCACGCTAGAAGAAGCTAAGAAAATATTTGACTATAAGGAGTAATTCATATGGCTCTTAAAACATTAAGTTTTGGCATTGACGTTCTAAACTATTTCGCTCGACCTCATGCTTCGTGGGGTTTGAGAGAACTAGCCAAAGAGATGGATGTAAATCACTCGGTGTTACACAGAGCTCTTAAAGAACTTGTAAATAAAAACTTTCTAGTTCAACATATGACAACTAAAAAATATACATTAGGTCCAGGAATCGAGCCTTTTATTAACAGTTATAAGGCACAAAATAATCTCCAAAAGCTAGTTAGATCACGGATGACTTCGTTGTCGGATGTTACAGGCGAATCTATCTTTTTACTAAAAATAATCAATGACAAGGCAGTAACTGTAGAGGTTATTGAAAGTCCAAGCCCTTTAAAGTTTATAGTATCTAAAGGAACGGAAGTCTCTCTGCAGTCCGGGGCATTTACATGGAGTATTCTCGCGTTCTTACCTGAGCAAAAAACTGCAGAGATTCTTGATCAAAAAGTTATAAAACGTACGGAAACTACACATACTCATAAAGATGATATTTTAAAAGAAATTTCAAAAATTCAACAGCAAGGATGGGCATATTCTGTAGGAGAATATGCAGAAAATATATTCGGCATAAGTGTTCCAATATTTTATTCAGACGACACACTTTTTGGCTCTCTAACCATTTCAGGTCCATCGTTTAGAATGAATGAAGAAAAATTTGATCGGATATTTCCTTATTTGTTGAATACAAAAGAGGCTTTGGAGAATTTATTTTCTATTTATGAGCAAACAGTGGATGAGACCTATTACTAAAACGAACTGGAGTGTTTAAAATGAACAACACCAAAAAGAAAAGTGTGTTTTTAGATCCAATATTTATGTTAATTGTCTTATTACTCAGTGTTCTTGGGGCAATTATCGGTATGCAGTTAATCACAACTTTAGGTATTACTGCAAACACCTCTATAATTGGTGCATTATTCGCTATGCTAATTGCAAGAGTTCCTATCACATACTTACAAAAATTTAGAGATATTAATAACCAAAATTTATTACAAACTGCAATTTCTGCAGCTACATTTGGTGCAGGTAACACCCTGTTCATTCCTATTGGTATACCGTTTGTACTCGGTATGCCTGAGTTGGTTACACCTATGTTAATTGGTGCTGCAATTGGTCTATTTATTGATGGTACCTTAATGTACCTTTTATTTGGTTCAAAAGCATTTCCTGCAAGTGGTGCTTGGCCACCGGGTATCGCAACAGCTGAAGCAATTAAAGCAGGTGACCAAGGTGGTAAAAAAGCAGGTTTACTCGGCCTAGGGGTTTTAGGCGGTATTGCGGGTTCTGTAGCTGGAATTCCAATGTCTGCATTTGGTGTTGCATTTATTGGTAATATAGTTGCATTAACAATGTTTGGTATTGGTTTGTTACTGAGTAGTTATTCAGAAGCACTATTCTCTACAGATATTTCAGCACAATACGTTCCACACGGTATTATGGTTGGTGCTGGTCTAGTGGCATTTTTCCAATTCATCTATATTTTAACTAAAAAAGATAACAAACAAACAATTCTTAGTAATGAAGCAGATGAAGAATATCAACGCGCTACTTCTCGTAAAAATAAAACTGTAGGACTATCTCTAGTATTCGGATATATTGCTTATATTATAGGTGCTATTCTCCTTGCAGCCCTGGGTGGCATATTAACAGATATGTCTATTTGGATGATCATATTATTTGTAACTTTCGCTGCATTCGCTGCTTTAATTACTGAAGTTATTGTAGGTGTAGCTGCAATGCATTCTGGTTGGTTCCCCGCATTTGCGGTTTCATTAATCACATTAGTAATTGGTATTATCATTGGATTCCCAGTACCTGCACTAGCATTACTTGTTGGTTATACAGCGGCTACTGGGCCCGCATTCGCAGATCTTGGATATGACTTTAAAACGGGCTATATTCTTAGAAGAAAAGAACCTCTTGAAGGTGAATTACTTGGTAGACAAATCCAGTTTATGATTTCACTTATTGGTTTCGGTATTGCCATTCTCATGGTTGCTCTGTTCCACAATGGATATTTTGCACAAGACTTAGTACCTCCAGTTGATTATGTATTTGCTGCAACAATTGAGGCAGGTGCTGATAAAGACGTGGCAATAGCGATTGCTTTATGGGCAATTCCTGGTGCGATCTTACAGCTAATTGGCGGACCAAAAAGACAAATGGGGATTCTTTTTGCAACAGGTTTATTACTTGTGAATCCCATGGCTGGTTGGGCAGTACTTGCGGGTATTATCATTAGATTTACTGTTATTAAAATCAGGGGGGAAGAAGCGCAAAATACAATGTACACAGTGGCAGCTGGATTCATTGCTGGAGATGCGCTTTACAGCTTCTTTAACTCAATGTTTAAAGCAAAATAATTAAGTAGACTGTAAGAATCTTCTAAGCTCAATTGATATGAATCTATTAAGAAGTTTAAAGCCTCTCTCTTATGCGAATGATGGTGTCATCGAGGTTTTAAAAGTACAACGTATCATTTTATTCTTGGTACCAATGGCAACAGGAGTATATTTAAGAAGACACGACTAATCGTTTATTTGAAACGTTCATAATTTCATACAAAAAATAAAAGCCTGAAATCAGGCTTTTATTTTTACACGATTAAAGTTTGGTGCCAGATGAACATAATTATATAATTTGAATATGTCTATCATTTCATTCAACAACTGTTTATCTTCCAATTTTATAAGCGAAATATTCATATGATTGATGTGCTCTAATATTAAAATTCCGTCTATTTCAAACAATGTATTCGTTTAGTTATTGTATCATCGTGAATTAAAAGTTATAAAGCGTTGAATACTCATCTACTTATAACTTACAGTCTTTGCACTGATTATCGGAGATTTCATGAGTTCTGTTGTAATTAGTTAGGTCTTTATAAGACCAATGTATTCATCGAGTTCCGAATAGATAATTTTATAGAATCGCCATTTACTTTTTCCATATATTTAATGCTACTTTTGCTAGTTCCGACTGTCTATCTTCAATAGATTTTATATCCCATTTATTTAGATCAGATAGTTTACGTGTTATTTCAATTTTTGAATCTCTATATATTTCTTTCTTTTTCTCAAAACTCGAGTTTGAAGCTGATCTATTATATTCATCTCCTAATAACGTTAAATTCCCAAACCGTGTAAGATATTCTGCATGTTCTTCTTTGGCGATTCCCCATCCTCCGATTTTTTCAGGCATAATATGCTCTATATGTACTTTATTATTATCAGTAATCACTTGTATTTCTTTTTCATTATGGTTTGCAATTTTACGATACATATAACGTATAGCTGGTTTCTGTTTGATACTGAACGTTTTAAAACTATTCTCAAATTCATCATCGGAGATCATATTTTCACGTATTTCTTTAATAATCTCTTGAACAGAAGATAATTCTTTATCGTAAATGCTTTTTGCAATTTTACTAAATGTGATCTCATATGAGTTTGCTGTTTTTCCTGCAACAACAAAGTTTCTAACAATAAGTATTTCAATTGCACTTAATACTCTAAGTACATCGTCTTCTCTAGTATTTTTCAACTCCATTGCTATCATTATAGGGAAGAAAGTTTTAGCATTTAAATCATGTATTTCTCCTAATTTCTCATTGATTTTTGAATTTTTAAAATAGGTAGATTCAGTAGGTTTATCCAAAGCTGAGTATAGACTCGCATACTTTGATAATTCAGTTACCAATTTATATGCCTCTTCTTTAGAATTTACTTTAGACCTAATCATTTTATATAACTGAACTGTTCTAACAAATTTGTATTTTGAATTCCAATAACTTCTTATAAACTTCGTTGCATCAGAGCTTCCTAAATGATCAATCATTCGATTCCACTCGTTCTTATTTTCATTTATTTGATTACCAGACATACGGAATATATGATTCTTTAATAGATCCGATGTTTCTAATGACTTACCTCTGGCATTGAGAGTCTCAAATATTATAAATGCTTCATTAAGATTATTGGTTTCAACATACATTATTTGCATAGAATTGGTATAACATTTATATAATTTTTCTAGTTGTGTATATTTTTCTAAATTACTTTTTAAATTAGATATCTGTTCTTCTAATTTTTGCAAGAAATATTTACTAGCATCATAAATTCTTTTTTCTGATCTACTCAGTTTTGATTTTGAAACATTAATTTTATTATTGACCTGACTTTGTATATATTCTTCAAAAAATTTTTTGTCAGCCTCACCAAGGAATAGTTTTGTTTTGTCTTCTCTTGAGGTTTTCTTGCCAATATATTCATAATTTATTTCTTCAATAATATCATCGATATTGTAATTTAAATCTTCTTCATTGAGTTCATCATATAATTGAGAAAATTTTATTCTAAATGCATCTAACAAAATAATACTTGTGCTGGTTCTTTGTTGTCCATCGATTATAAATTTTTCACCTTTACTAGAATCATGATGCACAACAATTTGACCTAAAAAGTGCTTTTCCAAAATATCATCTTCATATAGATGTATGAAGTCGAGCCATAAATCTTCTAACTGCTCTTTCTCCCAAGAATATCCTCTTTGATACTCGGGTATAAAATATGGTGCAGAAGCTAAAAACTCTTTTATACTTTTAAAATTTGAGTCAATTATAGCCATTTATATCACTCCTTAAATCTATTTGATCATTAAAGTAGTAGTTTTACAAGATCTTAGATTAAAAAAGACCAGTAGGTGTTTCTTAGTCTATATACTCTTGGTTGTCGAATTAAGCAGTATATTTTCTGTTATTTTATATGCATCTTCTCTTGTGTATAAATCAATAAGTGTTCCGCCTCCAAGTGTATTAAAATGTTTGGTAACGGGAACTAAATGCCTTTGTCTATTTATTTTCTCAATTTCATTGTTGTAATCTTTAAGAGCTGTCAATATTCCAAGTGATAATTGTTTATTAGCAGTATAATTACTTGAAAAATAAATTATAGCTCTTCCAGAAAAATCACTTTCAGAAAAGAATTTTGCCAAATGATATGGGTTGGAATGATCTTTATCATAGGTTAAATAACCAGTCCACCATAATCTTGATAGCCTACATACAAACAATGATCTTTTCTGACCCCATGAATACAATATAGCCGCTTTTAAACCTTTAATAGATTCTTCTATTTTTATGCCTTCTTTCAGATTATTAAAATAGGATTCTGTCCTATACTTAAAATAGTCCATATAATGATTTAAGGTTAGACTAACCCATAATCTCTCTTGCGAAGCTTGGACAGGAGTTAAATTCTCAAAAGTTTCATAAAGAATTTTGATATTCTTATAATCCGTGACATTATAAGTACCATTTTGAATTAATGGTGTATATTCAAACTCTATATTACTGTCACTAAAATTATTCTCATCATATAACTCACTTAAGACATTTTTATCTCCTGTAGCTATACCTCTAATAAAATACTCAAAGTTAGCGGTAAAATGATTTAACGCTTCTGAAGTGATTAACTTTAATCTTGTTTTCAATCAGCCCCACTCTCCTCAACTTTTTTTAATACATTAATAGCTCCTTGAATTGGATCTTTTAATAGTTTTTGAGCAATCTCCAATGGCGTTTCATCAAATAAATTCAAATCAATTCCTATACTTTCTAAGGAATGCTTAAGTGAAATGTACCATCGAGTATCTTCATATGCATGTCGATCAATTTTGATTCTATTTAATACTTCTACTAATCCGGGTACAATTACAACCGAGATGAGTATATTGTTAAATACTGTTTTAGAAAAGGTTGCATATTGCTCATATTGATTTTTAGGCAGAGCTATAACAATCTTGTCTGAAGAAGAATCCACAGTCATTAATTTATTTTCATAACTCAGTACAACATTTATTATTGATGAGAGCTTTTCAATAGACTGTTCACTTTCAAATAAGTCTATTGTATACTCAGCTGCTTCAGCTAAAATATTACCTCTTTCAAAATCGAATGTTAAACCTCCATAAAGATCATTAAAATTATCACTTTGAAAATCCGCTATCTCTGTAACAGCTATAATAAAACCGGTAACTTCTACTCTTCCTCTAAGTTCTTCTTTTTTTAATGGTATTTGCTTTTCTGTACCATTTACAATAAATGCCTTTCGATATAAAGTTTGTGGACATTCAATATGAACAATTTTTCGCGCTTTATTTTCATCTATAAGATTTTCTAATGCAGCCTCTTCGAGACTAAATGACACTCTTAAATTTGTTTCATTCATAACCTGAGTGAGTTCTACAGCAAGTTCGATATTCCCCTGTATATAATCATCATTATTATTTCTTAATACGGGATATGGATATGTATTACTTTTTAGCTTCATTGAAATTCACTCCAATTCTTGCCAATCCATCAAAACTAATAGAACACTTTAAATGAGTAACTTCTTTACTTTTTAGAAACGGGATATGGATCATATTATTTCTGATTTTAAGCTCTACTCCATTTAACTCTGCTGAATATAAGATTGCTTTGCTTTTACTTACTTCCCCTATTGTAAAAATTTCTATAATTACATCTTTAAGGTTGGTAGAGGATTTCATAATAATTTGATATTCATTCGGCTTTTTAGTTACTGCGACTTTGTGGAACACTTCCACCGGCTTACCTTTAGACTGTCGATAAATCGTAAATATATCGTTGCCTTCAGATCCGTCTACGCCAAGATTTCCAGATCCTGAACCTGGATGATTCCTCACATGAGAATTGTCGCCTGTATTACCGTTAGCACCGCCTCCTGTATCACCATCGTCTGGTGTACCAACAATTTCATCTAGGACTTGAGTAAGCACATCCCCGGAATCACTTTGAATATCCTTGGACATTTTATTTTTTGGTAATTCTATCTTTTTGATATTCGAGCGACTAAAATCTGTTTCAAAAACCTCCGTGGGTCTCAGACCACTTGGATTACCCCCAAAATTATCTGGTAAAAAATCACTCATTCCCATTGCGTCCATTTCCTCGCCAGTGTCCTCTTGAAATTGAGAGATAACAGCATTTCTGTTAAATTTGCGTAGATTTTCATACATACGTTTCGCCTTTTTAGGGTCCTCAATATACCTTTCAGGAGACCACTCCGTATGCGATGGATTTTCCATTTTCTTAAAATCCGAGTTCATTTTGTCTCCTTCTATCATTAAGATTCCCGTGAAAAATATAGATGCACTGATGTTTTTTTGTTCAAATAACCACATTCCTGTACTACGGGTCATCAAAATTCTTCTATTGCCAGTTTCTGTCTTTAGTAAGTACAATTGAGCATCCTGCTCCTGATAACCAAATTCCTCACCATATGGTTCTCCCATCTCTTTACTATAATTGACAACATCTAACTTTATTGTTTGTTCGTTAGTTAATACATCATAGTATCCCTTTGTATCCTTTTCTCCATACTTTTCTATAAACTTATGTAAATTATTTTGGTTAATCTCTTTTCCATCTACAATTACCATTAATTTACCTTTCCATATTGTAATAAAAAAGTTGTTTATAACTGATTTTATGACTTCAGTAATCCAAGTATCATCCTTGTTGAATCCTGCAACAAAAACATCAGTTCCATGTTCATCACCCCTATGTTCATCGTAAAAAGGAGTGTGACCTCTTATAGGATCGGAATTTATTGAACTACTATAATAACCTACACCAGTTGTAGTTTCACCATTAACAGTGTCGAATGACATAAACTTTGAAACACCTATATAAAATTTTCCATTTGGTATACATGTTGCATAAAATACAGTTCTAATGTCCGAATTAGCGAATGGGGCAAATTTGCCTATGCCAAAACTCCCTCCCGAAGTATCACTCTTATTCGATGAGCCGACTTCCTTTACTAAAGTACTCCATGGACTACCTAACTTATCCGTATCCGCACCTAGTAGTCCCTTTGTATTGTAATCACTGATTTTCAAAAAATTGATTCTTGGAGCATTTAATACTTTTTTCGCTTTTTCTATGTACTCTAATGCTTGTGAATTATCACGCCAAGTCTGTTCGGCATATTCATGATTCTCCCTAAATTTTTCTATTCCAGGAAAGTCCTTACTTTCAATTGAGAATCTGTCAAACGTTACAGTGACAGGTTTGTTAAAATCTTCTCGTGCATCTAATGAATTCTGACAGATTTCGCGTGCTAATGAGTTTAAAGGGTGGTCTTTAAATGTTTCTATACCGGGATCATTTATAGACTCTCTTTGTATCCCCCTAGCTGATGGAAAATTCCACAAATTTTTCGTGCTATACATGTTATCACTCCATAGTTATTATTCTCTTTTCAATATAGGCTAATATAATTTTTTTCACAATATACTCTATGATTTTAAAGTTATAATTACCTTAACATTTCAAAGCAGGTGATCTCATATGAAACCATTAATCGGTGTTACTGCAAATCTAGTAGATGAGAACAGACTCTCTCTCCATCAAAGTAATTACAATCGTATTATTGAAGCTGGTGGTGTTCCAGTAATGCTACCAATCAATGATGATGAAACAACTATTCAAGCGCTTATCGAACGTCTCGATGGTATAGTTTTCACAGGTGGAGCGGATGTGAATCCCATTTATTACAATGAAGACCCGCTTCAACAACTCCAGGAAATTTCTCCTGGTAGAGATGCATTTGAATTTGCACTGGCTGAAGCGGCTTTAAAGTCACGCACACCTATCTTAGCGATTTGTCGTGGTGCACAAGTCATTAATGTGGCTTGTGGGGGGACTTTATACCAAGATATCCCAACTCAAGTCGGTGCCTCTGCAATGCAACATGTACAACTGGCTGTAAACGAACATGCATCACACTCTGTAACGATTGACCCGCAGTCACAGTTTGCCGGTATCTATAGCGATGCAAAAATCATGGTTAATTCTTTCCATCATCAGTCTATTAAGACACCTGGTTCGGGCCTTAAAGCAGTTGCTCATTCGAATGATAGTATCATCGAGGCTATCGAAAGTACTACCGATCATTACCTATTGGGCGTACAATGGCATCCTGAATATATTGTTGATGAAGATACAAATCTTTTATATCGTACATTCGTTAATGCTTGTACAAAGTAAAAAGCCTTTGATATCAAAGGCTTTTTTTCACATTCTTTTCATAATGATCTTCAAAATTACTTGCAAGATGCATACATTTATATGTATTAAATGTTTCTATCGCCTCTTTCATCAACTTTCTCCCAGCTTCATCTTCTCTACATTTATACATATGATAGCCTTCTAAATAATGAAGTTTAATGCGTTCTAAAACTAATGTTTCGTCTTTTTCTATACTCTTCCATGTTTCTTTTATGAGTTCTTTAGCAAATTCTAACTCTTTCTTTTCAATCATCGTTAAAGCGACATTATATAGAAGTTGAATTCTGAGTTGTGTATTCTTCCTAACTTCTACAGTCAGTACTGGTGATTTTACCAATTCTAGCGTAACCATCTTTAACATATCTGTTGTAAGTGTCATCATGGAGTTACCAAACAGCACTACTTCGTAATAGCGCCATTTATCTACTTCAAATAAGTATTCTGCGAGAGCGTTTCTCATGTCATCTCTTACATAATCTTTGTCATATCTTCTAATAATGTAAAAAATATGATTAAGCTCGGTTTATAAATAAACAGCAAACAGCTTTTTCTTTCAGAATCACGATTTTTTTATTTGATTGAATCGGTTTAAGTGTCTTAATTTAAGGATAAAATATATAATGAATGAAATAATTAAAAGCAATTGAGTCAAGGCCTTGAGTCTTCTATTGACGTAGGGGCTTTAAGAGACAGCTGTCTTTTATATTTAAAGGAGCATATTATGAAAGTAGCAATTATTGGTGCTGGCATGGCCGGCATTGGAACAATGCGATACTACATCGATCATGTGGAAGTGCCTTTTGAACTGTATATCTATGACACTAAACGCGATGCTGGTGTCGGGTATCCATTTGGTCCGGATGACAAAGCGTTATTACTCAATCAACGATTAAGAAAAATGACTCTAGCACCTTGGGATGATAAGGAAGAATACATTAAATATTTAGAACGTAAGCGTCCTGAAAGTTTAGAAAAAGAATTTATTAGTCGTGCGGAGTTTGGTGAGTATACTAACGATGTCTTTAATCAATATATCGAGGATCCTAGGGTTACATTTATACCTGAAATCGTTTCTGATATTACTGTTGATGGCGATAGTTTTACCTTACATATTGAGGATAGACAAGAAGTGTTCGACGTCGTACATCTGTGTATTGGTCAATTGCCACAAACAGACTTTTATGATTTAAAAGGTACGGATGCATTTATTTCTACGCCCTTTCCAATCAATGCCTATAAAGATCAGTTACTTCGTTCAGACTCCGTCGGTATTATCGGATCGAGTCTAACTGCAATTGATATCATGATGTTTTTATACACTAATCAGTATAACGGAAAGATTCTCGCTGCTTCTAGAAGCGGTGTGTTGCCGTTTATACGAGGTTCGGAAGCTGATATCACTATAACAAAAGATTCGTGGATGCAAGAGCAAGAAACGCCTTCTATCTCTCATTTTATGGAAGCTATAGAAGATGAACTAAATGCGCTTGGTATCGACTTTAATTTAGTTTATGAGTTAAACGATATGAGTGTCGAAGAGTCTCTTAAATGGCAACTACAGAATATAGAGACGATGGGTAAAATTGAAACTGTCGTTACAACTCTGACAGTGACACTGAGAAAGTTATGGAATCAGTACCCCCAGCATGACCGTGAATATTTTATGAAGGAACTAAAATCCCTCATTATGCAATTAGAGGGGCCTTTCCCTATGGAAACCGCAGAAAAGTTAGTTGAAATGATTGAAAAGAATCAGCTTTTATTTGTTTCGCACTTGAGTGATATTGAATATAGAGACACGTTTATTCTACGCGACGATAAAAGTACTTACAATACGGAACTACTCGTGAATGCCACTGGTCCAAATATGAACGGTGAACATTTAGCCGATACTAATAATGCTTCTGGTCTTGTAAAGCAATTGATTGACCGCCGTATATTCACTCGTGATGAACTGGGTGGCATCTTAGTTACATATCCCGAGTTTTCAGTAATCTCACAAGCTCACGGTGTACTGTCTCGCATGAAATTATATGGCAATTTAATATCTTCTACGCATGTGATTAATTCAGGAGTAAATCTTATTTTGTCCCAAATTCCGCAAACCATTGATACGATGCTTGAAAGTATTAAAAATAAAAAATGATTTGTTAAATAAACAATCTGCGTTTTCTTTGATTTCATCTGTAATACGTTCTAAAGTAGTAATGAGGTGTAAATCATGGATCCAAAAGGCTATATTGTAAACTACTTTATTACTAATAATACGTCAGGGACAATGCAGTACATGCTAATAAAAGAAAAGGACATAGATTCTGATACAGTCGAGTTTTATTTAGGCACCGTGCGTATCAATGATAATACGACGGAAGCTTTACTTCAGGGTTTCTTAGCTGCACAACCAATTATGGTACAAAGTGAAGAATACCGTATTGATAAAAACCCAATTAACCGTGGTATTTCATCTTACGACTTTGCACGACGTTTTGCGATGTTGTCAAACTATGAGTTGCTAGAATTTGGCATACCGAACGTTCTGGAGACGGTACGAAATGACAGGTTCCAAGATACGATTGTAAGTCCTGAGGAAAGACGTGCGCAAGAAGAGGCGCGCCGCAGCGAGAGTGTGCTTAAGCAAGAAATCGACCGCGAAGTGCTCACAACTGGAACGGATGAAATGCTTGAAATCGTTAAGAATACGTTTATGATTTTTAAAACGGATGTAGGCGTTATGAATAAAGTTGGTGCGTTAGTAGATGAAAACAACGCGCTACTAAGTGAAGAATTGACGCCACAAATCGTTAGAGAAATTGACGACAATATCAGAGAAATGCTCAATGATCCTTACGTCATCAAGAACTATACGCTCGAACTCACGCGCGTAAGTCGGTTCTTAGAAGAAATTATAAAAAATTAAGTTTGTTTTAACATACAAGATAGAAAAACTGCCGGAGCTTAAATCGCTCCGGCAGTTTTTTTATTCAATCTCTTTTAGCGCATACTTTCTGATAATCGCTTCATGCTGTGGGAATTTCTTCATTAACTCATCTTGCGTGAATAGTTTAAAGTCATCGAATTCAAACCCAGGTGCGACCATGCAACTAACGAGAGCATACTCTCCCTCATTCTCCACAGATGAGCCGAAAATTGTACCTTTAGGTACAACTGCTTGAAGAACTTCTCCATTTTCGACATCCGTTCCAAGTTTAATTGCTTCATATTCTCCACTTTCATAAATCATATGAACTGTGAGGGTATGACCTGCATGATAATACCAAACTTCATCGGCAGTTAATTGATGAAGATGTGACGGATTGCCATGCTCTAAGAGAAAGTAAATACTCGTGTAAAGTGCACGTTCACCGTGACGAGATTCTGACTTTAAAATCTGCCTAAAATAACCACCCTCAACATGACGCTCTAGGTTTAAATGCTTCACCCAATACTGACTATTTTTCATAGCGAGCCTCCTACTTATCACCCATTTAATTAACAGTGCTATAAATATAATTTGAATACCCATGTTCAGATTTTAAAGTCACACTTCATTTAAACATGGACGCATTCACTTTTATTTTGTAGGAATGAGATATGTTTTTTGGTTATCTGTCATTCCCTCGAAATGTAAATATACATTCCCATCTGGATCATAAACCGTCAGTAAATCCTGTATATATACAAAATCTAACTCTATTTCCTCACCAGGTGCAAGTTCTTGTGAAAGCTCATCTTCTGATAGCTCAAAAATAAAGTCTTCACCACTACCATCTGTATCAATACCTAATCTAGGCATGACATATTCACCTGCAAGCATCGGTTCCTCACTTGTATTCTTTATAACTGTATCTGCAACCAGAAATTTAATATTTTCGTCAGCATTACTAACATACTCAGTGATATCTTCACCATCATATTCATTAATAAAATCAACAGACTTCACGGTAATCTGGTATGGAACTTCCCATTCAAAACTTTCTACATCGACTGTTTCACCGATTTCTACAATTTTTTCTCCAGATTCTTCCGCTGTTTCTGTTTTGTCAGACTCTTCAGTCGTCACTTCTGACTGGTCTTCTTCGTTTTTACTTTCATCATTTTTTTCGTCATTGCACGCGCTTAAAAATAATGCACCACTCATTAATAAAATTAACCATTTTTTTGTCATCTCAATACTCCTCACTCGTAATGATAATATTTTGTTACTTCAAAGGATTTATTATTCCTATTCACTTCACCTGGGAATAATTATGATTATAATAGTACCTTAGATTCTATTGTTGTAACCCCTTTCATAATCGTATTCCCCATTCTCGTAAAATATACACTTGTTTTCGGAAATGCCTGAAAGAAATCTAATTCTTTTGTTTATGTTAAACACTTTTCCATCGTTTGAACATAAAATAGGTATGATCGTTTTACCCCTTATGTCTATTGTAATATTTCTCGTTGATAATTTAGATAATATTCTATAATTAAACATTGAAATTTGTTATTTTTATAAATAAAAAACTCCTACCGATAAAGATAGGAGTTTAGTTAATTTTACAATCCACGCTTTGCTACGATTTCAATTTCAACATCTGCACCGAGTGGTAATTCTTTAACCGCTACACATGTACGTGCGGGATATGGTGATGTGAATTTCTCAGCGTATACTGCGTTGATTTCTTCAAAGATATCCATTGAAGTAATAAACATATTTACTTTAACAATTTCTGTTTCTTTAATGCCTACCTCGGCCATTGCGTCAAATAAGTTTTCGATCGCAATATCCATTTGCTTTGCAGGATCTGGTTTTTCTATAACATCATTTCTGTTCATTGCTGTTTGGCCAGAGAAATATACGTAGTCTCCTGCATCTACTACGTGAGAGTACGGACCTGATGCGCCTACTGTTGGTGCGTTGTATGTTTTCCTAGTCATTAATTATTCCTCCAAAAAGTTTCTCTCACTTATTATAGCCAATTTTTCACAAAGTTAGTAGTGACCCCCTACTTACTGTTAATTTTTCTAGCACTTTTAACATTCCATTTTTATAGTTCTTTCTAATATATAATTGATTTTTGGTCAGTCGTTTTGTGTGTTGATCTTTTAAAAAAAGTTACAAAATTGTAAGAATATTTTTATGACTCAGAACTTGGATTTATGTTAAACTAGAAAAGTCATTTTTAAGGAGGGTAACAACAGTGTCCCAAAATAATAACTTATCGTCCGTCCCACAAAAGGGGTTCTTTGGACACCCACGTGGGCTTTCCACTTTATTCTTTACTGAATTCTGGGAGCGTTTCAGCTACTACGGTATGAAAGCAATTCTTGCTTACTATATTTATTATTCAGTCGCTAAAGGTGGATTCGGCCTCGATCAAAGTACAGCTTTACAAATTGTTTCTATTTATGGAGCATTAATTTACATGAGCGGAATCATCGGTGGATGGATTGCCGACAGAGTACTAGGTATTCGCGCGTCAATCTTCTATGGTGGAATTCTCATCATGATTGGTCATATACTACTTGCTTTACCGAATAACTTTACATTATTGATGCTTGCATTATTATTCTTAATTATCGGTACAGGTATGTTAAAGCCAAACATTTCAACAAATGTAGGTTTATTATATGAAAAAGGTGATAACCGTGTAGATGCTGGTTTTACAATCTTCTACATGTCTATCAACTTAGGTGGTTTAATTTCACCATTACTTATCGGTTGGTTACAAGTGAATTATGGGTTCCATGTTGGGTTCTCTCTTGCAGCATTTGGTATGTTCGCAGGGCTTGTGACTTATCTATTAACAAGTCGCAAAAACCTTGGCGATCTTGGGATGAAGCCAACAAACCCATTAGTTGGTACACAGAAGAAACGTTTTGCCATTCTTCTTGTCACAGCACTTGTCATCATTGCGATTTTTACTCTAATTGCATATGTAACAAACACACTTACAATTAGTAACTTTGCAAACCTCATCACAATACTTGGCGTTATTCTGCCAATCGTTCTTGTGATTACAATGGTTTCATCTAAAAGCGTTACAAAAACAGAGCGTACGCACGTTTTTGCTTATATTCCATTATTCATTGTTGCAGTTGCATTCTGGATGATTCAAGAACAAGGGGCAACAATTTTAGCTGCATTCGCAGATACTAAAACTGAACTCAGTGTGGCGAACTTAACAAACGGTGCGATTGATTTCAACATTCCGGCAGCATGGTTCCAATCTTTAAACCCAATCTTCATTGTGCTTTTTGCACCTCTATTCTCAAGAATTTGGGTTAAACTTGGAGAGCGCAACCCGTCAACTGTAGTCAAATTTGCGATTGGTGCTATTTTAGCAGGTTCTGCGTATCTTGTAATGGTGATTCCTTTAGGAACAGATGGGTTAATCAACCCAGTATGGTTAGTACTTAGTTTCTTACTCGTAACACTTGGAGAACTTTGTATTTCCCCTATTGGTTTATCAACAACTACGAAATTATCACCGGATGCATTCCGCTCACAAATGATGTCTCTATGGTTCTTAACGAACGCTATGGCCCAAGGGCTGAACGCGCAAATGGTTAAACTATATGCCATCATCAGTACTCAACAATATTTCTTATACTCCGGACTTGTAGCGATTGTTCTAGCGATCATTCTGCTCTTCATTAGTCCTAAAATTAAGCGTATGATGAGTGACGTAGAATAAATAAAAAATCGACCTCTTAAATGGAGGTCGATTTTTTTGTATGATACAAAAATTAATTTATATCGCACTCTCTATAAGTTTTTTAGTGTACGAATTCTGTGGGTCGTTTAAAACATCCTCCGTTTTACCTATCTCTACGATTCTGCCGTCTTTCATGACGATAATTCTATCTGTAAGTGACTGTACAGTCGATATATCGTGTGTGATGAAGAGGTATGAAGTACGTATATTTTGTCTCAGTTTTTTCAAAATCTCAATCACTTCTCTTTGCACTAATATATCTAGTGCGGACACTGCTTCATCAAAAATGACGACTTTCGGATCTGTAATCATCGCTCTTACAATAGATACACGCTGTGCCTGACCTCCACTGAGCTGGTGCGGGTATTTATCTAATACACTTTCATTTAGTTGAACACGTTCTAATGCGCGCAATATCTGACTATCGATTTCTTTCTTCAAAGTGCGTCTTCTACCCTTCGCATAGAATGGCTCTCTGAGTGATGTCCGCACTTTCAAGTATGGATGGAGACTTTCTTTCGGACTCTGAAATACAAATTGTACATTTTGTCTAAAATTCATATAATCCGTCTTTTTCATGTCACTAATTTTCTCTCCGTCAAAATATACTGTTCCAGACGTTGGTGGAATGAGTCCACCGAGTATATTTGCGAGCGTTGATTTTCCTGAACCGGATTCTCCAACAATCCCAATAGATTCAGCTGCACCGAGTGCTAAACTCACACCTTTTACTGCCACCGTATCTTTAAAGTGCTTTGATACGTCTTCACAAGATAGTATTGTCATCTCACTTCCTCCCCATGTGTCACTTGAACGAGTGCTCTTGTATGTGGATGGTACGGTTCTGAAAACAACATTTTTGTATCGTTTGTTTCCACCATTTCGCCTTGATAAAAGACATACGCCCGATCTGTATATTTTTCAATCAGTTTCATATTATGTGTAATTAAAATTAGTGAAACGCCTTCTTCTTGATTTATATTTTTGAAGAATTCCATTACTTCGTGTTCCGTAATGCTGTCCAACGCCGTTGTGGGCTCATCTAAAATAATAATACGTGGCTTCGTCATTAATGAAAGTGCGATATTCACACGCTGACGCATGCCTCCTGACAGTTCGAATACATATCCATTCAAAATTTTCTTAGGGTTATTAAGCCCAACAAGTTCTAAAAGTTCCGTTGCTCGCTTAAGTCCTTGTTTTTTTGTTCCACATTGATGCGTGACATACCCTTCTAACATCTGATGCTTAATTTTAACCAAAGGGTGTAAAAACTCTGTCGTATTTTGTGGGATGTATCCTACATCCAGACCAATAAGCTTACGGTACTCACGTGGAGAGAGCATATCTAAGTTTCTGTCTTCTACGATTTTCTTAATCGAACGAGAGACTAACGCGCTTGGTAATAAGTTAAGCATCGCTTGGGTCGATATGGTCTTTCCTGAGCCAGACTCACCAAATATCCCAACAATTTCCCCTTTTTTCAAATGAAAATCAAACGGCTGAACGAGCGCTCTTCCTTCGTGTGTATGGACTTCTAATTGTGTTATATTAATCATTCGTATCACCTAGTTTCATGAGTCGGTCGTTTAATGTGTCTCCCATCAAGTTAAGTCCTAATACGGTAATTACTAGAAGAATACCAGACGGTAAAATTAAGTACGGATAACTGAGCATAAAACTTTGTGCTTCCTTCAACATAAGTCCGAAACTCGCATTCGGTGGAACGACACCAAGCCCAAGGTAGGATAATGCGGATTCTATTAATATTGCAGAACCAATACTTGCGCTGAATTGAGTCACGAGTCTCGGCAAGATAACGGGCAGATAATGTCGCCACACAATTCTCGTTGTAGAAAGTCCGATGCTTTTAGCCGCAACAATATAGAGTGCATGTTGTTGTTCTTTGATGAGTGAATAGGTCAGTCGTGCAAATATCGGTATCATAAATATCGCAATTGCGACGAGCGTCGAGTATATTCCATCTCCAAACACGACGACAAACATCATGGCAAGTACAATGCCTGGGAAGGCGAGCATCCCATCTATAAATCTTAAAAAAATCATACTGATCCATTTTTTCGATAACGCCGAGATAATGCCAATTAAAGACCCGATAAATAAGCCTAAAGTGACTGATACAGTCCCAAGCAATAATGCATAGCGTGACGCAACCATCAGTCTGGATAATATGTCCCGTCCAAACTGATCTGTTCCAAGTAAGTGTTCTGTAGACATCCCTGAAAATCTATTTCCAAGATCCATCTGAGTAATCGGATATGGCGTATAAAATAACGATACTAATCCGAGTGTTGATGGAATGAGCAACAGTACAATACTTAATATAAGCAGATACTTTCTCATGACTCATTCCTCCTCATCTTCTTATTCAATAGAATATAAAGTATGTCTGTGATGAGTGTAATAATAATCACGCTGGTCACAATAAAGCTCACGAGCCCAAGTATTAAGAATAGATCTCGTTTTAAAACAGCACTAAACAACAGTCGACCGACTCCCGGTAAACTGAAGATACTCTCCACGACGATTACACCTGAAATTAAGCCTGAGATTTGAATCCCAATAACCGTAAGTGGTGCAATCAATGCATCTCGTAATGGATATTTAATAATTGCGCGTACTGGATGGACACCAGACACACGCGTCATGAGCATATAATCTTGTTTTAAACTATGTAACATGGAACTTCTTACAATCCTGATCAGTGTCGCAATCATTCCAAACGCAAGGACGACTGCCGGTAAAAACAAACTCATTACCCCGCCATATACACTTTCACTAAATGGTGTAAATCCAGATATTGGAAAAATTTCAATCTGCGCGGCAATGTAAACGAGAAAAATTAGCGCGATCCAAAATTGTGGCATCGCATCTCCCATTTGCATGAGTGTTCTTGCAATAATATCAAAAGTCTTATTTTGTTTTAATGCTGCAATAACGCCAATCGTGAGTGCTAAAGGCACTGCAATCACAATTGCCATAAGCATGAGTGATAATGTGACAGGCAATCGACTTAACAGCAATGTTGTCACGTTTTCGCCATATGTAAATGACACTCCAAAGTCACCTGCTAATGCATGCGTAAACCAACTCATATATTGCGTATACCATGGTGCGTCCATTCCAAGTGCAGCACGAAGTTCTGTCACACGTTCCGGAGTGGCTTCTGTTCCTAAGCTAATTTCAACCGCATCCCCTGGTATCAACATCAACATAAAAAAGGTGACGAATGATACGACAATTATAAGTACTATGCTACTCGCTATGCGTCTTATAATTTCTTTCATCACTCATCACCTATTAATTACTCTTTAAATTTTAAATCCTTAAGTTCGAAAACATCGATCGGATATGCAGAAAACCCTTCTAAATCATCACTGATTCCATAAATCCGTGTCGGTTCTTGAATATATAGTGCTGGGACTTCTTCTGCTAAAATCGTTTGAACTTGCTCATACATATCCATACGTCTCTCTTCGTCTAATTCTACTTTAATAGATGAAAGCAAGTCATCTATTTCTGTGTTTTTATAATTAAAGTAGTTATCTGAGCGCGTACTATTATATTTCTCTAATAAATCATACCCTTCGATACGACCTGTATGACCAACAACTGTGAGATCATAATCACGGTTGCCATACACATCCGTTAACCATGTGCCCCATTCTATCGTCTCTATCTTAACATGGATTCCAATTGCTTCTAATTTTTCAGCAATGATTTGTCCTGCAGCAACATAGTTTGGATAGTCTGAAGGTAACTTCATATTTAATGTGATACCTTTCGCACCACTCTCTTCAACGAGTGCTTTGGCTTTCTTAACATCATATGGATATGTCCCTGTAGTATCTACATATCCCTTTAAAACCGGTGGATAGTGCGAGCCAATTTGTTTGCCGTAGCCCCACCACACTGCATTAATGAGTTCTTCTTTATCGACTGCCATATTAATTGCTTGACGCAATTTTTTATTGCTAAGATAATCGTTTTCTAAGTTCATTGCCATGAGTTGCACAGAGTTGTTGTCGATTTCGATAATCGTGGCATCACCTAAAGTATCCACAACATCTCCAGTCGTTTCAATTAAATGGATATCTCCTTTTTTAAAGCTCGTCACTTGTGCGGTTGAATCTGGCATCATTTTGAATTCTACATTTTGAATTTGGCCTTCGTTATAGTGATCTACACCCTCTAAAACAATCTTATCTTGCGGTGTCCAGTTCACGAGTTTGTATGGTCCTGTCCCCACTGGATCTTTCTTTAGCGTTTCATCTGCACCGTCTTTAACGATTGCTGCCCATGGGTACGCAAAATCACTTATAAATGACGCTGATGGTGATTCTGCTTTGAATTCTATTGTGTAATCATCTATCACATTGACTTCAGTTATATATGCGTAGTTATCTTTTCTGGGTCCCAATTCATCTTTAATACGTTCAAATGAGTATGCAACGTCTTTTGCCGTAAGTGCCGTGCCATCGTGAAATTGTACGTCTTCTCTAAGGTTGAATGTGAGCGTCTTCCCGTCTTCCGACTGTTCATATGATGCAGCCAGACTTGGCTCAATTTCACCGTCTTTCGTTACTTTTACAAGTGTGTCGTAAATATTATTTGTAATAACAAATGTTGAACTCGCTGTTGTGCGATGTGGGTCTAAGCCATCTGGATCAACTGAGATCGCGATTTTTAATCCATCTTTCGCTTCCGTGTTTTTATTTTCATTTAAAAGCTCTTTGGCTTCGTCTGAACCGTTGCCACATGCGCTTAAAACTAAAGCGAACATGAGTGTTATGAATAAAACACCAATTTTTGTTTTCATTTTGGTCTCCCTAGTATAAATAGTTTATTCAATTGATTATATTTTCCATGATTTTTACTAATTTAGCAATTAAAAAAACCGAGAAGTAATCCCTTCTCGGCGTATTTTAGTCACTAATATTGTGCGTTTTATTTTTAATTTTGAGTAGTATGATACAGAAAATAGAAATTACCGTACCTACTATGAATAACGTGTATATAATCTGTGCATCAAATAAATTTGTGAGCCAAAAACATATTGAGGCAATCATCAAAATATCTCCAAAAATAAAAAAAGAAAATACATGCACGTTCTTAATTCTTTCCATTCATAATGCCCCTTTTGTGGTTTATCCACAAATGAATATATCATAATTATTATCTGTATGGTTTGTGTTTACCCATTATTTTTGAATGGTAATCCTGTTTTTATCAAAATAATTATTTTAGTTTTGCTCAGAGAGATAGGTGGTATATATCTTATAAGGTATTGAACGAAATGGGAGTTGATGTTATTGAGGAAAATTGAGTCATATTTAGGTCCTGATGAGGTTTTAGCGCGCATCACCGAGCTCAGAGAATCTGGTGTTTTGGAAGAAGCCATTACTATCATCACGAAGCCGGATATCTATGAGGCGACATTCGAAGCGTATGGTTTGGATTCTATGGTTGTAAAGAGCAGTACCTGGGAGAAGTTCAAGTCATTGTTCTCACCCCAAGACTCGGAGAGCCTCGCAATGAGCAAGTTAGATTTAACGGATGAAGAACAAGACCTTTATAGTAGAAAGCTCGCAGAGGATGAGATTCTTTTATATGTAAATGACTATGAATCTCATGATGGGCATCCGCACCATGTTCCGAAAGCAACAAGTGGGTCAAACTTTACGACTGAAAATATTTTTGAGGATAACGAATAATAAAAACCGAAACAACTGACTTGCTTCAGTTGTTTCGGTTATTTTTCTGTGAAATCGATAATTTCATATTTATTGTCGCCGATTTTTTTCATCTTGTAGGTAATTGTGCTTGTTTGCTTACCTTTTGATTTGTCGTGCGCATAGTCACGCTCAATCGTTACGTCGTATTCATTGTTTACATACGTGTATTTGATGAGACGCACGTCAAATGACTCTTGGTTTTGAAAGTCACCTATCTTTTTGTTTTCTTTGATCTGTTTCTCTGCTTTACTTCCAGACTCAACAATAGATAATACGTCCTCATTGTCTCCGTTATAGTAATCTACAAGCTTGTCGACATAAGCTTCCATAAACTGTTCGACTGCTTCGTCTTCATTTTTAGGCTCAGACCTCTTACCGTCCTTTTTAGAGTCCATGTCTTTATATTTAGCGCTGTCTTCGTTTGACATCTTTTCATTGTTCGCAACCGTTTCGATTGTTACAGGACCCATTTGTTTGCCGTCTTTTGACCACATGACCAGGTGAATTTCATTATCGCCGTTGTTTTTAAGCATATATGAATACTGATACAGACCCGCTTTTTCGAGTGCTCTATCTGGTTCACCGAGCACCTTCACAGCATTTTCTTTGCTATTATTCATGTAGTACACGACGTCTGCAACTTCGCTCTCTTCATAATAGAGTCCAACGTTACTATAAATTTCATACGTCTTGCTTGCCGTCTTAAACTTCGCATCAGGCTTACCATATGAATCTAGTATTTCAGAGCGTGTCATGCCCTTCTTAAATTCTGTCCCACTAAACGTAACCGCACCCTTCTCATAGTTCGGTAACACAAAAATTTTCTTGACTGTCTCTTTGTTCAATTCAACTATTGGCGCTTCCTTCGTCTCTTTCTCAGCTTGTGTCGGGCTGTTTTGACATCCTGCCAAAATAAGCGTGAGCGCCAGACACATCGAAATGACATATTTCATGCGCGTCACCTCACGTTCTTTTCTCTAGTATATTACACATCATTATCCAGTTGTGATTTCATCGTTCTATTACTGCGTTTCAAAAACTTTGCTTCAACGTAACCCGTACCAAATAATACCCCAAGTACTATGAAGATAAAACCAGACATTTGAATTATGTTAATAACATCCTTTAAGAAAATTGCCGAGAATATCAGTCCAAATAGTGGTACCAAGTTATTAAAGATCACTGTATTCCCTGCACCAATACGCTGAATCGATCCATTAAAGATGATGAATCCAACACCAGTTGCCACAATTCCTGAGAATAAGAATACAAACATTACAGGTAGGCGCATAGAAAAGAACGCACTGATACCACCGGGTTCAGTGAATAGACTGATCATGAGTAAAATCGTTGACCCTATTAAAAACATCACAGATGTCGCTTGTTTTGAGTCCAATGTGAACGTCAGTTTACGTATAAAAATGAAGCTCATCGCCTGAACAAACATGGCAATAAATAGGTACAGTTCTCCTCTTGAAAACACAATATTGCTGAAAGAACCGCCTTGAATAAAGAACACACCAATCAGTGCCATAATAAACCCAACGAGACGAAACTTCGTCATCTTTTCTCCTAAAAACATGACGCCCATAACGGCTGTCGTAATTGGTAAAAGTGCGAGTATTAATGATGCGTTCGATGCATTAATCAAGACGAGCCCCTTCGCAATAAACAAATGGTGTAACACGACGCCAAAGAGCGTTCCAATTAAGATATAACGCCATTCCGTATTCGTCATTTTACGATATGATTTTAAACAGATAATGATAATCAACGTCGTAATTCCTGCCGTCATAATACGAAATGCGGTCATTGTTGCTGGTGGTAATTCAGTGACAAGCACTTTTAAGAGAACCATGTTGAGTCCCCAGATGACTGTCGCCATCACAATGCTCAAATAAATAAAAGTCAGTTGATTTTTTGTCATTGCACGCTCCCGTGTAATTTACTTTCCGAGAAGTAATCTCAGTCCATTTAAGATTACTACAATTGTGCTCCCTTCATGTAGAACAACGCTCCAAGCAATATCTGTTATACCAGTAAGTCCGAGCACAATTAGCATCAATACAACTGCCATCGCAATAAAAATGTTTTGCCAGATGACACGAGACATACGTGTCGCAATATTGTGAGTGTTTATCAGTCTATCTAGATCATTATGCATTAAGACGATATCCGACACTTCTACCGCGACGTCCGTACCGTTTCCCATCGCAATCCCCACGTTTGCTTTCACTAGTGCTGGCGCATCGTTCACACCATCTCCAACCATTGCAACTGTTTCATACCGTTTTTGCTGCTCACTGACAACACGTGACTTATCCTCTGGCATCACATCTGCAATCACCGCATCGATATCGAGCATATCTGCCACTGCGCGCCCTGTTTCTTCGCTGTCTCCTGTGATCATTGTCGTCTGTACACCGCGTGATTTAAAGTAGTTTACTGCTTCTTTCGCATGATACTTTGGTGTGTCCATGAGTGCAATAAGACCAATTACATGTTCATTTTTCGCGATAAACACAACAGTTTTTCCAGAATGTGCCAGCGCCTCTTGCTCTTTTGTAATGTTACTTGATACATCCTGAAATGATGTCGGTTTCCCGATTCGATATACGTCACCATTATACGAACCTTCAAGCCCCTTACCAATATGGTTCGTCGTTTCAATATCGAGAATCTCTTTGGGTTCGAAAAAATCTAATATCGCAGTTGCGAGTGGATGGTTAGAGTTTCTTTCAAGTGCGAGGATAATGTCAGTCAGGGTGTCTTCATCTTCAAAAAACGTATAATCAGTCACTTCTGGACGACCGTTCGTGAGAGTGCCTGTCTTGTCAAACATGATTGCTTTAATGTTACTGAGTTCTGTAAGGTAAGCACTTCCTTTAGATAACACTCCACGACGTGCTAAGTTAGATGCTGCTGATAATGTAACGGATACTGTGCTTGCTGCGAGTGCACATGGGGATGCTGCTACGAGTAAAACGAGTCCCTTGTAGAATGCGTCAAAGAAAGTGAAACCAAATATAAAGAATAATAGTATAACTACGGGCACTGAGATGAGCACAATTGTGACGTATTTCGGCTCGAATTTTTGAATGATACTCGCCGCTCTTGTTTGGTTGTTTTGGTTTTCCTTAACGAGTGTTAAGATTTGTGCGAATACAGTGTCTCCGCTCTCTTTGGTCACTTCCATCGTAAATGAGCCTGTTCCGTTAATTGTGCTTTGGAGCACTGTGTCGCCAATCGTTTTTTCTTTCGGCATGCTCTCGCCGTTAATTGCGGATTCATCGATTGATGTTGTTCCAGATAAAACCACGCCGTCTATTGGAACTTGGTCTCCATTAAGCACTTGAATTTTATCTCCAATTTTCAATGACTCTACACTGACTTCTTTAGTACCGTCATCTGTGATAAGTCTCGCTGTTGTTGGATTCATTTTAAGTAATTTGCTAATTTCACGGTTACTTTTACCTTCTGCGTAATCTTCTAAGAAATGAGCCCCTGCAAATATTAAAATTAAGAGTGCCGCTTCATAAAAGTTACCCATAATAGACGCACCAATCGCTGCGAGCCCCATTAATATATGTGAGTTTGGCATAAATTTTTTAGCGATTTTTGTATTTTCAATCGTATGCCCAATTCCTTCTAAAATCACGACATGATACCCTGCAATGATTGTTGAAATCACCAGTACCACGTTCGTCATAACTGCATATTCTTTTGGAATTAGAAATGCGATTATAAACAACGCAAGTCCAATCAAATATAAGACAATTGGTGTTTTTCCATGAGTGTGGTCATGAAGGTGTTTATCTGGACCACAACATGTTTTGAGTTGTTCTGTCATAATGATTCCTCCTAATTATGTCTTGCATGATCGATCATTTCTCGTAGTATTTTAATAACATGAGTATCGTCATGTGAATAATATATCGATTGACCTTCGCGGCGAGACTTCACCAGTCTTAAGTTCTTTAAAAATCTCAATTGATGAGACACATTGGATTGTTTCATATCTAGCGTTTCTGCAATCGAACTAACAGAACGCTCGCCGTCTAATAGTAAACTTAAAATTCGAATTCTAGATTCTTCCCCTAACGCTTTAAATGTATGTGACACGATAAATAAAGTTTCTTCATCTAAATTAAAACCACTCATTTCGCATCTCCTTTTTGTTCTTATCTCTTACTTATATATTAATATATGTTCATATGATAATCAATAACCATCCATTGATTGATTTTTATCGAAAAATTTGGTATAATATACAAGTTCATAAAAAAATTACTATGGCTTCTCTACGTAAGTAGTCTGGCCCATAGGAATTCACGCAACGTATTTTTGCGTTATACGGAGAGACAAAATTCTAGGAGACACCGTTCTCTTAGGTTTTTTTATTTTATTTAGGAGGCTGTTTTTATGTCAAATGCATGGCTTAAACTACTCACTGCTTCTATTCTCGAAATCGGTTGGGTGGTTGGCATTACACATTCAGATAGTATTTTTGATTGGAGTATCACTATTGTAGCCCTGATTATATGTTTTTATTTATTAATATCATCTACATTAGTACTTCCTGTTGGCTCAAGTTATGCGATTTTTGTTGGTCTTGGTGCGACTGGAGTTACATTAATGGATTTTTTAGTCTTTGACCTACCATTTAATATTTGGAAGGTTATTTTTATTGTGATTTTACTCGTAGGTGTGATTGGTCTTAAGCTCGTTACAGATGAAGAGGAGGAAGCTGCATGATTTGGTTTATTTTGATATGTGCAGGACTGTTTGAATTGCTTAGCGTTGTGTTCATGAACCGTTTCACGGTTAGCAAAGCTAAGAGAGATATTCTTGGTATCATAGTTATGTTTTCAATGAGCTTTGCACTTCTCACATATTCTCTTCGATATATTGAAATGAGTACTGCATATGCCGTTTGGACTGGAATCGGAGCAGTTGGTGGCGCACTGGTGGGTATGTTGTTCTATAATGAATCTAAGAATATTAAGAGAATGCTCTGTATTGCCTTAATTCTTGGCGCAACGATTGGCTTAAAAATGTTGAGTTAAAGAGATAGTCATATAAGGAGTGATTGCATGATCATCTTTACAGAAGAAGAAGTATTCAACTACCATATGGCAGACGCGATTAAAGATATTAAACGGACGCTCATGCGTCAAAATAACGGTAAGATTGTTAACCGTAAGCATGTGATGATGCCTGTTGGAGACAGCAACATGATTATGAACTTCCCGGCACTAGACATTGAACAAGGACTGACGAGCACAAAAATCATGTCGATTAAAGATGGTGTTTCAAAAGCACACTCAATTCTAACTGACACTGATTCTGGAGAGGTCATTGCAAACGTTGCTGCTTCGTACCTGACTGAGTTACGCACTGGTGCAATGAGTGGCATTGCGACGGATATGCTCGCAAGAAAAGATGCGTCTGTACTTGGTGTCATTGGCACAGGACGTATGGCCGTTCAACAGGTGTTTGGCGTTTTATCAGTCCGAGATATTGAAAAAATCATTCTATTTAACCATCACCCAGAAAAAGCAGAATACTTTAAAGATAAAATTAGGGGACTCACAGTTACGTGTGATATTGAAATCGCATCTAATGTAAATACGTTGACGAAAGCATGCGATATTATAATTACTGCAACACCGTCACGTGAAGCTGTGTTTGATGATACGTATCTGAAAGAGGGTGTTCATATTAACGGAATCGGAGCGTTTATGCCGAGCACGAAAGAGTTGAATGTGGATACGATCGGACGCGCGAAATATGTGGTTGTGGATTATAAAAAAGGCGTGGAATCATCAGCTGGCGGATTCATTGAAGCCGTTAAGCAAGATAAATTTAAGTTCGAGAATATGATTCAGTTGAACGACGCTATAGAAATGTCGTTCGATAGAAACGAAAAAGATATTACAATTTTTAAGTCAATCGGCGCATCATTATATGATATGGCAGTCGCAATCGGCGCATATGAAAAATTGAAATAGGTGTTCTTTGAGATATTATCGTGTTTAAAGAAGAAAATCAGGTTTAGAAATCAAAAAAAGCGTGTTTCCTAAATTCCAGGAAACACGCTTTTTTATATTTTAAGTTAGTTCTTAACGTATTCGACAAGGAGTTTATAAGTATTCTCTAAAGCGTCTACGTGTGTGCGTTCCATGCCATGGCTGTTCGCAACGCCTGGTCCGATCAGGCCAGCGCGAATATTGCTACCACCACCAAGTGCGGCGCTCGCGTCACTGCCATAGAATGGATAGATGTCGACGGCGTAATTAAGCTCTAATTTTTTCGCGAATTCAATGAGCTTGGAAGTCAGTGCGTAATCGTACGGACCAGACGAGTCTTTTGCACAGATTGACACATCAAATTCTGTACATTCTAAGTCTTCTCCAATACATCCCATGTCTACCGCTAAAAGTTCCGTGATGTCTTCTGGTATCCATGCCGCACCATGACCGACTTCTTCATATACAGTAAAAATAAACGTCACGTTTATAGATGGTGTTAAGTCCTCCGCTTTGATTGCTTTTAACAGTGAAACGAGAAGCGCAACGGATGCTTTGTCGTCTAAGAATCTTGATTTCACAAAACCTGATTGCGTCACTTGTGTTTTTGGATCATATGCAACGATATCTCCATTATCAATCCCAAGCTTCTTCACATCTTCTTTTGAAGATACACGCTCATCAATTTTTACGACTAAGTTATCAACATCTCGCTCTTTTTTCGCAGCATCTTTAAATACGTGAATTGAAGGTGATCTCGATAGAATCGTACCTGTATACACATCGCCGCTTCTCGTTATAATGTCACAGTACTCACCATCTAAGGTTGGTGTCAGTGGCCCGCCAAGCTTAGTCAGATTAAGTGTACCGTCACTATTGATCGAGCGCACCATGAGTCCGAGTGTATCTACGTGCCCACTTAATGCTCGTGTTATAGAAGTATTCTCACCTTTGACAGGAACAATTAAGTTTCCTTTTGGATTACGCTCCGTTTCAAATCCAAGATTTTGAATTGTTTTCTCTAGGTAATCAATCACATCCACAGTGTATCCAGTCGGACTGTTTATTGCGAGTAATTCTTTTAAGATTTTGAGTGTTTCATCTTTTTTAAACATGGACCTACCCCTTTTATATAAATTAATTAAATGATACCACTTTTAATACGATTCGGACTAACGGGCACCACCGCCGCCTCCACCGCCAGCACCAGCACCACCACCGAATGACGTTGCGCCTCCGCCACCGGATGATCCGGAAGCCCCATTGGTCGATGAAAAGCCACCTGACGCGAGTCCTTTATTGTAAGTTGTATTTACATTGTTAGAGTATAAGTAGTACATCAGATACGGATTATACGTATCAACTGTCATGTATTTTCTACCGAGTAAATCTAGATCTGATGTGTCAGAAGTAATAATATCCCAAATGATATCGTGGGATTCTAAATTGGGTTCACTTTTTTCTTTTTTCATTTTCTTAACATCTTCTTTATAAAAGTTACTGTATTGAATAATCTCGTCTATGAGATGCTGACCTTTTTCAGTCGGACTTACAATTTCATTTTTTATGCCCCAAATTTTTACATCTTCATACGTCATTATTCCATGTCTCTTTTGGTAATTCTTAGAGTAATCTGTCATGAAGTCCGCGATTTTTGAGACGTCTTTCGCATTTTTTTTCGCCCATTTTTTCATCTGTTTGCTTGTTAGTTGGCCATTTGAATCAACTGCATCCTTAATGAGTAACCAGTAGAGCAGTTCGAATGTCCCGTTATATGTGTCTTTTTTGACCGCTTCAACCGCTTCAGCAAACATAGAATCACCATTTCTAACTTCTTCTAAATCTTTTTCACTTTTCATTTGAATCAACGATTTTTTATCAGATCCATTTTCATTTGTGATTGTGATACGTCCTTCATCTTGCCACTTTACAAGATATGCTTGGAAGAATGTTTCAAATCCACTCATACCTAACGCTTTTAGAGTGTTATAGATACCGACATAGTCATCGTCATCCAAGCTCGGTACTTTATTTGAAACGATATCTTTATTGCGTGTTCTTAATTTACCCGCACTTTCGATATGACCTTTACGCTTTCTCACTTTCGATACAGCCGTACTGAACGCTCCAATTAAAATCACAATGATTGTGCCCACGAACGCTCCAATAATTCCGAACACTTTACCGACAATACTTTTTTTCGCACCATTTGTTGACCCGGAATTCTCTAAGTATTCATCTTCATAATGAGAGTCTTGTAATGCTTTATCTTGTTGCTCTTTAAGCGTGATGTCCTCAGTATGTGTTGTATTGAACGTGCCTTCATCAAACTGCATCAACAAAGTTGCATAGTCTCGACTATCTAAAGTCCCGTTTGATTTCCAGACAAGCGCATCTCCTTCAAAGTCTAAGAATCCGTCGAATCCGAATCCCCAGAACTTCATCATATCTTTACTGAGTGGCACTTCTGACATCACTTCTATACGAACACGATGTGTTAATAATTCATTAAAAGTATTGAAATCCCAGTAAATCGACTGACCATCTTTTAAGTTATGAACTAAGTTTTCTAATGTGTAATGTACTTCGTACGTTTGGTTTTGGTAATTGCCTATGCCAAAAACAAGCTCAAAGCCATCACTCGTTTCAATCGTACCGTATTTACCACGTTTTTCTTCTAGGGAACCGTCTTCTGGCCATGGCTCTAATTTTTCCATACCTGTCACACTAAAATTTGTAACTTTCGCGCCTTGCATACTGTCTTCATCAAACACCATGTACATCTCGGTGCCCTCATCCATCAGTTGACGACGTTTTTCTGTCACATCCACTGAGCCGTCTTTATTAATAAAAATAGCCATTTCTATAGCGTCGATTTCGTTTGCCTGTGCCGAGTAAGTTGTGCCCATCATAAATATGAACACAAGTGCAAATATTAACCGCTTCATATTTAGCCAACTTTCTTTTTAAGTTTTAGCCAATCACAATATTGTCTTCTAATCTTTCAAGAGTTGCATAAATAGAAAGTGCTGCAAGCGCACTTGTTTTTGGATTTTCTTTTAGTGGGTCATTCACAAATGTAAATGATGCTTGTCCGAATTCACCTGAAACTTCTATATTGTGTATGTTTTTATCGATCGTCGGATCTGCAACAAGTACAACTTTCGTATTCTCAGTCCCAATGCCTGCTACTGATAAGATAATGGATATGTTCATATTTTTTGGATATTTTGCAATCGCATCTTTTGCACTGCCTTCAAAGATAATCGTTTCTTCACTCAGTACTTCCTCTGTTAGTGACGACGCTGGTTTTCTCGTCGTCAGCGTTAGCGTATCGATATTTCCAAGTGCGCGCGCATTTTGAATGAGATCGAGTCCACCGATACCGCCGGATGGTAAGTATAATTTATGGCTATCCGATTCTTGAGCAATTTTAAGCAGTGTATCATCACTAAATGCACCAATCGAAATGGACATCATATTTTTTTCTTTAATAATTGTGTGGAAATATTGCTCGACTGTTTCTATATTTGTCGCCTCCACGACAATATCGATGTCGGATTCCAGAAATTCATGGATATCCGTAAATAATTTCACATGAAACGTTTCTTCTAAGTGCTTATATTTTTCAATATTTCTCACAAATACACTCTTCACCGTCATGTGGTTCTCACGATTACCGTTTATGTGTTTTAAAAGGTACTGCCCAATTGCGCCTGCACCCATCAGACCTATTTTCATTTTAACCGCTCCTTTTATTCAATATACCATATTTATTTCCTTTTATTTGCGCTTACAAAACGTATAATAACACTATACATTAGATTTTTAGGAGAGGTTAAATGCTGCTTAAAGATAAACTCATGACTGCTCTGACTTTGTGGTGTACATTTTTAATGGGATATATTGATACATATGCCTTTTTGCATTATGATGATCTGCTTGTGAGTGCGCAAACTGGAAACCTTGTATTACTCGGTGCGAATCTTCGAAACGGACTATCTGTTATCATGCCACACGTCGCATCTTTCGGTGGATTCTTACTTGGTGCGTTTTTAGCAGAAGCTTTGGTAGAATTTACGACGAAAAATAGTAGTAGAAAGTTCTCTGTCTATATACTGATACAGATAATCGTTCTGTTTGGTGTAGCGTATTTCGAGAATCTGATTGGTGTATATGGGTTTGCCGTGGTTCTTGGTGCATTCTCTGGGTACACACTGACTGTCTTTAACCGAGTGGGAACAACGAAAATCAATAATGGTATTATGACGGGCAACGTTCAGAAGCTCATGACGCAGCTGTACCGCGTGATTTTTCTACGTGAAAAAAACGCGTGGTCAGTGTCGCGCGTGATCCTGATTGGCGTTTTAACATTTATAATAGGTATTTTTACAAGCGCATTACTCTACATTAACTTTGCATCACACATGATGATGATTGCAGCATTCCTTTCCCTAATTGTGTTCTTTGTCATTGTGTTGGTTGGTCGGGTCCCACAAAAATAGGCAACCGGATGGTTGCCTTAGTTATACTTATAATTCGTTTGAAAATCTGTGTATGAGTCTCTACGTGGACAGAGATGTCTAGGTGTCATAGAATTTCCACTGTTCTTTTGAGCACAACCTTTTACCGTACGATTCTTTACGAAATGAGACTATCATAATTGCAATAGTTTTCTTATCCCTTCACCAACAGTTTTATAATACAAAAGTCTGTCCATCCTTCATGATGAGTGCCTGATTTTCCTGTAGTGCTTCGCTAAAAGTTAGTTTTACATTTCCTAAAATCAGTGTTTCTTCATTCATTTTTTTAAGGTGAAATGCGCGCTTAAACACACGCATCGCATCACTCTTACTCGACACTGCATTCTTGATTTCTACGAGTTCTCCGTTATCACCTAAAACGTTAGTTTTCTTCAAATTTTCTAGTCTCTCATCATCACTCATACCCCAATCGATAATAAATGGCATCGGGACATTCGTCTTATTATCTTTAACGAATAACAGTTTCCAAGAGACTATTTTGTCATCTTCTTTTTGTCTATTGAACTTGTGCGGTCCATCGACTTCGAATCCTTCTGTGACAAGCGACATACTAAGTGCATCAATGTCAGTTGTTCTAAGCGCAAAATTATGCATACCGATACGATAGTTCTCTTTATATATGGAGGACATGAGCGTGTAGTCCACACTTGAATCGTTGTAGCTCTCAAAAGTTTGTCTGTTTTTTATACCTAAAAATTCAATATAAGAAAGGCCACAATGTAGCAATGTGTTATGTGTACCCCACACATCGTGCGTTCCTCCTGTCACGGTGTGAAACCCTTCTTTATAGTATTGGGTTTTCATT
Organism: Phocicoccus pinnipedialis; assembly: GCF_903994035.1. Lineage (GTDB taxonomy): Bacteria > Bacillota > Bacilli > Staphylococcales > Salinicoccaceae > Phocicoccus > Phocicoccus pinnipedialis. Next base: position 69,778 of record NZ_CAJEWB010000005.1, read on the forward strand.
GCAGCTGGGTCCTCTGAAAAATAAATGATGTGATCGAACAATAGTGTCATCTAAACGTCTCCTTTATTTTAATTATCCTGTGTTAAGAAAGATTTCGCGAGAAATTCGTCTTGTATTAGGTATGTTTGAATAACCTTTCTCATTACGATACGTAATAAAAAACGTGAATCAAGTTCTTCTATGATCCTTACGTGTTTTAAAGAATTTTGGATTAGATACAAGTTGTATTTAGAAACACAATTCATTTCATTGAAAGAATCACTCGGTTGGTCGTACAATATTATAATAAGACAAAAATTTAAGGAGAGATCTTGATGCAAGAAATTAAAGGAAAAGTGGCATTAATTACTGGAGGCGGTCGTGGAATCGGGCGTGCAACTGCAATCCAACTCGCTAAAGAAGGCGTTAATATAGGTCTCATTGGACGTACGCTTGAAAATCTAGAAAAAGTAAAAGCGGAACTTGAGACATACGGTGTAAACGTTGCTGTAGCAACAGCAGATGTGTCTAATCTAGACAAAATAACGACAGCTGTTGAATCAGTAAAATCAGAGCTCGGCCCTATCGATATTCTTTTAAACAACGCAGGAATTTCTAAATTCGGTGGATTCATGGAACTCACTCCTGAAGAATGGACAAACATCATCGACGTAAACTTAAAAGGGGTCTACTACACAACACACGCAGTATTACCAGAGATGATTGAGCGTAAGACTGGAGATATTATCAATATTTCATCAACTGCAGGTGAAAAAGGCGGTCCAGTTACAAGTGCCTACTCAGCATCAAAATTTGGAGTGATTGGACTCAGTGAATCGCTCATGCAAGAAGTGCGTAAACACAATATACGTGTTTCAACACTCACACCAAGTACAGTCGCAACAGAAATGGCTGCAGAGTTGAATTTAACTGATGGGAATCCAGAAAAAGTCATGCAACCAGAAGACCTTGCGGAGCTGATTGTCCTACAACTTAAATTAAATCGCCGTGTCGTACTAAAACACGCAGGATTATGGTCAAATAACCCATAGGATATAAGGTTAAAAATAATATTAAATGGACATCCGCTGACAGCGAAGTTTAATATAGTCTCAAAATATATACTAGATTTTTCATTAAATAAGAAAGAGCTGGAACCTTATTTTATAAAGGTTCCAGCTCTTTCTTTTACTCCCTATTTTATACAAAATTTTATTTCGTTAGTACATAAAGTAGATCACTATAGAACTTATATTTAAGCTAAAAAAATACATTTTTTAATTTGATGTAAAGATTAGCGAGGATTCAACTCAATTATTTTTTATTGCTCGTTTATATTTTGAATTTGAATTGCCTTTATCATTTGTTGTAGTTCGAAATCATCAATGAGAAGTGTATTAATGCCATCTTCAGATAATACTCCCCTGTTTAGATCTTTAGGTAATTTATCGTTTCTCTCGTCTTCATAATCTTGAAACCAGATTTTACTTCCATAATAATCTGACAGTTCTTCTATTTGTTCTTTCACTTTCAAGTAATTCAAAAGCGCTTTTTGAAGATTATTAACGGCCTCTGTACCATCATTCAAAATTTTTTCCATGTGCATGATACGTTCAATTTGATTCACTCTAGTCACCCTCTTACCAAATATTATTAGAATTATACAATCAGACCGTTATACAAACAAGTTTCAAGTAACGCGCAATAACATATTATAGGTTGTGGGTGTTATAACAATAGTAAATGGAATACAGTTTAGAAATAATGGTTTTAAAATGAATTAGCTGGTTAACTAAAAAGGAGCTAAATCTTGAGTGATTTAGCTCCTTTTTCTATCTAATTTACTTCTCTATATTTAGTCAAATTTTACTTAACCTAGTTAAAATACAGGGAACCCTCAGCTTAAAAGTTACTCTAAACAAATAGCTTACCTTAAAATATATCTAAATCAAAGCAAGATATTTTTGATTTTTTACTCTGCTATTCCCACTCAATTGTCGCTGGTGGCTTACTTGTGATGTCATAGACTACACGGTTAACGTGCTTTGCTTCATTTACAAGACGTTTTGAAATTGTTTCTAGCACATCCCAGTCAATTTTAGCAAAGTTTGATGACATGCCGTCTACACTGTGTACTGCACGGATTCCGATTGTATAATCGAATGTGCGTACATCGTCTTTAACACCTACTGAACGAATACCTGGTAATACTGTAAAGTACTGCCAAATATCTCTGTCGAGTCCTGCTTTAGCAATCTCGTCTCTCAGAATCCAGTCTGTTTCTCTAACTATTTCCAATTTCTCTCTCGTAATTTCACCAAGTACACGAATACCAAGTCCTGGTCCTGGGAATGGCTGACGCCATACAAGATGTTCTGGAATTCCTAACTCTAAACCAAGTTCACGTACTTCGTCTTTAAATAACGTTGAGATCGGTTCGATTAATTTGAATTCTAAGTCCTCTGGTAATCCACCTACATTGTGGTGAGATTTGATTGTTTCAGCAGTTTCAGTACCCGATTCAATAATATCTGAGTAGATCGTACCTTGTGCAAGGTAATCAATACCTTTTAGTTTAGCCGCTTCATCATTAAACACTTCAATAAATTCATTACCAATGATTTTACGTTTTTGTTCTGGATCTGAAACGCCCGCTAACTTATCTAAGAATCTATCTTGAGCGTCTACTTTAATGATGTTAATGTTGAATCCTTTGCCGAATTCTTCCATTACCATATCCGCTTCACCTTTACGTAATAGGCCATGGTCAACGAAGATACATGTTAAGTTGTCACCAATTGCACGTTGTAATAACACTGCTGTTACTGATGAATCCACGCCACCACTCATGGCACAGATGACTTTTTTGTCGCCAACTTCTTCTTTAATTTTTTGAATTTCTAAATCAATAAAGTTCTCCATCGTCCACTCGCCCTTACATCCAACGATGTCTCTGATAAAGTTCTTAACGAACACGTCACCCTTTGGTGTGTGTTTTGATTCTGGATGGAATTGAATACCATAGATGGGTAACTCTTTATGCTTAATTGCCGCAAATTTATTTCTATCAGTTGTCGCAATTACTTCGTAATCTTCCCCTATAGACTTCACATCATCATGGTAGCTCATTACAACTTCTTCTTCATTGTTTAAACCTTTGAACAATTCTACAGATGAGTCAAGATTTATTGTATCTACACCTGAGAATGCTTCTTCAAGTCGGCCAACTTCTCCACCTGTATTGTGGACGATTAGGTTCATACCATAGCATACACCGAGTACAGGAATGCCTAAGTTAAATATCTCAGGGTCTACGGTATATGCATCGTCTTTGTAGACAGAACGTGGTCCGCCTGAAAGTACAATTGCTTTAGGGTTAAATGCTTTGATTTCATCAATTGTAATACTTGGGTTGTGTAATTCACTATACACTCCAAGGTCGCGAATACGACGTGTTAAGAGTTGGTTATACTGACTACCGTAGTCAATGACTAAGATAAACTCTTGTTCTTCTCTAAATTCCATGATTTTATTACTCCAGTCTTAAATTGAATAGTTTGGTGCTTCTTTAGTTACTTGTACATTGTGTGGGTGACTTTCAATGAGTCCTGCACCTGTAATGCGCACAAACTGTGATTCTTCTCTCAGTGATTTTAGGTCTTTAGATCCTGTGTAACCCATACCTGAACGGAGTCCACCAATCAGCTGATAAATCGTGTCTGCAACTGGTCCTTTGTACTCCGTGCGTCCTTCGATACCTTCTGGTACAAATTTCGTTGCCTCTTTGTCTTCTTGGAAATAACGATCTTTTGAACCTTGCTCCATTGCTCCTAATGAGCCCATTCCACGATATGTTTTGTAGCGTCTACCTTGGAACATTTCAACATCACCAGGTGATTCAGTCGTGCCTGCAAGTAAGCTTCCGAGCATTACTGCATGTCCTCCAGCTGCAAGTGCTTTAACAATATCTCCTGAAAGTTTAATCCCACCGTCTGCAATGATTGCTTTACCATGTTTCATTGCTTCTGTCGCACAATCGTAAACCGCTGTAATTTGAGGCACACCTACACCAGTAACAACACGTGTCGTACAGATAGATCCTGGACCAATTCCTACTTTGACTACGTCTACACCCGCTTCAATTAAAGCTCTCGTTCCTTCTGCTGTTGCAACGTTACCTGCAATGATTGTTACTTCTGGGTAACGATCTGCGATTTTCTTGATTGCATCAAGCACACCTTTAGAGTGACCATGTGCCGTGTCGATAACGAGTGCATCTACACCTGCTTTAACGAGCTCTTCTGCACGTTTGTCAGTCTCTCTCGCAATACCGATTGCTGCCGCTACAAGTAGACGACCTGCTTCGTCTTTTGCTGCATTCGGAAATTCAATTACTTTTTCAATGTCTTTAATTGTGATTAAGCCTTTTAACACACCATTATCATCTACGATTGGCAATTTCTCAATACGATGGTGTTGAAGGATTTGCCCGGCATCCTCGAGCGTAGTTCCTTCTGGTGCAGTCACTAAATTTTCTTTAGTCATTACAGTATCAATAACGACTGAATAATCATTAATAAAACGGAGGTCACGGTTTGTAATAATACCAATTAACTTTTTCTCTTCTGGGTTGTTTACAATAGGAACACCTGAGATTCTGTATTTACTCATTAAATGTTCAGCTGCAAATACCTTCTCTTCCTTCGTTAAGAAAAACGGATCTGTGATCACACCGTTTTCTGAACGCTTTACTTTCTCAACTTCATCACGTTGGCGTTCGATTGACATGTTCTTATGAATGACACCAAGGCCACCTTGCCTTGCAATTGAAATTGCCATAGACGCTTCTGTTACTGTATCCATACCTGCACTGAGTAATGGAATATTTAACTTAATACGTTCAGAAAGCTCTACAGATAAGTCAACATCAGCTGGTAGAATTTCTGAGTGTGCTGGGATGAGTAGCACATCGTCGAAAGTTAATCCTTCTTTTGCGAATTTATTTTCCCACATTTATTTGGACCTCCTAAAATTGATTATTACTATTATAGACTAGAAGATAAACGAATAAAAGTTTTCTTTTCTTTATTACAAGAAGTCCTAACATTCAAAATTTTATATACATATCACATTAAAATGTTGGTACCGTTTTACTTTTTGGATTTCGGGTAAATAGATTATTAGTAGCTAATTTAAAAAGGAAGTGCAAATAATGTTTGAAAAATTTGAAATTATCAATGATGTACCCGCACTCATTCGTCGAATTAAAGAGCTGAGAGATGTTGAAGGCATAGATCCTATTGACATTCATGTCTACGCAAAACAAAGTCAGACTTCGGAGATTCATACAAATTATAAAGTAAATCTTCATAGAGGGGAAGGAAATCTTTTCCAAAAATTTACTGCATTATTCTCAGATGAATCTGCAGAAGATAAAGCGACGGAACGCATGAAGTTAACTGAAGAAGAAGCGCAAATCTATCATGAAGCAGTTGAAGACGGAAAACTCGTTCTACAAGTGACACAAGATGCGAAGCTAAAATCCTTACAACGAAGACCGATTGAAGATGTTGGGTCTAACAGTGATGATTCTGTGCATATCGATTTAAGTAAACGAGACGATTATTAAAAACGTCTCCAAACCTAGGCTGTTTTATTATGCCTAGGTTTCAATAAAAAATGATATCCATGGATATCATCTAGAATCACATACGTTATCATATTTTGATTCGAATACTATTTTTAAGGAATGGATATTCACTGGATATTCTAGTTTCTCATATCGCTCTAAGTATATTAGGTATTCATCTAAATATTTTGGGTTATAGTTCTCACATGTTACAGTACTCGTACCATATTGATTTAAGAACATGTAATAGGCATGGTGACTCACATCTTTAAAACCCGTAAATTGATATGGCGTGCATGAAGAACTGATTGCTTCAATTTCCTCATACATTCTGAGCACACGTCTAATGAGATTCGTCTCTTTGTTACCCGTTATCTTACATTCAATACCTAAAAATTCGAACACTTCTCCAAAATGTTCTTCATACCCACTCTTCATAATTTCTAAGCAATAACAACAACGTTCTTTCTCAAAATCACATACAGACGTACTAAGTCTATTTTCTAATAATTTAATGATCGTCAATCTGAACATGATTTTGTGTTTCTTTTTTACTTTCCAAGAGACTAACATTACCAGATAAAATCAGGACACTCGCAGTCAAAAACGGATTCTGATGATACAGTGCCTACTCCTATTAAAATAGTTAAAAACGCTACATAAACAATTTTTTTCATAACAACGACTCCTTCTTCAAAATGAATGTTCTAGATTCTAAAGCTTACGTACATTATAATCAGGCTCTCGCTGCATTCACTAGTAAAAATTAATCAATTATTCAAAATTGAATATTTTATTTAAGGAATCCATATTTGTCGAGCTTCCCAGCGCTTTTGAAAACTTTAAAAAGAAGAGTTTTTGTGACTCAAATTCCGGACTTTGCTGTCTAAAGAGTAAAATTAGTCGAGATAATTCCAATTTTACCCTTAGGTAATTAGATTCGTATTTATTTAATTCTTTTATTGCGATATCGATATGTGAATGTGCGAGATTGTATTTTTCTGTTCTACAGTGTGCAGCAGCAAACAAATAGTTGATGCGAACGATATCCTTGTATGTTTCACTACTAGATATCGGGTGATATAACTTATTCGCTTTAATGTAGTAGTTAAGACCATTTTTATTTTTTCCAAACGTAATATTGCCTTTTGCGATAAGTATTTCAGGAAATAAGTGTCTAAACTGATTCGTATCTTCAATTTCTTTAATCGCAGCATCTATTAAACGATCCGCCTTGTAATATTCTTTTCGAGATGCATGATATATTGATGAATACCAATAGTAGTAGATGGAGCGTTTAATATCTCTTTCGTAATACTCTAAGGGATAAGACTTTAATAATCGCATCATTTTGCTAAACTCACCACGAATTCTTAACTCTTTTAAATTATTCAGTAACTGTCTTTCTTCTGTTATCTCTTCTTCCATCACATCTGTGATGGAAAGTTCTAAAACATTTAATACTCTAAATAAATCTTGGTAGTTCACCGCCCCATGATTATTCTCAAGTCTCGAAATCATTGACTGTGAGTCGCTATTACACATCTTGGCAACAGTTTTTTGACTGTAGCCGAAACTAATGCGTTTTTGTCTAATTTTATCTCCAATTAACCTGACCATATCATCACCTCACTCTTATAATAAAACGCTTTCAAAATAAAGCAATTATTTTACTGTTTTTTTGTAATTCATAAGTGGTATATATAGAGTAACTTGAGGAGGCGTTCAAATGACACATATTTATTTATTTAACTCAGAAGAGTCACTTACAAAAAAAATAGACACATTAAAAACTCAGGAAGTTCTATCTTCAGATATGATTGTCTCTGCTATAAACCGTCCGGTTAGTAATTTTCTTAATTACAAGGACATTGAATTTGTTAAAGCCGATGGTTCTATTTGGGAAAAACTCGTTGGAAAGGTTTTTGATCAAAATGCGATAGACCTCGTCGCACGACGTTTTAATCTTTCTGAACGCAAACTTGCAGAATACAAAAGAGGCGTGAATAGCGGACAAATGGTGTTACTTGTAAAAGGCGACGAAGCGCCAGAGACAAAGCACGATAATCTAAGTTTAGACGAAATTTATGATGAGTATGGGCTTAATTCTGAGAAGGATTAAAAAATAAGATGGATATCTAATTGATATCCATTTTTGTTATACTATAACTATCTTAAATCAGAGGTGATGACTTGATTATTTTACGGATTGGGATTATCGTTTTCTTTTTACTTTTACTCGTCATTATTTTGTTAATGTTAAATAAACGACGCGTTGATCATTATTTATATAAACGAGAGCTTAAGCAAAATGAATTAGACCGTAAATCAGAAATAAAAAGACTCGAATTATTGATTGCCCATGAAGAATCCATGCTCGAATCTGCAGTGGATATGGCTGAACACGAGAGTCGATTAAAAGAAATTCACCAGTTGAAGGAGGAAATTAAACAAATTGAAAGACATTAAAGATGTAAACGAATCACACGCACCTAAAGGTAACAAAAGGACTTCATCAGCAAAACTTATTGGTAAACTGATCACTTCGGCAGTCGTTTTAATCGCAGTAATAGTCCTATTCTTCGCTTTTTTCGTAACAAAAATTGACAACGGTAACGTTGGTGTAGTGTATAAAATAAGTGGCGGTGTTCAAGATGAGATGCTCTCACAAGGATGGCACGTTATCCTTCCGACAGAGCGCGTTATTGAATATCCAGTTCGTACACAAACAGTAAGTTATGATGGACTTGCGGTTGCAACAGTAGATGGTAAAGCACTTTCGATGCCAGTATCACTCAACTATCATGTTGACCCAGAGAAAGCGAGTGCCGTATATAAAAAATTTGGTAATGTAAGTATCGAAGACTTGCAGGCGGGTTACATACAAAGTCGTTCACAAGATGCACTTAGACAAGTCGTTTCACAGTACACTGTTATTGAAACATTTGGTGAAAAAACTGGAGAAATTAAGAACGGCACATTAGAAAGACTTGCAGCAGATCTTGAAAATATCGGTATTATCATCGAAGACGTCATCGTTAATCCACCTCAACCAGATGAAGAAACGCAAAAAGCAATTGATGAACGTGTGAAGGCAACACAGAATTTAGAACGTACGAAGACAGACAAAGAAATCGCAAAACAAGAAGCTGAGAGAAAAATAATCGAAGCAGAAGGAGAGAAAAAAGCGAACGAAATCCGTTCGAAATCATTGACACCTGAAATCATCCAAGAAAAACTCATTGAAAAATGGGACGGAAAACAACCCATTACAATTGGTGGCGAAGGTATCATTGTAGATTTCAATCAAAAAAATGAGTAAGCAGAAATTTGAGGCCGACAATGTCGGTCTTTTTTGTAGGTTTTTATCTTATAACTAGCAGCTGGTATTGGTCCCTATCTCGAAAATCCTCAAGCGATGAATCATTCCACTCAAAGCCAGATAATAAAAAGTAAATCTTCACAAAAAAACTCCAAGATACCTCTTGTATCTTGGAGTTTTTATATCTTATCGACTTATGCTTCTTCTTTAACGAATGGAAGTAAAGCCATGTGACGTGCACGTTTGATTGCAGTTGTTAACTGACGTTGATACTTCGCTGAAGTACCTGTAACACGTCTTGGTAAGATTTTACCACGTTCTGAAATGAATTTTTTCAGAAGATCTACTTCTTTGTAGTCGATGTGTGTAATTCCGTTTGCTGTGAAATAACAAACTTTTTTACGACGACGACCGCCTCTTCTTGGACCTGCCATTTGAGTTCCTCCTCTATTATAGATTCAATATTGGTATGTGTGGTACCTGTTATGAATCCACAATTACAAATCGAACGTGTGTGTGTTGTGTATGTGCTTTTAACATTATACATACTTCTAAAGTCAATGTCAATTCTCTTTTCTACGTATAAACCACATCATGAAGAAACTGATGGTGATGATAATTACAACGTATGTCCAGGCGATTTCCATATTCCCTGCCTGTATCGCTGAATATATCGCTGTCGGCATCGTTGTCGTACTTCCAGGTATATTTCCCGCAAACATGAGTGTCGCACCGAATTCACCGAGGGCACGTGCAAAAGCGAGAATTGTTCCCGTGATCAGTGCGTTCTTAGCAAGTGGCATTGTAATGTGCGTAAATATTCTAAACCTTGAAACACCGTCTACGATTGCAACAGTTTCTATATTTTTATCAACCGATAAAAACCCAGTCTTCGCTGATTGATACATGAGCGGAATCGCAACAACTGTACTTGCGATAACTGCTGCATACCATGTAAAAAGAAGTGACTGGTCAAATAGCATCATAATCGCTTGTCCAACAAAACCGTGTTTACCGAAAATAATAATTAAGATAAACCCAACCACTGTCGGCGGTAACACGAGTGGGAGCATTATGAGTGTTTCAACAATCACTTTTCCCGGGAAATCTTTACGTGCTAAAAAATATGCAGCTCCCACTCCAATAATGAAAGAGCATATGAGCGCAATGGTCGCTACCTTAAGAGATAATATGACTGGTTCCCACATATTTTCTAGCATCCAGAATCCCTACTCTACCTTAAATCCGTATTTTTTAAAAATATCTTTAGCTTCTTGTGACATTAAAAATTCATAATATTCTTTAACGATGTCACTGTTTGTCAGTGTACCAATTGGATATACAATTGCGTCATGGAGATCTCTATTGAACGTATCAACAATTTCAACTCTACCTTCAGTCAACGCATCTGTCTTATAAACAACTCCGGCATCTACTTCGTCTTGTACAACATATTGTAATACTGCACGAACGTCTTCTGCATAAATAAATTTGTCTTCGATTTTACCTGTTAAGTCTAAATTACTAAACGACTGCTCAGCATACTTTCCTGCAGGCACACTTTCAGCGGTACCAACCGCAATCTTGTTTGCATTGACAAGTGTATCGATGCTTGTCACTGTGTCGTTATCTTTAGGTGTTACAAGTACAAGTTCGTTTTCTAGTAGTTTACCTGCTTCAACATATTCCACCGACTCATTTAGTAAGTCAAAGTCTTTTTGGCTCGCAAAAATTACGATATCCGCTGGCGCACCTTGCTTAATTTGTTCACGAAGCCCTCCAGATCCGCCAAAATTAAAGTTGATTTCTACATCCGCATGCTCTTGTATAAATAGTTCAGTCGCTTCTTGTAATGCATCCGTTAGACTTGCTGCTGCAGATATAATCACTGTTTCATCTTCTTCAGAAACGTCACATGCTGATAAACACAATACAACTATCAAAAAGCCAAATATCTTTTTCAATATTTAAACCACATATCCATGATTTTTTAGAATCTCTTGTACTTCTGTTGATAATAAATAATCGTAAAGTGTACGCTCTGTGTCAGTGATATCTGATTTTGATACTAGTCCAAGTTGATAAATAAACGGCTCAACAACACGTCTTGGTGCGCGTACGAGTGTTTTTAACTCTTCGTTATTGTATATTGTTGATTGATATAACACACCGACTTGTGCGTTATTGTTCATAACATCTTGAATTACGTCTTCTGCTGAATCTCCGATGACAAAGTTTTCATCTTCAACTTTTTCGAACTCATCGTCTACAAAGATGCTCTTACTGAGTTTTCCTTCTTCATAATTATCTGGGCTCAAGATTGCTACGCGAGTAGACTGATCCATATCACGCACGCGCTGAACGTCTGGATCTTCATGCTTCGTGAATAAAACAAGCTCGTCCATCATTAAGAATTTCGTATCCTTAACGCCAACGAGATCATCCTCGATGAGTTCTTTTACAGCGTCTTCTGTTGTGAAGACCACTGAGCCTTTCTCATCGTTCTTTACACCTTGAACAATTTCATCATTAGATAAAAAGATAGGTTCAACATCGATATCTTCATGCTCTTTTTCGAAGTTCTGAACGATTTCACCAAACGCACCTTCAAGATTTTCTTTAATGTAGATCTTGACAACTTCGGGTTCTTTAGGCTCTTCTACTTCTTCGGTTTCTTCTTTCGTTCCTCCACACGCCACAAGTATTAAAGATACTGACATGAGGGTTAAAAAAACAATTCTTTTCGTCATTTGGAAACGACTCATTGTAATACTCCTCTTTATTTATGACCGACTTTAGCCACTCAAGTTTATATAAATTAAGACTGATCCTATATGTAAAAAAATAACCGAGACAAAAGTCTCGGCTACACACACAACCGAAATCTCACACATGATCTCAGTTTTACACAACAAATTACACACACATTTGTAATTCGTGAACACATTTCCCTAGAATGGTAAATCGTCATCACTAATATCTACATTACCTGTAGAGTTCGCGAACGGGTTCTCCTCTTGTCTAGAACCGAATGACTGATTTCCACCACCATAAGAATTCATCGGATATGCTTCAGCAGCATTATCCGCTTGATTACTGCCTTGTTGTCTGCCTTTTGGCTCTAAGAATTGAACGCTATCGCATACGACTTCTGTCACGTATACGCGCTGTCCTTCCTTATTCTCGTAACTTCTTGATTGAAGTCTGCCATCAATCCCAACTAAGCTACCTTTTTGTACAAATTTTTGTACGTTCTCTGCTTGTTTACGAAAAACAACACAGTTGATAAAGTCAGCGCCACGTTCTCCATTTTGATCAGTGAAAGGACGGTTTACTGCAAGTGTAAAGTTACCTACAGAAATATTGTTCTGACTTACTCTTAAATCAGGATCTCTAGTTAGACGACCCACCAAAACCACACGATTCAGCATGTAATCATCTCCATTATTTTAAACTTACTTTTCTTCTCTTTGTTCATCGCGAACAACAATATGACGGATGATATCGTTGTTGATTTTTGCTAGACGTTCGAATTCATCTACTGAAGCTGAATCTTCTGCATCAAGCTTAACAATGCGGTAAAAACCTTCTTTGAAATCTTCGATTTCATAAGCTAAACGACGTTTACCCCACTCTTTTGATTCGATGATAGTAGCACCGTTTGAAGTAAGTACATCGTCAAAACGCTCAACTAAAGCTTTTAACGCATCTTCTTCAATGTTCGGACGTACGACGTATAAAATTTCGTATGCTCTCATCTTTACACCTCCTTATGGACTTTGCGGCCAAAACAACGGTTGTTTTGGCAAGGAATAATTTTCATTACTCACAATCAGATATTATATCAGTCTTAATCAAAAATAGCAACAACTGGCTGGCAGTTGTTGCTATTAATTATTACTGTTCGTTTTTTAACATTTCTTCGATCGCAATTTTCTGTAAAACTGTTGTGAACACATCCATTGCTTGAACGAGATCGCTCCTACCTAAGAAAGATGGGGCTATTCTTAAGTTGTTGTCTTTCGGGTTATCATAGTAAGGGTATGTTGAACCTGCTTTAGTGATTTTCAGACCAAGTCTTGCACACTCTTCTTCGATTTTCTTCGCACATCCTGGATACGTGTCTACGCTGATGAAGTATCCACCGCGTGGATTACTCCAAGTTGCAATCCTTTCGTCTGCTACCGTACTCTTAAGTGAATCTAGAACAATATCAAACTTCGGCTTAAGGATTGCCGCTTGCTTCTTCATGTGTTCAAGAAGCGTATCGAAATCTTTTAAGAATAACACGTGTCTCAGTTGGTTTACTTTATCTTGAGAGATTGATTGTGCAGCAATTAATTTCTCCATGTAATCTAAGCTCTCTCTATTGGCACTAATTACACCAACACCTGCACCAGGGAAAGTGATTTTAGATGTTGAAGCAAAAATAATGACGCGGTTTGGGTTACCCGCATTTTTACACGCTTCTAACATACTCTCTTGTTCGATAAACTCACCATCTAAGAAATGTACTGCATATGCGTTATCATAGAAAATCTTGAAGTCTTTTGCAGCTGTTTCCATGCTTGCTAAGCGTTCAATCGTTTCTTTAGAGTAGATCGCCCCATCTGGATTTGAATACTTCGGTACACACCAGATTCCCTTGATAGATGCATCTTCTTTAACAAGTGCTTCTACCGCATCCATATCTGGGCCGTTTGGCGTCATGTCTACCGTAATCATCTCAATGCCTAATGACTCACAAATAGCGAAGTGACGGTCATAACCAGGCACTGGACAGATGAACTTTACAGTATCTTCTTTCATCCATGGACGATTACTATCGACCATTCCGAAATACATTGCTTTGAGCATTGTGTCGTACATGAGGTTTAAACTTGAGTTCCCCCCAACGTAAATCTCGTCACTTCTCACTTCTAACATGCTCGCGAATAATTGTTTTGCTTCTTCAATCCCATCACCAATACCATAGTTGAAGATATTTGGGTTACGGTCAAACACTTCTTCATCGATATTAGTAAGGATATCTCTTGAAAGTCGGATTTGCTCGAAGCTTGGTTTACCTCTCGTCATATCCACATTAAGGTCTAATTTCTCTAAATCTCTAAGCTTACTATTGGTAACTTCAAGTAAACTTTTTAACTCGTCTAAGTTAAGCGTAGCCACGATACTACCCCTTTTCTATTATATATACATACACTGTCAGTATATAACTATCCAATAGCGTTTTCAATTCACGAAACTAAATTTTAAAATAAAAAAATGGCAAACATTTGTCTGCCATTAAAAACATTTATACGTTGAATCTGAAATGTACGACGTCGCCGTCTTGCATGATATAATCTTTTCCTTCTAAGCGTGCTTTCCCAGCTTCTTTAACTGCCGCTTCACTACCTAATTCTACAAGGTCATCATAGCTCATGACTTCTGCACGAATGAATCCTTTTTGGAAGTCTGTGTGGATGATACCTGCACATTCTGGCGCAGTCATTCCTTTTTTGAATGTCCATGCTCGAACTTCTTGTACACCTGCAGTGAAGTAAGTCGCAAGGCCAAGTAAGTCATAAGCGTTTCTAATCAGTTTATCAAGACCAGATTCTTCAAGGCCAAGTGCTTCTAAGAATTCTAACTTGTCTTCATCGTCTAATACGGCCATTTCTTCTTCAACACGTGCTGAAATCACTACCACTTCTGCGTTCTCACTTGCAGCGTATTCTTTGATGCGTTTTAAGTGTTCGTTGTTATCAAGGTCCATAAGTTCATCTTCAGCAACGTTAGCAACGTATAGAATTGGTTTCTGTGTTAAGAAGTTTAAGTGCTTAATAAGTGCTTTTTCTTCAGCAGTCATATCGAGTGAACGCACTGGTTGGTTGTTTTCAAGCGTCTCTTTAACTTTTGTAAGAGCTGCAGCTTCTGCCATCGCATCTGCATCTTTTTGACGTGCCATTTTTTCTAAACGTGGTAGGCGACGTTCGATTGACTCAAGGTCTGCGAAGATTAACTCCATGTTGATCACTTCGATGTCGTCAATTGGATCTATTTTGCCTGACACGTGAGTAATGTTGTCGTCGTCGAATGCACGGACTACTTGACAAATCGCATCTACCTCACGGATGTGAGATAAGAATTTGTTCCCAAGTCCTTCTCCTTGTGATGCACCTTTAACGATACCTGCGATATCCGTAAATTCGAATGCTGTCGGTACAGTTTTCTTAGGAATAACGATCTCCGTAAGTTTATCGAGTCTTTCGTCTGGTACTTCTACGATACCGACGTTCGGATCAATTGTTGCGAACGGATAGTTTGCTGCAAGTGCCCCTGCTTTTGTGATTGCATTGAATAATGTTGATTTACCAACGTTTGGTAATCCAACGATTCCAGCTGTTAATGACATGTTTATTTCTCCTTAGTGTAAATTATTGTTTAATAATACGTTTGATACGTTTTTTAAAGTCTCTTCTTGAAAGCATGATGACACGCTCACAGTTTAAGCATTTAATTTTAATATCGGCGCCAAGTCTTACGACTTCAAATTCATTTGTACCACATGGGTGTGGCTTTTTCATCTCTACAATACTACCAAGATCAAATTGTTGTTCCATATTATGACCCCTTTATATTTATATCTTTACCAAAATCCATCACTGGTACAGATAGCTCTATTTCATGTGCATTTAGATAATCTTTAATTTTACCGCGATATTTACGAAGCACACCAAATTGCTCCATCGGTTGTGTTATAAATTGGATGCGTAGCATTGCCTGTCCCTGTTGGAAATCTTGAATTCCCAGAACTACTGGGCTTGAAACAAGACTTGGATCATTTGGCCACTCAATTTCAAAGTATTTCGTCAGCAATCGCTCTACTTCAATTGTGTTCGTATCGAGCGATAAGTTCAAGTCTAAGAATGCAATGGCATTTTCTACAGAAAAGTTAACAACTTCGTTTATTGTTCCATTTGGAATCATGTAAACTTCACCATTATATCCTTTTATCTTTGAAGATCGTAATCCTAGATAGATAACCTCACCTTCGGCAACTGTTGTACCAGTCGTATTTGCACGGATGAAATCTCCTGTATCAAATTGGTTTTCTAAGATAATAAAGAATCCAGTGATCATATCTTTAACTAAACTTTGCGCTCCAAAACCAATTGCGAGCCCGACGATTCCTGCCCCGGCAAGTAGCGTACCAACGGGAATGTTAAATGTTTCAAGTATCGTCACTACAACGACAAACCAGACGACTATTGTAGTCATATTTTGCAGTACGTTAATTAATGTCTTATTGCGCTTTGCACTGCCTTTAATTTTTAGCTTCGAACGGGCCTTCATCATGAAGAAGTTTTGAATCAATGTTTTAACGACTTTCATCACAATCAGTCCGATAATAACAAATCCGATCGACCAGACGACGCGTTCTAAGATGTTTATCCAGTTTTCAGGATTCGTAATTTTTTCGTAGATTGTAGTTAGAAAACTCGTATCCATAGGTTTCTCTATTGCTGATACGACTAATGTACTTAAAAACTCAAGATTCAATCTATTCTCCTCCGTTCAATATGTAGTTTACAATTCTCTCGAATTCTTTTTGGTTTGTAAAATCAATCTCTATATACCCGCGATTATTTACGCGCTTAATTTCTACTTTTGTACCGAGAGTTTCTTTTAGCTTCTGTTCAGTCTGCTCAACAATTCTCGGTTTTTTTAAATCATTTTGTGTTTTCTTTAATCCACGTTCTGTCTTAAATCTTTGCACGTATCGCTCGAGTTTTCTAACGTTCCATTTTTCATCTCTACTACGTTCAGCAACTTGTTCAATCGTTATCGGGTCTTTGAGACTTAGGAGTGTGCGACCATGTGCACTTGTGAGCTCGTTATCTTTAATCATTTTAACGACTCGGTTTGGTAAGTTTAAGAGTCTAATTGTGTTTGCGATATAACTTCTGGATTTTCCAAGATTTTTTGCGACTTGTTCTTGATTTAAGTTGAGTGCTTCCATGTATTTCTTATAGCTTATCGCTTCTTCGAATGTATCCAGATCTTCACGTTGAAGGTTCTCTAAAATCGAGTGCGTCATCATCTCTTCATCTGTGAGATTCAATATGACTGCTGGAATATACTCTCTCTTTAGAGACTGCATAGCACGAAAACGTCGTTCACCAGCAATCAGTGTGTACCCAGTTACAGTCTTTCTTACTGAGATTGGTTGCAAGAGTCCATTTCTCTCAATGGATTGTGCTAGCTCTCTCAATGATGACTCTTTAAATGTGAGGCGCGGTTGATATGGGTTCGGTTTAATATCGCTGATTTTAATTTCTTTCAGTTGTCCCTTTTCCATACCACACCTCCTTATTTATATATTCGTATCACGACTTCGTGATACGCGTTTTCTTCTGTCCTGTCATAATCGACTCTAAAGCCACGTGCTTTCAATTTCTCTATGTCATTATCTAAATCATTCATGACGAAGCTGACATCATCGTTGAAGTTAATTTGTTCATTTTTCTGCTCTAGACGATTTTTAACTGCAAGCTCTGTATCCTTCACAGTTAGTTCATCTTGTTTTACTTTCTTTAAAATTTCGTATTGCGTATCGTTATCTAAGGAGAGCATTGTTCTCGCATGTCTCTCGGTTATTTCATTATTTTGTAATGCTGAAATAACGCTATTTGACAACTTTAAAAGTCTTAGTTTATTGGCAATAAATGACTGACTTTTGCCTAGAGATATCGCGAGATCTTTTTGAGTGATATCTTCCATTGATAACAGCTCTTTATAAGCAAGTGCTTCTTCATACGGAGATAAGTTCTCTCTTTGAATGTTTTCAATAATTGCAATTACGGCAGCTTCTTGGTCCGTTAGATACTTAATTATCGATTCCACATTTTCATAGTGGAGTGATTTCATTGCACGAAAACGACGTTCTCCTGCAATGATTTCATACATGCCCTCTTCTATCGGACGTAAGGTGATTGGTTGAAGTAAACCATGCTGTTCAATCGACTGTGCGAGTTCTTTTATAGACTTCCCGTGAAACACGCGTCTGGGTTGGAAACGGTTCGGAACGATGGACTCTACAGGGATCAATTCAATTTTATCTTCTTCATGTTTCCCTGTTTTATCTAAAAGATTAAACAGTTTCGAAAATGGTTTCTTCATATCTTTCACCTCTAATTCATTAATGGTTTTTTGTTAGGTGTACCTGGTTTTCTCGGGTACTTTCTAGGTGTCTTACTCGTCTTCTTAATTTCTAAGATATAACGGTCGCTTTCTTCTTCAGGTAATGATAATTCATGTATCGCTTCAAGCTTTCCGCCTAGTAATTTCAGCGCAAATTCCGCTTCATCAATTTCTTCCATCGTACGTTTTCCCTTTAGAACAATAAATTTTCCACCTGTTCTAACGAGTGGCAAGCATAGTTCTGCTAGGACATTTAAACGTGCAACTGCGCGTGCGGTTACAACATCAAACATATGACGTGCTTTATGTTGGCCAAACGTTTCTGCGCGATCATGGACAAGTGTGATTTTATCCAGTTCTAAGTTTGCAGTCAATTCATTCAAGAACATGATGCGTTTATTTAGTGAATCCACAATCGTTATTTTTAAGTCCGGACGGATAATCTTCATTGGTATAGATGGGAAGCCTGCACCTGCCCCTACGTCACATAGACTTGCACCTTCTTCAAAGTCTGTGTAGAAGAGCGGCGTAATTGAATCGTAGAAGTGTTTTTCATATACTTCATTTTCTTCAGTCACAGCTGTCAGGTTAATTTTTTCATTCCACTCAACCAACATCTTAAAGTAAGTATCAAACTGTTCCATCTGACGCTCTGTAACTTCAATGCCTTCTTCTTTCAAGTATAAAATAAATTCATCTTTAGTCATTTTTATCCCTCTATATTAATAAAAAGGCTTAATGATAAGCCTTTTTAGTTTTGCACTTTCGCGATTTTTCCTTGTTCAATATATACGAGTAGAATTGATATATCCGCAGGGTTCACACCTGAAATACGTGACGCTTGGGCGAGATCTAATGGACGTACTTCTTTTAGTTTATCTCTTGCCTCACTCGCTAACGAGTGCACTGCATCATAATCGATATCTTCAGGAATCTTCTTGTCTTCCATGCGTTTCATTTTTTCAACTTGCTGAAGTGATTTCTTAATATACCCTTCATACTTAACTTCGATTTCAACTTGCTCTTGTTCATCTGGAGTAAGTAATGATTCTTCACTTAAAATCGTCATGATGTCCTGGTATGACATTTCAGGACGACGGAGTAATTCAATTGCTAGGATACCATCTTTCAGACGCGTACCGCCTTTACTTTCAACGACGCTCTGAGTATGTTCATTTGGTTTAATACGTACGTTTCTAAAACGCTGAAGTTCAGTTTCAATTCGTTCTTTTTTAGATAAAAACATCTCATAACGCTTATCCGATACAAGCCCATGTTCACGACCAATCTCAGTGAGTCTCATATCCGCGTTATCGTGTCTTAAGATCAGACGGTGTTCTGCACGTGATGTTAATAGACGATATGGTTCATTTGTACCTTTTGTAACTAAGTCATCAATTAATACGCCGATATAAGCTTCTGTACGACTTAAAATTAGTTCTTCTTTACCTAAAATCTTGTTTGCAGCATTAATACCTGCAATAAGTCCTTGTCCCGCAGCTTCTTCATATCCACTTGTACCGTTAATCTGACCTGCTGTATATAGGTTCTCAATCTTTTTCGTTTCAAGTGTTGGCCATAATTGAGTTGGCACTAACGCATCGTACTCAATCGCATATCCAGTACGCATCATACGTGCATTCTCTAAACCTGGTATTGTCTTCAGCATTTCTCTTTGTACCGCTTCAGGCATACTTGTTGAGAGACCTTGAACGTAAACTTCTTTCGTATGTCTGCCTTCTGGTTCTAAGAAAATTTGGTGACGTGGTTTATCATTGAATCTTACAATCTTATCTTCGATAGATGGGCAATAACGTGGGCCCGTTCCTTCGATTAAACCAGAGTACATCGCAGATAAATGTAAGTTTTCATTGATGATTTGGTGTGTAAATTCATTTGTGTGTGTTAACCAGCAAGGGAGTTGATCCATGATGAATTCAGTCGTTTCATAACTGAATGCACGTGGTACATCATCTCCAGGCTGGATTTCTGTTTTATCATAATCAATGGAGTCTGCATTCACACGAGGTGGTGTACCTGTTTTGAATCTTACAATTTCAAATCCAAGATTTTTTAACTGATCCGCGAGTTTAATTGACGGCATTTGGTGATTCGGACCACTTGAATACTTGAGATCACCTAAGATAATCTCCCCACGTAAGAACGTTCCTGTCGTAATGATGACAGACTTCGCTTCATATACTGTGCCGATGTTTGTTTTCACACCAACAACTTTATTGTCCTCAATTAAAATCTCATCAACCATGCCTTGCATGACATCTAAGTTTTCTGTTTCTTCAATTACTTGCTTCATTTCAGTTTGATAAAGAACCTTGTCAGCTTGTGCACGTAGCGCACGTACAGCCGGCCCTTTACCTGTATTTAACATGCGCATTTGTATGTGCGTCTTATCAATGACTTTCGCCATCTGACCGCCGAGAGCATCTACTTCTCTTACGACGATTCCTTTAGCTGGTCCACCAACAGACGGGTTACATGGCATGAATGCGATGCTGTCTAAGTTAATCGTTAACATCAATGTCGTAAGACCTTTACGTGCAGTAGCAAGACCCGCCTCGACCCCCGCATGTCCTGCACCAATGACGATTACATCATATTTACTATGCTCTACCATACAATTCCTCCTATTATTTTCCTAAACAGAATTTGGCAAATAACTGGTCAATAAGTTCTTCAGACACGTCTTGTCCAATGACCTCACCGAGTAATTGCCACGTTTTTACTAAATCAATTTGGATCATATCCACTGGAATATCAAGTTTTGCTGCTTCAACTGCATCGTGAATCGATTGTTTTGCAGACTCGAGTAAGTGGATGTGACGGTTATTAGAAACGTAAGTTGAGTCACTCATGTTGAGTCCACCACTGAAGAATAAGTCTCTGATGTTTTCTTCAAGCTCATCTACACCTGTTCCTTCAGTGATAGAGGTTTGGACGATATTAAACCCATAAGGTACAAGCTCATCTACATTTAACCTCTGAGTTAAGTCGAGCTTGTTCACGATGATGATTACTTTACGTCCTTGTAAATTCTCTAAAATTTCTTTGTCTTCATCTGATAATTCTTTTGTATAATCAATGACGTAAAGTATCAGTTCAGCGTTACTTAGTGCTTCGCGTGAACGCTCTACACCGATGCGTTCAACGACGTCATCTGTCTCACGAATACCTGCAGTATCAACGAGCTTCAGTGGAATTCCGTTGACGTTTACGTATTCTTCTAAGATATCACGCGTGGTACCTGCAATATCTGTTACGATCGCACGGTTATCTTGAATAAGATAATTTAAGAGTGAACTCTTACCTACGTTTGGTTTACCTACAATAACAGTGTTGAGTCCTTCCCGTAAAATTCGACCTTCTTTAGAGGTCTTTAAGAGTGTCGCAATTTTTTCTTCTATTTTAACTGCTTCTTCAAGTAAGAAAGCAGTCGTCGCTTCTTCAACATCATCATATTCTGGATAATCAATATTTACTTCTACTTGAGCTAAGATTTCTAAAATTTCTTGTCTCAATGTTTCAATATATGTTTTCAGACGACCTTGCATCTGTTGGTTCGCAACTTTAGATGCTTCGTCTGTCTTAGATCTAATGAAGTCCATGATGCCTTCGGCTTGCGATAAATCGATACGTCCATTTAAGAATGCACGCTTCGTAAATTCACCAGGTTCTGCCATTTCAGCACCATGTTTTAATGTCAGTCTTAAGATGTGATTAATTGTATGCACACCACCGTGACAATTAATTTCCACAATATCTTCACGCGTATATGTGCGTGGCGCACGCATAACGGCCACCATTACTTCTTCAACTGTTTCGTTCGTATCTGGATCGATGATATGACCATAATTGATCGTATGCGAATCCACATCTTTAAGTTTTTTCTTACCTCTATAGAGCTTATCTGCAATTTCTACAGCGTCGATACCTGATAATCGAACAATTGCGATGGCACCTTCGCCTATAGGAGTTGAAATGCTCGATATCGTTTCTAACTGCATACAAATGTCTCCTTTATTTTTTCTGTATTACCAAGTAACGGTTTGGCTCTTCACCTTCTGAGTGAGTTTTTATGTTTGTAACGTTACTTAGAGCGTTATGAATCACTTTTCTTTCATTTGCTGGCATAGGTTCTAAGTGTACCGGAAGTCCCGTCTGTAATGCTTTCTTAGTCATGTTCATTGCGAGCGTTTCTAGTGTTTCTTCACGTTTCATTCTGTAATTCTCTGTATCAACAATGATACGTCCGTAGCTCGTATAAATGCGGTTAAAGTAACTTTGTGCAACTTCTTGAATTGCGTTTAAAGTTGCACCGCGTTTACCGATGATTTTCGACGCATAATCACTTTCAATTTCAATGTTGATTTCTCTATCATCTATTGTATAAGTGACTGAATTTTTAATACTCATTTCAGTGAGCACTGAATGCACATAGTTCATTGTGCGTTCTGCAGCTTCTTCAAATGTTATTTTTGGAACTTTTACAACATCTTCTGTTTCTTCAGATTTTTCTTCACTGAAATTTACTGTTTCAGTTATTTCTTCATCTTCTAATCCCTCAAGAAATTCTTCGTCTTCAACTTGTGAGTGATCTTCAATAATCTCATTTGGAACTTCGATCGCTTCTTTCGTGATCGCATCTACTTCGTCACGTGCTTCTTCTTCTGTAAACTCTTCTTCGATGACGTTCGATTCTACTACCGTATCTTCGTCAGTAATATTCGCTTCGTTATCCAGTCTCGTATGCCTGAACTTTAATGCATCTAAACTTTCATACATCTTAAGTTCTGGATTGATTACTGTAAGTTTAACTTCAGCATCTTTTTTACCTAGACCGAAAATCCCGCGCTTTCCTGGATCAACAACATCTATCTTAATGTCATTTTCCTCTACGTTTAAGTCTTTAAGTCCTACTTGAATCGCTTCTTCTACAGTTTCTGCATGATAAACTTTGTACATTTAGTTGCCTCCATTATTTATGCATTGCGCAATTTTTAAGACATGTAATAATGATTTTTCGATTTCCTTGTACTCCATGTGTGGAACAGGCTGCCTCGCAATCACTACGTATTCTGTACTCTTTAGTTCGTCTTTGTGTGTTTGGAAGAAACTTCGGATTCTTCTCTTGATTTTATTTCTTGTCACTGCGTTCCCAAGTTTTTTAGACACACTGATTCCAAGTCTTAAATGAGATATCTCTTTCTTATCTTTAACGTATACGACAAATTGACGGTTCGCAAAAGAACGTCCTTTTTTAAAGACAAATTGAAAATCTCTTTGCTTTTTTATTCTATACTGCTTCTTCATCAAAATACGCTACTCTCATTATATGATTACTTAATTATACAAAATCTTGCTCGTTAAGAACACTCATCAGAATTGGCATAAAAAAAGATCACCTAGTGATAGATGATCTCTTACTATGCTGAAAGCACTTTTCTTCCTTTTCTTCTACGACGAGCAAGAACTTTACGGCCATTCTTTGTAGCCATTCTCGCGCGGAATCCGTGTACTTTAGAACGTTTACGTTTATTTGGTTGATACGTACGTTTTACCATCTCTACACCTCCAAATTAATACTTCCACTTATATGTGTATCTAGTCTTTATTTTAGCAACTATTTAATAGTAACAGAGTCCCTTATAAAATTCAAGACCATTTTTTGATAAAAACAGAGTGATATCAAGTGTTATCCACACATCCTGTGTATGATTATATCACAAGATAAACTTATCCACAGTTAAATCCTATAAATATCCACAACATAACAGCCCGTTTAAAAATGCCTGTGGATAAGTTGTAGATGTGTGGATAGTTTTTAAATTTTATTGATATATCCGCTGATTTTCGGTATAATTTTTATGAAATAGCTGTGGGTAACTCTGTTTTTTTATCTGACTTATCCACAGTTTGTGCACAACTTGTGGATAACTTTACAACAGCCGTGAATTAAAGTTATCCACATCGTGTGAATTTGTTAAAAGTGAGGAAAATTTTATGAATGGTCTCGATCAGATTTGGCAGAAGGCCTTAGAATCTATTAAAGAGAAATTAGCTGGCCCGAGTTTTGAAACGTGGTTTATGGATGTTACTCTTACTGAACTCACTAAAGAACAGGCGATTATTGAAACACATAATACGTTCAATAGAGATTGGCTAGAAACGCATTACACAGATGTCGTTCAGGATGCACTTTTTAATTCTGTAGGTGAAAGACCAGATGTTACTTTCATTATTAAAGGAGATCCTGTAAGTCAAGAGGCACCTAATAAAGATGAAGAAACTGTGGATACGTCGTTTGGACCTAACTTCCAAATCAATGATCAAAACACATTTGAAACATTTGTCATTGGTAGTGGAAACCGCTTCGCGCACGCAGCAAGTCTTGCGGTTGCTGAAGCACCTGCAAAAGCTTATAACCCACTGTTTATCTATGGTGGTGTTGGTTTAGGTAAAACGCACCTGATGCATGCGATTGGTAATTATGTCACAGAAACAAGACCTGGTGCGAAAGTCGCTTATCTATCTAGTGAGAAATTTACGAATGACTTCATCAACTCAATTCGTGATAATAAACCAGAAGCGTTTAGAAATAAGTATCGTAATGTAGATGTATTATTAATTGATGATATTCAATTCTTAGCGGGAAAAGAATCGACCCAAGAAGAATTTTTCCATACATTTAATGCGCTACATGATCATGATAAACAGATTGTGATCACGAGTGACCGTACGCCGAACGAGATTCCTACTTTAGAGGATCGTCTGCGCTCACGTTTTGGTTGGGGACTCATCACAGATATTACACCACCAGATTTAGAAACTAGAATTGCAATTTTAAGAAAAAAATGTGAGGAAGAAAACGTAGAGATTCCAAATGAAGCAATGCTTTATATTGCGAATCATATAGACACGAACATACGTGAACTTGAAGGTGCCTTAACGCGTGTTGCTGCATACTCTAAACTCACGAACCAAGTAATGACGCCTGAGCTTGTTGCCTTAGCATTGAAGGATATCGTTTCACAACCGAAGTCAAAAAAGATTACAATACCAGATATCCAAAAAGCTGTCGCAGAATATTACGGCATTCAAATCGAAGACTTTGGTTCGAAAAAACGTACACGTTCGATTGCATTCCCTCGACATGTTGCCATGTATTTATCTAGAGAGCTGACAGATAACTCTTTACCGAAAATTGGAGAAATTTTTGGAGGCAGGGACCACACAACTGTAATTCACGCTCATGAAAAAATTGCAAAGTTGAGAGAAAATGATGAATCTTTCCTTTCAGAGCTCGCGCAAATAGAATCTAAGTTGAATTAAATAATGTGAGTAATGTGGATAAGTGTTACACTATTACCAACAGGTTATCCACATGTGAATAACTTACGTATTCTAAGCGTTTTTATAGTTATCCACATATTCACAGGACCTACTAATGCTTTTAATATCTTTATATAAATAACTAATAATAAATAAGGAGATTACAAATGAAAATTCGTATTAAACGCACATACTTTATAGAGCAATTAAACGACGTTCTAAAAGCCATCTCACCTAGAACTGCATTACCAATTTTAAATGGTATTAAGCTTGAAGCTACTGAAGAAACTTTAGTTCTTACAGGTAGTGATTCTGAAATTTCAATTGAAATCACAATTCCTACCGAAGTGAATAATGAAACAGTCTTAGAAATCGAATCATCAGGATCAGTCGTTTTATCTGCACGCTTCTTTACAGATGTTATAAAAAAATTGTCTGGAGATTTTGTAGAGTTAGATACAAATGCACAATTCTTAACGCATATTCGTGCGGGTAAATCGAATTTCAATTTAAGTGGAAATGATCCAAATCAATACCCATTACTTCCAGAAGTGAATAATGAATCAAGCATCATTATTCCATCTTCTGTACTTAAGACAATTATTAATGAAACAAACTTTGCGGTATCTCCTTCAGAAACACGTCCAGTTTTAACAGGTGTAAACTGGCAGTTCTTAGATAATGAAATTAAATTTACAGCAACGGACTCTCATAGACTTGCTTTAAGAAAATTAACAGACAAGCCAAACTCTGTCGAAATCAGCAATGCGATTATCCCAGGTAAAGCGCTTGGAGAATTAAACAAAATTATCGATGATAAAGAAGATGACGTAGAAGTGAACTTCTCTCAAAATCAAGTATTATTCAAATACGGAAATATGAGATTCATTTCTCGTTTGCTTGAAGGGAACTATCCAGACACGTCACGCTTATTCCCTGAAAACTACGAGACAAAATTAACTGTGAACAATAGTGAATTCTTACACGCAATTGACCGTGTATCTCTTCTGGCACGTGAAGGCGGCAACAACGCAATTAAAATGACGATTGAAAATGGTAAAGTAGAACTTTCTTCTAATTCACCAGAAATCGGTAACGTAGAAGAAGATGTAAACATCGGCGGACTTGAAGGAGAATCATTACAGATCTCATTCAACTCTAAATATATGATGGATGCACTTCGCGCTGTTCCAGATGAAGAAGTTGCGATCGAGTTCTTCGGAACGATGAAGCCATTCACAATTCAGTCGAGCAATTCTTATGATGTCATTCAATTAATTTTACCAATCAGAACATATTAATAAAAATATGAATAATAAGTAGTAGTAACGCTTAAAATTAAAAATAAGGCGTTCCTGCTACTTTTTTTGTTTTTTGTGTAGGTTTTATCATAAAACGCTCTAAACGTCTTAAATTGGCTCTAAATGATTGAGAAGATGAAATATTCTTGAATTTATAGTATAATAATAGAGTGTATGTGAGGAGGAAAGCCCATGGAAATCATTCAATTAGAAGATCAAATTACTTTAGGTCAATTTTTAAAACATCAAGCGCTTATCGGTTCAGGTGGAGAAGCGAAATGGTTCTTACGAGAAAATGATGTACTTTTAAATGACGAACCAGAAGATCGTCGTGGTAAAAAGTTACACCATAACGATGTATTAGACCTTGGAGAATTTGGTCAATTTAGAATTGAGTATAAAAGTGAATGCGATTAAAAGAGATTGAGCTGTCGGATTTTAGAAATTACGAGTCTTTATCTCTAACATTTCATGACAAATTGAATGTCTTCATTGGTCAGAATGCGCAAGGGAAAACGAATTTACTAGAGGCAATCTATTTTTTATCTCTCTCAAAGAGTCACCGTACACCACGGGACAGAGAGATGATTCGATTCAATGCCGAGGAAGCTTACATCTCTGGTCGTGTTGAAAATCTTAGAAGCACTATCCCTTTATCTTTGGCAATTACAAAAAAAGGAAAACGTGCAAAAGTGAATCATTTAGAGATGTCAAAACTCTCAGAGTATATCGGGCACTTAAACTGTGTGCTATTTGCTCCAGAAGACCTAGAAATCGTAAAAGGCGCACCACAAGTTAGACGTACGTTTATTGATATTGAATGTGGTCAGATTTCAAAAGTTTACCTCGCTCACTTAAGTAACTACAAACGACTTTTACAACAAAAAAATCAGTATTTAAAAGAAAGACACGTCGATAGTGTCATGATCAGCGTGTTGAATGAACAGCTTTCGGTTGAAGCAGCTGAAGTCATTAAGAAGCGTGCTGATTTTATTAAAACGCTCAGCAAATATGCAAAGAGAATTCACAGTGATATATCGAATGGAATTGAGACGCTCACAGTGAATTATCATCCGAATATAAAATATGACGATGATAATAAAGACGCTCTGAGCGCTTTTATTTTAGAGGAATATGAAAAGAATATTGATAAAGAAATAGAACGTAGACAAACATTAATTGGACCGCATCGTGATGACATCAAGTTTTTAATCAATGGATTTGATGTACAAACATATGGTTCACAAGGACAGCAACGTTCAACAGCACTCTCACTGAAACTTGCAGAACTCGATGTAATTAAAGAAGAGATTGGTGAGTATCCAATTTTACTATTAGATGATGTGTTAAGTGAGCTCGA
The DNA here is from genome assembly GCF_903994035.1 of Phocicoccus pinnipedialis. Taxonomy (GTDB): domain Bacteria; phylum Bacillota; class Bacilli; order Staphylococcales; family Salinicoccaceae; genus Phocicoccus; species Phocicoccus pinnipedialis. Next base: position 97,902 of record NZ_CAJEWB010000005.1, read on the forward strand.
TGAATCGAGACAAGCCCATCTACTGACTTCGATTAGAGACAGAGTGCAGACCTTTGTAACTACAACGAGTATCAGCGATATTAACCATCAAATTATGGATGATATGAAACTCTACACTGTAAACAAAGGCACAGTTAAAATTTAGGAAGGTGATCGACTTGGCAGAACAAAATATTGAACAATATGATGCGAATCAAATACAGGTTTTAGAAGGACTTGAAGCGGTTCGTAAACGCCCAGGGATGTACATAGGATCTACAGCCTCACGCGGACTACACCATCTCGTATGGGAAATAGTAGATAACTCTATTGACGAGGCGTTAGCAGGATATGCATCACAAATTGATGTAGTAGTTGAGGAAGATAACTGGATCAGAGTAACAGATAACGGACGTGGAATTCCTGTAGGTATTCAAGAATCTATGGGACGTCCTGCAGTTGAAGTTATTCTAACTGTGCTTCACGCCGGTGGTAAATTCGGCGGTGGCGGATATAAAGTTTCAGGTGGGTTACACGGTGTCGGTTCATCAGTTGTTAACGCACTTTCTGAAACACTAGAAGTTTATGTTCACTTAGACGGTGAAATTCACTATCAAAGCTATTCACGTGGTGTGCCTGATGCGGATCTTAAAGTGATTGGTGAAACAGATAAAACAGGAACGACAATACGCTTTAAAGCGGATCCAGAAATATTTACAGAAACGACTGAGTACGAAAGAGAAATATTAGAAAAGCGTATCAAAGAATTAGCTTTCTTAAATAAAGGACTCTACATTCGCCTAATTGACGAACGTGAAGAAGTACCAGTGACAATTGAGTACCACTTCGAAGGTGGTATTAAATCTTATGTTGAGGAACTAAACCGAAAAAAAGAAGTGCTTCATGACGATGTGATCTATTTAGATAGTGAACGCGATGAAATTGAAGTAGAAATCGCAATGCAGTACAATGCAGGTTTCAATACGACCTTATTAACTTATGCCAACAATATTCACACGTATGAAGGTGGGACGCACGAAGAAGGATTCCGCCGCGCATTAACACGCGTAATAAACAACTATGCATTTAATCAAAAAATATTAAAAGATACAGATGATCGTTTATCTGGAGATGATGTGCGTGAAGGTATTACTGCAGTTGTATCTATAAAACACACAGATCCACAATTCGAAGGACAGACGAAAACGAAACTTGGCAACTCTGAAGCTCGTACGATCACTGATCAACTATTCTCTGAAGGGTTTGAACGTTTCTTAATGGAAAACCCACAGACAGCACGCACAATCGTAGAAAAAGGTATTACGGCACAACGTGCTCGTGTTGCAGCACGTAAAGCGCGTGAGATGACGCGTAGAAAGTCAGCATTAGAAGTATCAAGTTTACCTGGTAAACTGGCGGACTGTTCTTCTAAAGATCCAAGTAAATCTGAACTGTTCATCGTAGAGGGTGACTCTGCCGGTGGTTCAGCAAAATCAGGTCGTGACTCAAAACATCAAGCAATTTTACCTTTACGTGGTAAGATTCTGAACGTTGAAAAAGCACGTCTAGACAGAATTCTAACGAACAATGAGATACGCATGATGATCACAGCACTTGGTACAGGTATTGGTGAGGAGTTCAACCTTGAAAAAGCACGCTATCATAAAGTTGTTATTATGACCGACGCTGACGTAGATGGGGCTCATATCAGAACCCTCTTGCTCACGTTCTTTTATCGATTTATGCGTCCATTGGTTGAGGCTGGATATATCTATATTGCGCAGCCACCACTTTACAAAGTAGAACAAGGACGTAAGAAACACTATGTGTACGATGACGAAGCTTTAGAGGAATTACGTGTAACATTACCCGAAACTCCTAGACCAAGTATTTCTAGATATAAAGGTCTTGGTGAGATGAACGCAGACCAATTATGGGAGACAACGATGGATCCAGACAACCGTACGCTCTTACAAGTAGAATTAACAGATGCGGTTGAAGCGGATGAAGTGTTTGAAATGCTCATGGGTGACATCGTAGAGTTGCGACGCGAATTCATTGAAGAAAATGCCAGATACGTAGAAAACTTGGATGTATAGGAGGAAACATGAATGTCTGAAAGACTTGGAACAGAACAAATAAATATTAGTAAGACGATGAAATCATCTTTCCTTAGCTATGCGATGAGCGTCATCGTTTCTCGTGCATTACCAGATGTACGTGACGGTTTGAAACCTGTTCACCGTCGTATTTTATACGGAATGTACGACAATGGTATGACAAATGATAAACCATTTAAAAAATCTGCACGTATTGTTGGGGATGTAATGGGTAAATTCCACCCTCATGGTGACTCATCTATCTATGATGCGATGGTTAGACTCGCCCAAGACTTCTCAACGCGCTATCCACTCGTTCACGGACAGGGTAACTTCGGTTCGATGGATGGAGACGGAGCAGCAGCAATGCGTTACACAGAAGCGAAGATGTCAAAAATTGCAATGGAACTCATGAGAGATATCAATAAAGATACGATTGATTTCATGCCAAACTATGATGAGAATGAACGAGAACCGGCCGTATTGCCTGCCCACTTCCCTAACCTATTAGTGAATGGTACCTCAGGTATCGCGGTTGGTATGGCAACAAACATTCCACCACACAACTTAGTCGAAGCAATTGACGGTGTGCTTGAAGTGTCTAGAAATCCAGATGTTTCTATCATGGAACTCATGAATATTATTACAGGACCAGACTTCCCAACAGCAGGGTATATCATGGGCAAATCTGGAATTCGTAAAGCATATGAAACAGGTCGCGGTTCAATCATCATGCGTGCAAAATGTGAAATTGAAGAAATGAAAAATGGTCGTGAACGTATTGTTGTTTCTGAAATTCCATATCAGTTAAACAAAGCACGTCTTGTTGAAAAAATCGCAGAACTTGCGAGAGATAAAAAGATTGATGGTATTACGGACTTACGTGACGAAACGTCACTTAAAGAAGGCGTAAAAATTATCATCGAAATCAGAAGAGATCACAATGCGAATGTTGTTCTGAACAACTTGTATAAACAAACACCGTTACAAATGACGTTCGGTGTGAATATGTTGGCACTTGTTAACGGTGAACCACAGGTTCTTAATCTTAAACAAATGCTTGTGCATTATTTAGACCATCAAAAAGAGGTCGTGACGAGACGTACACGTTTTGATTTAAAACGTGCCCAAGACCGTGCGCATATCTTAGAAGGTCTGATGATAGCGCTCGACAATATCGATGCGATTATTGCGTTAATTCGAGCATCACAAACAGATGAAGAAGCGAAGAATGGATTGATGGAGAAATTCAATCTCTCTGAGAAACAATCTCAAGCAATTCTAGATATGAGACTCCGTCGCTTAACAGGACTTGAGCGCGATAAGATCCAAGCGGAATATGATGAACTTATGAATAGAATTCGTGAGTTGAAAGAGATTTTAGAATCTGAAGATAAACTTCTAGAACTCATTCGTGAGGAACTTATTGAAATACGTGACAAGTATGGTGACGAAAGACGTACAGAAATACTTGCGGGTGTGATTCATGACATTGAGGACGAGGATTTAATCCCAGAAGAACAAATTGTTGTGACACTTTCTCATGGTAACTACATCAAACGTTTACCATCAGACACATATCGTGCACAGCGTCGTGGAGGTCGTGGCATCCAAGGTATGAACACACAACAAGATGACTTCGTGTCACAAATTGTGACGATGTCGACGCATGATTATCTGCTATTCTTCACAAATAAAGGTCGCGTATTCAGACTGAAAGGATACGAGGTACCAGAATTATCACGTCAGTCAAAAGGAATTCCAATCATTAATATGATTGAAATCGACAAGGACGAAATGATTACAACAATGTTATCTGTGAAAGATAAAAAAGACGAAATCGACGAACACTACTTACTCTTTGCGACTAAGAACGGTATTGTGAAACGTACGTCACTCACTGAATTTAATCGTATTAATAAAAACGGTAAGATTGCAATTACGTTTAAAGATGAAGATGAATTGCTTGCGGTTAGATTAACAGACGGCAGTCAAGAAGTAGTTATCGGTTCTAAAGATGGTTCACTGATTCGCTTTGATGAAAATGAAGTACGATCGATGGGACGTACAGCTGCGGGCGTGAAAGGTATCCGCTTACGTGAAGGCGACGAAGTAGTTGGACTCGACGTGCTGACGGTAGGGCAAAATATTCTTGTTGTAACAGACAAAGGATATGGTAAACAAACACATGAAGCGGACTATAGACAAACACGTCGTGGTGGTTTAGGTGTGAAGACAATCAACCTAAACGAACGAAATGGACGACTAGAAGCGATTGCTGCAGTAAATGGTGATGAAGATATTATGGTCGTAACAGACGGTGGCGTTATTATCCGATTTGCGATCGAGGATGTATCAACATTAGGACGCGCGACACAAGGCGTTAGACTCATGCGCTTAGATGACGATCACGGCGTCGCAACCGTTGCGGTAGTTAAAAATATAGATGCAGAAATTGAAGAAGCAGAAGATGATATTGAAGACCTCACAGAATTAACTTTAAAAGATGAAAATATGCTCGACTCAGAAGAGTAAATGAAATGCACGACACGATAAAAATTCCGTGTCGTGCTTTTTTGGAGTAGAAATTGGGTGTGCGATTAGCAGTTGCAAGTATTCCATCATTAATTATGGTTTTAGTACATTTGTGATAGGATTATGTTTTTATCTCTAAACAATTGCGAACAATTTATGAAAAAGCTATACTTATGATAGTTAATAGACGTTAGTTGAGGGTTAAAATGAGTAAAAATCTTAGATTCGGTAAGTTTGCGAGCCTTGTTGCGCTCACGGATGAAGATACGGCACGTAGTTTAATGCCGGAGTTTAAAAATTTTCGTGTCATCACTGGTAAGGTGGGCACGATGGATTTAAAAAAGGTCATTGCGTCTGTTGAAACAGCTGCGAAACGTGAGGGACTCATCAATGGTGATTTCTATAGAGAAACACATGCGCTCTACCACGCGATTGTTGAGGCGATTCAAGGGGTGACGCGGGGTGATCTCGCGGTTGGAGATATCATGCGTACAGTCGGACTTGAGTTTTCGATTATTCGCGGTGAACCTTATGCTGAGGACAGCGAAGGTGAATGGCTTGCAGTATGCTTCTACGGTACGATTGGAGCGCCGATTCGTGGAAAAGAACACGAGGCTTTAGGTCTTGGCATTAACCACATTTAAATAAATTATTTGTCATAGACATTAGTTATTAGGGACATAAATATCAAAGGGATATTTATGTCTTTTTTTGTACAAAAAGGAGGAACACCATGTCAGTTTTAAAACTAGACGGTAATCATTTAACAATCGAAGATATCAAAGATTTCCTGGGAAATTCAGACTCTACAGTCGAAATCACAGAAGATGCGTATGCACGTGTACGGGCATCTCGTGCAGTCGTAGAAAGTATTATTAAAAATAAAAAGACGATTTATGGAATTACAACAGGTTTTGGTCTCTTCTGTAACGTGCTTATTACTGAAGAAAAAACAGCTCAACTTCAGACAAATTTAATTCGCTCACATGCAGTTGGTGTAGGTCGTCCGTTCAAAGAAGAAGTTGCGTTACTTATGATGGTTTTCAGATTAAACACAATGTTAAAAGGACATTCAGGAGTCCGTGAGGAACTCGTTAACCAATTGAAGACATACATTAACAAGCGCATCATTCCGGTTGTTCCAGAACAAGGATCACTCGGTGCTTCGGGTGATCTTGCCCCACTTTCTCATATGGCACTCACGCTAATTGGTGAAGGTGAAGTATTTAAAGACGGAATTGCCGTAGATACTAAAGAACTATTAAATGAACTTCAAGTCGCACCAATCTCACTGGAAGCAAAAGAAGGACTCGCGCTCATCAATGGTACGCAACCAATGACCGCACAAGGTGTTGTTAACTATATCGAAGCGGAAAAGCTCATGGAAGATAGCTTGTGGATTGCGTCACTCACACACCAAGGACTGCGCGGTATTACGGATGCATTCGATCATAAAATACATGAGTCACGCGGCTATAAAGAGTCTGTGTATGTGGCCGAAAAAATGCTCGATTATTTAGAAGGCTCGAAGCTTACAACTCGTCAAGGTGAACTCCGTGTCCAAGACGCGTACTCACTTCGCTGTATTCCACAAGTACACGGTGCGAGCTTCCAAACACTTACCTATGTTAAAGAGAAACTAGAAATCGAAATGAATGCCGCAAACGATAACCCGCTCATCTTTAGTGAAGCGGAAGTGTATTCGGGCGGTAACTTCCACGGTCAACCAATCGCGATTGCGATGGACCTACTTAAAATTGGTGTGGCAGAGATTGCTAATATTTCAGAACGTCGTATCGAACGTTTAGTGAATCCGCAATTAAACGAAGACCTGCCAGCATTCTTAAGTCCAGAAGACGGATTCCAAAGTGGCGCGATGATTCTTCAGTACATGGCAGCAGCGCTTGTATCCGAAAACAAAACATTAGCACATCCAGCATCTGTGGACTCAATTCCTTCATCAGCAAACCAGGAAGACCACGTATCAATGGGAACAATCGGTTCTAGGCATGCCCGGGATATCATCGACAATGTACGCAACGTACTTGCGACAGAGCTTTTCATTGCAATGAGTGCCGTTGAAATTCGTGGTGTGGACAAACTCTCACCAAAAACAAAAGAGAAATTCAACCAATATCGCCAAGTCGCAGACTTTTTAGATCATGACAGACAATTCAGCATTGATATACAAAATCTATCAACAGCATTAAGAAGTATTTAAGGAGGAAGAACAAATGGCTAGAAAAATAGTGGCAAAAAAAGGCTTAGAACTTGAATGTAAAGGTTGGGAACAAGAAGCAGCACTCCGCATGCTATACAATAACTTAGATCCAGAAGTTGCTGAACATCCAGAAGCGCTCGTCGTCTACGGTGGTATCGGTAAAGCAGCACGTAACTGGCCAGCATTTGAAGCAATCGAGAGAACACTAAGAGAATTAGAAGATGATGAAACAATGCTGATTCAATCTGGTAAACCGGTTGCTGTATTCAAAACGCACGAAGAAGCACCACGTGTCCTTTTATCTAACTCAGTACTCGTACCAAAGTGGGCAACATGGGATCATTTCCACGAGCTCGATAAAAAAGGACTGATGATGTATGGACAAATGACGGCGGGTTCATGGATTTATATCGGTTCTCAAGGGATTGTGCAAGGCACTTATGAGACGTTCGCAGAACTCGCCGAGCAAAATTATGAGGGTTCATTAAAAGGGACAATTACGTTAACGGCAGGCCTTGGTGGTATGGGTGGCGCACAACCGTTAGCGGTCACTATGAACGGCGGGGTTGCACTATGTGTTGAAATCGATGAGACTAGAATTGATAAACGAATTGAGACGCGTTATTGTGACATTAAATGCACAGATTTAGATGAAGCATTAGAAAAAGCACAAGAAGCAAAAGACAAAGGTGAAGCACTCTCGATTGGATTACTCGGGAATGCTGCTGAAATCCATCACGAAATTTTACGTCGTGGATTCCCAATCGATATCGTCACAGACCAAACATCAGCGCACGACCCGTTAAACGGTTACATTCCTGAAGGGTATGGACTAGAGCCCGCTTCGAAGTTACGTAAAGAAGATCCCAAAGCATATGTTAAACTTTCCACTGCCTCTATGACAAAACATGTTGATGCAATGCTGAAGTTCAAAGACAGAGGGGCAATCGTATTCGACTATGGTAACAACATTCGCCAAGTGGCGTTTGATAATGGTTTGAAGAATGCATTTGATTTCCCAGGATTTGTTCCTGCATACATTCGCCCACTTTTCTGTGAAGGTAAAGGACCATTCCGCTTTGTGGCGTTATCGGGAGATCCAACAGACATTGCTGCTGCTGATAAAAAAATGCGTGAACTCTTCCCGGATAACGATAAGTTGATTCGCTGGTTAGACATGGCAGAAGAAAAAATTACATTCCAAGGATTACCAGCACGTATCGCTTGGCTTGGATACGGCGAACGTGCAAAAATGGGACTCGCGTTAAATGAAATGGTTAGAACAGGAGAAATCTCAGCACCAATCGTTATAGGACGTGACCATTTAGACTCAGGTTCAGTCGCATCCCCTAACCGTGAAACAGAATCAATGAAAGACGGTTCAGACGCAGTCGGAGACTGGGCGATTCTAAACGCACTTGTAAATACTGCAGCAGGTGGCTCATGGATTTCAGTTCACCACGGTGGAGGTGTCGGAATGGGCTACTCATTACACGCTGGAATGGTGGTTGTAGCAGATGGTACAGACCGTGCCGCACGTAGACTAGAGCGCGTACTGACGACAGATCCGGGTATGGGCGTTGTACGTCACGTTGATGCAGGATACGATATCGCGATTGAGACAGCGAAAAAGAACAAAATTAACATACCTATGATGGAGGACTAATTCATGAATGATTTAATCATAAAAAATATCGGCCAACTATTACTACCTAAAAAAATGGATCGTCCGTTAAAAGGAAGTGAGATGGACGCGCTTGAGATTGTAGCAGATGGAATGGTTGTCATCAAAGACAGTAAGATTGTGTATCGTGGAAAAGAAACAGACAAATACGAAGCAACAGAAACAATCGATGCTGAAGGCAAAGTAGTCTCCCCTGCTCTGGTTGAAGCCCACACGCACACAGTGCACGGTGGTTCACGTGAACACGAAATGGCACTGAAAGTTCAAGGTGTCGACTACTTAAAAATCTTAGAGCAAGGTGGTGGTATCTTAAGCTCCGTGAAAAGTACGCAGGAAGCGACATTCGATGAACTCTATAAAAAAGCGGAGAAAAATATCATACGTATGATTCAACACGGTGTCCTCACAATCGAGGCAAAAAGTGGTTATGGTCTAGATAAGGATACGGAAATCAAGCAATTAAAAGTGGCACATAAGCTTGAAGAAAACTACCCAGTTCAAATGAAGCATACATTCTTAGGACCACACGCAATTCCAAAAGGACGTGAATCGGAAGAGTTCTTAGATGAAATGATTGAACTTCTTGATGACGTAAAAGATTTAGCAGATTTTGCAGACATATTTACTGAAACAGGTGTATTTTCTGTAAATGAATCACGCAGATACATGGAAGAAGCACGTAAGCGTGGATTTAGAGTAAAAATACATGCGGATGAAATTGACCCACTCGGTGGTTTGGGTCTCGCGATTGAACAAGATGCAATCAGTGCAGATCATCTTGTTGCATCTGCTGAAGAAGATAAACAAGCACTTAAAGACAGCGACACGGTAGCAGTACTCTTACCAGGAACAACATTTTATCTTGGTAAGAACGAATATGCGGATGCACGTGGCATGATCGGGCATGGTGGAGCTGTTGCTCTTGCGACAGATTATAACCCAGGGTCAAACGTGACAGATAACTTACAGCTCATTATGACGATTGCTGCATTAAAGCTCAAAATGACGCCTAATGAAATTTGGAACGCTGTAACAGTAAATGCCGCGAAAGCTATCGACAGTGATCGTGGAACCATGGAAGTTGGAGACGATGCAAATATTGTATTATGGGACGCTCCGAATCATGAGTATGTTTTATATCACTACGGTGTAAACCATGCAGAAAAAGTTATTGCGAATGGTAAAGTCGTATATGAAAGACCCGGACTTTTAAATTAAGTTTGCCACGCTTAACTTTAAATTTTTAACAACTTGTAGTATATTAAGTGTAATCAAATATATACTACTTGTAAGATGCAGTAACAATTCCCCTACTTCAAAGAGAGACTATGGTGCTGGAAATAGTCAGTAGAGATTGTGAATTTCTATCTTGATAAACACGAGTAGACGGTCTTTCCGTTATGAAAATGAGAAACATCACAATAGTGATGTAATTAGGGTGGCAACACGTACAACCACGTCCCTTTTAGGGGCGTGGTTTTTTTGTTCTCATCGAACAAGTAGTAAAATAATTGGAGGTAAACCAAATGTTAGACATTAAACAAATTAGAACGAATCCTGATTTTGTAAAAGAGCGTACAGAAAAACGGGGCATGAATCCAGTTGTAATCGATGAGATTCTCACATTAGATGAAGAACGACGCACTCTGATTCAAAAATCTGAAGAGTTAAAAGCGAACAGAAACAAAGTATCTGAGCGTATTGCACAGAAAAAACGTAATAAAGAAGATGCAGATGCTGAAATTAAAGAAATGCAAGATGTCGGTAAAGAAATCGCAAATATAGATACAAAGCTAAAAGAATTAAACGCAGACTTTAATGATAAAATGGCACGCATTCCTAATCTAATTCACGAAGAAGTACCTGTTGGTGCAGATGACTCAGAAAACGTTGAGATTCGTCGTAAAGGCAAGAAAAAAGAATTTACTTTTGTGCCAAAACCCCACTGGGAAATCTTAGAAGACTTAAAACTTGCAGATTTCGAACGTGCATCTAAAGTTTCAGGTACACGTTATGTTTATCTAACAGGAGATGGTGCACGATTAGAGCGTGCGTTAATGAACTTCATGTTAGATATTCACGCGAAAAATGGGTATCGTGAAATGATGACACCACAAATCGTACGTGGCTCTGCAATGTACGGTACAGGTCAATTACCAAAATTTGAAGAAGATTTATTCAAGATTCAAGACATGGATATGTACACGATTCCGACTTCAGAAGTAACGTTAACAAACTACTATGCCGGCGAAATTATGCCAGCAGAAAAAGTTCCAACACGATTCACAGCACAAACGGCATGCTTCAGAAGTGAAGCGGGATCAGCTGGACGTGATACGCGTGGATTGATCCGTCTACATCAATTCAACAAAGTAGAAATGGTACGTTTTGAGCGTCCGGAAGATTCTTTTGCAGCGTTAGAAGAAATGACAGAGCATGCAGAAAACATTCTAAACTTACTTGAGATTCCACATCGTACAGTCATCCTATGTACTGGAGACATTGGTTTTGGCTCTTCTAAAACTTACGATGTTGAAGTGTTCTTACCAGCATATGATGGATACCGTGAAATCAGCTCAATCTCAAATATGACAGATTTCCAGGCGCGTCGCGCTAACATCCGCTTCAAGAGAAATAAAGATTCAAAAGTAGAGTATGTTCACACGTTAAACGGTAGTGGTTTAGCAGTTGGACGTACGATGGCAGCACTCTTAGAGAATTACCAAAATGAAGACGGAACAGTAACGATTCCGGAAGTACTAAGACCGTATATGGGTGGTCAAGAACTCATTGAAAAGGTATAATAATAATACTGAATGCTCCTAATTCTTAGGAGCATATTTTTATAAATTGAGGAGTGCTTGAATTGAAATTAAATACCGACATCCAAGTATTATTAGCAGTACTCGTCGGATTTGTATGTTTTTTACTATTTGATTATACAATTATATTGGGACTCATTGCGTTTCCCTTTTTAATATATTTCTTAATGAAGATAAAAACCGAATCGATGATGCATCTTTGGATTACAACACTCATTTTAATTATAGTAGCGAGTGTGTTTTTCACAGTCTTTAGTTTCATGTTACTCATGATTGCATTCTTTGTCGCGATGTTCTTAGAACGCACAATTCGAGGTGGATACACACAGGAGAATGCGATTGTCTATACAGGATTTATGCTAGGACTCATGTTGCTATCCTTTATTATAATGCTTCAAGCAGTTGGCGAAATTCCGTCATTTGACGTGATTGCTGGAAGAGTCATCGACTGGTATTCAGGACAGTTGAAAGAAGTTGAAAAAATAGTTGGTGCAACAGAAATTGTTGATATGAAACTCATCAGTGCTTATATCAATCAATTTTTCATAACATTACCAGCACAAATTTTAATTTTTGGATTTTTTATGTCACTTTACACTGTTTTAATGGTTCGAGTGTTGAACCCAATAGGTAGAGTATGGCAGAAGAGACATTTCATGTATTGGATCGTGCCACGATTTGTCGCACATTTATACTTCATTGGTTTACTCATATCGTTATTTATTGCACCAGAAGGTCCAGTGTTTAACGTCTTATCGAATGTAATGTTATTATTAGAGTGGGCATTATTCGTGCATGGTGTTGCATTTACGTTTTATTTTGTTAAAAAGAAAAACATGCATACAGCAGTGGTTGTGCTATTCTTCGTATTAGCGATTCTATTACGACCAATCACTATCTTTATTGGATTTATGGAATTGATTTTAAGAATTCGTTTAAGAATGGAACTCGATAATGGAAGGAAGTGACCTGGATGTTTAAAGTGCTAGATAAAAAGCTCATATTAATACCGTTTGCAATTATGTTACTTCATATCGTCATTTTGTGTACGTTTATTTTAGTAAATAACTTTAGTTTTGGGATACTGAGCTTTTTCGTAAGTACAATTATTCTAATACTTGTTTATATTTACGCTAATCGATGGCTCTCTTTAAGTGAAAACAATCTGCAATTACTTGCTAAAGATATTGCGACGGGTAAACAATATACTGTTGACGATTTGCCGTTTGGGTTAATCATTCTAAACGATGATGATGAAATTATGTGGATGAACGAATACATGGAAAGCGTTGTGCCTGAGGAACTTTATAAAGAACCCATCAATGTGACGTTTCCAAATTTACTTACAACACTCCGTACAAATAATTTAACATCGACGGAAGCTGTTTATAATGATAGATATTACAGTGTCTATCATGAAGAAGATATTAAAGCACTTCATTTTGTAGATATCACAAAATTAAAAGAGCTTGAGAATAAAATTGAGAACGCACGTCCAGTCATCGGTATTCTATTCTTAGATAACTATGATGATGTAACTCAAAACATGACAGAAGCGCTGAAAAGTGAACTGAACAATATGATTACTACAGCAATCAACGAATGGGCTACGGAACATCATATCTATATCCGTCGTTTCTCAAACGACAGATTTATGATTGTGATGAATACCGAAAGTCTGAAATCACTTGAAAAAACTAAGTTCGAATTACTCGATACTGTGCGTGATAACACACAAGAGATTGGCGCGCAAATTACCCTATCTATTGGTATTGGTGAAGGTTCAGCCGACTATACTGAAGTTGGTCAACTTGCACAGTCTGCCCTAGATTTATCCCTAGGACGTGGTGGAGACCAAGTAGCAATCAAAGCGGTGAACGGTGCAGCTCGCTTCTACGGTGGTAAGACTGATCCTATGGAGAAACGTACACGCGTGAAAGCACGTGTTATGGCACATGCGCTAAGAGATATTCTGAAAGAAGGAGATAACGTCATTATCATGGGCCATAAAAGCCCTGATGTTGACTCAATTGGTGCATCGATTGGTGTGGCGAAGATCGCAAGCTCAAATGATATCGATGCAAAGATTGTCCTAAATGAATCGGATCTTGATGATACACTGTCCCGTCTCATGAACGAAGTACGCGATCACGAAAGTCTATATAACCTCTTCATCAGCAGCGATGATGCGTGGGACATTATGACGCCGAATACAACGGTTGTAGTTGTAGATACGCACCGACCTTCTATGGTGTTAGACGAAGACATTCTAAACAAAGCAACGCGTAAAGTCGTGATTGACCATCATAGACGTGCAGATGAAATGATTTCTAACCCGTTACTTGTTTACATGGAACCATATGCATCAAGTGCATGTGAACTTGTTGCGGAGTTATTAGAATATCAGTACAAACAAAATAAAATGTCTCGTATCGAAGCTACAGTGATGTTAACAGGTATTATTGTTGATACGAGAAACTACACGCTCCGTACAGGAAGTCGTACGTTTGACGCTGCGAGTTATCTACGGTCAAATGGTGCGGACCCAGTACTTGCCCAGAAATTCTTAAAAGATGATATCGACACCTTTATCGCACGTAGTGATTTAATTAAATCTGCAAATATCGATAAGCATGGTATTGCAATCGTTAAAGCAGATCCTACGATGACGTATCACCCTGTGACTGTAGCACAAGCTGCTGACACACTACTCCAAATGGAAGGTGTACGTGCATCATTTGTTGTCGCAATACGTGAGGATGAATCCATTGGTATTTCTGCCCGCTCGCTGGGTGAAGTGAATGTACAGATTATCATGGAAGCGCTTGGTGGTGGCGGGCACTTAACAAACGCTGCGACAAGACGTACGGATCTTACAATAGATGAACTATATGATGAATTAGTAACAGAAATAGAAAACGCAAGAGATTCTAGGAGTGAAGATGAATGAAAGTAATTCTATTAAAAGATGTTAAAAATATTGGTAAACAAGGTGAAGTCAAAGAAGTCGCTTCAGGTTATGCGCATAACTTCTTATTTAAAAAGGGATTTGCTGAAGAGGCAAACGCTAAAAACTTAGCGAAACTCGAAGCCCAAAAAGAGAAAGCGAAAGAAGAAGCAGCGTCTGAATTAAAAGAGGCGCAAGAGTTGAAGAAAGAACTCGATGGTTCAGAAGTTGAGATTGCAATGAAATCAGGAGACGACGGGCGCTTATTTGGTTCAGTGAGTTCTAAACAAGTAATCGAAGCGTATAAAGCACAAAAGAACGTGACACTTGACCGTAGAAAACTCGATATGCCAGAGCCATTTAGATCTCTTGGATATCATAAAGTAAGTATCAAATTACATCCAGAAGTCACTGCACAATTAAAAGTTCATGTTGTGGAACAGTAAGGGTGTTTCATTATGGAAAACTTTGATGTAGGGAAACAGATGCCTCACAATATTGAGGCAGAACAAGCCCTACTTGGTGCGGTTCTACTTGATCCTGTCATCATTTTAGATGTGAGAAACGTCTTGGATATCGATGATTTTTATCGTCGAGAACACCAGTTAATTTACCAAGCGATGATTACGTTAAGTGATAACAATAAAGAGATTACAGGAATCTTGCTTGGTCAAGAGCTGATTCGTATGAATGCGATAAATGATATAGGTGGCGTAACATATTTACAGACGCTCACGCAGATTACCCCTTCAAGTTATAATTGGGAGCAGTATGCTGAAATTGTATACGCCATGTCATTAAAGCGAACAGTCATTCAAAAAGCGAGTGAACTCGTCGAGAGTGGGTATTCGACAGACGTCGATGTGGATGATCTTTTGTCAGTTGCGGAAACTTCGATGATGAATATCGGTGAAGACCGTGGACGTGAGGGATTTAAGTCGATGCGTGACGTCGTTGTTAATATCTTCGAAGAGCTCGATGAGTATTCAAAGAAAGACAACTCGGGTATTACGGGGATTCCAACAGGATATCGTGAACTCGACCGTATGACGAGTGGTTTGCAGCGCAATGACCTGATTATTGTTGCAGCGCGACCATCTATGGGTAAAACGGCGTTCGCTTTAAACATCGCAGAGAACGTTGGTATGGCTCGTGATGGCGAGTATTCTGTTGCGATATTTTCGCTTGAGATGGGTGCAGAACAGCTCGCAACACGTATGATTGCATCAGTTGGTCACATCGATTCTTCTAGTCTTAGAAACAGGAGTTTATCGAATGACGAATGGGATAACCTCGCGATGGTGACGAACCGCCTAGCAGGTACGCGTATTTTTATCGATGACTCACCAGGTATTCGTGTAAACGATATACGTTCGAAGTGCTTAAAGCTTCAGGCGCAACATGGGCTTGATCTTGTAATTATTGACTACCTACAATTGATTCAAGGATCCGGTGGAAAGCGTAGTGAGAACAGACAACAAGAAGTGTCCGAGATTTCTCGTATGTTAAAAGCACTGGCGCGTGAGTTAGAGAGTCCAGTCATTGCACTGTCGCAGCTCTCTAGGGGAGTAGAACAACGTCAAGATAAGCGCCCGATGATGAGTGACTTGCGTGAATCTGGTTCTATTGAGCAAGACGCTGACATCATTGCGTTTCTCTACCGAGATGACTACTATAATCGCGGTGATGGAGATGAAAATGATGGTGGTACACAGAGTGTTCAAGATGAAATTGAAATCATTTTAGCCAAACATCGTAATGGACCCACTGGCACTGTGTCCTTGATGTTTAACAAAGCACACAGTAAATTTATGGACATTGACTTTAGAGAATATGGTGATGGATATATCCCACCAAATTAAGCACGGCGTCGCTATCTACAATGATAGACGACGCTTTTTTTATTGATAATTCAGTAAATTTGTGGTAGATTAGATAAGGTTTAAAAAAGATTTAATGGAGGCAATGCTATGTCTGGAACAGTTGTTGTGGGAACACAATGGGGAGACGAAGGTAAAGGGAAAATCACAGATTTCCTAGCGGATGAGGCAAACGTTATTGCACGATTTTCTGGTGGAAACAACGCGGGTCATACGATTCAATTTGGTGGAGAAACATATAAATTACACTTAGTTCCATCTGGAATTTTTGCGAGTGATAAAATCGCTTTAATTGGAAACGGTGTTGTGATTGACCCGCTATCACTAATTAAAGAATTAGATGGACTCGAGTCACGTGGAATTAATACAAGCAACTTAAGAATTTCTAACCGCGCAAACGTTGTACTTCCCTATCACATCACTCAAGATGAGCTAGAAGAAGAGGCACGTGGAGACAACAAGATTGGTACAACAAAACGTGGTATAGGACCATGTTACGTAGACAAAGTGCAGCGTATCGGTATCCGTATGGCGGACCTTGTTGATGACGAAGTCTTTTCAAAACGCTTAAAAGATAATTTAGAACTCAAAAACAACTACTTAAATAACATGTATGGTCATGAAGGATTTACGTTTGAAGAAATTCACAGTGAATATAAGAAAGCTGCAGATCGTTTAAGACCATATGTGACAGATACGTCTAAAATTTTAGATGATGCATTCCAAAACAATGAACGCGTATTATTTGAGGGCGCACAAGGTGTTATGTTAGATATCGACCATGGTACATATCCATTCGTAACTTCATCTAACCCAATTGCTGGTAACGTTACAGTCGGTTGTGGCGTTGGTCCAACACACATCAAGCACATCATCGGAGTTTGTAAAGCATACACGTCACGTGTAGGAGACGGTCCATTCCCAACAGAATTGTTCGATGAAGATGGAAATCACATCCGTGAAGTTGGTCGCGAATATGGTACAACGACAGGACGTCCTCGACGTGTCGGATGGTTTGACTCAGTGGTTGTACGTCACTCACGTCGTGTAAGTGGAATAACTGACCTCTCATTAAATTCAATCGACGTATTATCTGGATTAAAGACAGTTAAAATCTGTACTGCATACGAAATAGATGGAAAAGAAATTACAGAATACCCGGCAACTTTAGAAGATCTTTCAAAAGCAAAACCGATCTACAAAGAATTACCAGGTTGGGATGAAGACATTACTGGAGTACGTAAATTAGAAGACCTACCAGAAAATGCACTAAACTATTTGAAAGAAATAGAACGTCTATGTGACGTAAAAATCTCAATCTTCTCAGTCGGACCAGACAGAGATCAAACAAACTTATTAGCAGATCTTTGGGCGTAAGGTAACTTAATTGCACTTGAAGTATTTTCAAGTGCAATTAAGTTTTTAATAAATACTAAAAAGTGTTGCATTATTATTTATTACATGGTACTATAAATCTTGTGTTCAATAGTAAGGCCCCTTGGTCAAGCGGTTAAGACACCGCCCTTTCACGGCGGTAACACGGGTTCGAATCCCGTAGGGGTCACTTTTTTTATTTATACAATTTTTATAACAATGGTCCCGTGGTGTAGCGGTTAACATGCCTGCCTGTCACGCAGGAGATCGCGGGTTCGATTCCCGTCGGGACCGTTTCAAACTCTAGCGAAATATCGTTAGAGTTTTTTTAATCTTCTTATTCTGAGTGCCATGAAAAAGCCCATTCTAAATTCTTTATTTTGTTAATCAGATCAATAATTCTGCCGACAATTGTTTAAAACATATGTATGGTTAAAAGTACTTCATCATCTAATTAATGCAAACTCACCTTCCTTACATCTTTCTATGATTATCAAGTAATTTTATTTTAATTAAGTAATAACGATGTATTTTCTATGTAACTGTATTGACATATATTCTTTGTAAAGCATATAATTTATTTATAACCATATGAAAACGGTTTAAATTAAATATCCTTATTAAGGAGGAAAAACAATGAAAAAGTTAGGTACATTATTACTCTTACTTGTTTCGGGTATCGTACTAGCTGCTTGTAACTTCGGTGGTGGCGGAGACGCTGACAAATCCGAAGATGGTGAGGCAATGAAAGAACTGAATGTTTCTATTACATCAGATCCACCAGCGTTCCACCCAGCACTTGCTACGGATACTACTTCAGGTGCGATTTTAGCATCAGCATTTGAAGGTCTTACACGCTTAGATGCCAAAGGAGAACCTACTGAAGGTATGGCAGAGAAAGTTGAAGTAAGCGAAGACGGTAAAACATACACATATACATTACGAGACGCAAAATGGTCTAATGGAGATTCTGTCATTGCAGAAGACTTCGTATATGCATGGAAATGGGCTTTAGATCCAGAAAATGCTGCAGACTATGCATATCAACTATATTACATAGTTGGTGCTGAAGAATATAACAATGGTGAAGGTTCTGCGGATGATGTTGGTGTGAAAGCACTTGACGAAAAAACGCTTGAGGTTACTCTTGTGAACCCAACGCCATTCTTTGATGAGTTAACAGCATTCTACACTTATTTCCCAGTGAACTCTAAACTTGCTGAAGAAAATCCAGATTGGTATAAAGATCCAAGCGGAGATGACTTCGTTGGTAACGGTCCATTCAATCTAGACGAATTCGCAAGTGCGGATCATATCACTTTAAGTAAAAACGATAATTATTGGGATAAAGACAATGTCGCTTTAGACAAAGTAAATATCTCAATGATTGAAAGTGAAGCGACAGCACTTAAAGAATACCAAGCAGGTAACCTGGATTACCTTGGTGCGCCATTTAACACAATTGACTTAAATGCATTAGATGGATTTAAAGAAGACGGTACATTAAACGTTTCTGACCAAGCGGGTACTTACATGATCGTATTCAACACTAAAGATGATATTTTAGGTAACAAAAATATCCGTGAGGCATTAACAACAGCAATTGACCGCGATGGTTTAATTGAAAACGTAACTAAAGGGGAACAAAAACCAGGTTCTGGTTTAGTACCACTTACAATGACAGGATTTGAAGAACCAGCTGATTACTTTAAGTCTAACGATATCGATGCTGCTAAAGCTGCTTTAGATAAAGGACTTGAAGAACTTGGCTTAGACAAACCTTCTGATCTAAAAATTAAATTATCTTACAACACAAGTGAAGCTCACGCTGCAATTATGCAGTTCATTCAACAAGGTTGGGCAAAAAACCTTGGTATCGATGTATCTCTAGATAACTCAGAATGGCAAGTTTACCTTGAGCAATTAGATGCAGGAGAATACCAAGCTGGACGTTATGGTTGGGTTGGAGACTTTAACGACCCGATCAACTTCTTGGAGATTTTCAAACGTGATGGCGGTAATAACCAAACTGGTTGGACTAACAAGGAATACACAGATCTTCTGAATCAAGCTGCAACTGAAACTGATGAAGCAGCTCGTACTCAGAATTTAAAAGACGCTGAAGAAATCTTTATGAAGGATTTCCCAATTGCTCCGATTTACTTCTACACTAACCTATCTGTTAAACAAGATGGCGTTAAGAATATGGAGTCAGATCCAATGGGTAACGTACAGTTAAAATACGTTGACATTGAAAAGTAAGACCTAAAAGGTGAGTGTAATCACTCACCTTTAATTTATTTTAAGGAGGGTTTCACTGTGATTAGTTACATAGCGAAACGCTTAGTATACATTCTTATTGCCATGTGGTTAATTATCACAGCAACATTCTTCCTGATGCGCTTAGCTCCAGGTAACCCGTTCGCATCTGAACGTGCATTGCCACCAGCAATTCAAGAAAGTCTGAATGCACAATACGGATTAGATAACCCATGGTACGTCCAATATAAAGACTATTTAATAAACAGTGCTAAAGGTGACTTTGGTACCTCGATGAAATATAAATACCGTGAAACGAACGATATGATTGCAGAAAGTTTTCCTGTTTCTATGACACTTGGATTAGAAGCGATGCTAATTGCTGTTGCTTTTGGTGTACTAATAGGAACGATAGCTGCTCTATTCCATAATAAATGGCCAGATTATCTCTTGACTATAGTGGCCGTCTTGGGGATATCCATCCCGAGCTTCGTTATGGCCACAATCTTACAGTATTATTTAGCTCTTCAACTTGACTTGTTTCCAATTGCAGGATGGAAAGGCTTCGCTTATAGTATCCTTCCAGCAGTTGCACTAGCTTCTACACCAATGGCGTTTATTGCTAAATTGACGCGCTCAAGCATGTTAGAAGAAACAAACAGTGAATACGTTAAGATGGCAAAAGCAAAAGGTATTTCAAAGCCAGTAATTGTGTTTAAGCATGCACTTAGAAATGCACTTTTACCGGTAGTCACATATCTTGCACCACTTACAGCAGGAGTTGTTACAGGAAGTTTCGTTATCGAGAAAATCTTCTCAATTCCTGGACTGGGTAAACACTTTGTAACGAGTATTACAAACCGAGACTATACAGTAATCATGGGTACGACCGTTTTCTATGCAATTATACTGCTGTTGGCTGTTTTAATTGTCGATATTTTATACAGCTTTATTGATCCACGTATTCAGCTGAGAGGAGGCAAATCAAATGACTGATAAAGAGCACATTAAGTTAAATCCGGAAGATTTTGAAGTGGTCGGTGAACGAGAAGATCAAGCCGAGCAACTGAGTAAAAAATCCATTTCATTCTGGGAAGAAGTGCTCAGAAGGTTTATGCACAATAAACTTGCACTCATTGGACTTGTATTACTCGTAATCATAATACTTGGTGCTATTTTTGTACCAATGTTCTCAGAGTTTACGTATAGACAGCAAAATGGAGATTATAACGCAGCACCATCATCGAAGTATTTCTTTGGTACCGATGATCTTGGTCGTGACATATTTGTCCGAGTTTGGGTTGGCGCACGAATTTCTATCTTCATTGGATTTGCCGCAGCAGTCATTGACCTTGTTATCGGCGTCGCATGGGGTGCAATCGCTGGTATGCGTGGTGGCCGTGTTGATGAAATTATGATGCGTATTGCAGACGTATTAACTGCTGTACCGTACCTACTTGTAGTAATTATCTTGCTTGTTGTTATGCAACCAGGGTTATTACCAATGATTATTGCAATCTCAATTACAGGTTGGGTAAACATGGCACGTATTACACGCTCTGAAATCTTGAAATTAAAGAACCAAGAATATGTTTTAGCTGCACGTACACTGGGTGCGTCTAGTGGACATTTAATCATGAAACACTTAATTCCAAACGCACTCGGTGCAATCTTAGTCACAATGACTCTGACAATTCCAAGTGCGATCTTTACAGAGGCATTCTTAAGTTATCTTGGGCTTGGTGTCCCTGCCCCACTCGCAAGCTGGGGAACAATGGCTAACGATGGGTATCCAGCACTCGCAAACGCGCCTTGGAGACTATTTTTCCCTGCGGCCTTTATCTGTTTAACAATCTTTGCATTTAATACAGTAGGAGACGGGCTGAGAGATGCGCTCGATCCAAAGTTAAGGAAGTGATAGTATGAAGAAATCCATTTTAGAAGTGAATAATTTAAGGGTGAATTTCTCAACATACGCAGGTAAAGTCCAAGCTGTAAGGGATGTATCTTTTGAAGTATTTAGTGGAGAAACACTTGCGATAGTTGGAGAATCAGGGTCAGGTAAAAGTGTAACGTCACAAGCGATTATGCAATTACTTCCTGTGCCACCTGCAATTTATGAAGGTGGAGAAATCTTATTTGGCGGACAAGATTTATTACAATTATCGGACAGACAAATGGAAAAAATACGTGGTAATGAAATCAGTATGATTTTCCAGGACCCGATGACGAGTCTGAACCCAACAATGAAAATTGGAAAGCAAATTACAGAAGTGATGATAAAGCACCAAAAAATTTCACGAAGTGAAGCGGACAAGCGCGCATTGGAACTCATGGAAATTGTTGGAATTCCAATGCCAGAAAAACGATTAAAACAATATCCACACGAGTTTTCAGGTGGGATGAGACAACGTGTGGTTATTGCGATTGCACTTGCTGCGAATCCGAAGTTACTCATTGCGGATGAACCAACGACTGCCTTAGACGTTACGATTCAGGCTCAAATCTTAGAGGTTATGAAAGAAATTCAAAAAGAGATGGAGACAGCAATCATCTTTATTACTCATGACCTTGGGGTAGTAGCGAACGTTGCGGACAGAGTCGCTGTCATGTATGCTGGTGAGATTGTAGAGGTTGGTACAGTAGAAGATATCTTCTATAATCCTCAACATCCATATACTTGGGGACTTCTCGGCTCTATGCCAGATTTAACTGCTGACAAATCACAGAAATTAAGAACAATACCTGGTTCACCACCAGACTTAACGCACCCACCGGCTGGTGATGCATTTGCAGCACGTAATCCTCATGCTATGAAAATTGACTATGAGAAGAACCCACCGATGTTTAAAGTGAGCGATACGCACT
Source organism: Phocicoccus pinnipedialis (assembly GCF_903994035.1). Classification (GTDB taxonomy): domain Bacteria; phylum Bacillota; class Bacilli; order Staphylococcales; family Salinicoccaceae; genus Phocicoccus; species Phocicoccus pinnipedialis. Next base: position 120,570 of record NZ_CAJEWB010000005.1, read on the forward strand.
ATGCGAAAACGTGGCGATTACATCCAGATGCACCGAAAACAGAGGTTCCATCAGTAATCAAAGAGCGTTACAACCAGTATCGTAAAAAGAAAGAAGGTGACTCAATTGTCTAAGCCATTACTAGAGGTTAAGAACTTATCTAAACACTTTGGGTCACGTAAAAATAAAGTTAAAGCTGTTGATGGTGTGTCATTCAGTATCATGCCTGGTGAAACACTTGGTCTTGTTGGAGAATCTGGGTGTGGTAAATCAACAACTGGACGTACGATTATTAAATTGTATGAAAGTACATCTGGGGAAGTGATATTTGATGGTAAAGATATCAGCAAATTATCAAAGAAAGAACGAAAACATTTTTACCAAGATATGCAGATGATTTTCCAAGACCCATACGCATCACTCAACCCGAGAATGACGGTACGTGAGATTTTAGAAGAAGGATATGACATTCACGGTCTTTATAAGAATAAAAAAGAACGTAAAGAAAAAGTTTATGAGCTATTGGAGTCAGTTGGACTCAATAGAGAACACGCAACGCGTTATCCACATGAATTCTCTGGTGGTCAACGTCAGAGAATCGGTATCGCACGTGCATTATCATTTGATCCTAAACTAATTATCGCAGATGAGCCTATATCAGCACTCGACGTATCGATTCAAGCACAGGTCGTTAACATGATGAAAGACATACAGAAAGAACGTGGACTCGCGTATCTCTTTATAGCGCATGATCTTTCAATGGTTAAATATATCTCTGACAGAATCGCAGTGATGTATAAGGGACGCTTGCTTGAAATAGGTGAAGCGGATGAATTATATAACAACCCGATTCACCCTTACACGAAGTCGCTTTTATCAGCAGTGCCGCAACCAGATCCAATATCTGAGCGCGAAAGAAAACGTATCAAGTACGATCATCAAGAATATACTGAAATTGACGATCACTTACTCGAATTCAGAAGTTTTGGTAACGATCATTACGTGTACTGTACTGAAGAAGAATTTAAAGCATGGCAAGTATAATTTATAACCTATAACTGATATGCATCAGTTATAGGTTTTTTTCGTTTCAATAAATTGATATACATATTACAATAGAAGAGTATGGGATTCTTCTGAATTAGGCAAAGTGGTATGAAAATGATACATTGATATATAATCATTAAATAATAGATTTCTCATGAAATGAGGGGAAAGAATGGCAAAAAAGATTGTAGTTGTAGATGATGAAAAGCCAATTGCAGATATTTTACAATTTAACCTTGAAAAAGAAGGATATGATGTACTGACAGCAAATGATGGTGACGAAGCACTCGAGCTTATTTTAAAAGAAGTTCCAGATCTCGTTCTCTTGGATATCATGCTGCCAGGTAAAGATGGTATGGAGATTTGTCGAGAAGTACGAAAAGTTTATGATATGCCAATCATTATGTTGACGGCGAAAGATGATGAGATTGATAAGGTACTTGGCCTTGAGCTCGGAGCCGATGACTATGTGACAAAGCCATTTTCAACACGTGAACTTATTGCGCGCGTGAAAGCAAACTTACGTCGTAAAGCGCCTGTTGAAGATACGAAAGTAGAAGATGAAAACACGATTACTCTTCGTGAAATAGAAATTAACTTAGACGCCTACTCTGTCAAAAAGGATGGAGAAGAAGTTGACCTGACGCAACGTGAATTTGAGCTGTTAATATACTTAGCGAAACACCCTACTCAAGTCATGACACGTGAACACTTACTTGAGACTGTTTGGGGTTACGACTATTTTGGAGATGTCCGTACTGTAGATGTTACAGTAAGACGCTTACGTGAAAAGATTGAAACAGATTCAAGTCACCCAGAATATATCATGACACGTCGTGGAGTTGGATATTTTATTAAAGGTGATGAATAGATGAAAAATCTATTTAGAAGTATACAATCACTACAAATTAAACTTGTAGTGATTTATGTATTGCTCATTATTGTTGGAATGCAGATCATTGGTGTGTACTTCACTAACGTACTTGAGCGTGATTTAACCGGGAACTTCAAGACGAATATCGAGACACAAATTGACCTAATAGAAACTCGAATTGAAGAGCTCAATGAGGAATATGTGGATGATCGTACAGGTTTTCAAAACGAAGTGCAGAAACTGTTTTATGATTATGGAAATCGTTCCGATATTGATGAGATTCGATTTGTGAATCCAGATAGCGTGCTCATTGCAACGAGTAAATTATCGAATGAATCGTCTGTGAATTCCATAATAAAAGGACCAAAGACGAAGGAATCACTCGATACAGGATTATCTAACGATGAAATCTTTGTAAGTGTTGAAGATGACTCAAAACGCATGTGGATTGTAAACTCTCCAGTGATTGTGGAGGATCGAGTCATTGGTGCGATTTATGTTGCATCAAATATTGAAAGTGTCTATCAGCAGCTTGAAAAAATTAATAATACGTTTATTATCGCAACCATACTCTCTTTATTCATTACGAGTATCTTGGGTATATTTGTCGCGCGTACAATTACAAAACCAATTATTAACATGAGAAACCAAGCGCTTCTTATGTCGGAAGGTAACTACACATCACGTGTACAAATTTATAGTGATGACGAAATTGGTCAACTTGCTGAATCTTTCAATATACTTTCAAAGCGCGTTCAAGAAGCGCAAGCGAACACAGAGAGTGAGAAAAACCGTTTAGATTCTGTAATCACACACATGTCAGATGGTATTATCGCATCTGATAGACGTGGACGTATTCGTCTCATCAATGACATGGCGCTTGGTTTATTGAACTTAAAGGCCGAAGAACTTCAAGGTAAAGATATGCTTGAAATACTGAACCTTCAAAACGACATCACAACAGAAGATATCGTTGAAGGTAACGAGATCAGTCACCTACTTGTCATCAACAATAAAGATGACGATACAATGATTCGTGTAAACTTCAGTACAATCGTTAAAGATACCGGTTTTATCAACGGATATATCGCTGTACTGCATGACGTTACAGAACAAGAAAGAATTGATGCAGAACGTCGTGAATTTGTTGCGAACGTTTCGCATGAACTCCGCACCCCACTTACTTCTATGAAGAGCTATATTGAAGCGTTACAAGATGGTGCGTGGCAAGATGACGAGATCGCGCCAAAGTTTTTAAAAGTCACACACGAAGAAACAGAGAGAATGTCAAGATTAGTTGAAGACCTTCTGCAGCTTTCTCGTCTGGATGGTGAAGTTGAAGAGATTAACAAAGAAATCGTGAACTTTAATATGTTCTTAGATCGTATTATCGAACGATTTGAAATGACGCATAAAGAAGAAGTTCAGCTTGTTAAGAATTTTCCGGACACAGCGATATTTACTGAAATTGCAGTAGATAAGATGGGACAAGTATTAGATAATGTCATATCTAACGCCATCAAATATCAGCAACGTGAACCTAAGCGTGTGGAATTTTATCTACAACAAAACTCGTACTATAATCGTTTGACGTTACGCATCAAAGACTATGGTCTCGGTATTCCGAATTCAAAAGTGGACCGAATTTTTGAACGATTCTATAGAATCGATAAAGCACGTACAAGAAAGATGGGCGGTACAGGACTCGGCTTAGCAATTTCAAAAGAAATTGTAGAGGCACATGATGGAAAAATTTGGGCAAATAGTATTGAGGGTGAAGGTACGACAATATTTATTAACTTACCTAGTGAAGTGATAAATGAGGATGATTGGGATGTATAAAGAACATCTTAAAACAATTACGTTATTGATACTCGTGATTACGAGCTGTGTGTTGACATATAAAACGTGGAGTTACCAGCCTGAATTCCGTAAAGTGAACACGACCCTCACGACTGTCCCATCCACAGCGCAAGGTGAACCGGTAGAATTTTCTAATACCATGCGTACATTTCAAATCATTCGCGTAAAAGATGACGAGACATTTGGCACAATGGACCAAGGTACACTTGTAGGTATGCGTCAGTTCTTAGAAGGTTCTAAAATTAACCTTTCGGGAAGAGTTAAAAAAATCAATAATCTGAAGCTCACACCTTCAGACACAAATGCAGAGAATTTCATGATTGTGGATTATCTATCTGATTTACCAGCACGGTCGTTATTTAATATATTAGGGTTTGAAATAGGTCCCGAGATGACTGAATATAACTTTGACCGTGTGTTAATCGATTTAAATAGAGATTACGTTGTTTTTAACTTGTTAAATGGTGAGCGTACCAATTACGTCGCATATGAAACGAATGTAAAGACAAGTGACCTGCGTAGTGTGTTAGATAAAAACATGAAAACCTTCGAGGATTACTCTGCGATTATTACAAACGACCGCACGTCGAGTCGAATTACAGCAATTTATGGTCCTTCCGCTCCTGGGCGTAAGAAGGTGCAGCAATTTATTCCATCAACAATTAGCGTAAATGCGCTAAATGAATCATTGTTTTTAGATGAAAAAGTGACGACACGTAAAGAGGATAATTTCACCATTTATGAGAGTGAGTCGGGACTCGCGACATACTCTTCAAAAACATATGGGTATTCCTATACGAATTTAAAAGAGACGCGAGATAATGAGCGTTCCCCTCACCGTACAATTGAGAAGTCATTCACCTTTTTAAATGGACATATGGGTTTATCTTCTAGATATTTATTATTTAGTTATGATATAGATCGTGAAGAAGTGACGTATCGACAAACGCTCGATGACTATATTGTATTCAGCGATGAGATTGCGACAGAAATTAGAATCGCTGCAGGTAAAAGCACGGTTGTTGAGTACGATCGACCGATGATTCAAACGAATGCGGTACTCCCTACAGATGAGAGTATTCGACTTGCCGATATTGAACTCGTACGCTATGAAATTGCATCAAACCCACAACTCGATTTGACCAAGGTTTCAAAATTGATTGTTGCGTATGATATGCATTTTACTAAAGATCAGACAGAATTAAATACAATAGAGTACACACCTGCGTGGTATGTGCTGTATGATGGAGAATGGCGTAAGTTTGAGGGAGGAGATATGAATTGATATGGAATCTTACGAAATCTATTTATATTGGCGTATTCCTCCTTGTAAATATCATGTTTTTAATTATTCTCTTAAACCAGCAAAATGAAGAACCAGAATCGACACTCACTTCAGCGAGAAGTCTACGTTCAACGAATATCGATGTGTCTCAGATTCCTGAATTTAAAGGGGATACAATGAATATTATGAACGCTGAGATGTATCGTTTTAAAAGTGACGAGGCTGATGGTGAAATTACCAATAGCACAATAGAAGTTGTCAAGAATATTCAAGATGTCTCTTTTGAAACAGGATATTTAAAGCAATACATGCAAGACTCAGTGTATCGTGGTAATGAGTACGAGTATGATAACGTGACGAGTAAAGAAAACACGTTCAACTTCAATCAGCTTATTAACGGGAAGCCTGTGTTTAACCATCACAATGCACGTGTACGTTTCTTAAAACAAGAAGGTAATAAATTGATGGAACAAGCTTATCTCGTAAATGTAAAAGAAAGCAACTTCTCTACACCACAGAAAGTGCGTGACCCATTACAAATTGTAGAAGAACTGTATAAAGAGAAGGCCATTACAACAGACGCAAAAATATTAGATGCCAAGCTTGGATACTATATTATTGTCGTTGAAGAAGAATCACGACAAGTCGTGATGAGACCAAAGTGGCAACTTGTCATAGAAGAAGAAAACTTGACACGCACAATCTATATTGATGCAATTAGTCAGACTGAAAAAATTATTGAGAAAGAGTGAAATACCACATGGAAATGAGTGTACTTGCTAGTGGCTCGAGTGGAAACTGCATATATGTAGAATCAGATCGAGGAAGTCTCTTAATCGATGTGGGATTAACATGTAAGAGAATTGAACTTGCTTTAGACGCAATCAATAGAAGTCTTAAGGATATAGATGCGATTTTAATTACGCATGAGCATATTGACCATATCAAAGGTCTTAAGGTAATTGCGAAGCGATATAACATACCAATATTTGCGAATAAAGAGACTTGGATCGCGATTGACCAGAAAAATATACCCGTCCCATCCGAGCAACGATTTGAATTTAGTCCATTACAAACCAAAGAGATTATAGGAATGGATATACAGTCATTTAACGTATCACACGACGCCATTAATCCGCAGTTCTATACAATGTCACAGAATAACAAAAGACTCTCTGTAATCACGGATACGGGCTACGTATCCGATGAGATGAAGGGGATTATCAAAGATAGTGACGTATTTGTCTTTGAATCGAACCATGATGTGGATATGTTAAGAATGGGAAGATACCCATGGTCAACCAAGCAACGAATTTTAAGTGACGTCGGACACGTCTCTAATGAAGATGCGGCCCATGCAATGCGTGATGTCATTACAGATCGTACGAAGCGTATTTACTTGTCTCACTTGAGTCAAGACAACAATATTAAAGAACTTGCCCGCATGAGTGTAGAACAAGTTCTTCATAGGTATGATATTGATACCAAGAATCACATAACGCTATGTGATACAGATAAAGAAACACCTACGGAAATCTACACGTTATAAAGTTATCCACATATTTGTGTGGATAACGTTGATATAATGTGGATAACTATTGACCAAGTGTGAATAACTTGGTCTTTTTTGTGTATAATTTAGAAAAGAGAAGGAATTAGAATATGAAACTGACAATAATAACGGTAGGCAAACTTAAGGAGAAATACTGGCGTGAAGCGGTTAAAGAGTATGAGAAGCGACTACAAAAATATGCCAGCGTTACTTTGATAGAAGTGGCGGATGAAAAAGAACCGAATAACGCTAGCGCCCGTGATTTGGAGATAATAAAAGAAAAAGAAGCCAATAGGATCTTATCTAAGATTAAAGATAATCAATATGTAGTGACACTAGAGATAGACGGTAAGATGTATACATCAGAAGACTTATCAGAAGAATATCAAAAATGGAAAAACACAGGAAAGAGCAATATCGTGTTTGTAATTGGCGGTAGTAACGGAATTGGAGAAGACGTGAAGAAGCGCTCCAACCACGAGATAAGTTTTAGCAAGATGACTTATCCACATCAGATGATGAAGGTGATCCTGTTAGAACAACTGTTTAGAGTGAATAAGATATTGAATAATGAAGCGTATCACAAGTAGTGCGAGTTACTGAAAGTTATTGATACCTTTTCTATTAGTAGTCGATAGTTACACTCAGCAAGAAATGTTAATTTATGGCTATCAGCATAAAAATTTAATGGGAAAAACCACTCAATAAAAAAGATACAAGAGATTGAACTCATATCTTTTGTATCTTATTTCCTATTCTGTTTATTTAATAATTGTACATGCTTGTGTCATTACAATAATGACTCTTCTTTATCGCTTAATTTAATTCGAAATAAAAGAAATGGAATGAACATAAGGCTAACCCATCCTAATGTAAATAATCGCTGTGTTTCACCAGAAAGGTATTGCTTTTGCTTGCAATTCGGACACTTTTTCCCCTTTTTTGCAAAACTAATTTTCAGAATATCGTTCAGTCTCCATTTGTAATTACAGTTTGTACAACGTGGCATATAATACCCACTTCTCTCTTTATTAATATGTAGTAAAACAGCTCATTCGCTGAATATCAAGAACCATCATTTTTATAATAAATAATATTCTAATTATACATAATTAAGTGTAGACGCATCAAATCACTCCGAAATGATACTAAAGAAATTAGATTGGTCTGATAAAAATATGGCATATAATAATGGTCTTCAAGTTGAGATATAAAGAATAGCGTACTATAAGCTTTAACCACAGTACGCTATTTATGAGAACAGACAATATTAATAGACTATTTGCCATAAGTTCTGCTTGATCAACGGTATTATAAATTGCTATCTTCTGAAGTTATCTTATATAGATTAAACATATGATTCTGTTAGTTCTAAAAATTCTTCAATATCTTTATGCACGGAATCCAGTGTTTGTTGCCAGAATTCTGGTCTTCTTAGGTCAACATTTAAGTGTTTTTCAGCAAGGTCTTCTGTAGTCATACTCGCAGTATCGCGAAGAAGTGCAATATAGTCATCTTCAAGTAACGTTTCGTCTTCTAAGAAACGGTTGTATATACCTAAACTGAAAAAGTACCCAAATGTATACGGGAAGTTATAGAAAGGTACACCTGTAATATGAAAATGTAACTTTGATGCCCAGAACATTGGATGGTATGAACGCAGTGCATTTTGATAGGCTTCTTTTTGTGCTTCTTCCATCAATTCTTGCAGTCTGTTACTGTCTACAGTTCCTTTTTGGCGTTCATCATAGAAATTGCGTTCAAAGATATAGCGTGCATGGATATTCATCATAAAAGTTGCACTTCTAGCAATTTTTTCATCGAGTAAGTTGATTTTTTCTGCATTGGACGTTGCATTTTCAATCGTTGCGTTTGAAACGATCAGTTCTGCAAATGTAGAAGCTGTTTCGGCAACGTTCATTGCGTAACGTTGGTTAAATAGTGGTAAATCACGCAGGACATAACTATGGAATGCGTGTCCGAGCTCATGTGCGAGTGTGGACACATTACCTGTGCTACCGGCAAACGTCATAAAAATACGTGATTGTTTAGACTCAGGAAGGTTTGAACAGTATCCGCCTGGGCGTTTTCCTGGACGATCTTCCGCTTCAATCCACTGCTCTTTAAAAGCTCGACGTGCCATCTCTGCCATTTTTGGACTGAATGATTTAAAGTGATTGATAATAAACGTTGCTGCTTCATTGTAGGTATACCGCTTATTCGTATAATCCCCCACGTCAACACTTGCTGTAACATCGAGCCATCCTAATTGATCAACACCAATGAGTTGCGCCTTTCGTTCAAAGTACTTTTTGAAAGGTGTTTTATTTTTTGTAATAGTATCCCACATCGTATCGAGAGTTTCTTCTTCCATACGGTTATAGTCTAGTGGTACCTTCATATAATCTTTATAGTCGTGAAGTTTATAGTCATTTAAACGGAATCCTGATAAATGATTGAGCGTTGTAGAGAATAAATCAGCTTTGTTCTCCCATGCTTCTTCCCAAGTTTTTAAAAGATTTTCACGTTGTTTTGGATTTTCTTCTGACTTCATCTTGTTTTCAAATTGCCCAGCTGAATAATAAACGGTTTTATTATCTTCAGTTACTGGAATTTGAATAGAGGCGACGAGTTGATTGTACATATTATTCCAGCCTTGTAAGCCGTCTAGTGATAAATGATTGATGATTGTTTCTTCTTGAGTGGATAGTAAATCTTTTTCTTGTTGTCGTATTTCTTCTAACGGGTAACGCATCGGTTTAAAGAAATCTTCCTCTAACAACTTGTTAAATTGATCTTCAGTCAGTGCGCTGATCTTTTTATTTAAAATAATATTCTGTGACGAAAGGTCTTTACGCAAGTTCGCAACCGCATTTAAATTCTGCATTGCTTTTTGATCAGTAACATCTGCAGATACTAAACCATTCGCAAAAGTCCCCATCTCACCAAGCGCGTTTGAAATTTTTTCATAGTGTTGTAAGATCCCTTGCAGTGACGCAAAATCATTTGAATGTTCGTCCAGCTCCCAACTATCGAGTTCGTGAGAAAAATCTGCGATATTATCTCTTACTTCTGATAATCGTATTTGGAAAGCTTCAGATGCACTTCCACCAGGAAACACACTCTCCATATCCCATTTTTCTTTGTAGTTCATCAATTTCCTTCCTCTCTAAACTAAAATAGTATTTATTTTTATCATACAGGAAATGAATGAAGAGAAACATTAATCACTCTAATATACATCAATAGTCTGAGCATGCACCTATGCTGAACGATAAAACAAGAGTGATATTTTTAGAATTTAAACTAATGAGAGAATGCGGTTTTAATCAACACATCAAGAGTTAGGATTGTAGATGAGGGGATTCTTGTTGAAGTGCTTAAAAGAGGAAAACTAAAAGTTCTGCGATAGATGTCTATGAAGAGTCAAAAATGAATCGTAATTTAATTGGCATGGAGAATGCCATATTAACACGATAAATTCGAAATGTTTTAAGTTTCTAGTCAAATATAATATAGGCAAATTTACGTTATATTAATTCAGTTTATATAATTTTTTAAACAACTAGTTTGGGGGATCACGAGATGTGTATCATCGGAGAACATTATTTAAAATTCTCCTATATCAGAAAATCAGAAGAAATTATCATATTGCGTCCATTGTAAATTGTTTTACATCAACAATTCACGGGAATGTTACATATATAATTGGAGAATTATAGTGGAGGTTTCAAAATGAGTGATTTTCAATATGATGTAATCTATATCGGTAGTGGTCATGCAGCATGGCATGGTGCATTACTTTTAAATAAATTCAAAAAGAAAGTGGCAATCATTGAAAAAGACAGAATCTCAGGTACTTGTACGAACTACGGTTGTAATCCCAAAATTTTATTAGAAGGACCTTTTGAAGCGATTGAATCTATGCAACATTACGGGGATATTTTCAGTAACTTCCCTGAAGTCAGTTGGCCTAAATTAATAGAGTATAAACAAAAAACAATTAATCCGCTTCATGAAGATTTAGAATCTATCTTTAAAGAGCAAGGAATTGATATTATTAAAGGCGCAGGGCAGCTTGTTGATGAAAACACGGTTCTCGTTGATGGGAAGGAATACACTTCGAAATATATCGTATTAGCTACAGGTCAAAGAAGTAACGAATTAGACATTGAAGGTAATCAACTGATTCATTACAGTGCTGATTTTCTTGATTTGAAAGATATGCCTAAACGTATTACCTTCATTGGTGGTGGTTTTATCAGTATTGAGTTTGCTTCAATTGCAATTAAGACAGGCAGTGAAGTATCTGTTATTGTTCATTCTGATAAAGTGCTTAAACAGTATCATCAGCCTTATGTTAATAAGCTTATTGAAAAACTTAAGAATGAAGGTGTGAGTTTTTACTTTGAGAAAGATATAAAATCAGTCGAAAAAGTTGATACCGGACTAAAAATATCTGATGACAATGATTTCATGCTTGAAACGGACTATGTCGTTAATGCAACAGGACGTATTCCGAATGTTGAAAACATAGGATTAGAGAATGTCGGTATTGATTATGATAAAGATGGCATAAAAGTCAACAAATTTATGCAGACAAATTTTCCTAATATCTATGCGAGTGGTGATGTAGTCAGTAAGAAAACACCAAAACTTACGCCAACAGCTACATTCGAATCTAACTATATCGGTGTAAACATTTTGGGTTCGGATGCAGATAAGCTTAAGTTCCCTTTAAAAGCATTGAAGCTTTTACCGATTAAATATCCAGCAATACCTAACGTCGTTTATTCTTTACCTAAAATTGCGCAAGTCGGTATGACGGTTGAAAACGCTGAAAAGAAAAGTGGATATAAAGTAAAAACAATCAAATTTGGTGAACAGCTTGAATTCCAGTATAAGCATGAAACTGATGCTGAAATGAAGATTGTTCTGGACAGAGCAAATAAATTAAAAGGTGCAGTTATTTATGGTAGTGCAGCGGATGATCTTGTCAATATATTAACATTTATCATAGAGAAAAAAATGAGTGGACGTGAATTAAATAAGATGATATTTGCCTTCCCAAGTGCCTCAAGTGGTATTATTCAGCTATTAGGTATTCACATGATGGGTGTAGAAATTAATTTATAAGTTTAAAATTGATTAAAATGAAGGATATAAAAAATATCATAAATAGAAGTTAATAACTGTTGAAGATTGTAAACGATTGATGCACAAATAAAATCCCCCAGGTTAAAATAATAATTTTAACCTGGGGGATTTCTTTTTTAAGTGTCTTAAATCATAGACTACTCATTATTGTGCTGTATATCCACCGTCTACTAGAAGTGTCGTACCTGTAGTGAATTCATTCTCCGCTAGGAATACAACCGCATGTGCAATTTCTTCTGATTTGCCTAGTCTGCCGATTGGGTGTTTATCTACGAGAGTGTCGTAATAATCTCCCAATGCTTCCTTGTTAACCATACCGGATTCTACATATCCCGGAGCAATTGCATTAACTCGAATATTGTCCTTGGCATATTGTAAAGCCACAGACTTTGTCATCAAATTCACAGCGCCTTTAGACGCATTGTAAGCGAATGCCGTCGGTTCCCCTACACTTCCGAGGATTGATGATGTATTAATAATTACACCACCACCAACTTTTTGCATTTCAGGAATTGCATATTTTGATCCAAAGAATACGCTGTCCTGATTAACTTTGATTACTTTGTTATAGTCTTCGTAGGAAAGCTTGTGCGTCTCGCCTTGAACACCAATTCCTGCGTTGTTGAACATAATATCTAGTCGTCCAAATTTTTCAACAGCCAGAGCAACGACATTTTTGACGTCCTCTTCAACAGAAACATCGACTTTCTCAAAAAGGATGTCACCATATTCTTTAAGACTATTTTCAGCTTCCTTACCAGTCTCTTCGTTATAATCTGCTACAATAACTTTAGCACCTTTATCTAAGAAAGCCTTCGCTGTTGCTAAACCAATACCTGATCCGCCACCTGTTACAATCGCAACTTTATCTTTAAGTTCCAAAATCTTTTACCCCTCTCAATTGCTTTACTTTAACTCACTATATATATACCCGGGAAAATGTTTAATGAAACATAATAAATATGATAATTAAAAGTATTCAGCTTTTCCATGTCATGGGACAGATCTCTTATAATAATAATGCCTGAAGTTATTATCAATAAAAATTCTTAAACATTTATATTTTAAGTTATTCAGAGAAACAAATGGCATTTACATAAGTATAATCTGATTGTACGAATAAAAATATGAACTAATTACAAAACTAAACAGCATGTCCTATTTATACTCATTGCTATCAATAATTGTTACGTGAGAACCTTCTTTCACCATTGCAAGTGCAATTCCAAGACCAATAACGCCAGCGCCTCCAGTAACAAAAGCGACTATGTCCTCTAATTTCAGTAAAAATCCCCTTCTTTTTTATTAATAACTTTCTAAAGTTCCAGGACTATTATAAATTATATTTAATCATTTTCTGTATCTTTGAAAGTAAGAATAATACCGATAATATGATAAGTATTGTTAAAAGAGAAAAGATATAACTATGTCCTGAAAATTTCGTATTATTTTGGCTGTTAGGTATAGGAAAAGACATAAATTGAATAATAGAATCTTATGCGATTATAAATGGAATGAAGTAGTCGTGGGATCCTATGGTGATTCATTTTATATTCTTTTATGCGACTTTTAGTTTAAGGTATATGATAAGAATAATAATATTTGCATGTTTATTTTGATGACTCAATATAATTAAGAGGTGATGAAATGAGAACAGTTTTATATGGTTTTTATTCTGGATTATTTTTGCTTGCGATTACATATCTCATGGATAGTATATTTCAAAAGCAATTAGTGACTATTTTATTAAACGTAGACTTTATAACGAATAAGCAGTCTGATTCATTAATTTTTGAATGGGGGTTACATCTATTCGTTAGCATTATAATATTTATTGTATTTTCTTATCTGAAGCCATATAGGTGGCTCTATATTAGTATTTACGTAATGAGTATGTTTATGTTTACATTCTTGTATATACAATTACCTAAGCTAGCAGTTTATGAAAATGTGACACAAGATTTATTTGGATTATTATTGTGGTTAATTGCTCATGTAATGTATTTGGTTTTGGTTCATTATTTAATCGGACGATTATTTACACGTAAAAACGGGAATATGAAGAATTAGAGGGAGTGATTATAATGACACAAAATATTTATGATATAGAAGTTAAAGATAAGACGGGTAATTATGATTCATTAGAGAAATATAAAGGTCAAGTGATGGTAGTTGTGAATACAGCTACTCAGTGTGGTTTGAGTGGTCAATTCAATACGCTTGAAGAGTTATATCAAAAATATAAAGATGATGGTTTTGTGGTTCTTGGCTTCCCTAGCAATCAATTTGCAAATCAGGAACCTGGAGATGATGAAGAGATCGCGCAGACATGTCAAATGAATTTCGGCGTTACTTTCCCTATTTATTCTAAAGTAGATGTTAATGGAAAAAATGAAAGTCCATTATTTACTTATTTAAAAAAGGAAAGTAAAGGTATGCTAGGTAGTAGTATTAAGTGGAACTTTACTAAATTTTTAATTGACCAAGAAGGTAATGTTGTGCAGCGCTATGGACCAAAAGATAGTCCTTTAAAAATGGAAGAACAAATCAAATCTTTACTATCTAAAAACTTAAAATAAGCATAAAAAAAGAAACTCCCTAGGGAGTTTCTTTTTATAATGCTGATACGCCACCATCGATTACAAATTCAGAACCTGTTGAGTACTGAGACTCATCAGATGCTAAGAATATAACCATGTCTGAAACTTCTTCCGGTTGAGCGACACGACGTAATGGAATTGTTTTCTTGAATTGTTCAACGGCTTCTTTCACGCCTTCTTGTTCAAGCATTGGCGTGTGAACAACGCCAGGGTGTACAGAGTTTACGCGAATGTTATGTGGTGAAAGTTCTCTTGCACATGCTTTAGTAAACCCTCTCACTGCGAACTTAGTATCTGTATATCCAGCGGCACCACCAATTAGACCGTTCATAGAAGAAATATTAATGATTGATCCACTGTTTTGTGCTTTCATACTTGGAGTGACAGCTTTTGTTCCTAAGAACACAGACACTTGGTTTATATTGACGATTTTCATATAATCATCTAGAGTTAGATCTTCCAATGCATAGTTATATGTGATACCCGCATTATTTACAAGAGCGTCAATCTGACCGAATTTTTCTAATGTCATATCTACTACATTTTTCCAATCAGATTCACTCGATACATCGTGCTTGATGAACAGACTGTTATCCCCGAGTTCTTGTTGAACTTCGCGTCCTTTTTCTTCATTGATGTCAGTTATGACAACTTTTGCACCTTGTGCGAGCATTTTTTCTGCGTGAATTTTACCCATGCCCTGCGCAGCGCCTGTAATAATAATGACTTTGTTTTCTAATCGATTCATATAAACATCTCCTTATTTATGCTTCTATTATCGCAAATAATGCATTACAATTACACTTTTTTGCTTGAAAATAAAATTTATATTTTTGATGATGTCATAAATCATATGACACAGATCTGTTAATACTTTTGCAACATAAACTAATGTGCTACTTAGCCTTACTATAACGCATAGCGTTATATAGTCATTAGTTAATTTTAGAGTAAAAACGTTGTTGTCATTAGTAGTTTTGTTTAAATTGTTCGATTGCTAGTTTGATTTCATCTCTAACACGTTGGAATTCCGTCCATTCTTTGCCTGCGGGATCATCGAATCCCCAGTGTTCTTTCTTAACATTTAAAGGAATAGTCGGACAATTTATATCAGCATCGCTGCATAGTGTAACAACCAAATCAGAGGATTTAAGAATTTCATTATCAATGATATTTGAAGTTTGACTAGATATATCCACGTCAACCTCTTTCATTGCTTCAATTGCTTTTTGATTGACGCCGTGTGCCTCAATACCTGCTGAATAAACTTTCCACTCATCTCCGAGAATTTTTTTACCCCAACCTTCAGCCATTTGGCTACGACAAGCATTACCTGTACATATAAAATAAATTGTTTTTTTTGTCATAATGTTCATCTCTCTTAAAATATCATTAATGTTATATATAATCCAAATAGTGTTATAAACAGTACGGGAACTGTAATGATAATGCCAATTTTAAAATACGTTCCCCATGAAATCTTTACACCTTTTTGTGTTAGTACATGTAACCATAAGAGCGTTGCAAGTGATCCTATTGGTGTAATTTTTGGTCCTAAATCAGAGCCAATAACGTTGGCGTAAATCATGCCTTCTTTAATTGAACCAACGACACTTGATTGACCAATCGCAATCGCATCTATTAAAACGGTCGGCATATTATTCATTATAGAAGATAAAAAGGCGGCAATAAAACCCATACCCATGATACTACTCAATAAACCGTAGCTGGATACCGTATTAAGAATGTTCGCGAGTATCGTCGTTATACCGACATTTTTCAAACCGAATACGACTAAATACATACCGATAGAGAATATTACAATATTCCACGGTGCATTTTTAATAACTGCTGTTGTATCAACCACCTGAGATTTACGTGCTAATAATAAGAAGATTATTGCTACGATACCTGCAATGATTGACACTGGAATTGTTATAAACTCACTCGCAAGATAACCAGCGAAAAGAACGGATAAAACAATCCATGAAATTTTAAAGAGTTTAGGATCTCTAATGACATCTTTAGGCTCAATAATTTGGCTAGTATCAAAAGATTTTGGAATAGATTTTCTGAAATATAACCATAATACGGCAATGCTTGCGATTATTGAAAATATGTTAGGAATAATCATACGACTGAAATATTCAATAAAACCAATATTAAAATAATCTGCTGATACAATGTTAACAAGGTTACTCACAATCAAAGGCAGTGATGCAGTATCTGCAATAAACCCACTTGCTATAATAAACGGGAAGATCATCTGTGATTTAAAACCAAGGTTTCTTACCATAGCTAAAACAATTGGTGTTAAAATTAATGCTGCACCGTCATTTGCGAAAAATGCTGCAACGATTGCGCCAAGTAGGATGATGTAAATAAACATTTTTAAGCCATTACCTTTTGAAGCTTTGAGCATATGTATTGCAGACCATTCAAAAAATCCTATTTCATCTAGGATAAGTGATATGAGGATAATTGCTACAAAGGTTAACGTGGCATTCCATACGATATTTGTCACTTCTAAAACGTCAGGAAGGCTGACTACCCCAGTGACAATGGCGATAAGTGCTCCGATTAATGCTGTAAGTCCGATATCTAGACTTTTGGGTTGCCAAATGACAAATATGAGAGTCATTATAAATATTAGAATCGCTATCGCCGTCATAATGAACACTCCACTTTTTCTAGATTTTTACAAATACATGAAGTGTGACTCATATTTATATTATTTAAGTGCTGAATAATAGAATCGAAATGATAATGATTAATTTGGTACATTTGTTTATTTCCAACTTTACGTGCAATTACTAAATCGTTTTCGACCAAAGTTTTCATATGGTGACTTAGTGTGGGTTGCGTGAATTGGAAGTGTTCGAGTAAATCACATGCACACAGTTCTCCACAAGAAAGTAAGTCTAATATCTCTAAGCGACTTGGGTTGGATAAAATTTTTAAGTATGCTGCTAATGATTGATAAGACATACATCTACCTCCAGTTTATTTAAATAGATTATCATCTATATAGATTGTTGTCTATGTAGAAAAAAAGGCGAAGTGCTAATTTTAGCACTTCGCCTTGTTACTTACTATTTTGATCCTGTAATGCTTAAGATTGCTTTTCTATCTCTTATAGGATCGAGATTGCTTAAAATCTTGGCTTTCACTTCTCTAATCTTACCAGCTTTTAGCATACTTCCTGACCAACTATTTGGCTGATAGGCATTCCAATAATCCAAAATTTCGTATAGTTCGTGACAATTTTTCATTAAACATAAGCTCCTCTGAATATATTTAATAAAATAGCCCTTCTGATTAAGAAGAGCGTACATGTCTTCTCATCTGTCAGTAGTTAAAATACTGTTGGAATTAGCACATCGCGATATCGCTGTTGCTGGAGTTTCTAAGGGCCAATTCCCTCCACTCACTCTTAATAAGAGAACTATTTTATTAATTTTATTATAACATATTTGTTTTGTGCTTTAATCATAATACCGATATAAAATTAATTTCATAAAGGTATCAAATGATTTTCATATTCTTCAGGTTACAATTATTTATTTATCTTCTTATTACCCTTTGAATCGCGCCAATATTTATATGAAATCCATGTCGCAACGCCTACTGTAATCCATGCGACTACAAGGACAGCACCATTTAGCAGTGTTGGGTTTACTGCGAAAGCACCGATAGCGACAAGTGATACTTGTCCTGGAATTGAAGCAATAAACGTTGCAGATAGGAATGCAGACTGGCTGATACCTAAAGCACCGGCACCATAATTTACTGGCCAATATGGTAATCCAGGCATGAGTCGTGCGGTACACATTGCGAGAAATCCAGCATCTCCGAGATAATTTTTAACGGTTTTACCATGCCTTCCGAGCAGTTTAAATGTAAGTTGTTGACCAGTAAGTCGAGCAATCCAATAACCAATCCATGAACCGATCATTACACTTAGAAAAGAAACGACACTTCCTTCTACCACACCATATAACGACCCGGCAACGAGTGCAGGGATCGTAATAGGGATTGGCGTAATCGCAATAAGTGATGCAATTCCGATAAACACTAGCCAACCAGCCCAACCATACCCAAGAATAATTTCTCGTAGTTCCTCAGGTTCAGGTACATCCACGTTAAAATAAACCCATATAAATAATGCAAAAATTATAATTAAAAAAATAAATGAGATGATGGATTGTGGAGAATACGCATCATTACGATTTTTTTCAGAGTTCATACCGTTTCCCCCCTCCCGACTATATACTTACTTTACCTTTCATCACCTATAATTGGAATAAATTGCGTTTATTCTTTTAAGAAAGAAGATAATTTAAGTTAAACTACATATTCGAATCATTCATAATCAAATTTTACTAATATAATTCGACGATATCAGTGTTATTTTACAACTCAATCTATGCATTTTAAATATTGAATGTGTATAGTTGAAGTAAAGGAGTTGTTTAAAATAGATATTTTAGTTGGTACTGGTTTATTATTATTAATCCTAGTATTTTTTAGTATTTTTACTTATTACGCTCCAGATGGTAGTGCGGTAATGAGTGCGTTAGCGACTGCGGCAATCGCTACTTTCCTCGTTGAAGCACTCCAAGGGTTTGTTCTTGGCGATATTTTACATATTGAATTTTTACAAGAGACAGGGCACCTAGCAGGTACGATGAGTGGTGTCATTGTTGCGTTCTTAGTTGCCTTATCTAGAAAAATAAACGCACAAAATTCAGCGTTACTCGCCGTTTCTTTTGTTGAAATTGGCCTAATTCCTGCGCTATTTGCAGCTTATATTATTTCATTCTTAATTCGTTTCATTGAAAAGAAAATAACAAACGGACTCGACTTTATTATAATCGTTATCTTCTGTATTCCTTTGGCACGTTTAATTGGGGTATTATTCACTCCAGTTGTAGATGGATCGTTGCTCAGAATTGGTGCAATTATTGATGGTGCAATGTCTACAAGCCCTCTTTTCATGGGACTTATCCTTGGTGGAATTATTACAGTGGTTGGGACTTCTCCATTAAGTTCTATGGCATTAACAGCAATGCTTGGTTTAACAGGTGTTCCGATGGCAGTTGCAGCTTTAACAGCATTTGGTTCGAGCTTCATGAATACAACCATCTTACATCGGTTAAAAATCGGTAATTTGAGATCAGTGATTTCTATCGCAATTGAGCCACTATCGAAAGCAGATCTTGTTTCCGCTAATCCTATTCCAATCTATGTAACCAATTTTATTGGTGGCGGCTTAGCTGGTATTGTTCTCGCATATTCCGGGCTGGTGAATGACGCGCCAGGGACGGCAGCACCGACACCAGGCTTGCTCGTGATGTTTGGTTTTAATCCTGCAATGGAAGTAGTTAAATATGCAGTGATCACAGCAGCAATCTGTTTTACAGTAGGACTTGTGATGTCATATGTGTTTAAAAACTATCCTATAAAAAATAGCGAAGTTATTGGACCTTATTATGAAATTAAAAAATAAATATCGAAGCGGATTGTGTAATGCAAATTATGTTTAAATAACTATAAATCCGTTAGGGATTTCGCTTACTGTTCAGAGGGCCATAATGCACTTTGATCTGTTCTTAAAAACAGTATCCAATTTGCTCATCTATTCTATAACACTAGGCGTTATTCTCGTTGCTTAAAGATTATCTAATTCTATATCTGTCGATTTAAGATTAGTGAATAGTTTGTATTGATAGTCGTTATTTTGTAGCATATAGATATGTATCATGTATATTTTTAGGCATAGTTTTAATGTAGACTTAAATTTTATGAAAAGGGGATTTTTAATAATGAATAAAAAATTAGCAGTAATTACAGGTGCAGGTAGCGGACTAGGCTCTTCACTTGCACGTCGTTTTTCAGATTTAGGATTTCATGTAGCTCTTTTAGGTCGTAATGAAGATAAACTTAATAAAGTTGCTGAGACACTGCAATCAAATCAGTATTCTGTTCATTCAGTGGATGTTTCCGATTTTGCGGCTGTTGAAGCAACTTTTAAAGATATAAATGACAAATACGGCGACGTGGATGTATTAGTCAATAATGCTGGTACTGGTGCATTTAAATTATTAGAAGATATTAGTGCAGATGAAATCAATAGTATGATTGATGTGAATATTAAAGGGACAATCTACTGTACACAGCAAGTGTTGCCCAGCATGAAAAAGAATAATGATGGTGTCATTGCTAATATCGTATCTACAGCAGGTCTCGTGGGCAAGTTAAATGAGACCGTATACTGCGCGAGTAAGTTTGGTGCGCGTGGATTCACTGAAGCATTGCTTGTAGAACTCAAAGATACAGACATTCGCGTCTTTGGTGCGTACATGGGTGGTATGAAAACAGAATTTTGGGATGGTATCTTGAAAGAAGATCAGATGACTCACTTAATGGATCCGGAAGATATCGCAGAAATTATAATGGCCAATGTAAAAGAAAGAAAGAACCTAACAGTGGAACAAGTGGTTATTAAGAATCACTAAGCACCAAATAATCATATCAATATATTAAACACCCAGTAGGTTGCTACTGGGTGTTTAATTGTTTGGTGATTAAATAGAACTATCTCTCATCTATTTTATTATTAATTTGTTTGCTATCACTAAGTGATATAAAGAAAAAAACAATTTGAATGATAACCATTATTGCTAAGATGGAAGTTCCAAATATGACAATATCTGTAACGTTTAGCGTTATCCAATTATTTATAATTCCAGCTATTGTAAATGCAGTTATATCAACTATTAGTTGAATAATTAAAGCTAGTGCTGTGGGTATTTTAGTATAATGCAACGCCGATTAATGCTGAGGCAATCCAGACTGAAATAATTTTTTTAAGGACTCTATAATGACTTATATAAAATTTTAAAGGAATACCAGTACAGTTCATACTCCGTTCATACAATCTAGTTATAATCATGTTAAATAGAATGAGGGGGAAATGTAATGCATCAACCTGCGAAATTATTACTTGTATGTGCTGGATTATTTGGTTTAATTGGAGCATTTTTAGGATCGCATTTGGCTGGAGCTGGCGATTACGCAATGCGTCCGATTCACGCACATATCTTAGTAGTCGGATGGTTAAGTCTATTCAGTTGGGCAGTATACTATAAAGTATTTGCGACTAAGTATGGTATGTTAGAAAAGTTACACGTGTGGTCTGCAATAACTGGATCATTTGGCCTTACAATAGGTATGTATATAAACAATGTTTTAGAAAGTAATGTTTTCACTTTAATTGTTTATATAGTTGGAGGTTCTATATTACTATTAAGTTTTATTATATTTTTCATCCAAACATTACTTTATAAGCCAGTAGAAAATAAGTGAGTAAAAACATTATTACTCACACTTTACTTCTGAGTATGATATCATTTCATACACTAGGGGGTATATATAATGGAACTTGATACACAAACTATTTATGATAAAGCGGTAATTAATCGTATTAAACGTTTACAGGGTCAAATTAATGGTGCACTTCGCATGATTGAAGAAGGTAAAGATTGTAAGGATGTTGTCATGCAGCTAAGCGCGGCCAAAAGTGCGCTTAATCGAACAATGAACGTCATTGTTAGTGATAATCTCGTACATTGTGTTCTAGAGAGTGTGGCTAATAATGATGGGAAAACAGATGAATTGGTTAAACAAGCAGTCGAGCTACTTAATAAGAGCAGGTAATCGACTGCTTTTATATTTTAATCTAATATACCCCATATGGTATTTGCATTTTTAAATTCAACGTGGTAACATACCCCTATAGGTATTTTAAAAGGGAGAGAATTTAATGGAATCAATCACAAAAACATACCACATTAACGATGTGGATTTATTGAAAGAAAGTGGCCAATTTATTTTAGATGTCAGAGAGCCTTCTGAATTTGATAGTGGTCATATAGAAGGAGCAATAAACATACCGCTTGGGGAAATCGATACACGCTTAAAAGAACTTCCAAAAGATCAAGATATATTTGTATATTGTCAAAGAGGTAGACGTAGTGAAATGGCAGTAGGACAATTAGTTCAACATGGCTATAATGCAATCAATGTTGAAGGCGGGTATAGTGAATATATAGGCAAGTATAATGTTGTATCTCATTCAAGTAATAATACAGAAAGAAAAATACTTCAACTTGGCAGTTTACAATGTCCTGGCCCACTCATTACTGTTAATAATGAAATGAGTAAATTAGGTTCAGGAGAACAACTGGAAGTTCATGTTGATGACGTGGGTTTTTGCAATGATGTAGAAGCATGGGCTAAAAAGACAGGTAATAAAATTATAAAAAATGAAGTTATTAATAATTCTGTAGAAATTATTCTAGAAAAAAATGGTAATAAAATTATGGATTCTACAATGTTATCAGAAACTAACGACGGTACTACAATGGTTGTGTTTAGCGGTGATCTAGATAAAGCGCTTGCTTCATTTATAATTGCTACGGGAGCAAAGAGTATGGGGAAAGAAGTTACGATGTTTTTCACATTCTGGGGCTTAAATATTATTAAGGATCCAAATGCACCAAAAGTTAGAAAAAAAGGTATGGATAAATTATTCAGTGCAATGATGCCTAAATCAG
The DNA here is from genome assembly GCF_903994035.1 of Phocicoccus pinnipedialis. GTDB lineage: Bacteria > Bacillota > Bacilli > Staphylococcales > Salinicoccaceae > Phocicoccus > Phocicoccus pinnipedialis. Next base: position 143,545 of record NZ_CAJEWB010000005.1, read on the forward strand.
CTTCAAAGTTACCGATATCTAAAATGAACATGTTCGGTTTAGGTTCAAAAATGATACAAAGTGTCATGAAGAATAAAAAAGTGGATGCTCTATCAGAAATGATTGAAAAGGCAGACAAACTTGGTGTCAAAATGATTGCGTGTACGATGAGTATGGATGTCATGTCTATAGAAAAGTCAGAACTTCTCCCATTTGTTGAATATGGTGGCGTAGGTACGTACCTAGGGGATACAGAAAATAGCAACTTGAATTTATTTATTTAATTATAAGGAGAGAATGAAATGTATTTTAAACAATTTTTTGATAGTAAACTTGCACAAACGTCGTATATGATCGCGTGTCAGAAAACAAATGAAGCGATTATTATAGATCCTAAGCGTGTCTTAGACGAATACAAAGAGGTCGCTGATGCAGAAGGATTCACTATAAAATATGCGACAGAAACTCATATCCATGCTGACTTTGCATCTGGACTTAGAGATGCGAATCGAAAATTCGGTGCGCAATTATTTGTCTCTGATGAAGGCGATGAAAACTGGAAATATGATAATATGCCTGAAGATACAAAATATCTTAAGGAAGGTGACGTAATTACTGTTGGCCATATAGAGCTAAAAGTTTTACACACTCCAGGACATACCCCTGAAAGTATTTCATTTATTCTAACGGACCATGGCGGTGGTAGTAAAGAACCAATGGGTATTTTTAGTGGAGATTTTCTATTTGTTGGAGATGTCGGTCGTCCAGATCTACTCGAAGAGGCAGCACAACTTAAAGGTACTACTGAAATCGGTGCTAATCAGATGTTTGAATCTATTCAAAAACTCAATGATTATCCAGATTTCTTACAAGTATGGCCAGGACATGGTGCAGGAAGTGCGTGTGGAAAGTCATTAGGTGCAGTTCCACTATCTACGCTCGGTTATGAACGTAAAAACAACTGGGCATTACAGTTTGGTGATGATAAAGCGTCATTTATTAAAGAGCTCACGAGCGATCAGCCAGAACCACCAACATATTTTGCTCAGATGAAGAAAGTGAATAAGCTCGGACTACCAGAGTTTAATACTAAAGAAGTGAGTGTTGATTCGGACACAGTATTAGAAGGACAAATACTCGATTTAAGAGATCGGGAAACGTTTAGAAAAGGATTTGTAAATGGTTCAATAAATGTGCCATATAATGATAAATTCTTACAGTTTGTGGGTTGGTATTTAGACTATAATCAACCATTAACAGTTATTGCAGATGAAGAATTAAGTGAAACATTGCAAGAAGACCTTGCCTCTATAGGATATGATCATTTAGAACGCATTGTTCCTATCCATGGTGTTTCTAAATTTGAGAATGACTCTTATCAAAGTATCGAGCCAGCAGAATTCACGAAAGTCTATATAGACAAACGTATTTTAGATGTGAGAACAATGAATGAATATAAAAATGATCATTTAGATAATGCTGTGCATATTCATTTTGGTCATTTAGATAAAAAAGAGATACCATTTAGTAAAGACGATGAAATCTATGTCCATTGTCAATCTGGTGTGCGCTCAGCAATTGCAATGGGAGTCCTGAAAGCACAAGGCTTCACTAATGTTATCAATGTTAACAAAGGATTCTTAGGTATTAAAGCGAGTATTCAGTAATGGATATTTATTATATTAGTGTCATATTTGCAATAGGATTTATTGGTTCATTTATTTCAGGGATGGTTGGTATTGGTGGATCAATAATAAAATATCCGATGCTACTTTACATTCCAACACTGCTTGGTATTACGACATTTACTGCACACGAAGTTTCAGGAATAAGTGCAGTACAAGTATTTTTTGCAACAATTGCAGGTGTTTTTGCGTACAGAGGCAGTGGCTATCTAAACATGAAATTAATCGCATACATGGGAAGTTCAATTTTAATCGGAAGCTTGCTCGGAGGGTATAGCTCTCAAATATTGAGTGAAGGACAGATTAACCTAGTATATGCTGTACTAGCAACAATTGCAGCGGTTATGATGCTGATTCCCAAAAAAGAAGTCCCTTTCATGCCAGGAGAGACATTACGTTTTAATGGGCTCCTCGCATCTGTACTTGCTTTTCTCGTCGGTGTATTTTCAGGAATAGTTGGGGCAGCAGGTGCTTTTATATTAGTCCCAATTATGTTAGTCGTGTTAAAGATTCCAACTAGAGTCACTATTGCAACCAGTCTCGCAATCACCTTTATTTCATCGATTGGATCTACAATTGGTAAAGTCGTTACGGACCAAGTGTTATACGGCCCTGCCCTTATTATGATTATCGCGAGTCTTATTGCTTCCCCTATCGGTGCAAAATTGGGACAGAAGATGAATACATCCATCTTAAAAAGTATGTTAGCTATTTTAATATTTGCAACAGCAATTAAAATATGGTTAGAAATAATCTAACACTCCGTATCGAATAAATTAGATTAAAAGTACGGAAATAAATTAATGTAGTATGATCTCCCCCACGAAGTATTGAAATTTATATTAATATGAAATAGGTGAAGAAAAATGACAAAAATTAAATCTAAACCAATGAATGATTTTACTAAAGAACAATTAGAGACACTTGCTGCTGAAGGACAAGTGATAGATGTACGTTCAAAACTAGAAACAATATTTGGCAAAGTGAAGGGTGCACATCACCTTCCGCTTACAAAAATTTCTACTTTTGATGGTCCGAAAAACAAGACCTACTACGTCTATTGTGCGAGTGGACAAAGAAGTATGAATGCTTGTAGAACACTGTCTCAAAGAGGATATACAGTAGTTAATCTTGCTGGAGGAATCGGGTCATTTAAAAATAAGTAATACCTCTTGATTTCTTATTACTCTTTTGACAAATACATGTATGGTAAGCAGTTACTGTAATTACATTGTATTTTTACAAGTGCTATTAAGTATTATGTTTCATTTTAACGATCTTATAAAAATCTATTGAAATTAATAGAAATAAAAGAAAGCCTAGACAAATAGTCTAGGCTTTCTTTGTAGAGTTTTATTTCTCAACTTTTCTTCTTCTTGTGATAAGTAACATGAGAGCTCCTGCGAGTGCTAATCCAATCGCAATACCAAAATTACTGTTGTGTGCTTCACCAGTCTCAGGTAATTTTTCTTTCTCTTCAACTTTTGGTTCAGCATTTATTTTTGGTGTCTTTTCAACTTTAGGCGTGTCTTTTTGAACTTCCTTAGTTGGTTGTGGTGCTTTTGGTTTCTCAGGTTCTGGAGTTGGTTTCACAGGGACCTCCGGCTTTTCTGGTTTTTCAGGAACTTCTGGTTCTTCTGGTTTTTCAGGAACTTCTGGTTCTTCCGGTGTCGGTTCTTCTTCCTTAATTGGATATACAACTACTGTATTTGTTACTTTTGGTTTGTCGTCAAAAGTAATCGTTGCAGTGTTATCCACTCCATTTGTAAGTGCATCATCATCAATTGTTTTGAATTTCGCCTTGATAGTCATTTTAATTGACTGACCTTCGAGTGCTTTGATTACTTCTTTGTCAGTAATCTTAAATTCAATTTTTTGACCATTCTGTACTAACTCACCATATTCGAGAATGCTTCCAGCTTTGAGATTAATATTATCAGCTTTTAGTTCACTAATTTGTACATCGATATCTTCGATTTCAGCTTTAAGTGTGCTGATTTGTTCTTTTAACTCTTCGATAGCAGCTTCTAGAGCTTCAGTATTAATAGGTTTTGAAGCTTTAGGATCTGACTTTTCTTCGGACTCCTCATTTGCAGGTTCTTGTTGTTCTTCTACAGCTGGTTCATCTTGTTCTTCAGGAGTCTCTTCTTCAACAACAGGCTCTTGTACTTCATCTACATTAGCCTCTTCTTCAACAACAGGCTCTTGTGCCTCATCGGCATTAGATTCTTCTTCATCAACTGGTACGTCTGTTTCTTCTTTTTCAAGCATTTGTGCGTAAGTTGATTCTAAAGCTTCTAGTTCATTTTCAAGAGTTTTCAGGTCGGATTCTAAATTTACTTTTTCAGACTCTAGTTTTTTAATTTCATCTGCTGATGTCTCAATGACAGTGTCTTCATCGATTGTAACATCTACAGATTCGATTTCTAGACGTTCGTCAATTTCATCGTATATTGTAAGAGTTTCAACATCTTGTCCTTTTTTCAGGAGTGCTTTAATGTCGAAGACAAATGTTTCATCATTATCTTCTACTCTATATCCGCCTTTGCCATTAACTTCTTTAGTGATTTCACCCTCTGGTTCCGGTACAACGATCGGAGGTACAGTATTGATTACTGCATCGTCAACTTCGTACACGAGTTCATTGTTAGGTGAAAGGCCAGAAGCAATTGCTTTGTTTGTTATTGTTGAATATCGTAATTGTTCTTCTGTGACTTTATGCTGTACAGAAACTTTTAGACTTTCTCCAACGTTTAAGTTTGTTGATTCAAGTTCAATGTTTCCACCAAGCATTGGGTCATTGAGAATTACTCTGTGTAAGTCTACATTTCCGTTGTTTGTGATAGTGAATGTGTAAGTGACCACATCACCTACTTTTTCAACTTCTTTAACGTCACTTACTTTTTCCAGTGTAATGCTAGGGTTATGCTTACCTGGGATTGTGACTTCATCTTCGTCCTCAGGAGTCTCACCGTCTGGTGTTTCACCTGTTACTGTTGCGATATTTTTTACTTCTCCATTGTTTAAGTCATCTTGAGTGACAGTGTATTCTTTCGATACAGTGACCGACTCACCTGGAGCAAGTGTTGTTTTCTCTAAATCAATTGTTCCACCGAGCATTGGGTCATTTAACACGATGTTTTTAACCGTGATATTACCATTATTAGTAACTTTAAAGTTATAAGTTACAACTTGTCCGGCTTTTGTAATTTCTTCAGTATCACTTGTTTTTTCGAGCATTAATTCAGAATGTTGTGTTCCAACTATTGTCACGTCATCTTCATCAGTTGAAGTGTTTCCTCTCGGATCCTCACCTTTAACAGTAGCGACGTTGACAATTTTACCGTTATCTAAATCTTCTTGAGTAACAGTGTATTCTTTCGATACAGTGACAGATTTTCCAGGATTTAACATTGTGCTTTCAAGCTCTATGTTACCGCCAAGCATTGGGTCATCTAAAGTAATGTTTTTCATTGTTACATTACTATCGTTTGAAATTACAAATTTGTAAAGTATTGTTTGACCCACTTCAGTATATTCAGTTGTTTCTGTAGATTTATCAAGAGTTAAGTTACCTTGAATATCTTGTGGAACAGATACTGAATCTGTAGCACTTATTGGCTCTTCAGAATGGATTGGGGTACCGAATACTGTCGCTTCGTTTTCTACCATTCCTTTATCTACATCATCTTGTGCGATATTGTAGCTTGCGTTCGCAATAAGTACGGCACCTGGGTTAAGTGTGATAGCTTCGAGATCTTCAATATCTTCACCATTTACAGATACATAATCGATATCGCTTAAGCCTTCAAGTACATCTGTGAGATTGACTTGAGTTAATGTTACGTTTCCTGTGTTAGTTGCAGTGAATGTGTAATTGATTTTTTCACCTGCTACAAGATTATCGCGGTCTGCCTCTTTTACGAGAGAGATACCTGGATTTTGTGTGGCAGGAATTTCATCATCATCTTCGTCTTCTAGTGTGTCTCCTTTTGGATCCTCACCTTTAACAGTAGCGATGTTGACAACTTTACCGTCATCTAAATCTTTTTGAGTGACTGTATAATCCTTTGATACAGTGACCGACTCACCTGGTGCAAGTGTTGTTTTATCTAGAGCAATTTCTCCACCCAACATTGGGTCATCTAAAGTAATGTTTTTCATTGTAACATTACTATTGTTCGTAACAACGAATGTGTATTTCACAGTTTCTCCAACTTCGGAAACTGTTTCTACATCACTTGATTTTTCTAGATTCAAGTTACCTGCTAAATCTTGTGTAACTGTTACATCGTCTTTCGCTTGAATTGGTTCATCCACATTCGGTGGTGTACCATAAACAGTTGCTTCGTTTTCTACCATTCCTTCATCTACATCAGCTTGCGTGATATTGTAGCTTGCGTTCGCAATAAGTACGTCACCTGGGTTAAGAACGATGCCATCAACGTCGTCCATTGTTACCTCTTTATCGTTGATCGATACATAATTGATATCGCTTAAGCCTTCAAGTACATCTGTGAGATTTACTTGAGTTAATGTTACGTTTCCTGTGTTAGTTACAGTGAATGTGTAATTGATTTTTTCACCTGCTACAAGATTATCGCGGTCTGCCTCTTTTACGAGAGAGATACCTGGATTTTGTGTGGCAGGAATTTCATCATCATCTTTGTCTTCTAGTGTGTCTCCTTTTGGATCCTCACCTTTAACAGTAGCGGTGTTGCTAACTTTACCGTCATCTAAATCTTTTTGAGTGACTGTATAATCCTTTGATACAGTTACCGACTCACCTGGTGCAAGTGTTGTTTTCTCTAGAGTGATTTCTCCACCAAGTTTTGGATCGTCTAGACTGATTTTGTTCAAAGTGACGTTACCAGTGTTTTTGATTTCAAATGTATAGGTTACTTCTTGGCCAACTTCTGTTATTTTATCAACATCGCTAGTCTTCTTAAGTTCAATCGACGGTTCTGCATTTAATGTATTTGTAACATCAAAATTTTCTTCACTATATGATGTCGTGTATCCATCAACTGTGATTTCTTTTATATAGTAATCATAGAGTTGACCTTTAGAAGAATAGGCAGGCCACATTCCAAAGTCATATTTCCATTCATCATTTGAATCCGGCTTTACTGTGAATGTTTTAATTAGTGTACCATTCGAGCGATCATCCACTGTTCTATATAATTCAAGTTGAATTTCTTGTGGTCGATTCATTTCACCACCAGTGTCGTCCCAAATTTTAGAACCACTTATGTCAAGAGTGATCCCTTTCACTCTTGGTACAATATACTCTCTTACTGGAGAGTCTTGTTTATTAATATCAGGCACAAGAGTAGTTTTGCCGTTTGTAGCAAAATAATCTGTACCGTTAAAACCATCTATTTCAGTATTAATATTTACTTTATAACGAATATTTATATACTGATCTTCTCCAAGCTTTAGGTTACTAAGAGTGATTGTATTATTGTCTAATGATACATTTACTCCTGATAATAGCTTAGAATCAGAAGCAGATAGATAATAGGATCCATCTGATAATGTCTCATCTGAAGCTTTTCTAAATTCACCATCAGTTAGAGCGAGGTTTACAAATTCACTCATTGGGTCTGTTACTACCCCGTCACTAATTGTGCCTGTAATACCCTTAGCAAGGCTAGTTAAAATATCAACTAGATCCGCAACTTGATTGGCATTATAGTAGTTTGCTGGTGTAGAGGCTATATTTTTCATGACATGCTCAACTTGTTCAAGACTGGCACCGGCATCTCCAGCTAACTCTATGCCGATCGAGTACATATCTATGCCATCATTTTTAATATTTTGAGCTTCAGTAATCGTGTTTGTACCATGGTTTTTAGCACCTTCGTCGTAGTAGAAATTAGTACCATTTCCTTTACGAGTAGTAACATTCTCGTAACTCACTGTTGGAGCGCCATCAGTAATCGTAACGATAATTTTATTTTTTGCATTACTACCATTTATAATGCCGTGTGCAACTTGCAAACCTTGTTGAATATTCGTACCACCGTCATCACTTCGTCCTCGTTTATCTGGAGTATCTGTTGGTATTTTACTAATCAAAGTTTGTGCATTGTTAGTGAAAGTTTTGTGTGAATAGTTATGTGTGTTTCCTGTAGTACTTCTAACGTTATTTTCTCGACCATCTAAAACGACTGTACCAAATGTTACAAGAGCAATTCTGATACTGTCATTATCTGAAGTTAGTGTATTGTTTATAAAGTCGATTACTGCATTTCGTGCAATTTTAGCCCTGTTATTGTTATTCATACTATTTGAGTTATCATATACAATAACAATGTCTGTGGGTTCTTTGATTTCTTTTTCTTTACCTTGTACTTTTAGGTCAATGAAGTATTCTCCTGGTGTGCCAGTATAGGTAGCTGTCTTAGAAATGATAGAATCTTCAAATTCTTGGGGGCTTTGAGGGTTAATTACTCCTCCGGAGTCGTTTTCTTGTACTTGTTCATTTGCATCGGCAGCTAAAGCGCGATTGTTCTCAGTTATAAGCGGAGATATTGAACTAAATACACTAGAGGCGATTATCAAAAGAGATAGGGTGAACATTAAAACTACTTTTGAAAATAATTTTTTTCGCATTTTACATCACATAAATTCCTTTCTATAAGATTTTCATAAATTAATACTATTGTATCATAAAATTAATAATTATGTATTCTTTAAATATATGTATATAATTTTCTTTTTTTAGGTAATGAATTTTTAATATGTATATTATAACGACATAAAATCATTAATTCTTTTTTATTAGTTATTAAATATATAAATTGAAATAATACACATTAATAAAATTTCATCATTATTACTCAACATGTATAGAATTTGATCAAGTTGTGTATGTGTTCATAATCTTACTTAATTTGTTTGCACATAATATCAACGGTTTATTGTCAGAGTCATTGGTGCTCAATGTGGTTACGAGATCTACTTATTATTAATTGTCTAAATATTATTCAGGAAAAGCTTTACACTCAAGTTGCTATTTCATTCTTTCTAACCTACATTACTTCGAAGGCTTTTTATTTATTATTGTTTCACGTGAAATAATTTTAATTTGGGGTATAACTATTTATATATACTTAATAACTGATCAAGGAGGTATTTGAATGAATTTACTTGAAGAGTTTCTTACGGAGTTTAATTTACTTCATGAGGCAATGAAAAAAGACGCACACAGAGACCAGAATTTTGGTAAGCTGATGTACTACCTTAAAAACAGAAATCCTATTGTTAAACAATACTACGATGACATTGATAAAGCCAGACAACTTAGAAATATACTTGTCCACGAGAAGAAGGAAAAATATAATATTGCTGAACCTACAGAAATGTTCGTAGAGCGCTTACGTCTGATTCGCTCTAAATTTGAAAATCCAGAAACAGTGGCACTTTTTAAACGTCCGATAACATCATTAAACAATTCTGATACATTTAAGAAAGCACTTAATGACATGAGACAACAGCAAGTATCTCAGTACCCCGTATTTGAAGGAAATGAGTTCTTAGGAATGTTAACAGACAATGGGATAACTAAATGGCTCACACTTGTAAGTACTGAGACTTTTATTGATCTGAGTACATATCAGGTAAGAGATTTAATTCAACTTGATGATAAAGATACTTCCTATATTATTGTAGATAAAAACTATCCTCTACATAAAGTAGAAGAAAAGATGACGGAGTTAGTGAATCGTAAAGGTTATTCTAAGCTTAGTATTCTAATCACACCTAAGGGACATATTAAATCAAGAGATGATATTATTGGAATCATAACGCCAGCAGATATGCCACGCGTACTCGAATATCTTAAATAACGCTGTGCGTTATTTCATTATAAATAAACTGACATAGGATTTTTTCCTAAATTATTAAGAAGCAACGCCATGCGTTATTGTTTACTCTTTTTAAAAAGAAAACTTACTTTTTAAAAATTCATATGATCACTATAAAAATGGTGTACACGTGTACTATCCATCCTAGTTGTAATTGTGACCGAGTCATAGCCAAACTTCTCTGCCACTCTTCTTTTACAAATGCGAGTAAGAGTTCACCCTATCCATTACCACGCTCATCTTTATCAGTGACATGATTATGTACCCATTTAAAGTATGCATCTTCTGTTTGCTGTGAACGTAGTTGTTTAATGAATTTAAACGCACGTTTGATTTCATCGTCTGATTTAATAGTTGGTACCTTTGTATCCCAAATATTTCTAAACAATTCAATCGCCAGTATTTATCTATTCACGTATAAATAATAGTATTATCATTTATAGGACGAATACTAAATCGTTTCAATGAGGATGTGTATTCCTATGTACTTCATTTTTTCTAAGTAAAACGTGTTATTTACTTAAATTAAGGCTCATCTATTGACTTAAGGTGCGTTCTGTATTATTACTTATAGTAGTAGAGAGTAAAGGAGACCGTACAATGATTTTAGGATCTGCTATGGGTTGGGCAATAATTGGATTGTTTATTGCGATTCCCGTATACATGCTATTGTTCATTGGTGCTATGGCCATTCCAAGCAAAAAGAAAAAATAAATATTATCCATGTTACGACTTAAAATAAAATAACGCTATGCATTATAACGGTGCTAAAACAACTATTGTAAAGATGTTCATTTCGTTGTGCATAGCGTTATTTTTATGCGATGTTATTCATATGATTTCATCACTTCAACCATAATATTAAAGCCGTATTCAAAGCTATCTTCATCTAAAGCAAATTTAGGGTGATGGTGTGGGTAGTCGTACTGCCCTGGTGTATCGCCGCCACTACCAATTATAGCGTAGACGCTAGGTACAGTTTCACTGAAAGCACTGAAATCTTCCCCACCCATTAATGGTTTTCGGGTCACAATATTGTTGGGATAGATTCTATTAACAACTGATTTAACATATTCAACCTTCTCTGCGTTATTTTGTACAGCTGCATATCCAACTGTGTAATCTAGTTCATAGGAAGCGTTGTACATCTCACAAACATGCTTTAGCTGTTTTTCTATTTTGCTTTTTACATATTTACGATTTTCTATTGTAGTTGTACGTACGCTCCCTCCTAGAGTAGCGCTATCGGGAATAATGTTCTCTGCGCCAGTTACCCCAGCTTGAAACACAGTGTTTGATAGTACAACTGGGTCAAAGGGAGATACTTGTCGAGAAACAATCGTTTGTAATGACAATAAAAACGCTGCTCCTACAACAATTGGGTCAATGGAATGTTCAGGTTGACTAGCATGTCCACCTTTTCCTTGAATTTTAATCGTATATTTATCTGAATTTGCAGTTACAGGCCCTGATTTTATATCGATCACACCAGTTTTCTCCGTAGACATTAAATGTTGTCCGTAAATAAAGTCAAAATCATCAAAGAATCCAGTAGCGACCATTTCACGAGCACCGCCTGGAATTTTTTCCTCAGCGTGTTGGAATATACAGTTTACTTCATTATCAAATTCCTCAATATGATCATTAATATATCGTGCTACACCGAGTAATATCGAAGTGTGTCCATCGTGTCCACAAGCATGCATTTTTCCATCAATTGTAGACTTGAATTCAATGTTATGTGCTTCTTGTATAGGTAGTGCATCAATATCAGCACGTAAGCCTAACTTTTTTCCTTTGCCCTTGTTAAATATCCCTACAGTACTTGTTTTAGTAAGTTCTACAACCTCACAATGCTTAAGAGTAGTTAAAATATCCCTAATGTACTGAGCAGTTTCAAATTCTTCAAAAGAGAGTTCTGGGTGCTCATGTAAGTACCTGCGGTCCGTTATAATCTTTTCTCTATACTTTTCATACATCGTAATCCTCCTATAAATAAATTTTGGACACCACTTTTACTCGGAACTCAACATAAGAACGAATCAATAAATATTAGTGATTGAAAGACTAAAAAGCGACTAAATTAATGTAAGGTTTTAATTAGAGTACCTAAACGGATGTTTTTAATATCATAATAGGCAGTAAAATGATAAGTGCAACTCATATTTTGAGCCGAAATCTTTGATTGTATTCATTATATAAAAGTTATAAATTAATTGCGAAAATAAAAAGATACAGTGAGTTCTCACTGTATCTTTTTATTTAACTAAGATGATCGGAATATTAACTTCTTTTAGAATTTTATCACTGACCGTTCCAAAATCACGTTTTAAAAATTTCTTTTTACCACGTGCACCAATTACAATCGCATCATAATCTCCGCTGTTTGCTTCTTTTAATATCAACTCAGAGATATTTCCTTCTTTAACTTCAAGTGTGTGTTGTATATTGTGTGCTTGATAGAATGCTTCTATTTCTGCATACTTCTCTTTAAACTGATTATATTTAATTTCGTTCAGTACACTTGGAAGAATATCTTCCTCCATACGATTTGGATCGATTACATGAATTAGTGTAACCCTTGTGTTTTCATCAACTAGATTTAAAACCTCTTGAGCTGCTCTTAAACTGTATTCAGATTCTTCGACTGCCACTAATAATTGTTTGTACATGATATCACCTAGGTCCTATTCAAAATACTTTAACTTTATTGTATATTACCTAGATAAAATAATCACGTGATATCAGTTTTCAAAGCGACTGACTTTTTGTGTAAATTCTTTATATGAAGGGAATAAACTCTTAATAAAAAACACTATATAAATAACAATATGCGATACAACGATAAAGCTAGTCAGTACATACATAATAGTGCTAAATGGTATGTCAAAAGTTTGTCCGAATATTGCATCACGTAATCCGGTAATTACGTATGCCATGGGTAGAATTGAATGCATTGTTTCATAGAATTTGTTCGAAGTTTCAATTGGGAATGTCCCAGCACTTGAAGACAATTGAACAATTAATAATAAGAGACCTATGAATTTACCTAAATTTCCAAATATCATTACGAGAGCTGTAATTGCGGCAATGGATGCTGCCGCCCATAAAAATAACGCTAAGAAAAATTTACCTTGACTTGCCACTTCAATGTTCATGGCGGATACAAGAGCAATAAAGAGTAGCGTTGAAATGATGAGTGCGTGTGAAAGAGTTAAAAGTACGCGACTCGTCCATTGTTTCAAAGGCCGAACGGTTGTTTCAAAAATTTTATTCATAGGATATACAACGTTAAAAGTGACGCTTCCAATAAATAAACTGATTCCTATAATAAGTGGTGCAAAACTTTGTGCATAATTTTGAGTATGCACCGTGCTTTCAACATTCAAATGAATTGGACTTGCTAAATACTCTGCGCCAGAATCAGTAAACGATACGTTATCTACTTTATTGATTGACTTGCCCATTTCTTTATTTAGTTCACTTATCCCTTGCTGTAGATTAGCTGAACCTTCAGTCAATTGATTAGTACCACCAGCCACTTCGTCAGCACCGCGCTCTAACTGGCCTTGGAATGCAATGACTTGCTGTGCATAGTCTCCAAGCATTGGCGATAGACTTGTTAACTGGTTAGTGAACTGTGTCTCACCCTGTGCAAGAGTTGAGGCACTTTCATTCAGTTCAATAAGTCCGTTATTCAGGTCATTCATTCCTTTTTCAAGATTTTTAAGTGCGTCTGCTCCCTCTTTACTATTTTCCTTTAATTCTTTTAAAGATGTAAACATTGTTTCAGTATACGTCTTTGTAATCGTGTTGCTAACTTGTGTTACAATTGTGCTCCCCGCTTGTTGACTCATAATTGAACCAATAAAGTTATGTCCGGGGTTTGTCTTTAAGTCTAAGTTAATTTGTTTTGGTTCTTCTGTTAAGAAAGATTCTGCATTTTTAGAAGCATCTTTAGGAATTCGAATATATCCATAGCTTTCTCCACTTTGTAGATGATTTTCGGCCGTACCTAGATCTGTGAATTCCCATTTCAAGTCATCGTGCTTCTTGATTTCATCAATAAAATCTTCTCCTAAATTAATCTCATTGCCACCTGTATCCTCATTAACGATTGAAAATGTCATTTCACTTGTCCGTTCATATGGATTCCACATTGCACCTAGGAAAGTTACAGCGTATATGACAGGTAGCGTTGCTACAAAGAGAAGTGAAACAAGTAATAATGGTTTTTTTAATATAAATTTAAAATCTTGAAACATATGCTCACCTTTCTTAATTATCATCTTGTTATTTATCATACATGTTGTATAGTAAGTTATTATAAAAATATTCATATCAAAACACAATTAATATGTGTATACGATATGTTGATTATTATACATATGGATAGGAAAGGTTGTTTAAAATGAAGCGTGATTTAAGAGTTGTGAAGACATTGAGTGCGATTGATAAGGCATTTTTAGAGTTACTACAAGAAAAGACATTCGACCAAATCACAATTAAAGAGATTTGTGACCGAGCGATCATCAATCGTGCGACATTTTACAGTCATTACACAGATAAGTTTCAACTTATAGAGTCTTATCAAGAAACACTTGTGAAGGGGATTCGTGAGATTCTCTACTCTAACGTTAAAGGAACGAGTCTAAAAGAGATCATGGACAAAGAAGTTAAATTCACAATTCAGAACGTGCTGTCTTTTATTAAAGCAAATAAAGATAAAGTACTTGGAGTACTAGAAAGCGTGGATATTGCGACATTCGCAGAATATTTTTCTAACCACATGTTTGCCTTCTATAAGGACAAAAGTGTGCAACTAGGCATTGAGTTAGAATCAGAGATTGAAAAGGATTATGTCATTACTTATATTACGCATGCACATATGGGGATTTTCTTAAAATGGATACAAGAAGGCTGTATAGTTCCCATAGAGACAATGTCAAAATATATTGAGACATTAACCATTAATGGTGTTTTTAATGCATTACACTTAGATGAAGTTTAGTCTTATGCTATTGAGTTTTGAAGTTTTTTAACTTACAATTAAAGTTATTTTAAAAAAGGAGGAAGCCAGTGTCCAATTTAAAAATGGAACGCAGTTTAAAAACGCGTCATGTATCCATGATTGCGATTGGCGGTGCAATCGGTACGGGATTATTCGTTGCAACGGGTGGCGTTATTTCACAAGCAGGCCCAGGAGGAGCGATACTTGCATATGTGATTATCGGAATCATGCTTTATTTCCTAATGAATGCTGTTGGTGAATTATCATCTGCTTATCCCTTATCAGGTGCATTTAGTGCTTTTGCTACACGCTTTATACATCCATCATTTGGTTTTGTACTCGGTTGGCTATATATCGCAATTTGTATACTTGTTGCAAGTGTAGATATTGTAGTAACTGCAAACGTCATTAGCTTTTGGGAATGGTCGAGATTTCTAACGCCACTAGAATGGAGTATAACGTTTTTTATATTGATCTTTTTACTTAATATGTTCACTGTACGTGCATATGGAGAAGCAGAGTACTGGCTTTCATTTATTAAAGTATTTATGATTATTGTTTTTGTGATTCTAGGTATTCTTATGATTTTTGGAATACTAGGCGGTCACACATATGGTATAGAAAATTTTACTTATAAAGAGGCACCCTTTGTAGGTGGCATCAGTGGATTTGTAGGGGTGTTACTCATCGCGGGATTTTCAGTTGGTGGTACTGAGCAAGTTGCTATAACTGCAGGTGAATCTGAAGATCCGGCGAAATCAATGCCAAAAGCGGTAAACCAAGTGTTTTGGAGAATATTGCTATTTTACATTGGTTCGATTATCGTTATATCGGCGATACTTCCATACACAGACCCATTACTGTTAAATGAATCTGGTTCAGTACTACAAAGCCCGTTTACTATCGTGTTTAATAGAATTGGAATTTCATTCGCGGCATCAGTTATAAATGCAGTAATTTTAACTTCATTACTCAGTGCAGCAAACTCTATGTTATATACAACAAGTCGATTATTTTATTCTTTAGCAGAAAATGGACAGGCGCCTAAAGTACTTGCAAAAATCAATAAAAAAACACGTGCGCCACTCGTGTCTGTGATTGTAACGTGTGTCGTTATTTTAGGAATTGTAGTCTTTGCAAATTATAAAGATAGTGCAGTATTATATATATTAAACTTACTTGGCGCACTTGTACTTATTATTTGGTTTTCAAATATTTGGGCTATGTTTAGAGTAAGAAAAGCCATTAAACTACAAGGTGAAAATATAGATGAAATATTGCCATACAAAGCAAAAGGATATCCATACGGACAATATGTTGTAATAGCAATACTATTGTTTTTATTCATCGGTAGTGGCGCAGTAAACATCATTGATTATAACCCGCGAGGTATAGTCAATCATATATTACCCTACGGTATATTGATTGTCGTATTTTTAATTCATAAATGGATAACTAAGTCCAAGTTAGTAGATTTAAATACAGTAGATTTATCACAAAAAGACTGATAAAAGAATGAGGCGAGGAATTATTAATTCTATCGTCTCTTTGTTTCATAAAAGCGAGGTATATATATGGAAAATAATAAAATGGAACGTGGCCTGAAATCAAGACATGTCTCAATGATTGCGATTGGTGGTGCAATCGGCACAGGATTATTCGTTGCAACGGGTGGCGTTATAGCAGAAGCAGGACCGTTTGGAGCATTACTTGCATATGGGATTATTGGTATAATGCTTTATTTTCTAATGAATACAATTGGTGAGCTTGCGACATTCTATCCTGTATCTGGAGCATTTAGTGCATTTAGTACACGTTTTGTTGATTCATCAGTTGGGTTCACGATAGGTTGGGTGTACTTTTTAATCGGAATTCTAGTATCTGCGGTAGACATTATTGTTGCATCGAACGTCATTACTTTCTGGGAGCCAATGCAGTTCTTTAGTCCATTCACGTGGAGCTTACTCTTCTTTTCACTAATTTTTGTTCTAAACATAATTAAAGTACGTGCATTCGGAGAAGCAGAGTATTGGTTATCTTTAATAAAAGTAATTACGATTATTGTTTTTATCGTGATAGGTACACTTATGATTTTTGGTATTTTAGGTGATGAATTTTACGGCTTTAAGAACTATACAGTAGGTGAAGCCCCATTTGTTGGTGGTATTTCTGGATTTTTAGGCGTACTACTCGTTGCAGGCTTCTCAGTAGGTGGTACTGAAGTTGTTGCCGTGACTGCTGGAGAGTCAGATGATCCTGAAAAATCAATGCCAAAAGCAGTTAACCAAGTATTCTGGAGAATTTTGATCTTCTATATTGGAGCAATCGCTGTAATCAGTGCGATCATTCCATATACAGATCCAACATTATTAAATGAAACGGGATCAGTTAATCAAAGTCCTTTCACAATTGTATTCGATAGAGTAGGGATTGCTTTTGCTGCATCAGTAATTAACACGGTAATCTTAACATCATTGCTCAGTGCATCGAACTCTATGTTATATTCAGCTAGTCGTACACTATTCGCATTAGCTAGAAAAGGGCATGCGCCTACATCAATATCTAAGATAAACAACAAGACATACTCTCCACTTGCAGCTATTTTAGTTACATGTGGTACAATCTTTTTAATTGTAGTGTTATCACAATTCTTAGAAAATGCGATCTTTATATTACTTGAATTTGTAGGCTCGCTCATCATCTTAGTATGGTTGTCTAATGTATGGGCACAAATGCGTTTACGTAAGGCAATTAAACTACAAGGCTTAGATATTGATGAGGTATTACCGTTTAAAGCGAAAGGATTCCCTGTAGGCCAATATGTTGTAATAGCAATCATCCTATTCCTACTTACAGGTGGATCAATTCAATACATCATTGACTTCAATGGAGCAGAATTACTTAGACATTACTTACCATTTATTATACTGATTGGTATTTTCATTGTTCATAAACTTATTAATAAAACAGTTATGGTAGACCTTAAAACAGTAGATCTTTCCCGAAAAATGATGGACTAAGTATTTCAATAACTGCTATATTAATGTCTCCAGTTCATCCTGAGTTGGAGACATTTTTGTATCCACGCTCAGTTGCAAAGACGATGTTGAGGCTTCTACAATCATCAAAATGAGTATGTAACATGTTTGATAATACGATAGAAGAATATATGTGTAATGAATTATTATTGAGTAACATGAAATAATGGAGAGATAAATATGATTATTACTACTTCAGGTAGAAGTAATGTGAGCGTTATTCATGAAGCGAAGCGAATAGCAGAGCGTTACAACGCATCATACATCCATAGGAATAAAGAGAGTATCAAGAAACTTTTAGAAAAATATCAGACGAACATACTCATGGTTGGACGCGAGAAAATTGAGCTTCATACACACAGTGGAAAAGTTAAATACCATCCAAATTTTGCGCAGGTGAGAGCCAAACGTCTCTTAAAAGGACAGAGTGATGCATTTATTGAAGCTACAGAATTAAATAAGGGTAGCTCGATTATAGATTGTACGATGGGGATGCTATCAGATAGCTTAATTGCAAGTTTTATAGTAGATGAAGCGGGTAGTGTTACATCACTAGAAGCTGTTCAAGATCTATATATTACGATGGTTGAAGGTATGGATAGATATCGCTATGAAATCCAAGAGTTAAGTAAAGCGGCAAGCAGAATTAAAACATATAATATAAATGCAATTGACTATTTAAAAAGCCAAGAAGACTCATCTGTAGATGTCGTTTACTTTGATCCGATGTTTGAAGAAACAGTAGAAAGTTCAAGTGGGATTCAAAGCATAGAAAGTCTCGCGAATCATAATGGGCTTACAGAAGAGTTTATAAATGAGGCGAAGAGAGTGGCGAATAAGCGAGTCGTTTTAAAAGCGCACTTTAGAAGTTCAATGTTTGAAACGTTTGGATTTATGAGGTGCGTTCGTTCTTCAAGTGCGTCGCATTTTGGTGTAATTATTATATGAAAAAACGGCCGAGCGGCCGTTTGAGCTTTACCTATTTTTTTACTTTCAAATGTATATAAGTCAATAAACGATGTGATAAAATCTTTCTTTTACGTCACATTGCAATATGAAATAAGCAAAAAGGTGTTCATATTGTTATATCATCCTTATTTATAGATAATGCTTTATGGAATGCATATAATCCATAAATATGTGGATGATTAGCTATGTTTCACGTGAAACATACCGCAATGAATTGTTACTGTACCAGTTGCAAATTCTCTAATGAATTCATGATTTGGTGCATTGTTTTAACTTTTAAAGTGATTAGTTATTATTTAAGCTGCATTGTCGTAATACACGTTCTAGAGTCATCGTATGTCGACAATACCTCCATTGTTTCAAGAATCCCATCAGTTATAGTAACTTTAAACTCTTGATTTCTTGGTAACCATAAGTCAATGAAGCCATTCTTCATTGTTTCCATATCCTCATCAATAATCGTTTTTCCTTTACTATCTACCACTGTAACGTGAAGCGCTTCTTCGACGAGCTCGCCTTGGCAACCAGAAAGACTGTGTATGCTACACGGATGTGTATCTTTCTTGAATGGCGCAATCGATAGGAAGAACTCATCTTCTGGTAAATCCATAGACTCAATGACGTTTCCTTTCTTATCAGTAAGGGTCATTACTTTTGAATCAATGTTTGCATTAATTCCTTCCTCAACATCGGTAATACTATAGTAGTTTACAAGATCTTTCACTTCTTCTGCTGATGCAGAATGTTTTGATGATGAATTTCCACACGCACTTAATAGTATTAAAAAAGATACCATCATTAATCCTACTAACTTTTTCATATTCTCACCTATTTTATTTAATTTACCACGAGTACAGGAATATTCGCAGCTTTAATCATTTTTTTGCTCACACTACCTATCATTAAATCTTTTAAGATGCTTTTACCAGTCCGACCAATGATTGCAACGTCATAATTACCGTTATTCATTTTTTCGATTAACACCTCATGAACCTCTCCATGAAGAAGCTTGACTTCATATCGTATGTCGTTATCTTCAAGAAAATCTATTGACTCTTGTAACGCATTTAATACTTTTTCTTTGTGGCTAATTGATTCTTCATCATGAAGAATAGAATCCCGAGTAGCACGCGCATCTTTAACATAAACTAACGTAACATGAATATCCGTACAATTTAAATGAATAACTTCTTTGACTGCGCGCAAAGCATTTTTGGAAGCATCCGTGGCAATAAATATTGATTTGTACATAAAATATCCTCCTTAATCAGTCGTTATTTTTGTCATACGATTTAATACATACTTACTATCTGTATTTAAGTTAATCACAGAAGTTTCATACCCACGTTTTTCGAAGTTTAATATAGCAGTTTGTATCGCCTCAACAGCAGTGCTGTCCCATAATGTTGCATGCTCAAAATCAATAATAATTTTAGTATTTTCTCCGTCATAATCAGTAAGCTGTTCAATAAATGATTCTACAGATGCGAAAAAAAGTTGACCTGTTACTTCAAAAATAACGGCATTATCCTTTTTATATTGATCAATATCAATTTCAGAGATTTTACGAGCGAACAGTAATGCGGCTAAAATAACACCGAGAATTGTACCAACAGCAAGGTTATTTGTTGCAAGTACACCAGCCATAGTTACGAGCATAACGATAACATCTGTTTTAGGTGCGCGTCTTACATATTGGAAACTGCGCCAATCGAAGGTGTTAATCGCAATGAACGTCATGATTCCTGCTAAGATCGGCATTGGAATACGAACAACGATATCTCCAAGTACAACAATTAAGAACATTAAAAATGCGCCCGCTGTGAAAGTAGAAAGTCTCGTGCGTGCGCCAGAAGTAATATTGATGATTGTCTGACCTGCCATCGCACAACCTCCCATACCGCCAAAGAATCCTGCAAAGATATTCGCAATTCCTTGTCCTAAGCTCTCCCTGTTTTTGTTACTTGGCGTTTCTGTGTAGTTATCTACAATACGTGCGACAATCAAACTTTCAATCAGTCCGACAAGCGCCATAGAAACAGAATAAGGCAATATAATTTTAAAAGTTTCAAATGTAAATGGAACGTCTGGAAGCATGATTTTTGGGAAACTCTTTTCGATGGAACCTAAATCACCAACAGTACGAACATCTCCACCGATAAATAAGTAGACGATGGTTAATCCAACAAGCACAATTAATGGCGCTGGTATCTTTGTGTAGAATCTAGGGATAATGAATACTAAAGCGAGCGTAATAAATGCATAAATATAAGTATGGATTGTTATCCCTAAGATATGCTGCATTTGTGTTATAAATAACATGATCGCGAGCGAGTTGATGAACCCAATCATGACTGAGTTTGGGATGAAACGTAATAAGCGACCAACTTTAAAGATACCGAGGAGTACTTGAATGATTCCCATCAGTATTGTAGCGAGTAAGAGGTACTCGACACCGTGATCTTGAACAAGATTTACGACTACTAGAGCAACAGCAGCCGTAGCAGCTGATACCATTGCACTACGTCCACCTGTAATGGATATCGTTATCGCAATAATAACAGACGCATATAGACCGACCATAGGATCTACGCCTGCAATGATTGAGAACGAAATTGCTTCAGGTATTAGAGCGAGTCCAACGAGGATCCCTGCAATAATATTAACAAAAGGGTTTTTTAACCACTCTTGCTTAAATTTTTCCAAAAGATCTCCTCCAAATTTTTATTTATACTATTATATCATATTTTTGCAGCTATAAAATCGTTAAAAGCCTTTAAAACAATCATTTAAACGCATGTTTCTTTAGAATCTATAGCATTCATACAAGTTAATAAAAATGCATTTAAATTTTAATAATATAAATATATATGCAACTATGTTATAATATTATCATTATTGTATGGAGGAATTGGAAAATGAGTACATTACTACCAGCATGTCCTGAGTGTGGACAAGAATACACTTATGAAGATGGACAATCATACGTATGTCCTATGTGTGGCCATGAATGGACGAAAGAGTCGCAACAAGAAAAGGAAGAAGCAATGCTCGTTAAAGATGCGCATGGCACAATTTTAAATGATGGAGATTCCATTACTGTAATAAAAGATTTAAAAGTTAAAGGTTCATCATCTTCAATCAAACAAGGTACTAACATTAAAAACATAAAGTTAGTTGAACCAGTGGATGGTCATGATATTGACTGTAAGATTCCAGGGTTCGGGCAAATGAAGCTCAAATCTGAATTTGTTAAAAAAATATAAGAGAAGCGTTTCTCGCTTCTCTTATATTTCATTTAATAGTGTTTTATCTTTTAATTCCATTTCTTCGAATCAACCTTCTCTTAGTCTAAATATAAACAGTCATATAACACATATTTCAAAATCAGAATCGATGGTGGTATTTGTTTTTCTGTGACTCTCATCAGGCGAAATCTTCACTTTTCTAATATCCTAAGTAAAAGCGATCAGTTTAGCTTGCTCTAACTGATGACCAACCTTAATTTCTTCAAGTACTAAATGTATGCATCGTGGATATTCTTCAAATATATTTTCAAGATTTATACTCTTAAAAAAACCGTTTCGCTATTAAAATAGTATGAAAATCTCTATAATTAATGTTAAGAATAGTCACTCAATAAGGGTGAATTATTAAGGTATAGTAAGGTGGAATGATGACTTTAGAAGAAAAGTTAAACACATTTTACAATAAGATTACATATGAAGAAGATAAACAAACATTTAAGCACGTAGTTAATTGGATAAAAGAAGAGTATCCTGAACTTGAGCTTGTTTACAAGTGGAATCAACCGATGTTTTTAGAAGACGGTAAGTTTATCATCGGTTTAAATATTGCTAAACCACACTTTTCTGTAGCGTCGGAATATACTCCGATGCGTAAGTTTGAAAATAAGGCACATGAACTCGGGTTCAAGACGACTATGATGTTTGTTAAAATTCTATGGACAGATGTAATCCCGTATGATTTTTTAAAAAAATCATTGATTATAAGAGAGAAATAAGAAAAGATGACACATCGTTTTGGATGCCTAAAGAAAATGAGTAACGTTTATACTATACAGACATGTGCTTTTGTATTATAATCACAAGTGGTCTGACCATTAACATTGGAGGAGAATTATGAAGACAGCATATATTATAGACAGCACTGCTGACTTAAAAGAAGAATACAGAGATCATCCCGATATTTTTTTAGTGAATCTGAGCGTGATATTTGAAAATGGTGATGTGTTCGAAGATACAAAAGACGAGAATAAAGTAAAACAGTACTACGCTCGTTTGAAGGAAGAAAAAGTACCTCCATCATCGTCACAACCGACACCCAATCAATTTTATGAAGTTTTTGAGGAAATCATTGAAAAAGGGTATACAGATGTTATAGGTATACTACTTAGTAAAAAACTTAGTGGTACTTTTCAAACATGTCGCATGATCATGGATGAATTCGAAGATAAGATTAATACGTATCTCGTAAATTCATCAAGTACATCTTATGTAATAGGAAGCATGGTTGAACAATCAATGAACATGCTTGAAGCGGGCTTGTCACATAAAGAAGTTGTAGAAAACTTAGAATGGGTTGCTAAAAACCAAGATACTTATTTGACAGTGAAGGATCTAAAAAACCTAGTTAAAGGCGGACGACTTAGTGCTACATCTGCAGCGATTGGGACTTTATTACGTATTCGACCAATCATGATGTTTGATGATGAACTCGGCGTTAAATTGTTCGACAAAGTGCGTACAGACAAACGTGTTGTGCAAAAGTTACAAGATGTACTAGTAGAAATGGCTACGAAATTTAAAGAGAAGCTTGATGTTGTTGTAATTCACGGTGATAATGAAGCTTTAGCAACAAACATAATAGAAAAATTTAAAGAAAAATATCCGAGTTTAAACTATCAAACGTTCTACCTAGGACCAGTTCTAGGAGTTCATGGTGGTTATGGATGTATTGGACTTGCATTTATACCAAGAAAAGACAGCTGATCAATCAGCTGTCTTTTCGTCTTCATAAGCAATACCTATGCCAGTATAGCCATATATGATTGCAAAGATAAACCCAGAGTAACAAACTATAGCCCATGGGAGATATTCAATTGTGGAGACGCCAAGTGTTGTAGCCATAAACACTCCAGCACTTGACCATGGAATGATTGGAACAACTACTGTTCCAGCGTCTTCTGTAGTTCTAGACAGGTTTTTCATTTTTAAGTTAAATTTTTGGTATGACTTACGATACATTTCTGCTGGAATGATTATCGATAGATATGAACTTCCTGTAACGATAGCCATTATAATTCCAGATAATACTGTCGCAAGAATCAAATCTCCAACCCTTTTTACGATGAGAAGGAGTGTTTCAATAATAACGTCTAACGCTCCTATCGCAGTCATTATGCCAGCGAATGAGAACGCACAGAATGCAATGAGTAATACACCAGTCATCGAAGCAAGACCACCTTGAGTAAGTAATCTAACAATATCTGCAGGTGCTGTATCGACATTATCGATATAGCTGATCTCAAATCCAGACACAGCAATGGTGAATAGATCTTGTACGGCTGCACCTTGGAAAATAATTGCGAGAATTGCTGCAGTTATTGAACTCATTATGATTATTGGTAGCGTTGGTAATTTTTTCAACGCTCCAAATAAGATAAGTAACGGTGGAATAAGGAGTAATATATTGAATGAAAAATGTTCACTCAAATATGTAAGCATAACATCAATTTTTTCATTCGATACGTAAACGTTACTTTTTGCATTCATTCCAACAATTAAATAAACGATTAGCGACAGAATTGCCGCTGGGATGGTCGTCCAAAACATGTGCTTAATATGCTCATAAAGATTTGAACCTGCAGCAATTGGTGCTAAGTTCGTTGTATCTGAAAGTGGAGAAAGTTTATCACCGAAATATGCACCTGCGATAATCGAACCCGCCGTTGCTGCAAGGTTAGCATCAAGTGTGCTTGCAATCGCCATAAGCGCAACTCCAACGGTTCCAACCGATCCCCAGGACGTACCAGTAACAGTGGAAATTAAAGCGGCAATAATAAATGAGATTGCGATAATAAATTTAGGGCTAATCAACTGAATCCCATAATAGATAAACATTGGAATGATACCAGCTGCCATCCAAAGTGCAATTAGTAATCCGATAGATACAAGAATGAGAATAGCGGGTAGCGCCATTCTGAACTTATCTTGTATAGCAGATTCCATATCGCTCCATGTATATCCATTCTTAATTCCAATTAATCCAGTAAAAAGTGCCGCTAAAATAAGTAATGGTTCGGGGTTTAGAGAAAAAATGCCATAACCGATACCAAGTAATAACATCATAAATATAATTGGGAGAAATGCTTCAAAACGGCTTAATTCTTTGTTCATATAACTACCTCAGATTCTGTATTTTAAAATGTATCTTTAACAATTATTTTCTTGTCTTTAATCATCCAATTTCCACGTGCTAGAAGACCTTCGAGTTCAAAGGTATCTCTATTTAAAATCATGATGTCTGCATCACGATTCTCTTCTAGACGGCCTTTTTGGTTCAATTTAAGTACGCGTGCAACGTTACTTGTCACGAGAGAGATGATTTCCTGGATATCGCCACCATCACGTAGTAATTTTTGAATTTGTTCAAGAGTTGTCGTTGGTTTCGCAACGCCATATCCAATAAGATTTCCGTTACTATCAAACTCGGGAAGGCTACCATAACCATCAGTTGAAATGGTTAGACGCGACATATCTCCTCCCATTGCCTTATATAAATTAACGCTATCCTTTGTCGTATCGCTTGCCGTTATATCGATGTAAGCACCAGTCTTTGCCAGCTCCATCGCATCTTCAAGTAAAGTCGTTGTACGATCAATATGAGTAACATATATATCTTGTGGTTTAACATCATATTTTTCAATAACGTCATGCAGTATTTTCAGACCATGCTTACCACCGCCGACATGAAAGTGTGTCACACCTGCTTTTTGTGCGAGCATACCAGCTACTGTAGTATCCGCAATAATTCTAGCGAGTTCTTCTTCAGTAGGAATTGACGATCTGAAATCATTGATTGCAATTTCAGCAGTACCGATGATTTTATCTATAAAAGTTATATCCTCTTTGATAGATCCAGTAAGTGTCGCAACTGGAAGATGATAGTTACCTGTATACATATATGCAGTGATTCCTTCAGTTTCAAGTGCGCGTGTTTTCGCAAGTAACGCGGATAACGGACGTGTAATACCATCAGTACCAATCAGGCCCACAACTGTTGTAATTCCACCAGACACAATTTCTGTAATTTTGGACTCAGGAGTCCGTGTGTGAAAGCCACTTTCGCCACCGCCACCTAGAAGATGAATGTGTGGCTCAACAATTCCAGGTGTAACGATATTTTGTTTAGCGTCATATATTTCAATAGGAAGGTCTATAGATCTCAATTTTTCAATATCAATTTCACCTATTTTAATGATTTTATCATTGAGTAAAAGTACGGAATGTCTTCCCTTGTACGATGGAGAGAATACTTCTGCATTTTCTAAAACTTTAAACATGTTATCATCCTTTATAAATTTTAGTTATGTTAATGATAAACGAAATTTCGTGAATTATCTATAAAAAATAAAAAAACACGCATATTATGCGTGTATACGTATTAATTAATTCTTACGAAATGTACTTAAAAAGCTCGCAATGGAAAGAGCTGCAAGTGTCATTGCGGCTTTTGCCCCTTTATATCCGTCACCTGCTAAAAAGTGTTTCAGTGTCGCAACACTAGTTACTGAACCGACCATGAATGAACCAAGACGTCCGAACGTTTTACTTAAGAAAGATAGACCAAGTAGAACAGAACCAATCGCTTCAAAATATCCTGCAACTTTCATTTGGTTGGCATTAACATTAAAATGTTTTTCGAAATCTTCTCCCATTTCACCATTAGCTTCTACTTTACTCATCCCATTTTCGAAGACGTTTTTTGCAACATATAGATTTGTTAAATATCGAAACATAATATCTCCCTTTCGAAATAAAGTTATGACTCATTATATAACAATTATCTTTTTTATTAAAAGGTAAACGCTCATAGTAAGATGATTAGTATATAACAATTGTTACTAATAGTGTTATAACAGAAATTAGTAACGACGTTACAAACACTGCAATCATTGGTTTAGTTGCTTTAGACAACAATGCTTGTAACGATACATTTAAACCAAGTCCAACCATTGCCATGATCATTAAGAAACGTGCGATCTGGTCGATATAAATAAGAATATTATCGGGTATTGTAATAAATGTATTGAAAATCGCAAGTAATAAAAATCCAAATAAGAAATATGGAATATCTACGTTTGTTTTGCTAGAAGATGTCTTAGAATTTTTTTGAACAAAGTAGTAAATGATAAACGATACTGGGATGAGTAAGAACACACGTCCAAGTTTAGCTAGAAGTGCGAACGCCATCGCATTATCACCACCAGTACCTGCTGCAAGAACCACTTGTGCAATTTCATGAATACTGATTCCAGCCCAAATGCCGAAAACGGTATTACTGACTTTCAATGTAGGGTAAAGAAATGAATAAGTGAGTGCAAATGCTGTGCCAATAAGTGCAATAATTCCGACACTGATGGCTGTATCTTCTTCATCTGAATCGAGTATTGAGCTAACTGCTGCAATTGCTGAAGCGCCACAAATACCAGTTCCCACACCAAGTAGAAAAGCGATGCTCTTGTTGCCTTTTAAGTATTTGTTTAGAAGCATCATCAGACCAATGCTGAACATTATTACGAATACGCCAAAGATAAGTAGAGTCAGACCCTCATTAAAAATGATATATAGGTTAAGTTTTAACCCATAGAGAATAATTGCAGCACGCAGTAATTTTTTTGCTGAGAATTGAATACCACTTTGAAGTAGTATTGGATAACCGATCGTGTTTCTATAGATGATAGAAATAATGATCGCAACTGCCAGAGCGCCAACGCTACTAATTACTGGAAGCGATGCTAATAGATAGCTGACCAATGCAATAACAAATGTAAATAAAACACCTAGGAAAAATCTTGTGTTGACACTTTTTTCTGCCATCAGAAATGCACCTCCATTAATAAAAAGACTCCCTATATTAGGGAGTAGTTTTACTTATAAATGTATTCTAACACGCGTACAGCTTGTTCAACAGATTCACATACAACATTTGCTTTGTTTGATAACTCTTTTAGTGGATGAATCAGTGTTTCTGGTCGAATTATAATGAGTGGCTTACCATGTGCAACAGCGCTTGAGGCATCCATAGCTGTATTCCACTGCTTATATTCTTCACCAAATAACGCGATTACAATGTCAGATTTTTTTAGCATGATTTCTGTGCGTAAATTATTGATGCTTGAAGCAGCATTATCATGGTAATACTTATTTGGTTGTTCACCCAAGATTTGAGCGCCTATTTCATCAGAAAAATTATGATTTGTCTGTGGAGAGACAAATGAAATTGGCAATCCTTTTTTAGAAACGAGTGTTTTTATCTCATCACGCCAAGGTGTGTGAATTTCACCTGCAAGATATACTGTTAGTTCCATAATATTCCTCCTAAATGTGTACTGCTTAATACTATATACCTTTTTTAATTTATGATAAAATGATAGACGATAGATTGATAAGGGGAAAAGATATATGAGGATAGCTTTATTTGATTTCGACGGAACGATTTACCCTCATGAAACATTTGAGACACTCAGATTACACATGAGAGACAATCCTAAATATAAAAAATATTATAAGCATTTTGTAGTGAGATTTGCACCAAGTTATTTTGGATACAAGTTGAGACTCGTCCCTAAACTAAAAATGCAGTTTAAAGCATTGGAATCATACGTGCACGCATTTAAAGGAATGTCCAAAGAAGATTTAGAAGATTTCTTTAAGATAGTAGCAGAGGACATGAGAAAAGAGTTGCGTGAAGAAATTCTAGAACGTATTGATGAGCTAAGAAATAATGATTACTACACAATTTTAATTTCTGGCGCATTTACACCACTGTTAGAAGCACTTTTCCCAAACAAGTTCGATCACATCATTGGTTCTACTGTGAATTATGAAAATAATAAAGTAGATACAAAACAACCATTCAAACGTGTCTTTGGAACGAAGAAGATTGAACTTATTAGAACTCATTTTAAAGGTAAAAATGTTGACTGGCATAATAGTCAAGCATATAGCGATAGCCTCTCAGATTTGAGCATGTTGAACCTAGTAGGTGAACCAGTTGCGGTTTATCCGGATAACTCACTTACTAAGATTGCGGAGGCAAACAACTGGGAAATCATATCAAAGAATAAATAGTTAGAGGAGATATTATGAGTTTAAATAAAATCAGTTCTAGTGAGCTGTATCCAACAGAGTCATTCGGACCTTCTGTACTTGGAACACTCATTTATAAAGTTGGAGATCAGACTGAGTTTAAAGGCGCATATATTACGACTAACGAACGCATTATCATGAACGTAGATATGATGGGCGAGGAATACAGACGTGTATTTTCATATGCGGATATTATAGACGTATATATAAATGATAAAGGACTCTTTATTGAGTTCCCTGATGGAATGGGAAAAATCGTAATGGTTAATATTGAAGATGGAGATACGAACGCATTCGTAACTTATGTTAAAGATAAATTAAACTAATCATACAAGTAAGACAATTAAATGCTGTTAACGCTTTTATAGTTTACATATGAAGCGTATAATTGAAGATATTAAAATATACTAAGGAGTTTCGATTTTAATGAGTACAAATGACAGAAAAGAAATCGTCTTAATCGGTGGCGGTATTATGAGTGCAACTCTTGGTACACTGATCAGTGAATTAGAGCCTAACTGGAATATTAAGATGTTCGAAAAACTTGATGAACCTGCTCGAGAAAGTACGAACCCATGGAATAACGCTGGCACAGGACATGCTGCATTATGCGAGCTAAACTACACTTCTGAAGATGAGAACAAAAATATTGATATGACTAAGGCAATCAATGTGAATGAGCAATTCCAAGTATCGCTTCAGTATTGGTCATATTTAGTGAATGAAAACAAACTTTCAAATCCTGAAGAATTCATTAATTCAGTTCCACACTTGAGCTTTGTAGAAGGTGAAGAGAACGTGGACTTTTTAAGAAGAAGACAAGAATTAATGAGTACTAATCCATTGTTTGAAGGAATGGAGTTTACAGACGATAGAGAAGTATTAAAAGAATGGATTCCATTAATGATGGAAGGTCGTACTTATGATGAAAAGATTGCAGCAACATTTTCTGATAAAGGTACAGATGTGAACTTTGGATCACTGACAACACAGTTATTCGATAATTTAGAAGAAAGCGGAGCTATGCTTTCTTACGGGCATGAAGTAAAATCAATAAAGCGTATGGATAACGGTAAGTGGGAAATTAAAGTTTTAGATTTATCATCAGATGCAGTAGAATTCCATATTGCTGATTTTGTGTTTATCGGTGCAGGTGGAGCAAGTCTACCATTACTACAAAAAACTAAGATTCCTGAGTCTAAAAATATTGGTGGTTTTCCAGTAAGCGGCTTATTCCTAGTATGTGATGATGAAGAAATAGCAAATAAACATGACGGTAAAGTTTATGGTAAAGCAAAAGTTGGTGCACCACCAATGTCAGTACCACACCTTGACACACGCTATATCGACGGTAAAAAGTCACTATTATTTGGACCATTCGCTGGATTTACGCCTAAGTTCTTAAAAGAGGGTTCATACTTCGACTTGTTCGGTTCACTAAAAGCAAACAACCTCTTAACTATGATGGCTGCTGGTGTGAAAGAAATGAGCTTAACTAAATACCTTATTGGTGAATTGATGTTAAGCGAAGAACAAAGAATCGATGCATTGCGTGAATTTGTTCCTGAAGCTAAATCTAGCGACTGGAGAATAGCTGTAGCTGGTCAACGCGTTCAAGTCATTAAAGATACTGATAAAGGTAAAGGCACATTAATGTTTGGTACAGAGGTTATCGTTTCAGAAGACGGTTCTGTAGCAGCATTACTCGGTGCTTCACCAGGAGCTTCAACAGCGACTAGCGCAATGCTAAATGTATTAAAACAGTCATTCCCAGAACAGTACTCTTCATGGGAAGACCAACTAACTGAAATGATTCCATCATATGGACAAGCGTTAGCAGAAAACAAAGAACTCTTTAAGAAGATTGATAAAGATGTACGTAAAACCCTCAAATTAAATTAATATTCCTAAACAACACTATGTGATGCAGTGTAATATCACATAGTGTTATTTTTATGTGGAAAGTCTTTAAAAACGTGATATAATAAGATAAGTTAACGTAACGCCTAGCGTTATATATAGTGTTATTATGTAAAGGAGTACCGATTATGAGTCAACAAAATCAAATTTATTATACTACAGCACAAGTGACTGATATGGTAGAACTTTCGGATCAGAACGTACGTAAATATGTTCGTATGCTAGAAGAGCGTGGATACGATGTTGCTAAAGATGAGCACCAGAGACGTCTGTTTTCACAAAATGATGTGAGCGTTCTAAACGAAATGATTCGAACGTCAAAAACGCCAGGCTTCACACTTGAACTTGCTGCCGATGAAATCATGAAAAACTTAGATGAGATTGTTTCAAAAAATGAAATCGATACTGACGATAACAGAGGAACAAATGAAGACATTCTAAAGGTATTAGAAAAAGTTTTAGTTAAACTAGACGAAATGCGCCAAGAAAATATTGTTCTAAGAGAAAACGTGAGCCACCTTGTATCGAGATTAGAAGAATACGATGCACGTATTTTAGAGGTGGGGAACGAACAAAAATTAATTTCTACTCAAATGGAAGAAATTAAGGAACAGACAGAACCTCAGAATGAAAAAACTCAACAAGTGACAGCGTCTACTGAAACGACAGTTGAAGAAGAAAAATCACGTGAAATAGAGACAAAATCTGACTCTAGCGAAGCTAATACAACTGGAGATATGAAAGGAACAGAAGAATCTACAGAAACAGCTGAAGAAGAGAAATCAGAAACCTCATCAAATATTGATATGAGTAAGTATGAAGATCCGATGGAAGCAATCGAAGTACCTGAAGACAACAAAGAGACGATAAAAACGAATGAAGATACACAAACTAAAATACCAGAACAAACACGTCCAGTTGAAGAACCAAAGAAAAAAGGATTCTTTGCAAGACTGTTCGGAAATTAAATAAAGAGGGCATGTTACTTGAAAGTCGGGTAACATGCCTTTTGTTTAATTCATCAATAGATTTTATAATATCGTGTTAAAGATTGAATCAACGGTATAATCCACTAATCTTCCGGATTATATTCCAAATCATGTAAATCGTGATAGCGTCTCTTCGACTCTACCATCATCCTCTCCATCTTCTGGATATCATTCGTTCTAATAGCATCTTCCATACGTTCTATTTCATCTTTGAACAATGTAATATGACGCAACAGATGATTCTTATTCATTAAAAATAATTCTGGCCACAGCTTTTCATTTATATTTGTAATACGTGTCAAATCACGGTAACTATCGCCGGTATAACGCTTAGAGTTACGCTCTATATCGTCACTATTGATAAGTGATACAGCAATAACGTGTGCGAGTTGCGATGTAAACCCAATGACTTCATCATGAAATTCTGGTGTGACCTTAGAAACGTTACCAAAGCCAAGTTTTTTTACGAAATTCTCAAGAAACATTATATTCTCATGTTTATTTTTCTTAGTTGGTGTGATAATGTAGTTTGCATTTTGAAATATGTCACGGCTTGAAAAACCAAGTCCACGACTCTCACGTCCCGCCATCGGATGTCCAAACACAAAATCGATTTTACTATGAAGTAACGGTTCTATCTCTGCAATAATACTTTCCTTTACACCAGTCACATCTGTTAAAATCGCGTTTGGCTTGAAATATGGCGCATAACTTTCTACCATATTCTTTAAAGTCATTGGATATACCGAGAAAATAACAAGATCCGCTTCAGGTATTATTTCTTTAAAATCGGTATAACCTTTATTGATTATATCAAGTTTTTCCGCTTCTCTAAGCGTATCTACATTAATATCTATTGCATATATATTATAATCTTTAAACGAATGTCTGATGGACTTAGCAAAGGACCCACCAATATTTCCAAGCCCTACGATTACTACATTCATAGCTTACCTCCGAATGATTGATACACTTATTTTATAGATTGATTAAAATTTAATCAAATTTCAAAATAGTTAATATATTTAAAAAACTTTCCAATTTGTTTGACAAGTATAAATTATGTGTTTATAATTCAATTCAACACATTATAGAGAAGGCGATTTTTATGTTGAATTTAAATATTACTCAACTCAATAATGTAAATCGATTTTACTTTGGCTATTACTGATACCGTTTGTATTCATCATTGAGTACAAACGATACAAGTTTGTATCAATGATGGCTGAAGATTTTTGTAATGCTAGCCATTATTGCGAAATAAGTGGCTAGGTGAACGTATCTGATTTTTTTATATACCCAACTACCACTTATTAATTTTATAGGTGGTAGTTTTTTTATATTGTTTTATAATTTAGGAGGAAGCACTATGATTATTCATATATCAAACAATGCAACAGAGGCACAAATTGAGGAACTGATCGGAGCAATTCAGTCACTTGGTCTTCGAGTTCACACATCAGTAGGCGATGTACGTACTGTACTTGGTCTAATCGGAGATCTGTCTCAAGTTGATGTCAATACATTGAAAAAATATCAGATAGTAGATGGGGTGTACAGAATCTCAGCGCCATACAAGAAAGCTAACAGACAATTTCATGAAAAAGACAGTATTATCGATGTCGATGGTGTAAAAATCGGTGGTTCTAACTTCATGATGTGTGCAGGTCCATGTTCTGTTGAAAACGAAGAAGACACAGTGGAACTTGCTAAATTATTAAAAGAAGCAGGAGCAAACACACTACGTGGTGGTGCGTTTAAACCAAGAACATCACCATACAGTTTCCAAGGACTTGGAATTGAAGGATTACGCATTTTAAACATAGCAAAAGAAGAAACAGGATTACCAATTGTTTCAGAGTTAATGGGTACAGAGCACATAGATATATTTGTCGACATGGTGGACTGTATCCAAGTTGGAGCACGTAATATGCAGAACTACGATTTACTTAAAGCACTTGGACAAACCAATAAACCTATTTTATTAAAGCGTGGCATGTCAGCGACTTACGAAGAATGGTTAATGAGTGCCGAATACATCATGGCAGGCGGAAACAATAATGTAATCTTCTGTGAACGTGGTATCCGTACATTCGAAACAGCAACGCGTAACACATTAGATATTCAAGCTGTACCTGTGATTCAAAAAGAATCACATTTACCAATCGTTGTCGATCCATCACACGCAGCAGGTGTGCGTTACCTCATTCCTTCTATGGCAAAAGCCGCAGTAATGTCAGGTGCTAATGGTATGCAAATTGAAGTACACCAAAACCCTGAAAAAGCATGGAGTGACGGTCAACAATGCTTAACACCAGCAGAATTCAAAGAGCTTATGATTACAATAAACATGTTACTCGAAATTGAAGGCAAAACGATTATTCAAAAATAGGGTGGTGATTCCAATGACAAAACATGAGGAATTGAGAATTGAAATTAATAAAATTGATGCGTCCCTTGTAGAGTTATTCGAAGACCGAATGAAAATCTGTAAAGAAATTGCAGCTTATAAAAGTAAGAAAAATATCAAAATTTTTGACAAAGTTAGAGAACAAGAAGTTGTCAAAAATAATGTGAACAGATTATCGTGCCATGAGTTCGATGCTCATGCAGAGAAATTTTTTAAAGAATTAATGAAGATCTCACGCAAAATCCAAAAAGAACACATACAAAGTATTTAACTTGTATGTGTTCTTTTTTGTCTATTTAAGTGATTCAAAATAATACGATGTATACTTGGTACTGATTGCTAAGCTATTTATTAAAGAGGAGATGTCTGTAGATCTACCAGGCTTCACGTTCGTATTATTTACCACACGCTCGATAATTGTCAAATGATTTCCGCTACTCAATTGTCCGTAGTTAACTACTAAGAATTGTCTTTTCCAAATAATTCTAAATATAAAAGTGTTGATTTTTCTCAAAAGCACTGTATAATTTGATTAAATTAGTACATTTAGGATGAGATAGTATGAAAACTGACTTAAAGATTCTAAACGGTCATCTCACTACATATCAAATCAGTCAAGCTATTGATTTGCCGATTGAGACAACGAAGGATTTACTCGACAAGAAAATATCAATTACTGATCTTGACGGAACGACCCAGAAAAAGTTATTAGCACTAGAAGAAGCCTTATATGAAGATTAATAAATCACCGAGACTGACGATGTCAGTCTTGTTTTATTTGGAAGGATAGTATGAAAAAATTAAATCTACCGCACGTCCAAGTAATTTTCTTACTTGTGGTCATCGCACTGTTCCTACTCGCGTTTGTTATCTCGATGCAGGCGCTCGTTAAAAAGGAGACTGAACCAATGTATACATTTGAAGAAGCACTAGAAAGACAGTTAAACAACGGAACTGAAGACTTACGATTTGATGAATATGGATACCTTGTACCAGGAAGCCCTGAGGATATCCGAGACGCAATGAATGTTGATAACAGAAATATGTTTGAATTTATCCGTATTGATAAAGATACAAATATCACTGCAGATGAAGCGAACAAGCTTCTTGAAGGTAAAGGTATTTTAGAGGGTACTGGAAAGTATTTCATTGAGGCGGAAACAGAATATGATGTGAGTGCAGTTTATTTGATTGCACACGCACTGATTGAAACAGGGAACGGTCATTCTGAACTTGCGAAAGGAATTACCGTTAACGATGAAAAGTATTATAACTTTTTTGGAATTGGTGCATTTGACCATGCGGCGGTAAAAGAAGGCTCAAGTTTCGCAAAACGAGGAAACTGGAACTCACCTGAACGTGCAATCAAGGGTGGCGCGAAGTTTATTCGTGATAATTATTTAGAAAATGATCAAAACACGTTATATAAGATGAGATGGAATCCTGAGAATCCTGGGACGCACCTGTATGCGACAGATATACACTGGGCAGGATCTATCGCACGTAATATGGATGTATTCTATGATGAACTCTCATTACAACCAGCAATAAAAGAGGATCACATGTATAAGGAAGAGGCAGAGTAATTTTACTCCGCCTCTTTTTTGATGCGCCAAGGGTGGCTATATATATTGAATGATCCTCTTCTAATAAACCCAATCGCCGTGATATTCAAGTCATCAGCAAGATCAATTGCAAGGTCTGTTGCTGCTGCTTTAGAAAGTACAACTCCGACGCCGATCTTTGATGCTTTGGTTAAAATTTCCGAGGAAATACGACCGCTGAATACGAGGATTTTATCATGTACAGTAATGTTATTACGTAAGCAATAACCGTAAAGCTTGTCCAGAGCGTTATGACGACCAATATCCCCACGATGTATGATTAGGCCATCTGGTGATGCGATGCACGCATTGTGTATCGCACCGGTTTCTTTGAACGTGTCTGAAGATTCTTGCAGTTCTCTTTGAAGTGTCATTACTTGTCTTGGTGTTAAAGTCACTTTTGCAGCAGAAACTTTAGACATCTGCATGTCGTTTTGGAAGTAGAATTGTCTACTCTTACCACAACATGAACCGAGCACGCGTTTTGTGAATGTAAAGTAGTTCGGATCAATATCTCGTTTTGATTCAATATGACAGAATCCACTGCGGTCGTCGATATTCATTGAAATGATATCACTGAACGTACGAATCACACCTTCTGATGCTAAAAATCCGATAACAAGATCTTCAAGATAATCGGGGGTGCATACTAAAGTTGCAAATTCTACGTCATTAATATAGATGGTTAGCGGAAATTCTACAGCCATTATGTCTGTATCCTCTAAGAAGTCACCCGCACTAAATCTTGTTATAGTTTTGTTAGTAATAATGTCCATTTGCATAAACTCCTAAAATTTATTGAAAATTTCCTATATTAATAATATAATTCCCTTAACAAACATAAACAAATTTCTATAACACTATTTTACAGTGTTTTTGACTTAAGGAGGAGTTTTATGACTAAAACAAAAAATCGTTGGTTAATTGCACTTGCAGGCGTTGGGTTACATATCTCAATTGGTTCAGTGTATGCATGGAGTGTATTTACTAGCCCGCTTCAAGAAGAAATCGGTTGGACGCTCAGTGAAGTGTCGCTCATTTTTAGCATCGCTATATTCTTTTTAGGGGTCTCTGCGGCCTTTATGGGACACTTTGTAGAAAAGCACGGACCCAGAAAATCCGGTTTAATCTCCACTCTCTTTTTCGCTTCGGGTTTAGCTCTCTCTGGTTTTGCAGTTTCGATTGAAAATTTATATTTATTATATCTCGGTTATGGAGTACTTGGAGGAATCGGTCTTGGCATCGGGTATATCACTCCAGTATCGACACTAGTTAAGTGGTTTCCTGACCGTCGTGGTATGGCAACAGGTCTCGCGATTATGGGATTCGGTTTTGCTGCGATGATCGCAAGCCCAGTGATGAGCAGTCTTATCAATTCAGTAGGTATTTCAAATACATTTTACATAATGGCTTCAGTGTATTTTGTCATCATGATTTGCGCGAGTCTGTATTTAGAAAAACCCGCTGATGGTTATCATCCAAAAGGCCTTGATTTAAATAAAACTACAACAGTCAAAAAAGACTACGTACAGCTCCTCGCGAACGAAGCAATCAAGACACGTAGATTCTATTTTTTATGGTTTATGTTATTCATTAACGTGACTTGTGGTATTGCGATACTTGCGGTTGCGAGTCCAATGGGGCAAGAAGTTGCTGGACTTACACCAGCAGCAGCTGCGGTAATGGTAGGTATCATGGGAGTGTTCAATGGTGGAGGTCGTTTAATCTGGGCAACAATCTCGGATTACATCGGACGTCCGAATCTTTACACAACATTCTTTATTTTACAGATTGTTATTTTTGCGCTCTTGCCATTCACATCGAACGCACTTTTATTCATGTTAATGCTATTTATTATGATTAGCTGTTATGGTGGAGGGTTCTCAGCAATTCCAGCATACATTGCTGACCTATTCGGAACAAAGCAACTTGGAGCCATTCATGGATACATTCTAACAGCATGGGCAATGGCGGGACTCGTTGGACCATTTATTGTATCAAAAGTTCGCGAAGCTACAAATAGCTATAACTTAACGCTATACCTATTCGTTGCATTCTTTGTAGTCGCGCTTGTGATTTCAATACTTATTCGCCAAGATATTAAAAAGATAAAAGCAGAATCTGAAACAATACAAGGAAACAAGAATGAAACTGCTCCTGTTACCTCTTAATATAAAAACTACCCGTATAAATACGGGTAGTTTTTTGCACAAAAAAGCGTGTGACTACAGTCACACGCTTTTATTTTAATCATATACGATGAGTTCATCAGGTAGCTCTTCTCTTGTAGTATAGAGAATCGTTTCGGATATGTTTCTTGCATTATAGCCGATACGTTCTAAGTCACTAATGAGTTCTGCATACATAGCACCAGAGTCTGGTGAGCATGTACCATTGTTTAGTCGTTCAACATGATCTCGACGAAGTTTGTTTTCAATTCTATGTGACTGATTACCGAGCTGAATCACTTGTTCTAGGCCACTTGGGTCGTAGATATCAATAGATTCAGAAGTAAGTCTGAGAATACGTTCAATATGATGCATCAGAGTTTCTACTCCGAGTTTTGCATCGTCTGATAATATAATTTCAGATTCATTTTTCTTATGATAATTCTCGGCAAAATTACCAGTTAAATGTGATGCTTTAGTTAATAATCGGGTAATTTCAAGTAATGCTGCTAAATTTTCAGTATCTGCTTGACGACTGTTTTCAACTTCATTCATTTTCATAAGATATTTACGAATGCTTTCTTGAATGTTATCCGTTAACTGTACCTTTTCTTTTACGCGTCGATATACTTTCAAATCACCATTTTCGACATATTCTTTAAGATCAGAGAATGTATTTGAAACGAGATTACTTAAGTTTTGAACCTCCGTTTGAGCACTTTGAATCGCAAGTTGTGGCGATTGTTTCATCAGAATCGGATCTAGAAGGTTAGGCTTATAGTCTTCTGACAGGTCTTGGCCAGGAACAACTTTTGTAACTATCCAAGCTAAGACGCCTATGAATGGCAATTGAATCAGTGTGTTAATAATATTATATGATGCATGTGCAAATGCGATTGTCATTGGTTTGTTAAGATGTAGGAGCGTTTCCAGTGTTCCTACATACCAAATGAATAATGGCATGAGTATCATAAAAATAATTGCACCAATAACGTTAAAAATAACATGAACAGCTGCCGCACGTTTTGCTGCAAGTGATCCGACAAGCGCAGCAAGTATTGCTGTAATTGTAGTACCAATATTATCACCAAGTAATACAGGTAGAGCCGCATTTAGATCTACAAGATCATTCAAGTAAAAGTTCTGTAGAATTGCGATAGTTGCACTTGAACTCTGTACGATTAGAGTTAATATTAGTCCGACACCTAGACCTAAAAAGCTGCTATCACTCATCTGCAACATTAAGTCTGTGAACCATGGTAAATCAGCAAGGGGTTTTACACCATTACCCATTAAATCAAGTCCAAAGAATAGTGCACCAAAACCAAAGAATACACGTCCTAAGTTATTGATTGCAGGTTTGCTAAAGAAGAAAATCATGAATGAACCAATTGCAAGTATTGGCAAACCATAATCACCAATATTTAGACCGATAATAAACGCAGTTACCGTCGTACCAATATTGGCACCCATAATAACTCCAATTGCTTGTCTCAATGTGATAAAACCAGCAGATACAAGTCCAATGGTAATTACTGTTGTACCAGAGCTGCTTTGTATTAAAATTGTAACTAACATACCAGCAAAGATACCGCGTATTGGATTTTGTGTCATGCGGTTTAAGATCTCGCGCAAACGGTCACCAGCTGCAGCTTGCAGTCCGTCACCCATTTGCTTAATTCCGTATAAAAATATCCCTAATCCACCAATAAATGTTATGAATAGTTCGAGTGGAGAGATGCTCATAAAGTGGGCCTCCAAATGTTTTAATAATAGTTTACAAGAAATCTTAATCAATTTCTATTATATCATTATACTTCTACAAGTATAATTCAAGTAGTTATGATAAAATTAATACTGTTAAATTTTTAATGTGAGGTAAAACGATGATTAGATGGCTTAATATTTTCCGAGGTTTTCTAATGGGGATTGTAGAACTCGTCCCTGGAATTAGTAGTGGAACACTTGCTCTATTACTCGGTATATATGATGAATTACTTATTTCAATACAAAAATTATTTACTAAAGACTTTAAGAAAGCGGCTGGATTTGTATTCCCACTAATCATAGGTATGGCTATCGCAATCCTGTCGATGTCATCCATTATAAATTATTTTCTAGTAAATCACACAATTATTATTCACTGGTTCTTTTTAGGACTTGTCTTTGGAGTTATACCAATGATGTTTAAACTCGGTAACTATAAATATGAATTTAAATGGATACATTATATCCTTATCTTTTTAACGATTATTGGTATGTATGTTCTGAACAATGTAAAATCTGAGGTTCAAGAAGTAATGCAGGTCGATACATCATTCAGCGCACTTCTGTTTTTATTCATCGCAGGATTTATAGGCTCAATGGCACTTGTACTTCCTGGATTATCCGGATCCGTAATTTTACTGATTCTCGGTGCCTATCCTATTGTCATTTACGCCATCTCGGAATTTACAAGTTTCAACTTTGAGGTCTTACCTATATTGTTTGCGACTGGATTTGGAATTATGTTTGGTATCATATTCGCGAGCAAGTTCATTCATTATCTACTGACACACTATACGTATCTAACATACGCATTCATTATTGGATTATTACTCGGCTCGAGCTTTCCAATTTTCCATGGCTTTCCAACAAATGGATTGCAGTGGGTTTTATCTGTAATACTATTCCTATTTGGACTAGGTCTTAGTTACTCCGTTTCAAGACGAAATAACAAAGAAACGATTTAAAGATAAGTGACTAAAATCGTGTAACCATGAATAAGTGCTACAATTATATTTATAATCGATAAAATCACGGTGCTCTTTGGGCTCTTCACGATAATGTAAATAACAGAGAGTACAAAAGAAATCACAAATACCATGATGCGGATGCTCAATAATGAGATGATCTCATCATGGGCGTAGTTCATATATATGTCAAATGCATTCCAAGCATTAAAAATTATAAAGAAAATAACGAATAGATTTTTCATAAATCTCACCTTTCAGTTGTTATTATATCAAAAAAGAAGTATATGAAGGCGGAATTAAATGGAACAAATGATTTTAACTGAAAAAGAACACAATCAATTTATTGAAAATCACCCAAATGGAGACTTATTACAACTTTCTGACTGGGCGACTTCAAAAGAATTGACGGGTTGGTATTCAAAACGTATCGCAGTAGGGCATGGCGGGGATATTAAG
This sequence comes from Phocicoccus pinnipedialis, assembly GCF_903994035.1. Lineage (GTDB taxonomy): Bacteria > Bacillota > Bacilli > Staphylococcales > Salinicoccaceae > Phocicoccus > Phocicoccus pinnipedialis. The sequence continues at coordinate 184,774 of NZ_CAJEWB010000005.1, forward strand.
GGAGTAGCAACGTTACAGTTCAAGAAGTTACCGAAAGTGAAGTATACACTCTGCTATATTTCGCGCGGATTTGTTGTTGATTATCATGACACGCTTGCGGTGAAAGCACTTCTTGCGATTGCGATTGAAGAAGCAAAAAACGAACATGCATATGTCATTAAAATTGACCCAGATATCGAAGAGGAAAATGAAGCGGCGTTCAAGCTTCTTAAAGACCTTGGTTTTATCCACCATGGATTTGTTGATGGTATGAGCAAAGATGCGATTCAGCCACGACAAACAATGGTCACGGATATCTCTGTAACGGATAAGGAACTTTTAAACAGCTTTGAAAGAAATAACCGTACTAGGGTGCGACGTGCATTAAAAACAGGAACAGAGGTTATAAAGAGTGATCGAGAGGGCCTGAAAGTATTCCACGAACTTATGAAAATAACGGGGGAACGTGATGGTTTCTTAACTCGTGATATCACGTACTTTGAATCGATGTATGATGCATTAAATCCAAATGGTCATATGGAGCTCTTTTTAGTTACACTTCATGGAAAAGAAGTACGTGAAAATCTGGAGAACGATATAAAGAAAGTTCAAAAAGATATTAAGAAGGCAGAGAAGAATAAGGACGAAACTAAACGTGCCAATTTACTTGAGAATTTAAACAACCGATTAGACAAATTGAACAGTCAAGTGGAAGAAACAAAATTGATTGAAGAGGAGTATCCAGAAGGTGCAGTGCTATCTGGTGCGCTTTACGCACAAAGTGGTAAAAAAGCGTACTACTTATATGGTGCTTCATCGAATGATTTTAGGGACTTCCTACCAAACCATCATATGCAATTTCATATGATGCAGTATGCACGTGAAAATGGTGCAACGTCATATGACTTTGGTGGAGTGTCCGTTTCACCAGATAAAGAATCGGAGTACTTTGGACTATGGCAGTTTAAGAGCCAATGGGGAACGAAAGTGTCAAATAAGATCGGAGAGTTTGATTTTATCTTAAATAGACCGGTTTATCATTTACTCAACATTGCAATTCCGGCAGCACAAAAAACGAAGATTGCATTAAATAGAATAAGAAATAAATAAACGAAACACCCTAATCTGAGGGTGTTTTTTCATGAAAAAACATCCAACCGGAAATTCCTGATTGGATGTTATAAATAATAGGGTTCAGTCACAACGATATAAAGTACAAATACGAGGCTAGACAGAGATAGTGTCACGAGCGTTAAGGAAAAATACCCTTGTAATTGTGTAGATTCTCTTGAAACTTGCTCTTTCATGAAGTCTCGTGCACCCGCTACTATAGAGATGAGTGCGACAGAGACCCAAATGTAAATATTAAAAAACAAAATGCCTTCATTCAGTGTGAAGTTTATGAAGAACAACATCTGAATGAATAAAAGCAAGATAAGTATGACACGTGTCACGTAATCCCCCTCCTAGACCGTGAATAAAAGAATAATCAATACGAGACTCATCGCAACTGTGAACGCATGAATAAGAAATAGTCGCTTGTCGTCTCCTTTATACTGCTTAAACGAAGTGATTTCAATTGATGAAATGATTGCGATCGCTAAAGATAGGATCAGATATTTATCAGTTCCAATGACGGGTAAGATAAACGCAATAATCATTACCAAGAATACAATCCCTGAAACAATGCGAAGGGCATCAAACAACTTTGATCTTATAAATAAAATCGTAAACATAGAAACGGTTAAATACATGAGAAGTAGTAAGGTTGTTAAAATAGTCACGCAATATTACCTCTTTTTCTATAGTATTGGTAGATAAAGAATGTAGATAGAAGTACCATAAGTGCGCCGAAATAGAACGGTAATCCGTAGTACATAACGAATAGTAAGTTAAAGAATATCGGGCCTACGATACGTCCGAGACTATCTAGTGAATATGTTGTTGCTGTTAATTTTCCAACTTCATGACTCATTGCTTCTTTTGTAATTTGGCTTGTCATCAGTGTCTTAACGAGCGCATTACCGCTCATCAGTAGGACGATACATATACCAGCATAAACGAGACCTGTCATATACGGTAACATTATGAATGCGATGAGAGCGAGTACCTGACCAATAATCATTGCTGGATACTCTTGCCCATCTTTTAATTTTCTAATTACGCCACCTTGAACAATCACGTTAAAAATACCACCAATAAAGAATAATACACCCATTTGACCTGGAGTGATATTAATTCGTTTTTGTCCAAGCAATTGAAACGTACTCTCCATACCGCTCATCATGAACATGACGAAGAATGTTGCAACAAGTAAAATGCCTACGGGTTGGATGAAGTATTCTTTAGCCATTGTGATTTTACCTGGTGCAGTAGTTGAAGGCTTGTATGTTTCTTGAATAAAGAGAAATGCTACAAATAATGCCACTAAAATGACGGCTGAGGTCATGAAGAATGGTATGCTCATCGCTACTGAACCGAGTATTCCTCCGATACCGGGTCCAAATACAAATCCGAACCCCATACTCATACCAATAAGTCCCATGTACTTCGTACGATCATGTACAGATGTCAAGTCTGCAACCATAGAAGTCGTCGCTGTGTATAATGCACCTGAAGCCATACCACCAACGAAACGAGTAATATAAAGTATCGTTAAGCTATGAGAGAATACAGCGAATACGAAGAAGCTCAGTGAGAAGATAAGTAGTCCGCCAATAAGTAAGGGACGTCTTCCTGTTTTGTCACTCAGAATTCCGAAGAATGGTGCTGAAATAAAGCTGGCAATCGAATAGATTGCAAGAACAAATCCAAGATGCATCGTACTGACATTATAGTCCACAATCAGCTGTGGCATCACAGGAATAATCATGCTGAATCCAAAATATATTAAAAACTGCACGAGCATGATAAAAACGATATGCTTCATTAAGTTATTTTTCATCTTAATCCTCCAATGATTGACGTGCACGGATTTCTTTTTTTAAATTACGCATCTCGTCTTCAATGTCGTGTAATTTCGCGATCATCTTTTCAGGACTATGACCTGTAGATTCGATTTTTTCAAGGTCACCCTGCAGACGGATATAGTCATATTTTAACTCTTTAAGTTTTTGTTCTAGGTCCATATGTATCACTCCTATATACTAGTATTATCATATCATAAATGCATTATCTTGTTTTAAACAAAAAAGAGACAGCCGATTGGCTGTCTTAATTATTTTAGTCATCAATTTCTACAAAGTCTCCTGATTTTGCATCGATGATTACATCAACTTCTTCACCGCTTTGGCTTACGATCGAAACTTCATAATATAGGACATCATCGTCCCACTCTGTACTAATTTCAACAGCTCTCCCATCAACTTCGTTTTTTGCAGTTTGAATTGCTTCTTCCAAAGTAACGAGGTCTTCATATTTAAAGGATTCATTATCGTCATCATCGTCTTCAGTTTCTGATTCCTGATTAATAACATCTAGAGTATTTACGTCGAATGTTACGTCGTATTCTTCAGTGTCACTTTCTAACTCAATTTTGTATACCCATTTATTGTTCTCATTATCTAAAGTAATATCAGTAAGTTGACCATCAAAGTTTGACTTAGCCTTTTTAATAGCATCTTCAATTGTTGAATCAAAGGATTCCAAGTTGATTTCAGACGAAGATGTTTTATCCGTATCATTGTCTGTACTGTCATCATCTGTCTCGGTTGTTGTCTCTGTAGCTGTCTCGTCAGTTTTTTGTACTGTGTCGCTATCGACCTTTGAATCTGAATTACTCGTGCCACATGCAGCAAGTGTGAGTGTCAATGCGAGCAGTAACGCTGTTAATCTTATTTTTTTATCCATATAATTATCACCCAAATTTTGAATACCCTTAAAAGGATATCTTAATCATTAAAAGAATGTGCACACGACTAAAACGCTACCAAACACGAATGATTTATTAAAAAACATTGAAATCATTCGGAAATGAGAGAAAAAGTATTGCGTAATGCTTAAAAAGCGTTTAAAATAAATGCGAACTTAGATAATAATAATAATGTCTTTCATATAATGTGGATGAGATAAGGAGAAGAGAATGAGGAAATATTTTGAGTTTGAACAACTCGGCACCAATTATCGCAAAGAGACTATTGGTGGTATTACAACGTTTCTATCCATGGCGTATATTTTAGCGGTAAATCCAGCGATGCTTTCACTTGCTGGTGTGGATGGTGTACCTGACAGCATGCGCATGGACATCAATGCAGTATTCGTTGCAACATGTTTAGCAGCGTTTGTCGGTACTCTAATCATGGGAGTTTATGCGAGATATCCAATCGCACTTGCACCAGGTATGGGATTGAATGCATTTTTCGCATTCGCTGTAGTTTTAGGAATGGGTATTCCTTGGCAAACTGGTTTAACAGGCGTTTTAGTTTCAGGAGTTCTGTTCGTAATTCTGACTGCATCTGGTTTAAGAGAATATGTTATTAACTCCATACCAATGGAAATGAAGATGGCGGTTAGTGCTGGGATTGGTTTCTTCATTGCTTTCGTTGGTTTACAAGGGGCAGGCATTATTGTTGCTGATCAAAACACGTTAGTAAGCGTGGGTGATTTCCATGATTCGTCAGTATTACTCGCTGTGTTTGGTATTGTACTTACGGTCGTATTAATGGCAAAACGTGTACCAGCCGCGATTTTTATTGGTATGATCATGACGGCAATTGCAGGTCTTATATTTGGGTTACTTCCAATGCCAGAAGCAATCGTAAGTAAAGTACCAAGTATCGCTCCAACATTCGGTGCGGCATTTGAAGCTTTTAGAAACCCAACAGAAATTTTTAACTTACAGTTCTTAGTAGTCGTTTTAACATTCCTATTTGTAGACTTTTTTGATACAGCAGGGACATTAGTCGGTGTTGCTTCACAGGCAAATTTAATTAAAGATAACAAATTGCCAAGAGCAGGACGTGCGCTTGTATCGGATTCAATTGCGACTATTACAGGTGCAATATTCGGTACTTCAACAACTACTTCATATGTAGAGTCTACCGCAGGTGTTGCAGCAGGAGCGCGTAGTGGTTTTGCAAGTGTAGTAACGGCTTTCTTATTCTTGCTTGCGATATTTTTCTCACCACTGATCGTTATGTTTACGTCAGAAGTAACTGCTCCAGCATTAATCATCGTTGGTGCGTTAATGGCTTCAAACCTATCGCGTATTGAATGGTCAAGATTTGAAATTGCGGTACCCGCATTTTTAACAGTATTATTAATGCCGCTCACTTATAGTATTGCAACTGGGATTGCTATTGGCTTTATCTTCTATCCAATAACATTGATGATGGCCGGCAAGAAAAAACAGGTGAACCCAGTAATGTGGGTTTTAGCAATTATATTTGTACTTTACTTCATATTTATATTATAATGATATGACGATTTTCAAAGTGAATAAATAAATTTATAAAAAAGAGCGAAAAAATCCAAGTTAACTCTTGATTTTCTCGCTCTTTTCATGTATTATTTATAGCGTTGGACTTAACTGTGGACGTTTTTCGTTCACATAATGCGATGCTAAGCCTTGATAGAAATGGCTTCGCGCATGATTATCGCTGAAACGAGAGGTTACTGACACACCCGGCCGCATTGCCATGGCATGTGTGACAGAAAATTTTCGTGGAGAAAGTCTATCAATTAATGATGGCGACCGAGGAGGTAAAATAATGGCAAAACAAAAAATTCGTATTCGTTTAAAAGCGTACGAGCACAGAGTGCTTGATCAATCAGCGGAAAAAATCGTTGAAACAGCTAAACGTTCTGGTGCAGAAGTTTCGGGTCCAATCCCACTTCCGACTGAAAGAACGGTATACACAATCTTACGTGCAGTACACAAGTACAAAGATTCACGTGAGCAATTCGAACAACGTACGCATAAACGTCTTATCGACATTTTAAACCCTACACCAAAAACAGTTGATGCTCTAATGGGCTTAAACTTACCATCTGGTGTGGACATCGAAATTAAACTATAAAATTTTCAGGAGGTGCGACTTTCGATGACCAAAGGAATCTTAGGTAGAAAAGTTGGGATGACTCAAGTTTTCGGTGAAAACGGTGAATTAATCCCGGTAACAGTAATTGAAGCGGCAGGAAACGTTGTCGTTCAAAAGAAAACAGAAGAAGTTGATGGATATAACGCAATCCAAATTGGATTCGACTCTAAACAAGAGTACAAACCATCTAGAAGAACAAACAAATTTGCGAATAAAGCAGAAACTGGACATGCTAAAGCATCTGGTGCTGCTCCTAAGCGCTTCGTACGCGAATTCCGCAATTTAAATGTAGATGAATTCGACGTAGGTCAAGAAGTCTCTGTAAATACATTCGTAGCAGGCGACATCGTTGACGTAACAGGAACATCTAAAGGTAAAGGTTTCCAAGGTAACATTAAGCGTCACGGTCAAAGCCGCGGACCTATGAGCCACGGTTCTCGTTACCACAGAAGACCAGGTTCAATGGGTATGGTTGACCCAGGACACGTTCTAAAAGGTAAAGCATTACCAGGACGTATGGGTGGAGAAAAAGTAACTCTTCAAAACCTAGAGATCGTAAGAGTTGACGAAGAACGTAACGTAATCCTTGTAAAAGGAAACGTTCCAGGACCTAAAAAAGGTTTCGTAAAAATCCAATCAGCAATTAAAGGTGTTAACTAATAAGGAAGGGAGGATATAACACAATGGCAAACGTAGATGTATTATCTATTGATGGTTCAAAAGTAAGCTCAATCGAACTAAGCGATGCAGTTTTCGGTATTGAACCAAACCAGCATGCATTATTTGAAGCAGTAACTCTTCAACGTGCATCTTTAAGACAAGGTAACCATAAAGTTAAAAACCGTTCAGAAGTACGCGGCGGTGGTAGAAAACCATTCAGACAAAAAGGTACAGGTAACGCGCGTCAAGGTACGATTCGAGCGCCGCATATGGTTGGCGGTGGAGTAGTATTCGGACCAACTCCAAGAAGTCACTCGTTCAAGATGCCGAGAAAAATGAGACGCTTAGCGCTTCGTTCAGCATTATCTGCACGAGTAAACGAAGAAGTTTTAACTGTGGTTGACGACTTCAAATTAGAAGCTCCAAAAACTAAAGAGCTTGTCTCAATATTAGGAAAGTTAGGTGCTGACAAAAAGGCACTAATCGTACTTGAGGATAGAAACGAAGCAGTTGAAAAATCAGCTAACAACCTTCAAGGAGTTAGAGTAATCACTGCTACAGGCCTTAACGTACTAGATATCCTTTCTGCAGACCGTGTTATTTTCACGGAGGGAGCAATTAAAAAAGCAGAGGAGGTACTTGGGTAATGGAAGCACGCGACATTATCAAACGCCCGGTAATTACTGAGCGTTCTGCTGACTTAATGGCAGAAAATAAATACACATTTGATGTAGATGTTAGAGCAAACAAAACACAAGTTAAACACGCGATTGAAGAAATTTTCGACGTTAAAGTTGAAAAAGTAAATATTATGAACGTTAAGCCTAAAAAGAAACGCATGGGTCGTTACGAGGGCTATACAAACAGAAGAAGAAAAGCAATTGTAAAATTAAGCGAAGGTTCAATCGAACTCTTCTAATTTAGATAGAAAGATACCATTAGGGAGGTAAAACGAGGATGGCAATTAAACATTATAAGCCAACTACAAACGCTCGTCGTAATATGACAAGCCTGGACTACTCTGAGATTACTTCAACTACTCCAGAGCGTTCATTATTACAGCCGCTACCGAAAAGAGCGGGACGTAACCATCAAGGTAAAATTACAGTGCGTCACAAAGGTGGCGGACATAAGCGTCAATACAGAGTGATCGATTTCAAACGTGACAAGGATGGAATTCCAGCGCGTGTTAAAACAATCGAATACGATCCAAACCGCTCTGCTAACATCGCGTTAGTAGCATATGCGGATGGTGAGAAGAGATACATCATCGCACCAAAAGGATTAGTGGTTGGACAAGAAATCATGAGTGGTAAAGACGCAGATATCAAAGTAGGTAACACACTTACTTTAGCGGACTTACCTATGGGTACAACGATTCACAATATCGAGTTGAAACCTGGTAAAGGTGGACAGATCGCGCGTTCAGCGGGGGCATCAGCACAATTACTTGGTAAAGAAGGTAAGTATGCAATCGTACGTCTTGCTTCAGGTGAGATGAGAATGATATTACTAACTTGCCGCGCAACAGTAGGTTCTGTTGGTAACGAGCAACATGAGCTTGTTAACGTAGGTAAAGCAGGTCGCTCAAGATGGGCGGGTAAGAGACCAACGGTTCGTGGTTCTGCAATGAACCCTAACGATCACCCACACGGTGGTGGTGAAGGTAGAACTCCAATCGGACGTCCTGCTCCAGTTTCACCTTGGGGTAAACCAGCTCTTGGTAAGAAAACGCGTAACAAGAAGAAAAAATCTAGCAAGTTAATTATCAGAAGACGTAAGAAATAATAGATCAATTAATTGTGCGGCATAAGCCGCACATGCTAATTGAAGGGAGGCGCCATAATGGCACGTAGTGTTAAAAAAGGACCTTTTGTTGATGGTCACTTAATGAATAAAGTTGAAGCGCTCAATGAATCAAACAAAAAGAGTGTAATAAAAACATGGTCACGTCGTTCTACGATTTTCCCGAACTTCATCGGACACACAATCGCAGTTTATGACGGACGCAAGCACGTACCTGTATACGTTACAGAAGATATGGTTGGACACAAACTTGGTGAGTTTGCTCCTACTAGAACGTACAAAGGTCACGGTGCAGATGACAAGAAGACAAGAAGATAATTGATAAACACCCTACAAAGGAGGAACCGAGATGCAAGCGAAAGCAGTTGCAAGAACAGTACGTATTGCACCACGTAAAGTACGTTTAGTACTTGACCTTGTAAGAGGTAAAGACGTTGGCGAAGCAGTAGCACTTCTTAAACTTACTAACAAAAGAGCAGCATCAGTTGTAGAAAAATTAGTTTTATCAGCTGTTGCAAATGCTGAACACAACTATGACATGGATACTGACAACTTAATAGTTTCAGAAATCTATGCTAATGAAGGACCAACACTTAAACGTTTCCGTCCTAGAGCACAAGGTCGTGCGACGCAAATTCTAAAACGTACGAGCCACATCACAGTAGTTGTAAGTGAAAAAGAACAAGTAGCAGAAGAAGCTACGGTAGAAAACGCTGAATAATACAAGGAGGGAATTATTTTGGGTCAAAAGATTAATCCAACTGGTCTACGCGTAGGCGTTATTAAAGACTGGGAAGCAAAATGGTATGCGGATAAAAACTTTGCTACGTTATTACACGAAGACTTAGAAATCCGTAAATATATTGAAACGAACCTAAAAGATGCAGCTGTATCTAAAGTTGAGATTGAGCGTGCTGCAAACCGTATTAATATCGCACTACATACTGGTAAACCAGGTATGGTTATCGGTAAAGGCGGTAGTGAGATTGAAAAATTACGTAATGCATTAGTTAAATTAACTAACAAACGTATCCACATTAATGTTATCGAAGTTAAGAAGGTGGACATCGACGCTAAGCTCGTTGCAGAAAACATTGCACGTCAACTTGAAAACCGTGTATCTTTCCGTAGAGCTCAAAAACAAGCAATCCAGAGAGCTATGAGATCTGGAGCAAAAGGTATTAAAACACAAGTATCAGGACGTCTTGGCGGTGCTGACATCGCGCGTGCTGAAGGCTATAACGAAGGAACAGTACCACTCCACACACTTCGCGCTGACATTGATTACGCACATGAAGAAGCAGACACTACTTACGGTAAGTTAGGTGTTAAAGTGTGGGTTTACCGTGGAGAAGTTCTTCCAACTAAAAAAAATAACTAAGAGAGGAGCACTTGTAAATGTTATTACCAAAAAGAGTTAAGTACCGTCGTCAACATAGACCAAGCTTAAAAGGCAAATCTAAAGGCGGGAATCAAGTAAGTTTTGGCGATTACGGCTTACAAGCTACGACTACATCTTGGGTTACTTCAAGACAAATCGAAGCAGCACGTATCGCGATGACACGTTATATGAAACGTGGCGGTAAAGTTTGGATCAATATTTTCCCACACACGCCACTCACAAAGAAACCATTAGAAGTACGTATGGGTTCTGGTAAAGGTGCAGTTGAGCAATGGATCGCATCAGTTAAACCAGGCCGCGTAATGTTTGAGGTTGCAGGTGTTTCTGAAGAAGTAGCAAGAGAAGCATTAAGACTTGCAAGCCATAAACTACCAGTAAAAACAAAGATCGTTAAACGTGAAGAATTAGGTGGTGATACGAATGAAGGCTAAGGAAATCCGTGATTTAACTACATCAGAAATCGAAACAAATATTAAAGAGCTTAAAGAAGAACTCTTCAACTTACGCTTTCAACTAGCTACAGGTCAGCTAGAGAACACTGCTCGTATCAAAGAGGTAAGAAAAACAATCGCGAGAATGAAAACTACAATTCGCGAAAGAGAAATTGAAGAAGCTAAAGCGAATCAATAATTTAGGGGAGGTTCTATAATAGTGGAAGGTAAAAACGAACGTAAAGTTTACCAAGGCCGTGTAGTGTCTGACAAAATGGACAAGACAATTACAGTACTTGTAGAAACGTACAAAAAACATCCAATTATTGGTAAACGTGTGAAGTATTCTAAGAAATACAAAGCACACGATGCAAATAACTCAGCTAAAATGGGCGATGTCGTTAAAATTCAAGAAACACGTCCTTTATCAGCAACAAAACGTTTCCGTTTAGTGGAAATCGTAGAAGAATCAGTAATTATCTAAACCAAGTAAAAAGGGAGGTAACCACGCATGATTCAACAAGAATCTCGTATGAAAGTTGCCGACAACTCAGGAGCTCGTGAAGTTTTAACGATCAAAGTACTTGGTGGTACAGGTCGTAAAACAGCTAATATCGGCGACGTTGTTGTTGCAACTGTAAAACAAGCAACACCTGGTGGTGTTGTCAAGAAAGGTGACGTCGTGAAGGCTGTCATCGTTAGAACTAAAACAGGTGTACGTCGTGAAGACGGTTCATATATTAAATTCGATGAGAACGCATGTGTTATCATTCGTGATGACAAAGGTCCAAGAGGTACGCGTATTTTCGGACCAGTCGCTCGTGAATTACGTGAAGGAAACTTCATGAGAATCATCTCATTAGCACCAGAAGTACTATAACTCATTAAAATATACAAGGAGGTGCGCCAAACGATGCACGTTAAATCAGGTGATAAAGTTATTGTTATCAGTGGTAAAGATAAAGGGAAGACAGGCACAATATTAAAAGCTATTCCTTCTAAAAATCGTGTTGTTGTTGAAGGTGTGAACATTGTAAAAAAACACCAAAAACCAACTCAAGATAATCCAGATGGTGGAATCTTAGAGACTGAAGCAGCAATTCACGTATCAAACGTTATGCACGTTGATCCTGAATCAGGTGAACGCACTAGAGTCCGTCACGAATTCAAAGACGGAAAGAAAATTAGAATCGCTGTTAAATCAGGTAAAGAGATTAAGTAGTTATATCGGAAGGAGGACAACATAAGTGATTCGTTTAAAAGATAAATACAACGAAACAATTAAAGATGAGCTAGTTAAAAAGTTTAACTATAGTTCAGTAATGCAAGCACCTAAAATCGACAAAATCGTAGTAAACATGGGTGTGGGTGACGCTGTACAAAACGCGAAAGTTTTAGACAACGCTGTTGAAGAACTGACTCAAATTACAGGTCAAAAACCACAAATTACTAAAGCGAAGAAATCAATTGCTACTTTCCGTTTACGTGATGGTATGCCTATCGGAGCGAAAGTTACACTACGTGGAGACAGAATGTATGACTTCTTAGATAAACTCATTGCAGTTTCATTGCCTCGTGTAAGAGACTTCAGAGGTGTTTCTAAGAAAGCATTCGACGGCCGCGGTAACTACACTCTTGGTATTAAAGAGCAGTTAATTTTCCCAGAAATTGATTATGATAAAGTATCTAAAGTAAGAGGTATGGATATCGTTATTGTAACTACAGCTAACACAGATGAAGAAGCTCGTGAGCTGTTAACTCAATTCGGTATGCCGTTCCAAAAATAAAAGGAGGCAAATCGGGTGGCTAAAAAATCAATGATTGCTAAACAGCAAAAACCACAAAAGTTTAAAGTTAGAGAATACACACGCTGCGAAAGATGCGGTCGTCCACATTCAGTACTTCGCAAATTCAAACTTTGCCGTATCTGTTTCCGTGAACTAGCATATAAAGGTCAAATTCCTGGCGTTAAAAAAGCTAGCTGGTAGGTTATATATTTCGAAAGGAGGCAATTTTAAATGACAGTTTCAGATCCAATTGCAGATATGCTAACACGCATCAGAAATGCGAACATTGTTAGACATGAATCTTTAGAAATTCCAGCATCTAACATTAAAAAAGAGATCGCTGAAATTCTCAAAAACGAAGGTTTTGTAAAAAATGTAGAATACGTAGAGGATGACAAACAAGGAATTATCCGAGTTTTCCTTAAATACGGAAGTAACAACGAACGTGTTATCACAGGTCTTAAGAGAATATCTAAACCTGGATTACGTGTTTACGCTAAAAGAGACGAATTACCAAAAGTACTTAACGGTTTAGGGGTTGCATTAATCTCTACTTCTGAAGGAGTACTTACAGATAAAGAAGCTCGTAACAAAAACGTTGGTGGAGAAGTTCTCGCTTACGTTTGGTAATAATTAATATAGGAGGTGCCATGAATGAGCCGTATTGGTAAACGTGTGATCGACATTCCAACGGGAGTTACAGTAGACATCGACGGAAGTTCTTTCACTGTAAAAGGCCCTAAGGGTGAATTAACAAACACATTCAATTCAGATTTAAACTATAAATTAGAAGATAATACACTAACTGTAGAACGTCCATCAGACTCTAAAGAGCACCGTTCAATTCACGGAACAACTCGCTCACTAATCAACAACATGATTCAAGGTGTTAGCGAAGGATTCGTTAAAGAACTTGAACTTGTTGGTGTAGGTTACCGTGCACAAATGCAAGGTAACAAATTAGTATTAAGTGTAGGACTTTCTCACCCAGTTGAATTCGAATCTAGCAAAGATTTAACAATCACTGTTGATGGAAACACAAATGTTAAAGTTGAAGGAATCAACAAAGAAGAAGTAGGAGCTCTTGCTTCTAACATTCGTGCTGTACGTCCACCTGAACCATATAAAGGTAAAGGTATTCGCTATAAAGACGAGTATGTTCGTCGTAAAGAAGGTAAAACTGGTAAATAATAAATAAGTGAGGAGGAGCTTAAATGATCGCAAAAATTGATAAAAATCAAGTGCGTCGTAAAAGACACTTTCGTGTGCGTAAAACAATTTCAGGTACACCTGAAAGACCACGTTTAAACGTTTATCGTTCAAACAAAAACATTTATGCACAAGTAATTGACGACGTTAATAATAAAACATTAGCGAGCGCTTCTACACAAGATAAAGATTTAGCTATAAAAGTTGGATCAAACATTGAAGCAGCAGCTGAAGTTGGTAAATTAATTGCAACTCGCGCGAAAGATGCTGGTGTAGAATCAGTTGTATTCGACCGCGGAGGTTACTTATACCACGGACGTGTGGAAGCTTTAGCAGAAGCAGCACGTGAAAATGGATTAAAATTCTAATCGAAGGAGGTTAACAATCTAATGGCTCGTAGAGATAATCGTAGAGAAAAAGAAGTTAAAGAGTTTGAAGAACGCGTAGTTACTATCAATCGTATTGCTAAAGTTGTTAAAGGTGGTAGACGTTTCCGTTTCTCAGCATTAGTAGTAGTTGGAGATAAAAAAGGCCGAGTAGGATTTGGTCAAGGTAAAGCACAAGAAGTACCTGAAGCAATCAAAAAAGCAATCGAGGCTGCTAAAAAGAATCTTGTTGAAGTACCAATTGTTGATGGAACGATTCCACACGAAATTAACGGTAGATTCAGCTCAGGTAACGTATTCATGAAACCAGCTGCTCCTGGTACAGGGGTAATCGCAGGTGGACCGGTTCGTGCCGTACTTGAATTAGCAGGTGTAACAGATATCTTAAGTAAATCAATCGGAGCTAACACTCCAATTAACGTGGTTCGTGCAACAATGCAAGGACTAACTGAACTTAAAGATGTAGAATCTGTTGCTAAACTTCGTGGAAAAACTGTAGAAGAGATCTTAAATTAAGGGGGAGAGACAAACATGGCAAAAGTTAGAGTAACCCTCGTAAAAAGTGTTATCGCTAAACCTGAAGCACAAAGAAAAACAGTTCGTTCTTTAGGTCTAGGCAAGATCAACTCTTTCGTTGAACTTGAAGACACTCCTCAACTTAGAGGACAAGTAGACAAAGTTAGTCATTTAGTAAAAGTAGAAGAAATATAGTAGATATTATAAAATAGGAGGTGCGACAATGAAATTACACGAACTCAAACCAGTAGAAGGTGCTCGTAAATCACGTAAACGTGTAGGACGCGGAACATCTTCTGGACACGGTAAAACATCTGGACGCGGTCACAAAGGACAAAATGCTCGTTCTGGTGGTGGTGTAGGTTTAGTATTCGAAGGTGGACAATTACCATTATTCCGTTCTATTCCTAAGCGTGGTTTCACAAATATCAACCGTAAAGAGTACTCAGTCGTTAATCTAAGCGATTTAAACCGTTTTGAAGCAGGAACTGAAGTAACACCTGAATTATTAATTGAATCAGGATTAGTAAAAGGGCGTTCTGCTGGGGTAAAAATTCTTGGTAACGGTGAATTAGAGGTTAAGTTAACAGTTAAAGCTAACAAATTCTCTAACTCTGCGAAAGAAGCGATTGAAGCACAAGGCGGCACTGTAGAGGTGATCTAATTGATCAGTAGCGTATCAAATTTCTTCAAAATTAAAGAGATTCGAGCTAAGATTTTATTCACATTAGCTATGCTTGTTGTATTTAAAGTGGGTACTTATATACCAGTTCCTGGTGTTGACCCAGGCGTATTCAATGCGCAAGAGCAAGGTGGAGTATTAGATTTAATGAATACCTTTGGTGGAGGAGCGCTTAAAAACTTCTCTATATTTGCTATGGGTATTATGCCTTACATCACAGCATCAATTGTAGTTCAATTACTTCAGATGGATGTAGTGCCAAAATTCGCTGAATGGGCGAGACAAGGTGAAGTAGGTCGTCGTAAACTGGCTCAGTTTACACGTTACTTTACAATTATACTCGCGTTCATTCAATCAATTGGGATGTCATTTGCATTTAATAAAATGTTTGGTGGCGGACTGATTACTAACAACGCGATTACGTCATATTTATTAATTGCTTTAGTGCTAACAGCGGGGACTGCTTTCCTTATGTGGCTAGGAGAAGAAATCACAGAAAAAGGAGTAGGTAATGGTATTTCTATCATTATCTTTGCAGGTATCTTAGCTTCACTGCCAAGTGCTCTCGTTCAGTACTATCAGCAGCAATTCGGTATGGCTACAGATACAACGATGGCGGTACTTAAGACCGCAATCTTAATTATCGCACTATTACTTCTTACGGCATTCGCGATTTACGTATTGCAAGCAATCCGTAAAATTCCGATTCAATACGCAAGAGGTACAGGTAGACAACAGATGCTTGCTCCACAAGCCACGTTTCTACCATTAAAAGTTAACCCTGCTGGGGTTATTCCAGTAATCTTTGCAATGGCATTCTTAATGTTGCCACAATCACTTTCACTGTTCTTCCAAGACCAAGCATGGGCTACTAAGCTCGCTGATATGGCGAACCCAGTGTCGAACGTTGGAATGATTGTTTATCTTGTACTGATTATTCTGTTCACGTACTTCTATTCGTTCGTACAAGTTAATCCTGAGAAAATGTCAGATAACCTTAAAGAACAAGGAAGCTATATTCCTGGTATTAGACCAGGTAAGAACACACAAAACTACATTACGTCTGTTTTATACAGATTATTATTTGTAGGATCACTATTCTTAGCGTTTATTTCAATCCTACCACTTCTAGTCACTAGATTTATGGACTTACCACAATCTATTCAAGTCGGTGGTACTAGTTTACTCATTGTTATTGGGGTTGCACTTGAGACTATGAAACAATTAGAAGCTCAAGCAAGCCAACAAGAGTATCGTGGTTTTAGAAGACATAAACATGGTAGAAAATAAGTAGGAGGATATTTAATGAATATCGTAATCATGGGATTACCTGGAGCGGGTAAAGGTACTCAAGCTGCAGAAATTATCAAAAAATACCCAATACCTCATATTTCTACTGGGGATATGTTTCGTTTAGCAATTAAAAATGAAACACCACTAGGAAATGAAGCGAAGTCTTATATGGATAGAGGAGAACTCGTTCCAGATGAGGTAACTGTTGGTATTGTAAAAGAACGATTGTCTGAAAGTGACGCAAAAGACGGTTTCCTTTTAGATGGCTTTCCAAGAACAGTACAACAGGCAGAAGCGCTTAATAAAATCATGGATGAGCTTGGTTCTAAGATCGAGAGCACAATCTATGTTGATGTTCCTGAAGAAGAGTTAATGAATCGCTTAACAGGTCGTCGTATTTGTGAAGTTTGTGGTACAACTTACCACCTAGTGTTTAACCCACCTAAGCAAGATGGTATATGTGACTTAGATGGTGGAAAACTCTATCAACGCGAAGACGATAACCCAGAGACTGTTCAAAACAGACTTGAAGTGAACATAAAACAAACGCAACCACTTCTTGATTTCTATGAAGCACAAGACGTCTTATCTAAAGTGAATGGTTCACAAGATATTGATGATGTATTCGAAGATATCAACAAAGTACTAGAGAAACTATAATATTCACCTTACAGTTCTTTAGGTGGATGTCGTAGGAATGGGTCCTTTCGAATGATGAGTGAATACTCTCACCTGAAGAAACACAAGTTAAACTGTAAAGGAGGAATATGAAGTGAGTAAACAAAACGTAATTGAATTAGAAGGTATTGTTAATGAAACATTACCTAACGCACAATTCAAAGTTGAACTAGAAAACGGACATGAGATTTTAGCTCATGTTTCTGGTAAAATCCGTATGAACTATATACGAATCCTTCCTGGCGATAAAGTAACAGTTGAAATGTCACCATATGACTTAACTCGTGGAAGAATCACTTATCGTTTCAAGTAATAGGACTCCAACTATTGAGGAGGTAACACAATGAAAGTTAGACCATCAGTTAAACCAATGTGCGAAAAATGTAAAGTTATTCGCCGTAAAGGTAAAGTAATGGTAATCTGTGAAAACCCTAAACACAAACAACGTCAAGGGTAATAATAATTCGGAGGTGTAATGAATGGCACGTATTGCAGGTGTAGACGTACCACGCGACAAACGCGTAGTAATCTCATTAACATATATCTACGGGATCGGAAATACGACAGCTAAAACTATCTTAGCTAAAGCTGGAGTAAACGAAGACACTCGTGTAAAAGATTTAACAGATGACGAATTAAACAAAATTCGTGAAGTAGTAGACACTTACAAAATCGAAGGTGACTTACGTCGTGAGACGAACTTAAACATTAAACGTTTAATGGAAATCGCATCATATAGAGGTATGCGTCACCGTCGTGGACTACCAGTTCGTGGACAAAACACGAAAAACAACGCAAGAACGCGTAAAGGTCCTAAGAAAACAATCGCGAACAAGAAAAAGTAAGCAATAAGTAAAGGAGGATCATAATGGCTCGTAAACAACAAACTCGTGCTAAACGCAGAGTGAAAAAGAATGTTGAATCAGGTATTGCACATATCCGTTCTACATTTAACAATACAATTGTAACGATTACTGATGACTTCGGTAATGCACTTTCATGGTCATCTGCAGGAGCGTTAGGATTTAGAGGTTCTAAGAAATCAACTCCATTCGCTGCTCAA
Source organism: Phocicoccus pinnipedialis (assembly GCF_903994035.1). GTDB lineage: Bacteria > Bacillota > Bacilli > Staphylococcales > Salinicoccaceae > Phocicoccus > Phocicoccus pinnipedialis. The sequence goes on from NZ_CAJEWB010000005.1 coordinate 202,704, forward strand.
ATGGCTTCAGAAACTGCTTCTAAAGCAGCTATGGAACATGGACTTAAAACTGTTGAAGTAACAGTTAAAGGCCCAGGTGCTGGACGTGAATCTGCGATCCGTGCACTACAATCTGCTGGACTTGAAATTACTGCTATCAAAGACGTAACTCCAGTACCACATAACGGTTGTCGTCCACCGAAACGTCGTCGCGTATAATATACTTTATTAGTATCACAGCATAATTAGAAAATAACGGCGTTAAAAGGGAGGAAAAAGTTAACAATGATAGAAATCGAAAAACCTAGAATTGAAACAGTAGAGCTATCGGAAGATTCTAAGTTTGGTAAGTTTGTTGTAGAACCTCTTGAAAGAGGATATGGAACAACGCTTGGGAACTCCTTACGTCGCATTCTTTTATCATCATTACCTGGTGCGGCTGTAAAAACAGTAGAATTAGAAAACGTACTTCACGAATTCTCAACTATCGAAAACGTCATAGAAGATGTAACTACAATTATCACAAACATTAAGAGTCTTGCTTTAAAGATTTACTCTGATGAAGAAAAGATTCTTGAAATTGATGTTAATGGTGAAGGTGTTGTAACTGCAGCTGATATTACGCATGATAGTGACGTAGAAATCTTGAATAGAGATCTTAAAATCGCAACAATTGCGAAAGGTGGATCACTAAAAATACGTATGGTAGCAGGACGTGGACGTGGTTACGCATTAGCTGACGTGAACAACAGAAGCGACTTACCAATTGGGGTTATCCCAGTTGATTCTATTTACACACCAGTTGAGCGTGTGAACTATACAGTAGAAAATACGCGTGTAGGTCAAAATGCAGACTTTGATAAGTTAACACTTGATGTGTGGACAGATGGTTCAATTACACCACTTGAAGCAGTTTCACTTGGTGCAAAGATCCTAACTGAACATTTAAACATCTTCGTTGATTTAACAGATGAGGCGCAAAACGCTGAAATTATGGTTGAAAAAGAAGAAGACCAAAAAGAAAAAGTACTCGAAATGTCAATCGAAGAACTCGATCTTTCAGTGCGTTCTTATAACTGCTTGAAACGTGCGGGTATCAACTCCGTTCAAGAGTTAATCGACAAAACAGAACAAGACATGATGAAAGTACGAAATCTAGGACGTAAGTCTTTAGATGAAGTGAAAAATAAACTTGATGATTTAGGATTGGCATTACGCCAAGAAGACTAAAAAGGAGGTCAAACTAGAATGGCATTAAGAAAACTAGGCCGCGACTCGGCGCACAGAAAAGCAATGTTAAGAAACTTAGCTACTTCTTTAATCGTAAACGAACGTATTACGACTACTGAAGACCGTGCGAAAGAATTACGTAAAGTAGTAGATCGTTTAGTTACTTTAGGTAAACGTGGCGACATTGCTGCTAGACGTCGTGCTGGACAAACAGTACAAGATGTTAAAATTTTAAACGAAGACGGTTCGACAACATTTGCACTTCAAAAATTATTCGACGATATCGCTCCACGCTTCAGTGACCGTCAAGGTGGTTACACAAGCATCAAGAAGTTAGGTAAACGTCGTGGTGACGGTGCAGAACTTGTAATTATCGAATTTGTTGAGGGTGCTTAATACTTCGACTAATAAAGCAGTATGAGTGTTATGATAGAAAGAGAGTATTCTCTTTTCTGTCTAGCTCTTAAGTATCCTGCAAAACTATGAATTGCGCGACTCTTTGCAGGGTACGCGCTTTTTTTATACATATAATTAGAGGTGGAAATATGATTTCTTTAAAAGACATTACTTACAAATATCATAACGACGATGCATATGCTTTGAATCATATTTCCATCGATTTTAAACGAGGTAGTTTTGTCTCTATTTTAGGACATAATGGCTCAGGAAAAAGTACACTTGTAAAAATCATTATGGGGATACTACTACCGACAAGTGGTGCGATCTTTATAGATGGAAAACCAGTTGATAGAGACAATCCACTCGAACTACAGAGAAGATTTTCAATCGTTTTTCAAAATCCAGATAACCAGTTCGTTGGAGCGACGGTTTTAGATGATGTCGCATTTGGCTTAGAAAATCTCGGTGTTCCACATGAAACAATGGTTGAAAAGGTGGAAGCCGCATTAAAAGAGGTTGGAATGTGGGAATTTCGAAATCATGAACCACACAGATTATCTGGCGGACAGAAGCAACGAGTGGCTATCGCAGGCGCACTAGTGACCAACCCTGAAGTGTTAATTATGGATGAAGCAACGTCTATGCTAGATCCTGATGGAAGAAAAGAAGTTCTTTCAATACTTAAGAAGATTCATGCGAAAAGGGACACAACGATTCTCTACATCACTCATGACTTACGTGAAATAGAAGACAGTGACTATGTCTTTATCTTACGTAAAGGGCATGTTGTTAACGAGGGCACGGTTAGAGATGTTTACGAAGACACGGAGACGCTCGTGTCGTCGAACTTAGAGTTACCGTATAACATTAAATTGTCGAAAGCCTTGTGTGATGGTGCGTATATGTCGTATGAAGAGGTGGTTGAGCGTCTATGAATATTTTAATTGATGATGTATCTGTAACGTACCAACCCAAGACACCGTTTCAGTATCATGCGCTGAAAAACATCTCAACAGAGTTTCGTACAGGTAAATTTTACGGTATCGTAGGACAAACAGGTAGTGGAAAGTCGACTCTTGTACAACTCTTGAATGGTTTGATTTTACCAACGACAGGTACAGTCAAAATAGATGACTTGGAATTAAAACGAAGAACTAAGTATAAGATGATACACGAAGTACGCAAATATATTGGGATTGTGTTCCAGTTCCCTGAGCACCAGCTCTTTGAAGAGACGGTATTGAAGGATGTCATGTTTGGCCCTATGAATATGGGAGTTAGTGAAAAAGACGCTCAGACGCGTGCGTTACACTATCTAAATGAATTACACGTTGACCCAGCACTCTACGAAAAGTCACCGTTTGATTTGTCAGGTGGACAGATGAGGAAAGTGGCTTTAGCAGGGATTCTAGCAATGGAGCCGAAAGTTCTAATTTTAGATGAACCAACAGCTGGACTCGATCCATCTAGCCACAAAGAAACTATGGAACTCTTTAAGAGACTCCGTGAAGAATTGAAACTTACAATTATACTTGTCACACACGATATGAATGATGTGTTTGAGTATTCAGATGAAGTGAGGATCTTGGAAGCAGGACGCATTGTTGAGAGTGGTCCAACTGAGGATATCTTGACGGACCAGAAACTATTAGAGCGTTATAGCCTCAATCTGCCTGACGTCGTGAGGTTGTCTCATGATTTAATTAGAAAAGGACATACGATAGATAAAATACCGAAGAGTATAGATGAGTTTATCGTAGAATGGAGGCTTCGTGATGCTTAGTTCTATGATACTTGGGAGATATATCCCGGGAGATTCTGTGATTCATAAGATGGATCCGCGCTCTAAAATCATCATGACGGTGTTATTCATGGCGATTGTGTTCATGGCGAACAACACTTTGACGTATGCCGCTCTGATTCTATTTGTGCTCTTTGTACTTGCACTTGCAAAACTTAATCCGATATTTGTTATTAAAGGATTAAAGATTGTTTTCGTCTTATTGATATTTACATTCTTGATGCACTTATTCCTGACAAAGGGTGGAACAGTACTTATCGATGCAGGATGGTTTACGATTGAATCCGAAGGTATTGTTAGGGGTGTATTTATTGGTACTCGACTTGTGATGCTCGTAGTAATAACAACCATTATGACGCTGACGACGAGTCCAATTTCACTGACAGATGCGATCGAAAAGATGGCACATCCACTGAAAAAAATTAAAGTTCCTGTGCATGAGATTGCGATGATGATGTCAATCAGTCTGAGATTTATTCCAACATTGATGGATGAGACAGATAAAATAATCAAGGCACAAAGTTCAAGAGGCTCTACATTTATGACAGGTAAGGTGAAGGATCGTATCAAAGCTCTACTACCAATCATCATCCCACTATTCGTTTCAGCATTCCAACGAGCTGAAGATATGGCAATTGCGATGGAAGTTCGTGGATATACAGGTGGCGAAGGAAGAACGAGCTTTAGAGTACTCAAATGGACGTTTAAAGACACGTTAGGTATTATCTTTGTGATTCTTTTTGGCGTTTTAGTGTGGTGGCTTCGTACATGAGAATTTTAATGAGGATTGCATACAACGGGTTAAACTTTAATGGATGGCAATATCAAGAAGAAGGCCGTACGGTTCAAGGAGAGATTGAATCAGTGCTCACATCGATTCATAAAACATTTACGAGGATTCATCCAGCATCACGCACGGACAAGGGTGTACATGCGAGAGAACAATATGCACACTTTGATACGGAGTTAAATATACCAGCAGAGAAGTGGGCTTTTATCTTAAACAGTAAAATGCCGAAAGATATTGCGATTACAGAAACATTTCAAGTCCGTGATGACTATCACGTACGCTATGATTCAAAGGGGAAGACATATCGCTATAGCATCTACCAAACGAGTAAAAATCCGTTCTATAACGGCCTGAAGGCACATATAGATAAGACACTGGATATCGAAGCTATGAGAGAAGCTGCGAAACACTTTCTTGGTACCCATGACTTCACGTCATTTTCGAGTGCAAAAACAGTCATCGATTATAAAGTTCGACACATTTACGAGTTAAAAATAGAAGAAACGAACGACGGACTCGATATTGTGATTACCGGTTCTGGATTTTTATATAATATGGTGCGCATCATTGCTGCTTACTTATTTGAAGTCGGTCAGTTGAAGCGGAAACCAGAAGATACTTTAAAATTAATCGAAGCCAAAGATCGTACGCAAATACCACTTACGGCACCCCCGGATGGGTTGTATTTAGAACGCACGTTTCTAAATGAGCAAGAACTTCTAGAATATTTAGAAGAAAAATGAGAGAAACATTGACAAACACACGGTTTCTGAGTTACAATAAACAACGGTATAAAATTATATCACACACTGATAAGCCCCGGAAACTTATCTATGGATAGATATAACTTAACAAATTTAGAAATCATGAAATTGATATTTATTGGGAGGATTTAAGTATGCGTCAAACATTTATGGCGAACGAGTCAAACATTGAGCGTAAATGGTACGTAATTGATGCTGCAGGTCAGACACTTGGTCGTCTTTCTACTGAAGTAGCAACAATCTTACGTGGTAAACATAAAGCAACTTACACTCCACACGCTGACTGCGGTGACTATGTAATCATCGTTAACGCTGGTGGAATTGAATTATCAGGAAACAAAGCAGCAGACAAAGTATATTACAAACACACTGGACACCCAGGTGGAATTAAAGAAATCACTGCTGGTGAATTAAGAGAGAAGAACCCAACACGTCTTCTTGAAAAAGCAATCAGAGGCATGTTACCTAAAACAACTTTAGGAACAGCACAAGCTAAGAAATTATTCGTATACGCTGAAGATACGCATCCACATGCGGCACAACAACCTGAAAACTACGAGTTACGTGGTTAAGGATAATAGGAGGTAAATGAATTTGGCTAAAGTAGAATACAGAGGAACTGGACGTCGTAAGCACTCAGTAGCTCGTGTACGTTTAGTACCAGGTGAAGGTAAAGTGACGATCAACGATCGCGATATGAGAGATTACCTACCATTTGAAAGTTTAATTTTAGATTTAAGTCAACCATTCGCAGTTACAGAAACAGAAGGTAACTACGATGTATTAGTAAACGTTCATGGTGGAGGTTTCACTGGACAAGCGCAAGCAATCCGTCACGGAATTGCACGTGCTTTACTAGAAGCAAACCCAGAACACCGTGCAGAGCTTAAAAGAGCTGGACTCTTAACACGTGACCCACGTATGAAAGAGCGTAAAAAACCAGGTCTTAAGAAAGCACGTAAATCACCACAATTCTCAAAACGTTAATATCCCTTTATATCAAGGGTTACAAGCACTTCTCGAAGATATTTCGAGAGGTGCTTTTTTGTGTGTTGGTAGAAATTAATACCCCTTTAATACCCTTTAATGAAATTAATTTAAAAATCGATGTGATTTTGGAACTTCTCAGCCAATCTTTTTCTAGATGAAGTAGTTATATGAGTGTAAATATCCATAGTCGTTTTTATGTCACTATGACCTAATCTAGATTGTACTTCTTTAATTGTTGCACCTGCTTCAAAAAGTAAGGATGCATGAGTGTGTCTAAAACCATGAATTTTAATTTTGTGAAGTTCTTTGTGCCTGCCAAAAAAAGCCTCTAATTTATCATTTGGTGTAGACACTCTCATGTAGTTCATCTTATTAAGCCTATGATGGTACGTTGTAAAGATAGGTTGATTTTCATCATTTTGAACATGAAAACCGAATTCTTTATATAACTCTTTTTGTTCGATTTTCCATCTCTTAAGAAAATTTATAGTCTTTTGATCAATATCTAACCATCTATATGAAGCTTTGGTCTTTGGTGGTTGTAATAAGTGCTTATTACTCACTTTAACAAGCGTTTTTTGGACGTATAACTCATTAGTTTGAAGATTAACATCAGACCAATGTAAGGCAAGAACTTCGCCTTTACGCATGCCTGTGAATGCGAGTACTCTAAATAAACACGTGTTCAAAGTATTTTGTTCAGATTCTAGAATTTCCATAAACAATTTGAGTTCTAGACTATCAAGAAATTGCTTCTTTTCTACAACAAATTCTTTTTCATTTTTCTTTTTTGGCAAAGAAACTAGTCTCATAGGATTTTTGTTAATTATTTCTAAACGTTCAGCATAGTTAAATACTAATCTAGTTTGTATAATATAATCGTTGTAAGCTTGCATTTCTTTAGACCATTCATTTACAATTGATTGACAGTAGGCGACTGTTATTTCATTTATTAGAAGTCTTCCGAACTTAGGTAAAATACGTTTGTTAAATTTACTTTGCTTACTTGCTAAAGTTGTACCACGAATTTCATTTTTATGATTCTCTAGCCAAAGATTATAAATATCCTTGAAAGTATATTTATTGATACTACTTACGTTATTTTCAAATCTACTTAATTCTAATTTTCGTAAAGCTACTTCTGCTGATCGTTTTGATTTAAATCTTCTTGTCGTTCTTTTCTTTTTACCTGTTAATGGATCAATACCTAGGTATACATTAAATTCATACCTAAACTCTCCATTTTTTAATGTAATTCTATTAATTTTTGTCATTTATATCCCTTCTTATTTGCTGGTCGGCAGTAAAAAGGAATTAATCAAATATTAAACTAACATCTCTTTTAAAATCATCGTTAATACTTATAAAATTTATAAATTTGGTATTACTAAGACTTTCAATATTGGCAGTAACTTTATCTGTAGCAGTTATGTTATTTCTTTTTAAATGTAATGCAGAATCCTTTGAGGTTAAATTTACATAATATAACATTTTATTATTTAAAAATATGTTACCGACATCCGTAAAACGGGCTTCATCCTTACTTATATCCCTAGTAGTAAAAACAGGAACAATATTTGAAACATTTAAGATATATTGATCATAGATTGTTGATTCATCAGCAATCTCGGTGATGTATTCTTGAACAAGTAAATATGAGATTAACTCTAAAAAGCTATTATTATTATAAAATAAATTATTTCGTTCAAAATAATCATATGCAATTTTAGGCATTGTAAATAAACTACCAGGCAAAGTATCATCAAATTTGTCTAATATAAACTCTACTCTTTTATAATTTTCTCTGTTTTCCCTAACGACTTTAAATTGTACAGGTGTATTTTGATAAAATTCTTCATTATGCCACCATGTAATAATAAAGTACCCACTTTCACTTCTTTCATTAAATATTTCTTCAAATTTTATCGAAATGTTAAAAATATCTACAACCTTTGTTATTAAATCCTCTACAGTTATATCAAGTGCATAAGTAATCTTCTCTAATGTATTAAATTGGACACTTTCTACTTTTTGATTTTGAAAGGCACTTAAGGTTTTCATTGTTATACCAGTTTCTTTACTTAATTCTGTAAGTGTCATTTTCTTATCTTCTAAAATTTCTCTTAGATTTACTTTTATCATCGTATCACCTCCACTTAAATTAATTATACAATATTACCTAATACTTAAAAACAATTTTTCGTAAAGTGTATATTATCACTTGACATTATATAAACGTAACATTAAATTATACTTATAACGTAATTACGTTATTTTGTATAAATTAAGGGGGTGAAGTTATGAAACAGCAAATACCATTAGTTATTTCTGATGAAACAATTAGAGCTATTCAGAAAGTGATTAATGAAGTCATTGTAGAAGCAACAACTGATTCTGAACTCATTAGTAAAAGACAAAAAATGTATATGAATAAAAAAGAAGCATGTGAATATATAGGAGTTAGTTTTAATACATTGAAAAAATTTATTGATGAAGGATTACGTGTAGTAGAAGTAGCTGGTATAGAAATGATTAGAAAAGTAGATGTAGATGAATTTTTTGAAAAGCATACAGCTTAAAATTGGTCGGCAGTAAAAAGGAATTAAAAAATAGCAGTTTGATGTCTAGCACACATCAAACTGCTTTAAGAAAGGAAAACTATTATGTTTAAAGATAATTATAACACTAATTATGGTGTAATTAAAAACAAATTATTCAAGGATAAAAATGATAAGATCAATAGCTCAGTAGAAAATTTAAAAATTATATTTTCAGAGGATTACAATTTAGTAGATTTATTTGGAATTGATGAACGTACTGATTCTTTAATTCTACTTAAAAGTCCACCATGGAAAACTAATAAAAGAGATATTGAAAAAGTCTTTGATCCTAGAAAAGATATCGGTATGATTCACATGTATTTAAATGATAAGTATGGATTCGATAATAGATCCAAACTTTCTGATTTTATTTCAATTGTAGCAACTAGAAATTATGTACATCCAATAAAAATATATCTTGATAATCTTAAATGGGATGGTATTGAACGTATTGAAACATTATTTATTGATTATATACATGCTTTAGATAATTGGTTTAATCGTACAGTCACTAGAAAGACCTTAATAGGTGCAGTAGCAAAGATTTATCAACCTGGGCATAGTCATGATACTACAATTATTTTATCAGGTAAGCAAGGCTGTGGTAAGTCGCTTATTCTTAAAAAATTAGGTAAAGATTGGTTTAATGACAGCATGGAAAATTTTAAAGGTGATGAAACATATTTTAAAATGGCTAAGTCATGGATTATAGAATTATCTGAGCTTACAGCTTATAACAACTCAGATATTGGTAGAATAAAGCAAGTTTTGACTTCTACAACAGATACATTTAGAAATAAATATGCTGGAGAAAGTAGTGCTCATATTAGAGATTGTATCTTTTTTGGAACAACAAATGATGACACATTCTTAAAGGATGAAACAGGAAACCGACGATTTATTCCAATGAAGGTAGGGTTAAAAACAGAGAGTGAATTAAATATTCATAATTTAACAGATGAGATTGTAGACCAAATATGGGCAGAAGCTAAGCATTATTATATGAATAAAGAAACAAATCATCTAACTCAAATTGAAAAAGATTATCTGTATGAGCTACAAAAAGAATTCAAAACAATTGATGAAATGGAAGAAGAAATAGCAAAATTTATTATCAAAAAAATTCCGTTGAATTGGGATTATATATCAATTGAAGAAAAAAGAGAATTTATAAAAGAATATGATGATAACGATGAACAAGATAAATTTTTAGTAGATAGAGAAAAAGTTTGTGCAAGAGAAATTAGAGAAGTGTTATTTAAAGATGATAGAGTTGAAAATATTAACCTAACCTCAAAAATAAATTTGAAGTTAAAAAAATTACTCGACAAAGATCAAACGGAGAAAATTAATTATAAAAAATATTATGGGCAACAACGAGGATTTTATATTAATTCATCAATGATTTACAAACTCAAAAAAAAATTTAGTTAAAACACTGTCCCACTTGTCCCAAATTTTGGGACAGTTGGGACAGTCAAAACCATAAAGTTTAAAACGAACATCTTAAAAATGTTAGAAAACTGTATAATCTATTTAAATTTTTATAAAGAGCATAAGGGGCAATGATATCACTTTACGTTGTAAAAGTGATAGGTTGGCAGTGCCAACCATTGCTATTAAAGCATTTAATGAAGTCTGCTACCAGCAGACTTGATGATATCATCTTTTGTATTAAAGTCTGCTACAATCAGACCTAATTTAGTAACTATTAGAGTAATATTTTACCTAAGTCTGCTATCAGCAGACCATTATTTTATAGAAGGGATTTTAAAATGCATACTTATTTATTAAGAATAGATAAAGAGAAATTTAAATTATTAGAACAAAAATCTAAAGATCTAGATTTATCTGTGAACGCATATATAAACAAATTAATTGATGAACAACTACAGTCAGTTCTACAAAAAAATACAAATATAGAAATGTTTTCACGAATAAATCATTTAATAAATGTAGTAGACAAACAAACAATTGAATTAAATAAATTAAGTCATGCAAATGAAATAACTGTAAATATATTAGCAGATTTATTTGGAATTCATGATGAAGAGGAGTGATTTTTTGTTAAATAGTAAAGCAAAATTCCAAGTAACTACAACAGAAGATATTAAAGAAATTTTAGATGAACATGTAGAAAATAATAAACATTTATATTCTAATCGTTCACATTTTATTGAGGAAGCAATAAAAAATATGATAAATAAAGATGGAAATAACAAGGATATTGAATCAAACATAAGTGAAAAAATTAATTATATTGATTCAAATGTAGAATTACTTTTACAAATGCTAGTTGGATTTATGTTTAATAATGAGATGGCAGGCATGGATGACCACTATAAAGAATCTGTCATTTATATAAAAGCACAGAAAGCATTAGATAAATATTATAAAGAAAAAAAGATGAATGAGTTGACAAGCAAAGAAGTTAAAAACGAAGGAAATAATTTAGATTTCTTATCGAGTTTTGATGAACTTTAATCTATTAAAGGAGATGATTATTTGAAAGCAGGTGTCATATTAACATCAGATTTTGTTGTTGGTGGTCAGAAATCTTTTGAAAATTATGTACGTTATATTGATAGAGAAGATGCAAAGAAGCATATTGATTATGATAACGTATATGAAAATATTATAGAAAATAATTTAGAAGCAACGAATAAAAGTAGAGCGAAAAGTAGTTTAGATTATGAAAATTATTTAGATTATATGAATCGTGATTATGCAAAAAGTAAAGAAAAAAATATAGATAACGAAATTGATTATGGTTTATTTACTAATGTATCTGATAAATTAGACCAAAAAGAAAAGAAAGAAATTTATAAAAAATTTAAAGCTGCACAAGAAAATAAATCTGTTTTATGGAGAGATGTATTTTCTTTTGATCACGAATGGCTTAAAGAACAAAGGCTGCTTATTGGTAAACAATTAAATGATAAAGAAATAAAAAAAGCAGTACGCAAAGCAATGAATGAATGTTTTGATAGAGAAAATTTAAATGAAACTGGGTTTTGGGTTGCTGAAATTCATTACAACACAGATAACATTCATGTCCATGTTGCTTCATCAGAAACAATTAATACTCGACCAGTGATTGAATTTGAAAGACGAGATCAAGAAGGAAATATTTATACTTCTACAGAGCCTAAAGGAAAAAGAAGTTTAAAAACATCAGAGAAAATGAAATCATCCTTCATCAGTCATCTTGTAAGTAGAGAAAAAGTATTAGAAGAAATGACTAAAGTAAGAACCAATTTACATCATACTATTTCAATAGATACTAAAAATAATGAACAAGTAAATTTATTAAAATCAATTGTAGAACGGTTACCTGAAAATAAAAATCATTGGTCTTATAATCATAAAAATATGAAACATATTAAAGAAGATATTGATCAATATACTACAAATTATATTAAAAAGAACCATAACAATGAGTACAAGAAATACCAAGATTTATTAAATAAAGAGGAAGAATACTATAAATTAGTATATGGTGCAGGAGGAAAAGAACGATACAAAGACTACAAGAAAAATAAATTAGAGGAACTTAATTCTCGGATGGGTAACCAATTATTAAGAAGTTTGAAAGATGCTCATGAAAGAATTAATAAAGTACAGAGGGATAAATTAAGTGGAAATAAAAGTAAATATCAACCACAAAATTTTAAAAAGAAGCTACCAATTATAACACGATATGACTTATATAAAATTCAAAGAGCATTTCATGATCATAGACGAAAACATGAAGCAGAGATGCAGTATAAGCAAATGGAATATGAAATTCAAAGACCAAATAGTATGGATAGGGAGTTATAAAAATGGAAACAAACGAAAAAATTTTTATGTTAATGGAAGTAGACAAGGACAGTCAAATAGCAAAGTATGCGACGGTAAGCGAGTCAGAATCAGAGGAAATTACTCTACAACATGATAAATCATTTATAGATTATTTAGAACGATTTATTGATCAAGGGATTTGTTTTTATATAGACACTCATAAAAAAGAAATTATAGAACGAGAGTTATAAACAGACATTTAAATGGATGTCTGTTTTTTTTTATTTTAAATAAAAGGAGTTTTTAAAATGACTGGATATAAAAAGAAATATCAACCTAAAACTATAGAAGAACGTCGTGAAGAAGTTCAACAACTAACACTAAAAGCAAAGAGAGAATTAGAAAGATCAGTTAAAAAGCCAAAAGATTTAGTAGAATATTTAGAGTTTATGTCAAAGTTTTATAAGTATAGCTATAAGAATCAAACTTTAATACGCTCACAGTATAGTGGTGCATTTGGTGCTGTAAAATCAGCAAAAGGATGGAATAAAGACGATAATTTATATATCAGAAAAGGTCAAAAAGCAATTAAAATTTTTGCACCAACACAGTATGATATATATAAAATAAATGGAAAAGAATTAAGTTTTGGTCAGTTATCAAAAGAAATGCAAAAAAAAGCTAAAGCAAAAGAATTAGATCAATTTAAGGAAGAGAAACGAGGATTTTTTTTAGTTCCTATATTTGATATAACTCAAACAACAGCAAAACCAGAACAATATCCAGATTTTTATCCTAATAAGCCAATAAATTTTGTGTACAAAGGCGATAACATTAAAGCACTTGATGAAGCTACAAAATTATATATTGAGAGCAATGAAATTGATTATATCGAAGGTGCAACGTTAGATAGTGCTGCTCGTGGAGAATACTCAACTAATGTATTGACTGGTGAAGCAAAGATAAAGATAAGCGACAATGCTACTGAAACTGAAAAATTAAAAGTGGCATTTCATGAACTCGGACATTATCTTTTACACACTACCGGTAAAGGAACATCTTTATCTTCCAAAGAAGCAGAAGCAGAAGCAGAAATGACTGCATATGTAGTTTCTACTTATTATCAGTTAGATACTAAAGATTATTCAATGGACTATGTTAATTCATGGACACAACATTTAAGTAATGTGGAAGAGAAAGAATTGGATGACATTTTTTCTAATGTACAAAGAGCAAGCAGACAGATTATTGAAGGTATTGATCATCAATTAGAACAAATTTCTGAAAAAGAACGTTCACAAGAACGATTTATAGTTAAAGGACTAGATAAGGATTTAAAAGCACAAGAACGTACCTTAGATCAAGCTAACTATGATAGAAATTTCCAGAAAGAAAAGTCATTTGAAATATATGAGCTGTATGATCGAGAAAAAGAAACATCAGTGTTTGTGACTAAAGAAGCAGTAGAAGAAAGTCTAAAACAAAATTCAGATAAAGATTTTAAAAGCAATTTAATTGATGCAACGAAAAAATATGGAGATGAAAAAGCAAAAGATTTTATTAACGAATTAGATCCAAATCCTAAACAAAGTAAACAGCAATCTAGTTTAGAACGGGAATGAGTTCAAAGAATAATAGAGTAAATTTGCTTCTGTTGAATATAGGATGTTATAATATAGCTAACAAACAATGTGTTATACATGAAACACCTAACCCCCAATCTATGCCAGTAGATTGGGGGTTTTTTGGTGTATTGGTATCTCCAAGCGAGATTAATCTCTATCTAACCAATATTTAAATAGAGATATAATAACACCTACAATAATTGGTGCTATTAAAAACTCAAACAACGTGTTAAACATGATTTCACCTCCTTCTATGCTATATGCACAGAAGTGGCTTGGAGATAAAGTAATTATAACAATAAAATAAATATAGATTGAGAATAGAATTACGTTCTATTCTCTTTTTTTTGGAAAGAAGGAATAACAATGACAACAGTAATTATTGCCGAAAAACCATCACAAGCTAAAGCATATGCAGAAGCATTTTCAATTAAAAATCGAACTAAAACATATATTGAACTTGAGCCATGTTCAACATTTAAGTCAGGTGCATATCTTACATGGGGAATTGGTCACTTAGTTCAATTAAAGAAACCACAAGAATATCAAAATCCAACGAACACATGGGATTTAAATAACTTACCGTTTATCCCAGAACGATTTGAATTTGAAGTGGATCCAAAGAAGAAAGCACAATTCAACTCTGTAAAATCGTTATGTCAAAAAGCAGATATTATTATTAATGGATGTGACGTCGATAGAGAGGGGAGTAATATCTTTTATTTAATTTTGGAACATGCAGGTATTAAAAACAAAACAATAAAAAGGCTATGGATTAATTCATTAGAAAAAGAAGAGATTTTTAAAGGATTTAATCAACTTAAAGATAGCTCTATGGACTATCTGATGTACCAAGAAGCGAAAGCACGTATGATGAGTGATTATCTGATCGGCATGAATTTAAGCCCTTTATATACATTGCACATACAAAAAGCAATGAACATTTCTACTCCGTTTGGTGTAGGACGTGTACAAACCCCTACTTTATATATGATTTATAAGAGAGAACTAGAAATAGAACAATTTAAACCAGAAAAATTCTATGAAATTCATGGTGACTTTAATAAAGATGAACATACCTTTACAGCTAAGATGAAAATTAAAGATACAGATCACGATAAAATTACAGATATATTTAATGAAATTAAAGATGCACATACAGCTAACGTATCAAATATTGAAGTAGTAGAGAAATCACAATCATCTCCACAACTTCATTCTCTAAGTACACTACAAACAACAGCGAACAAAAGATGGAAATATAGTCCAAAGAAAACACTACAAATCATGCAGAAACTTTATGAAGCTAAATTAGTAACTTATCCAAGAACAGACACACAATATATCACAGAACAAGAACATCAATATTTAGTGAATCATTTAGATCATTATCTTACGATTAGTGATTTAAATGCATCTGAATTTACACAGAGGGATGCTAAAAAACGATATGTGAATAATTCAAAAGTACAAGAACACTATGCAATTATTCTAACTAAACAAGTTAATAAAAATCAGATTGAATCACTATCACAAGATGAACAAAACATATTTTTTGAAATATATAATACGACACTTGCTATGTTTATGGACGATTACAAGTATGAAGAAACTAAAGTGATACTTACTGTTGCTGAATCACATGATTTTTTTGCTACTGGTCGTGTAGACCGTTCACTCGGATGGAAGAATATCTATGCTAAGCAAGAAAAAACAGATGAAGAAAAACAAACTAAGTTACCAATGCTGGATGAAGGAGAAGAAATATCAGTAAAACCATATATACATGAAGGTATGACACAAGCCCCTAAACCATATACAGAAGGACAATTAATCACTGTAATGAAAACATGTGGTAAGTATTCAGAAAATCCAGAAGATGCTGAGATACTAAAAGAAGTTGAAGGTATAGGTACGGAAGCGACACGTGCTGATGTCGTAGAAAAGCTAAAACAACATGAATATATTACTGTATCAAAAAATAAAGTATCTATTACAGAAAAAGGACGTATTCTATGTCAAGCCGTTACGAACACATTATTATCTAGTTCAGACATGACAGCAAAATGGGAAAAATCATTAAAGGGGATCACTGATAAGAAACAAACGTTAGATGGTTTTCTTGATAACACAAAACGCTACATTACTCATCAGATAAGTAATGTAAATAAAGAACTGGTAGAGAATGGTATTTTAGATGAAACTGGTAAATCTAAGATTGCGTTAAGTAATGAATCTGAATATGGTCAATGTCCTAAATGTGGAAATCATGATATAAAACAAATCACATCAAAGTATGGAAAAATGTATGTTTGTGAAGATCGTGATTGTGGGTTTGTAATCTATGGTAAAGTAGTGGGCAAAAATTTATCAGATTCACTTGTTAAAGAACTCATAGAAAACAAACGAACAAAACAAAAAGTTAAAGGTTTTAAATCAAAGGCAGGGAAAACATTTGATGCGTATTTAAAACTAGATGAAGAATACAAAGTAGTTTTAGACTTTAAGAAAGAAGGGGTATGATGTGAGCTTTAATGACTATATGAATCAAATAGAAAAAAAGAGAAAAAAACGTAGATTAATCAGCCTAGTTATTATATTTATGTTATTACCTGCGATTGCACTGTTACTCTACCAACCATATCAATTCTATATTAAAGATCCATTGACGATTAAACATGCAAATGCAGATGCAAACACATATGATGCAACTCAAATCGAACAAAATGAAGCATGGATTGATTCTCTTACAAACGATAGTGATGTAGATGAGATTAAAGAAAATCATCCAAATTTATATGAAGATACAGGTATCACATATGATTGGAACGCTGTTAGACTGATTGATCGTATACCAAGTGATGCAACAATCAATAAACGCTTATATAGAGGTCAGTTATTTATACCTGCATTAGAAATGAATGTACCGATTGTTGAAGGAGTAAGTAACGAGAATTTATATACTGGTGCAAGTACAATGAAGCCGAACATGAAACTCGGTAAAGGAAACTATGCATTAGCAGGACATTTAATGCCTGATCCTAACACTCTTTTTTCTCCCTTGAAACGTGCTGAACATGGGATGAAGATATATACAACAGATAAAAATTATGTTTATGTATATGAAATAAAACAAATTGAGTATGTTGCACCAACAGAAATTCAATGGGTCGAGGATGTTGAAGGTGAAACATTAATTACACTTGTAACATGTGGAACATTAGACGGAAAAAGTCGAATTATTGTACAAGGTAGTTTTGTTGAAAAGTTAGATGTTAATGAATTAGATACACAATTATATGAAAGCTATATTGCAAACTAGCATATCTATATTGATGTGCTAGTTTTTTTATATTTAAGGAGAGATATTATGGATAAGAGTATTTTTGATAAAGCAGGGATGCTTAAAAAAGAAGCGATTGAACATGCAAAAACAGTAAGTATTGTGGAATATTTAGAAAGTGAGGGTTATGTACTACAAAAACAAGGGGATTACTACCGTATGCAAGATCATGACAGTTTAGTCATCAATGCACAAAAGAATGTGTATAAATGGAATTCAAGAGGATCAGGTGGTACTGTACTGCAACTACTCCAAGAAAAAGAATTGTTTAATATGAATTTTAGAGAAGCAGTTATTGAATTAAACAAACCTAAAAATAACCGTATTAGAAGCGAACAAGGGATGAATTTTAAAGAGATAAAGACTAAAGAGCCTTATGCTTTCCCTTATGACAGAATGAAAGAAGATACGACTAAAGTAAGAGATTATCTTGTAGAAGATCGAAAAATAGACCCAGACCTTGTAGATACATTGCTATCTAAAGGTTTAATACGACAAGATAAAAATAACAATGCTGTATATCCATGGATTAGTAAAGGAACAATCGTTGGACATAATGCCGAAGGCAGTTATGTAAAAGAGGGTAGTGAGAGATTTAAATTCATTGCATCAGGTGGAGATACCAACCAAGCATTCTCATTCCAAACCAATAATGGAAAACTAGATAAGATTTTCTTTTTTGAGGGAGAAGCTGATGCCCTTAGTTATGCCACATTAAATGGTTTAGAGCCTAATAGTAAGTATGTATCCATGCGTGGTGTGAATAACGACCAAGTCATTGCGCATCAACTAGGCAATGAATTTAAATCACATAAAGAGATACCAACGCTAGTGTACTGTGTAGACAACGATCAAGCAGGGTTAGAATTTATTCAGCGAAGATTGGAGAATCCATTTGTGCATCATGAATTAGGAGAAGTACCTATGTATTTTGATATACCTTCAAAATCAGAACATGTGAAAGATTGGAATGATGTATTAATTAAAAGAGAAGGACAAATGTTATCTGATATTGAAAAAACACAACCACTATCAAAGACATCTATAAAGTCATTACTAGAAGGTTCAAAACAAAAATCAAATGAATATGAAATGGATTAGGGGATTTTATAACAGGAAAAACTCATTCGGGTAGTCGATGATTAATAGGAATGTATATAGAAAAAATTGTAATTAGTTTAGATTTACACCATACAAAGTAAGTGTTTTATAACACATGTGATTTATCTTTATATAAAAAACAACAGAAAAAATGGTCTTCATTATTAACAGAAAATTCTGTCTTGTAAGCGAACACATTATGTGGTATGCTCTTTAAAAGGGGGTTTTTAATATGAATAAGTTCAATACGCTGGTACAAGATTTACAAGGAGATTACTCAAAAATTGCATCTTATTTATCAAACCCAGAAGAATTTCTAAAAAGTTATGATTTATCTGAAGCAGAATATAATGCTTTGCTATCAAAAGATTTTGATTCATTAGCTACATTAACTTCAGATAATGAACTTGCAGCAGGAGTAATGTCTGCTCCTTGGATGCACTCGCAAAGATGTACAGTTAAACCTTAAAATGATGTTATAAAGCTTACTTTCTTTGTAGATAGTAAGCTTTAATTTTTTAGAAAAGAAGTGATTATATTTGTATGAAGAAGATTTTTTATTAAATGTAAGCAAGAATTTAGAATATTTTTGCTATCTAAAAAAAAGAAACAAATAGTATTTTAGAAGTGAAAAATAGTAAGAATAAATTATTATACAAAAAACAGTTCGATAATGTGAAGTCTTTAAATTGGATAAATGATAGTATTCTAGTACAGTGTTCAAAAAATAGTTACGTTATAGAATGGAAAAAAGACTATATTAAAAGAATTGATAATTGTGCATACATAATTAACGAAGTTTGCAGAGTGGTAAGTAAAGAATCAGTAATTATTGAAGTGATAGAACACGGAAAATATTTTTATTATCTTTATAATTATTGTGAAAATTATCTAACTTTATTAGCCATAGCTAATTTGAATTATAGCTCAATAAAAGCAATAAAAAGCGAGAATAAACATATTAAAAAAATCTTGAAAAATAAAGTGAATAAAAGAGATTTGAGATTTAGAAACTATACTTTAAAAAACGAATATTATTTTTTACATGAAAGCAAATGGTATTTAAATGATACTTTATTAGCCGATACATTATTTATTGATAAGTGTTTTCTTTTAAAAAATGGTTTTGTTATGAGTATAAATAATTTTCATATGCCATCTAGAGTGCTTTATCATTCGTATAATGACATAGAAACATTTTCTTCCATTGAAGATAATAAAATAAAGTTTAAGCATAGTTATTTATTAGATAACAAACTTCCAACTTACTTTTATCATGATAATAAAAATGAAAATAC
>NZ_CAJEWB010000006.1 GCF_903994035.1 Phocicoccus pinnipedialis
TCTTTAGTTTGGTATTCTAAATTTAATTGTAAAAATTTAATTTCAGAAGTCGAAATTTCTTATTTAATCTATTTAAATTCTTTATTTAACTTTTCTTATTAATTTTATAAAAATAAGAAGACAATTTATCTTTTAAAATTTTTTTAGAGTTTTTAAGCATATTATTCCCCTTGTTTTTAAAGCTATTGTATTTAGATTTTAAGTTTAATTGGGTAAATTAAAAACATTATCAACAAGTCTTTCAGATGCTTTTCCATCTAAGAATTTAAAATATTTATTTAAAAACGTATCAATTTTATATGTTTCATAATCTTCATTTTCAATTGCGTCCATTAATTCAGTAAAATTATTTACAATTTTTCCAGGAACAAAATCAGTATAATTTACGTAAAAATCTCTTGTTGCAACATAATCTTCTAAATCAAATGCATAAAATATCATTGGTTTTTGAAGTAACGCGTATTCATAAACTACAGACGAATAATCACTTATTAATAAATCGGTGATAAATAATAAATCATTTATATCAGAATAATCATGTACATCAATTAAATATTTCTCATACTTCTGTGGTATTTGTATTTTATTTTGAATTAACGGATGCATTTTAAATAGAATTACAGCATTGTTTTCCAATGCATACTTAGCTAATCTATCTAAATCAATTTTAAAGAAAGGATAGAAAGCAGTACGATGTCCATTTCCTCTGAATGTCGGAGCAAATAAAATCACTTTTTTATTTTTTATATTAGGGTATTTAGAATAAACTCTATTCTTGCCTTTTTCTCTATAATTTTCATCAAAAAAAGCATCCGTTCTTGGAACTCCTGTCGGAATCACATTTTTATCTTTTATTCCAAAAGCTTCACCATAAATAGGTACATCATGTTCAGAAGCTACAAAAGTCTTAGTATAATATCTATGATTTTTATAATGATAAAAATGCCCGCCTTTTTTACCAATTCTACTATATCCTACTGTTTTAAAGGCTCCCACAGCATGCCAAACTTGAATAATTTCTTGATCTTTTCTAAATTTTAAATTTATAAGCATTGGATGATAATCATCTAAAAATATATAGTTTGCTTTGCCTAATAATATTGGAAATTTTATTTTATTGATAAAACTTCTTCGTTCTGAAACATGTCTTTTAAATATAAAGTGTATATTATATTTTCGATCTAAGTTTTTTTCAATCATTTTGTCAAAAACGAACTTTAAATTTCCAGATAACTGGGCTCTTGAATCAGATGTAAATAGCACAGTATTTCTACGTTTTTTATTCAATATTTTAGAAATAGTGAACAAAGACTTAAAAATAAAATCCCTTATGAAAAATGAGTTTTTATTGTATCTTTTTCTGATATTTTGTTTTTTAGATTGTACATAATTTAGTTTGGGTTTTGGTTTTTTAAATGAAATATTGATGATAAACTCATTTAAATCTCTAGCTATTTGAGGAGTAATTGTGTAAATATAGTTTTTAGATACACCTCCGTGTCTAAATTTTACTTCTAATTTCTTTAATAAAAAGTTATTTTTTTGATTTTCAGACTCTAATTTATTATAACTTTCTATTTCATTTTCTTCTAAATCATAAAATTGTGGATTTAAATATTTAGAATCTAATTGGGCTATATTTTTTTTTGTATCTTGAACAATAAGTAAATACCTGCTAGCAGGTAGAAAATCACCTTCATTAATATTTACAGTGTTAATTCTTATTTTAAATTTAGAATTTTCTATATATACCTGATTGGGTTGTAACGAAATTTTTTCTGTTGGATTTTGAATGTAAAATGAACTGGATTTGAGATCAATATTATTTACATAACCTTCAATATATAATTGAACTCTTTCTAAATAAAAATTAGTGATTATAACATCTGTCTTCATAATTAATCTCCTTCTGTATTTATTATAATATTATTATGTACCCAAAACTCTATACCATCTATTTCACCAAAGTACCATGGAGTTTTTGCTATCATAACAATTTTTTTAACTTTAAATTCTTGATTTTTATATTTTTTCATAGATCCAGGAAACAGTTGTTTTTTTCCACCCCATGGGCGACTATACCCATTTCCTTTTCCATTTAATATAAATATCTTATTTGTGGATTCTACTTCTGCATACCCTCTATGTTGAATTTCGCTTGCTTTCATCCACCCTATCACTTTTTCAGTCGAACTTTTTTCATCACTCAATAAATAAAAATCTTCATAATTATAATTTGCCGTCCGAGTAATAAAATAAGACTTATTTTTATAAGAAGCGCTTGAAAATGAACTTTGAACATTCCCAGGACTCTCATAAATTTTAGAATTACCTGCTTTAATATGAGCAATACGACTAACAGGTTTTATTTCCAGTTCTGACGTATGACTAATATCTATTTTACCAGTTTTATATACAGTTAACGCTTCATTTTCTAATTGAACTTCGTACGTTGCTCTAGTCTTAGATAGTTGCTCTCTATATTCATCTCTTTCACTTTTTTTCATATTACTCCATTTGTTAAGAAAAGATTCATAAAGTCTCAGTACTTCATCTTTTTCCCCATATGCTTTAACTTTACCAAATTCTAACCATAATATTTTATCGCAAAATTGTTTCATTTGACTAATTGAATGGGAAACAAAAATCATTGTTTTACCTTGTTCTTTAAATTCTTTCATTTTAGCAAGAGACTTTTCTGCAAATGCTTTATCCCCTACAGATAGAGCCTCATCAATAATTAAAATGTCAGGATTAACACTCACTGAGATTGCAAAACCTAATCTTGATTTCATTCCGCTAGAATAAGATTTTACTGGCTGATCTATAAAGGTACCTAATTCCGAAAATTCAATAATTTCAGGTTCTAGTTCTTTAATTTCTTGTTTACTAAATCCAAGCATTAAGCACTTAAGTTCAATATTTTCTCTTCCAGTTAAATCATTGTTTAATCCTGCAGCGACTGCAATCAGCATAACATTACCACGTGTATGCACTTCACCTGAAGTTTCAGGTACAATACCTGAAATTATATTTGAAAGCGTTGATTTACCTGAACCGTTTGTTCCAATAAAACCAACTACGTCTCCTTCTTCAGCTGAAAAATTTACATTATCTAATGCATAAAATTCCTCACCATATTTGTCCCTATTAAAAATACTCAATAATCGTTCTTTTGTATTTCGATAGAGCTTATATCGTTTAGAGACATTTTTTACCTCAATTACTTTACTCATAAACTCCACCTCTATAAATAATCAATAAAATTACGTCTAAATTTCATGTGTAAAACTGATCCAATTAATAACATAATTAATACTACTCCCCAGAAATATAATCCATATTTCCAATGCTCAACAATATACCAACCTGATCCTAAGAATGAATATCGATATCCGTCAATCACATAGATTAAAGGGTTAAATTTAAGAAATGCATGAATTTTAGGGAAATCTGCTAATATACTTAATGGCCATAAAACTCCTGATACGTATAATCCCATTCTTAATATTGAGTTTAAGAATAAATGCACGTCTCTTACTATTGTAGATAGTGTTGACATGATAAGACCAAACGCAAATGTAAATGCGTATAGACAGAAAATAAAGTATATAATCTGAACAAAATAAATCGAAACGTAATATCCAGCAAATTGATAGATAATAAACGCAATACCTAGCATTCCAAGATGAATGTATAACTTAGAGAAAATTGCAACGTTTGGAATTACACTAAGTGGAAAATTCATTTTTGATAACATTCTAAGTCTTGAGTAAATTGACTTCGATGCCCCAATTGACGCTTGGTAGAAAAATACCCAAACAAGGAATCCGACAATTAGCCAAATAATAAACGGTATTTCTTCTCCTGCAACTTCTACTGGTGCTCTGCTTCTTAATGTACCGAATACAAACCAGTATATTACAATCTGTGTCATGGGGTTTAAAAGCTCCCATAATATACCGAGATAATTATTTTTATTACTACTGACAAGATCATACATAGATAATCTTCTAACAAGATAGAAGTTATCAATTTGTTCTTGAATTAATTTAAAAAATGATTTCATTAATAATATCCCTTCAATTTTATAGCACTCTATTCATGACACGTTTTGATGCTGCGCCATCTTCGAGACTACAATATACCTTTCTAAACTCAGCAAGTCGCTCACTGAATTCAAATTCGCCATTTTCAATCAAATGTACCTGCTCAATAATTTCTGCTGTATCATAAAGTAACGGACCTGGCGCTTCTTTTTCAAAGTCAAAATAAAACCCTCTTAGATTATCTCTATAACTTTCAAGATCGTATGTGAAGAATAAAACAGGTCTGTTTAATATCGCATAATCAAAGAATACCGATGAATAGTCTGTAAGTAGTATATCAGAAATGAGATATAAATCTCTAATATCTTCATATTTAGACATGTCAATTACAAAACCATCATACTTTGATGTATCAATATTCTCAGCAATGAGATAATGCATTCTAAGAAGAATCACATAATCATCAGAAAGTGATTCTCTCATACGTTCTAAATCTAATTTAATATCTAACTTGTACTTACCTCTTTGGTAATACTCATTATCCCTCCATGTCGGAGCATATAGAATTATCTTCTTATCTCTTCTGATACCCATATCAATCTTTAATTTGTTGATGTATTCTTCATTATTACTATTTACTAAGATATCATTCCTTGGATATCCTGTTTCAAGCATTGTTTTATTGAAATTAAATGCTCGTCTAAATATTTCTGTAGAATAGGGATTTGGCGAAATTAAATAATCCCATTTACTAGACTCAGTTGTAAAGTTTTTCTTATAGCTTTCCGTATCTGTTCCTGGCATCAAAACTGCATCCATATCGAGTGCGAGTCGTTTTAAAGGAGTACCATGCCAAGTTTGTAAATATTTTGTTTTCCGAGGTTTTGGTATCCATAAAGGCATTCTACTATTAGAAATCCATAATTTAGCCCTATTTAAAGTAAGTAGCCATTTTAAAGAGAATCTCTTTAGGTATCTAACGTTGTTTTCTTCAAACACATCTACATATCTTCTGTCCACACTCCATACAAGTTCATATTCATTGCCATATCGATTTTTCATATATTCATAAAGTGCTCTTGGATTGTCACTAAATTGTTTTCCGAGGAAACTCTCAAGAACAATCAGTTTCTCATTTTTAGGCAGTACTTTACCTGCTAGAATAAAAATGATTTTGTAAATTTTTAGCAATATCGCTTTTATATTTTTCATTAACTCGTAACATCCTTATTGTTTGTATTATAATATAACTATCTATAGTTTATATTATACCTAATATTGATTAGAATAGATTATATAACAAAATTAATAAAAGATTAAGGTGAAGAAATGAAAAAAGTTATTACGTACGGTACGTTTGATCTTTTGCATACAGGCCATATTAATATCTTGAGACGCGCTAAAGAAATGGGTGACTATCTTATCGTTGCAACATCTACTGATGAATTCAACTCAATCAAACACAAGCATTCATACCATTCTTTTGAGGATCGCAAATTAATTTTAGAAGCAATTAAATATGTAGATGAGGTTATTCCTGAAGAGTCTTGGGACCAAAAAATTTCCGATGTTCAAAAATATGGTATTCATACATTTGTTATGGGCCACGACTGGGAAGGTAAATTCGACTTTTTAAAAGAATACTGTGAAGTCGTATATCTTCCAAGAACTGAAGGCATTTCAACATCTAAAATCAAAAATGATTTAGGTCAAAATGATTAAAGAACTCGCATTGCAACTTTATGTATTATTCGTAAAGTGGTTTTTCTTAATTAACAGAAAAAAGCATCCTCAAAATAAAATTGTTTTCGTTTCTTCTTTTATAGAAAATGCATCAGTGACAATACCTAAATTAATGGTAGAAACTAAAAAAGAAGTCGTTTTTTATAATTTCAGCAAACGACCTTTCGACTATCATCACACCAAATTAACAACTCATAATAAACACGATTATAAAACACATATTAAGATGTTAAGAGATATTGCTACTGCTTCTGAAATTATCATTGATAATTTTTATCCTTTTCTTGGAGCAGCTCGTTTGATTAGAGGAACAATCATTCAAACTTGGCATGCTGTTGGTGCGTTTAAAAAGTTTGCACTTGAAGATCATTCATTAGATAAGAGAAGTATTCTATCCTATAGACGCTTTAAAAAGTCTTATCGAAACATAGATTATGTGCTAAATGGTTCAACCATCATGGGAAATATCTTTAAGAAATCTTTTGGTCTCAAAAATGATTGTTTGCTAAATTTTGGTATGCCATCTAGTGATTTCTATTCTAATCAGGCAAAAGTCTTAGATGCAAAAAGTTATATGACAACGACTTATCCTACCCTTAAAGGACAAACCGTTATCACATATGCTCCAACATATCGCGACAAAATTTTTGAAGTACATCATTTAGAGCTTGATATCAAATACATGCTCGACACTTTACCAGAGTCATACTCAATTATCTTAAGATTACATCCAGCTGTTAATTTCAATGACCAAAGAATTAAAAACAAAAGGGTATTAAATCTATCAAATGTAGAATCTATAGAGAACGTACTATCAATAACTGATATACTAATTACAGATTATTCATCGGTTGCATTTGATTTTGCAAATTTTAACAAACCGATAATTTTTTACCCATATGATTTAAAAGACTACGAACATTCACGTGGTCTCACTGGGGAATACACAAATCTTGTAACTGGAAAAATTGCTTATAATACAATAGAAATCGTCGATTTTATAATCAAAAATAACTTTGATATAAGCGATATAGGATCTTTCAAAAATAAATGGAATGAATTTTCTAAAGGAAATAACACACAGTTATTGATTGAAAAAATTTATTAATACGTTTATATTTGTCTATTGTAAATTAATTAATTGGAGCATATTATGAACAAATTTTTAAAAGCATTAGTTGTACTATTACTACTAGCTGCTATTGTAGCTGTTGTATGGATCGGTTATTTATTTTACACAATAAATAAAGGTGTATCGGATTCATACGAAGATATTGCCGAAGATAGAAATAAATCAGAGTTACGTGATAAAAAAGCGTCTGTTGAAGATAGTTTTACAGTTTTAATTATGGGAATCGATGAAAATGAAAAACGTTCAAAAAAAGAGAACATTTCTAGAGATCAGTTCCGTACTGACTCAATGATACTCGCTACTTTCGATAAGCATTCTAACTCTGTTAAAATGCTAAGCATCCCTCGTGATAGCTTAACGTATATGACAAATGAACAAACTTTTGACAAAGTAAACCATGCGCACGCACTTGGCGGGGTTCCTAGTGCAGTTGATGCAGTTGAAAATCTAGTCAATGTACCTGTCGACTACTACATCCGTTTAAATTTTGATGCTTTAGTAGAAATGGTAGATACACTTGACGGCGTTGAATTTGATGTACCCTTTGATATGGTAGAACCAAACCCTTATGACGATGGTAAAACAAGAGTAAGTAAAGGTAAACAAACGTTAACAGGTGAAGAAGCACTTGCTGTTGTTAGAAGTAGACAATACGACTCAGACTTTGGGCGCGGCGAACGCCAAATGCAAATGATTAAAGCTATTATGCAAAAAGCAAAATCAACTGGTGCAATTGCCAAATACGACGATCTTGTAAACGTAGTTGCACGAAACGTAAACCACAACTTTACTATGAACGAGCTCGGAAGCATTGCAACGTACTTCAGTAAAAATGAAATTAGTTTTGAATCTTCAATGATTCTGGGTGATGATTATTGGGCTTTCAATGGTGCTTACTACTATAAGCCTGCGAATGAACACCTATTTGTTATTTCAAAAACATTGCGAGAAATTTTAAATCTCAATCCACCTATCGCTGATGATTTTGAAAATATTCGTTATGATTATTGGATGAACCCGCAGCAAATTCTTCCAACGGATGTAATTGAGAATTACCATCTAGAAGAAGAGCCATTTTATGCACAAGAAGGTTACGACAGTCCATATGGAACTGGTTTTGACGTAACAAGAGAAACACTCCAACAACACGAAACAGAAGGTGACACTAACATAGACGATGTTGACGGGATGAATAATGAATATTATGATGATGGTACTGAGTATGACGAACAAGACAGTCAAAATAATGATTGGTAGCATCATTATATTTTAAATAGACACATATATGGCCAAATGATCCGTACGATTTGGTCATTTGTGGAGATAAAGAGGCGAATTACATGGAGATTCTCATATCAGATAATAGTAAATATTATCCCGATTGCGTAAAGATTAGAAAAACAGTTTTTGTTCATGAGCAAAACGTTCCAGTAGAACTGGAACTTGACGAATACGAAGATGAATGTGTCCACGTATTGCTCTTGTTAGATAATGAACCAGCAGGTACAGTAAGGTATAGAATTTTTGATGAAACAACTGTTAAAATTGAACGAATGGCTGTATTGAAAGAATACAGAGGTATGCATTTCGGAATGAATCTCATGTATTTCGTACACTTACATGCAAAATCAAAAGGATTCAAATGGGCAAAGCTTGGTGCGCAAACACATGCGATTCCTTTCTATGAAAAAATTGGATATCAAGTATCCTCTGATGAATTTGACGATGCAGGAATACCCCACGTTAATATGATATGTAGTTTATAAATAAAAAGCGAACTCAAAAGAGTTCGCTTTTTTACATCATACTTTTAATACTTTCATAAATTCTTTTTCTGTTATTATGATCTCTATATTTTAATATTCTATCTAGATTTTCGACAGAGTTTACAAATTTATTTTGGATAGCCTCATGAATTAAATCGACTAACTCTTCTTCACTTCCAGCGATATCTCCAACAAAAGTTTCTTCAATTGGTCTTAATAAACCTTTTCTGAAAAATTTATCATCATCAAAATGATAATAAATTACTGGTTTATTCATAAGTAAAAAATCAAAGCTCACACTACTAAAATCAGTTACTAAAAGCGAATGATTAATCAGTAATTCCTGTACGCTTTCTTCCCCTAGCTCTATAAAATCAATATTAGGTCCAGTTTTTAAGTTCTTTGAATTGAACAATGACTGCGCACGATAATGCGGATAAAAGTTTAACCTAATATCATTGACTTCAAGAATATTATTTAAACGTTCATTTGTTAATAAACTTTTATACCTATGGAAATAGTCGCTCGCTTCAAATACTTCTTCATTGTTTAACCAATCTCTCCAAGTAGGCATTAAAAGGATATCTTTCGTTAAGTTATCAAATGGTAGATAGTCAAATCGAGCTAATCCTGTCACAACTATGTCCTCAGATTCATATTGCATGATATCCATGACGATATCTTTCTTCTCTGAATCACTTGAAACAATAAATAAGTCAAACGGGTCTTCGTAGTAAAATTTATGATACTCTACAGGCTTTCTTCCTAATACACCATGTTGTAAAAACACTTTAAAAGTATTCTCATAGTCAAAGAAGCCTTTTGCTGGTTTATACGGTAGAATATTTTCAAAATCATGTGTACATAATAAAACTCCTGCTTGTAAAGAAATCTCATAATGTTCTAAGCTGCCAAATTTCAACACATTCTCACCATGCTTAATCTTTTCATAATCCTTTGAAAATTCATCTATCACATAATATACTGATTCATTCGTTTGATTCCGTAGAAACTCAAACATAGCAAGACCATTTTCTTGAGCTGTATCTCTACGTTCTCCCACTAACCATATATTCGGATTTCTTTTAAATTTATCAGCATCGATTTCTTTTGGCACTACAAATGTTTCGATTTTCAGGTTATTAAATGGAGTTGTTGTTACTAAAAAGTTAACATAATCACCATCCATATTTTCTATAGAAACATGACTGTAATAAGTGTCCTTCTTATAGTCTGAATGTTGGTATTCGATTTTTGTTTTGCGAATCACTTCTCCAATGTCATTTACATACCCTATATAAATATCGATAATGGTTTTATCTTGACTCATTATATTGATTAATTCATGTGGATCTAAACTCAGTTTAAATTCATCTTCGATTGGAAGTATATATTCTTGTTCACTATTTCTATCAATTAGAATCATAGATTGTTGCAAATTTTTGAACTTTTGATTTCCATTTATATATCCCTCAAGAATTAAACCATCAATGTTTTTAATTAACCTTTTTATTTTAGGACGCTTCATGGTAAAGCCTAGATAGCCATCAATTCTTTTATAAAACTTCACTCTTAATATTTCACCAAGATAGTTGTATTCTTCATCTAAAGAATTATCAAGCTCAGTTCTATCAAGTTTGATTTGATAAATCTTTTCTTCGTCCTGTAACATTAATTTCTTTCTAGAAAACCTCTCAATCAAATCATCTATTTCTATCATATATTCACCTGAAGAGATTGGTAATACTTCTTTTATATGATTAGAAACTACATCTGTAATTAATAAGTTTTTGCCTAACATATCTTCTATGTTTTGGTGCTTTAAAACCATACATGCTTTATTATTCCCAATATATTCTATTATTAATTCATCTAAATGAATAATGTGTTCAATTACAGTAAATTCTAGGTATTTAATTTCGTTATTTAGTTCAAATCTATGTTCTTTAGTCTCAAAAATTTGTTTAATGTCAGTGTTTGCGATGATGTTATACATACACTCACCTTTTTGTGCATATAATTTAAATTTTCCTTTTGTAAACTGGTCTAAATTAGAAATAGATATATCATTATCGATTTTTTTTACATCAAATACCTTTACGAATTTATGTGCATATAATGCATAAATATTGTCTATGTCATTAATATGTGTATCTTCAATATTCAAATATAGTGTTTGATTCTTATGTTTAACGTAGTTACAATAAACAGTTCGATCCTTCACTTCATATTCATCTGGAAATCGTAACTTTTGATATACAGATGATATTTGTACTGCTCTTGAAGTGAAGACTTTGTATAACTTTTCATTAAAAATAAATCTTGTTATATTGTTCTCATTGTTTATTTGTCTTTTTACATTCATTTTTTCATCGTTTGACTTAAGTTGAATCGTAAATCCATCAGTATATTCTTCCAAGTAATTTAATGGAATCTTAACAGTTATAAGCAAGTCATTTTTCTTTGTAGATAATTTATATGAATTATCCTTTGTTATTAAAAACGCATGATAATCTGAATAAAAACGGACATTTATATGTGGTTCTATTTCATAAGTTACATAAATGCTTTCTTCTATCTTTTCAAGATGTACTACTGAAATACTTCTTCTAAATTTTTTCCTAAATGACTTAGGAAAGTATCCAGCAAAGTTTGAACTTAAATACTTCGCAAATTTATGGAGCATCTTTTTCATTTGAGAAACCTCTTTATCTATTTGTATATAATAAATTTGATATACCCTTACATAATACGATTCACCCCTGAAACAACCTCGTATATTCTCTTACAATTATCATGGTCGATAAACTTGAATATGCCTGACAGGTCGTCAACATTGGCCTTAAATTCGTCTTTAATGATCTTTTCAATATCACTTATGAGTTGTTCTTCGGTTTCTGCAATATCTCCTAAGAACGTTTCATTTACTGGTCTCAGTATTCCTCTATTAAAGAAACTTGATTCATCGAAATGATAGTACAATACCGGCTTTTTCATCATCGTGAAATCAAAGCTTACACTGCTATAATCTGTAATCAATAATGCATGAGCGATTAGTAAATCTTGGACTGTTCTCTCACCAAGTTCAATAAAGTTCACACGATCATTCGTCTCAAGTAACTCTGTATTAAAGAATGGCTGTGCTCTATAGTGCGGATAGAAATTTAAATACACATTATTTTCATCAAGAATCTCATGAAGTCTCTCATTTTCAATCAGAGATTTATATCTAAGATAATATTCACTTTCTAAGAATGCATCATCTGTATTAATCCAATCTCTCCACGTTGGCATGAGTAGAATATGACTCGCTTTTTGGTCTAGTGGTAATTGGTCAAAACGTGCAAGTCCTGTGACAACAACTTCATCACTGCTATATCCCATTTCTTTCATCACAACATCGAATTTTTCCTCATCTGAAGACACAATAAATAAATCAAAGGGGTCATTATAATATTTTTTATGATACTCTGCTGGTTTACGTCCAAGTACTCCATGCTGCAAGAAGACTTTTAAAGTATCCTCATAATTGAAGAACCCACCTGCTGGCTTGTATGGCAGAATATTTTCAAAATCGTGCGTACACAGCAATACTCCCGCTTCAAGTGATTTTTTAAAATGTTCTAAACTACCGAACGTCAGCACATTATCTAAGTGTTTAATTTTCTCATAATCAAGACTATCTTTTTCAATAACATAATATGCATCAACTGACGTATGTTCTCTTAGATAGTTGAATAATGTGATTCCATTTTCTTGAGCAGTGTCTGATCGTTCTCCGATAAGCCACACGTTTTTGTTTCTTACAACTCTAGTATCTAACGCTTTAGGAACCACGAATGTCTCTATCTTTAAGTTATTGAATGGGGTCGTTGTCACTAAGAAGTGTACGTGATCTCCATTTTCTTTAGTAATTACCTTTTGTTCGTAGTAATTATCTTTTTTATAATTCGAATGTTTATACGTTATTTTTGCTTTAGTAATAATTTCTAAATTATCATCAAGCATACCAACAAATACATCAATGACTGTTTTATCACGACTCATTATCTCTAGTAGTTTATTTGTATTTAATTCAAGGTTAAATTTCTTGTTTATTGGTTCAACGTACTGCTCTCCACTATAACGATCTTCAAAGATCATCACTGTTGTCTCTGAGTTAAATTGTCCTTTTTCTTTTACAAAGCCAGTGAATGTAAAGTCTTTTACATCTGTTATTCGTCTCAACAGTTTCGGTCTCTTCACACTAAATCCAAGATAATCATCACGGCGTTTATAGAAGTGTGCCGTTAAGACCTCGTCCATAAATGTAACTTCTCCAGACATATAATCTTTAATATATGACTGACTGATATCTACCTGATATTTGATATCATCATTGATAATATTGATTTTCTTACGCGTGTAATCATTAATAAGCGCTTCAATCGGTAATTCAACACTTAAATCATCTGACATATCAAATCGTTCTAATACATCCAGTGTAAAGTCATAAATACCAAACTGGGGTCGTTCAATAACACCTATAGAATCGATATCAAATTGAACTTTTACTTTCTCATCTTCTACTTCATTTACAGTAAAGGATTTAGGATAGACTATGTGTTCATTAATATCGATCGTAAATCTATCCTCTACGGATTTAAAATCAAATAAGTAGAGTTTAGAAAACAATTTTAATGATAAGTTCTTTGTATTTGATACTGGATATATTTCATTGTTATTCCCAATATAAAGCTGAGCTCTACCATGAGTTAAATCATCAATATTAAATACCGTTAGTGTTCTTTCATCGTTGACATGCTTTATAAGCTCAACAAATTTATGCGGATATGATAAGAATAACTGTGTTTTATTAGATACTTTAAAATCCTCAAACGTTATATTAAAGGAATCTCTATCTACGTTTAAGTCCCTGATTTCAACTGGGGACTCTTTAAAATTTAATGTCATGAATCTCTTTGAAAGATACGTATCTCTTTTTGCTTTGATATTATATAGTTTTTCATTAATAATATACTGAGTTTTAATTGTCTCGTCATCTGGCTCTCTTTCCAGTTTAATGCGCATTGGCACATCAAATGAATACAACTGAATCATTAAGTTATCAGGTGTGTTATCAAAAAAGTGTCGTGGAAGTTTCACTTTGATAATTCGTTCTTGGTACGTACAATCAAGTGGATAACTGCGATCTTTTATAAACACCTTTGCAGTATAATTCGATATTACTCTTAAATTAATAAATGGGAGCACTTCATATGTAAATGTAAAGTGATCCCATTCTTCATTAATATCGATAAGCTCTATAAACTTAGTAAACTTTTCTCTCACATGTTTTGAAAAATAATTAGTAAATGTGCTCATCTCTACTCCTATTTATTACGATTTTTCTAAATTATTGACAATACCAATAATTTTAATTTCATGTTTCTCAATTAATTGCACGAGTCCATCTAACTCATCGTTGTCCCTGCTACGGTTATCAACAAGTACGACACCATCAACAAAATCTTTTAATGCTTCTAGGTATACGTCTTCATTTTTACTTGAATTGATATCTAAAATGCAAAAGTCAAAAGAGTGTTTAAGTGTCTTAGTCAAATATCTAAATTTATTAGATAGTAACACCATACCCGTTTCATCTTTTTCTAGTCCTGCAAAGATGATGCTTAACCCATAAACGGACGTATCGTAAATCATGTATGAAATATTCTCGTCATGTAGAACAGCATCTGAAACACCTTTACGCATTTGCATATCGAATGTCTCGTTAATTGATGGATTTTCGAAATCTGCGTCTAGGTATACTACTCTACCGCCTAGCTTTGCTAAGCTGATTGCAACATTTGTTGCCACTGTTGATTTACCGTCTCCATTTTTCGTAGACATAAATAGAATGACCTTTTTATCATCACCCGCATAAAATTTCAGTTTTTCTGACATTTTTAAATATGCACTTGATGTTTCATCATTCGGTGAATCAATCACGATTCTATTTCTATTAAATACGTTCATTTCTTCACTCACCTAATATACTTTTATTGTACCTAGTACCGGATATTTTTTAAGAGAATCTGGTCTATCTTCAGAAATTCTTATATTTTTCGGATTTTTTATTACGTTAATTAGCACTCCAATCAGTACGCCAATCAATACGCCTGCAGTGATATACAACACTTTCGGTAATGTAGACACGTTTTTAATTTCTGAAGCTTTACTCAACTTGTTAACCATCACTTCAGAATCAGTAAATATGTTTTCAACGTTTTGTGCGTAACGATTTGCAATTTCCAGCGCGTCTTCTTTGTTATTAAATGAAACATGTATTGAATAAGTATTATCTTTTTGTTTAATATCTACAGCTTTTTCCAATTCAAGCATAGATACATTCCAATTATTTTCCTTAATTAAATCATTCAATATTTTTTCTGATTTAAATTCTTTAGTTAACGGTATTTCTACACCATTATCTTCAAAAGTCACTTGGCTCACTGCATCATATTTATCATTAACAAAAAAATACATAAGTGATGCTGCTACGATACCTACTATCAATGCCCATAAAATCACATTCATCAATTTACTGTTATTCATCGTTTCATTCCTATAATCATTTTCTTTTAAATAATGGTAACTGTTTGACCATAAATTTTAATATGTTTAAGTTTCTTCCAATGCGCTCTGGTTGTTTGATCATTCTATAAAGCCACTCTAAATTTAGCTTAATCCACATTTCAGGCGCGCGTTTTACTGTGCCTGCCAATACGTCGAAACTTCCACCTACACCCATAAACAGGCCTTTTTCGAACTGGTCTAAATTTTGATGTATCCACGTCTCTTGTCTTGGTACGCCTAAAGCAACAAAGACTAAATCCGGTTCGAGCTCTCTGATTTCTTTCGCGATTCGATCATCGTTCATATCGAAATAGCCATGATGACGGCCGACAATTTCAACATTTGGAAAGTTCACTATGATGTGTTCACTCGCTTTTTTGTTTACACTTTCTTCTGCACCCAGTAAATAAACTTTGAGACCATCTTTATTGCCAACGTTTAAAAGGTCAACAAGTAAATCATAACCGGCAATTCTTTCTTTAATGAGTTTTTTATTCATCTTGGCTGCAATGAGGATGCCAACACCATCTGCAATTGTATAATCACTACTTATTACCGCTTCTTTGTAAGCATCATCATAAGTCGTACGGTTTACAATTTCAGGATTCGCAGTAACAATAAACGTTTTTTCATCATTTTTAATTCTAGGTATTAATATAGAATTAAGAAATTGTGTTTTCTCAATATTGATAAATGAGATACCAGAAATATCCACATATTCATTTTGATTTATCATACGACTTCTTCCATTCTACTTTAATTATATACCATCTAATTATCTTTTTGGATGAGACTCTCTAAGTCTTGGTACTTCACAAATCCAATAGTTTCTTTTTCATCTGATTGAATATATGACGGCACTTTTTCTTCGCCTTCAATTTGCACATTTGCATTCACAAACCTGCCTAATATTGTGAATAATCTATGGATTAGGAGAGTCATTTCTTGTATGATGGATTGTGAAATTCGTGCGAGTTCAAGATGAATAATAGGATTTAAGTGTGCACTCTTTGGATAACGATATTTTTTAATGAAATGTGATTCTGATAAAGTCAGTTCTGATCGTGACTTAAACTCTACAATAAAAAACGGTGTGCGTGAGTAGTCCTTAAATGCTTGATTAAATTGACGCTTAAAATGATAGAATTCAAGATGATTTGTTTCTTTTCTAACAAGATATTGCTCTCTATCTTGTTGAATATAAAACACGGTACCATCGTGGACATCGATTTCTGTTAGTAAATCATTGTAGGTATCACATGCTTTTATAAATTGAGTATAATCAAAAAGCAGTAAGTCCGTCTCTCTTTTTTCTATTCCATTATTAAATATTTCAATTTGAGCAGTACTCCCCTCAATCACAATGCGATCTGTGCCATGAAATAGATTACCTATAGTAAGTGATTGAAATTCTTGGAATGGATATTCTCCATAATTTAATTTGCCCGCTTCGTGTGTTAAAAATTCTTGATCTAGAATAATTAATTGAATCAATTTATCTAGTTTTTCTTCCGCAGAAATTTGGTAAGTAAACTGATTTGAACCAAGTTGTTCGCTCTTTACTTTAACAGTTAATTTCAAACGTTTCAGCCCCTTCTCATGATACTAATTTTAAGATACATCTATCCGTTTTTACAAGTTTATTCATTTGAATTACTCATATTATATATAATTGTATCATTATAATTCATGTGATTGCGGTTGTCTCTTGCTATAACAAACTTTCCATATTGATCATTTAAAAACAAAGCTCTTGTATATTGTCTTTCAAACGCTGTGATCGATATAGGGATATCCAGTTTAGAACCATTAGTGAATTCAACAATTACCCCTGTATCACTCTCTTTAAATGCGTAGCATTTACTTAAATTAATCCAGTAGTTATTTAATTTAAACTGTTTTTCAGGAAGTGGAAATAATAAAAATCCATTATTTGTAGTAAAGATAATGGGAGTAAGCCTGTGGACGTTGAAGTGTATTTTTGCATGATATTTTCTTGCCTCTATATTGGTCGCGTAATATCTTTTCAAGGTATCATCGACCCATTTTGTCGTTGTTTTTGTACTATATGCCACTTGGTTCGTAAATACTGCACGTGATGTGTACTTTACATCCATAATTGGCTCTATGTAAATACAATGGTTTGTAAGTTCGATATGCATGTATTTTCCTTTCTGTCACTGAGCGTTCACTTCGTATATCTACCATAACTTTTAGTTATATATAAATTATATGACATTATCGCTTAAAATTCATTAACAAAAGTTAACTTAAAGTTAACTTTAGTTCGTTATGCGTTTGGCGTTTTGTTAAAGACATTCATATAATTTATTTATCCGGAAATGAAACGATCGATCAGATTGAGAAAATAAATGAAAGATATTAAGACTTATGAACCTATGATTATGAGCATCATTAAAAAACTTGGCATAAAGTATCACATTGATGAGTATATGCAAATTGGACGTATTACAGTCTTCACTGCACAAAATACATTCGATGAAGAAAAGGCAAAATGTACACAAGACCAATATATATATACGAGAATCTACCAGCGTCTTATAGACACAATTAGAAAGGAATCAAACTACCAAAAATATCACACAACTACTGAAGACACCCTCATGACTACGCATTCGTATAGAGATCAATATGATTATATCTATTTTGAAGATCTCAAAACAAACTTGAATGAACGTGAACAATATGTTTTTACTTATCTGTTAAATGGCTATAGCATATCAGAAATTTCAGTAATGCTTGGTGTATCAAATTCAACCGCAAAAAATATAAGGAAGAGTATACGAGAGAAGCTAAGCAAAGTTTGAACACTTGAAAACCATATGATTTTTTAGTATAATAATTTGACTATGCGTTTGGAGGGGTTCCTTTGAGTAAGAAAGAAGAAGAAATCGAAATCATCCCAGCTGAAGTCGGAGATTTTGTTGAGTTCAATGACGGTCGACTGGGTAGAGTTGAAAAAGTAAATGAAAACTCTGTCATTGTAGATATTACAATAAATGAGGACTGGGACGAAAATGAAGATTTCGAAAAAACAGTCGTCAATCATAAACGCTACAAAATTCTTAAATAATTTAAAAAGGTGTACTCTTATCTTTAGAGTACACCTTTTTTCTATTCATATTGCGTTTCAAAGAAGTCACTGTCTAACCCCTTCTTATCAAAGAAACGATTATATGAAATAACTCGATGATCTCTGATCATTTCAAGTACATCTGGATCTACCATAAGCGTCTTCTAAGTATCTCCCATTCACATACAAGCTGTCTTGGGTTACTCCCGTAATTTCATTAAATACCTCTCACATATTTCTAGTTAGTTACCATGGTACCAAAGTACTACCATTATTTCATTTTGTTGTTTATCCATAAAAAAGAAACCAAGATTACTTTACGAAATCTTGGTTAAATTTTACCCAACCATCAGTCTTTCTTCTGGGTATTTAAATACTTCTTTCGTTTGTTTTCCACCGATTGAGAGCAAGAATGACACGAATCCAACACGCCCAATAAACATAAATAGAATAATAACACATTCACTTATTGTTGATAAATCGCTCGTAATACCCATAGACATTCCACACGTCCCGAATGCACTCGTCACTTCAAAGATAATTGCAGCGAGTCCAAATCTTGAGCCGTCTACAAAATCAATAATACACACGCCAATAAATACTAAGAATATCGCAATCGCAAGCACTACAAATGCTCTATAGATATCCTGTCGCGCAATCGTACGCTTAAACACACTCACATGTTTACGTCCCTTTGAGAACGCTACAACTGTGACGATGATAATAAGC
Source organism: Phocicoccus pinnipedialis (assembly GCF_903994035.1). Classification (GTDB taxonomy): domain Bacteria; phylum Bacillota; class Bacilli; order Staphylococcales; family Salinicoccaceae; genus Phocicoccus; species Phocicoccus pinnipedialis. The sequence goes on from NZ_CAJEWB010000006.1 coordinate 19,129, forward strand.
AGTGTCGTCGTTCTGATTCCCCCACCAGCAGATGATGGAGATGACCCAATAAACATGAGCATCGAGAGAATCAACTGCGTGACTTCATTCAGTGTCGATGGATCCTCAACGACAATTCCACCACTTCTTGCAGAAATCGACATAAACACGCCATTCATAATTTTTGAGAACACCGATTCATCAACACTATTCCCATTCCACTCTAATAGTGTATACAGGAATGCACCAAGTAAGAATAGTATTGAGTACATCGTTACAGTCACTTTTGTGAATAAACTAAACTTGAATCTCGAATTTTTCTTGCTAAAGTATTCCTTTATTTCAATTAATACAGGATACCCAATTGCACCTAAAACAATCTGCATCATCACTGGCACTTGTACGAAGTAGTTGTTACTATACCCAATTAGTGATTGCTCATATAAGTCAAAACCACAATTGGTCGTTGCCGAAATCGATAAAAATACACCATCGAGTAACGATTTCCCAAAATCGCCCGTTTGTATGTAAAATATTGTAGTGTAGATGATTGCACCAATCAATTCAATCACAAAAAGTAATTGTACAATGTTTAGAACGAGCCTAACCCCGCCACTCATCTTTACTTGGTTGTTATCTACCATGATTGCTGCACGCTCTTTGAGACCGACCTTTACGCCAAGTACGACCCAAACAAAAGTAGATACTGCCATTATCCCAATACCACCAAGGTTTAATATAAACATCAGTACAATATATCCAGGTAATGAAAAAGTCTCTGCAATATTGACCGTAGTGAGCCCCGTAACTGAAATTCCTGATGCAGCGACAAACACAGTGTCCATAAATGATACAGCTGCACCATCACGATATAAGAATGGAATTTGCATGAGTAGTGTCGCAATAAAAAGACTCATTGCATAATAAAATAAAATTAATCTCTGAGGACTTGTACTCCTAAACAAACTCATGATTGATTGCAAATTATCTCACCCCTTTAATATCATTTATCATACGCTCTATTATACCCTCTTTCAATACAATTCGAGACGACTAGACCAAAAAAATAAGATTAGGGAGTCCCTAATCTTAAATCGATATTATTCTAAAGTTGCTTTTGTGGTTTGTTTTTTACCATCTCTGTAGAATTCAATTGTGATGTCATCTCCAATTTCTTTCTTTTCATAGAGATAACGACGTAGTTTCAGAGAGTTTTCAATTGCTTCACCGTCTAGAGACACTATCAAATCATACGCTCTAAGTTCAGCTTGGTTTGCAGGAGAATTCTCCTGAACTCCAGTTACTAATGCACCCATTGTTACTTCTTCAGGTAAGTTTAATTGACCTTGCAAAATCTCACTAGAAATTGTATATATATCCATCATACTTACCCCTAAAAATGGACGCTTCACTTCTCCAAATTCTTCTAGGTCTTTAATAATTCTTGCAACTTCATTAGAAGGTATCGCAAATCCAATACCTTCTACGTTGTCCGTTCCAATCTTCATTGAGTTAATACCAATTAAATCACCACTGCTGTTTATTAGTGCCCCACCAGAATTTCCTGGATTAATCGCTGCATCTGTTTGGAGTACACTTGCCTCCCAATCGATACTACCATCATTATCAAAATCAACAGGAATTGCACGGTCTAAAGCTGACACAATGCCACGTGATACTGATCCAGAAAACATCGCACCGAGTGGTGAACCGATTGCAATCGCATCTTCACCTACTAAAATCTTATCACTATCTGCAAACTCGATTGCAACGTCGATATTACCACGTTCAATGCGAAGGACAGCTAAGTCAGTCCAAATGTCTGCACCAATGAGTTCAGCTGGAATCGATTGACCAGACTCTAAGTTTACCTTTAACTCAGACGCACCCTCAATCACATGATTATTTGTCACAATGTATGCATTGTTTTCATCGATCTTATAAATGACACCTGAGCCACTTCCAGCCTCCTCGATTTTACCTGCATCCAATCCATATAGTGACTGAGTTTCTTGCAAGTTAATTACAGAAACTACCGCTGGACTTGCTTTTTTAACTGCTGCAGTGGTATCCGTGATCACCTTGTCTCTATGTTCTTTCTCTAAGTCTTTTTTTACTTCACTTAGTTCTTTGGATTCTGTTTGATTCCTATTATTATCTGTTACTGGAGTATCTCCATTAAAAAAATTATGATAGAGCACTACTACAAGCACAGCGCCAACAATACCTGCGAGAAGTGGTATGAGTAATGATGAAAAACACCCACCTCGTTTATCCGTACGGGGTTCCTCATAAAAATCATTTGTCTCTTTAGGCGCATAAGTTTCCTTCTCTACGCCACTATTCTCTTTCATTTCTTCGTTATTGTCTTTGTCTTCATCTTCATTTAAAAATGAATGGGATTTACGTCTGAATCTTTCATCAAAAGATTCAGGTCTGTTTTCATTCGACATATGCACACTCCTTAATTATTTTAAGCAGCTTTGTTTGTTTTAAATCGATCACTAAACCAACCAACAAGTATAATGATTACCATTACTGACCAGAATGTCAATTTCCAAACAGTAGAATGAGGGAAGTCTTCAGGTAGTACACCGAGATCCGGATGCGCTAATGTTAATACTGCAAGCTTAATACCTACCCATCCAACAATTGTAAATGCTGCAACTTCGAGTCCTGGTTTTTGATCTAAAATCTTTACGAACCAGTTCGCAAAGAATCTCATGATGATTACACCCATGAGTCCACCGACAACCATAACTGAATATTGGCCGACGTTAATACCAAAGAAGTCACCACCTATGTGTGGTAATGCAAGTGCGATCGCTGCTGCTGCTAAAATTGAGTCAATCGCAAATGCGATATCGGCAATTTCTACTTTCAATACCGTCATCCAGAAACCAGAATGTTTTTTATTCTTCTCCTTTTCAAGCAATTCCTCTGCTGAATGGTTGTCTTTCTTCATGAAGGCAAGTATGTGACTGATTGATACGTACAGTAAGTAGAGTGCACCAATTGCTTGTACCCACCACCACTGAACAAGCCATACAAGCATTAATACAGCTATCATACGGAATATGAAAGCCCCGAGTAATCCGTAGAACAATGCTTTTTGCCTTTGTTTAGGTTCTAAGTGTTTAACCATTACGGCAAGAACGACTGCGTTATCTGCTGCAAGTAATCCTTCTAATACAACGAGTACAATTAAGACCCAGCCATATTCTAATAAAATTGTTGTATCCATTTTTTCTCTCCTTTACATTTACAAACAAAAAGAGACCATAGTCAAATAGACATGCGTCTACTTGCTATGGTCTCACTGTACAAAATTAATTTGCTCAACACACCGGGATTTTTTCCGTCATGACGATGTGTTGATAGAATTTCTATTCGTTACTCCCCATAGGGTATATATTTGCTTGTTAACAATACTATACTGAAATTTTTGAGACATGTAAAGATTTAAAGTAGACTATATAGTTTTACCACCGGATACTTGTCTTGAAACCATCTTAAAGCAAACTCATTTTCAAATAGGAATACTTTGTTGCCATAACGGTCATCCACTAGAGTGGAGCGCGTTGTGCTCATTGCATCGGTAATCACATCTTCATTCTCAATCCATCGCGCAATTTTCTTACCGATAGGCTCCATGATGACATCCGTATTATATTCATTTTTCATTCTGTGTTCGAATACTTCAAACTGTAACTGCCCCACCGCACCTAAGATTGGTTGGTTTGTATGAATCGTTTTATAATACTGAATTGCACCCTCTTGAACGAGTTGTTCAATACCTTTATAGAAGTGTTTCTGCTTCATTACGTTTTTAGCAGAAACTTTTACGAATAACTCAGGCGTGAATTGTGGTAAGTCCACGTATTCAATATGCTTGCTTGATGTCAATGTATCACCAATTTGATACGTTCCGGTATCGTACAGACCAATAATATCACCCGCATAAGCATGGTCTAAAGTTTTAGTCGAATCTGCCATGAACATTGTCGCACGCGAAATCTTAGACTTCTTACCTGTACGCTGTAACGTTAAGTCCATGCCACGTTCGAACTCACCAGACACGATACGCATAAATGCAATTCTATCTCTGTGTCTCGGGTCCATATTTGCTTGAATTTTAAAGATAAATCCAGAAAACTCTTTGTCAGTTGGTTCTACGATTCCTCCATTTTTCGTTTCATTCGCTTTTGGAGATGGTGCAAAGTCTACGAATGTATCTAAGAACTCTGCAATACCAAATGATGCAAGGGCTGATCCGAAAAATACCGGAGTTAAATCACCACGTGCGATCTTTTCTTCATCGAACTGATCGCCTGCTTCTTCTACTAACATAAACTCTTCCATTGCTGTTTGATATGCAACGTCTTCTTCTATTTTATGAGGCGTTTCTAATTCATAAAATTCGTTGAATTTTAGTGGTTCGTCTTCGCGATATGGGTTGATTTCACGCTTACGTCTGTTGATAACACCAAAGAAACTTGGTCCCATACCAACTGGCCATGTCATCGGATACGTTTCAATATCAAGCGTTTCTTCGATCTCTTCAAGTAGCTCAAAAGGCTCTTTCCCCATGCGGTCCAGTTTATTAATAAACGTAAATACTGGAATTCCACGCATCTTAGCGACTTTAAATAGCTTTAACGTCTGAGGCTCGATACCTTCAGCTGCGTCAATTACCATAACTGCACTGTCCACTGCCATTAGTGTACGATACGTGTCTTCAGAGAAGTCTTCGTGTCCTGGCGTGTCTAAGATGTTGATTTTATATCCATCAAAGTCAAATTGCATCACCGAACTCGTCACGGAAATACCACGCTCTTGTTCTACCTTCATCCAGTCAGAAGTTGCAAATTTACCTGTCTTACGCCCTTTAACTACACCCGCTTCACGGATTGCTCCACCAAAGAGTAGTAAGTTTTCTGTTAGTGTCGTTTTACCTGCGTCCGGGTGCGAGATGATTGCGAACGTCTTTCTTTTTTCTATTTCTTCTTTAAATCCCATTATGTTCTCCTAATTCTTTTAAAATTCGAACTGCAAAAGTTTCTGCGTCACTTTCATCCATCACGCTAAATAAGAAAGAGACGATCTCCATTTCGTCTCTTTCCTCCAGTGTGAATGATAGAAACAATTCCGGTATCGCGATAACCGTATCTTCATCTTCAATTATATAAATTTCTGTTTCGATACCGTTATAAACTGTTTTAAATTTCTTCGTATTCATCACTTTTATACCTTCTGTAAGCAGCATCTAGTACGATTAAATCGTCTCTATGTGGCACTTTCACGTGTCCTTCCATAATCTGATACGGCTCGCGTCCTTTACCTACGAGCAGTAAGGTGTCGCCATCGTCAGCAAATTCTACCATTCTTTTAATAGCCTCTTCACGGTCAATAAACGTTTCGTAATTTTTGTGCATCATACCGCGCTCTAAAATATCGATGAGCATTTGTTTATCATCGTTACCCGGATTGTCTACCGTAATAAATACATAATCTGCCATCGATGCAATACGTCCCATCTCTTCTGCTTTGGAGTAATCACGCTCACCAGTCATACCAAGAAGTAAGATAAGTTTTTGTTTCTTGAAAGGAATGACTGTTTCAAGCACCTTTTGAAGTGCATCAGGTGAATGTGCAAAGTCAATAATCAGGTCGATTGGAAGAGTCTTGTCTAATACTTCTAGGCGGCCGGACACTGGTTTCATATCTTTAACCGTATTTATGATTTCTTCGAGCTCATATCCTTGCAACCATTCTGATATAATCGCACAAATTAGGTTAGAAATGTTATATTCTCCAACAAATGGAGAATGAATGAAGAACTCGCCTTCAGGCGTATTGAGTGTAAATTCTGTGTATTCAAGCGTACCATTAACATTTGTAGGATAAAAATCCGCTTCGCTAGTATTCCCGAAAGTAATTACTTCGTACGGTGTCATTGTTTTATACTCATCTGACCACTCGTCATCGTTATTTAAAATGACATATCTACGCTTGCGGAGATCCTGTCCGAGTTGACTAAAGAGAAGGCCTTTCGTAAATCCATACTCCGTCATCGTATTGTGGAAATCAAGATGGTCTTGAGAAAGGTTGGTGAAAATTGTGATGTCGAAGTTTAGTCCGTATGTACGGCCAAGCTTCAATGCGTGTGAGGACACTTCCATCGTGAACACATCCATCTTTTCATCTTCAGCTTCTTTTAGATTTCTGTGTAAACGTGTCGTTTCAGGTGTCGTGTTCGCTGATGGATAATGCTCTTCTGAAAGCATGAAGCCATTCGTACCAAGATACGCTGTTTCCTTCCCCATCGCAAGACTCAAGTTATGAATCATCGTTGACACAGTTGTCTTACCATTCGTACCAGTAACACCAATCATCGTCATCGATTCGTGTGGAAATTCGTAGATATATTCACTAAATAATGCTGCAACTCTTTCTGGATCCTTTACTTGTACTAGTCCAACATTTTCTGGCAACTCTCTCGTTCTGTCTGAAAGGATGAACTTACACCCCTTATTGATGGCATCATCTATAAAGTCAAATCCATCAACAGTCGTGCCCCTAACCGCAACAAAAATGCTCGTCGCGTTCGTCTCTCTAGAGTCAATCGTAATATCTGTGACTGACTCTGGCAATGTGCCATATACTTTCTTTATTTTTAATAACGATAATAATTGTTCTGTTTTCATTTTTCCACCTCATCACTGTAACAATTATACCTTTATTTATTGAATTTATAAACATTCATGAAAAAACACTCTTACATGATGTAAGAGTGAATTATTGGTTTGCCTCTTTTTCGGCTTTTATAGCTTTTTTCTTATCTCGTCTTTTTATCAGAATAATACTGACTTCATATAATACAATCATCGGAGAAAGTGTAATTAGATGCGTAAATAAGTCGGGCGGTGCAATGAGGGCCGTCACCACTAGTAAAATAAAATACGCATACTTTCTCATGTTTTGCATAATCTGAGCATCAAGTAATCCGATATAATTTAAGAATAGGATCACGACTGGCAACTGGAATATCAGTCCAAAAGGGATCGTCGTCATCAGTAGGAAGCTCATGTATTCATCTGCAGTAACAAGTACGTCAAAGTTACGTTCACCCATAGATATTAAGAAGAAATAGCTGAGTGGATGGACAATGAAATATCCAAATAACACACCAGCAATAAATAAAAACAACATGCCTGGTAAACTACTTTTAATGAATAGCGTTTCACGTTCTACAAGTCCCGGCTTCATAAATTGCCATATGAAATAACAGATAAAAGGGATGGATAGTCCAAGGCTGATTGCCCCAGATGTTTGAATGTAGAAACGAATGACCTCAAAAGGACCGAGTACGACAATATCGGCTCCCTTAGAAACAACTGGAAACCACCAAGTTACAGATGCAAATATGATGACAAACCAAATAGCTATGGCGATAGCACTTTTCATGACCACCGCACGTAAATCCATAAGATGCTCAGTCAAGCTCGCCATATTATCATCTTGCGTCAGCTTCTTGCGCTTACGTTTAACAATCTCTGTCTCTTTTTCTTCCATAAAATTCACCTGAATTGTGTTTTGATGATCGCACGTGACATTGTGCGTGAGCAATTCTATAATTGCAATTTTATTCCATTTATCACTGTGAATTAATCATCTTTGTGATTAAACAGTAGTAAAGCCCTATTATTTACTATGCTTTAATAATACTATTCATTATCGTTTAAAACAAATGGAGAAATGGGATGATTTATCACAATATCGGCAGCTCTAGGAGTATTTTGTTAGATAACGATGAATTATTAATATTTACATGGTGAACAGAGGTAATCATCACGTGGATTTAATTCATTGACCATTAGACACGATAATTAAGTGGTTTTCATCACGTGGATTTAATTCATTGACCATTAGACACGATAATTAAGTGGTTTACATCACGTGAATTTAAGTCCCGAACAATTAGTCGTCACAATTAAAAGATTTTCATGGCGTGTTTCACTAACTAAATTAGTTTGAATTGATTACTAAATTCTATTTCTAGAACTGTACGATGAACTACTGTTTTCATAAGAATATAAAATTATAATTTTCTATCTAAATTTCTTCTAACATAATGAGTAGTTCGACCAGATCTAACCAATTTATATCTTGTTGCTAATATATTCCGTAAAAATTGACGTGAAATACAATCTCCAACCCACTCCAACACTAATGACAATGTTAATCTCTTTTCTGGGAATAGGTATTCGAGTTCGGCAGAGTTCCGAAGCATCGCTTCTTGAAAGTTTTCCTGTGTGTCACATAGTGTGCAATATACATATTTTCTGTCGCCAGCATTTTTTCTTACCATCTCTCCATCACATTTTGCACAAGTGACACATTTTTTTAACTCATCAAAATCGTATGTAATTTTTCTCTCATAGGAAGAAGATTCGAGTCGCAACGATTTTAATCTTTCAAAAACTCTCTCATGTCTTTCCTGTATTCCGCACGGTTTTTTATTGAGTGTTTCCATAAATTTTTTTATTTGAGGTAGAAATACTACCCGTGAATCTACCGGTGCATGATATAGATAAAAACCTGGATGCGTATATAAAAGTGAAGTAATAATCTTCATGCGAATATTTTCTTTAACAAAAAGCTTCGCCAGTCGATCAGTCGCACGCACAAGTTGTAAGGTGGGATTGGGATAGGATTTTTTTGTGTTCAGCTTCGTAATAAATTCATCTCCATAAATATAATCCCCATCATAATGCTTGACTTCAATTATCAGGCACTCGTACTCAAATATAAGCAAAAAGTCAATTTGACACTCGCTACCATCAATTTCAAACAAGAAGTCTTCTAAAACCAATGGCTGAACGTTTAACTTCTCAGACAAAATCCGTGATATAAATGCCTCACCTTCAATACCTAAATTCCTCACAAGCAATAATCTCGACTCTGTTGCATTGAGCGGCATACGTTTCTTCAAGATTTCTAATTTATTCAAAACGGTCACCTCTGTTTTTATCTTGAGTGAACCATATTTTAAATCTAAAAGCGAATTGCTATTTATGAATATTTCCTACAAAAATAATTATTCGGTGATAAAATACAACAAAACTTAGAAATCGGTATTGGTCATTTATTAAACATTGCCAATAAAAAAATTACCCCCTAAAAAGTTAGGGGGTAAAATTTTATTTCTCCAGTCTTCCTGGTTTCTTATGATATTTAATAACACCTTCGGCACAGCGATATGCGAGTGCGCCCACTGTTCCTGTTGGGTTGTAACCTGAGTTGTGTGCGAAGTTTCCAGCACCAACTACAAATAGGTTGTCTGCATCCCAATGTTGTAACCAGCTATTTACAACTGAAGTTTTTGGGTCATCACCCATCACTGTTCCACCTGTGTTATGCGTAGATTGATAAGGTACGATGTCATAATCTTTCAAATCGCCAAACACATCTACATGTTTCGCGCCCATTTTTTCTAACACTTCACCTGATTTTTCTGCGAGGTACTTCGTACGTTTTCTGTCTTGATCAGTAAAGTTATATGTTAATTTAACGAGTGGTAATCCGTATGCGTCTTTATACTCATCATCGATATCTAAATAGTTATCTTTATGTGGGCTTGTTGCACATTGCCCTGCAACACTAATTGTACGTGTAAAGTTTTTAATAGACTCTTCTTTAAAATCTTCACCCCAAGATTTTGTGCCAGCTTTAACAGGGTTTGAGAGAATTGGTCTTGCACCAGTTTGTGTAGTCGCCATACTTCCACCATGCAAGAAGTCTAAATCTGTATGGTCAAAGTTGTCGCCGTTGAAGTCATCGAGTGTCATACCTAGAGCTCCCGCTCCCATAAATGTATTGAATTGTTCATCGAAGAATCCTGTTGCTCCACCAGAAGTTTGGTAACAGTAGTTACGTCCAAGCGTTCCTTTTTCAGTTTTCGGATCATACTGCTCACCGATATCAGAGACTCTAAGAAGCTTATAGTTATTTAACATATAGCTTGTTAACACAACTACGTCAGCAGGTTGAATGAATTCTTCCTTCGTAACCGTATCAACAAATTTAACACCTTTAACTTTGTCGTTCCCATCTTTGATGATTTCGACAACATTAGCATCCGTTCGGATTTCGTAGTTTCCTGTTTTTTCAGCAGTCGGAATTACTGTCACTTCTGGTGTTGCCTTCGCACCATATTCACATGCGAATCTTTCACAGAAAGCACAGTACTGGCATGCTCCCATCTTCTCACCATCTGGGTTCGTATATTCCTGAGACATATTCGCCGAAGGCAACATGTAAGGATTATACTTTAATTCTTTAGCTGCTTTTTCAAACATTTTTAGTGATTTTGTTTTAACCATTGGCGGGTTTGGGTATTTATCACTTCGTTCTGGTCCGAGTGGATTATCTTCACCACTTATACCTGCCGTTTTCTCAAACTTATCGAAATACGGCTCAAGTTCATCGTATGTAATGCCCCAGTCTTGGAATCTGTATCCTTTGTCTTCCATTAACTTCGCTTTTCCATAACGCTCTTCTGTCATCGACTTAATTTCAAAGTCGTATGGCATGAAACGATATGTCCAACCATTCCAGTGAGTTCCAGCGCCACCAACGTGTTCTCCAAGTAAAAAACTTCCCATCTGTCGCATTGGTAATGCCTTCTCATTTGGTCGGTTTCTAAACGTAACGGTTTCTTTCGTTACGTCTTGCATCAGTTCATATCTAAGCGCATATTTTAATTCATCATGAACATGTTGATAGTTTTTTGTACCACGTCTTTTACCACGCTCTAAACTTAAAACTTTGAGTCCTTCTTTTGCCGCTTCAGCTGCAATAATTCCACCAGTCCATCCGGCCCCAACGGTTACAACGTCTACTTTTTCTAATTCTTTAACCATATTATTTCACCCTTCTTTACATTCCAAAGTTTGGCATTGGATCAATTTCTTGGAACTCATCTGACTCAATTAATTCTAAGTAAGAATGTTGGTGTCCTGGGAATTGCTTCATTTTCCAGCCACCCATATTTCTGTTTCCTCTATACACTGGATCTGAATACACGCCTTCTAGTGTCGCTGCACGTAACATAGTAAAGAAATACGAGCTCGTCGCTGTTTTCTTTGGCACTCCCATGTCTACTTTTCCATCTTGAAAGTCCTGTAAAATTGCATCCATGTCTTTTTCATCTAATTCGTCGAATGCCTTGTCGAATTTATCTTTTGCTTCGCTCTTTAACTTATTAATACCAATCATGAAGTATTCTGCTCGTGTTAAGTTAGATTGATATCCTTGTGTTGGAAGACCTTCATAAAATGGACCAACCATGTATTCTTTTGCGTTTGAACCCCATTGTCCAGCGAGTTGGCCGTCTAAATAATACGCTGCACCTAACTCTTTTGCCCCAGGTCCTACTTTCGATTCTGGGAAGATTCGTTCCATTGCCGCCTCTACAACGTTAAAATCTTCATCAGTCATAAAGAACACGCGTGTCTTGTCTGACAAACTTCCGCCCGTACTTTTATCTCCCTCTGAATGTCCGTCTGTTTTGTTCTGTTCTGCTTGTTCACTTTGACCATCGTTAAGATTAAAACCAATAAAACCACCTAGAAGTGAACCACCGATAATGCCTCCAGTTGCTGCACCTGTCGTCTTCAAGAAGTCACGTCTTGAAAACTGTTTTTCATCTGACATTTTTTACACCCCCAAAAAAATTACCAAAATAATTTTGGCTTATTATAAATTGTACCCTAATTATAATTATATATTCCGATTAATTGAACTTTTTAACTAAAAAAGACAAATACTATAAAATTCCACCTTTGAAATAGAGTTATAATAGAGCTATACTTATATATAAGTAAACTTCAAGGGGGGCACGAACGATGGGATTTTTTAAGGATTTGACTTGGAATAACAAACACATGGATCTTAAGTATGTGGAAGACAAGCTTTACCACAAGCCAAGAATTACGAGTGTTTATGCTAAAGATGACAACGTTGATTTAGATTATGCAACACGTGAGTTCGGTGACGACATTAAAAGCGCACAACGTACAATCGACTCAAATAGAGTGATCATGCTCGTTCTCTATGTTGCACTTGTATTAATTCCGGCAATTGTAATGACCGTATTAACAGGTAATATTTACATTATCGGCGTTGGTGTTCTTTATGCAGTAATTGTTGTCTTTTTCGTTGAAATGTTTAACCAGGTGACAATAAATCAGATGTTACAAAAAATAGATAATGGTTTACAAAATAAACACTCATAGTAAAATGTTGTGATACACCAGTATCACAACATTTTTATTTTTCCCCAAATTTTATGAACATCACCGATAGCAATGTAAAACACATCCTTACCACGTTTACCTTCTATCCAGTAGTGTCCTTCTTTAAATTCAATATTCTTAAATCTTATTTGAAAGCCCACATGAACACTGCCGATACGAGTACTCTTCACACTCATCCCTTTTCTCATATTAATTGGCGCAGCAGACACAAATATTCCTTTAATTTTATCTTTTAAAATATTGATGTCCTTGCAGTCTATACCAGAACAAACGAAATCTTGTTCTTTCAAATACCCATACTTCTGAAACTGTATATGAAGATGACTTGCCATATTCACCCCATAATAATTCGTATTTCCTTGATAACCTATGGTGTCACCGACATGAACCTGATCGCCAATCTTCACACATAAATTTTCTTTCAAATGACCATATATTATCTGTCGATCGAACTCTCTATTCGCAACAACAACCGTTGCTCCAAAGTTACCCTTCGTGCGTGTTCCTGTAACAATCTCGCCACTCATCACAGCCGGCACTTTCGCGCCATCAAACTTTACAAGATCATATGCACGATGAAATCCACCACAATAGTAATCAAAGTTATAGCCATTTACAGTGTAATTTCTCAAGCCAAATATCCCAGACGCATATTGATTAGGATCACTTGTCACTTTAAAGCCTTGATGTTTTAGATATTCAATTGGATTCATATTATCCCCTCCAATCTATATATCGATTAGTTTAGAGATAAAGACAAAAAAAGAGCAGGGAAAATTCCTACTCTTCTTGCTTAAATATTTATTTTTCTGATATATCTGCAGTGAGCGTGCTTGACAGGTCACGGCGATATCTCCATATGTTTTGCACAATTGTTTTAATAACAGCATATGTTGGAATAGCAACTAAGATTCCAATGAATCCAGCGATATTTCCTGCCGCTAAGACGATTGTAATGACAGTAAGTGGATGCATTTGCAATCTATTCCCCATTACGTTAGGAGTAATTACATGAGATTCTAATTGTTGTGCAGCTAAGGTGATGAGTGAAACCCATACAAACATCATTGGATCTTGTATAAGTGCTAAGATCCCCGCTGGTAAAAACGCGACCCACGGACCAACAAACGGTACAACGTTCATAAACAGTGCAAAAATAGCAAGTAATAATGCATAATCTAATCCGATGATTAAATACCCAACGAACAATATAATACATAATATTGATGATACGAGCATTTGGCCTTGAATAAATGCGCGTAAAGTTAAGTCAATGTCCTTCAATGTATCAATAATAAATAGTCTAAGTCTTCCTGTGAATGGTAGAGTAATCATTGGAACAAGACGTTCATGATCTTTGAGCATAAAAATATAAAAGAACGGAATTAGTACTAATGAAATTGCGACAGACACTGTGCTCATTATAATTTTAAATGCATTTGAAATGATTCCCGTAAATATCGTCGAAGTGAAGTTTACGACTTTATTCGTAATTTCTTCAATGTTGACTTCAAATGGCAGTCGATCTCTTTGCGCGATCAGTTGATTCACAACGCTAGTTGCTTCACGTTGTAATAGAGGCGCACGCGTAACTAAGTTATGTACCTGTTCAGATACAATTGGAATGACCGAAATTGAAAGTACAGTGATAACAATCACAATAATTAATAGGGATGCAATTATCGATAGCCAACGTGGGCATTTTCGTCGCTCTAAAAATTCTTGTATTGGAATTGTTATATAGTATAAGACAGCTGCCAACAAGAGCGGCAAAGCGATAGTTGCAAATATAGTTATAAACGGTTTAAATACGTAATCAACTTTTGTCGCCATAAATATGATTACGAGCGTCATTATTATTGCGACGCCACTTTGAAACCAAACTTTATTCGTCATTCTATTGCCTCCTTTTTTTCTTAAGTTTATTATACCATTATAATTTTTATTCACATAGGTATAATAGATAGATATAATGATAGCTAAGAGGTGATTTTTTATGGATAAAACACATGGTATTCATGAAAGTATAATCCAATCCGAAATACTCGGTGAAGACATAAAATTTCAGTATTATATACCTAAAAATTACACAGATCTTTACAAATACCACACCATTTTCACATTCGATTCTCAAGATTTTTTTAAATATGGACAAATCGATCGAATCTATGAGCGTCTATACAAGGATAATAAAATAGAACGTGCAATCATCATAGGTATTCCATACCCTTCAGTGGAATGGCGTAACCTTTTTTTCCACCCGGAAGGTAAAAAATCCACAGACTTTATGAGATTTATAACGAAGGAATTTACACCTTTCGTAGATAAAAACTTCCCTACTTTTAAAATGGGCCACTCCAGAATCCTAATGGGAGAAAGTCTTGCAGGAAGCTTTGCACTAAAAACTGCAATTAGCTATCCGAATACCTTCCACAAAGTACTCGCTTTTTCACCAATGATATCCGACACATTTAAAGATTTTATTTTAGAAAGTCCTGGTATTGAAAAAATAGACTTCTATCATACAATTGGATTAGAGGAAGAAAACTTTACCACAATCATGGGCAAAGAAGCGGATTTCTTAACTCCGAACAGAAATCTACACGAAGAAATAGAGCATACGCCATATCTATACACATATAAAGAGTTAGATGGTGGTCATATCTGGAAAACTTGGAAACCAGAACTTGAGTACGCTTTAAAATATTTTTTAGAAAAATAAAAATTTTCCCGAATGCTCGGGAAAATTTTTTTATGCCATAATATTATAACCACTATCCACGTGTAATACTTCACCTGTAATTCCAGATGCGAAATCAGATAATAAGAATGCAACTGCATTACCTACCTCTACTTGGTCCACGTTTCTGCGTAATGGCGCACGCTCTTCAATTTCTCTAAGGATCGTTTTAAATTCACCGACAGCTGAAGAACTTAGTGTACGGATTGGACCAGCTGATACTGCGTTTACACGCATACCTTCTTCACCTAATTCGAATGCTAAGTACCTAACTGATGCTTCAAGTGCTGCTTTCGCTACACCCATAACGTTGTAGTTAGGCATAGCACGTTCTGCACCTAAGTAAGTTAATGTTACAACAGATCCACCTTCGTTCATATATTTCTTAGCTTCTCTAGTAACAATTGCTAAAGAGTAAGCAGAAATATCTAACGCAAGTTTGAATCCATCACGAGATGTTTCCGAGTATCCACCTTTTAACTCATCTTTATTAGCAAATGCGATTGCATGTAGCACTCCGTCGAATCCGCCAGTTTTTTCATTGATTTCTTTAAATGCACGCTCAACGTCTTCGTCGTTTGAAACGTCACATTCCACGATTAAATCGTGATCCCCTTCTAGTTCAGATGCAAGCTTTTCAATCTCTTTTGAGAATCTCTCAGAAAGTGATGTGAAAACAATCTTCGCTCCTGCTTTATCTAATGCTTGTGCAGCACCCCATGCGAGTGAGCGTTTGTTCGCAACACCCATAATAACATACGTTTTACCTTCTAAATTCATGGTAGACCTCCTATTTTTTAGTACCTACTACTAATTTTAAGGTTTCTACTCACAAAAATCAATTAAAATCATTCTTAATTTAAATAAGTGCACTCATTAATGCATTTGCTAATGAGAAATAAATAACTAAACTGATGATGTCATTACTCGTCGTGATGAAAGGACCACTTGCTACAGCTGGGTCAATACCAATCCTTTGCATACCCATTGGAATAAATGTCCCAGATAATGTTGCAACAGTCATTGCCACAAATAGAGAGATGCTAACGATGACACCAAGCATTGGTTGTCCAAATAAAATTGAGATAATACCAAATAATAACACCCCACATACGAGACCCGTGATCATTCCTGTTGAAATATCTTTTACCGCGAGCTTAACTAGACTCTGATTTTTAATCTCACCAGTAGAAAGTCCACGAACTGCTACTGCAAGACTCTGTGTACCTGCGTTACCTGCCATTCCACCAATTATTGGAATAAACGCTCCAAGTATCGCCACTTTTTGTAATGTTTCTTCAAAAGTTGAAAGCATCGTAGCAGTGATCATTCCCATGAATGTAAGCCCTATAAGCCAAGGTAATCGCTTCTTTGCACTTTGCAGTGCTGTCGCAGCTTGCGGAGAACCTTCCTCACTCATACCCGCAAGCTTATAATAATCCTCTTCCGCTTCTTCATGAATAACATCCATGATATCATCCGCAGTAATAATACCGACAAGATGATTTTGATAATCCACTACAGGTACTGCCAAGAAGTCATAATCACGCACGATATTTGCGACTTCTTCTTGGTCGTCAGAAGCACGTACTGAAATTACCCGTTCTTTCATGATGTCACCAATATAGGCATCATCTTCTGCAACGATTAAATCACGAAGTGATATAATCCCCGCAAGTTTATTGGTTGGATCTGTGACAAATAAATAGTAAATAGTCTCAGAGTTTGGCGCAACTTTCTTTAAATGTTCCATAGCTTGACGAACTGTCATTTCATTGTCAATAGATACGAATTCTGTAGTCATGATACCACCAGCGGTATCTTCTTCGTAATTCATAAGCGTACGAATCTCTTCGCGGTCCTCACGGTTCATCAGAGGTAAATATGTCGCAGCCATTTCTTTTGGTAGCTCATTTAAAATGTCTACAGCGTTGTCGTACTGCATGAGTCCAACAACGTGAGCGGCATAACGTGCATCCATTTCACTGAAGAGTTCTTCATATTCATCTGGTTCTAGTTCAAAACTATCAAAGAAATCCGAGACTTCCTTAGGTGACAAGAAATGATATAAACTTTCTCTCTCGCCTATATTTAATGTCAAGAAGAATTCACTTTGCTCATAAGTATGGAGGTCAAGAAACGCTTCTCTAAACTGGTCATATTCATTATTATTTAATAAGTTTCTCATATCGAGAAACACCGCTTCAAAGTCAATTTCTTGATGTGATTTGATTTCTTTATTATTTTTAGTTTCCATGACTTCCCTCCTTATTAGTTAGATATAAATGATTCTCTGACGCGTTGCCAAAACGGAAATGGTCTAAAGCGTGCAAATCGAATCGATTCTTTTGCAACGCGATATTCTATTTGTTCGATACTACCAATTTCAAAATGCAAATGATCAATAGCAACCGCATGTGGTAATTCTGTGGTCGTAGAAATCCGTACAAAGTGAGTATCTGGGAAAACCATTGGTGAACCAACAGTTCTAAACACACGATTGTTTAGCGACGCAATTTCTGTCATTTGCATCGCTCTGAAGGATGGGTGAATAATCGCACCACCAAGAGATTTATTATAAGCTGTAGAACCTGATGGCGTTGACATACAAATACCATCTCCACGGAATCGTTCAAATAATCCCTTTCTTAAACTGACGTCGATAACAAGTGTTGTGCCACGAGGCATCTTTAGTGTCGATTCATTTAGAGAAAGAAATTCATGTGTTTCATCTGCACACATTACTTTCGTTTTAACGAGTGGATACTCGATCACCTCAAAGTCTTGTTCAATAATCAAATCAATCAATTCATCTGTTTCTTCAGGATTCCAATCTGCATAGAATCCAAGGTGCCCAGTATGTACCCCAACAAAACACGTCTCTTTTAAGCGATGCTGATACTTGTGGAATGCACTGAGCAGCGTTCCATCTCCACCTATTGATATCACCAGTTCAGGACTTTCCTCATTCAATGTCATACCTGCACCTGTGAGTCGTTCGATCATCTTTCTTTGTAATTCTGACGAAATTTCATCACTTCTAGATATGATTTGAAAGTGCATACTGTACCTCCTCTAAAGATTACGCTGCTTCGAGAAGAATTTTTGTGCTTCTTGTACTTCTTCTCTAATTAATGACATTTCTTGATCGAGTTTGTTCGCTGCTTCAGCAGCAGTCTGTAATCTCTCTTTAATTTCTTCCGGGTATTCACCAGAATATTTATAATTTAGTGTGTGTTCAATTGTTGCCCAAAAGTTCATAGCTAAAGTACGTACCTGAATTTCAGCTAAGATATTTACCTGTCCCTCAATACTTTCAACGGGATACTCGATAATAATGTGATAAGAACGGTATCCACTTTCTTTAGTGTTCGTAATATAATCACGTTCTTCAACAATACGCATATCTTTTCTCTTGCTGATTTGATTTCTTATGATTTCAATGTCATCAACGAATTGACACACAATTCGTACACCAGCAATGTCATACATTCCTTCACGTAAGTTATCATATGAGATATTGTTTTTACTCGCCTTCTCGATAATACTTTGCACAGGTTTGACACGCGCAGTGACGAATTCAATGGGCGAGGACATACGGTTAATTTGGTAATCTTTACGAATACCTTTTAATTTTATCTTTAA
The DNA here is from genome assembly GCF_903994035.1 of Phocicoccus pinnipedialis. GTDB lineage: Bacteria > Bacillota > Bacilli > Staphylococcales > Salinicoccaceae > Phocicoccus > Phocicoccus pinnipedialis. Next base: position 37,813 of record NZ_CAJEWB010000006.1, read on the forward strand.
CTCTTCGACGGCTTGTCTATATGGTGATAAAAACACATCCCACTCATCCATATTAACGCCTCCTATGCTTTAAACGTTTCGACGACTTTCGCTTCAAACTCTTTTCCATAGTTGTTGTTGCCTTCGATATTACTAATTAAATAATTGAGTTCATCATAAAATTCAGTGAGTTCTAACGTCTCGTTTAAGATGATTTTACGATTTCTATATCTTTCAAGCATTTCCCAAGTCTCACTTACAAAATGGAGTCTCACATAATCGACACCGTTATCTAGAAGATAAATAAATGAGAAATCATCTGAGTCAACAATCATTTGACTCACCGAAGTACATTTTGAAACATCTGCATCTGTAAATACATTTAATGTTTCATTTTCAAATTTCATTTCAGTCACATAAATATCCATTTTCTTCACTCCTACCAGCATATATTTTACCATATATTTATCAGTATCCCATATTAAATCTGAATGCTTTACAGGTAAACACTAAATACGCATAATAATGTTGAGGTGTAAGTTATGATAGAGACTGAAATAGAATTTAAAAACCTAATTACTAATAATGAATTCAAACAAATTAGAGATTCCTTTTTTATAGATATCGCGCCTTTCTACCAGACAAATTTCTATATAGATACTGATGACTTACAAATTAGAAATCATATCCTGATGCTGCGCATTCGAGAAGTAGAAGACCGTTTTGTACTTACATTAAAGGTACCTAACGATACGCATGTAATCACAGAATATCATCAAATAATAGATGAAGAGATTCTAAAGCAAGCAAATATAGCTGAGTTTGAACTCGGAGCTGATATAATTAATGTTCTAAAGGAAAGAGACATCGATACGACTGCCTTAAAAATCCAAGGTCAACTAGAGACAATCCGATACGAACGTACTTACAAGAATGGTCTACTTGTACTCGATGAAAGTCATTACTTTGATGAAATAGATTATGAACTTGAATATGAGGCAAAAAACGTAAGTGATGGTAAGGTTGTCTTTAATGAAATTCTAGACCATTTTGATATCACAAGAACTGAAGAAGTTGTTAAGAGCGAGCGCTTCTATAGGAAGTTAGTAGAAAGGAAGCATGGATAATTTGGTTTCAGTTTACGAAACAATTGGACAGGAAAAACTTTACGAGATGATTGATGTTTTTTATCAATATGTAGAAAAAGATGATCGCATTAATTTTTTATTTCCTGGAGATTGGGAAGACACAGCATATAAACAAAAATTATTTCAGACACAGTTTTTAGGCGGACCAAACCTTTACAATGAAACGTTTGGTCATCCGATGATGCGTGCTAGGCATATGCCGTTTAAAATTACGGAGAAATCAAGGGATGCATGGCTGGATAATATGAGAAAAGCAATGAATGATGTTGGACTAGACAGTGATCTAAGTGAACATCTTCTCGCTAGATATACTTTAACAGCTAATCATATGGTCAACACATTTGAACAATAATGGTTAATTTACATGAGGTGACATACATTGAGTAAATCAAATATTATTCCTCTATTTATAGATCCAGTAGATTATAGAGTAGAGGCATTCTATTTTTTCGATCCATTCTCAGAAACATCACTTGAGATGGAAGCAATAATCAATAAATTATTACTTGAGTATAAAGGACATTTACATGTCACTAAGGTACTCGCACCCTCCTTAAATGTTCTGACAAAATGCCAGGCACAATCGACATCTAATCAAGATAACGTGGCACTTGCATATAAAGCAGCAGAAGTACAAGGTCGCTTGAAAGCACGTAAATTCATGAGATATCTGTTCAATCGCATCACTCCAGTGAATGGCATTTGTACAAGTGAAATGATTGAAGAATGCGCAGAGTTATCAGGACTCGACATGCACGCATTCAAAGAGGAAATCAACAGCGAGAATTTACACATACTACTAAAGCGTGACCTGGCACTTTATAGAGAACTCGATATTGAAGAACACCCTACTTTCGTGTTTTTTAGTGGAGATGTGAACGAAGATGGACTAAAGATTGAAGGCATTTACGACTATTATGTATATGCACATATCATACACGAGATGCTTGGAATTGACGTTAAGAAAAAAGCATTACCAAATATTTATGATTACATCATGAAAAATGAACTCGTAAGCTTCAGAGAGTTGAAAACAATATATGACTGGCGCGAAGGCGTCCTAATAAATGAACTCAGAAGACTTGAATTCGAACACGTTATAAATCGAGTCAAGCTCGTCGGCACAGAGTATTATAAGATTGCAAAAACAGAATGAGAAATATTTAGATCCAACAAATTGGTACAGCAAATACTTACCAGTTTGTTGGATTTTTATATCTTGGAATGAGTGTTTTTGACTATAAAATCTTTAAAGATGAGAAAATTTAATGAATCATTACATCCGTATTCTACAACTTCCTCTTGAATCTTATGGTTAATCCTCGAATCAACTTTCTCCACGTAATTGTTCACAAAAAAGAAGCACACCTTCTATAGTGTGCTTCTTACAAAGGGGATGGGAGAAACTTTACTTCACTGTAAACAAAAGGGGAATGTTTAATCAGTGAAGTAATTTCTGTGTATTAAATATACCATGTTATCAACGGTTGCTCAATCATTTTGATAATCATTTCACATATTTGTAAGATGATACAATTTATAAATATTTTTAGATACTTTAACCAAAAACTTTTAAAATAAATAAGAACCAACGTTTGTCGGTTCTTTTCTAATCTATTCTTTAATTAATTTTTCAAACTGGTCGAGTTTTTCTTCAAAGAATTTCATTGCTTTCTCAATAGGCTCTGAAGTTGTCATGTCTACTCCAGCATTTTTAAGAATTTCTATTGGATAGTTTGAAGATCCTTTTTTTAGGAATTCATTAATATAGCGCTCTGCTACTTGGCTCCCACCTTCTAAAACTTGTTTAGAAAGGGTTGCAGCAGCTGAGTAACCTGTTGCGTATTGGTAAACATAGTAGTTCATGTAGAAGTGAGGAATTCTTGCCCATTCGCGCGAAATAAACTCATCATATGAAACTGCATCTCCGTAATACTTTTTATTTAATTCACCATATACTTCATTTAGCTTACCTGCAGTTAGTGGCTCTCCACTTTCTTTCAAGCTGTGAATTTTGTGTTCAAATTCTGCAAACATTGTTTGACGGAATACTGTTCCACGAAATCCTTCAAGTTGTTCGTTCAGTAAGTAAAGTTGTTTCTTCTTGTCATCTAGCTTGTTGTACATATAGTCTGCAAGTAGTGCTTCATTAAATGTGCTTGCTACTTCTGCTACAAATATTGAGTAACCAGAAATATTCGCAGGTTGGTTTTTACGGCTGTAATAGCTGTGTACTGAGTGTCCAAATTCATGAGCAAGTGTAAATAGGTTATCTACATTATCTTGCCAGTTCATTAATATATATGGATTTGTACCATAAGTACCCGATGAGTATGCTCCAGAACGCTTTCCTTTGTTCTCATATACATCTACCCAGCGGTTGTCTAGGCCTTCTTTAACAATCGATACGTACTCATCACCAAGTGGTTCTAATGCGTTTAACATCCATTCTTGTGCTTCTTCATAAGACATTTTAAAGTCTTCATTTACAAGTGGTGTGTATATATCGTACATTTTTAGTTCATCTAGTCCTAATAATTCTTTACGTAATTCAGTATATCTATGCAGTAAGTGTAAATTGTTGTTTACGGTCTCTACTAATTGATCGTATACCGCTTCAGGAATATGGTTGTTCGCGAGCGCTTGTTCACGTGAAGATTTATATCCACGAACTTTACTGCTGAAGATGTGTGAATTTACAACACCTTCTAGTGTTTTACTCATTGTATTTTCAAAGCCTTGGTAAGATGAATACAAGCTTTCATAAGCAGATTTACGTAATACACGGTCGTTTGATTTTAGTAAGTCAACGAACGTACCTTGAGTCACTGAGTACTCTTTTCCTTCTTTATCTTTAGCCTTGTCGAAAGTTAAATCTGCGTTGTTGAACATCATGTATGTAGATGTTGGTGTAGATAAAACCTCACCTGCTTCTGCAAGTAATTTTTCTTCTTTATCACTTAGGACATGAGGACGACGCTTATTGATTTTTTCAATATCCAATTTAAATTCTTTTAATGACTCGTCATCAGCCCACTCTGTTAAAGTATCTGCGTCAATTTCCATTAAAGCTGGTAGGAAGAAACTCCATGCAGATGATATCTTAACGGCAAGTGTACGGGCACGTGATTCCATGCCACTATATAAATCATTTGATGTATCCTGGTCATGCTTAAGGTGCGCATATACGTAGACTTTTCCGAAATCTACATCTATTTCACGCTCAAGTTCTAATGCTTCAACTAATTCTTCTTTAGTTTTGATACCAGATTTGAATTTCTCCTCTTCACCAATTCTTGCTTCGACATCTTTTAGAGCTTTCTCCCAAGCATCATCAGACTCAAAAATTGTAGTGAGATCCCAAGTGTTTTCTAATTGCTGTTCTTCTCGCTTCATTAATTCTGCCATTCTAAATCCTCCAAATATTTTTCTTATATCTTAATTTTCTCAATATAATATGTGAATGGCAAGTTATTCATTCGAAATTCGAAGTAATGATTTAAAATCATATAGCAAACCATTTGCAATATCTCTTGATGTCAGGTTCGTATTAATTTTTCGAATGGTTATATAATCCAAAAACGCATGGTAATTGAATGATTTATTCTTAATGTGATAATAGAGATACAGTTTCCACTCTAGTGGCGATTCCTGTATATACCTCTCGAAGGGGGTTAAATATCTGAAGAATACTGGAAGTTCATCAGCAGATACCTGTAACAAATAGAGATAAGTAAGTGTCTTATTCCGAACACTGCGCATCATGCGAGCTCGTTTTATTTCATTGCTGATAAAATCAGTTTCCATCTGAATAAACTCATCAATATCATTTATAGGACGCACCAAATCGTGATGAGAGATCATTTCTTTTTCATATAACCATCTCATTCCACCTACATTGCCTTTTACTCTATATGCGAAAAATGTCTGCGTATCACTATTCACTGTAAACAAATGAAACTCATTCATTGTAGATATCTGAAAATGATTTAAAAAAATTGTGTCTGCTTTTGTTACAATCGTTGAATCATCATGAATCCAACGCACATCTATACCTAATTTTTTATAGCCGTTCGTGCGTTCTAAAATCAATGACGGTGAAATTTTAGAGAGCTGTATTTCTAGTGCAACACTGTATTCGACAAGACAATCCGGAATTTGTTCTATCTCATGAAGATAATATTCTAGCCTAACATCATAATGGGGTTTCAGCATCACATATAAATCATTCTTCAACTTCAGGTGCAACGGTGATTCTCTACGATAAAGATATCGTTCACACATATTAATATTTTGATGCGAAAAGTGTGCAATTTTGAAGTCACCACGCTTTACAATCACTTCGCTCTGGCATACAGGGCAATAATATTTTTTGGATCTCGTCGCATAAATGGCTTCTATTTCATTTCCAACTTCATCAATCGCAATAAACATAAAAACACCCTCCTCATACATATATACATGTAAAAGGAGGGTTTTCTTTTTTATGCTGAAAATTTATTTCGTACCATGCGTCTAACGTTGTTAGACATGATTGTTTTACCGTATTCCATGAGTAACTCTTCAGTCATATGTGTTAAATTCGCATACTCTAATAAGTTTACTCGTGTTTGTTCACGTTTAATGTCAGTAATTTGTTTCCCAAAATAAATTAAGAAATAATATTTTCCTTCAAACGTGATGAATAAATCGTCATATAATGTTTCGTCTTGTTCTTGATGATATGCATAATCAATCAAGTCATCTATTTCGTCAAACTCAACAATAAGTGGCTTTCTATAGAGGTTGTGTGACCTCAGTTCTTTATTTAGCATACTTTTTACGCGCTCAAGATCTGCATGGTCAATTTGACCTGTTTGCTCTTCTTGTAAAGTATCTTCTAGAAAGTTCTTTATTTCGTCATGGTCGAGACCAATTTGCCCTTTTTGAATACCAATCGATTCAGAGTTCTGCTGCGATTTTGAAACAGTCACTTCAAGTCCTTTGTCGAACGCTTGTACTTGAATCCATAATGGACCTTCATTAATGAATTCTACTGTGTGTTCATCTTTAACTTCATCCATGATTTGCCAGAAAAACTCTTCTCCGCGCCTCTTGTTCATCCATAACTCTTCTTTATCGAAGCCACGAGATTCTATATCTTGATAGGTAATATAGAATTTGAGTGTCGAGTCATCTATACGCTCTATTCTCATTTTGACTCACTCCCTACTCTCATCTAGTAATATTTATTATACGTGAAATTAACTAAAATACCACAATAACGAGTTATCGTTCTATACCCATAAAAAAAGCGTCTGCAAACATAGTTCTACAGGCGCATTTCTATATCATATTATTATACTATTATTATTCTGCTAGTCTTTTAGCTTCTTCTAGGTGTAATGTTCTTACTGTACGTGGTAAGAAACGACGAATTTCGTCTTCGTTATACCCAACTTGTAGTCGTTTATGGTCCAGTATGATTGGACGTCTTAACATGCCTGGGTTATCCATGATTAAATTATATAGTTTATTCATTGGAAGGCTATCAATATCCACATTCAACTTTTGGAATGCCTTTGAGCGAGTAGAGATAATTTCATCTGTTCCGTCTTCTGTCATTCTTAAAATTGCTTTAACCTCATCTAATTTTAGGGGTTCTGAAAAAATATTTCTTTCAGTATATGGAATGTTATGTTCCTCTAGCCAAGCTTTTGCTTTACGACACGATGTACAGCTAGGTGAAGTAAATAATGTTACCATACGCTTACACTCCCATTTCTTCGAATACTGTATACTTATACCCAATATTCGGATGTATTAATCAAGAAATTTCAAATATCTATCTCTGATTACTTATTATTATACTATCTGAACATTAAAATAGTATGAGAATTAGTTAAAAAGTTTGAAAACATTATGTCTTTATGTTAATTATGTATCATTGATTGTAACGACTATTCATATTAAACTTAATATAATAAGAATTTAAGGAGAATAAAATGAAAAAATTATTTTCAGGAATTCAGCCAAGCGGCGTACCAACAATCGGTAACTATGTTGGTGCTATCAGCCAATTCGTTGAAATGCAACATGACTATGAATCATATTTCTGTATTGTAGATTTACATGCAATTACGTCACCACAAGACCGTCTAAAACTAAGAGAGCATACAAAACTGCTAGCTGCAATCTACCTTGCATCTGGTCTTGATCCTAACAAAGCGACCCTATTCATTCAGAGTGAAGTACCTGCCCACGCCGAAGCGACTTGGATGCTTCAGACAATTAGCTACATGGGTGAGTTAGAACGTATGACTCAATTCAAAGATAAATCCCAAAAAGCTTCTAAGAAGGAAGGAATCCCTGTTGGATTATTTACTTATCCTACTCTAATGGCGGCAGATATTCTACTCTATAATGCAGATATTGTTCCAGTCGGTGATGATCAGTCTCAACATCTAGAACTTACAAGAACATTAGCTCAGCGTTTTAACCATCATTACAATGAAATATTTACTCTACCTGAGACGAAGCTCCCAGAATATGGCGGACGTATCATGAGCCTACAAGATCCAACTAAAAAGATGAGTAAAAGCGATGAAAACCAGCGTGGATTTATCTCTTTAATGGACGATCCAAAAGTAGCTGCTAAGAAGATTAGAAGTGCAGTAACAGACTCAGATATGATTGTAAAATACGATAGAGAAAATAAACCGGGTATTACTAACTTACTCGATATCTATTCTATCTTTGCGAATAAATCGATTTCTGAGCTTGAAACAATGTATGAAGGAAAGACATATGGAGACTTTAAAAAGGACTTAGGAGAAGTCATCGAGGCGTTCTTAATCGATTTCCAGGAAAAAGTAAATCATTACCTCAATTCAGAAAAACTTGACGCCATTTTGGACGATGGGCGCGACAGAGCAATTAGAGTAACATCACGCAATTTAGAAAAAATGCATCGCGCAATGGGTTTAGGTCGTAAACAAAGAAGATAAACAAAAAGAAATCTCATTCTTATTGAATGAGATTTCTTTTATTTATTGCATCGCATTTTTAATTTCTGCTTTAACTTCTTCTAATTCTTTTTCTACATCGATTTCTGGTTTCTTAGTGAATAAACTTACTAGATAAGCTACAACTAAGTTAATGATAAATCCAGGAAGGATCTCGTATAAGTTAAAAAAGTCATTAATTTCACCAAGTGGTTTAACCCAAACAATCCAAATGATAACTGTAGCCGCACCTGCAACCATACCACTTATTGCTCCGGTTCTTGTAAGATTCTTCCAATATAACGAAAGAATTACTATTGGTCCGAAAGCAGCACCGAATCCTGCCCATGCATTACCAACTAAATTTAAGATTGTGTCGTTTGGACTCCATGCAATCACGATCGCAACGATTGCTACTACTAATACTGAAAGACGTCCAACGAGTAAGAATTCTTTGCGACGATCATTGGTAGGTGTTTTCTTACGAATCAGCTTGTAAAAGTCTTCAGTTAATGAACTTGAAGTTACAATTAATTGTGAAGAAATCGTACTCATGATAGCTGCTAAAATAGCTGCAAGTAAGAACCCACCAACTAATGGATGGAATAAAACTTGTCCCATTAAAATGAAAATTGTTTCTGGGTCTTCTAATACAACGCCTCTTTCGGCTACAAATGAAATACCAGTTAAACCAACAAGTACTGCACCTAGTAGGCTGATTGCCATCCAGCTAATTCCAAAACGACGTGCTGTTGGCAATTGTTTTACACTCTTAATTGACATAAAACGTACAATAATATGCGGTTGACCAAAATACCCAAGTCCCCAAGCTATAAATGAAATGATACCAATTACAGTAGTTCCCTTGAACCAATCTAAGTTAGTCGGCTTAAGTCTTGCTGCATCTCCTAAAGTATCAAGACCATTTAATTGCATCATCGCTACAATTGGCACCATAACCATTGCAATTAACATGATTACACCTTGGAAGAAGTCTGTAAGTGATACAGCAAGATACCCACCAATGAATGTATAGAAAATTACAATTGCTGTTATTAAGATTAATCCATAATGATAATTAAGACCGAAAGCACTCTCGAATAGTGTTCCACCTGCAACCATACCTGAGTTTACATATAGTGTGAAAAACACGACAATAATGAGTCCAGCTAAAATTTTAATCGTGTTAGACTGATCGTCTAAACGATTTTTGAAGAATTCTGGAAGTGTAATTGAGTTGTTTGCCTTCTCCGTGTAGACACGTAATCTCGGAGCAACAACATGGTAGTTTATGTATGCACCGATCGTTAAACCGATTGCAATCCATGATGCTGAAAGTCCAATAGAGTAGACTTCTCCCGGTAGACCCATAATCATCCAACCACTCATATCTGCTGCACCAGCCGATAAAGCAGTTACATAAGGTCCAATATTTCTCCCACCAAGCATATACTCATCCAGATTGCCTGTCGAAGTTTTGTATGCGTAATACCCAATACCCAGAAGGATAATGAAGTATAACACAATCATAATGTACGTATGCCAAGATAAGTTTACAATATCTGACATCGTAGTAACATTAAGTAAATACATAATCTTTCTACCCCTTTATTTTAAAACATAATTACATTGTACATAGTGTGGAAGCGTTTTAAAATAGGCATAAAAATATTCCAACACTAAAATTACAACTTTAGTGTTGGAATACCATTATTCTGTATATTTTGCAAAAACTAATGTTGCGTTGTGACCACCAAATCCAAGTGAATTAGATAATGCATAATTTATATCTAGGTCCTCTGGACCATCTTTGACAAAATCTAAATCAAGTTCCGGATCTTGATTACGAAGGTTAATTGTTGGGTGGATTCTCCCCTCTTCAATAGACTTCGCTGCGATAATCGCTTCTACACCACCCGTTCCACCAAGTAGATGTCCCATCATGGATTTTGTAGAGTTTATTTTTAAATTGTAAGAATGTTCTCCAAATACAGCTTTAATTGCTTTCGTCTCAAATTCATCATTAAATGGAGTAGACGTGCCGTGAGCATTAATGTACTGTACCTGTGTGACATCTATACCTGCATCTTTCATTGCTTCTTTCATTGCACGTTGTCCACCTTCACCTTCAGGTGCTGGTGCAGTGACATGGAACGCGTCTCCTGTTGTACCATAACCCACAATTTCTGCATAGATTTTAGCACCACGTGCTTTAGCGTGTTCAAGTTCTTCGATGAATAGAACTCCAGCGCCCTCACCCATCACAAATCCATTGCGATCTGCTGAGAATGGTATCGATGCGTTTTCAGGGTCATCACTTAAGGAAACTGCTCGAGCTGCCTGGAATCCTGCAACACCCATGTTCGTAATTGGCGCTTCAGTTCCACCAGTAATCATCATGTCTGCTTGGCCACGCGCGATAATTTTATATGCATCACCAATAGAGTTTGTACCTGTTGCACATGCAGTGACAGTGGCACCGTTTGGTCCTTTGGCACCAGTACGAATGGAAACTTGTCCACTTGCCATATCTGGAATCATCATAGGTACAAAGAAAGGACTCACTCTGTTTGGACCACGATCGACGAGTTGGCGTAATCCATCTTCTAGTGTTTGAATTCCACCTATACCAGATCCAATCCATACTCCAATACGTTCAGCGTTCTCATCGGTAATCTCGATACCAGAGTCCTTAACTGCTTCATCTGCTGCAATAATCGCATATTGTGTAAATCTATCCATACGGCGAGATTCCTTACGATCGATGTAATCTTCAACATTAAAGTCTTTAAGTTCCCCAGCAACTTTTACTTTAAATTCTTCAGTATCAATTCGTGTAATTGGGGCAATACCATTAACTCCTTTTAAGGCATTTTCCCAAGTTTCACTTGCTGAATTACCAATTGGAGTTAATGCACCAATACCTGTAATTACTACTCTACGTTCTGTCATTAATTCGTATCCTCCTTATTATTTCCCCATGTGAGACAGATTGAACCCCAAGTGAGTCCTCCACCGAATCCTACAAGTACAATATTGTCTCCATTTTTGATTTTGTTATTATCATATTCATAGGCCATACTTAGCGGAATACTTGCTGCCGATGTGTTTCCATATATATCTACTGTTTTACTCATTTTTTCAACTGAAATACCCATGCGTTTTCTTGCAGATTCCATAATACGTATATTCGCTTGATGTGGGATAAACATATCGATATCATGTGAGGATAGTCCTGCTTTTTCAGTCACATTCACACTGGATTGACCCATAATACGAACCGCAAATTTAAATACTTCTCTACCATTCATTTTAATATATTTTGTATCTTCTTCTTCATATAACCACTTTCCACCCTCACCATTAGATCCGAGTTCGAATGATTTAATTCCATATTCTTCGCTCACTGGTCCGAGTACAACCGCTGCCGCACCATCACCAAATAATATGGCTGTGCTTCTGTCTTCAAAGTCAGTAATCTTTGTGAGTTTGTCTGCACCGATTACAAGTACATGTTTGTAAGTACCTGCTTTTATAAACTGCATCCCTGTCACCATACTGTAGATAAAACCAGTACACGCCGCAGCTTGGTCCATTGATGCCACGTGGTTTAATCCAAGTGCATGTTGTACCATATTCGACACAGTTGGAAAGTGACGGTCTGCTGTAGTTGTCGCGACAATTACCATGTCGATTTCAGATTTATCTAATCCGGAATCTTTTATAGCCGCTTCTGCAGCCTTTATCGCCATATCACTTGTATCCATATCTTCTGCATAACGACGTTCTTTAATTCCAGTCATTTCTGTAATCCATTCGTCAGAAGTATCTAAAATTTTTTCAAAGTCTTCATTTGTAAATACTTTATTAGGCACATAACTCCCGATACCTAAGATACCCACATTAGACATATACTCACACCTTATTTCATTTTTATTACTAGGTACTAATTTATCACAAAAAAACCGAAAATTCAAATAAAAAAAGAGCTGAGTATCATATACTCAGCCCTCTCTAACTACAGATTATTCATCTACACCTACGCGGTAAAGAAGAGTATCTTCGTTAAATCCGTATTCTTCGCTCCAGTTTTTAACTCTTTCGTTCACTGGAATTACATAAGAACGGTATAAAGTTGGAATTACAGGCATTTCTTCAACCATAAGTTCTTGCCATTGGTTGTAAATGTCTTTACGGTAGTCTACGTCAAATGCTTCAGTAGAGTTACCTTTCTTAAGAAGATCGTCGTTCTCTTCTGATGCATAGCGTGGGTAGTTAAATGAAGCTTTTCTACCGTATAGACCAGAAGGGTCAACGTCAGAACCTACACCCCAAGCAGCTTGGTAAATGTCGATTTCTGGGTCATCTTCACCAACCATGTCATAGAATGAGTTGAATTCAATTAAACGTCCATTTGTTTTAACAACGTTTAAGCCAATTTCTTTCCATGATTGGATATAGTAGTTTGTTAATGGTTCAGCAATGTCTCCACCTGACATAGATGCAAACTTGATTTCAAGTTTTTCTCCATCTGGATCTTCAACGAAACCGTCTCCATCAACATCTTCGTAACCAGCGTCTGCTAAGATTTGCTTAGCTTTTTCTGGATCGTATTCTGGTACTTCAACATCTGAATGCCAGTTTGCGTGATAAGGAGTAATTAAAGAAGTCGCTTTCCAACGTAAACCGTGGTAGAATTTGTTACCCACAGCATCGTTGTCCATTGCGTACCACATAGCGCGGCGTAATTCTTTGTCACCCATTTTCATTTCTTCTGGTTTATAGTTAACTTCTTTTTTGTCTGCGTCCCACTCACCAAGTTTGAAACCGATGTAAGTATATGCACCATCGATGTTCGCTAACCATTCAACGCCTTCCATTTCAGAAACGTCAGGATATTGGTCTGTTGGGAATGAAAGTGCAACGTCAACGTCGCCTTTTTCAACTGCATCAGCGATAGAAGATGAAGGAATAACTTTGATTTCAATTCCATCCATTCCTGGTTCGCCTCTCCAGTAGTCTTTATTTTTCTCTAAAATAACTGCTTCACCAGTAGTGATAGATTTTACTTTGTAAGGTCCAATACCGATTGGGTTCTTACGCGTTTGGTCTGAAGCTGCCATATCCTTAACTTCTACACCTTCATAGTGATGTTTAGGGAATGCATAAGCCCAGAATCCACCAGCTGTTAATGATGGTGCAAGCTCCTTGTAAGTAAATACTGCTGTTTTGTCGTCTTTAACCTCAATACCTGAGATTTTGTCCGCTTTACCAGCTTGGTAATCTTCGTATCCTTCAATTAAAGTGAAACCTTCATCAGATCCACGAACTCCGTCGTAGTCTGGGTGACCAATCACTTCATAAGAAGCTACATAGTCTTCAATTGTTACAGGTGTACCATCATGCCACTTTGCATCGTGAGCAAGAGTGAATGTAACTGTTTTAGCATCCTCGTCCACTTCGTATGTAATTAAACCATCTTGTGTGTATTGGAAGTCTGCATCCATTGAGAATACCGCTTCATCAAAGTAACCGATCATAGTAGCATCAGGTGAACCTTGATAGAACGCCCAGTTTAATGTCCCTTCAAAAGGTGTGTCTGAAGTATAACCAACTTTTAGTGTACCAGTACCAGATGGGTCTCCAGTATTAGCAACTGTTTGGTCAAAATCTTCATACGAAAATTCTCCTTCAGTAGACTTTTCTTCAGTCTTATCTGAAGTATCCTTATCGTCTTTTTTCTCGCCATCATCTTTCTTGTCTCCGCCACCACATGCAGCTAGAACAAGAACTAATGAAAGCATTGCCGCGAATAAAATTCGTGACCAGGCACTTTTTGTCATCTTGTTTCCTCCTTTATTTAAAAAGATAACTCGTATCCGTACAATGTACGAATACATTTCAGGTAACAATTACCTTAATATGAATATTATCATAATTATCTGATTAATCAAGCTTTAATTTTGATAATATTCTAAATACTCTCACAGATATAAGCAATGATGTAAATTTTGTTGAAACTTATATCTATATACTCATTATACTATAAAATAAAAATAATGTAATCGTTTTCTTATAAATGTTTAAATTATTTAAAAAGATTGAAAAATAAAAAAAGAGATCAAATTTGATCTCTTTAAAATATTTATGCATTACGTTGTCTAGCATCTCCTGCTCGGCGCATCGCTTCACCTACGTTACGTACACATAACATTAATACTAAAATTAGGATAGCAGCTGGTGCCCAAATCCATGGTCTATTACGTAATGTTTGAGTTTGAGTTGCATAACTCATAAGTGTACCAAGAGATGGTGTGTCTTCAGGGAAACCGAATCCGATGAACGATAGACCTGACTCAATACCGATGTTACCAGCTAAGTTGAGTGTTGCGTTAACAATAATAATACCTACTAAGTTTGGTAGTAATTGAGTAAAGATAATCTTAATATGTGAGCTGCCAAGAGTTCTTGATGCATTGATGTAATCTAGTTCTCTTTCTTGAATTGCTACTGAACGTATTAGACGAGCAGTTCCTACCCATAGGAATGCAGACATAATTAATGAGAAACTATAAATGTCATAGTCTGGTGAAATCGTAACGTAAACAATGATTACCATTAGGAATGGTAATACCATGAAAAAGTCTACAATACGCATCATTATGTTATCAATGTGGCCACCAAAGTAACCAGCAACTACTCCATAAATCACTCCGAATCCTACTGAAATACCTGTTACTAAGAACCCAATAGCAAGGGAGTTTCTTGTACCAATAATTAATTGACCAAAGACGTCACGTCCACCGTAGTCTGTACCTAAACGGAATCTATCTCCCGGTGGTTCATTGATTGCAAATAGGTCTACAAATACAATCTCAGATTGTTTTAGGAATAATGTAAGTCCAAACACATATGATGTGATTACAATCAGAATAATGAAACTGAATAATGCAAGTTTGTCATGAATAACTTCTTGGATCAAAATTTTCCAACCTGGTGTCGAACGTGGTAATGATTGTTGGTCGATTGCGCCATGTCCTTCCCCACTTGCTGTTGGACTGGCTTGCATGTGCGTATCAATATCATGTGGAGTTGCATCTGTACGATCTTTGTTGAATGATTCATTTTTAGTTGAATGAGTCGTTTCATGCATTTCTTTATCTAAATTCTTATGATCTTCTTTATCTAATTTTCTTTTTTCATCTTCAAATTTTGTCATCATGCACCCTCCTTATTTAATTCTGATCCTTGGATCTACGATGCTTAATATAATGTCAGATAATAACGCTCCTACGATTGCGAGGAATCCATACATTAGGATAAGCACGTTTGCTACTGAGAAATCTCGTGTTGAGATTGACTCTAAGAATAATCGACCCATACCTGGGTACGCATAGATTTGCTCAATAAAGATAGATCCACCAAGTAATCCAGTAATTTCATAACCGAAGAATGCTGCGATTGGGATAATTGAGTTTCTGAAAATGTGCTTCGTATATACTTTACTTTCTGATACACCTTTTGCACGCGCTAATGTAACATAATCTTTTTGCTTTGTTTCAATAATACCACTTCGCAGATACTGCACCGTACCAACGAGACCGATTAGTGCAATGGAGAATGAAGGTAATACTAAGTGATACATCTTACTAATCACATATTCAAATGTACCTGGTGTAACATTTGCGTCTACTGAACCTGAAGTTGGGAACCAACCTAGGTTGTAACCAAATACGAGTAACATAAGTAGACCGAACATGAATGTTGGTGTTGCGAAACCAAGATAAGTATAACCAGTAATTACTGAGTCTAAGAATGTATCGTTATATCTACCAGAGATTAAACCAAGCGGTAATCCAATGAGGTAGATAAGTACTGCTGAGAATAATGATAACCAAATCGTGTTCGTTAAACGGTCTCCAATAACGTCAAGAACAGGTTGTTTTTTGAAGTAAGAGTTACCAAAGTCTCCTTGTAACATATTGACTACCCAATCTTTGTACTGTATATGCCATGGGTTATTTAAACCAAGCATTTCACGCTGTCTCTCAATTGCTTCTGCCGGGATATTTGGATCGATAACTCCACTTAGAGCATCTCCAGGCATTAGTGACGCTAAGAAGAAGATGAGTAAACTCAGGATGACTAATTGTGGAAATGATACGAGTAATCTTCGAATTGTAAACTTAAGCATTTACGTGTTCTCCTCCTTTAGGCGGTAATGCAACCTTATGGTTTTCACTGATACTAACTAATGGGAACGGCTTCCCATCTTCATCTAAATACTCATGGAAGTGTTTTTCATATTCTATTCTCACTTCTTCACGTCTTTGTAGGTTTCTTTCAATGTTGTCCACGTTAGTATCCGGAATCGCTGCAATTAAACGTTTCGTATAAATATGTTGAGGATTGTTAAATATTACTTCTGCTGGACCTTCCTCGACAAGTCGACCATGATACATAATTCCAATCCACTCGCACATGTGTCTAACTACTCCTAGGTCATGGGCAATAAATAACATTGTGAGCCCCATGTCCTGCTGAATTTCTTGCATAAAATTTAACACCTGAGCCTGAACAGATACATCTAGTGCCGAAACAGGTTCGTCGGCAATGATGAGTTCAGGATTCAGAGCAATCGCTCGAGCAACACCAATACGCTGTCTCTGACCACCCGAGAATTCATGGGGATATTTGTATAATGATCCTGCTGGAAGTCCAACTTTGTTAAGTAAGCCAAGCACTTCTTCAATCAGTTCATCTTTTGGTTTTCGATGATAGTTTCTAATTGGTTCTGCAACGATGTCAAAGACACGTTTACGTGGGTTTAAAGATGAGTACGGATCTTGGAATATCATTTGAATTTCAGAACTTACATCAACTTTTTTACCCGTATTCAACTTTTCACCTTTATAAAGAATTTCTCCATCTGTAACATGGTTAAGTCCGATAACTGCTTTACCAGTTGTTGTTTTACCTGAACCCGATTCTCCAACTAAACCATAAGTCTTACCCTTAGGGATTCGGATCGATACGCCGTCAACTGCACGAACGTAATCTTTAGTGGTATTAAAGAAACCACCTTTAATAGGATAGTGAACTTTTAAATCTTTCACTTCTAATAAAAATTCGCTCATCTAGTTGTTACCTCCCTCATCAATCATCTCAAACTGTTCTTCTTCTACTAATTTTGTAATTTTATCTGACGAATCTAAGAAAAAGTTTTTATAGCATGTACATCTTACAAAATGACCTGGTGTTACTTCTCGTAGCTGTGGGTTGTGTTCGTGCTCATCCGCGCTAATCCAAGGAATTCTTGGCGCGAAACGACACCCTGTTCTATCCATCTTGTTTAATGCAGGAACTACACCTTGAATTACGTGTAATTTTCCACCAAGCATGTCTTCACTTGGCAGTGAGTTTAATAAACTTCTCGTGTATGGGTGTAATGGGTTTTTGAATAGTTCAGTTACTGTAGCAAGTTCTACGATTTGCCCTGCATACATTACTGCTACTCTGTCTGCCATTTCTGCTACTACTCCAAGGTCATGAGTAATCATTAATACGCCTGAACCTAAATCATTTTTCAAATCACGAATAAGATCTAAGATTTGCGCTTGAATCGTAACGTCTAGTGCTGTAGTTGGTTCATCCGCTATAAGTAGTTTAGGGCTATTCGCAATCGCAATCGCGATTACAACACGCTGTCTCATACCACCTGATAGTTCATGAGGATATGCATCACCAACACGTTGTGCATTTGGAATTCCTACTCTGTCTAGGAGTTCAATTGCATATGCTTCACGTTCACTTTTCTTTTTTGTCTCGTGAATGTCTAATGTTTCAATAATTTGATGCTTAATACGCATAAGTGGATTCAATGCTGTCATCGGGTCTTGGAAAATCATTGAGAATTCTCCACCACGAATTTTGTTCATTTCACTCTCTTTTGCGTCAAGTATATTTTTGCCTTCGAATTTAACTGAACCTTCGACTCGTGCTTTTTTATGTAGTTTCATTAAAGAAAATGCTGTAACACTTTTACCTGAACCAGATTCGCCTACAAGTGCGAGCACTTCGTTGTGACCGATATCAAATGTCACATCTTCCACCGCAGGATAATACTCACCATCGATTTTAAACGATGTAGTCAATCCTTCTACTTGTAATAATTTGTCTGACATACTTATCACCTATACTTTCTAACGATAGTTAACCGTCCAATGTAACAATTGTAATGCTCGTCTATTATTAAAGCAATACGATTATTCAAAAAAAATTATGTTTTCAGAATAGTAACCGCTTTAGTATAAGACCTAATTGCCTTTGTAAAATATACCAAACTTCTGCTGAAAACGCTAACATCTATTATAGCCTATCTACTATACAATTTGTCTAGTTTAATGTAAAATAATTTATAAGAAATTAAAATATTTAGGAGTGTGCATTGTGAGATACATAGTGACGTTCTTTTGGGCATTCTTGCTCACACAAATGGTGAACTTTATCCTAAACAGCTTGAACGGTGGCGGACAACTTTATGTTGGCATCGGTGTGTTGTTAGCTGTTCTCATCACTTTAACTGTATTTATCTTAGACATCATGTTAAAACCAGATAAAAATTATGTTGAAATTGTAGAAGATGAGCAGTAATTTGGTAGACTCTAACTAACGTTAGAGTCTTTTTTTATCTTGGGAGTGAATTTATGAAAAAATATGTAATGTCAATCGATCAAGGAACAACATCGACACGCGCTGTTCTTGTAAATAAAAATGGCGAAATCGAACATACCGCTCAGATGGAGTTTACACAATACTTCCCAAAAGTGGGATATGTCGAACAAAACGCGAATGAGATTTGGAGTTCAGTCCTCTCAGTAATCGCACAAGTTCTAAACGACAATAATATAGAAAGTAATCAAATCTCTGCTATTGGAATTACGAATCAACGTGAGACTACAGTTGTATGGGATAAACATACGGGACTTCCTGTGTATAACGCAATTGTTTGGCAATCGAGACAGACTTCTAAAATTTGTGATGCACTACGCGTGGCTGGTCATGCAGAAACCTTCCTAAATAAAACCGGTCTTGTAATTGATCCTTATTTTTCTGCAACAAAAATTCGCTACATATTAGATCATGTTGAAGGTGCGCCAGAACGTGCTAAAAATGGCGACCTATTATTTGGTACGATAGATTCTTGGCTCATTTGGAAATTTACACATGGGAAGACGCACGTGACGGATGTTACAAATGCGAGTCGAACACTCATCTATAATATTTATGAACAAAAATGGGATGATGAATTACTAGATATTCTAGATATCCCGAAATCTATGTTACCGAAAGTAAAGAGTTCAAGCGAAATCTATGCATTCACTGAACCGGATCACTTCTTTGGTTCGAAGGTACCAATTGCAGGTCTCGCAGGTGACCAACAGGCAGCACTATTTGGTCAGACATGTTTTTATCCTGGCGAAGCCAAAAATACATACGGAACTGGATGTTTTCTCCTATTAAATACGGGTGATACACCAAAACCTAGTCATAATGGTCTTGTGACTACCGTTGCTTACCAACTTAAAGACGAACCAGTCAAGTATGCGCTTGAGGGTTCAATTTTTGTTGGTGGTAGTGCGGTGCAATGGCTGCGTGACGGCCTACATTTCTTCGAGAGTGCCAGTGAAAGTGAGACACTCGCAACTGAAGTGGATACGACCGATGGCGTGATTGTTGTGCCAGCTTTCACGGGGCTTGGCGCACCATACTGGAAAGCTGATGTTCGCGGTGCCATGTTTGGACTCTCTCGTGGTACGTCAGATAAACACATCAGTCGCGCTACGCTCGAGGCACTCGCATTCCAAACGAAAGATGTTTTAGATGCGATGGAAAAAGACGCGGATATTTCAATTAAAAAATTGAAAGTAGATGGTGGCGCAACTGCAAATGATTATCTCATGCAGTTCCAGTCTAATATTTTAAATACGGAAGTCGAACGTCCTATGATCCTAGAATCAACAGCACTCGGTGCTGCATACTTAGCAGGACTTGCAACTGGGTTTTTTAAATCAAAAGAAGCGCTATGTAAGATGAAGAATGTTGATAAAAAATTCTATCCAAATATGTCTGAGGATAAACGAGCAATAAAATACGGAAGATGGCAGCGTGCGATAGAATCCGTCATTCGCTATCATGAATTGTAACGAATATATAGAAAAAAGCCTGCAGTATGAGATATTCTCAAACTGCAGGCTTTTTTTATAGTACTTTGAACTTTAATTCATCATCTACTAAATCAATGTTCACTTTAAGTCCTTCTTGCAAGTCCATTTCAATCATCTTACGCGCAAGCGGCGTTTCGATTTGCCTTTGTATGAATCGTTTTAATGGTCTAGCACCGAATTGTGGTTCATATGCTTCGTCTGCAATCCATTTTTCAACTCGATTTGTCACTTCGATGCTCATGTGTTGATCTTGCAGTCTCTCATTTAATTCTTTGATTAACTTATCAACAATACCAGTCATGTTTTCTTTCGATAATGGGCTGAACATCACTATGTCATCCATTCGGTTGATGATTTCCGGCTTAAAGTAATTGTGTACTTCACTCATTACGACTTCGCGTGTCTTATCAGTAATTTCTCCGCCTTGTACTACGGTATCAAGGAGATAGTGTGAACCGATGTTTGAAGTCATGATTAGAATCGTATTCTTAAAATCAACTGTACGCCCTTTAGAATCCGTTAGTCTACCATCATCCATCACTTGAAGTAAGATGTTAAACACATCAGTGTGTGCTTTTTCCACTTCGTCTAATAGAATGACTGAGTACGGATGACGACGTACCGCTTCAGTCAGTTGTCCACCCTCTTCAAACCCGACATATCCTGGAGGTGCTCCGATCAGTCTAGACACAGAATGTTTCTCCATGTACTCACTCATATCAATTCGAATCATGTTATTTTCAGAATCAAATAGTGTTGAAGCAAGTGCTTTCGCAAGCTCGGTTTTACCTACACCAGTTGGTCCAAGGAATAGGAAGCTACCAATTGGTCTATTTGGATCCTTGATTCCAGCACGCGCACGAATCACTGCATCTGAAACTAAATCAACTGCTTCATCCTGCCCAACGACTCTTTTATGAAGTAATGATGGTAAATTCAATAATTTATCCTTTTCAGTTTCTACGAGCTTTGTTACAGGAATTCCTGTCCACTGTGAAACAATCATTCCGATTTCCTCTTCAGTTACAACTTCACGAATTATACGATCTTCGCCCGCTGTTTCTTTTTGAAGTTCTTCTTCTAGTTCTTTTAATTCAGATTCTAGTTTTGGAATGATTCCGTGTTGCAGTTCAGCAGCACGTTCTAACTGATAGTTACTTTCAGCTTCCTCTAATTCTTGGCGTGCTTTGTCGATTTCAGCACGTTTTGAGCTTACACCTTCAATTTGTTCACGTTCACGATCTACGCGTGATTGTAATGCTTTTTGTTCTTCTCTTAAGTCCGCTAACTCTTTTTGAAGTTCTAACAATCTATTCTTAGATACAGAGTCATCTTCTTTTAAGAGTGCTTGTTCCTCGATTTCCATTTGCATGACGCGTCTGTTGATTTGATCGAGTTCAGTAGGATTAGATCCCATCTCCGTTCTAATTGTAGCACTTGCTTGGTCTACTAAGTCAATTGCTTTGTCTGGTAAAAAGCGATCCGTGATATATCGATCTGATAGTTCAGCTGCTGCAACTAAAGCTCTGTCTGTGATGCGTACACCATGGTGTACTTCGTAACGCTCTTTAAGTCCGCGTAATATTGAAATCGTATCTTCAACATCTGGCTCACTCACCAGAACTTTTTGGAAACGACGTTCTAATGCCGAATCTTTTTCGATATATTCACGATACTCATTAAGCGTTGTCGCACCAATCATGTGTAGTTCTCCACGTGCAAGCATTGGTTTTAGCATATTTCCTGCATCCATCGCGCCATCTGTTTTACCTGCACCTACGAGCATATGCACTTCGTCGATAAATAGAAGGATACGTCCATCTGCTTCTTCAACTTCTTTTAATACTGCTTTAAGTCTTTCTTCGAATTCACCACGGTACTTCGCACCAGCAACTAGTGCTGATAAGTCGAGTTCAAAAATTGTTTTATCAAGTAATGAATCAGGAACGTCACGACGTACGATACGTTGAGCAAGTCCTTCAATGATTGCTGTTTTACCTACCCCTGGTTCACCGATTAGTACAGGGTTGTTTTTACGTTTTCTACTTAATATACGAATCGTATTACGAATTTCCTCGTCACGGCCAATTACTGGGTCCGTATTACCTTTACGTACTTCTTCTACTAAGTCACGGCCATATTTTTGAAGTACCTCATATTGTACTTCAGGATTTTGTGTAGTCACATGATTTCCCCCTCTTATTTTTTTAATGATCTCTAGAATCACTTCTGTTTTATTCCCGACAGCTTCTTTTAACCTTTCATCAATATCCATCGCTGCAATAAGCATGTGTTCTTGTGAAATATATTGATCGTTCATTTCTTCCATTACAGAAGTGGCTTTATTGATTAGGTTTGAAAATCCCTGAGACATATATTGTCCATACTGAATATTCTCGCCTGTTACTGTGTTGTGTGCGTTTAGTTTTTTATCAAAAGAATCCAGTAATGCATCTACATTGATGTTGGCACGTTGCAATACGTCCACTGCCATTGAGTCAGGTACAGTGAGTAGTGCTTTCATTACTGCTTCAAGTTCTATTGTCTGTAATTTTAAATCTACCGAAAGTTGTTGTGCACGTTCAATTACCATTTGAACTGCATACGTCATTTTATTAATATCCAAGTCTATCACCTCGAATTAAATTTCGTTTGACCAATTTTGACTATAATTATATTATACAACCTCTAGGATATAAATCAAGGTATTCGACTTAATCATTGACCTTTTTTGACCATTATATTACCTTTATTTTTTTTTACATTTAGTTTATAGTTAATTTGTTAAATAGGGGGTTAATATGGATATTATAGAAATTTTAAAGTATATATTCTTAGGTCTACTTCAAGGGATTACAGAAGCTATACCAGTATCATCAAGTGGTCACTTAGTGATTGCACGAGAAATGCTAGGTCTAGAAGCCAAAGGTCTTTCATTTGAAATGTTATTAAATACAGCTTCACTTATTGCTATCCTGTATATCTATTGGAAAGATATTGTTGAAATTGCGACACACTTTTTAAGATTTCTTGGTGGAGCAAGAGACGCAAAAGCAAAAGAAGAATTCAAATATGTAATGTATCTTGTGATCGCAACGATTCCAGTTGGTGTTACAGGTTTACTTCTTAAAGATGTTGTTGGAGATAACGTAACTGTTGGGTTCATCGGTGCAATGTTACTCGTAACAGGAATCGCATTATGGATCATCAAGAGTAAAGAAGGTATTAAACAAGATGGCGAACTCACGTTAAAAGACTCTATCATCATTGGCCTTGCACAAAGTATTGCAATTATCCCAGGAATCAGCCGTAGTGGCTCAACACTCGTTGGTGCGATGTCTCGTGGATTACATCAGAAAAACGCACTGCGTTTCGTATTCTTACTTTATATTCCGGTATCATTAGGTACAGCTTTACTTTCAGTAAATGATTTATTTACTGATCCAGATATGGCTACATTATGGTTCCCTTACCTACTTGCATTCATATCTTCGCTCATCATGACTTATTACGGATTCAAAATCCTTAAAGGCCTTATGGAAAATAGTAAACTTGAATACTTCAGCTATTACTGTTTTGCACTCGGAACATTCTCAATTATTTACCAAATCTTTTGGGCATAAAATGACACTCATGTTGGACTTAACTCCAGCATGAGTTTTTACATTCAAAAAGGCGTGTCTCCAAAGATAGAGGCACGCCTTTAACATATTTTCTTCTATTATATAGTCGAATTTTTTGGTATGAATATCATTTTTGCTGCTTTGTATAACAATATCATCACGATTACACAGATAATTAAGTTTATAATTCCTGTTGAACCGTTGACGATTAATGAATACAACCAAGCGGGTTGCCCCTCTGGCGCATACATTCCAAAGAATACCATTCCTGATAGAAAATGGAAGACCATGTATCTAACAAAGACAGCTAGTGTTGAATAAATAATGATGTTTGTCATCGTTGGGTTCTTTTTTGCAAAACCTGCAAGTCCAAGTGCCATAAACGCTAGTGGATAATCAAGCAAAACTTGAACTGGATGGAAGAACCATGCAGCAGCGTCACCAAGCGCCATCTGTAATAGTGCCCAAATGAGTCCTCCAAGTATACCAGCACCTATGCCTCGTCTAATCGCTAAAATTAAAATTGGTACCATCGAAAAGCTAAAGCTGTAAGGTCCAATTCTGAAACTTGAATCGATAAAATCAAGCCCCATCGCAAGCGCTGCTAAAATCGCAATCTCCATCATTACAATTAATCGTTGTCTCGATGCGGTCATCTAAATAACTCCTTTTTAGTTACTTATGAACCACAAGAAACTACCATATTCCTTCGCGAGCATTATCTCAATCAGGTTCTAGGGTTGTGAAATTTCACTCTCAGCTTTACGCACCCCTTATGGTTCATAGCATATATATTGTATCGAATTTCAAACAAAAAGAAAACCGTTCTTAATATTAAGAACGGTTTAATACTATTTTAGCTTACACCTAATGCGATTTTTGCGTAACGACTCATCATTTCTTTGTCCCATGGTGGACTCCATACGATTTGTACGTTTGTATCTTTAACTTCTGGTAATTCTCCGAGTGCTTCTTCAACTGAAGCTACGATTTGTGGTCCCATTGGACAACCCATCGAAGTTAAAGTCATTTCAACACCTGCATTGCCGTCTTCGTCTAAATGTACACCGTAAACAAGACCGAGGTTAACAATATCTATTCCAAGCTCAGGGTCAATCACGTTTTCTAATGCGCCCATCATGCTTTCTTCCATAGCTTTATCCATAATGTCACTCCTAATTCTCATACTCTATATAATATACCAAATTAACGAC
The DNA here is from genome assembly GCF_903994035.1 of Phocicoccus pinnipedialis. Classification (GTDB taxonomy): domain Bacteria; phylum Bacillota; class Bacilli; order Staphylococcales; family Salinicoccaceae; genus Phocicoccus; species Phocicoccus pinnipedialis. Next base: position 62,987 of record NZ_CAJEWB010000006.1, read on the forward strand.
AACTATTAAATAATAATGCTATTATGTATAAGTAAGGAGTGAGTGTTCATGGAAAAACACCTCATCTGTCTTGACCTTGATGGGACACTATTAACAGATGATAAAAAAATTGGTACATACACAAAAAATGTAATTAACACACTAAAACAATATGGTCATAAAATTATGATCACAACGGGCCGCCCTTATCGCGCGACGGTACCTTACTATAAAGAATTAAAACTAAATACACCCGTTGTGAATTTCAACGGTGCATTCGTACATCATCCTCTTGACAATGATTTTAAAATAAAACACGAAACACTCAGTCAAGAAGTCTTAAATGATATCGTTAAAAATATTGAAGTTTTCGGAATTGAAAACATCGTTGCAGAAGTCAAAGATGATTTATATATACACTATCACGACGAAGTTATGATGAAAGAATTCTACATGGGAGAACCGATGATCAAAACAGGAGACATCACGAAGACAATGCCTGAAGAAGCAACGACTGTCTTAATCAAAGCGAAGCACGGTCAAGTCAGTAAGATTCGTCAAGCAATGGAAGACGTCTATGCTGAAGCAATCGCTCATAGACAATGGGATGCAGCCTACCCAGTTGTAGAAATTATCAAAAAGGGTATATCTAAAGCGACAGGGATTGAGTACGTGCTTGATTACCTTGGTGTTGATCATAGAAACACTATAGCCTTTGGTGATGAAGACAATGATTTCCAAATGATTGAATATGTAAATCACAGTGTTGCAGTTAAAAATGCGGTCGATCCATTAAAAGAACGTGCGGTTGCAGTCACTGAGTTTACAAATAATGAAGACGGCGTTGGTCGTTATTTAAATGAATACTTTAACTTAGGGTTAAATTATTACTAGGAGGATATACACATGAAACTAATTGTTGATAGTTGTACAGACATTCCATTTAAAGAAATAGAAGCAATGAACGCATATCCAATCGCATTAAAAGTAAATATAGATGGCACAGATTATTTAGACCAACTCGAAATTTCAAGTAAAGAAGTCTCAGAAGCAGTCACTAAAGGCATACGTCCACTTACTTCTCAGGTCAACCCTGAACGCTTTGCCGATGTGTTCCGCGAAGCACTCAAAGATGATAATGAGATTATCTATCTTGGGTTTTCAAGCGGTTTATCTGGCACATTTCAAAGTTCGGTAATCGCGAGAGACATGATTATGGAAGAATTCCCAGAAGCAGATATCACCGTCATTGATTCACATTCGGCAAGTTACGGTTACGGAATGATTGCAGAGCGCGCTGCAAAATATATCAACGAGGGACTATCTAAAGAACAAGTGCTTAAAAATATTGAACAAGACAAAAACACAATTCGCCACTTATTCACGGTGAACGATTTAGATTACCTTGCTAAAGGCGGACGTCTATCTAAAGGACAAGCATTCCTAGGAAGTCTACTCAACATCAAACCACTCTTACATGTGGAAGATGGAAAACTTGTTCCTATTGAAAAATATCGGGGAATGAGACGCATCTATAAGCGCATGACTGAGTTAATGAATGAAGAAGGTGCTAATGTTGAAGCACACATCACGCATTCAGATGCATTAGATCTTGCAGAGGATTTGAAAAAGCAAATCTTAAAAGATACAAAAGTTACAGATGTTAAAATATCTGACATTGGTCCAACGATCTTATCACATACTGGGAATGGTACTGTCGCGTTATTCTACTTTAAACGAGGTGAGTAATCATGAAAGTAATTGTAGTTGGAGGCGTGGCAGGCGGAATGACAACTGCATCACAACTTCGTCGAATTGATCATGATGCAGAAATTCATGTCTTTGAAAAAGGACCGCATATCAGTTTTGCGAATTGCGGTCTCCCCTACTATATTTCAAGGGAAGTTGAAAAGAGAACTATGCTCGTTGAACGTACTCCTGAAGACATGGAGAAGCGTGGCATACACGCACATGTAGCGCATGAAGTGTTAGATGTAAATACGAAAAATAAAACGATTTCAGTTAAAGCATTAGAAACAGGAGAAATAAAAAACATCCGTTACAACAAGCTCGTATTGTCGCCAGGCGGTAGGTCTGTGATGTTAAACGCTCTCAAAAATGTACCACAGTCTTTTGTTCTTCAACAACTACACCAACTGGATTCTATTGAAGATTATATTGAGACGCACAACGTTAACGAAGTCGTCGTTGTTGGGACTGGGTTTATCGGCATAGAGGTTACAGAAAACTTTGTCCGACGCGGATTCAAAGTTACTGTTATTCAACACAATAATGATATTTACAGTCCCATCGAGCCTGATATGAAAGAGTTTATGTACGATACTTTAAAAGAACAAGGTGTCGATCTTAAGTTAAATTCTGAGATTCTTGAAGTGGATGGTAATAAAGCTACACTCAACACAGGCGAAATATTGAATGCACCACTCATCATTGTAGCAGTTGGAATTAAACCAAATACTACATTCCTAGAAGACACAGATATTAAGCTTGAAAAAGGTTATATACCTGTAAATGAATTTGGTCAAACGAACATTAAGGATGTGTATGCTGTCGGTGATGCAATTCTAACACATTACACACACGTTCCTGAAAAACCAGTAAACGTTGCACTCGCATGGCCAGCTCACAGACTCGCATTTGTGATTGCTAATCATATTTCAGGAAATACAGAATTTAAACACGATGGATTTTTAAGCACTTCGATTTTAGAATTTTTCGGACATACGATCGCTCAAGTCGGATTGTCTCGGAAAGATTTAGATAAAGACACAAAATACATCGATCATATACAAGCAAATATTGCTGGATATATGAAGAACCCAGAAAAAATACATGCACGTCTGTATTATGATGACGATGGAAAAATATTACGTGGCGTATTTGTTGGAAAAGAAGGTGTTGACAAGAGGCTCAACGTCCTTGCAACATTTATGCGAACAGATGGAAATATTAAAAATCTAATCAATATAGAAGTCGGATACGCGCCACCATTTGGTACACCAAAAGATTTGCTGAATATGATTGGTTACAAAGCAATTGAAAAACTAAAAGAGTCCTGACAAAATGTCAGGACTCTTTTAGTTTAACTTGTTTGTTTTCGCTTTGAGCGTCTTGCTACTAGTAAAATAAAGACAGCAAATCCACCAAAAACTATGAAACTCGAAATCAGATACCAGTGGTTGAATCCCGCTGGTTCTATGATCGCATATAATTCTGTTTCTTCTCTGTCTGTGACTGCAATGTATTCATCTCCATGTGGTCGTACAACATCACCAATCAACAGCCCACTCAGTTCTTTATTTTCAGGAACAATATCAGTCCCCATATACACTTTCTGTGTTTTACTTGTATTATTTATGTTGTAGATATAATCAACGTCGTTCGTACTATACTTCAGGACATATTGTCCACTTTCATTCTTAATTGTCTCAATGTCACTAATGAACATACTTTCATGACGGTCCATCACACCAACGATTTCCTTGATGTAATCTACAACTTCCTTGTCTGTCCAAAAATCCATTTGGGGGTGAATTTTCGGAAATTCGTCCCCATTTTGGGCAACTTCCGTACCATAGTTAAACATAATCGGACCCGGATATCCGTTCAGATATGCGAACAATTGTTTAATTCTCGTTCCAGGGAACATATTATGCTGTGTAGATTCACTTGTGAATCTTTCACTGAACCAGTGATCTGCTAGTAAAATGGTATTGTCAGTCGGATATTCTAAGATATCTTTGTCTACAGAACTAAATCCATTAGTCACAGCTTTTCTAACGTTCTCATCTGTTACATAATCAAATCCTGAAATTTCACCGCCACTTAAGTTAATTGCATAAGCAGTCACATCTTTTGGAAGGAATTTTTCTCGGTTTAGTCCACTTTGCACAACATACATGCTAATACCATCCACGTCATAATGCTTTAAAAATTCCGTCACAATCTCAAAATATTTTTTCTGGTTTTTTGAATGTGTTAAATCGATAAAATCACGTTCAATATGAGCGTAATAACTTTCCATTGGCTTCGTCATTTCAGGTGACTTCAAACTCTTGAAATCTTTAGTTGCTGTCGTCGGGAAATCTACGATAACCTTCATATCGTTTTCATGAATCGTTTCAATCAATTGCTTGAATTCATCACTTCCACCATAACGTGTTGCAATTTCATCATAATTGTTTACAGCATATCCGAGATAATCAGACTCCTCCATCTCAAAAACTGGACTGAGCTGAAGCGTATCAAAACCCATTTCTTTTATGTAATCTAACTGTGACTCGATTCCCTTAAAGTCTCCACCATATGAGAGGTATGGATTTTCCTCACTTGGAACACCGACGTCATTAGACTTATCATTATTTAAAAAACGATCGACCGGAATCATATAAATGCGGTTATTTTCAGTTTTAGCATCTATTGAGCCAGTTGTAATTCCACCTATCAGTAGCGTAAATATAAACGCAAGGAGTGTTCGTTTCATCTTGCTGCCACCTTTCTTATACATAAATTATATATGAATTTATAACTTTTTGTTACATTCAAATTAAAGTTCGAAATTTATACACAAAAAAAAGGAGCATCTGCTCCTTTTAATATTAATTGAATGCCATAGTACCAAGTGGTAATACAGCACCAAGTAAGAAAGTAACAACAATTAGTCCAATTGTAATTACTAACCACATGCCACCTTTACCACTCTTGCGTAATTTAACGAGTGACATTTCCATAAGTGCGATTGAGAACAATCCACATAACACTTTAATTCCGTACATCATGTGTGATCCGAGTGCACTGATTACATCCATGTTTTGAACATAGATCATTAATCCGCTGAATAATATTAAAAGATAAACGACACGTAAAACCATGTGCATGATCTTTCCATTTTTATTCTCGCTAGAAGGATTCTTAGAATAAGAAATTAAAGTAATAATATAAAGTATGACAGCAATAAAAATTGCTGTTAAGTGTAAATGTATCACTTACAGTTCCCCTTTTTATTTAATATATGTTGTTAATGTACCAATACCATTTACAGATACTCGTACACTGTCACCTGATTTAAGGAAGTCTACATCCGGTAATCCTGCTGCAACTCCTTCAGGTGTACCTGTTGCAATAACATCTCCTGGTTGAAGTTTCACATACTTAGAAACTTCAGAGACAATATCTTCAATCTTTAAGACCATGTCACTTGTATTGCCGTCTTGTCTAATCTCATCATTCACTTTAGTAACAATTGCAGTGTTTTGAGGATTTGGAAGTTCATCTTTAGTTACAATATATGGACCCATTGGTGTCGCAAGACTCTTAGCCATGAAGAACTGTTTAAACTTCTTTTGTAAATCTCTTGCAGAAATATCATTGACGATTGTGTAACCGTAAATGTAATCAAATGCCATATGTGGTTCAATATTGTGTGCTTCCTTACCGATAACAACGCCAAGCTCACCTTCGTAGTCGAGTTCAGATGTCACTTCCTTGAAGTCACTGATTGTTCCCTCGTCACCTACTAGACTTGAGTTAGCTTTTGTAAACACCGTCATCTCAACTTCATTTCCCAATTCCTCCGCATGTTTCTTATAGTTACGACCAAAACTAATTGTGTTGTTTGGTGGTTCTACAGGCGCAAGAAAAGTAATTTCACTAAATGGTGCTTTGTAAAGGTGACGGTCATCTTCCTTGTCAGCTTTTTCAACAAGTTTACGCACAATTTCTTGAAAATCTAATGTGTGATATCTTGTAATACCCTCAAGTAAAGTTTTCGGATAGTCTTTGTCTTCACCAAATGCTTCAAAAAGCTTCGGTAAAATCCATGCACTATCTTCTCTTTTTACCTTTACTCCATAGTATTTCTGTTTGTTGTACTCGAATGTTAAGAATTTCATAGGACGACTCCTTTTTCTCTTTTAACAAGTATATCAAATTTCGAAGTTAAATTCTTTCTATATACTACTTAAATAAAAATATTAATTATAAAGTACGTGATTGATGCACAAAGTGCTGAGATTGGTAATGTAATGACCCATGTCACAAGCATACGCTGTGCTGTTGTCCATTTTACACCTTTTAATCTATGTGATGATCCAACACCAAGAATTGATGATGACACAACGTGTGTCGTTGATACAGGTAAGTGGATGTACGTCGCACCAAAGATAATTAATGCAGATGAAAGGTCAGCTGCAACACCATTTGCTGGACGAATTTTCATGATATTACCACCAACAGTTTTGATGATCTTCCAACCACCCACTGCTGTACCAAGTCCCATTGCTGTCGCACAAGACAATTGCACCCAAAATTGAATATCTGTTGAAGTTTGCAAGTTTGCTGCTATCAATGCCATCGTAATGACACCCATTGCTTTTTGTGCGTCGTTCATACCATGAGATAAGGCTTGCAATGAAGCCGTTATGATTTGTACAAAGCGAAATCTTTGATTGGTCTTAGCTAAATTTTGATCTTTCATAACGGTTTTAATAATCGTATAGATAATAAAACCTACAACGAATGCAATTAGAGGTGACGTAATTAACGCCATTAGAATTTTTGAGAATCCTTTATACTCTAAAATACCAAATCCACTCGATGCGATTGCAGCCCCTGCAATTGCACCAATTAATGCGTGTGATGAAGAACTTGGGATACCGAAGTACCATGTAAATAAGTTCCAAAATATACCTGCAATAAGTGCTGATAAAATTACGATTGAACCATCTTGAAGCGCGAATGGATCAACGATATCTCCAGTGATTGTTTTTGCAACACCTGTAAATAATAGTGCACCAACGAAGTTCATACCTGCTGCAATTAAAATTGCATGCCGTGGCTTTAACGCACGTGTTGATACAGCTGTTGCGATTGCATTTGCAGTATCGTGAAATCCGTTAATAAAGTCAAACGCGAGCGCCGCTATAACAATTAATATTGTAATTATAAATAAAGTATCCATCTACAACACCTAGCTATTTTTCATTACAATAGATTCAAGGATAACTGCAACCACTTGGCATCTGTCTGCAATGTTTTCTAAATTATTATAGATATCTTTCATTTGCATGATTTTAATTGGATTTTCTTCAGTATCAAATAATTCTTTAATAGATTTTCTAAGTACAACGTCACAGTTCGTTTCGTGTTCTTTAATCTTAATAGCATGAACACGAACATGATCAAATTTACGTTCATTTACAAGCTCAACAGCTAATTTAGCTTCGGTACATGCTTTTGAAATATTTTCTACAAATACATCGATGTGTGGTGTATGTTTCTTTTGATTATACATCATGAACATCGCTGCAACTTCTTCCATTCCGTCTAACACATCATCTAGTGCATTCGCTAATGCTAAAATATCTTCGCGTTCGATTGGTGTAATAAATGTCTGGTTTAAGTCTGAAATTAAGTGATGCATGAGGTTGTCCCCATGAGTTTCAAAAGCTTTAATATTGTCAAAGTAAGTCTTAAAATTAAAGCTTGAATCAAGATTCACATTTTCAAAATATTTTGCCGCACGTTCTAAGTTTTCTACCATTGTATTGAGTTGAACTGCAAATTTGTTTGGTTTTCTATTAAACACTTTTCTTTCCTCCTGAAATGTAAAAAGGAAGACTTTCTGTCTTCCTTAACAATAATAAAGCCTTTCATCAAAAAAAGGTATAGAATTATTTATATTTATTAACTTTTTGTTAAAAACTGACTGAATAATAATGTGGAAAGCGTAACCAACATAGCTATACCCACCGCATTTAATACCTGCACCTCGCCGTATAAATTAAACCCAATTCCATAGAATATGATACCCATAATCGTTGAGAAAACGAGATAATAAACAATCGCATATTGTCCGAAATGGTTAAAACGATTCTGTACTCCGATTGGCATGTAGCATGCGAGTACCCAAATAGATAAAAACATGCCTATCGCGACCATTGGACCACCGATGTATTCACCGATAATTGTGCTACTCATTGACCCAACACTCAACACCTCTATTAGTTTGATAACTAGTCCACCAAATAGGAATACTAAAATAAGAACGACTTGCATGTACTTGGGGAGAATTTCCTCTAATTTCACTCGCGCAAGTAAACTACCAATTAATGCACACGGAATGCTAATGAATATAAGAAGCATAAGTAATGGTAAATCTACAATTGTGCCTAAGTTCAAATTCGCATATTCTATGATATCACTCGTTCTAAATACAGATACGTAATCATTAAATTTTTGAATTGCACTGTACACAATGTTATTCGATTGCATTGCGTTTAATGCCTTTAAAAGCACATTTAACAATACATGCGCTACTACTAATACTACAAGCGTTACAAGTGTCATTAACATAGGGCGATTTCTAAACAGTAAAACAAAGAGTCCACTAATTGCTGCTAAAAACAGCACATCTTGACCATTTAAAATGAGCGAAATCATAAGTAACACTAGTCCTGATAGAATCAATGGCTTCATGATTGATTTTACCTTGGTCGCAATATATCCGACTGTCAGTGACAGAAGTGGTAGTAATGCGCCACCAAAGAATATATGAAATACTTGAAACGTCTTTAATTCTTTACCGTAAAAATATTCGTATGGATTCACTAAGTGAATCGGTAAGAGAAACTGAATGCTTGCACCGATCATTAAAATGATAAGCGTAAACGATAGCATCGTGTTTATCTTTAACTTCTCATTAAGCAACTTTTACCACTCCATAGTTAAAGTAATAGAGGTAAACTTCGACCGGTTTATTCAGGGCTGCCATTAGTGACTTTTGGTAGATATCCATCTGTGTGAAATATCTATCTTTAAGTTCATCTACAGGTACACCCTTTACTCGGTCCGTCTTATAGTCGATCAACACATAGTGTTCCTTATGTTCAACAAGTAAATCGACGATACCTTGTACCATCTTACCAGAAATATCACTGTAGCCGATCGTCTTTTGACTCATAATAAATGGCAATTCTGTGTGCACTTCTTTAGATTCCTTAAATATAGATATAATCGTTGGATCTGAAATGAATTTTAGAGCATAATCTCTCATGCGTTTACGCATCGTATCCGTGACAAGTGGAATGTCTTCTGTGTAGTGTGAAACGATTCGTTTTACAACTTCAGTTTGCGCCTTGATTTCAAGGTTTATTAGAGAATCAAACCTGCGACTCACCTGCACCATCACTGCGTGCATATGCGTACCAAATAGCGGCGCGTCTGTAGATTGATCTAAGAATTTTGGCTTAGTGAGTTCTACTTTACGTTCAAATAAATCATTCCTTAGAATTGCTTCGTCAGGAACAGTTTCGTTTTTACGCTTGATTTCTGATACGGATTCTTTTACTGTTTCTTTATTTTTTTCGTTCGGGACATATTCATAGTTCATACGCGTTTCTACTTGTGGTGAATACGATACGTTCAGTTCAATTAAGTCATCGAAGGAAATACGTTTTTTGGCTTCTTCTTCGTGACGAATTTCGTCGATGTACTCAGTGCGTGCCGTGTAGAACGTTTCTTTCGAACCAAACAACATTGGAATGATCAGCGCTTCGATGGTCTTTGCTGAAAGTCTCACGTCAGCTGGAACTTTTCTTCCATCATCATACTGATAAAGTGGCTGCTTAAATGTTTCTAAGTACGTCATCTTGTCAGCACGCGCTTCTTCGAAGTCCGCTTCAGGCAATATATTCACGAATGGCATAAATAGCTTCGTCTTTGCACGCGTTAGCGCAACGTAAAGAAGTCGCATCTCTTCAGAAATTCTCTCTTTCACGAGCTTTTCGTACATCAAGTCGTAGTCGAGATTTGTTGTAACGAGCCCCTTGCCTTCATCGTATGATTTTAAAGCCATCCCAAAGTCTGGGTGAACGAGCATCTTGTCTGATAGACCACGTCCTAATATCGAATAGTCTTGATTTAAGATAAATACATAGTTAAACTCAAGTCCTTTGGAGGCATGTATCGTCATGACGCGCACAACGTCTTCGTGCTCACTAATCGCACTCTCTTCGCCGAAATCGATATCTTTATCACGTAAATAATTCACATGATTAATGAATTGATACAGCGAATGGTGATTCATGCGCTCAAACTCAATCGCTCGTTCCACGAGACCAAATAAGTTCGCGCGTCTGACGTCACCACCAGGAAGTCCTGCGAAAAATTCAGTGATGTTAAAGTGTTCAAATATCGTACTTAAAAGTCCTGAAACTGTATGATATCTACTTTCTTCTACTAAGAATGTCAGAGTATCCAGTAAAATGTCGATCTTTTCTTTAGTATCATCGTCTGCCATATAATCAAATAGTGCATCATAGAAATAATGTGCTTTTGAATTCAATCTAATTTTTGCAAGGTCGTCTTCTGAGAAATCGAAAAATGGTAAACGCATGATTCCGATGAGCTTGTCATCTTGTAATGGGTTGTCGATAATGGATAACAAACTCACGCATGTCTTAATTTCTAAAGTATCGAAATACCCTTTTGTATCTTGATAAGAAAGTGGAATGTCATGTGACCTGAATATTTCATTGAACTGGTCAATTGCTTTTCTGTTACGCGTTAACAGTACGATGTCTTTATATTTCACACCATTGTTATGTAATGCCTTGATTTCTTTAACAACATAATCGAGTTCGATTTCTGTACGTCTTATGTTGCGTTCTTTGTTTCCAACTAAGCCAACGATTTCAGTCTTCACAATATCCTTATTTTCATCCAGTCCTACATAAAGCTTCTCAGCATCTGTGTACTCAATTTCACCAACATCACCATCCATCAGGTGTTCGAATAGGAAGTTCGTTGTTTCGAGCACCCCAATGTTTGAACGGAAGTTCATATTGAGTGGAATCACTTTCCCTGTCCCTTTATTGTTAAACCTGTTTTGTTTACGTATGAATAGTTCAGGAGCTGCCTGACGGAATTTGTAGATGGACTGCTTCACGTCTCCGACCATAAATAAATTTCCGTTTGATTCGTCGCCAGTTTTAATGAGAGAGACGATCGCTTCTTGTACGTAGTTCGTATCTTGATATTCGTCGATCATAACCTCTTTGAACTTAGATTTATAAAGGTCGCTCACTTCTCCATCATTTGCTGTTAAAATCTGAATCGCAAAATGTTCATAGTCACTAAAATCAATTACTTGGTCACGTGCTTTGTTTGAGCGATATCCCTCAATAAGTGACTTCGCGAGTGAAATAAGCACATTGTTCATGCCGTTTAATTCTGACATCTCTTTTTCAAGCGTAGCTTTACCAACTGGTAAGTCAGATGCAAGTGACTTTAAGTTCATAGATATTTCGTTCATTGCACCGTCTACTCTAAATTTAATAGAAGAATCTTCGATATCTTTATATAATTTCGTTGCACGTGTTGGTAACGTCTCAAATTTTTCTAAAACAAAATCATCCGCCTCAATATTTTTGTAGAGTTCTTGAAGTTGCTCTTTTAAAGTACCGAGCTTATCGAATTGCTTATGCTGTTTAGCGAGAACTTCACTTTCATGAGCCATCGTGTAGAGTGTCATTAGCTCATCTACACGTTCGATAGTTCTTTCGACTTCAACTTTGTATTTATCTTTACCCTGCTCATATCGCTTGTGAATCCTTTTTTCATCTAAAAACTGATCGACAAGTTCATTTAGAAACTTAAACGGATCGCTCGTAGCAATTGCTGTTTCATAGAGTTTCTTTATTTCTCTCTTCAATGGATCGTTCACCTTGTCTGTTGCGATAAAGCGTTCGAGCTTTAAGAAGTCTTCATCACCACTTCGATACCACGCTTCTAAAATATCGTCGAGCACATCTGAAATGCGTGATTCTTTTTCTTCCTCCATTAATGTACGCATATCTGGCGAAAGTCCAACCACATTGTAATGGTTCTGAATCAGGAACATACAGAAAGAATGTAGCGTTGAAATGTGCGCACCATTAAGTTTCAGTACTTCTTCTTCAAGATGCATACGTTCGTCAGAGTATGGTTCTAGCTTCAAAATAATATCTCTTAGACGATTCTCGAGCTTCTGCTTCATGTCACGCGCACTCGCTTTAGTAAATGTTGCAACAAATATTTCATCGACACTATAATATTTTGTGCGAATGTTATTGATGATACGCTCAACTAAAACCGCAGTTTTACCACTTCCAGCCGCTGCTGAGACCAGTAAGTCACTGCCTTTGTAATCGATTGCTTGCTGTTGTTCAGGCGTAAATTTCATGCTCATTCTTGTACTCCTTCCATCAGATTTCTTGCTTCTTCTTCCACTTCAACGCTGTTCATTTCAACGAAATCACGTTTATTCATGAGGTAGTCAATATTACACGCTGCTTTAAATTCGCAGAACGCACATGGTGATAATATTTCGTTCACTGTCAGCGGGTTGATATCTACTTTACCTGAGTATAGTAAATCCGCACCATCTCTGATTTTATTTATTGTGTAAGCTTCAATGCGCTTATAACCATCTGTAGATATAATCTTGGATAAATCTGTTTTATAGAACCCGCCTTCTTTATTGACTTGTAATCGATAGAAGTCGGTTATTTTCTGCTCACCATTCAATAGTTCGACGAGTCCAGGACTCCCCACATTAAGCGATTCCATTTCACTATCATGAAGGTCAGCAACAAATTTACCGTTTGGACGGAGCTGGGCTTCTTTTTTCTTCTGAATAAATTCTGCAAATTCTTCGTCTGACATATCACGCGCTCTTTGGTTTTCGATATCTGTAAGTGTGACTGTTGGATTTACTACAGGATAAAAATGCATGAGCAATGGAATGAGTTCACCGCTTATTTTTTTATGCCCATTTTCGAGCAGTACTCTCATATAAGTGAATTGCTGAAGTTCTTTGCCCACATAGATTTCTTTTAAGTTTAAATCTTTTGTTGCGTTCGATTTGTAGTCGATAAGTGAAATATAAGAGAATGGCCCATCGCGTTTAATATCCACTCGGTCGATTTTACCACGTAGATTGATTTGGTGACCCGCGTCACTAACGAATTGTAACTCACCAAAGTCACTGTATTCTTCACCGAAAGTACCTTCGATTATCTCTATGTTAAAATCACTATTTTCGAGATATCGTCTTAAATTGATAATCGTTTCAGAAATTGTTTTTGCTGCACGAATTTTTAAAGATTGGTAGTATGCATTGGTTTCAAAAATCCCATACGAAATCTTTTCAACTATTTTTTCTACAGACAAATCGACTTCTTTTCTTATAGTTTCGTCTGTTTGGCCAACAAGCGTTTTGTTCAGTCTCTTACCAATCACGTCTTCTAACACATTGTGGTAGAGATTCCCTATTTCAAGAGGTCTCACTTCAAACGGCTTTCTTGGGTTCAGTTTAAGTCCATACTGAGCAAAGTGTTTAAACTGACAATTATAGAACGTCTGGAATCTTGAAACAGACGTCTTCAGGGAATCTCCATAAAGTTGCTGAGCGACATCTTTTGAAAGCCTGCTCGCCTGGTTCGAATATTTTAATGTACGTTTTAAACTCAAGTAAGTTTCATTATTTTTTTCTTTAAGTAGGCTTAGAGCTTCTAAGAATGGCAGATAATTTGGTACATTCTCGAGCTCTACTAGATCGTCATAAGATTCTTTCATCATTTTGCGGAGATTCATATGTAACAGATCTCGCATAGAAGATTCGCTCGATAGCTGACTAAAAATATCTTTCGTTTGATATTTCGTAGTTTCAATATATTTTAAGTTCGTACGTTTCTCATTCGAGTCTAAAATCTCTTTAACAAAAGGAGAAATCGTAGTTCGTTCTCCACTGATTGATACATTCGAGAACGAGATATACAGCCCATCCGTTGGTCTAGTGAGACCGTGATAGAATACGAAGCGTTCGTCTTCACGAAGCGTGTCAGAGGTTGGCGAGAGCTGGATGTTTTTTTCCTCAAAAATACGTTTCTCATCATCTGTAAGAATATGGTTCGTGCTCATATCCATAGGCATTGCCGTGTGATTCATTCCAACGATAAAGACATACTTTTTGTTCTCAACTTTCGCGAGCTCTATTTTACCAACAATGACTTCTTCTAGAGTCGATGGTCGCATGCTAAACTCCGCTTCATTTAACCCTTCAGTGAATGTCGACATGAATGATTCGAATGATTTCTCTTCATCTTTGTAAACTAAGTATGACTGATCCATAAGGGCAATGATATGTTTATAAACTTCCTCAGTCTCGTTGATGCGACGAACCGATTCATCGTGTTCGTTAATTTCGTTAGAAATCTTTTCTAAAACCCCATTATTTTCTAGGAAATAATATAAAATTTCCAGATACTCTTTTACAGTCGTTGCGTTATTCCAACCTTTAAAAAGTGATGTTAGCACGTTTAAAATTCTGTTTTTATATTTGAGCAAGGCTTCTAAGTTTTCGTTCGTTTCTTCATCGATTTCGAGAATACGACCGTCATCTGTGACTTCAAACTGTGTCTTAAACACATCATCATCATGGAGTCTTGTGTAGTTAATACCGCGCTCAAGCACAATGTTTTCAAATAGATACATTGAGTTCTTGTCGGTAATTTCGTTTAAGTAGCCACTCTTCATGATATTGATAACAGTAGTACGCTCAAGATTTCTAGAGTATGCGTTAAATAAGCTTAAGATAAACTGCGCGAACGGATGGCGGTTCATCTTATACTTCTCGTCAATATGATAATAAATATTGAACTTATTAAACGTATGTTCAATTTGGCGCGCGTACGTATCATCTCTATAGAGCACGCCGATATCATTGTACGTTGCATGTTTGTCACGAACGAGTGATTCGATTTGACGCGCGACTTCCGTGATCTCTTCACGCGGATTCTCCGCTTCAATAATCGTGATTCCGTCGTAATCGCGAATGAAACTTCCTTCATAAAGGAACGATTCTACATCGATGAGTCCCTGTTTATTCGCACGTAAATTACGTTCATCGAATTTAATAATCTCTGTCCCTGATTCAGTAAACATATCCAGCATCTGAAGTCTATCAATTACCGCATTCGTCTTTCTGAAAAGTGACTTGTTGTTTCCGTCTTGAAGTAAAATTAAGTGAATGTCATCCGTAAATTTATTAAGCACTTTTAAGAAACGGTACTCCACCTCACTAAAGTTGTGGAACCCGTCAATGTAAATTGTCGCGTTTCTAAGACTCGGTACTTCATTTGGTGAAAGTTTGGCAAGACGATCTACGAAATCAGGCATTGCGTTCATTTTTTCAATGTTGTGTTCCAAAATTGTGTATTGCCACTTCTTATAAATCTTAACTAAGTCGGCGTACTTTTCAGCCATGCGATTATTTGGCCACTTGATTGATTCGAGCGTCTCAATATCGACTTCATAGTTGACGAACTCCTCAATCATATCGAGGACTTTTCCAGAGAACTTCACATGATTTTTTGAATCACGATAGTACTTGAGTTCATCTTCATCAAAACTCTCAATGAGTTTATGTATGAGCATAATATGCCCTGATTCAGTCAGAGTATCTCTGTTGCCGGCACCAATTTCATTCAAAATATGCCACATAAACCTAGAAAAGCTTAAGACACTCGTTCTTAAGCTTCCACTATAAGTAGATTCATGCGGATTTATTAACATGCTTTCATACGTCAGCGTGTTCTGAGTTGGTGTGATAATAAAAATCTTATTACCAAGTGGTTCTTTTTCAGTTTTCTTAATAATCTCTTCAAACATGTGGGTAGTTTTACCCGTACCACTAATACCAGTCCAAATATGAATCATTCACTATTCACCCTATTCACTAAAATCAGTTGTAAATTCGCTAAATGGCCAGAATCTAAGTTGCACTTTTCCTATAATATCATCTTCACTTACGAGTCCAATCTCTCTAGAGTCTTTCGAGACTGCTCTATTATCGCCGAGTACTAAGTACTGCTCATCCGGAATTTTATCCCCATCCACACCTAGTGTTTCTAATGTGAAGTTGTCGCGATACGAATTCTCATACTCTTTAACATATGGCTCATCAATTGCCTCGCCATTCACATAGACTATCCCGTCTTTCATCTCAATCGTATCACCCGGCAGCCCGATGACACGCTTGATATATGCTTGCTCATGACCTGCATCAAAAACGATGACATCCGAGTGTTTTAAATCTGCAAAATTATATAAAAACTTGTTTACAATCACACGTTCGTTGTCATGAAAAGTATTCTCCATGCTTGAGCCGTCGACCACATACTGGGCGAACAGAAAATATCGAATCACTAATATGATAACGACAGCGACCAAAAAGGATATTGCCCAGTCTCTAATTTCCTTTAACATAACAGCACCTTAACTTTCCATTTTTTTATCAATATAACGTTGATACACTTTCGATAATATATATAATAAGACTAAAAATCCGATAGATAAAATGATGCGTATCGGTGATTTTAAAAATCCAGCAATATCAAAACCGATTACTGAAATCGATAATATCATGACGAACTTCGATGCAAGTAAAATATATAAATACACGTCACGACGTATGTTCGACATCGCCGTAATAATATTTACAACACTCGACGGTGTAAACGGCAAGCTCAAGAGAATGAATAGAAAACTAAACCCTCTTCTATCGATAAATTCACGCATCTTGTATAGACGTTTATGCTTATTGATGTACTTCGTCGCACGTTCTCTGAAAAGATAACGAGCAATCAAGAATACAGAATAACTCCCAGTGACACTACCTGCGTAGCTCACTAAGAATCCTACCACTAGACCATATGAATTTGTATTTAGTATGACGATCGCAATGAGTGGCAGAATCGGGAGAAAAGACTCCACAACAACAAGAAACAAACCTACCAAAATGCCGAATTGGCTGAACTTATCAAAAAGTTGCTCGATCCCCTCAGGCGTCGATAATAACTCTAAAATATGTTGCATAGTACTAACCTCTATTTTTTAAATGAGTACGTTTATTATAACATTACAAAAGAAAAGAGTCGTGAGTGGAAATCGGTTAAGGTATTTCTTAACTTAAAATTTAATTTCTGGTTTTATTGTGAGTTAATAAACAATAAATGATGAGGATAGTTATCCATTTACGCGAGGTAAGTAGCCAATATATTGACCCACGGCATTCCGAACTAAGGGTGTCGCATTCATTCCATCAAAAAAAGCGCACCGCCTAATGGCCGTGCGCCTCTATAATTTCCCGAGATATTAGAACACAGTTTTAACTTGCTCAATTGCCCAGTCTAAGTCTTCTTTTTCAATGACCAGAGGTGGTGCGAAACGAATCACAGTGTCGTGTGTTTCTTTACATAGTAAACCGAGTTCTTTTAGCTTTTCACAGTATGGTCTTGCCGCTTCAGTCAGTTCTACTCCGATAAATAATCCGCGACCACGTACTTCTTTGATTACAGGATTATCGATTTTTTGTAGTTCTGCTTTGAAGTATTCGCCAAGCTCGTTTGAACGTTCTGCAAGTTTTTCATCAATCAAAACATCAAGTGCAGCGATT
This sequence comes from Phocicoccus pinnipedialis, assembly GCF_903994035.1. Classification (GTDB taxonomy): domain Bacteria; phylum Bacillota; class Bacilli; order Staphylococcales; family Salinicoccaceae; genus Phocicoccus; species Phocicoccus pinnipedialis. The sequence goes on from NZ_CAJEWB010000006.1 coordinate 80,481, forward strand.
GATACTGCTGCAGCTAGTGGATTACCACCGAATGTTGAACCGTGTGAACCTGGTGTCATTAATTCAAATGCTTCCTTGTCACCTAGTACTACTGACACTGGTAATACCCCACCACCAAGTGCCTTTCCTAAGATATACATGTCTGGCTTAACATCTTCCCAGTCACATGCGAATAATTTACCACTTCTTGCAAGTCCACATTGGATTTCGTCAGCAATCATAAGAACGTTGTGCTCATCACATAACTCACGAACTTCTCTTAAGAAGCCTTCACGTGGAATGTTGATTCCTGATTCACCTTGGATTGGCTCGAATATTACAGCAACAGTGTTTTCATTGATTGCCGCTTTAAGTTGATCAATATCACCGAAGTCTACAAGTGGGAATCCTGGCACTAGTGGGTGGAAGCCACTCTTGTATTCTTCTTCACTAGAAAGTGAAATTGCACCTAGAGTACGGCCGTGGAAGTTACCGTTCATTCCGATAATTTCTGCTTTGCCTTCTTCTACGCCTTTTACTTGATAACCCCAACGGCGTGCTGTTTTAATAGCAGTTTCTACTGCTTCAGCACCAGTGTTCATTGGAATTGCCATTTCTTTACCTGAAATTTCTTTCAGTTTGTTTAACCATTCACCCATGTTATCTGTGTAAAATGCACGTGAAGCAAGCGTCACTTTGTCTGCTTGTTCTTTAAGTGCTGCGATGATTTTAGGATGGCGGTGTCCTTGGTTTACTGCTGAATATGCACTGAGCATATCTAGATACTTATTGCCTTCAGGATCAGTGACAAACGCACCTTCCGCTTCAGAGATTACGATTGGAAGCGGTTTGTACGTTGGTGCTGCTACGCTGTCAGCGAGTTTTATAATATCTTGTGATTGAGTCATTACTGCATCCCCTTTTATAAGCCTTTAATCTATGCGATTAAAACATTTCTGAAGTCGTTTTACCTTGCATGTGGAGTAATAAGTAGTCAGGGCCACCTGCTTTAGAGTCTGTTCCTGACATTTTGAATCCACCAAATGGTTGGTATCCAACGATTGCTCCAGTACATCCACGGTTAAAGTATAAGTTACCTACGTGGAAATCACGGCGTGCTTGTTCCATACGCTCGCGGCTCGTAGTGATAACTGCTCCAGTTAAACCATAGTCAGTGTCATTAGCAAACTCGATTGCTTGATCGAAGTCTTTAGCTTTAGCGAAACCAACAACTGGTCCGAAGATTTCTTCTTGCATTAATCTATCATCGTGTTTTAATCCTGAGAAAACTGTTGGGTAAACAAAGTGACCCGTTTCATTGTCGATGTTTCCACCAACTTCTAACTTACCTTCTTTTTTACCGATTTCGATGTATTCACCAATTTTCTTAATAGAAGCTTCGTCGATAACTGGGCCCATGTATGCACCAGTTTCTGGATCTCCTACTGTTAATTCTTTAGTTTTCTCAACTACTTTTTCAAGTAATTCATCATGGATATCCTCTAAAGCAATTACACGTGAACACGCTGAACATTTTTGACCAGAGAAGCCGAATGCCGAAGCGACTACTGCGTCTGCTGCTTTGTCTAAGTCTACTCCGCTGTCTACAACAATTGTGTCTTTACCACCCATTTCGGCGATTACACGTTTAAGGTTTACTTGACCTTCGTGAACGACTGCTGCACGTTCGTAAATGCGTACACCTACGTCGCGTGATCCAGTGAATGATACGAATGAAAGATCTTTATGGTCAACTAGATAGTCACCAATCTCACGTGATGATCCTGGGATAAAGTTAACAACACCGTTAGGAAGTCCAGCTTCTTCAAGCACTTCGATGAACTTGTAAGCAACAACTGGTGTTGATGATGATGGTTTAAGTAACACTGTATTACCAGACACAAGCGCTGCTGCAGTTGTACCAGCCATGATCGCGAATGCGAAGTTCCATGGTGAAATAACCATGCCCACTCCTAGTGGGATGTAGTGGAACTGGTTGTATTCGCCTGGACGGGATTCAACCTTTTTACCGTTCTTTAATTCAAGGTGTAAACGACCGTAGTATTCTAAGAAGTCGATACCTTCAGCAACGTCAGCGTCTGCTTCATTCCAAGGTTTACCCGCTTCTTTAATAAGAAGTGCTGTGAATTCAGCTTTTCTTTTTCTCACAATAGCAGCTGCTTTGAATAGTACGTCTGCACGGAATTCAAATGAATAATTTCTCCAAGATTTGAAAGTTTCAAGAGCAACGTCCATCGCTTTGTCAGCTTCTTTTTGAGTTGCTTGAGACATATAACCAATAATTTCTTCTTTTTTAGCAGGGTTGTAGACAGTTGATTTGTCTTTAGTCATTATGCGCTCGCCATTAATAACTAATGGGAAGTCTTGACCAAAATACTCCTGAACTACTTTAATACCTTCTGCAACCATATCCTTGTTTTCTTGTTTAGAAAAATCTGTAAATGGTTCGTGTTTGTAATCAATCATTAAAAATTCCTCCTAAGAATTAACTTCACTCCATATTTAACACGTTTCTGAAACAGTTTTCAACCCCTACGACTTAAACGTTTACTAATACATAATAACGAATAAAAAACGATAAAACGCGCACAAAAATAGACCTGAGACATCTTGTCTCAGGTCTTCCTAGGTTCCGGTCACTCGTTATTCATACGATCTTTTGCTTCTTTAATCCATATTGGCATCATCTCATGTAAAGACTGAAATCCATAGCGTTCTGTCTCTTTAATTTTTTCTAGAATAGAGCGTCTCTTTTTCTTATCTACTCTAACTTTGAAATATTCGTTTTCTTTAAGAGTCAGACTCATCTTGCCATTGTCTTCGATTCCAATAATCTTGGCCTTTACAATCTGACCTTTAGTCAGGAACTGATTCACGTTGTGTACGTAATCGTTCATAATTTCTGATATATGAATAAGCCCTTCTCTATCGTCGTGGGTTTTGACAAAAGCACCGTACGGCTGAATACCTGTGACCTTCACCTTTACAAACTGGCCAACCCGGTATTGTTTTGTCACATGATTACCCCACTTTTAATACAATGCTTTAATATAATATCACATTTACGAGACGCTTTCCATATTTAGTTCTTTCCAATATATATGTAATTTTTATAGAGATTAAAAAAAGACCGCAAGCATGTGCTCGCGGTACTTATTTATTGTCATTATCTTGGTGTTTCATTTTTTCGTATACTTCTTGTTCAAATGCTTTAGCTTTTTCTTCTTGTTTTTTAGAATATTTCTTCACAAGACGAAAAACAATATACGCAACAATGATACAAATTACGATTGAAATTAAACCAGGAATATATTCTGTTTTATCATCTGGAAAATATAAAAATTCCATCATGGTTACTCACACACCCTTACAGTGAGTATTATAACAGAGTAAAACTTTAAAAACTGTCTAATTTAAGAAGTTTTTATGACTAAATTATAATACTTCTACTGTTTCTAATACCACGTCTTCTACTGGCTTATCCATCGCACCAGTTTTCACATTGGCGATTTTTTCTACGATATCCATTCCTTCGATCACTTGACCGAATACAGTGTGACGGTTATCTAACCAAGGCGTACCACCTTTAGTTGCATATGCTTCAATTACTTCTGATGGATAACCTGCACCTTCCAGTTGGCTTAGCATGTCATTTGGAACATGTTTGGCTTGAACAATAAAAAACTGAGAACCATTAGTGTTAGGACCTCTGTTAGCCATTGATAGCGCTCCGTAAAGGTTGAACAATTCATTCGAAAACTCATCTTCAAATTCATCTTCCCAAATACTTGTACCACCCATACCAGTACCTGATGGGTCTCCACCTTGGATCATGAAATCTTTGATGATTCTGTGGAAAATTTGTCCATCATAGTAACCGTTAGCTGCATGTCCTAAGAAATTCTCTACAGTTTTTGGTGTTTTATCTGCAAAAAGACGTACAGTGATGTCTCCCATATTTGTTTTGAAAACTGCTTTCTTTTCACCTTCTAATACTTCGTTTGCGAGTTGGTTAAAGCTCATTTTTTATTCCTCCTAAAATTTTTCACTTTTAATAGATTAGCACATTCATTAAAGTTTGTGCATGGTTATTCAGAAGTAGATTTTGACAATTCCTTTAATATAATAGTGGCTCTCATTTCATACGCGTGATTTTTCATGTATAATATAAAAATATAATGCGTAAGGGAGGCAAAGTTGTGACTTTCATACATTTTGCAATCATACTACCTCTAATCGCAGCGTTTCTTATTGCGATTATTAATAAGTATGTCAAAGGTATTCACTTAGGATGGTTCGTACTTCCGATTCCATTCATTATTGTATCGTATTTGTTTACTTTAATACCAACAATACGAAACGGTGAAACACTTTTACTCAATTTAAATTTCATGCCTAGAATTGGCATGAACTTTGATGTCTACATAGATGGACTTGGACTTCTTTTCGCGATACTGATTTCTGGTATCGGAACACTCGTTGTCCTATATTCAATTGGATATTTAAGCAACAAGGAGAAGCTTTTAAATTTCTATATTTACCTTCTCATGTTTATGACTGCAATGCTTGGAGTCGTATTACTCGATAACGTCTTAATGCTTTACTTATTCTGGGAGCTTACATCTATTTCAAGTTTCCTACTCATTGCATTTTGGACTACAAAAGAGCGTTCTACATATGGTGCGCAAAAATCTATGATCATCACAATGTTCGGTGGATTTATGATGCTCGGTGGATTCATCTTACTTTCGAACCTAACAGGTACGTTTTCAATTCGGGAGATGATTATAGCAAGCGATTCAGTTGTTGGCGTTGGTGCTGGTACACTCGCAGTTGTACTCGTATTACTTGGTGCATTCACTAAGAGTGCGCAATTCCCATTCTATGTTTGGTTACCAGACGCGATGGAAGCACCCACACCAGTCAGTGCTTATCTGCACTCTGCAACGATGGTTAAAGCTGGACTTTACCTTGTTGCGAGATTCACACCAGTATTCATGCTATCTACGACTTGGGTATGGACAATACTAATTGTGGGTCTAATCACGCTTTGCTGGGCGAGCTTTAATGCGTTCATTAAGGATGATCTTAAGGCAGTGCTCGCATTCTCGACTGTGTCTCAGCTTGGACTCATCATGTCATTACTTGGCATCAGTGGACTAGCTATCGTGCGCGGTGCGAACGAACAGATCTTTACAGTCGCTGTGGTGGCTGCAGTATTCCATATCATTAACCACGCAACTTTCAAAGGGGCATTGTTCATGGTGACAGGAATCATTGACCATCAAACAGGTACAAGAAGCATTAAAAAGCTCGGTGGTTTAATGACTATCATGCCAATCACATTTACGATGACACTCATCACATCATTATCGATGGCTGGTATTCCACCATTCAACGGGTTTTTATCCAAAGAAATGTTCTTAGAAGCAATGTTTGAAATTTCAAACTCAAACTTTAGTTCACTCGCGTCAGTTGGTTTCTTATTCCCACTGCTCGCAATTCTCGGTAGTATCTTTACGCTACTGTATTCGGTGAAAATCGTAATGCAAGTTTTCTTGGGTGAAGATAAAAAAGAAACGCCTAAACAGCCAAAAGAGGCTTCGGCTTTATTACTGATTTCACCTGCTATTCTCAGCTTTCTCGTCGTATTATTTGGACTTGTACCAAACTTACTGACGAAATCAATTATTGACCCCGCTGCTATGAGTATCATCAATGCGGTTGAGCCGTTAAACACTAAGATTTCACACTGGCATGGATTTGACTCACCAGCCTTATGGGCGACAGTAGTCATCATTCTAGTTGGTGCAACACTTTACTACTTTAGAGATACGTGGATTTTTATCTATAAATATATTAGGAGCAACTATACAATCAACTATCTTTACGACCAAGGGTTAAATTACTCTACGATTTACTCAAATCGTTTTACTAAAATGGTCATGACAGGTTTCTTAAGAACGTACATGGTATACATCTTTGGATTCCTCGTCGTACTTGGCCTGATTACAATAATTAAAACAGGCCTTAACCTAGACTTATCAAACTTAGCTCCTATCGGTATACAAGACATGATTTTAGTAGGGGTGATTTTAACTGCCTTACTCATCATCATGATAACTAAATCTCGTATGGTTTCGATCATCATGCTCGGTGCTGTCGGATTCAGTATGGCTCTGTTCTTCGTATTCTTTAGAGCGCCAGACTTAGCACTGACGCAACTTGCGATTGAGACAGTGACGACAACACTATTCTTAGTTTGTTTTTATCACTTACCAAAACAGAGCAAATTGCCAGAGCACCGCAAATTTAAGTTAACGAACTTTGTGGTTGCTGTTGGTGTTGGTGCAGTATCAATACTTATTGGACTATCTGCATTCTCGAATCGTCTATTCGAATCAATCAGCCAATACCATGTGGATCACGTTTATGACTTAGCCGCAGGTAAAAACATGGTTAACGTTATTCTCGTTGACTTCCGTGGCTACGATACGGTTTTTGAAACACTTGTATTTGGTATTGCGGGTATCGGAATCTACATTCTGATGAGACTTAGTATAAATAGAAAGGATGATAAGAATGAAGAGCGCGCTGAAGAGAGCAGGCTATAAACAGGTTCATAAACAAATGAATGATGTACACTTGCAATTCATTTCTAAAGTTGCATTCTTCATTATCTTGTTATTTGCATTTAACTTGTTTTTTGCAGGACACTACACTCCTGGTGGAGGGTTCGTTGGTGGTTTACTTATGTCAGCGGCAATCGTACTTTTACTGATTGCTTTTGATGTTAAAACACTAAGAAAAATGTTACCGATACGCTTTAGAATTCTTATTGCAAGTGGATTATTCCTTGCTGTTGCAGTACCCACTCTACTCATGTTTTTTGGATATCCATTTTTCACACATGAATTTACTAATGTCACATTACCGATATTAGGTGAAATTGGAATCCACTCTGCAACATTCTTTGATTTGGGCGTATTCTTAACAGTATGCGGTTCCACTCTGTTAATTATCATCCTTGTAGGAGGTGCGGACGACTAATGGAATTTATAACGATTGTGCTCTCGGGTATTTTAATCGGTGCTGGGACATATTTAATTCTCTCAAAAAGTGTGCTCCGCATCATAATTGGCTTATCCGTGCTCAGTCATGGTATTCATTTGATGTTACTCACAATGGGACAACTGAAGCGTGGAAACGTTCCAATTTTAGAAGATAGTGTAACAAACTACACGGACCCACTACCTCAGGCTATGATCTTAACTGCCATTGTTATTTCATTCGCGTTAACAGCATTCAGTTTAGTTCTTGCGTTACGCAATTATAAAGTTTTAGGTTCTGATGATACGGAAACGATGAAAGGAGCACAAAATGAAAATTAATTTTTTACTTATGATGCCCCTGATCATTCCATTTTTATTCTCGGTCATCATGCTTTTCATCGGTAAAAAACCAAAGGTACACCGTGTGGTTTCAGCACTTGCAGGACTAACAATGATTGTATTTTCAATCATGATTGTCATTTCTGTTTACCAAAACGGTAACCTACACACGAACGTCGGGAACTGGCCAGCGCCATTTGGAATTACTGTTGTTTATGATATGGTCGCAGCACTGCTCGTACTTACAACTTCCATTCTCACGTTCTTCGTAATCATCTATAGCTACCAATCAATTGGTATTGAAAGAGAAACATACTATTACTATCCAATGCTTCTCTTTATGATTACAGGTATCAATGGCGTGTTTACTACAGGCGATATCTTCAACATGTTCGTATTTTTTGAAGTATTCCTGATTGCATCTTACGTTTTAATCGTCATTGGAAGTGCAAAGAAGCAGTTGCGTGAAGGATTTAAATACCTTGTTGTGAATATCGTATCGTCTAACTTTTTTGTACTGGGTCTCGGTTATCTATATTCAATTACCGGTACACTGAATATGGCAGACATTCACATAAAGCTTGCAAGCTTTGACGGTAACAAAGAAGTCATGACGCTTATTTCTGTCGTATTCTTCTTTGTATTCTTAACGAAGGCTGGAGTATTCCCGTTATACTTCTGGCTACCAGATTCTTATAGCGCACCTCCGCTACCAATATTAGCTATTTTTGGTGCATTGTTAACTAAAGTCGGTGTGTATGCAATGATGCGTACGATGAGCTTGTTCTTCTCATTTGACCAGAGCTTTACAAACACGATCATCTTAGCACTCGCACTGATAACGATCATCATCGGTTGTATAGGTGCACTCGCATACTACGACTTAAAGAAAGTGATTATCTACAACATCATGATTGCGATTGGGTTTATCTTCGTTGGAATCACTATGATGGATCTTACTGGTCTTGTTGGGGCAATGTATTACCTCATCCACGATATGATAATCAAAGCAGGACTATTCTTAATTATTGGATTCATTATTTATAGGACGGGGCAGACGAATGCTAAGAAAATTCATGGTCTAATGAGTGTGCACCCGGTAACTGGTTGGATGTTCTTCCTAGGCGCTATGTCACTTGTGGGTGTACCGCCATTCCCTGGTTTTTATGGTAAATTATTTATTGTAAAATCAGCATTCGATAACGGATATTATTTTGCTGGTATTGTTGTACTCTTATCAAGCCTTGTCATCTTGTACACGATTATGAGAATCTTCATTCAAGTGTTTTGGGGCAAGCCAGCAGTTCAATCTGAACTTAGACAGATAAAATACGACAAGTTGCTATTCAGTTCATTTGCACTGATTTTATTATCACTCGTGTTTGGTTTCACAGCAGACCTTCTGTATCCATTATTTGAAATGGCTGCAACGTCAATCGTGGAACCGTCAACATATGCGGACTATATTATGGGGGTGGAGTAATTGGCACTACAAATTTTACTGAACTTTTTACTCGCTTTCCTTTGGGCTGCAATGAATGATACGTTTGAATTGCCTACCCTAATCATGGGCTATATTATGGGTATGATTACAATCTACATCATACGTAATTTTCTACCCGGATCATTCTATTTGGTTCGATTTTACAGAATTATAAAATTGATTGTTGTGTTTATCAAAGAACTCATCATTGCAAATATTACGGTGACGAAAATTGTACTTAAGCCAAAAATCAATGTACACCCTGGTTTCTACGCTTATCCTTGTGATTTAGAAGAAGACTGGGAAGTGGTACTTTTATCATCACTCATTACACTGACACCAGGTACAGTCGTTGTAGCAATCAGTGATGATTATTCGAAATTATACATTCACGGTGTGGACTTAACTGATGCAGATGATGAAATTGCAAGCATTAAGTCGTCATTCGAAAATGTCATTAAAGAGGTTGGTCAGCCATGAATCTATTCTTAAACATCGTATTTATTATCGCAATTGTTGGGATGGCAATCGCTATGGGGATTGCCTCGTATAGAATTATTCGTGGACCAACACTGCACGACAAAATTGTTGCTTTAGACGCATTTGGTGTCATGCTCATGGCGACAATCGGTATATTTAGTGTTCTGCTTGATACTTCGTACTTAATTGTTGTAATCATGTTAATTGGGATGCTTGGTGCAATCGGAACTATTGCTATGGCGAAGTTCCTCGAGAAAGGATGGGTAATCGATATTGATAGAGATTCTGATGAGTAGCATTATTGCGCTCCTTGTATTATCGGGTGTATTCTTCTCCATCATTGCGTCGATTGGAGTCGTCAGATTACCAGACATGTACTCAAGACTGCACGCTGCATCAATCAGTTCGACACTCGGCGTATCATCCGTCTTGCTTGGAGTATTCCTATACTTCTGGTACTTCGATAGCAACTTTGAGATGACTCTGCTGCTTGCAATTGTGTTTATCTTCTTAATTGCTCCAGCAGGAGCGCATATGCTTGCGCGTAGTGCATTCCACTCAGATGTCGAACCGTATAAGCTGACTATTCTTAACGAGCTACGTCGAGATGAGATTGGATATGAGGAATTAACAGAAGAAGACAAGATTAAAGCAGAAGAACGAAAGAAAAATCAAGAATTAGAAGATTAAATGAGAGACTCTCCTGAGAAGGAGAGTCTTTTTTGATGCAAAACATAGAAATACAAGATTTTCGCTAGCCAGAATACATGAATCGTAAAAAACAAAAGACATCTTCCCGAGAGGGAAGATGTCTTACTTCATCTCTATTATTTGCATCGTGCATCTACCTGCAGCGATGTGCTTATTTTGTTCGTCAAAGATGTCTACTGAGTAAACTGCGGTGCTTCTGCCGAGATGGACCTTCGTTGCTTTAGCAATCAAAGTCCCCGTCTTCTTTGCACGCAGATGATTGACGTTGACTTCGAGCCCCATCGCGACGCGGCCTTCCAAATTATGGTTTGCACCAATCGAGGCTGCCGTCTCCACGAGAACTGCATTCATGCCGCCATGAACATATCCATACGGCTGGTGGCTCTTCTCATCAATCTCCATCCTTATAGTCGCTGATTCTGTATTTAGATCGACGACTTCAATTCCAAATAATTTAATTAAATTCGTCATAAGCTTTCTCGTTCTTGATGTAATCGAGAACTGTACGAATCATCACACCTGACGCACCTTTTGGACCGTATGCGCTCGCTTTAGTGAACCCACTCGTTCCCGCAATATCAAAGTGTAACCACGGATAGTCTTCAACGAATTTCTCGATGAATGACGCTGCAAATGACGCGCCCCCGTAGGGTTTTAAATTACTATTAACGAGGTCTGCAGATGCCGTTTCACGCACCGCTTTATCCTCTAACTCATCCATTGGTAAATGCCATAATTTTTCGCCTGTTGCAATGGATGACTCTAAGATTGGTAAAGTAAATACTTGGTCCTTGTTCGTGAATAGTCCTGTACGCTCCATTCCAAGTGCACCGATTACTGCACCCGTTAATGTTGCGAAGTCCATAATCACCACTGGATCATAGCGCGTCGCTTCAAACACTGCGTCAGCGAGCACTAAGCGTCCTTCTGCATCTGTGTTTGTCACTTCTACACTTAGACCTTTTTTAGATACATATACGTCGTCTGGTCGGTTTGCATCACCTGTCACCATGTTCTCGGCTAGCGCAACAATCGCTACAACATGTGTCTTAACTTCTTGGTCAACTATAGCTTTCAACATACCCAGTACGTTTGCTGCTCCACTCATATCGTACTTCATTCCAACCATGCCAGTACGAGGCTTTAATGAATACCCGCCAGAGTCGTAAGTAATCCCTTTACCAACTAGAGCCACTGGCTTCCCATCGAACTCAGGGTGCTTGTAAACAAGCGTCACGAGACGTGGTCCTTTAGTTGAACCTTTACCCACTGAAGTGATCAAGCCATAGCCCTCTTCTTCAAGCGTGTTGTCGTCTTTTACATCTACTTTTACGTACTTCTTTCTCTCGAACTCTTCAACAATTAAGTCCGCGAAAGTTTCCGGATATAATTCGTTTGGTGGCATTTCACTGAAGTCACGAGCAAAGTTAATCGCGCGACCTTCGATCATTCCATCGCTCAGCGCCTCGCTGTTCACTTCACCAATGAACGACACGTTCAGTTCTTTATCTTCACGCGTTTTGTGAGAGTAGACCTCATATGTGCTGATTTCTGACATCAGTCCAATATCATAAAAGAACTCATCTGAGTCCACTATGAAAGATCCTAATTCAAATGCAGCATCCACACCGTCTTTCGCAATGAACTGGAAGACATTTCCAAGCGCTTTCTGCATGTCTAGACGCGTGAGTTTATCTGAAACGCCTAAACCAACCGTGATGATTTTACGGTATTCCGTCTGCAATAATGCACCTGTCGTTTTCACTTCACCAAGTTTTGTAGATAAAACACCAGACTCTATCGCGTCTAGTAAATTGCCGTTAAAAAATGCATCAAGTGTATCAAAAATCTTCAAATCTTTTACGTCTTCAGAAATACCAACTACAATCGCGCCTTTTGTTTCTTGAATCGTTTGATTTAAATTAATTTCCATGAAATCCTCCTAGAACATTTGATAACCGAGTTTTCTCAGATATTTAATTGACCATCCTGCAATCAGGATTCCAATGAACCCAGCAAGCAAGATAATCACGTCAAACATCTGAACGTTAATGATATTATCCAGCGCAGTGCTGAATGTTTCACTTGGTTTTTTTATATAATCTATTGTTTCTACGCGGTCTACAATTAAGATTACGATGATTGGATAGATAAAAGCCATGATCCATGTCATCCGTAAAATCATATTCAATATGAAACTAATCCCAAAGAATAAAACAAAGTATAACACGATAGAAATAAATACTTGTACAATATTCAATGTGTCACCTCTACAAAAAAAGCATGAGCATTATACAATACTCATGCGATTTATTAATTAAAGTAATTTACCTTTTGAGTATGCAAGAATCGGGCCACCAAGGATGAATACTGCTCGTGTGTCGATTACTTTCTTCATGATTGCTGCAGATTTACCTTTGATTGGTTTTCCAAATACCATTCCGATACCATCTTTTGAACCTAGTGAACAAACCGTACCTTTGTCATCGAAAACAAATGGCTCTAGTTTATCGCCGTTTAATTTGCGTTTGATGTTTCTTGCTAAGTGGTCTCCAAGTTGCATAGCGATTTGTGCTGTTGTTGGGTAAGGGCGGGCATCTGGACCTTCACCGTTCATAACAGCTGCGACGTCTCCAATGACAAATATGTTATCGTATCCGTCAACTGAAAGGTCACTGTTCACTACAATACGACCACGTTTAACACCATCAAATGACTCTTCCATTAAGCGTGATCCACGAACTCCTGCAGTCCAGATACGGTTGTTAGCGTAAAGTTGTTGTTCTTTCTCGTCAACTTTAACCATGAATCCTTTATCGTTTGCTGCAGTGATTGCAGTTCCGAGCATAAATGTCACACCGCGATCTTCTAAGAACTTCTGAGCATAGTCAACGAGTTCTTTAGGGAACATTGGTAACATGGATGGCATTGCTTCAACACAAGTGATTTTCACTTTGTTGTAATCAATTCCAAGCTGTGCACACAATTCTGGTAGTGTTTCAACTAACTCACCGAGGTACTCGATACCTGTGAAACCCGCTCCACCTACTACGATTGATAGGTCGTTTTCATCTCCAGAAGTTAAGTAATTCTTGAAGTTCGCTTCAATTGATTGTCTTGCTTCTAAAGCGTTTGTTGGATTAGTCATCGCTTGTGCGTACTCTTCCATTCCAGTGATTCCAAATGTTTCTGATTCGAAACCAAGTGCAACGACTAGGTAATCGAATTCGAATTCACCTTGTGTTGTTTCTACTGTCTGCGCGTCTTTGTTGATTTTAGTTACTTCAGCTACAATAAATTTCGTCTTCATGTTGTCTACAGCTTTAGCTATCGGATAAACACCGTCTTCCCAGTTTATTGAACCGGCAGCCGTTTCGTGTAACCACGTTGCTTCATAGTGATATTCATTCTTGTTAATTAATGTAATATCCGCATCTTGGAATCCAAGCTCTTTCTGTAATCTAACAACCGTTGCTAATCCTGCATATCCAGCACCTAGCACAACGATTTTTTTTCTTTCATAGCTCATTTGCCCATCTCCCAAATATTATAAATAATTTACTAAATATGAACATAAAAAAACGCTAATATTTATCACTATAATATTAGCGTTTTCTAGTTATTTAATCAAGGTTTTGTGATGAAATTAACATTTATTTGGAGTACCTTCTTTTGTTTTCGTTCTGAACGATGCTCCGCAACCGCATGATAGGCTTGCTAATGGGTTGTCTATTGTGAATCCACCACCGAGCAATGACTGCTTAAATCCAATCACTGTTCCATCCACTACAGGTATATCATGCTGATCAATGATTAACTTTACGCCGTAATATTCGAATTCAATATCGTTATCATTTTTTTCGTGCTCAGCACTCATACCATATGTGAGACCGGTACAACCGCCACCTTGTACTTTAAACCTTAAGTAGCCGTCTGCCATGTCGTTTTTTTTCAACATATCTTTGACTTCATACGCTGCTTCTTCTGTTAATGTAACTTGTGACATAATTTCACCCCACTTAGTTGTTATACCTATTATATCAAACTAAAAATCTAAATACTGTTCATCGAACGCGTCATCTAGTTTATCAAGTTTTTTCTCAATCTTCTCTAGTAATTTGGTATTGTCTTTTGCCGATACAATCTGCCCTTCGACAAGCGCGAACGCCATCTTACTGCACAGTCCGCAGTTATTCGTACACTCATAATCGACGCAGTCAAGGTCCATGCGGGAACTCAGTACATCATATACTTGCTGCGTTCCTTTTTGCATATTTGCATTGCAAAACTCAACGAGTTTCATAGTTTACCACCTAAAAATAAAAACTAGAGAATGAATCTCTAGTTTTTAGAATACCTGTTCGATCTCTACGAACCCAGGCACTTCTTCTAAAAGTGCACGTTCAATTCCTGCTTTTAACGTAATTGTTGAGCTTGGGCAAGTGCCGCAAGCACCGAGTAAACGAAGCATTACGATACCGTCATCAACGGCTACGAGCTCAACGTCTCCACCATCACGTAAGAGGAATGGGCGTAATTTATCTAAAACAGCGTCAACTTGTTCATACATTGTGTCTTTTGTTGTTGTCATTTATATCACTCCAAAACTGTTATAAAGAAATATGTCTGTATTTGTATTATAATGGATTTACTGACAAAAATCTATCATCTGAAAGGAGTATATCATGAGTTATACAGTTAATGTTTATGGACGTGACGTACAATGTGCTTCTTGTGTGAATGCACCAAGTTCAAAAGATACACATGATTGGCTGGGTGCTTTATTCACAAAAAAATTTCCTAATGAGGATATCAAAGTGAATTACATCGACATGGATAAAGATGAAAACCTCTCTGATTATGATCAGGAATTAATCGAACAAGTCGATAACGACGAGCTATTCTATCCACTCGTGACAATCAATGATGAGGTTGTACAAGACGGATATGTGCAATTAAAACCAATTATGAAATGGTTTGAAAATAAAGGCATCAATGCTTAAAGTTTGTGAATGTTGCTCTTCGCAGAAATGTGAGGAGCATTTTTTATTGCTTGTTTTTAAAGATTTTGTCCGTCTAACCTCTTTTAGCTTACATTGACTATGGCGATTAAATAAATAAAACATCCACCGAAGTGGATGTTCTTCTCTCAATATTAAACATGTACGCCGCGTTGTATTAATACACGCGAGAATAGTAGCGTGCACACTGCGACAATTAAATCTTTCACTATAAATGGTGTTACTGTATACATAATTGCCTTTGTAACACTCACTGGAGACACCATTACATAGTTCATGATAATCATAAAGTACACAAGTCCAATCGCGAATAAAATTAACACACCAATTGTTACGATGATACCACTCATAAAAAGACTAGATTCAGAGCGTGCTGCAAGTCCTGCAAAAAATGCGAGTGGTAAGAATCCAATGATGAACCCGAAACTTGGGCTCACTAGTGATGCCAATCCGCCACTTCCGCCTGCGAATACTGGAATACCAATTAACCCGATTAATATGTAAACCACTACGCTTAGAACACCATATCTAGAGCCTAATAAACATCCGGCTAAAATAACCATCGGTGCTTGTAATGTTATCGGTACCGGACCGATTGGGATGCTAATCTGTGCGCCAATCGCAATTAATGCTGCAAATAATGCGACTAAAATCAATTGTTTCGTTTTCATTATATCTCCTTTTAAAACGGTATGCGCTTATCATAGCAAAACTTACATTCAGTGGTCAAACCACTTCAATATTATTGATTTTCACTCATAAAAGCCGTGACTGCTTGTGGATCTGTCTTAAAGAAGTGTTCTACATTTTTCTTGAAATCTTGATACGCAGAAAGATTTTCTTTAAACTCTGCACGCATCTCTTCATGGTCAATGCGTTTGTAATCACGTACAAGTACTGCACGCCATTTAAATGTAGTCTCGAATTTCGCGAAATCCGCTTCAGGAATCACCTTTTCATTCTTCATAATATCCATTACATCTAAATAGTTACCTGGATCTCTGAGTACAAACGCATCAATAATGCTGTTTCCAACATCAACCGTCGCTTCAATCAGCATCTGACATACGCGCTCCAATGCAAGGTCGTTATCCGTGTCAATTTCTGTCGTTAGATACTCAATGTAATCCAATCTTCTAAGTAACTGGTCTTTGTCTACAAAATACATGTTGGTCCTCCATATACATTCTTTTCATATAATATGATAGCATAAGTACAGTAGATACGTCTTAGGGGGATTATAGTGAAAAATCTTTATTTATATGACGATGAAGAAAACAGTGCCGTGAGATTCGTCGGCATCGCCGGAGATTATGGCCGTTATGACTTAACTGTCGTTCATACAACGAAATTTTTTGGTAAAACGCTCGTACTTAATATGCAAAATAATAAATTTAGTATCATGGGACCAGACGATTTAGAAGAGCCCGGATATGTCGAGTTCGCTCTTGATTTAAATGAAAATCAAGCTGCGGAAGTTAAGGACTTTTTAAACCAAGTCCTCTCTCCTGGCTGGTTCAGCGAATAAAAATAAGCATGTGTACCTTTCACAGGTCACATGCTTATTTTTATTTAGGTGCTTCTATTTCATCTTTCTGTGTTGGTTCTATATCTTTTAAACCAAGTGTTTTTTGCTCTGCCTTAGATAGCTTGCGCAAGATAAAATACGCGCATCCAAAGTTACAGTACTCAAAAAGATAATCCTCTATCGCACTAAACTTCTTATCAATATCTGTCTTTTTCTTATCATCTCTAAAAAAACCATTCAGTCTTAACTTCTCATACCCAATATCTCCAACAATATAATCGTATTTATTTAATATTTCATTATACTTGTCTTCGAATTGCTCTAAGTCAAACGCATCACGGTGTTCTTTGATGAGTTCGAAATGCATATGACCTACAGTTACATATTTATTCACGTTCAAGTAACGCCTCACCTTGTTCTTGACGCGCACGTGCTGCAGCGTTAACCTGCTCGTCTGCGTGGTAGCTTGAACGTACCATTGGTCCTGCTTGGCAATGTTTGAATCCTTTTTCCATTGCGATTTTGCGCAGTTTACCAAACTCTAGTGGAGAGTAGTACTTTTCTACCTTGATATGCTTTCTTGTCGGTTGTAAATATTGGCCGATTGTTAAGATGTCAACTTGATTTTCTAGGAGATCGTCCATCGTCTGTAAGATTTCTTCTTCCGTCTCACCTAAACCAATCATGATGCTCGATTTTGTTGGAATGTCCGGATAAAGTTCTTTACAGTAACGGAGCATCTCTAAACTTCTATCATACTTTGCTTTCGCACGTACTCTTGGAGTTAAACGCTCAACCGTTTCAATGTTATGGTTTAGAATGTCTGGTTTCGCATCCATCAATAATTTGATGTTTTCTTTATTGCCGTTAAAGTCAAAAGGTAATACTTCTACAGTTGTATACGGGTTTTCTTCACGCACACGCTTAATTGTTTCCGCATAAACAGATGCTCCGCCGTCACGGAGATCGTCACGCGCAACTGTTGTGATTACAACGTGCTTAAGATTCATCTTCTTAACTGATTCTGCAATTCGACGTGGCTCGTCCCAGTCCACTTCGCTTGGAAGTCCTGTCTTAATCGCACAGAAACGACACGCACGTGTACATACGGAACCTAAGATCATGAAAGTTGCTGTCCTACGATCCGCCCAACATTCGTGAATGTTCGGACATCTCGCCTCTTCACATACTGTGTGCAGGTTTTCTGCACGCATCATTTTCTTTAAATCTGTATAGTTCTTGTTTGTATTCAGTTTGATTTTAAGCCATTCTGGTTTTCTAAGAATTTCTTCACGCTTAGTCGCCAAATCTATCCCTACCCATCATTGTCATTTAAATTCATCATAGCACAATTATCTTTCAATTTGTGGGCTTTTTGAAATCGTTTTATTTACACTTCTACAATTTCTTCTTTAGATTCAGCTGTAACTACCGGGTTGTATATTGTTTTTATCAGTACGAATAGTACGATAAAGAGCGCGGCAAACACGATGAGTGAAATCCACGTTGACTCAGTATAACCGACAACGACGAATGAAATTAGTGAAATGATTGCTGCAATCATTGCGTATGGAATTTGCGTCATTACGTGTGTGATGTGGTTAGACCCAGATCCTGTTGATGATAGAATCGTAGAGTCTGAGATTGGTGAACAATGGTCACCAAATACTCCGCCTGCTAGTACTGCAGCGAGTGATGGTAGAAGTAACGCTGGCTCTTCTAGCGTCACGATAATGTTACCCGCGATTGGAACGAGGATACCGAAAGAACCCCATGACGTACCTGTTGAAACTGCCATAATACAAGCAACAATAAACACAATCGCCGGAATCAGTTGTGCAGGGATGTTTGAATTTTGTACCATCGCACCTAATAATGAACCTGTTCCAAGCTCTGAGATCAATTCTCCAGTCATCCATGCGAGAGTGAGTACCGTCATTGGTCCAAGCATCGCCATGAACCCTTCTTTGAATCCTAAAAGCGTAGATTTCCCAGTAAATGCTTTGTCGTCTTTTGTATATTTATAATAATAATAAATTGAAAGTAACACACCTGTGATACCACCGAGAATTAATGCGTGTGTTATCGAGTTGTTCTCAATAATTGTGAGTGGATTTAAGCTGCCACCTTCTTGAATTCCAGTAATCGTCATACCAACAAGTACACCGACCGCAAGACCGATCAGCGGGACGATAAGCGCCTCTTTTTGCGAGTATTTCGCAGTAGGTAGGTCGTCGTCTTCAGTAAGGTCCATTCCTTCATCACGCAGTATACCTGTTTTAAACGCACGCTCTTCCTCACGACGCATGCCCATGATATCGAAATTAGTAAAAATTACGATGAACATTAATGTCAATGCGGCAATACTATAAAAGTTTAACGGAATCATATACATGAACGACTCGAATGGTGAAATATGCTCGAGACCTGCTGCAATAAGTAGTGGCGCAGTGAGTCCCATGATTGTCGCTCCCCATGATGAAATCGGGAAGATTACGGATACTGGTGACGCTGTAGTATCTACAAGGTACGCGAGTTTCGCGCGAGACACCTTGTATTTATCTGTTAACGGCTTTGCAACTTGACCTGATATGATTGCACTGAAGTAATCGTCGATAAACACAACAACCCCGAGAACTCCAGTTAGGAATGTCGCACCGCGACGTGTCGTAATTTTAGTGAGTGCCCAGTTCGTGAACGCGCGCGCACCACCCGACATGCTCATGAATGCACTCATGATTCCGAGAAGTGCTAAGAATATTAAGATATACGCACTCCACGTGTTTAACCAATTCCCTTCAATCATGAGACCAATGAATGCGTCCCAGATTTTTTGGATTGTCCCTAAAACATCTCCGTTCGTGATGACGAATGCACTTGTTAAAATACCTATGCCAAGACTTAGGTCCACCCGTTTAGTAAGAAGCACGAGAAGTAACGTGAGTAACGGTGGAATCAGTGGCATGTATGCCCAGTTTAAAAATTGTTCCATAGTAATCAGACACTCCTAATAAATAATAATAAAAAAACACAAGTACGTTACGACGCACTTGTGTGTTATTGGCGTGTAGCGCATCAGTAAAACTGACAGTACCTGCCCTATTAAGACAGGTCCCAGAGAAGCATTCTACCGATGCTGCCCTTCGGCACACTCCCCTTTCATTACCGATCCACGCATGTCTGCTACTGGTAACTACTATTGTTGTGTGCAACCTCTACTTGTATTCAATTTCATATTATTATACGTAAAAAATTCTTCGAAGTCAAAGTGTAGAGAAAGGGTGTCCCCATTTGAGCTAAAAATAATAACGCTTCAAAGCATTTCCTTATATTTATATACAATGTCTCTCAAGAATTCAGGCATCATATATTCTTTTTTTGCGTTTTTGAATTGCGGGAAAATGCGACCAAAGGTATACATATCTAATGTACCAATCGTGTACATTTTACTGTCTTCAACTAATTCTCCACCAACAAAGAACTTCCGTTCAGATTCAACGACATCAAGACCGTCCATCAAGAAGCATCCAAATATATCACCACGGAATCCAAGTCCATTAATAATTCTATCTTTATACTCATGCTGATTTGCGACGCTATATATTTCCTTCAACTCCCGTCCCGTAATCTCAACGGATACCGCATTAATCGAGTGCGGCAAAATTCTGTGCAAATCAAACTGTGTCAACGTACCACCTTCAAACGCATCCGCCACAAGTCCTGAATTTATTAGCGCAACATCTGTCTCCGTGAATTGCTTCAACATTTGCATGAGCACATACGTAAACTCCGAAATACGATATAAATTGCGCACGATGGGATTCGCTCTTTCCACTACTATCGTTTTCTCGAGCATCGACTTACCAATTTGATAGTAGTTTTCCTCTACGCCCACAAGCATGTCCGTCTCTATAAGAGTCGCACGTTTGGCATTTATGGTTTTATCTTCAAAAGATAAAGTCACGTGACCCGTGTATTCGCCATAACGACCCGCAGCCGAAATAAGGGTGTCCGCATATTCGTAGCCATCTAGATAATGGTGGTGCGTGTGCGCACCTAAAATGACATCTACACACGGGAACGTCTCAGCAATTCTTTCTTCGTCATACATACCGAGATGCGACATCACTACGATACAATCCGTAATCTTTTCAAGCTCGGCAAGATAGTGTTCCAAATACTGAAATGCACCTTCAACAAGAAACCCTTCTGCCAAATAAAACGGCGTAAATTCAACGGTTGCTGCAATAAAACCAATGCGCACACCGTCAATTTCCTTAACCGTATATGGCTTAAAGACGAGTTCACCCGTATCGACATCTCTCAAATTCACACATACGACATCAAAATCCGCGTCATCATAGAGATGAATGAGCGTCTCTTTAGGCAAAGTAATCCCTTCATTGTTACCAATCGTCGCAACGTCACATCCCGCTTCATCGAGGAGCGCCACATTCGCTTTCCCAAGCGTCGATTCTGTGTAAGGATGCGCGCGGTCCACGTGATCGCCGATATCCACATAAATCATGCGATGCCCATACTCCGCTCGCTTGCCTTTTACGTATTGCATTTGCTTTTTATAATTGTGTAGATGACTATGAACGTCATTTGTGTGAAAGATATGAATGTCCATAATGTCCTCCTAGATAACGGTTTGAACAATTAAATACACTCCGATTAAAAACAGAGCGCCACGCAGTAAACTCACTAAACTGTCGTTCGAAAATTTGTGCGAAATATTTGCACCCCATCGTGCACCATAAAATGCAGCTGGTGCCAGTAACAGCAAACTCCAGTAAGAAATATGCGCTTGGAACGCGTGCCCTATGGCACTCGATAAACTAGAGTAGAAAATCAACATCATTGACGTCCCAATCGCAATAGACGCTGGCATTCTAAATACAATCAGCATCAGCGGTGTCATTAGCGCGCCACCACCAATTCCGAACAGTCCTGTAATAAAGCCAACAATAAACGTCAACATTATCGCAATCGATGGCTGCACACCATAGCTGTGCACGTTACCATCCTTATCCACGTGTGGTCGCATGTATTTAGGATTCTGAAACATCTTTATTGGCTTGATTTTATCTCTAACCGTTAATAATATACTAATAAAAATAAGAAATATCCCGAAATATAAATTAAAACTATCAATCGTTAAATAACTGCTGGCATAAGAACCAACGAACGCACCAGGTACGAGCCCAATTAAAAAGATACTCCCATTATAACGGTCGACTTGGTTACTCTTCCCGTATGCGATCATCCCAGAGAGTCCAGTGATAACGAGTATCATAGACGACGTACCAATCGCAATCTGTGGCGTCATCCCCTCAATCAACCCGAGGTTAATACCTATAAAGACAAGCGCAGGCACGATAATAATTCCGCCTCCGATGCCCACTAAAGCACCCAATACGGAAGAGCCAAGACCTATTAAAATGAGAATGATAATCGTCAATATCATAACTTACACTCCTCTAGAACAACTTGAGTTGCTTCGGTGCGAGATCTCGATACTCAATTCCAAGGGCATCAATGAGCTCTAAAGCATTCGGCGCTGCGTGACCACCTGAGTTGTTGTTAAAGATGATAAATACATCTTTTGTCTTAAACTTCAAAATCTGAACTTGTTTTTTTAGCCACTCGAGTTCGTCTTTATTATAATCGTATAGGTAACGCACATCGCGCCACTCTTCACTCGTGCGGTCTTTCTGTGTCCAACCATGTACGTTCCTACCATGCAGTCGAATAAACGCGGTCGGATCAGAGATACGGTTTACGAAGGGGACAGATCCAACACCTGCTTGTGGCTCATCCACAATTGTGTGAATCAACCCTTCACTATGCAGGAATTCTATAGTCTGTTCCTTGTATTTATCTTTATACCAGGATTCATTTCTGAATTCGATTGCAACCTTTAATGGTGCGAGCATCTCTTTCGCCATGCGAATATATTTAATGTTGCGCTCATTTAATTCGTACCACGGCGGAAACTGCATTAACACGTATGCGAGTTTGCCGCACGCGACCATTGGCACTAACATTTCTTTAAATTCATTAAATACATCTCGTATTGAATTGTAATTTTCCCTGAAATCACCATGTCCAGTCATAAATCTGTGCGTTTTTACAACAAATTTAAACGTATCCGGTGTTTCATTGCACCATTTCTTTATGGTAGACTGTCTCAGAATAGCATAATATGTTGAATCCACTTCAACGAGCGGGAAATAAGAAGCGTATTTTTTGAGTTTATCATTTTTATTCGTTGTATCTGTATAGATCGAATCATGGTCTCCCCACCCAGTGAGCCCAACATATATCATAATAATCACCTATATGTATTTTACCATAAGAAAATGGGTATATTAATATATCAACACTTAGGAGGATTCATGTGTCTCTCATAGAATTTAAGAATGTATCTCACAACGATATTTTAAACCACATTAGTGGTGATTTTAAACAGAATAAAATTACGGCACTCGTCGGGCCGTCCGGTGCAGGGAAATCTACTACACTGAAACACATCAATGGTTTAGTGTCGGCGGATTCCGGTGATATCTATTTTAAAGGTAAAAATATAAACGATTTTGATGTCGTCACGCTCCGCCGAGGTATCGGTATGGCCTTTCAATCAAGCCCAATGATTGAAGGCACTGTTTATGACAACTTGAAACTTCCACGCGCTTTATTTAATGAATCACTCAGCAAAGAAGAAGCTGTAACGCTCCTCTCCGACGTCGATTTAAATCAGTCATTTCTTGATCATCCGGTCAAAAAGCTTTCTGGGGGAGAACGCTCACGAGTAGCACTTGCGCGTACACTCGTTAATAAACCAGACGTTCTATTACTCGATGAAATCACGGCAAGCCTAGATTATCGATTATCTAGGGAAATCGAACGATTGATTGTAAAACTGCAAGACCGGCACAACTTAACGATTGTGTGGGTGACGCACAATTTGGAACAGGCGAAACGAGTCTCTGATGATATTTGGTTTTTATCTGATGGTGAATTAATTGAATCAGGAGAAGTAGATATCTTAGAAAACCCAAAAACTGAAGCGCTACGCGCTTTCTTAAGGAGTGATGACTATTGAGTATTACAAGTCTTGCGTTATCATTAGTCTTCGTTATAATCCCGCTTATTTTAACTGCATATTTGAAGCTTGGGCTAACCAAAGATATTTTAATCGCAACCGTCCGATCTATTATCCAGTTGATTGCGGTTGGGTATATCTTGACCTTTGTATTTGAAGGTCAAAACGCAATATATATTATATTGATGATCATGCTTATGATTGGCGCTGCGAGCCAAAATATCGTGAAAAAAGGAAAAGGTATTCCATACATCACTTGGATCATTATCTTAGCGCTTGTCGTTGTTGAGGTATTTTCAATGACGACACTCGTTGTGTGTAATATTATCCCATTCACACCACAATATGTGATTCCAATTTCAGGAATGATCATCGGTAATACGATGGTTTTATCACTTTTATTCTTAAATAAGTTTAAGTCTGAAGTAAACCAAAACGATGAAATAATTGAACTCATCCTGTCATTTGGTGGAACTCCAGAGGATGCGATTAAACATAGCTTAAAATCGGCAATTAAAACAAGTATGATACCAACGATAGAAGCACAGAAAACTATGGGACTAGTGCAGCTCCCAGGAATGATGAGTGGTCTGATCATTGGCGGCGGTGACCCATTAGAAGCAGTCATGTATCAATTATTAATTCTGTTCTTAATATTAAATACAGCAGCAGTAGCGAGTGTCCTTGTTGGATATCTCTCTTACAGACACCTCTTCAACGCACGTATGCAATTTATAGGAATCAGAGAAGATGCGAAATGACGAAGATATAAAAAAGCACTCATATGAGTGCTTTTTTATATTAAACTTCTAATAAACTTTTCTTAAGGTCTTCGTATACGCCCATCCAAATTTTTTCGTCTGTGCTGAAGATGTCTTTCAATTTCGAACGCATATCTTTTACCTTCTCATCATAGTCTGGTGAGTCTGTTTTTGGTAAGTGGTGTTTTTCTTTGTCTTGTACTTCTTTTGTATACGGTGCAATTGGTCCCCAAGCTGCAACTTCATTTCCATCTAAATCTAACAAGAGCACTCGTGGAATAACGTTTTTACCATTTGTCTGATACATTTCCATTAAGTCCATGTTTTCATCGCGTAGTGAAAAACGTACATCGAATCCAACTGCTTCAGAAATTCTAAGCAAGATAGGCAAGTTCAACATGCAATGACTACACCATGGTTCCGTAATGACTAAAACTTTCATATCTTTGTCCTTTAACATTTCAATATCATCATCACGTGATACACTAAATTCATCATAAATTTTGTCAAATCCTACTTTTAGATCAGTAAGTGTCGCGCGATATTGTTCTGGCGATAATGCTTTGTCGTACCATTTTGATAAGTTTGTCACTATTTATCCCCACTCTCTAAATTGTTACCTTTATTATTCCACATTTTGCATTTAAATAAACAAATATTGTCTTTTATGCTTTACTCCTATAAAATAGATGAAACGAAAGAGGTGGTCTTGTGCCAAATAGTGAGTCACATATTCGCGGTCTCGTATTCGTGTGTATCGGGGCAATTCTTTGGGGCGTTGGCGGTACTGCGACTGATTACATATTTAAAAACACACCAGTGACTGTCGACTGGTACGTTACAACACGCCTTCTCATTAGTGGTGTTATTCTGACTTTAATTTATATTATTTTTTTCAGGAAAAAACACGCAATGGTTTGGGATAAATACATCATTACCATGTTTTTAATCTACTCAATTTTTGGTATGACGGCTGTGCAGTATACATATACTGTAGCAATTAGTCATGGGAACGCGGCGATTGCGACTGTACTTCAGTGTACTGGGCCGATTTATATCATTCTATATTATGCGTTTAAAAAATATATTCAGTGGACATATCGTGAGGCTCTCGTCATTGTCGTAATGATTGTCGGTGTTGGTTTGATTGCGACTAACGGCGATTTCACAGTGTTTGCAGTACCGCCGCTGGCGATATTTTGGGGGTTATTATCAGGGATCGCACTTGCGTACTATACGATTCATGCTGGGTACTTACTTGTCAGACTGCATCCGTTGCAGCTCGTTGGAGGGTCGATGTTAGTTGGTGGAATTCTCTTGAACTTCTTTACACCGATTTGGTCGTTTGACTTCAGCTACCAATGGGAAGGGTTTGACCTATCGATACTCGCATTCAGTATATTATTTGGAACAGCACTTGCATTCTATTTATATATCGGAAGCTTGAAGTACATTTCATCAAAAGAAGCCGGAATATTAGGATTACTCGAACCAGTATCAGCAATCATCACATCGGTGTTGGTGCTTGGCGTTGTATTAGGGTTATATCAGTTCGTAGGAATAGTAATGGTCCTAGCTATCACAATATTTAACACTCTCTCGAGCGGTAAGCGCGGGAAGAAAAAATTGAATTAGATGAGATTTGAGCGTCTATCCTCCTGGGTGGACGTTTTTTCTTTAGAAAATTCCCAAAATAAATATTACATCAGAAAACAATCGAATTACACTAGTTTACAGTCTGGTTAAATAGGTTTGATTAACTTTAAGTTCGGGAAAATCTGCGATAGACTTTATTTTCATTACTTAAAGGATGGTATTTTATGGACAGGAAACGCATCACTGAGATCGATGCACTGAGAGGTATAGCAGCAGTCATCGTTGTGATCTATCATTACACATTTCATTACAATGAAAGATTTGGGCATGTAAAGCCAGACTACAACACAACACTTTTCGATTTTGGACATTACGGCGTCCAGCTGTTTTTTATCATCAGCGGGTTCGTTATTTTTATGTCCGTATCTCGTGGTAAG
This sequence comes from Phocicoccus pinnipedialis, assembly GCF_903994035.1. GTDB lineage: Bacteria > Bacillota > Bacilli > Staphylococcales > Salinicoccaceae > Phocicoccus > Phocicoccus pinnipedialis. The sequence continues at coordinate 106,997 of NZ_CAJEWB010000006.1, forward strand.
AGTGCTGGAGACTTTATGATTAAACGGACGTTTCGGCTGTATCCTGCATACATCGTCGCGGTTGCACTAACATTTTTAGTCCTTGGAAAAAGTGAAATAGATATTAATCGAACATTTATTGAAGCAATCATTAACTTTACGATGTTCCAAGAATTCTTTGGCGTCCGTAATATTGATGGCGTCTATTGGAGCTTACGCGTCGAAATGACATTCTATCTGATGATGGCAGTAGTGCTCTATATCGGAGCAAAGTCTCACGTGGTACTCGTATCAATAACAATGCTCATCAGTGGATTACTGGTTCAAGTGATGAACGGATGGGTTGGTGGAGAGTTTTGGCGTACCATCGAACGGTTCTCAACCGCTAATTATGTACAATTATTTGTAATTGGAATCATGTTTTACTGTATATGGCAACACGGTCCCAAGATAAAATACATGACTCTCTTAATTGTCTCGATCATCTACGATTTTTTATTTGAAGGAATATCGAACGGTATGTTTACGATTTTATTCGTCGCAATATTTGGTTTAGTACTCGCTGAAAAGATGAAGTGGCTGAACAACAAAATCTTACTATTTTTAGGAAGCATTTCATATCCGCTATATCTCGTTCACCAAAATATAGGGTACGCAATGATCAAGGAGATGGAGAAATTTGGTATGACCCATGAATTATGGATTCTTATCCCACTCGGTCTATCCATTGCTTTATCCGTGCTCATTGTAAAATATATAGAAGTACCTGTACAAAACTTCTTGTACAAAAAATACAAAGCATACCGCTCTACGAATAGTCGAACAGTTGTTACTGCACAATTAGGACAGACGAAGTAGCATATAAAAACCAGTGTCATGGAGACTCATCTAAGAAGTCTACCCAACACTGGTTTTTTATGTTCATTTCGTTATCATTAATAATTGTTCTACAGGTTAAGCTATGCTTTACCTTTTTGACATAAAACACTTCGTAAAATACACCTGTCAACGATATTATTAATTTGTGCTAAATTTCTCGATGATGGTTTACACGTTCGAAGTTTGCCGGTAAATTCATAAATAAATTGACTGTGAAAAGAATGATTCCAAGTGCAAGCATTGGTCCACCAATGAATGTAAAAATATGTGCGAATGCTGGGTCAATTTGTACCCAATAAGTACTAAATAAGAAAATTGGTACACCGATGTGGTACAACCAAAATGTTGCTTTTCCTAGTCCATTTTTCGCAAGATGTGGATAAACACAGAGTACTAGACCAATCACCGACGTGACGACCATTCCCAGTAAGTTTGTGTGCGCATGTGCTGAAGCCCAGTTGAGTTGAATTGTGTATGACATAAAGTGTCCGACACCTAACCCAAAGATTAAATACAGTATACCAATTTTAATCCAAGTTGGTCCCATAACTACCACTCCTTTTTTTCATCCCGATTAACAACTACTTCTACTTACCATTATGCACTTTATGAAATGGTATTGTAAGCGTTTTACCTCATAAATATACAAAATCATTCGAAAGTATGGTTAATTTACAAAATACAACAAAAAATCCCAGGAATTTATATCCTAGGATTTTAGAATTATTAACCGATAGAACCTTCCATCTCATAGCTGATAAGACGGTTCATTTCTACTGCGTATTCCATTGGTAATTCTTTTGTAAATGGCTCAATGAAGCCCATTACGATCATTTCTGTCGCTTCGATTTCACCGATACCTCTACTCATTAAGTAGAATAATTGTTCTTCAGATACCTTAGATACACGTGCTTCGTGCTCTAGTGAGATATTTGAGTTGAACACTTCGTTATATGGAATTGTATCTGAAGTAGACTGTTTGTCCATTATTAACGTATCACATTCGATTGTAGATTTTGCTCCATCTGCTTTTCTACCGAAGTGTACGATACCACGGTAAGTTACTTTACCACCGTGTTGTGCAATCGACTTAGATACAATTGAAGATGACGTGTTTGGTGCTAAGTGCATCATCTTCGCTCCAGCATCTTGTACTTGCCCTTTTCCTGCTAACGCAATCGACATTGTCATACCACGAGCGCCTTCTCCTCTTAGGAATATAGCTGGGTATTTCATTGTAAGTTTAGAACCGATGTTTCCGTCAACCCATTCCATTGTACCGTTCGCTTCAACGAATGTACGCTTAGTAACTAAGTTGTATACGTTGTTTGCCCAGTTTTGGATTGTCGTGTAACGACAATACGCGTTCTCTTTAACAATGATTTCAACAACTGCAGCGTGCAGTGAGTTTGTTGTATAAACAGGTGCAGTACACCCTTCAACGTAATGTAACCATGAACCTTCGTCACAGATGATTAACGTACGTTCGAACTGACCCATATTTTCTGAGTTAATACGGAAGTATGCTTGTAATGGTGAGTCTAATTTTACGTGTGGTGGTACGTATATAAATGATCCACCTGACCATACTGCCGAGTTCAGTGCTGCGAATTTATTATCTGTTGGAGGAATGACCTTACCAAAGTATTCCTTGAATAATTCTTCGTTTTCTTTTAATGCAGTGTCTGTATCTTTGAAGATTACGCCCTTGTCTTCAAGGTCCTTCTCCATGTTGTGATACACAACTTCTGATTCGTATTGTGCAGATACACCAGCAAGGTATTTCTGCTCTGCTTCAGGGATACCTAGACGGTCAAACGTACGTTTGATTTCTTCAGGTACCTCATCCCATGAACGTTCCGTTGCTTCTGAAGGTTTCACGTAGTATCGAATTTCGTCGAAGTTTAACTCTGAAAGATCTCCACCCCAAAGTGGCATAGGCTTAGAGTAGAAATGTTTAAGTGACTTCAATCGGAAGTCTAACATCCACTCTGGCTCTTCTTTCATCTTAGAAATTTCTCTTACGATTTCTTCAGTTAGTCCGCGTTCTGAACGGAAAATTGACACGTCTTCGTCACGGAAACCATATTTATATTCACCGATATCGGGTGCTTTTCTAACTGCCATTTTGTTCACTCCTAATTATTCGTGCGCTTCTGGGAAGCCTTTTTCAAGAGCTTTCCATGATAGAGTTGCACATTTGATACGTGCTGGGAATTGACTGACACCAGATAATGCTTCCGCATCACCCATGTCTTCCGCGATTTCATAGTCTTCCCCAAGCATCATCTTACTAAATTCATCGCCCATCTCGAGTGCGCGTTCAACGGTTTGTCCTTTAACTGCTTCAGTCATCATAGATGCACTCGCCATAGAAATCGAGCAACCATGGCCATTAAATTTCACATCTTTAATGATGCCTTCCTCAACTTCTAGATTTAACTGAATCTCGTCCCCACAAGTCGGATTATTCATATCGATTGTCAGTGTTCCAGATTCTAATGCGCCTTTATTTCTCGGATGCTTATAGTGATCCATAATTACTGAACGATAAAGGCTCTCTAAGTTATTAAAATTCATACGAGAAAAACTCCTTTGTGCGTTCGAGTCCTTTAATTAATGAGTCGATGTCTTCTTTAGTGTTATAGATATAGAAACTTGCACGTGCTGTTGAATTTGTACCGAGCCATTTCATGAGTGGTTGAGCACAGTGATGCCCTGCACGAACAGCGATACCTTCTGAGTCTAAAGCTGTCGCTAAATCATGTGGATGAACGCCATCCATATTGAACGTGATTAGACCTGCACGCTTATCGCTTGATGGACCATAAATCTGAATACCTTCAACCTCGGACATGCGGTTATATGCATATTTTACAAGTTCCTCTTCGTAATCATGAATATTATCCATGCCGATTTCTTCAAGATAATCGATTGCTGCACCAAGTGCAATTGCTTCAGCAATCATTGGTGTCCCTGCTTCAAACTTGACAGGTAGGTCTGTCCAAGTAGACGTCTCTTTATACACATAATCAATCATGTCCCCACCGTATTCCGTTGGTTCCATTTGTTCTAAGAGTTCCACCTTACCGTATAACACACCAATACCTGTAGGTCCAAGCATCTTATGCGCACTGAACGCATAGAAGTCTACATCTAAATCAACAACATCCACTTTCATATGTGGCACAGCCTGCGCACCATCAACAACAATGTATGCGCCATGATCGTGTGCAATTTTTGCAAATGTCTTGATGTCATTAATCGTGCCTAAAACGTTAGACACATGAGTGATTGCTAAGATTTTCGTCTTCTCAGACATAACAGACTGAACACTCTCTTCAGCAATCGTACCGTCTTCTTCAATCGGAACAAAGACGAGTTTCGCATTCTTTCTTTTTGCAACTTCTTGCCATGGAACGATGTTTGCATGGTGTTCCATCTCCGTCACCACAATCTCATCGCCTTCATTTATAACAAGGTCGCCTAGAGCGCGCGCAATCATATTTAATGAGGCTGTCGTACCACGTGTAAACACGATTTCTTCAAATCGTTTTGCACCGATAAACTTACGGACCTTCATGCGGGCTTGTTCGTAGTGATCTGTAGCAAGTGAACCGAGCGTATGAACGCCTCGGTGCACGTTTGCATTGTATTTTTTATAATATTCAACTTGTTTATTGACAACAACATTCGGAGTTAAACTCGTAGCTGAAGTGTCTAGATAGTTGAGGTCTTTCCCATTGACTTTCTCGTTTAGAATATCGAAATCACTTCGGATTTTTTGAATGTCCAATTGGGCGCCTCCTTTTTTAATTCACAATTTTTTCTTCAATTACTGATACAAGTAAATTCTTAACTGATTCAATTGGGATACTCTCGACAACAGGTGCTAAGAATCCATGAATCACAAGTCTTTCAGCTTCTTCACGTTTTAAACCACGGCTCATTAGGTAGAAGAGCTGGATCTCATCTACTTGACCAGCAGAAGCTGCATGTCCTGCTACTACTTCGTCTTCGTCAATTAATAGGATTGGGTTCGCATCTCCACGCGCGTTCGGTGAAAGCATGAGTACACGTGATTCTTGTTGTGCATCTGCATTCGTCGCACCATGCTTAATGTAACCAATTCCGTTAAATACGCTTGACGCACTGTCTTTCATAACACCGTGTTTTAAGATATTACCCGTTGTTTCTTTTCCATAGTGGATTACTTCAGTAGTGAAGTTAGACTTTTGGTTGCCACGTCCAACGTGTACGATTTTTACGTCTGATGAAGACCCGTGGCCCATTAAGTAAGTTGTGTTGTCATAAATCACATCAGAATCGTTCATGAGTCCGAGTGCCCAATCTATAACAGCATCGTTTCCAGTTACACCACGGCGAACAACATATCCAACGACTTCTTTTGCTAAGAAGTCTACTGCACCGTACTTGATTCTTGCGTTATCGTTCGCAATGACTTCAGATACGATGTTTAATTTACCTTGAGCTGATTCTAAAGTTGTCACATAGTTTTCAACGTATGTGACTTCAGCACCAGTATCAGCTACTACAATGACGTGATTGAAGAGTGATGCTTTTTCGTCATCATGCAAAACAACCATTTGGATCGGAGATTTCACTTGAACATTCTTAGGAACATAAATGAATACCCCACCGTTTAATAGTGCTGCATGGTAAGCAGTAAGTTTGTTTTCATCAATTTTAACTGCATCAGTCATGAAGTATTTTTCTAAAAGTTCTGGGTGGTTATGTGCAGCATCAAAGATACTTTCAACGATCACACCTTGTGACTTTAAGTCGTCGCTAACTTTAGTGAACGCAGTCGTATTGTTATGTTGAATAATTACGTTTTCAACAGTTTCAATATCGATAACTTCACGTACAGCTTCTGGTAATTCTTCTAGTGAACCAAAAACATCTGATTCTACAAATTGATCTGTTACAGTGAAGAAGTCCCACTTAGATACGCGTGTCTTGTCTGGTTTAATCATGTCAAGACTGTTTAATTTGTCAAGTGCTTCTGTTCTCTTTTCAGTTAAGAACGCACTCTCACCACGAGACTTACTCGCTTCAAGAATTTCATTCTTATTAATAACAAATTCGTTTTCCATTGTGATCCTCCTGTATTATTCTGCTTCTACTGTTACGTCTTCGATACCTAACTCATCTTTAATCCAGTCGTAACCTTCGTTCTCAAGACGCTCTGCAAGTTCTTTTCCACCTGATTTTACAACTTTACCTTGCATCATAACGTGTACGAAGTCTGGTTCGATGTAGTTCAGTAGACGTTGGTAGTGTGTAATAATAAGTGATCCAAAGTCTGGTCCACGAAGTGCGTTGATTCCTTTAGAAACAACCTTTAATGCGTCGATGTCTAATCCTGAGTCAATTTCGTCTAAGATAGCGAATTTTGGCTCTAGCATCATAAGCTGTAAGATTTCGTTACGTTTCTTTTCCCCACCAGAGAAACCTTCGTTTAAGTAACGCGTTGCCATATCTTGGTCCATTTCTAGGTGGTCCATGTTTTTATCTAATTTCTTAATGAATTGCATTAAGTTAATTTCGTCGCCTTCTTCACGGCTCGCGTTGATTGCTGAGCGTAGGAAGTCAGAGTTTGTTACACCTGAAATTTCAGATGGGTATTGCATTGCTAAGAATAGACCCGCATGCGCACGCTCATCTACTTCTAATTCAAGAACGTTTTCACCATCTAAAAGTACTTCACCTTTAGTAACTTCATACGAAGGGTGACCCATAATCGCTTGTGCAAGTGTTGATTTACCTGTACCGTTAGGTCCCATTACAGCGTGAATTTCACCTTGTTTTATTGTAAGGTTTACACCTTTAAGTATTTCTTTGCCTTCGATTTCGACATGTAAGTCTTTAATTTCTAGAACAGATGTCATTCTTTAAATCCTCCAATAGATTTTATAGTTCATACCCTATCAGTTTATAATAATTCTAAATAATAGTCAAAATAATAGAGTATCCTTTAACTCTTCATATTATACCGTATTTCCTATGTATTTAAAAGGATACTCCCTCTTTCTTCACCTTTTCACCTAATGGAAAAAGCGTAAAAAAATAAGTCCTAAATGATTATGAAAATCATTTGGACTTATTTTTTTACTTAATAAATTTAATTGTCAATGGTGCTGTGTAACGTTCACCATTGTATGATTTCACTGCACCAACGATTGAAAAGATGATGACGAGTAATGACACAAGTGGTGCTAACACAAAGCCAACTAAAATAATCATTGAAATACTCGCTGCGACTAAATAAATCGTATAAGAAATCGAGAAGTTCAATACGTCAGCAAGTGCTTGACCTGTTTCAGGATCCTCATCTTTTTTCATTACCCATAAAATAATTGGAATAATAAATGTAGTTACAAGCGTCGATAGGTATGAAATCATAACAATCTGATTATCAAAACGTGAGTGATTAACAGGTTCAAATTCTTCTTTATTGTAATCCATGATTCTGCCTCCAAATAGATATATATTATATGATACCCCATTTAGAATGAACATAATCATTGGTTATTCTATACTATTATTCTGCCGGAATTACTGCTCCGTTGTAATTTTCTTCAATGAATTTCTGAATTTCTTCACTACGTAACACTTCTAGTAATTCTTTGAGTTGTTCATTATTTTCATCAGCAGTGCGAGCAATAACGATGTTTACGTACTCTGAGTCTGCGCTTTCAAGTTCGATTGCGTCCTCTGCAGGAGTGATACCTGCATCAATCGCAAAGTTAGCGTTAATGAAGAATACATCTGCTTCGTTGTTTTCATATGCTTTTGCCATGATTTCTGGTGCTGTTGTGTTATTGAAATCGAAGTTATGTGGGTTTTCATCAATATCTTCAACACGTGCTGTGATTGGGTCTACGCCTTCTTTAAGTGTGATTAAATCACGATCTGTAAAGAATTTAAGGATACGACCTTCGTCTGCGACGTTATTTGATAAGAAGATTTTTGCACCATCAGGTAGAGCATCAAATGAGTCATAATCATTAGAGTATGCTCCAATTGGTTCTAAATGAACTGCACCAAGGTTAACGAAGTCAAATCCTTCGTTCTCTACTAAGTTATTGAAGTATGGAATGTGTGCAAAGAAAGTCGCATCCGCATCTTCAGATTCAAGCAATTTATTCGGTGTAACATAGTCGTTTACCACTTTAACATCGAGTTTAATACCGCGTTCTTCAAGAAGTGGTTTAGCCTCCTCTAATATTTCTGCGTGAGGGACTGGTGTCGCAACAACTGTTAACTTATCTTCATTATTGCCACACGCCGATAGAACAAGTACTGAAACAAAAGTAAGTAAGAATAAAATTCTTTTCATTTGCATATCTCCTTAAAAATATTTATATTTAGTTATCGTTTATCGATCGCTTTTGCAACGGAATCGCCGATAATTTGTATCGCGAAAACGATAATTAATATCACAATTGTAGCGACCAGCGTAACATCCGGTTGATTACGCGTGAATCCAACCATGTATGCGAGACTTCCGAGTCCGCCGGCTCCGATTACCCCAGCAATTGCTGTAGAACCAACAAGCATGATCGCCGTAACCGTGATGCCTGAAACAAGTGCTGGTAAAGATTCTGGAATCAGAACTTTATAGATGAGTTCTAGTGTGCGAATACCCATCGACTCAGCCGCTTCAATCACACCTTTGTCGATTTCCTTTAACGCAATTTCAGCAAGTCGCGCGTAGAACGGTGCACTACCGATGATGAGTGCTGGCATCGCGCCCCACACACCCATGATTGTGCCCATTAACACTTTTGTGAATGGCATCAGTAAGATGATGAGGATGATGAACGGAATTGCACGGAATAAGTTTACGACGAATGAGGTCGCTCCGTATACTGGACCATTCGTTCGTCCTTTCTTTCTAGAAGATAAAAACAAGATGAGCCCTAGAATAACGCCAATCACGAATGCGAAAACTGTTGCGACACTTGTCATGATTAATGTTTCATATGTTGCCTGCCAGACAGCGTCTAGCTTCACGTGTTCAAATGAAAACATTTCTTTTAAAGCTTCAATCATTGTGCCACCTCCACTTTTACATTCTCTTTACTAAGCTCATCAATGACTGCGTATAGTAATTCTTCAGTGATATTTACTGCGATATACAGATGTCCGTATGATTCCTCATTTGTGTTTTTTATATTTCCTGAAAGTATATTGATATCTAAGTCAAACTTTTTCACGAGCATAGATACAATTGGTGCACGTGCACCTGTTCCAACGAATCCGAGTTTTAGAATTGTTGCATTTGGGAATGTCTTTTTAATACTTTCAATTTGAAGCTCGGTATCTTCATCGTCTATGTCGTCTCGGACAAAACGTTTTGTTACACCGTGTTCAGGGTTTTGGAATAATTTTAGGACTGGTGCGACTTCAACGACGCGTCCGTCTTCCATTACCGCAGCACGGTCACAGATCTTGCGTATCACTTCCATCTCATGCGTGATTAACACAATTGTAAGTCCGAGTGTTTCACGGATCTCGAGTAGTAAGTTTAGAACTTCTTCTGTTGTCTCAGGATCTAAGGCACTTGTTGCCTCATCACAGAGAAGCACTTCCGGACGATTTGAAAGGGCACGCGCAATTCCGACACGTTGCTTTTGTCCACCTGAGAGTTCACTCGGATAGTTGTGCTCTCTTCCTCTGAGTCCTACAAGGTCGATGAGTTCATCTGCACGCTTTTCACGTTCTTCCTTTTTTAGACCTGCGATTTCAAGTGGCATCATGATGTTTTCTTTAACTGTACGTGACCAAAGCAGGTTGAAGTGTTGGAAAATCATCGATACTTTCTGACGCTTCTTGCGAAGTTCTTTTTTAGAGAGCGCTCCAATTGAATCGTCGCCGATAATGATTTCACCACTTGTTGGAAGTTCGAGCCCATTTAGAAGCCTGATCAATGTAGACTTACCTGCACCCGAATATCCAATGATTCCAAAGATTTCACCTTTGTCAATTGTGAGTGAGACATCCTTCACCGCTTCGATTTTTTGCGATTTTGTCTCAAATATTTTGCTTACCTTTAATATATCGATCAACTTACATCATCCTATTTAAAATTTGCTATTAAAAAAGCCTACTCCAATTTTATATGAGTAGGCAGAACGTTCGCCTCTCATCTTCGAAATTAATTCAGTGATTTGGCACCTTGTCATAAAGACGGTTGCCGTGGCTTCATAGGGCACTTCCCTCCACCACTCTTGATAAGAGCTAGCTATTTAATTGAAATCTATCGTACCACTCATTTTCTTACTCGTCAATATTTTTGAAAAATTCAACTAAATTCGTGACGCTTTCAAAACGGTAGAGTGATTTAACACACGCACCATTTTTGAAAGCCATGAGTACGGGCACGCTTTTTATTTTGTAAGTCTCAATGAAATCCTCGTGATAATTTAAATCTGCTTTCTTAACTTCAGTTGGAACGACTTCCATAGCGATGTTTAAGAAGCGCTCGGCAAGCGCACACGTTGCGCAGATTGGGGTAAACCCGTAGACAACGTTAATTCCTGGTTTATTGATATGTCTATTTAGTTCATCTTTTGATAATTGTTTTTTCATAAATACCCTCTAAAAGAAAAAACTCTAGACAATGTCTAGAGTTGTGAAATTAAGCGTTAGTCATCTCATCGTATGCTGCAGCGTCCATTAAAGTATCTACTTCAGACTCATCTGAAAGTTCTACTTTAATCATCCACGCGTCTTCGTACGGAGATTCGTTAACCAGTTCAGGACTATCTTCAAGCGCTTCGTTTACAGCAACAACTGTACCTGATACAGGAGCATATAATTCTGAAACAGTCTTAACAGACTCAACAGAACCGAACGAATCGCCTTTAGTGACTTCATCGCCTTCTTCAGGAAGTTCTACGAATACGATGTCGCCAAGCTCTGACTGAGCGAACTCAGTAATTCCAAGCGTAACCGTATTACCTTCAGATTTTACCCATTCATGATCTTCAGAATACTTTAAGTTCTCTGGTGATGCCATTTATAAAAACCCCCTATAAGTTAATACCTTAATTGTGTCATAAATAATCATTTAAAACAATATATATAATAGCGTTTACGCACAAAAATGACGAAAAGCATGGTTTATTGACAGTTTTGTAAGAAAAAATGCACACACTACTTAGAGTCGCTTTAAATTAGGCAGAACACGCTTCGTGAGTTAGGTTGAGTTTTCACCCGTTAGTACTCTTACAACTGCAACTTCTCTATATATTCATCCTCTTTAAACCCTAAGAACACGCCGGCTTCGTAGTCGACCATTGGTCGCTTGATAAGCATGCCGTCTTTTGATAAAAGTTCCAACTTCTCATAGTAAGATAAGTCGCCGAGTGCTTCTTTTAGGTTAAGTTCTTTGAACGCCTTTCCGCGTGAGTTGAAAAACGCATCTACATTGCGACCACTCTGTTTCACTAGACGATCCAGTGCTTCAACTGATGGTGGTGCTGCTACCATGTCCACCGCTTCAAACTCTAATCCTTTTTCTTCTAAAAATTTTTTCGCTTTTCTACACGTCGTACACTTTGGATATTCATATACTTTAATCATTTGTACCTCCATAAATTTTTCTTAACTTTTCTACAGTCACTTGACCGGGCGCTTGTGGCATATTAATCGTGCCATACGTAAATCTCGACGCATGTTCAACACTCGTGCGCGTCTCTTGCCCAAGTTCACCCATCGAAATCGCCGTTACAATATCACCATATTTTTCCTTAGTTTCATTGAGCAGTAATACTACTCTCGCCACGTCTTCTTTACTGATTGGCATATAAGCGATCTTAAAGAAGTCACCCTGCGCGGCATTCATCTCTTCAATTATACCATTCATAACCGCATCAGTCGGTGTACCTTCAAAATCATGATGACTCAGCACTACCTTAGAGTAGCGCTTTAACTGCTCAATAATTGTTGGATTACTCTGCTGCAAGATCTCCACATCGACGTACTCTACTGGAATCGATTTTTGAACTGTCGCTAAATGTAGAAGATATTCTTCGCCAAGAAGATCTCCTTTCCCACCATCCGCTTTCGTGCGATATGTGTAGAGAATTGGCTTATCAATAGAATCGCGAATCATAGAAATCGCTCGCACCAGCGTGTTTACGTCTTTGAAGAAATCACCACGTACTTCAATGATGTCGAACGCGTCACGTACACTACGCATCTCCATGATTTCATCTTGTAGTTTAGAAAGCGTTCCGCTCTCCAGAGTCAAAATAATTTCAGTCATAATCTACCGCCCTCAATTGTTGCTATTATTTAAAAATGATACCATAAAACTGATATATAAACGAATGGAGCAATACGTATGAAACGACTTCTCTTACTATTAACACTCACCTTAATTTTATCAGCATGTGCGACAGATACGACGCAAGATAAACACATAGAAAACACTCAGGCGCCAAATGCCGATATTACTAAAAAGAAAGAAATTGAAGCGGATACTCTTCCAACTGATATTCGTCTTCAATTAGGTGAACATGCTGTTATTGACAACATAGAAATAATAATTAACAATGCAGAGTTCATAGAAGACCGAATTCCGGATCACTTCGAGACGTTTGAATACGTCATGAAGCTCAATGTGACTTATAAAAATAATTCGGATACGGTATTCCCGGCAGGTCGTGACATCACACTGACAGTAAACGACGAGACAGAAGCGACGTATTACAATATGGAAGGGACACTACTCGAAGACGTGAATCCAGGAGAATCTACGACTGGGGATATATATTATGCATTTAACGGTCAACCCGAACGACTCACTGCTAAGTTCGAACCAATACTAAACACTAAAGGAGACCATGCATTATTTGATGTTATGTCAAAATAAAAAGAAACGCGCATCCGAAGATGCGCGTTTCTTTTTTCATGAATTACGTTTAGTACTTATCTATTACCCGGTAATTAAAACGTTAAACCTAAAAAATACTTTTCCTCAAAATAATTAAATACAATAAGTAAAGATATGTCTATCTAAAACGTTATATCTAATTTTCTCACAATGGTTCGTTGTATATTCCCTTAGAATGAACGACACATTTTTAAAAATTTCTTTTATAAAATGACAACGTCGCAATTTCTTTGTATGATAAGAATATAAATTTATTAGTGAGGGGTATTTCATGGAACAGATTTATAAAGGTAAAACAAAAGACGTTTACAGAGATTCAAATGGGGACATTGTTCTTTTCTTCAAAGATGATATGACCGGTAAAGATGGTGTGTTTGACCCAGGCGAAAACCAAGTTGGACTGACTGTTAAAGGTTCTGGTCTTGCTGGACTCAAAATGACAACATATTTCTTCGAACTATTAAACGATTTAGATATCCCCACTCACTTTATTTCAAGTAATTTTGACAAGAATGAAATGCGTGTGCGTGAAGTGACGACATTCGGTGATGGATTAGAAGTGATTTGTCGCTACGTTGCTACAGGCAGTTATTATAGACGTTACGGTAAATATATTGAAGACGGCACGGTACTCGAGAATCCAATCGTGGAATTCACACTAAAAGACGATGAACGACAAGATCCAGTCGCATCCAAAGAAACACTCAATGCGCTCGATCTTTTACATGCAGATGAATACGATACAATCGCAGCATTAACAGTAAGAATTTGTGACGTTGTTAAAGAAAAATTAACTGAAAAAGGTTTAGACCTATATGACATCAAGCTTGAGTTCGGTAGAGATCATGAAACGAATGAAATTTTACTCATCGATGAAATTTCAGGTGGTAACATGCGTGTATTTAAAGGTGAAGAAAACATTCACCCTCTAGAAATTGGCACCTACTTATTATAAGAATAATGAAAACGCGCATGGGTATCTCAAACACCAATGCGCGTTTTCTCTTATTAATTTTCCATAAAATAACTATGTTCATCATATACATCGATTCCATTGTTTAAAAACAAAGCTGTCGTCACTCCCACCCCGGGGTTAAGCTGTCCAGAAAAATTCCCATCATAAATATTAACCGAACTACAGGACGGACTATTCGCTTTTAATATTACTGTATTACACTTCATTTCTTGTACAATCTCTAGCGTTCGAGCTGCCCCTCTTTTATAAGCTTCCGTAACATCTTCGCCTTTATGTGTAATGACCCGTGCCGACCCTTCCCACACATTAAAGCCGTCTCCACCAACAATTTCTGCAGGATCTCTAGGTGTGCTGAGTCCACCGAGCACTTCTGGACACGCACTTATCGCTTGACCACTCTCAATGAGTGCGTTACAACGTGCATCATACTTTGCTTTACCATCGTATCTTACTTTTTGTCCAACCAAACATGCGCTAATTAATATCATAGACTCACTCCATACTTTAAGCATACATTCATTTTTAATATATTTACACCACTAATTTGTTACGATTATAATATCAAATATTAAAGGATGCATTTAAATGATACGCTTAGCACGTAAAGAAGATAAACATCAGATTGCAGAATTAATTTACATCATATGGAACGACATGGAACTCGACATCGTTCGATCATTACCAAGAGATACTGTATTGGAGGTACTCGCTTTAGCAATTGAAACAGTTGAATATCGTAATTCATATCGCCATATTTATGTCTACGAGGTGGACGGTAATGTTGCGGGATGCATCGTTGGTTATCCTGGAGCTAAGGAGATGACTTTTGAGAATGCATGGCATGATTTAGATGTCACTGAAGAAATCAAATCATTTGGTACACCATTACCAGAAAAAGAGGCAAGAAATGATGAGATTTACATCGAATCCGTCGCAACTTTTCCAGAATATAGAGGTCAAGGCATTGCATCAAAGCTCTTTAAGCATTTACTCAACACTGACAAAAATGCAAAGTGGGGGTTAATTTGCGAAAAAGATAATGTTGGCGCACAAGCTTTATATAAACGACTTGGGTTTAAGATTGACGGTGAAACCACTTTATATGGCCATGATTATCACCATATGACATATCAAATAAATGAGAGCGTTATATAATGTGGATCCTTATAAGAATTGAACACTGTAGGCCTAAGACTCCTATTTCAATTAATGAATTGATGTAATAACAAAAAATACCCTTACTAAAATTTTAGTAAGGGTATTTTTAAATAGATATTCAATTATCTAGCTACTACGTTATCTGCTTGAAGTCCACGTTGTCCTTCAGTGATATCGAATTCTACTGTTTGGCCTTCTTCAAGTGACTTGTATCCGTCACCTACGATTGATGAAAAGTGAACGAATAAATCGTCTCCGTCTTCTCTCTCGATGAAACCAAAACCTTTTTCTGAGTTAAACCATTTTACTGTACCGTTATTCATATTGAATACCTCCGTGTGCTTTTGCACAAATATTTGTAACAAATTCATTTATCTAAACTGAGGATATTCAAAAACAATACACTACATTTAAACTCACGATTCTTTATTACTTAATTACTATTATACACACAAAACATATGTTTGTATATAGATAACACTTAAATAAATTTCATATACGTCGAATCGTTAGATTTACTGCGTGTTAATCTTTAATATAAAGGGTACTCTATCATTAACTGACGTTAAGGAGGAAAGACTGATGTTTGGTCTAAATGATTTAATTAGCTTAATTATATCTATATTTATCATCCTACCTGTGGTCGCTTTTATTAGAGAAGCTTCATACCTTCTCGCAGGTGCACTTGTCGGTGTTGAGAATGCTCGGGTGACCATTGGATCGGGTCGAAAGTTATTTAAAATTAACATGCTTGGTTTAGGTCAACTAGAAGTGCGGAGAAATTATCACCTATACAGCTGGTTTTCCTTTGATGACTTAAAGAAAAATAGCATTCTAAAATATATCATTTTATATGCAAGTCCTATCGTTGTAAATGCGACAATTGGTATTACATTAAATGCGTTGATCGCAAATGGATATTTTGATGAATATGCGACCTTTTTTAACCGTTTTATATTTTACATTTTCTTTTATGTATTACTCGACGCTCTTCCTATGCACACAATTAACGGTATGCCAAACAACGGTCAAATTATAATGGATTTAATATTACACGGTAAAAGAGTCGATTCAAGTCGTGATCACTTTATTCCATCTACTTCAGAAGTGGATGATCACTATGAAACTGTAAAAGAAGACTTAGAGGGCTTAAAAGATGACATAGATGACATAAAAAATAAATAAAAACCCCCTTTACTAGATACTCTAGTAAGGGGGTTTTTAATCTATGATTATGCAGTAACTACGTTATCTGCTTGAAGTCCACGTTGTCCTTCAGTGATATCAAATTCCACTTTTTGGCCTTCTTCAAGTGACTTATATCCGTCACCTACGATTGATGAGAAGTGAACGAATAAATCGTCTCCGTCTTCTCTCTCGATGAAACCAAAACCTTTTTCTGAGTTAAACCATTTTACTGTACCGTTATTCATATTGAATACCTCCGTGTGCTTTTGCACAAATATTTGTAACAAATTTCATTTATCTAACTGAGGATATTCAAAAACAATACACTACATTTAAACTCACGAGCCTTGATTACTTATATACTTAGTATACACCCATATATTGCTCTTGTATATAGATATCGCCTAAATAATTAGTTTTATTTATGTTATCTATTCGTTTTTCTTATAATAGCTGATACCTAGGCCTTTTTCAGAAAAAATAATTAACGATTTTATTAAATTAATCGGCTAGAATAAGATAATTATATTAAAAACGATGTCATTTCCTTCTCTATTTAATCTTTGTTACTATAATTTATATACTATAAAAGGAGTGATTGGTTGATTCGTAAATCAGAACAAAAAGACAATACGGAAATCGCAAAGCTAATTTATATCATATGGGATGGTATGAACCTTGAGATGATTGATCATTTTGAAAAGGGTAAAGTATTATCAGCAATCGAAACATGTCTCGCTGATGAAGACTTTATAAACTCTGAAAGAACGATTCATGTATATGAAAAAGATGACGCTGTTGCAGGCTGCGTGGTCACTTATCCTGGCCACACAGAATTTAGGTTTAAACGTGTATGGGAGAAACTTAAGTTTGATGAAGTATTTAAACCGTATAGTCCACCACTTGAGGTGAAAGAAGCAAGAGATGATGAAATGTACATAGATAGTGTTGTAACGTTTAAAGAATATCGTGGACAAGGCATCGCAACACAACTACTTAAATATTTACTCGATAGCAAAAACGATCGTCCGTGGGGACTCATTTGTGAAGTAGAAAATGAGAAAGCACTCAACCTGTATTTAAAGATGGGCTTTATAAAAGATGAAATCGTGAACCTTTATGGGCATGATTACTATCATATGACATATAAAAATATATAAAAACATACCCAGTTCATTTACTGAACTGGGTATGTTTATGTATGGAGACGGCGGGAGTTTCGTTACCGTCTTTTATTACGTATTCAAAATTAACTTAGGTGTTTACTAACTATATATGTGTATCTAGTTACTTCAAAACTTACTCCAAAACGATACTATAAGGGTAGATTTTTATAAACTACTATTATAACCTACTATATAGATGTGAAAGAATTTAAGTATCTTCTTATTCTCTTCTACAATTTATAATATTATATCCCTATTTAAATTATTTCACAAAAGATCCTCTCATCTTGGCTAAATGATCAATAACTTATGATTGCTATTTAATTTATTGAAAGACTGCCTTTTCAATGTTACTAATACTGTCATTCGTGAAGTTTAGGTTTCTCAGATAGTGGTTGTATATAAATATATATCAAATCTCAGACTTCTTGATATTGCTCTGGTAGCGTTGCATAAGATGCACACTTAATAATGTCACGGCCTCGTAGAATATTAAAGTTAAGTTTTTCATATGGTATATTTCAAATATTAAACTCTAGAAACTTCGCTTTTGGACTCAGAATATACGAATATATGTTTTTCTAGCGAATGCAAATAGTTGAATATTAATTACTAAGTTTTCTGTTTAGTAATTAATGATATTTGATTTTATTAATAATGAATAACTTATCTACTTCGTTTATAATAAATTTATAATAAATTTATATAAAGGAGTATATAAATGAGATTACATTATTTTGATAACGGAAAAGCTCTCGCGAGTATCTTAGGTATTTTTTATCATGCCGGCTTAATTTTCACTGTTCCATGGTTAATAAATGTTCCTACCGAATCATTTAACCAAGGTATCGGTATATTTACATTTTTTTCAAATTTATTTAGAATGCCACTTTTTATGTTTATAGCAGGATATTTCGCTATTTACTCCGTCTTTAAGTATTCTTTCCAAGACTTTCTTAAAAATAAATTACAAAGGCTTGGTCTACCACTTATAACTAGCTTGTTAACTCTTGTTTTTATTCAAACAATTTATAGTGAGGTTTTCTTTAAGAAAAATCTTTCTATTAATGAGGCTATTCATAGGATATTTCCATGGGATCATAATTTCACTTTATCGCATTTATGGTTTTTATACTTAGTTTTATTATTCAGTCTTATCCTCTATTTAGTTGTATATCATTTAAAGAGTGCTGAATCAATTTTTAATAAATTCAAAACAGCTCAGTTAAATTTAAACGGCTTTACAATAGATTTTATTTTAATTATGTTTATACTTTTAAGCTCCGTATCTTTTTATATAATTGAGTTAGCATTTCCAATACGACATGCATTATTACCATTCGCGGCATTCGGTAATTATCTACCGTATTTTTTAATGGGTATTCTTTTACATAATAACTATAATAAATACTCGGTTATATTTCTAAGTTACT
>NZ_CAJEWB010000007.1 GCF_903994035.1 Phocicoccus pinnipedialis
GAGAGGCCACACCTGTTCCCATGCCGAACACAGAAGTTAAGCTCTCCAGCGCCGATGGTAGTTGGGGTTTCCCTGCGAGAGTAGGACGCTGCTAGGCAATACATAATAAATATTATGGATGCGATGAGCCGCATTGAGACCGAAAGGTCTCTTTTTTTTATATAAAATGAGGTGTTATCTTGAAACTTATAATGAATTCTTTATCAGATACATTGTCTTTTGGTATCCGTTTAGGTAAACGACTATTACCTGGTATGGTTATTTTACTTGAAGGTGATTTAGGTGCAGGCAAAACGACACTGTCACAAAGTATAGGTAAGGGTCTTGATGTTAAGCGTCATATGACTAGTCCTACATTTAATATCATTAAGACTTATAAAGGTAAGTATAAAATTCATCATATGGATTGTTATCGTCTTGAAGGTAGCGACGAGGATCTAGGATTTGATGAGTATTTCAATGATGAAGATATTGCTCTTGTGGAGTGGTATACTTTTATTGAGGATTATTTACCTAAGGAGTTTCTTCATGTCTCGATTGGTTATGTTGATGAATCAACACGTGAGATTGTGTTAACTCCTGTTGGTGATAAGTATATTGAGTTAGTTGGTGAACTAAATGAAAACACTGTTAATTGATACATCTGATCAGGTATTATCTATAGCTATTACTGATGATATTATATTAGCTGAAATTAATATAAATATTAAAAGAACACATTCAGAGACTTTAATGCCTTATATCAGTCAGCTTTTAAAGATGACGAATTTGAAGAAAAGTGAATTAGAGTGTATAGTCGTTTCTAATGGTCCTGGATCTTATACAGGAGTTAGAATTGGAGTCACAGTAGCGAAAACGCTTGCTGTTGCTTTAAACATTCCTATCTTTACTGTATCGAGTCTTTTTGTTATGGCTGCTAGCTTTCGTGGTGTAGTTGCGCCAGTAATTGATGCCCGTAGAGGCAACATCTATGGTGCGGTCTATGAATTAGATGGAGATTCTTTTGTTACATTAAAAGAGCCGGTGTATTTATCTTTTGAAGAGTTTAATAAGTCAGTAATGGAAATGGGTGCGACAGTTATTGCGAATACTTCCTTAAAACAAAACTTTGAAGGTAATATGACGCATGTGATGAGTCGTATTGGGAATGTCGTGAACTATATGGACGCTCTTAATGAAGTGGATGCTCATAGTGTGGTGCCAGATTACCTTAGGATATCGGAGGCTGAACGCAATTGGATAGAATCAACATCCGAAAAATGATGTTAGACGATATTGATGATGTTCATAAAATAGAAGAAGAAGCATTTCCATTAACGACATGGAAGAAAGAGACATATATCCATGAAGTGACGCTTAATAACTTTGCGCATTACTTTGTTCTTGAAAAAGATAAAGAAATTATCGGCTACATTGGTATGTGGATGGTTATTGACGATGGACAGATTACGACAATAGCTGTGAAGAGAGAGCAGCAGGGTAAAGGGTATGCAAAGCAGTTATTGAACTTTGCGATGGACTATATGCAACCACCAGTGAAAAGGGTGTCGCTTGAAGTGAACGTTAAAAATAAGAGTGCAATCAATCTGTACGAATCACTCGGATTTCTCTACGGTGGAATCAGAAAAGATTATTATGGTCCAGGTATGGATGCACATGTAATGTGGGTGAACTTAGATGAAAGACATTAAAATCTTATCGATTGAGACGAGCTGTGATGAGACTGCAGCGAGTGTGATTCAAAATGGTAACGAAGTACTTTCAAACATCGTTGTAAGCCAGATAGAGAGTCATAAACGCTTTGGTGGAGTTGTTCCTGAGGTAGCGAGCAGACATCACGTAGAATCTATTACAGTCGTTATTGAAGAAGCGATGAAAGAAGCAAATCTAGCTCCAAGTGATCTAGATGCAGTTGCTGTGACTTATGGACCAGGACTAATTGGTGCTTTGCTTATCGGTTTAAATGCGGCGAAAGCATTTGCATTTGCATATGATTTGCCACTAATTCCTGTTCACCATATTGCAGGACACATCTATGCAAATCAATTAGAGCATGAATTGCAATTCCCGCTTGTCGCACTGATTGTCTCAGGTGGACATACAGAGCTCATTAAGATGGAGCAACACCTAGACTTTACAGTTCTTGGAGAGACGAGAGATGATGCAGTAGGAGAGGCTTATGACAAAGTTGCACGTGTATTAGGTCTATCATATCCAGGAGGACCTGAAATTGATCGACTTGCTAAAGAAGGTGAGGACACGTTCAACTTCCCACGTGCGTTCCTAAATAAAGATAGCTTCGACTTTAGTTTTAGCGGACTAAAATCAGCGGTCATCAACACACTCCACAACGAACGTCAGAAGAACAATCCGATTAACGAAGCGAATGTTGCTCGAAGCTTCCAAGAGAGTGTTATAGATGTACTCACTGAGAAGACAATCGATGCAATTAAAACTGAAGGCGTTAAAGAGTTAATTGTTGCAGGTGGGGTAGCAGCGAATAGTGGATTAAGAACACGCTTTGAAAATTTAAGTAAAGAACATGATTTTAATTTATACATTCCTGCTCTTAAATACTGCACAGACAACGCGGCAATGATAGGTGCAGTTGCCTATGAATTATATCAAAAAAAACACTTTGCAGATCTCGATCTAAATGGACAAAATTATATAGATATTGAAGAGTTTAGCTTCTAATATTATAGATACCTTCCTTGGTTAATTCGTTTAACTTTGGAAGGTATTTTGTTGAAAATATAGAATGTAGAACATACGTTTCATTCTTTAAAGATCCTTTACGCTCTTTTCATGTCAAGACAGAACATACGTTTTATCCACAGATGTGGATAACTTGTTAATAACTATGTGGGTAATCTATAATTAAATGGGGATAACTGTGTGGATAACTCTGCTTTTTGTGGATAAACTAGTTGAAAAGCGTTAAAATCAACATTTACCATGTGTATAACTTAAAAGCGAACATATTGTCTAAAAAAAAGAACTTGATGTTAATCAAGTTCAAGTTCGGCTAAGCGTTCGACTGCTGATTCCCATGCGTGCATTGCATATTCTAGGTTATCAGTAAGTGTAGTTAGGTGTTCATTAAGCGAATCTAGTTTTTCATAATCGTTAAAAACCTCAGGATCAGTCATCTTGATTTCAATCTTTTCAATCTCAGCTTCTAAATCATGAATTTTATTTTCTTCAGCATCTCGTTCACGTTGAATTTTTTGAATTTCAGAACGACGACGTTTTTGCTCTTCGTAATCTATATTCACTTTATTTTTCTCTTCAACTTCAACTATCATTTCGGCATTTTCTTCAGCGATTCGCTCTTCTTTCTTATGGAGATAGTAGTCATAGTCTCCATTGACAAGAAATACTTTGTCTTGATCAATTTCCATCACTCTGTTCGCTATTTTACTGATAAAGTAACGGTCGTGTGAGACGACGATTAGTGTACCAGGATAATCGAGAAGCGCTTGTTCTAATACTTCTTTACTGCTAATATCCAAATGGTTTGTAGGCTCATCGAGAATTAACAAGTTGTTCTTCTCTAGCATCAGTTTTGAAATTTGAATTCTCGCTTTTTCTCCACCGCTCAAGTTATTCACACGCTTCATAGCGTCATCTTGAGAGAATAAGAATTGACCAAGAACGCTGCGTACATCTTTTTCTGACATGTGCGGATATTCTTCCCATAATTCTTCTAAAACTGTATTGTTTGATGAAAACTCAGCCTGCTTCTGGTCATAGTATCCTATCGAAACGTTAGTACCGTAAAGTATATCTCCGCTAATGACCGGAATTAATTTTGCAATTGTCTTTATAAGTGTTGATTTACCAATACCATTTGGTCCAAGGATCGCAAGTCGATCATTTTTCTCAACATGAAAATTTAAATGCTCAGTTAATATGAGATTATTGTAACCAATTGTAAGATCATTCACTCGGAGAACGTCATTTCCACTTTCTCTCTCTATATCAAAATGGAAGCTTGCTTTTCTATAATCATAATCTGGACGATCCATGACATGCATGTGTTCCAGCATTTTACGCCTACTTTTAGCCATACCACTCGTTGATGCTCTCGCAATGTTTTTCTCAACAAAAGTTTCGAGTCTTTTGATTTCTTTTTGCTGAGCTTCATAGAGCTTCATTTGCTTCTTGTAAATCTCATCTTTAGCTTTCATGTAATTCGAATAATTACCGTGATAGACAGTTCCTTTACCGTACTCAATCTCGTATATAGAATCAACGATCTGATCTAAGAAATAACGGTCGTGGGAAATAATTACAATCGCACCTGTATATCTCCTTAAGTATGCTTCTAACCATTCGACTGTCTCTAAGTCTAAGTGGTTAGTAGGCTCGTCTAAAAGTAGCACATCAGGTCGTTCTAAGAGCAATTTACCTAATGCGAGACGTGTTTTTTGACCACCAGAGAATTCATTGATGTTTCTATCTAAATCAGACAATTCAAAATTGAGCCCAGTTAATACTGTTTTAATTTCCACATCGATGATATAACCATGGTGTGTTTCAAAGTATGACTGCAATGATTCAAATTCTTTTATCTTATTATCGTAATCAGGATCTGTGTATTCATGCTCTGCAAGCCATTCAGTAACTGCATCCATCTTTTCTTTTACTTTTAATACGTCACTGAAAGCAGACTCCATCTCACTCCGAACAGTAGCATCACTGTCTAAAGTCATCTGTTGAGATAAATACCCAACTGTCATGCCTCTAGGTGTTGAGATAATTCCTTCATATGAAAGGTCACCTGCCATCATGCGCATGAGCGTCGTTTTACCTGCACCATTCTTACCGACAATACCTGTTGTAGTGCCTGATTTTATCTCTAAATTAATACCATGTATGATATCTGTACCACTAAAATGTTTGCTCACATTTTGGAGTTGCATAACGATCATCATTTTTAACCTCACTTTAGAATAATATTACATCATTTCAGATAAGTTTTCGACATATAAAAATTCACATAAATGGTCTGCGGTTTATGGTATAATTGGAGAACAAGATGTATGAGGTGATACCGGTTGTCAAAAAAACGCAAAATTCCTAATGCTACATTGAATCGATTACCGCTTTACTTTAAGTATTTTAAACAAAGTGAAAGCAATGGTGTAGACAGAGTATCCTCTAGAGAGATTAGTGAGGCACTTGATATCGATTCGGCTACAATTCGTCGAGATTTTTCATATTTTGGAGAACTGGGACGTAAAGGTTATGGTTATAATGTTCGTGCACTAGTAAAGTTCTTTTCAGAACAGGTGCAGGGTACAGGATTAAAACATGTTATTTTAGTCGGTACAGGAAACCTTGGAAGTGCACTTTTAAACTACAAATTTACAAATATTCATGATAAAATGAGTATCATAGCAGCATTTGATAATAAGGATTCTATCATCGGAAATGTAATCAACGAGGTAGAAGTCTTACACACAGATAAATTAGAAGAAGTAATCAAAGATCATCACGCAGAAGTTGCGATTCTTACTGTTCCAGGTGAAGCGGGAGTTAAAATTGCTGAACGCCTTGAGGCTGCAGGCATTAAAGGGATTCTAAACTTCACTCCAGAAAAGTTAGAAGTTTCAAAAAAGGTAACGGTTCACAACATCGATTTAGGTGTTGAGATGCAAGCTTTATTATTCTATATGAAGCATAAATAACAGAGGAGGATGATTATGAGCATTCTATTACCAGCAACGCTTATGGTTCCAGCACCAATTAGCTTGATTATAATTGCTGCGATTGCATTATTAATTTTCGGACCAACAAAATTGCCACAACTTGGTCGTTCAGTAGGTACAACGTTTAAAGAATTTAAGGCTGGCTTCAATGGGTTAAATGATGAAGAAGAAGAAGAGCCTAAAAAACTTGAAGAAGTTAGCACAGTTAAATCAGAAGATAAAGTAACAAAATAATGATTATCTGAGGTGGCCATGGCCACCTTTTTTTTCAATGAGGTGAGAATTAAATGCATGAAGAAAAAGAAATAATGGAGCACTTAGATGAGTTGCGAAAACGCGTATTATTTACAACGTACTTCTTTGTAGCAGCCATTTTTGTTGGTTTTTTCTTCGCAAAACCAACCGTGAAATTTTTACAATCAGCACCTTGGACTGACGCAATTGAAATGCATGCATTTAACGTCACCGATCCATTAAAAATATACTTAACTGTTATTGTCGTGATTGCATTTATAATTGTTTCACCGATAATTTTATATCAATTATGGGCATTCGTTTCACCTGGACTTTATGAGAATGAGCGAAGAGTGACGCTTCTATATATTCCTGTTGCATTCATACTCATGCTCATCGGAATCGTGTTTAGTTATTTCGTATTAGTTCCATATATTATGGAATTTACATTCCAACTTTCAATAGATATGGGTATCATTTCAACAATTGGTATCAATGAATATTTCGGATTCTTGATGAGAACAGTGCTACCATTTGGCGCTGTATTTCAAATGCCCATACTCGTACTATTTTTAACTCAGCTTGGGATTATCACACCAATGAAGTTAAAGAAATATCGTAAATATGCTTACTTTGTACTGTTTGTGATCGCAGCAATAATCGCGCCGCCAGATTTAATGACACACGTCTTACTTACAATTCCAATGATTCTATTATATGAAATTAGTATTATTGTTTCGAAAACAGGCTACAAGCGATACTTAAAATCAGAAGAAAAAGCACTATTACAATCATTAGAGGAGGATGAGTAATGCAAAGACTTGAGCACATAGATAGTGATATTTTAGATAAAAAAGTCAAAGAAGCGATGCATTCTCCTTATCGTCTAAACTATCACGTTCAACCCGTTATTGGTACGATGGGCGCACCGTGTGGATTCTGTTACATCAACGGGTTATACCATCTTTTTTATGAATGGCAACCGACGACGGAGAATACAAGTGTAACGTATCTTTACCATGTCACCTCTAAAGACTTAGTGGAGTTTCAAAACGAAGGTGTAAAGGTGCGTCCAAATGATCTGTACGATAGCTATAATATTTACGGTGGAAGTCTGGCAGTTGTAGATAATGTTTTAACGTTATTCTACACAGGTATACAAGAGAAAAGTGGCGAATACATCACACATCAACTTGCTGGTGTTGTAGATACGGGCTTTAGAGTTCAGAAAATACCAGCGCCAATCATTCGTGGTATTCATTCAAAATACAATACGTATTTTAGAAATCCGTTTGTCTTTACTGAAGGTAGTGAAGTGAACTTAATGCTAGGTACTATGAATGATTCTGAGTTTGGTCGTGCAGTGATGTACCGTGGCGATTCAATTGAAACGCTAGAGTTACTCGGAGAATTAAACACAGGTTATGACATGTTTGGTTATTTTTGGGAATCCCCAGAAATTTTCCCGATTGATGATGTGGCAGTTATGATAATAAACCCAAGAGGACTAGATAAATTCAAGAATAATTTTTGGAACATCTATCAGTCTGGATACATGGTTAACGATTTTGAGTACAACTCACTTTTCGTCGATCATGATGATTTTCACGAATTTGATAATGGATTTGATTTCTATAGACCAATTACAACGCTTGATGAAAACAACAAGCGAATCATGATTGCCTCGATGTCAGCGCATGAGTCAGTATACCCAACAGAAAAAGATGGAGTTAAAAACGCTCTGACAATTCCACGCGTATTGACTATTAAAGAAGATCGCATCATTCAAACACCACATCCTAACTTAGAGAAATTAAGAAGCGAACCAATTACAGCTTTGGGCTATTTTGATCAATACCCCAAAAAAATCGCAGATTTCTATGGTGATCAGTACGAATTGAATATTAAATTAAAGGAAGTCGCCACAGACAAATTATCATTTTTATTAAGAAAGAGTCGCAGAGAAGAAACAATCATACAATATAATGCGGAAAAACAAACAGTCATTTTGGACCGTACATTTAGTGGTGAAGAAATCAATGAGGTTGATGGCACAACACGTACTGTTCAATTATTAAGACCACTCGAAAACTTAAGAATTTTTATGGATAAGACAAGTATAGAAGTATTCTTAAATGATGGTGAACACACGATGACTGCACGTATTTTCCCAAGTGAAGATGCTGTAGGTGTAGAGCTTATGACTGAGAGCGGCAATTGTTTAGTTGAAATGACGTATTATAAATTATCGAGCACTCATGAATCACCGATAATCACAAGTAGAGACAAAACTTAACGCTATACATAATTAACGTAATACTAATTATTTGAGGTGATGCCTTTGTATTCTGTTCTTGAGCAGATTAAAAAAATGTATCCGACAATGACACCCGTAGAAAAACGGATCGCAAAATTCATCTTGAATCAACCTGAAGAAGTCACTCGAATGGCAGTTAAAAAAATTGCTGAAGCGAGTAAAACAAGTGATGCGGCTGTTGTTAGATTCGCAAAGCGCATTGGTTTAAGCGGAATCAAGGAATTAAAGATTGAGCTAGTGAAAGAACTGACAGAAGAGCCTGATACAGGTCTTTCTCGAATCATTAACTTAAATAATGATGGCGATGAAACAATCTTTCAAAAAGTCTTTCATAACACTTTGCGTTCTCTATATAACACCGAAAAAATCATCGATTACCAAGCCCTCACTGTAGCGGCCAGAATGATTTCAAAAGCAAGTAGAACACTTGTTTTTGGTGTGTCAGATTCAGGTAATACAGCGAGAGATATAGAACAAAAATTGCAGCGTTTGAACTTCAATGCATATTGTACATCAGACCGCACATTGATGTTAGAACGGCTTAAAACAGCGAATGAAAAGGAGCTATTATTTGTAATCTCAGCTAAAGGTCATTCAAAAGAAGTTATCGATATTTTGAGATTTGCGAAAGAGCAAAGTCTTACTGTAATTGTATTGTCTCAACAAAACATGAATCATCTAACGAGATATGCTGATATTAGTATAGAGGTCAGTTCAGAAGAGGCAAATGTAGTGGATATCAACATGACTAACAGGATATCGCAACTCATGGTGATAGATGTTTTATTCTTCTACATATGTAAGCTGGTTAAAGACAATCCGAGCTTCAAGAAATTAAACATTATCCAGAAATGAAGGTTAATGTTATATCTCATTGTTATTACATATGTGTAACAATGGGATTTTTTAATGGAATAGATGGCTTACGTCTATTATAATTGTAAAAAAGGGACGAATGGACGCGTGATATTATGCAAAAAACAATTAAATTAATGAGCAGCTTGATGTTAGGCATATTATTAATTTGTACATCTACACATTCTATAAGTCATGCAGAAGAGATACCAACAGATGTTCTCTCAGAACCTGTAACAGATGCACGCGATTCAAAAGATAAATTAAATGAAGTCCTAAACAAAGCAAGCGATCCGGTAACAAGTCCTGAATTTGTAAATGATGATCTTGCACCTGACGAAACTGATTTAGATACAATTGTTGAATATAAAGAACCTGTGGACACGGAAGATGATTCAAGTGAAGTGGGTATTTCGTCTAATGAAGCGACAGAAGAAGAGCCTGTCACTGAAGATCCAACTGAGACGACTCCTGAAATACCTGTAGAAAAGCCAGAAGACGGTTCTGACGAACTCGATGACGAAAACGAGGGTATTACTCCTGAAGAACCTTTTGACGATAAGAATGGAGACAGTGCTCCAGGAGAAGAGAGTGAAAACACTCCAACCCCTCCTGCAGATATCAAAGATTTGGATGATAAACTTCAAGATGCTTTAAAACCTATTGAAATGCCTGAAGAGGATACAACAGTAGAAGAACAAGTAGTTATGGAGTCAAGAGCTACTGTAAAAAACGAAGAAAAAAAAGTAACGAAGTATAATATCGATCGTTTACCAGAGACAGGGATTGCAGAAGACATTGAATTGATCTACATCTTTGAGATAATAATTCTTGGTTTTGCATTACTCATGTTGTCATTTAGACCGATAAAAAAATCACGTCATAGAAAGTAAACTAAAAGAGACCTCTGAAATCCATGATGGACTTCAGAGGTCTCTTTTTTTAGAAAAATTATAAATTTTTATCGTCAATGGTGTTTAAGAAGTCTTTAACGTGAGCTATAGTAGATTCTAATGTACCATCTTCAAACGGTGATAAAAGGTTCGCGCTCTTAACGATCTCTCCAAAAGGTAATGAGCCACCTAATTTACAAATTGTAAGGTAATCTTTCCATGCACCTTCAAAGTCCTCATTCGCACGTTTCCAGAACTGTAACGCAACTACTTGAGCAAGCGTGTAGTCAATATAATAGAATGGTGCAGCGAATACGTGTCCTTGACGATGCCATAATGAACCGTGAATTAAAGGTTCAATACCATCATAGTCTGTCTCAGGAAGATATTTCTCTTCAATTTTTTTCCATTCATTACGACGTTCTTCTGGTGTGAGTTCTGGGTTCTCATATACAACGTGCTGGAACTCGTCGATAGCCACACCGTATGGTAGGAATTCTAAAGCTCCTGATACGTGAGAAAACTTGAATTTATCAGTATCTTCTTCAAAGAATAACTCCATCCATGGATATGTGAAAAACTCCATGCTCATTGAGTGAATCTCAGCAGCTTCCATTGTAGGCCAGATATATTCTGGGACAACAACGTCTCTAGATGAATACACTTGGAATGCGTGTCCTGCTTCGTGCGTCAGTACTTCAACATCGCCTTGAGTACCATTGAAGTTTGAAAAGATGAATGGTGATTTGTAGTCGTTAATATACGTACAATATCCGCCGCCTTCTTTACCTTTTTTTGCTTCAACATCGAATAAATCACGCTCTATCATGTACGTATAGAACTCATCTGTTTCAGGTGAAAGTTCTTTGTACATCTTTGCACCTTTTTCCATAATTTCTTTTGTAGAACCTTTAGGAATAGGATTACCATTGTTAAATTCAAATGCTGAGTCATATGATTTTAATGAATCTACACCTATACGCTCTTTCTGACGACGTTTTAAGTCACTTACAATTGGCACAACGTGCGCTTCAATTTGTTTACGGAAATTTTCAACCATATCTCTGTCATAGCCGATACGGTTCATGCGAATATAACCAAGCTCAACAAAGTCTTTAAGACCAAGTGTTTTTGCCATTTTATCACGAACTTTAACAAGGTTATCGTAAATCGTATCGATTTTATCTAAGTTTTCACCCATGAATCCTTGAACAGCTAAGGTTGCATTCTTACGCACTTCACGATCACTGTCAATCATGTATTTACCAAACTCTGTAAGAGATAACGTTTTGCCGTCAAAATCAATTTGCGCACTTGCAAGTAATTTAGAATACTCAGTAGTGAGTCTGTTTTCTTCTTTCATTAATTCCATAATTGAAGGGTCGAATTCCTTAAGTGCATTATCTGTTAATGCAAATAATTGTGAACCGAATTCTTTTTCTAATTGGTCACGGAATTTGCTGCCCGCAAGTCTTTTCTTGAACTTGTTGTCAAGTTCAGACACATTTGGACTAAACTCATCATAAAAATTACGCTCTTCATCGTAAAATTTATCATTTGTATCAATTGATGCTCTGATAGACGCGAGTGTGCTCATATTGTAAAATTTATTCATTAAAGCGTTGTAATCAAAGATTGCTTGTTTTTCATCTTCAACACTTTCTGATTTGTCAAACGCTTTCAAAACTTTGTTCACCGCTTCGGTTAATACATCAAGATCCGGACGTTTATATTCGTAATCCTTAAACTTAGTAACCATTGTGTCACTCCTTTTTATTAGTTAATTCCTATTTTACACTACTCACATAAAAAATGGATAGTCATGGTTTATAAAATAGTTTAAAAGGATATAATGTACTAATAGACTATATTAAGGAGTACATACTATGAAAAAATTTTTATTACCAATATTAGTGATCGTTGGGATTATTATAATCGCAGCAATGATCCTCATGCCAAAGTACAATAGCTTTGTTCAATTAGACGAAGAAGTAAATCAAAAAGAAGCACAGATTGAGACGCAGTTACAAAGACGTGGAGAACTGATTCCTAACTTAGTTAATACGGTCAAAGGATATGCATCTCACGAAAAAGAAATATTTACTGACATTGCAGATGCACGCGCAAAACTTGCTGGAGCAAGTGGAGTAGAAGAGATGAGTGCAGCAAACGATGAAATGACATCTGCATTATCTCGTTTACTTGCAATTGCTGAAAACTATCCTGAACTTAAAGCGAGTGAACAGTTCACTGGCTTAAGAGATGAATTAGCAGGTACAGAAAATCGTATCGCAGTAGCGAGAAATGATTATAACACTGCAGTACAGGAGTTCAATAGACAAACAAGAACTTTTCCTAATAACATTATTGCAACAATTTTCAACTTCGATAAAAAACCATATTTCGAAGCAGATGCAAACGTAAAAAATACACCGGAAGTTGATTTTAATACTAACCAAGAGGATAACTCTGGTGAAGACTAATGAAACGCATCATTGCACTCATTGCGATTTTCTCTTTATTCATAAGTTCTAGCGCTAGTGCACGCGTGGACTTACCTGAACTAAATACATCACATTTATATGTACAAGATAATGCGCATGTATTATCCGAAGCGGAAATTGCTGAGATTAACACGCTCGGTGAACACCTTGAAAAAGGGACAGGAGTCGAGCTGCTTCTGCTCACAATGGAGAGTGTCGGACAAGAACACCGTCAGGACTTTGCGCTTAGAGCGCTTAGAGACTATGGTGTAGGTAAAAAAGACCGAGATAATGGAATAGTTATTTTCCTAAATCTTGATAATGGCAATGAGTTTAATAACCGTGGAATTGATGTACAAGTTGGTTATGAAATTGAAGGATATTTAAACGATGCAAAAATTGGTCGTATTATTGATACGGTAGCACTTGATGATTTAAGACGCGGAGACTTTTCCGCAGGTTTGAAAAACTTATACAAAGCACTCTATGACGAAAGTCTAGACGCTTATGGTTGGGATCCTGAATCACAACAATTTACGAATGATCGGCCTAAAAATGAGGAAGTACCTTCATTCGCTGAAGTTATCATCTCGATTATTTTTATAATGATTTTGATATGGCTACTCTACAAAAGTGGTAAAGGGGGTCCACCTTCAGGTGGTCGCAGAAGACGTGGTCTTTATCCACCAATATTTACGAGCGGTAACTCAGGTGGTCACTTTGGTGGCGGCTTTGGTAGTGGCGGCTTTGGCGGTGGCGGCTTCGGTGGCGGTTCTGGTGGCGGTGGCGGCGCAGGTCGTGGATTCTAATATAGACAGTACATGAATCATGTACTGTCTTTTTTATGAAAACGTTTAAAAAATGATGTGAGTCAATTTATATAAAAGATTTTTCATATATACTGTCATAAGTAATAACATTAAAGGAGTGTTACTGTGTTAACAGAACAGGAGAAAGATATAATTAAAGGCACTGTACCTGTTTTAGAAGAGTATGGTACAGGAATTACGAAAACTTTCTATAGAAAAATGTTTGAAGCTCATCCAGAACTATTAAATATGTTTAACCAAACAAATCAAAAGGTGGGAGATCAGCCAGAAGCTCTAGCTAAGACTGTACTTGCAGCAGCGCGTCATATCGACAACCTTGAAGCGATCCTTCCAGTAGTAATTGGAATTGGTCACAAGCACCGTGCGTTAAACGTAAAGCCTGAACACTACCCAATTGTCGGTAAATATCTGTTGGAGGCAATTAAACATGTACTTGGTCCAAATGCAACAGAAGATATTCTTATCGCTTGGGAAAAATATTATGGTCAAATTGCACAAGTATTTATTGATGTTGAAAAAAATATGTATAAAGAAGCAGACTGGGATGGTTTCCAACCTTTTGAAGTTATAAATAAAGAACTTCTTTCAGACGATATTGTTAGATTTACTGTTAAAAATGATGTGCTTAATTTTGCTGTACGAGCAGGTCAATACATTACTGTTAAAGTAAAACCTGAGAATTCAGAATATGATGCATTAAGACACTACTCAATCTCAAGTATAGATACTTCAAATGGATTACAGTTTGCTGTAAGACGCGAAGGTAAAGGCGATGAGAAAGGTGTTGTTTCACATCACATGTTTAACGAATTAAACATCGGTGACACTGTAGAAATTTCAGCACCAGCAGGAGACTTCCTACTTGATCCATCAGACGACCACTTACTGTTTATCGCAGGTGGAGTTGGTATCACTCCAATTATGTCTATGATTGAAGAGGCTCTTGGCAATAATAAATCTATAAAATTAATTTATAGCGTTAGAAATGAATCTGAACTTCCATTTAAAGAAGAGTTAGAGGCATTAAAAGAAAAAATCGATGTAGAAGTTCGTTTAACACATGAGCAAGGTCGTTTATCAGGTAAAGACTTCAGAGATTATATTGAACATTCAGTATATCTCTGTGGTTCTATGGATTTCATGCAATCAATGATCCACTTCTTACAAGATGAAGGATTCGAAATGGATCAAATCAACTACGAACCATTTGGTCCTAAAATGAGTATATCCATCTAATTATTTTTATAATCAATTGGCTTGAAAATCTGATTGCTAAGATTTTCAAGCCATTTTTTTTTATCGTACCCATAAGCCTGATAAATGGATAGAGTTCATTAAGTGTATGTTGGAAGGTTATTCCCTTCGTAAATCGGCAGAACTCATTGGAGGAATTCATTATGTCACTTTGTTCTATTGGAGACATAAAATATTAGCTGCTCTAAACCAAATGGACTTTGATAAATTTTCAGGCATCGTAGAAATGGATGAAACTTACTTCCTTTACTCCGAAAAAGGTAAACGAAATATCAAAGACCGTAAACCACGAAAGCGTGGTGGTTCTTCACGTTTTCGTGGGATTAGTCGTGAGCAGATATGTGTCCTGATTGCAAGAGACCGACAAAAATCGACCTTTTCAGGTGTACTAGGACGTGGTCGTCCAGTTAAGTCTCAGTTAGAAGAAGCGATAGGTTCAAAGATATCGCCAGATAACAAGCTATGTACCGATGCTTGGAGAGCTTTTTCAACCTACGCTAAAAGTAAAGGTATCGAAGAGCATTATCGTTTCAAATCAGACGGAGTTGAGCGAGTTAGGGGCATTTACCATATCCAAAATGTGAATAACTATCACAGTCGGTTAAAAGGCTGGATACAACGATTTAATGGCGTGGCGACAAAATACCTCGACCATTATTTGAGCTGGTTTCAATTCTTAGATATTGTAAAGCACAGAAGCGATAGTGGTTCGATAAGTAAAATGATAGTGGAAAGCTGTTTATTTCCAATTAACGAAACCTATCAGTCATTAAGAACGTATGAGTATTAGCTTTTCGAGTCATTTAGTAAGAAGGAAATCTAATATTCGAACGCACTTTTCTAATAATTCTGATATACTATTGGTCAAGTTAGTTTAGGCTCAATGTTCAACAAACGGGCCAGATTATTTAATTAAAAGTTAGTGATAGAGGAGGCAATTTCTGTGTCTTATGCGCCATTTAAAAAACGTATATATGCGTTCCTTTTAGATTATCTTGTTATCGCTGTATATGGAATATTTGTTGTAGGTACCATTTCGTTTGTATTCCGTCCATATATTGAACCACTATTTTCTAGTTCGCCAGTAACAGCTGAACTTACAGGTTTTTTTATGATAACATTGCCTGTTTCGCTCTACTTCATTTTCTGTGAATGTTCTGAATGGCAAGGGACATTAGGAAAGAGGAAAATGGGCATCCGCGTTGTTGACGATTTCGGCTACCGTATTAGTATTGGCCGTTCAGCTTTGCGAACTGCGGTCAAGTTTCTGCCTTGGGAGATTGCTCACTTTGGTGTATGGCGATTAATGCTTCCTTCTAGCCTTTCTGAAATTACCGTTTATATAATCCTAAACGTTGTCAATCTTGCAATATTAACATATCTAATAATTCCCTTCACAAATAAAAAAAAGAAAAATGTTTATGATTGGGTTGCAGGTACGGAAGTGGTTCATTGGCATAAGTCGAGTAGCCTTTAATAAAATAGTGGCACTTCCACTATTGGGTGCGATTGTGGAAAAAGTTGTATTAACTAAAAAGGAGCTAAATCCCTCAAAATTTAGCTCCTTTTCCTTGTCTCTTTATTTCCTTTTATTTAGTCAAAAATCCACTTCGGCAGGGTAAAATGCAGGGAACTATTTGCTTAAATATGGCTCTAAACAAATAACTTCCCTTTAAATCCATCTAAAGCAAGGCAAGTTGCCTTTGGTTTCTTACTCCCTTACTCCCTATGAATGATTAGTTGTTGCGTTGATGTATTATGGTAATGTGTAACTAATGTGATATTCAACAAACAGGATAATTTAACGGAAGAAGAATGAAAGGGAGTTAACTATGAGAATACCTTTTGTACCTAAAGACATTGAAATCAATCAAGATCGTTATGACTTTATCAAAGAATATCGAGGCGGAGGATTTATGCTAATGGCAGGGTCAGCATTTTGGTTAATGGCATTTATCTTAACTTATGTATTGCCTGACACGGTAATCGGGGAATTTTATCTGTGGGGTGGATTGCTCATTCCATTGTTTGGTTGGCTACTTTTTAAAGTTATGCGGATGTCGGCAGAACCTAATCAGTATTCATCATTAGTAGGATTTGCTTCTTCTATCACCGCTGTTTGTATTCCAGTTTTATTACTTGTTAAAGAATTAGATCCATATATGTTGCTAGCTGTTTTGTGCATCATAAATGCGGCTCATTTGGTTATTCTTTGCTGGGTTCATTTAGATTACCTATATTTCATACTTGTTATGCTAGGTGTATCACTTGGATTTCTTTTCATTAATACTATACCGGAACCACAAGTCCATTTTCTGGCATTAATCTGGGGATTTATTTCTTTGGTAACAGGAGTAATTATCCATTCTTCTACCCAAAAACCCTTAACAGGATATGATTTTTCCATCAAAGAATAAGGATATTTAGTGAAAATCAAACTATATTATGCTAAGTAGGTTGTTTCGCAATCGGGTGCGATTGTTGAGTAATACTCATCATTAAAAGTGGATATTAGAAGAATATTAGCTAATAAAAGGACCATAATAGGTCCTTTTTTCTTTATTAGTCTTTTATCAACAATATTATTTAACAGAGCCTATATTAAACTTAAAATAGTTGAATGATAAATTGAGTTGCAGATTGTAATTTTTCTAATGCGTCGATTTGATCTTTTAGAGCGACTTGTAACAGTACAACGATACCGTTCATGATCATATGTACCATGATAGGCACAATTAATCGTTTTGTCATCAAATATACAAAACTAAACGTATAACTCATCGCAAGATAGATGAGTATGTGTGTAAAGTCCCAATGCGCTAAAGCAAAAATTATTCCGCTGATTAGTCCTGCAAGTAAGAATGCTACACCTTTATTTATACGTGCCAGAACTTCATATAGCTCTGCAAAAATTGCTCTTCTAAATACATATTCCTCTATAATCGGACCGAGTACAACAACAAGTATAACCATATAAGGTGCGCCTAAAACCATATCTATAATACTTTCTGTATTTTCACTCTCGATTGGATTCCCAAGTAAATAGACGTTTATGAGACCCGCTACGATTTGAGAAGTGTACGCAAGAAATGTACCGCCGATTATCCAAAGAACGGTTACATATAAAGGCGATTTATTTTCACTACGTTCGAAAATATTTTTATCTTTATGTGTATTACCTAATATAATTACTGCAATCGCACCGAACACAAATGCACCAAACTGATAAGGCATTATTTTTTCAATTAACTCAGCTTGTGTAAGATCTTGGTAGATGAAACCAAGGACCACTCCTACGGGTATAACAGCCAATTGTACAATGATGAATGTCAATATTATAAATAAACTAAATGCTTTTCTCATAACGTCCTCCTAGTGAAGTCATAATGTTAGTTTACATTAAATTATAGTCACACTAAAGATAAATCTTTTCGATTGATTCTTGACCAATTTTGATGTATTATAAATAATGTTAGCAATACATTGTTTAGAGTGCTAAGACATTATTTTGGAGGGACAACATATGCTAAGACCTTTAGGTAATAGAGTTATTGTAGATATTAGTGAAAAAGAAGAAACAACTAAAAGTGGAATCATCCTAACGGATGCATCAAAGGAAAAGCCTGTTCAAGGTAGAGTTGTTGCTGTTGGACCAGGTAACGTATTTGAAAATGGAACAGTTACACCACTTGATGTTGAAGTAGGAGAAACTGTCATTTACTCTAAATATGCAGGAGTAGAAGTTGAGCATGATGGAAAAGATTATTTAATTTTAACAGATAATGAAATTCTAGCAGTAATTGAATAATTGGAGGAGTTTAAATAATGGCTAAAGAACTTAAATTTTCAGAAGACGCACGTCAATCCATGTTAAATGGAGTAGAAAAGCTTGCGAAAGCTGTTCGTGTAACACTTGGACCAAAAGGACGTAACGTCGTTTTAGATAAATCATATACAACACCACTTATCACAAATGATGGTGTAACAATTGCAAAAGAAATTGAATTAGAAGATCGTTTTGAAAATATGGGAGCAAAACTTGTTGCTGAAGTTGCTACAAAAACAAATGAAATAGCAGGAGACGGTACGACAACTGCAACAGTACTTGCTCATTCCATGATTGAAGAAGGACTTAAAAACGTTACAGCAGGAGCGAACCCAGTCGGAATTCGCCGAGGCATTCAAAAAGCAGTGGAAGTTGCTGTAGAAGAATTAAAAGAAATTTCTAGATCAGTTCAAGACAAAGAATCTATTGCACAAGTAGGTGCTATTTCTGCAAACGACGAAGAAGTGGGCATATTTATTTCTGAAGCAATGGAAAAAGTTGGAAAAGACGGTGTAATCACGATTGAAGAATCACGTGGTTTAAAAACAGAGCTTGAAGTCGTAGAAGGTATGCAGTTTGACCGTGGGTACTCATCACCTTATATGGTCACTGACTCAGAAAAAATGGTTGCGGACTTAGATAATCCGTATATCTTAATTACGGATAAAAAGATTTCAAACTTCCAACAAGACTTACTTCCTATCTTAGAGCAGATTGTACAGCAAGGTAGACCAATCTTAATTATTGCTGATGATGTAGAAGGAGATGCACTTGCAAACCTTGTACTCAATAAATTGAGAGGCACATTCACTGCGATTGCAGTAAAAGCACCAGGATTCGGAGACCGTCGTAAAGAAATGCTTCAAGATATCGCAATTTTAACAGGTGGACAAGTCATCACGGAAGAACTTGGATTAGAATTAAAAGATACAACTTTAGATATGCTTGGACGTGCATCACGCGTACAAGTAACTAAAGAAGATACGACAATCGTTGAAGGTGCCGGTGATGAAACAGCACTAGAAGGACGTATTACTCAAATTAAGTCACAACTTGAACAAACAGATTCAAATTTCGACAGAGAAAAATTAGAAGAACGCTTAGCAAAATTAGCAGGTGGGGTAGCTGTCATTAAAGTCGGAGCAGCAACAGAAACAGAAATGAAAGAACGTAAACTCCGTATTGAGGACGCATTAAACTCAACACGTGCAGCAGTCGAAGAAGGCATTGTTGCAGGTGGCGGTACAGCACTCGTTCAAGTGTATAACACAGTGTCACAAATAGATGCAGAAGGTGACGAGCAAACAGGTGTCAATATTGTACTTAAAGCATTAGAAGCACCAATTCGTCAAATTGCTGAAAACGCTGGACTAGAAGGATCAGTAGTTGTTGCGAAACTTAAAGAACAAGAATCAGGATTTGGTTTTAATGCAGCAACAAATGAGTGGGTAGATATGATTGAAGCGGGAATTGTTGATCCTACAAAAGTAACAAGATCCGCATTACAAAACGCAGGATCCGTTGCATCGATGTTCCTGACAACTGAAGCGGTAGTTGCAGATATTCCAGAACCAGAAAGCAATATGGATATGGGTATGGGCGGCATGCCAGGAATGATGTAAAATCATAAATAAAACCTTACACCATAAGTATGGTGTAAGGTTTTAAATATTTAGTGATACTATATAGGTAATTTATATATCCATTAAGGAGGGCGTATATTGAGACTATGGCACGAAGAGTTAATTCCATTACTTCCAAGAAATCAGTTGCTTGGTCAGCATAGAGAGTGCTGTGCGCTACGTGGTAAAGGTTGGAAAAAACCACATGCAACTGTGAACTATGTATTTGAGTACTCTCCTTATCTACTATATCAGTATCAC
The DNA here is from genome assembly GCF_903994035.1 of Phocicoccus pinnipedialis. Taxonomy (GTDB): domain Bacteria; phylum Bacillota; class Bacilli; order Staphylococcales; family Salinicoccaceae; genus Phocicoccus; species Phocicoccus pinnipedialis. The sequence continues at coordinate 20,293 of NZ_CAJEWB010000007.1, forward strand.
TATTTAGTAATGAATGAAATGAAAGTAAGAGGCTATAATGTTTCTGAAGAATGGTGGGATAAGAATTATCGAGGTAAGCAAATGGCACCTTATGATTCGCTTGAAGTAGTAGAGACGGATAATCCCATTTATAAAGAACATAACACTGCATATTTAAAAGAGTGTTTAGATAATCTTAAAGAGAAACAAATTATTATTAATGTGAATGAGTCTTAAAAAACACCCACCCCGTTTGCATGACGGAGTGGGTGTTTTTGTTAGGTGTTTATAGATGTTCTGTTTCTATATTTGGATCTTTGTTAGAAAGAATATTAGAAGCATGGTCATTGCGGCTTTTATGATTCTTCTTAATTACATAGTACTTCTCAGCACCCAAGCCACCTTCATCAATCATGTTTGAAATAGCATCTTTTCTAGGTTCATTTGTTTTATCAATCACAAACGCTTGCTTTTTATTTTTATCCATAGAAATCCCTCCGAATTCATTGGATATCTAATAACGGAACGAATACTCAGAACATCTTTAGTAGAAGGTATAGTCTATTCAATAACAAAATACCCTATTTATGCTTAAGCAAAACATTATGTGTCTTTATTTTTACCTAAGCCATTTTCAGTTATATCCTAATCATTGTGAAAACACCTCACTTAGCTAGTCCTAGCACCTTTGTAGAATTTATACGAATTCTCGATTAGCTTTCCTTTTGAAGTCCTTGGTCTCCATCAATATTCTTAGTATATATAAAGTCTGTAAACAGAAACGCAGCCGGTAAGCATATACCTCACGGTATCTGTCTATCGGCTGCGTTAGGGTTTTTAGGGTTGCAGTTGGTTCACACCAAAAGGAACTTTGGAATAAAAACCGTTATTTCAATTATAAATCTCTTTTTGTATTGTTTACGTGTGGGCGATTACCAATATAACCAAAAAGTTTGAGGCAATAGAGAGCTGATACACCTACTAAAACATAAACGATTTTAGCAAGGATAGAATCTTGACCACCGAAAATTGTTGCGACAAGATCAAATTCGAATAAACCTACGAGTAGCCAATTTAAGCCACCAACTACTAAAAGTATTAATGCAGTACTATCTAAAATTTTCATAATATATCTCCTAAGACTAATTTATTTGTTATTACTTAATTCCCCAATACCTCAATACTCAAACATTAATGAATAAACGCGAGAATGGTAAAGGTGGTACTCAATCAAAACATGCAAACCATAATTCAATTGCAGATGTTAAAAATACACAAACATTAGAAGTTTTACCAAAATTAAAAGTGTGCTAAGAAATTTTGATTGTAATTTTGATTGTAAAGATATTAAGGTTATTGTTGAAATGTTCTTTACAATCACGTTTTGTGAAATAGCCTTAAAAATCCATTATATTATTAAGGAAGGACAAATTTTAGGAGTGTTAGTTTATGAAAGCTATCGTTATAGAACAATATGGTGATGTAGATCAGCTTATTGAAAAAGAGTTTCCTGAACCAGTAATAAAAGAAAACCAAGTATTAATAGAAATGCATGCCACTTCAATCAACCCAATTGATTGGAAAATTCGTGCCGGTTATATGAAAGACTATATGCCGGTCGAATTCCCACTTATATTAGGATGGGATGCAGCGGGAGTTGTTGTAGAAGTAGGTACAAAGGTAACTAATTTTAAAGTTGGAGATGAGGTATTTGCACGTCCAGCAACTGAGAATGGCACGTATGCAGAGTATGTCGCAGTGGATGAAAACTTAGTTGCTTTAAAGCCAACAAATATTAGCTTTGAAGAAGCCGCTTCAGTACCTTTAGCAGGACTCACTGCATGGCAATGCCTAGTGGATTTCGGTTCAGTAAAAGAAGGAGATACAGTTTTAATTCACGCAGGTTCTGGAGGTGTGGGTAGCCTTGGTATTCAGATTGCAAAAAGTTTAGGTGCACATGTGCTGTCTACTGCTAGTGGCAAAAATGAAGCATTTTTAAAATCACTTGGCGTAGATACGTTCATTAATTATGAAACGACAGATTTTACAGATGTTGCTAAAGATGTTGATTTAGTAGTGGATACTATGGGTGGAGAAATTCTAGAGAAAAGTCTTAGCGTTGTTAAAAAAGGTGGAAAGCTTGTATCTATTGCTGGTCAGCCTAATCAAGAAGCAGCAAGAGCGAACGGAATTACTGCAGAGTCTCTATGGCTAAAGCCTAATGGTAAACAACTAGCTGAACTCGGTGCGCTATTGGAATCAGGTGAGGTTAAAACACATATCGGTCATACATTCTCATTAACTGAAGAAGGACTGAGAGAGGCACATGCATTAAGTGCCACGCACCATGCTAAAGGAAAAATTGTAATTAAAGTAAAATAATTAAATATATGAGGGTTAACTGTATTTATTCTCTTTAGGAATAAGGTGTTTACTTTGCATGAACCCATATATTTTATCTTATCTATGATATATATTAATAGATAAGATATTATAAGAAAGGTAGTCGATCTATGTTTTTAGCATGGAATGAAATTAAGAAAAACAAACTCCGATTCATTTTAATTATTGGAGTGTTAATGCTTGTTTCTTATCTCGTATTCTTTTTATCTGGTCTTGCAACAGGTTTAAAGGATTTAAATAGAGAATCTGTTGATAAGTGGCAAGCGGATGGAATCATCCTAACTGAGGAGTCAGATAAGAGCCTCCTACAGTCTTCAATGAATCTAGATCAAGTGAAGGAAGTAAATGCAGATGAAAGTGCTGTTCTTGGACAAATCAGTGCAATCGCTAGGGAAGGCGATAAGAAAGCAAACATCGCACTTTTTGGTATTCGTAAAAATGAATTTTTAATGCCAAATGTGGTTGAGGGAAAAGCGTTTAGTAAAGAGAAAGAAGTCGTAGCAAGTGACGCTCTAAAAGAAGAAGGGTTTAAGCTGGGCGATACGCTTGAGTTATCTTCATCTGAAGAAAAGCTTAAGATTGTTGGGTTTACAAACAATGCTCGTTTTAATGCGGCGCCTGTTTTGTATGCGAATTTAGAAACGTTCCAAGAAATTAAGTTTGGTAAGGGACAAAATTCAAACATGGAAGAACAAATTAATGCAATCGTTGTACGTGGTAACATTAAAAATAGTGTTTCTGATAAGGATCTAGAAGTCATTGAAATTGAAACATTTATAGAAAATCTACCCGGATACACTGAACAGAACTTGACGTTAACGTTTATGATCTATTTCTTGTTTATTATCTCGTCAGTAATTGTGGCGATTTTCCTATACGTGTTAACGGTACAAAAAATTAGCATGTTTGGTCTCATGAAAGCACAAGGGATATCTAACTTGTATCTTGCAAAATCTGTGATTGCTCAGACATTTATTTTGGCATTCTTAGGTGTAGCTGTTGGATTTATCTTAACACTATTAACTGGCCAATTTTTACCCGCAGCAGTGCCTGTGTCATTTGATATTGTTACGATGCTTTTATATGGTATCGTTCTAATTGTTGTTGCAATTCTCGGGGCTGTATTCTCAGTCCTTACAATATTTAAGATTGATCCATTGAAAGCGATAGGGGGATAATTGATGTCTGTTCTAGAGTTAAAAAATGTTAATAAAACGTTCGGTAAAGGTCACAAAAAAGTAGAAGCTTTAAAAAGCACAAGTTTTACAGCTGAAAAGGGAGAAGTCATTGCAATTATTGGGCCTTCTGGTTCTGGTAAAAGTACCTTTTTGACTATCGTAGGCGGACTACTGTCTCCAAGTGAAGGGAACGTCATCATAAACGGCTCATCACTTACTGACTTAAGTGAGAAAAAACGCTCTAAAGTACGTTTAAATGAAATCGGATTTGTTTTACAAGCATCTAATTTAATACCTTTCCTCACTGTCGAAAAGCAATTTAAATTACTTGATAAAGTTAAGAAAAATAATATGACACCGGAAGAATTGAAGGTGCTCTATGAAGACTTAGGTATTGAGGATTTAAAAAATAAATACCCGAGTGACCTGTCAGGGGGAGAAAAACAAAGAGTTGCGATAGCAAAAGCGCTTTATAGTAATCCTTCGCTCATACTCGCAGATGAACCAACCGCATCTCTTGATTCAGATCGCGCATTTGAAGTAATGGCACTCCTGAGAAATGAAACGAAAAATAAAAATACAACGACAATCGTTGTAACACATGACACAAGACTAATCGGATATTGCGATCGTGTTTTTAAGATGAATGATGGAGAATTACGACTAGAGTCATAAAAAGAAGTATTAAAAAAGAGTACACATTGTAAACGTGTACTCTTTTTTTATGCTTCACCTATTTTAAATTTAAATTCTGTATCAAAATCAAAAGTACCACGTGTATATGTACGCTCTAAGAAGTGAGCGAAACCGTCGTGCGTAATCAATATGACAGTGCTACATCGTGTTCCATATTCCATATCTTGAAGCTCTATAAATTGACTGGATAAAGCATATTCTAGCGCTTTATCTATACCTGTATTTTGACGATGGCTATGTGTCTTTTTACTTGATGATAATAGACGAAGTAATGTGGCTTTGTCTTCTTCTATGTCTCCTGAAAGGCGATCAAGCGTATGTTTACCATGCTGTACTTTCGCCCATGGTGTATTTAGGAAAGCATTAGATACACCGTGCGTATTTTCAGATAATATTTCAATCTGATTGTCGTAATTATTCATATAGTAGAGGCTGTCTAAATCACCAAGAATGACATTAAAACCTCCATATTTAGAACTTTCTGTTCTTAACTGTGCTAAAAACGATTTAGCATCACTTTCAGAGCGTAAAAAATCAAGAACGATATCCCCACGGGATAAGGGAGATTTCTTCGTCATTTCCTCAACATTTCTAATGTTTGTGATCATAGCGATGCGCCCCGTTTTAGTTATTCCAAGCCAAGTCCCCCCACGATGTGCATCCGTACCATGAAGAATATTGCCATGTATTCTTGCAGGATATGCTGGTCTGTTATAAGACTCATCTCTGTTCGCTGCGATAGCTAATATATAATTTGGATCGTTATTTATTTTAAAATTAATGACGCACATTTTTAATCTCCATATTAAATAAATTCCAAGGATGAATCTTTGGGGGATTTGCAGAGTTATGGATGATTCTATCTTGCGTTGGGTGTTTATAATTGAGTTCATTCGCAAAAAGTGCTAGCTGATCTCCAACCTTATTCACACCTTGCCCATAGCGTTGATCACCATAAAGAGGGTGACCGAGATGTGCGAATTGTACGCGTATTTGATGGGAGCGTCCTGTTTCTAGTTTAACTGATACAAGAGAAAAATCGTCTGCGTTCTTTATTACCTGATAATGTAAGACGGCTTTTTTTGCACCTGTTTTATTTCTATGTACCACAGAAGATGTATTTGTATTTTGGTCTTTAAATAAGTAGTCTGTTAGAGTACCATTATTTTTTAGATTTCCGTGAACAACTGCTAAGTATCCTCGTTCTATTTGTTTCAGACGTAGCGCGTTTGATAACCGGCTTGCTGCTTTAGATGTTTTTGCAAATACCACGAGACCACCAGTAGGGCGGTCCAGTCTATGAACGAGTCCTAAATACACGTTGCCTGGTTTATTGTATTTATTTTTGATGTATTCTTTAACTAAATTGAGTAAATCCTTGTCCTGAGATGAATCTTCTTGAACGGGGATATTGACTGGTTTTTCAACAACAATCGTATGATTGTCTTCATATAGTATATTTAATTTCATAATAACCTCAAAAAAACGTAGTGCTTATATTGTAGCACTACGTTCGAATTAATTCTAAATCTTAATTTTTATTTACCGATGCATCGTAGATAGATTCAATTGATTTCTTTAAATCGGCATTGAACTCATCATCTGATTGATTTGCAGATAAACCTTCAGTTAGTGCACGTGAGAAGCTTGCTAAAATACCGTTGTTTTTCTTAAGTAATGCATTTGCTTCGTCTCTCGTGTAACCCCCTGATAAAGCAACAACACGAATCACTCGTGGATGATTTACAAGATCTTCGTAAAGATTTGCTTCAGTTGGGATTGTTAATTTAAGCATCACATCTTCGCCTTCAGAAAGTGCATCTAAATGAGATAACATTTCTTTGTTTAAGAATGTTTCAATTTCTTCTTTATCAGTTGAATTAATATTCACTTCAGGTTCAATGATTGGCACTAAACCTTTTGCTAAGATTTTTTTACCAAATTCAAACTGTTGGTCAACAACTGCTTTGATGCCTGCTTCATTGAAGCTATTGATTACAGAACGCATCTTAGTTCCAAAAATGTTTCTTTCATTTGCACGATCAAGTAGTGCATCGAGTTCAGGCATATCCTTCATGAGTTGAACCCCGTTTTCTTCATCAGCAAGACCTTTGTCTACTTTTAAGAATGGAACAACATCTTTTTCGATTAAATAGTCAGCAGTGTATTTACCGTCAACCTCTCGGTCCATCGTTTGTTCGAATAAAATAGCCCCTAAAATGTGTTCACCTGTAAAGTATGGAGCAGTAACGATACGTGTTCTCATCTCGTGAACAAGATCAAACATCTCATCTTCATTATTATACTGGTCTTCATTTACACCATATAATTTAAGTGCTTTTGGTGTTGAACCACCACTTTGGTCTAATGCAGCGATAAACCCTTTGCCATTTTTAACTTTTTCTAGCTGTGACATATTAAAATCGACACTCCCTATAATTTTATAAAAACGTTTCAACTATAGTATGCTAAACTTTTCACTAAAGTGCAATTATTTTATTGACAAAAGTCATATCAATGTTGTTAACTTTTTTAGAAAACTTATTCATCAGCAAATACTTTGTGCCAAGTATTTTTGCCATCTAGCATCTCTTTTACAGCGTTTTTAGCTCCTTCTAAATCGTGACTCTTTGCGAATCCGCATTGCACCTCATTTTGGGCCGGTATTTCTGTTGCAGCTAGGCAGTCCAGCAACGCTTTTTCGAGTGCTTCGGCAATGTTTTCTGGGTTTTTATCATTAAATACCGTGAGATAGAAACCTGTCTGACATCCCATAGGGCTTAAGTCAATCACATTTGGATAATGGTTTCTCATATTTTCTGCCATTAAATGCTCGAGTGTATGCATTACTGGCATTTTTAAGAAAGCTTTATTAGGTTGTTTAAATCTTAAGTCATATTTATGAACTGTATCACCAATCGCACCATCAACTGTACCCGCTAATCGAATAAATGGAGCCTCTACTTTTGTATGATCTAAATTAAAACTCTCTACATTATACTTTTTCATAAAACTACTCCTCACTTTAATGGTTCCTATCTTAATACTAACGAACAAACCACGCATGCTCAAGAATTTCGCACGTTAAATTGGTATAATGAAATTATGAAGAAAATCGAATTAAAAGGTATATTTAAATCATATCTAGACAATCAAATACTGAATGATATTAATTTTAGTGTTAAGTCAGGTGAAGCGTTCGTTATAGTTGGGCCATCGGGATCAGGTAAGAGCACTATCTTAAATTTAATTGCTGGGTTGGTAAAACCAGACTTTGGTGAGGTTTTTATGGGTGGGAGAGAGATTACACATGAGAATTCAAAAAATCGAAATGTGTCGTTTGTCTTTCAGGATTTTGCTCTATATCCCCACATGACGGTGTATAATAATATCGCATTTGCATTAAAGTCAAAACGAATGAATAAAACGGATATTAGAGCACGTGTGGAATCTATCTCGCATAAGTTACAAATTGAGAAATTGTCAAACCGATATCCGAACGAGTTGTCAGGCGGACAAAAACAACGCGTTGCACTAGCACGTGCACTGGCTACTGAAGCAGAAATTATTTTAATGGATGAACCATTGTCGAGTTTAGACACAGATCTTCGTTTTAAACTACATGAGGAGTTAAAAGAGTTTCATAAAGAAAACAATACAACACTTATTTTTGTGACCCATGATCAAACCGAGGCGATGACTATTGCTGATCGTATAATGATAATCAATAATGGGATTATCGAACAAATTGGTACGCCACGTGAGATCTATTTAGAACCAAAAACACCATTTGTTGGGAGATTTTTTGGGACACCTAAGATGAATCTCTTCAAAGATGAAACAGGGAAACTGTTTGGAGTTCGTCCACAACACATAAAAATATCTGACATAGATAGTGGCGAACCAGTAGTAATAAAGTCCATCGATTATTTAGGGAAAGAAAACTGGATACATTTTGAATACGATGCACATCCTTTTATACTCTTGACTACGCGGATGGACCTAGAAGTAGGTCAAACAATTCATATCATTTTAGAGGAATCCAAGATTGCGATATTTTAAAAAGATGGAGTGGTAACGATGCTTACAGAAAAAGAGCTAGGGTACTTAGAGATTGCAGTACAGCAAGCGGAACAAGCGTTGAAGGAAGGCAATCAACCATTCGGTTCCGTACTCGTAAGTGACAAAGGAGAAATTTTATTTAAAGACAATAACCATATTTCTACCGGAGATAATACAAGGCACCCAGAGTTTGAAATTGCGAGATGGGCGAGTCAAAATATGACCGCTGAAGAAAGAAAAAAATCAGTAGTGTACACATCAGGTGAGCACTGTCCAATGTGTGCAACTGCACACGGCATCAATGGTCTAGGAAAGATTGTCTATGCAACAAGCAGTGATCAGTTCAGATCTTGGCAAGACGAATTTGGTGTGGATAAAGGTAATATTAAATCATTATCTATAGAAGATATCGTCGCAGGTATTGAGGTAGTAGGTCCAGTTAAAGAATTTGAAGATAGAGTAAAAGAGCTTCAGAGACAGTATTATAGTAAATAAAAAAACAGCCGTCTGAGTCGTTATCGGCTCAGACGGCTGTTTTTTATTTATAATCTTCAGTGAGAGATTCAGTGTCCTCATCAGGCATGACTTCAAACAACTGATCTTTAACATCATCATTTGGTTCTAAATTAAAGTTTAAAACTAAGTTTAAAATAATCGCAGTGAGACTTCCCATCACAATTCCACTTTCAGTAATGACAGAAATACTTGAAGGCAGTGATTTGAAAACGTCAGGAACTGCAGTAACACCGAGTCCAAATGCAATTGAAATTGCGACGACCATTAAGTTGTTTTGGTTTTCAAAATCAACCGTAGATAGCATCTTAATGCCATAAGAAATAACCATACCGAACATCGCAATCATCGCACCGCCGAGCACAGACTCCGGTATTGCGAGTGTCGCCGCACCAATTTTTGGCATTAAACCAAGTAAAATCAGCATGACACCAGCAATGTAGATGATGCGAAGGCGACGTACACCGGACAATTGAATCAAGCCAACATTTTGGCTAAATGTCGTATAAGGTAATGAGTTAAACAGACCACCGAATAATATTGCCACACCCTCCGCACGATATCCACGCTTTAAATCCGCTTCACGTATATCTTTATTAGTGATATCTCCTAGAGCAAAATAAACACCAGTGGATTCAACAAGGCTTACCATAGCGACTAGTATCATCGTTAAAATTGGTACAAGATGAAACTCTGGTGTACCAAAATAGAATACTACAGGTAAATGCAACCATGACGCTTCTTTAACGGCTGATAAGTCTACCAGGCCAAAGAATGCTGCGATAATCGTTCCTACAACTATACCAATTAAAATAGCGATCGATGCAAAAAAACCTTTAGCAAATTTCAACACAAGTAGGATAATCAAAAGTGTTAAAAATCCAAGCCCAATATTTTCTAGCGATGCAAAATCATCTGCACCCTGTCCACCAGCAAAGTTATTTAGCGCCACAGGGATGAGTGTCACACCAATGATTGTAACTACAGAACCTGTAACTACAGGTGGGAAAAACTTGATGAGTTTACTAAAATATTTTGCAATTAGAACAACGAATAAACCAGCGACAAGTATCGCTCCATACACTGAACCAATACTATATGTATTTGCAATGTTGATAATTGGTCCAACAGCAGTGAACGTACACCCTAAGACAACTGGAAGGCCGATACCCATAAATTTATTTTTCCATACTTGTAAAATTGTTGCGACGCCACACATCATGATGTCAATGGAAATCAAATATGTCAATTGTGCAGTAGTCAGACCAATAGAAAAACCGACAATCAGAGGAACGACTACAGCACCAGCGTACATCGCTAGTACGTGCTGAAGTCCGAGTGACATGTCTTTAAACATGTTTGCTTCTCTCATTCAGTGTCACCCACAAATTTAATATTACCTTCATACATCGATTCAATTTTAGCCAGGGATTCCACTCTATATCCCTTGTCTCGTAATATCTTACCACCGCTTTGGAAAGCTTTTTCAATGACAATACCGAATCCGACAATTTCAGCACCAGACTGGTTCACAACATCCATAAGTGCATTTGCAGCCTCGCCGTTTGCTAAAAAGTCATCTATGATTAGTACTTTATCTTCTGGAGATAAAAATTGACGTGCAACTGCAATCGTGTTTGTTTCTTGTTTAGTATATGAAAATACTTGCGAAGTGTAGAGATCGTCATTAAGTGTCAATGATTGTCTCTTTCTTCCGAATACGACAGGTATATCTAACTTCAATCCAACCATAACAGAGGGTGCAATACCTGAAGATTCAAGTGTAAGTACTTTTGTGATTTCAGTGTCTTTAAATCGTTCGATAAATGCTTCGCCGACTGCTTTCATTAAGACAGGGTCAATTTGGTGATTTAAGAACGAATCTACTTTGAGAACATTCTCACTTAATGCGTTGCCATCATTTATAATACGGTCTTTTAAAAGTTTCATAATAATCTCCAATCGTATATTTATTTAACAATAATACCAGATTAAAATGTTTGCAACAATGATTCGTTGGACTATATATATAGATTTATATTTTTATACAAAGTATTATATGAACATTCCGACTAGAATAGATAACAAGCCAATATTTGCGACTGGATGTACTCCGATTATAGCCATGATATAAATAAAGTCTATTATGGATAGTAATCTAAACGAAAATAATCCTTCAATCTGAGTTAAAAACTTTCTAAATAGGCAGGAATTGGACTTTCGTTAAATCGTTTTAAAAACCGATAAAGCCAAAATAGAACCGTACTTAAACATTAAAAATATAGAAATAACGAGCCGAAAAATATTAAAAAGAATGGTGTAACAAATATCGCATAATAGACTCCTGGATAAGGATCATTTTTTGATATGATTACTTTTTTTATAAAGAGTTGTGCAAGTCCAAAGAATAATGTACCAGCAACTATTAGAATGATACTTCCCAGTATCGTTTGTTCGTTCAGATCGATTTTAAGCATGAGCCACAATAATCCGAAGCCACCCAAGGCACCAAGTAAAAATGACGATGTAAATTTAAGGAACTTTTCCATTTTACCTCCAAAGTTAAAATATTCTTATACTTATAGTATCATTAAATTAATAATTAAAGGATGGTTGATTTGAATGAACGTACAAGAAGCGATTAGATTACGTCGCAGCACGAAACTATTTAAGGATATCGAACCAATTAGTCATACAGATGTAGAAGACATTATTGAAGCGGCAACACATGCACCCACACATCATTTTACAGAAGCATGGCGATTTATTGTCATGGAAGGCGATTCTAGAATGCCTTTCTACAACGCGTGTCTTTCATTTGTGGAAGACAAATATAAAAATGTAGCTTCTGATGAGATCGAAAAGAGACGAGAAAAAATGATCTCTAAAGCACTGTTTGCACCAACTGCAATTGCGGTAATTTATTCTGAGAATAAAGAGAATCCACGTGGCGATTATAAAGAAGACATACTTTCAATTGGTGCAGCGATTCAAAATATGTTACTCGAAGCAACAGCAAAAGATATTCAGTCGATCTGGAAAACAGGTGGGGTATATAATAGCGCGCCTGTGAGAGAGGTTTTTAAACTGGAAGGAGATGAAGAAGTTATCGGTGTAATCTTCCTTGGTAAAGCAGCACTTGGTAAGATACCTAAGAGAATTCGTACGGATGCTGAAGACAAGACTATTTGGATTTAAGCGAATATGAAGATACCGACACTCCTGCTATACACACTTACGATGTTCGTCAGTTTTTATCTATTGTTGTCATTCCCAAAGAGTATAACTTCTTAGCATATCTAGGCGTTAACGTAATTGAATTAGGTGCGATCGTTACTAGCTTGAGGAGTGAACTATAGTCAAAAGCCTTCTTATAAATAAAGATACCCAACACATTTTTTAATGCGTTGGGTGTTTTAATTTACATATGCTTATTTTCTTCTTCTATTTCTTCTCTTGCTCTATGTCTAGTGTAGTAGAAAAATATTACTGATAAAAACGCTGAACCTACGCCAAGGAGCGGATGCACCGCTGTTGTGAAAAGACTTGCAACGTTTATTGCCAAGGCAATTAGCAAGATTACTACAGATACATAATATAGTTTTTTAAACATTCACTAAGATCCCCCATAAGTTAGATAGATTAATTATACATGAATTTAATATCAAGGTGACTTTTCGTATTTCTTGTTTTTAAGACGTCACGAGTTCACCTGGTGCGTAAGTTCCAAGGATATTTAAGTACATAGATTTCTCTTTAATCTCATTTAAACTTGCAGTTAAATTACCTTTTTCACTGCGTTCCACATCAATGAAGAATCCATAAGAAAATGCTTTTTTCTGAATTGGTCTAGACGTCAAGTAGAGTAGGTTGATGTGATGCTTACTAAAGATGTTTAGGATCTCGTTTAACGATCCCGTCGAGTGTTCAGTTTCTAAATATATACTTGTCTTCTCTTTATGAGATACGTTTGGCTCATGTCCTTTTTTAAAGATTAAGAAGCGCGTCGTGTTTAAAGGGTTATCACTGATATTCTCTTTTTGAACTTTCATGTCATAAAGTTCTGCGGCATGTGTACCAGCTACTGCTGCGATATATGTAAGATTGCTATTTTTCACCATCTCAACTGCACCAGCAGTATCATGATATTCTTTGATTTTAAGTTTCTCAATTTCATTAAGATATGTGATGCACTGTTCAAGAGCTTCGGGATGAGAATATACAACTTGAATATCTTCAAAGTTTGTTTCTTTTTTTGTGATTAATGCATGATCAATTTTCACATAGATTTCACTTACAACACTAACTTCTAGATATTTCATAAGATCGATTGTTCTTGTGATAGGGCCAGAAGTTGAGTTTTCAACGGGTAAAGCAATGTAGTCTACATCTTCAATCATTAATGCTTCAACGAGTTCTTTGAACGTTGTGTAGCCAAATGATTCGAATGATTTTTCTCCAAAGAATTTTGCAGATGCCAGAGAACTATAGCTCCCTGGCACCCCTTGATAACCTATTTTCATTAAACGACCTTCTTTACAATGTATTGAATTGTGCATCATGTAGTGCACGGTATATACCTTCTGAGTTTTTAAGTAATGCTTCATGTGTACCTGTTTCTGCGATTCCGTTTTTAGTAACAACCATAATTTTGTCCGCATTTTTAATCGTAGCTAGTCTGTGCGCTATTATTAATGTAGTACGTCCTACAGATAATCTGTTTAATGCATTTTGAATATGAAGTTCTGTTTCAGAGTCTAGAGCACTCGTCGCTTCATCTAAAATAAGTATTGGTGGGTTCTTTAAGAACATACGAGCAATAGAAATACGTTGTTTTTGTCCACCAGAGAGTTTTACTCCACGTTCACCGACCACCGTGTCGAGCCCATCTGGATAAGTGTCTACGAGTTCTTTAAGTTGTGCTTTTTCTAATGCATCATAGATTTCTTCATCCGTAGCATCGAGCTTACCGTAAGCAACATTATCTCTCAAAGTACCTGTAAATAAGAATACATCTTGTTGAACAGTTCCGATATGCTCTCTTAATGATTTAAGTTGTAAATCACGAATGTCAATCCCGTCAATTGTAATCTGCCCTTTTTGAACATCATAAAATCTAGGAAGTAGGGCAGATAGTGTTGTTTTACCTGCACCTGATGGTCCAACGAATGCAACTGTTTCACCTGGTTTTATCTTTAATGAAATATTGTTTAGCACTATAGAACGGTCGTATCCGAATGAAACATTTCTGTATTCAATCTCACCTTTGATATTTTCTAAAACAATGGGGTTTTCTTTTTCCTGAATATCTGGTTCGATTTTCATGATTTCTCTAAAGTGGTTAAAACCAGCAATACCATTCGGGTAAAGCTCTATTACTGCGTTGATTTTTTCTAAAGGTTTAAAAAGAATGTTCGACATTAAAATGAATGCGGCAAACTCACCGTATGTGATTTTACCGTTCATAACGAAGTAGGCACCAGCAATTAGGATAAACACAGTAACGAATCTCATGAGCATGTATGTACTTGAAACGTTGAAAGACATGATTTTATATGCTTTTAATTTCGTACGTCTAAACGCATCGTTTAGCTTTTTAAAAGCATCAATTTCTTTGTCTTCATTCGCGAATGCTTGTACTAATCGAATTCCACCTATTTTATCTTCGATTAAATGATTAAAGTCAGATACGCGACTGAATAACTCTCTAAAAGTTACGGTCATCTTCTTGTTGAAATAAATTGCAATAACTAAGATAAGTGGAACGATTATGAATGAAATAATTGCAAGCTGTGGATTGATCCAGAACATGATTCCGAATGCACCTAAGAGCGTCATAATAGCAATGAATAAATCTTCTGGTCCGTGGTGGGCCATTTCACCGATATTCATAAGGTCGTTTGTAAGCCGTGTTAGGAGTTTACCTGTCTTAGTGTTGTCAAAGTAACTATAAGATAGTTTCTGTATATGACTAAAGAGATCATTTCTAATATCTCTTTCAATATTTGTACCAAGCATGTGCCCCCAATAAGTCACAACAAACTGCATAAATGTATTTAATATATATACAAAAAGTAAGCCTAGACTTGCCAGAATGATCCATTTCCAATTTCCTGTAGGGAGTAAACCATCAATAAAATAACTGACGATTACGGGGAATAGAAGCTCTAATAATCCAACAAATACTGCTGATGCAAAGTCAATCGTGAATAGCAGTTTATATGGACGATAATAAGAGAAAAACTGTTTCAAAAGTAACCATCCCTTCAAATAAAGTTATGTAAAATTATACCACAGTACTAAGAGGTTATATTCATACGAACGATGGATAACAGTGATATCGATGTGATAATATATAACTAACTTTATAATTAATGAGGGAAATATAAATGAGTAAAATAACAGTAGGTTTAATATATGGTGGAAAATCCACTGAATACGAGGTATCTTTACGCAGTGCGAAAAGCGTATTAGATGAGATCGATAAAGACAAATACAACATTCGTTTAATTCACGTACTTAAAGACGGTACTTGGAGAACAACGACTGAATTAAGTGAAATTGACTTAGAAAATTCAGATGCTGAAACACTTTACATCGTTCCTGGGAACCAATTTAAAACTGATAAGGGTCCTGTTTCAATTGACGTGATGCTACCTGTGTTACACGGAACTTATGGTGAAGATGGAAACGTTCAAGGTGCATTTAACAGCGCAGGAGTTGCATTTGTTGGTTGTAATACGCGTTCAAGTGCAATTGCGATGGATAAAGATATCACTAAGCGATTACTCACACTCGCAGGGATTGATGTTGCAAGAGGCATTGTATTAAATGATTATGAGTGTGATACATGCTCATTTACAGATGCGAGTGAAAAATTAGGTACACCAATGTTCATTAAGCCAGCAAACCAAGGATCTTCTGTTGGTGTATTTAAAGTAGTCGATGAAAAAGAATACAATCATGCCTTAAGCGAAGCATTCAAATTCGATACTAAAGTCTTAATTGAAGAAGCAATCGTAGGTCGTGAAATCGAAGTATCTGTTTTAGGAAATGAAGAGTTATTTATTTCTGTTCCTGGAGAAATCGTATCTAACGTTGATTTTTATGACTATGAATCAAAATATCTAACAGACGATGGTGCGACACTTATGATTCCAGCAGAAATTACTGAGGATGAAAAGATAAAAATTCAAGACGTTGCATACCGCACGTTTAAGACACTCGACTGCGAAGGGTTCTCACGTGTTGACGTATTCTTAACAGAAACGGGTCAAGTACTTGTAAACGAAATTAATACATTACCGGGATTCACTTCAATTTCTATGTATCCTAAACTTATCGAAGTTTCTGGAATCTCATATCGTGAACTATTAGATGAACTAATCCACCTCGCTTTAAATCGTCATGAAAAAGAAGTTGCACTTATGACAAACAATCCATTATTTTAACAATCACACCTGTACATTGAAAATACACACTTCAATATACAGGTGTTTTTCTTATGGTAAAATAAAGTTAATTATAAAAAAGGGGATAGTTAAGTTATGAAAGAAAAACTTATTGAAAGACTCACAAGATATACAACGATTGATACTCAATCTGATGCATCTAGTACGTCTGTACCTTCAACACAGAAACAGTTTGATCTTCTAAATGTTTTAAAAGAAGAGCTCCAAAAGATTGGTTTAGAAGACATTATTTTAGACGACAATGGTTACCTGTTCGCAACTTTAAGAGGTCAAAATAAAGATGCGAAAACAGTTGGATTCCTAGCACACGTTGACACAGCTACTGACTTCACAGGTACAAATGTAAAACCACAAGTTGTTGAATACCGAGGTGGAGATATTCTTTTAAATAAAGCACTAGGTGTCTCTATTACAGAATCACAATTCCCAGCTTTAAAAAATTACGTTGGACATACTCTTATGACAACAGACGGTACCACTCTTCTTGGTGCGGACAACAAAGCAGGTATCGCAGAAATTATCACAGCTGTTGAACACTTAAAGAATAATCCAGCTGACAATATAGGAGACGTAAGAATTGCTTTCACACCAGACGAAGAAATTGGGCGTGGACCGCATAATTTTGATGTTGAAAAATTTGGAGCAGACTTTGCATATACTGTAGACGGGGGCCCAGTCGGAGAGCTTCAATATGAAAGCTTTAACGCTGCAGGGGTAAAAGTCACTGTTCATGGAACGAACGTTCACCCAGGTACTGCAAAAGACGTTATGGTGAATTCAGGACGTATTGCTGCTGAGTTTATCTTACAGTTTGATGAGAAAGACACACCTGAGCATACGAAAGGATATGAAGGGTTCTTCCACTTATTAGAAATCAACGGTACGACAGAAAAGACAGTTTTAGAATACATTATCAGAGACCATGACAAAGAAAAATTTAAAGTACGTAAGCAACAGATGGTGGATGCTGTTAAAGCATTACAAGATAAACACACGAAAGCTAAAATTGAGCTCGAAATGGAAGACCAGTACTACAACATGAAAGACAAGATCGAACCACATATGGAAATCATTGAATATGCTAAAAAAGCAATGGAGTCATTAGATATTGCTCCGATCATTGAGCCAATTAGAGGAGGTACAGACGGATCACAACTTTCATATATGGGACTTCCGACGCCAAACATATTTACAGGAGGAGAAAACTTCCATGGTAAATACGAATTCGCATCAATAGACGACATGGAAAAATCAGTGAAAACAATTATCGAAATCATAAAACGAGTAGGTGAAGATAGCTAAATATATAGAGTGACTATAAAGTATAACCCATAAAAAAACACGCTATTCATAGAGGAATAGCGTGTTTTTTAAGTTTTAAATAAAATTTATTTTCTTCTCAATTCATTCTAACAGAAAACATGCAACTGGTTGCTACATCTCTTTATAAATATTATTCTTTTCGTTTAATTTTATGTGATTCACCGATAGGTCTAACGGCTGTAAGCCCCTCATCCATCTTCTCAGACGAGTATGCTGGTTTTAAAAAGAGTGATGTGATTAGTCCAATTGCCATAAATATGGATCCTATAAAGAAACTTAAGTTAATACCGTCAAGCATCGCTTGATTTGTTTCTAATATTGTAGGGTTCGCAACTCCTCTTAGTCTAAAGTTCATATAGCCTTGCATTACTGAGATTAAAACTGCAATACCAACTGCTCCTGATACTTGGTTCATCATACTATTTAAAGATGATCCATCTGGCGTCAATTCTCTTGGTAAGTCATTCATACCGTTTGTCATGACTGGTGTGTTCACCATCGTCATCCCAAGTGCACGAATCATATACAGCGTGAGTAGGTAACTAAAACTTGTGTCAAATGTCAGTCTACTGAACATATACGTTGTGACAGTTGCAAGGAGCAACCCACTGATCGCAAGCCATTTAGGTCCTATCTTGTCGAATAATTTACCAGATACTGGAGATAGGAATCCCATGATTAAAGCACCTGGTAACAATAATAGTCCAGTCTCAAGCGGACTTCTACCTTGAATCTCCTGTAAGAATACTGGTACGAGAATCATACCAGCAAATAGTCCCATGTTTGAAGCAGAACTGATAATCGCACCAAGTGTATACATCTTGTGTTTATACACTCGGAAGTTCAACATCGGCATTTGTAGCTTCATTTGTCTCATTATATATAGGTAAACTAAGATTAGACCAATAATGATTGGTGCAAGTGTAACTACTGAAAGTAATTTATGATCACCTGCAGAAACTAATCCGTATAGTAACAATCCGAATCCGAGTGTCGAAAGAATCACGGATTGAATATCCAGTACCGCGTTGCGCGTGTGTTTTATCTCAGGTAGTAATTTATATCCAACGACAAGAATGATAGATATGATTGGTAACATCATTATAAATAGCATATGCCATGAATATGATTGAACAATGAAACCTGAAAGTGTTGGACCAATTGCTGGCGCGAAGAACATCACTAGACTGAACAGCCCCATTGCTGTACCACGTTTCTCAGGTGGGAAGCTACGTATCATTGTATTCATAAGTAGTGGCATAAGTATACTTGACCCAGCTGCTTGTGTCATACGACCGATAATCAGCATAGGGAAATTAAGTGAAAAACCTGCAATTGTAGCACCTAATAAGAATAAGCTCATTGCAGATAAGAATATTTGCCTAGCGCTAAATTTATTCATTAGATATGCTGTCGTTGGGATTACAATTCCAGCCACAAGCATGTATGATGTAGATACCCATTGCACAGTACCAGTAGATACACCAAATTCATTTTTAATGGCAGGCAACGCGACATTTAAGAAAGTATTAGAAAGAAAAGCAATAAAAGCACCAGTGATTAATATCGCTATCAATCGATAATCTGGTTTGTTAGTTGTAGTTTTTGACAAAAAGACGCCTCCAATTCAAAATGATAATATATTGAACATTAATATGAACAGTTAATCTAAATATTTATTGTCAATTAGGGTATAGATATAAAAGCCGGCAACAGCTCCAATCACAATAGCAAGCGAAATATTTCTTGAACCGAGTGATGGAATAACTAAATCAAGTATAAAATGTGAAATTAAAATCATTACAGCGATTGATATAAATACAGTAAGCAATTTTGTCATTCTGTCTCCCCCTTTACTCAAATTAACAACATATAGTATGATACACCGTATTAAGGGTAGAAAACAATAAATAAGTTCGATAACCGAAATATAATTATGAAAGAGGGTTACTATGGATAATTTACATAAATTTGAATATGAATTCTATGAAAACAGAAATGATATACCGGACGAGTTTTTAGAGGAGTTAAAGATTAGAGGCGTTGATTTAAAAGGCAAGAAGGTTCTTGATTTAGGTGCAGGACCGGGATTTTTAAGTGCAATGATGGCTGACGAAGGGGCAATTGTCGATGCAGTCGAACCTTCAGAAACATTTATTAAACTGGGAGAAGAATATACAGAAGGTAAAAATGTAACGTTCATTCAAGGTGTTGCAGAAACAATTCCTTTAAAAGAAAAGAAGTATGATATAGTGATCGCACTTCGAGCATGGCAATACTTCGATAGCGGAAAAGCGATAAAAGAAGTTGTACGTCTATTAAAACCAAATGGTTTTCTCGTTATTTCTGACATCGGATTTAGAGTAAACAATAAGATGATGAAAGAAACAATGAAAATTATTAAGGAATCAGCTAAAGGTGAAAAATTAGATCCAGCTGGTTCAAAAAAGTATTCTATTCAAATGATCAATGGTTTCCCCGTAGAGTGGTTCAGCGAACTTAAGTTTGAGAAATTCGACTTAAGAGAGTTGTTTAAGAAAGATTACAGACTTAAGTTTACAGACGAAGCATGGACAAAGCGTATCGAAACATCATCTTGGTTGTCACGACATAGTGATAAACGCAAACAAGAGGTAGTTGAGCATCTTACAGAAATGCTTAAAGACATTGATAAAGACAAAAAACACAAAGTGCCACATGTACTTTCTACAATGATTCTAAAGAACAAAAATAAAGAAAAATAACACGTAAGCGCAAAGACATTTGCGCTTATTTTTTTATGCAACTTTTAAGATAACGATTACATTTAAGGTGAAATTTCATAGTATTTTTACACGTAAGGTTCTAATTCTTATCAGAAAAATCATAAAAACTCAAAGAAAACGTTATCTTAAGAATTATTATACACTTTTATGCATGTAAAGGATTGTTTAAAATATTTTCGTAATTATATTTTATTAATTTTTATATATTATTAAAATAACTGAATTTTTTAAAGAGATGAACTTTGAGAAAAAGCAATCAAAAACATTGAAAAACGTTGATATATAAGGTATTATAATAAGTGTTAAGAGCCGCATGGGTATATACGAATAATGAAATAAAAATTTATTTATAGGGGGAAAAAAGTTGTATACTACATCAATTATTCCAGTAGAACAACGCATCAAAGAATTCAAAGAGGTAGCGATGAACAACACTAGACTAAAAGAGAACAAAGATAGTCGTAAGAATCGTTCATTCATCTCTAAATTAGTCGGCTAATCCGTATTTTTATGAGTTTTTAAGTGTGAAAAAGATAAAGACGTCCATTCCTTAAAGTAGGAAGGGCGTCTTTTTTTAATTTAAATTGAGCTGCCATGAGAATCCAAAAGGATCGCTAACCCATGCAAACTGTTTACTAAAACCATAATCATCTAGTGGCATCAAAATGGCACCTTTAGATTTAATCTTGTTATAGTATCTAGTTAGATCATCTGTCGATTCACATTCAACAAAGAGACTTGTAGATGGTGTGAATGAAAAGTTGTGAGAGATAGAAGAATCAGATATCATGATATTTTGTTCTCCGATTCTGATTAAGCCTTGCATGATCTTACCTTCCCAACCCTTCGATTCTGGACCAAATTTATTTAAGAAAATAACTTCTACATCATCGAATACAGACTGATAGAACATAATTGCTTCCT
This sequence comes from Phocicoccus pinnipedialis, assembly GCF_903994035.1. Lineage (GTDB taxonomy): Bacteria > Bacillota > Bacilli > Staphylococcales > Salinicoccaceae > Phocicoccus > Phocicoccus pinnipedialis. Next base: position 41,608 of record NZ_CAJEWB010000007.1, read on the forward strand.
CAGCACGTCCTTCGAACATGAGAAAGGGTGTGATTGATTTCATAAATTTAACCTCCATATTAATTATGTAGTCCTAGTATATCAGACGCTTAAACAAATCTTGAATATTGAATAATCGCAACATTTCTTATAAAATTAAATTATTGTGCGAAAGGAGAGAGAGAGATGGACGAAAAGAAGAAAAAGAAATTTAGGGAGTTTGAAAAGAAGAAACTTCCTATTTCACGCAAGATGACGGTGCAGACTCTCATAAACTTAGTTGTAATCACTATCGGGTCATTTCTGTTTGCCATCGGCGTAAATACATTCATGATTGGTGGAGGCCTTGCTGAAGGTGGGGTTATTGGTCTATCAATCATCATGTATTATGCATTTGGTTACTCTCCAGCACTTACGAACTTCCTTATTAACATGTTATTGCTCGCTGTCGGATTTAAGTTCTTATCGAAGCGAGCAATGATTTATACACTGTTCACAGTTCCAATGAACTCTCTCATGATCTGGCTCACTGAAACGTGGATATTTAAGACAGATCAAATCATCATCAATATGGTATTCGGTGGTCTGTTAATTGGGCTAGGTATTGGTTTAATCTTTAGAGTAGGGTCAACAACAGCAGGAACAACTATCTTAGCCCGTATTGCGAACAAATACTTAGACGTAAACGTTTCATACGCATTGTTATTCTTTGATCTGATCGTTATTACAATCGGTTTAACTGTAATGGATTTAGAACGAATTCTATTAACAGTAATTGCTTTATACATCGCGACTAAAGTGATGGACTTCATTATTGAGGGCATGAATCCGAAGAAGGCGGTCACAATCATATCAAAACGCCCAGAAGTACTAGCGAAGCTGATAACCGTTGATATTGAACGCGGTGTGACGATATTAAAGGGTAAAGGATATTACACACAAGAAAATAAAGAAGTGCTTTATGTTGTGATCAATAAGAACCAACTATCTCGTTTAAAACGACTGATTAAGAACAATGACGAAGAAGCGTTTGTAATTGTCCACGACGTGAACGATGTCTTAGGTAACTTCTTAATATAACTACTAAAGATGAGATTATTAAATCTCATCTTTTTTTACATAAAGGACGAAGTAGGTATGATTATAAAAGAAATTTCAGAAGATAGACTAGTGATTTTTCAAGATAAACACACATATACTGATAGACAACATGAAGTGCTGATATCTTTGATGTATAAAATTGAGGATAGCAAACTACCATTATTGAATGTAAACGTTTCTTATAACAGCGTGACGGTACAATGGGATATCTTTAAGGTAGATGTTGAAACGGTAAAGAAAAATCTTCTTACTATATGCGAAAGCTTAGAGGACCTAGACATTAAAGTTACGAAGAAAAATATCATTGAAATACCCGTCTGTTATGATCCGGAATTTGGAATTGATCAAGATAAATTTGCCGTCTCATTAGAAGAACTCATTAATCGTCATACGGAACCAGAATATCGTGTGTATATGATTGGTTTCCTACCAGGCTTCATGTATCTCGGTGGTCTAGATGAAAAATTGCATATGAAAAGACTTGTGATTCCACGTAAAAAAATTGATAAGGGGAGCGTTGGCATTGCCGGTGGACAGACAGGTGTCTATCCGCAAATCGCACCAGGTGGGTGGAATATCATAGGTAAGACACCATTAGAAATGGTAAAAGAGGGTATTCCTATCGTAAATCCTGGAGATTATGTGAAATTTTACTCTATTTCAAAAGATGAGTATTGGAGGCTATATAATGATAAGGATAATTAAGCCGGGAATGTATTCATCTATTCAAGATTCGGGTCGGAGTGGTACAGAGAGATACGGGCAGAGCGAATCTGGAGCAATGAATTATCGTGCAATGATGCTATCGAATAAGATGCTTGATAACCCTCTGAACAATCCTGTGATTGAAATGACAGTTGTAGGACCAGAATTTGAAGTACTTGATAATATTACTATCGCGGTGTTTGGGACAGAGAAAATAACACTAAATGGTTCGGTTATTACGACAAAGTCTTATATCAAACTTTCTAAAGGAGATCATGTGAAAGTTGGAAGGTTGCTCGATGCGAGAGGGTATATGGCTTTTCGCGGGAAGATAATATCAGATGAAGCATTTGGTAGTCAGTCGACACATAGTCAGTTAAGTAGTATTAAAGCTTTGAAGGCCGGAGACATTATTGAAGTGGACATAGTCAATGAACCACGCTTAGCAAAAAAGAAAATGTCTAAGTATCCAACTGTTAAAACCTATAAAGGAAAGCCAGTGATACGAGTGATACTAGGTGAAGATACAGATCATATACACAATCTAAATGTATTTTTTAAAGAGCCGTATACAATAAAATCAGATTCCAATCGTATGGCAATAAAACTGATGGGCAAAAGTATTCAAGCGGATAACTACGATATTGTTAGCGACGCTACGAGACTTGGACTCATACAAGTAACAAAAGATGGTAACCCAATGATACTCATGAATGATCGTCAAACAACTGGTGGTTATTTAAGATTAGGGACTGTCGCAAAAATTGATTTACCCGTACTCGTTGACCAGCGACTAGAGGGTAATGTTTATTTCGAGGAAGTCACAATTGAAGAAGCAAGAAGTCTCTTTATGGAAGAGATGGAGCGTATTGAGGGGTCGTATTATTTACCGTAGGGGCCCTAGTTTTGATAAGCTATAACTATGTTTAAGTGGAGGAAATAGTATGAAAACTATTGATATTAATGCAGATTTAGGTGAAAGTTTTGGTGCCTACACTATAGGCAATGACGAGAAGTTATTACCGCTCGTCACAAGCGCGAATGTCGCGTGTGGATTTCATGCCTCTGATCCTGAAACTTTGATACATACAATTGACTTAGTAAAACAGAATAATGTAGCACTAGGTGCACATCCAGGGTATAGAGATTTAGAAGGCTTTGGTAGGCGTGACATGTCTTTATCCTATAAAGAGGTGTATTCACTCGTAAAATACCAACTCGCAGCTGTAGATGGACTATCTAAAAGCGTAGGTGTAAAGATGAAGTACGTGAAGCCACACGGCGCACTGTATAATAAATCAGAAGTCTGTGAAGAAACGAGACGAGCGATTATAGATAGTATATACGACTATAACGCGTCTCTTTACGTCATGGGTATGTCGATGGGGAAACTCGTGGGTTGTGCAGCTGAAAAAGGCTTACAGGTCATCAATGAAGTATTCTTAGACCGTGCGTACAACGATAATAGAACGTTAGTCTCTAGAAGTATCGAAGGTGCGATGATCACGGACCCTATGGTTGCATCGGAGCGTATTATAGAGATGATTGAAGCAGGAGTTGTCAAAACAATCACTGGTAAGAAAATCCCGATTCAAGTCGACAGCATTTGCGTTCACGGAGACACAGATGGTGCAGTTCAATTTTTAAAGGATATATTTAATGAGTTAAAGAATAAAAATTATCAATTTCAAAGTGCGGTGAGTTGAGATGTTTAAAGAGTTTAATTTACTAGATAGTAAACAGAAGAGAAAGCTTATTGGTGCAATTTTCATTATGATGACTGCATCGATTACACCTGCATTTTTAATTACTACAGCTGACTTAACAAATGAATTAAAAACAACATTTGCGTTTGTAATCCTTGTGACGCTAATCATTGAACTTGGGTTCCAGATGAACTTGTGGCGGGTCGTTTCAGTGAGTGGAAAACCAATCCATTATTTAATAAACACTATCGTCCCTCGGCTTGGACAGGTTATTTCATTTTTGGTAATTCTTGGAGGTTTAGCGTTTAATATCATTGCGATCATCGGTATGGGTGTTGGGTTTAATTTAGCGTTTGGTTTAGACGTTAAACTTGGAGCAACGATTGGTGTGTTACTTGCTATTTTGATATTCATATTTAAAGCAGGGCGTGATAACCTTGACTTAATAGCTCCAATACTAGGTGTTGTAATTATTTTTATTACTGCATTTACATATTTTTTTGTATTTAATAAGGTGCCATATGATGAGATATTTGTACGCACAATTATGCCAGCAGACTTAGGCTCAACAATCGTTCCTATAGCAATGGTTTTGGCAGGAACGATTGGTGGGTACATCTCACTCTCAGGTGCACACCGACTTATTGACGGTAAGATTACTGGTGCGAAGTATCGTCATGTGGTCACGAGTGCATCGAACTTAAGTGTGATACTAACGAGTTTAGTGCGTGTGTTTATCTTTTTAATTGTAATTGGTTTAATTGCATCGAATACGATTTTGTTCACGGATAGTGTGTTAGAGAACTCATTCATGGAGATCTACGGGAGTTTTGGAAATTTAGCACTTGGAATTCTATATATTATTGCGGCAATCACATCCATTTCAGCAACGACTTATACAGCTGGAACAATGATCAAGAGCTATAATATCGCGCTTAAAAAACACCTAAATATCGTGCTTGTTATGTACATTCTAACGGCTTGGCTCATTAATTTAATAGTAGCAGAGCCGACAATTTTAGTATTGTTCTCATTCGCATTAAATGGAATTTTAATTCCAGTAATTTTAGGTGGAATTTTGCACGCAACAAGGCGTAAAGATATAGTAGGCAATTACAAGCATCCATTATGGATGTCAGCATTTGGGGTCGTTGCCTTAATATTCACATTCATTTCAGCGTTCTATATGATTTATGAACTACGTGTATTATTTTAAAAGTTAGATTAGAAATTAATTTACATCGAGACGACGCTGTATTATACTTAATCAATACTTTAGGAGTGAACATGTTGAAAACATTATTACTAACCGGCTACGAGCCGTTTTTAAAGTTTGAAACGAACCCGACTGAAAGTGCAGTAAAAAGCTTAAATGGCACTTCAATTGGTGAATACAAAATCGTATCTAGGGTTTATCCTGTGTCGTTTAAAAGCATCGCGTGTTTAATAAAGAAAGATATTGATGAAGTAAAGCCAGATGCGATTGTACATCTCGGACTTGCTGGAAACATTCATAGCGTACATCTAGAACGTATCGCAATCAACTGCATTGATGGTCGTCCAGATAACGAAGGTTTTCATCCAAATGGTGAAAAAATCAGTGAAGATGGACCGGATGCTATATTTTCATCACTCCCATTAAAACGTTTAGAAAAAGTACTTTTAGAGAATAATATACCAGTGACTATTTCAAACTCGGCAGGAACGTATTTATGTAACAACCTGATGTATTGTTCGTTGTATTATTTAAAAGAAAAAAATTTAAATATACCGAGCGGTTTCGTCCATGTGCCAGCCAATATGGAAATTTCGATAGCGAATAAAATTCCAGGCTGGCCTCAAAATTACATTAACGTTGCCGTTACAAAAATAATAGAGAATTTATAAATTCACTGGAGGAATTTTAATGACAAAGTTTACAGAAATTAAAGCAAGCACTTACGAGGAAATGAGCAGAGAAGCTGCAAAAATTATCTTCAACGATCTAAAATCAAAAAAAGATACGGTACTAGGTCTTGCAACTGGTTCAACACCAGAAGGTATGTACGATGCATTATCAAATATGATTAACGATGTGGATTTAGATTTAAGTGAAGTCACTACGTTTAATCTAGACGAGTATGTTGGTCTTGATGAAGATAATGATCAAAGTTACCACTACTTCATGGAGAAAAACTTATTCTCAAAAATTGATGTACCTAAAGAAAACATTCATATCTTAAATGGTGTTGCAGATGACATTGATGAAGAAGTTAAAGAATACGAGGCTTTAATCGATGAAAAAGGTATTGATATTCAAGTACTTGGTATTGGTCGTAATGGACACATCGCGTTCAACGAACCAGGAACTTCATTCGAGTCATTAACACAACGCGTAAAATTAACAGATGAAACAATTGAAGACAACGCGCGCTTCTTCGAAAAGAAAGAAGATGTACCAACAGAAGCATTATCTATGGGGCTCGCAACAATCATGAAAGCTAAAAAAATTATTTTACTAATTTCAGGATCTAACAAACAAGAAGCAAGAAATTTATTTGTAAGTGGGGAAGTATCAGAAGATTTACCAGTCTCAATCTTACACAATCATCCAAATGTGATTCTGTTAACAGATTCGGAAGCACGTGGAGAATAATTTTAAATAATACACTTCCTAAAGGGAGTGTATTTTTTTTATAAAATACATACTCAATTAACAAATATTTTGAACATTATTAAAAATTGTTGCATTGTTTCAGAATTCGAAATATAATTGAGGCAACTATTGAAGAAATGGAGGAAAGTAACATGAACAACAGACTTGATTTAAACATATTTAAAAACTTAAGCCATTCCTCCGTATTAGATGTAAAATAGGATAGTTATATTTAAGAGCACTTAGAATGGAGGATAACTCTAATTCTATGTGTATTTTTTTATGCGCACTGGGATCAGTGCGCATTTTTTGTACAAATTAGGACATGGAAGATGAAAGGAACGCATATGATAAACTTTTTAAAGCAGCTCAAGTGGTTCTTTGCCACACATAAGAAAACATATATTTTACTTTTAATTACAGTAATTTTATTAAATATTATGGATGTCTTTCCACCGTACATAATTGGTAAGTCAATCGACTTTATTACAGAGGGGTCGATGACACAAGAGTTATTAATGAACATTGTATTGATATTCTCAATCATTATAGTGATGAGTTATGTACTGAGTTTTTGCTACTCATATCTCATTTGGGGCGGTGCATACAAGGTTGAGACAATCGTGAGACATCGTCTTATGAGAAAGTTTCTTGCGATGAGTCCTTCTTTCTTTGAAAAGAATAAAACAGGAGATCTCATGGCGAAGGTCACGAACGATTTAAAGAGTGTCGCAAATGGCGTAGGTATCGGAATTTTTACACTATTAGACTCAAGCGCATACATGCTGACGATACTCATTACGATGATGGTTACTGTTTCTTGGAAGCTTACATTATTAGCAATCATTCCTTTGCCGATACTCATTTTTGTAGAAGTGTTCATTGGTAAAAAAATTCATCTGGCACATGAGAGGGCACAGAAAGCATTTGGTGATATGAACAACTCAGTGTTAGAGGTTGTTGAAGGTGTGAGATTAACGCGCAGTTATTTACAAGAAAAAGAAGAATACGCGAGATTCTACGATATGACAGAAAGCTATCTACAAAAATTTATGAAAGTAGTTAAACTTGACAGTTTATTCAATCCACTCACAACAATTGTTGTGTCTATAACATTTATACTCTCTTTTGGTTTTGGAGCTTGCTTCATTAACCAAGGAGATATAACTTTAGGTGAGTTCATTACATTCAATATTTACTTGAATATGATGATTTGGCCGATGTTTGCGACAGGTATCACAATTGACCTAATGCAGCGTGGGAATGCTTCCTACACTAGAATTAACCATGTATTTAATGCGGAAGACGACGTTATTTTTGGGATGAATCGTGACCACAAGACGGATATTGGATTTGAATCTTATAGATTTACGTATCCAAGTAGTAATCACGTTAATTTAAAAGATATTACAATAGATTTAAAGAGTGGACACACACTTGGTATTGTAGGACGTACCGGCTCTGGCAAGACAACACTTATCAAGCAATTACTTATGTATTATCCATATGGTGAAGGGAAACTCATCATTGATGGCATACCGATTTCTGACATCAGTCGTGCGGACTTTAGAGAAAAAATCGGTTATGTATCACAAGAAAATATACTGTTCTCAAAAACAGTAAGAGAAAATATATTATTCGGTAAAAAAAATGCGTCAGATGAAGCGCTTATAGAGGCAATTAAAATGAGTGCACTTGACCAAGACATCGAAAATATGCCGAACGGGCTCGATACTCTTGTTGGTGAGAAGGGGATTGCCCTTTCGGGTGGACAAAAGCAACGTGTATCGATCGCGAGAAGCTTTATTAAAAATCCGGATATTCTCATTTTAGATGATGCATTATCTGCAGTAGACGCGATGACAGAGTCGCGCATTATTGAAAATATTAAAGCAACACGTCAGGGTAAGACGACAATCATCATCACTCATAGACTTTCTGCCGTGCAACATGCAGATCAAATTCTTGTTTTAGACAAGGGAGAAATTGTAGAGCGTGGTACGCACAAAGAATTATCAAATAGTGGTGGATGGTACCAGAAACAACATGAGTATTATCTATCTGGGGGTGATGACGATGAAGAATTTTAAACGATTATATAGTTACACGATAGGTGAGAGAAAAACACTAATATTCGGTATTTTCTTAAGTGCGGTTGGAGTAATACTCACTCTTCTTGGTCCGTTAATTTTGAAATTCATCATTGATAATTATATGCAAGAAGGTAATGTGGTTGCAAAAGGTATTGTAACTCTTGTACTAATTTACCTCGGAATTCAAATCGTTAACTCAGTTGTCTCATACTTCTCTCAAGTGGTCATTCAGACATCGTCGAGTCGTGTAATTCAAAAATTGAGACTAAAAGTATTTGATCACGTACAAAATTTACCTATACGATATTTCGATAACTTGCCTGCAGGGAAGGTCGTGGCGAGAATCACGAATGATACAGAAGCGATTTTAGCGCTATTCACCTCAGCAGTACCAGTCATCCTCATCAGTGGATTTACAATTGTTGGTATCATCGGAGCGAGTTTCTTTGTCAGCTTCTACGCAGGTCTCGCAATGGTTGTAATAATACCTATTATCATAATCTGGGTTTACTTATACAGAAAAGCATCGACGAAGCACAATAACATCAAACGTGAAAGAAACAGTGATATCAACGCGATGATCAACGAATCAATTAATGGTATGCAAATCATTCAAGCGTTCAACAGAGAAGACACTGTGCTCGATGATTTCAGAAAAATAAATGAAGAATTCTACGACAGCTCAATGAAGATAGCGAAAATCAACGCATTGACAAACCATAACTTAATTGAGACTTTGAGAAGTATTCTACTTATGATATTAGTGGTTGTATTTTCGAGTATTTTCTTAGATACAGGAACTGCACTGACGGTCGGCTCAATGTATTTAATAATTGACTATTCAACGAAATTTATGGATCCACTATACAATATTGTAGGGATGCTCGACATCATTGAACAAGCACGTGTATCGACGAATAAAGTGTATGAATTACTTGATAAGCAAGTTGAAGATAACCAAGACGGTGTGCTGAATACATTCGCTGGAACGATTGAATTCGATAACGTAAACTTTAGTTACGATGGTAAGACAAACGTGTTAAACAACATATCATTTAAAGTGAATCCAAACGAAACACTGGGGCTTGTGGGTCACACGGGGTCTGGAAAAAGTTCAATTATTAACCTTTTAATGAGATTCTATGATCCGACATCGGGTCGTATTTTATTCGACGATAAAAACATACTTACTCTGAATAAGCAATCCATGCGTCAACACATGTCCATCGTACTTCAAGATCCATTTATTTATTCAGGATCACTTCTGTACAATATTCGTATGAATAATATGGAAATCACTGAACATGAAGCGATAGATGCCCTCATTAAAGTTGGGGGAGCAAACATTCTTGATAAACTTGATAACGGCATTCATTCAGAACTCTCTGAGCGTGGTGCAACGTTATCATTAGGTGAAAGACAGTTGATCTCATTTGCGAGAGCACTCGCGTTCAACCCGACGGTTTTAATATTAGATGAAGCCACATCAAACATTGATAGTGAGACAGAGATGATGATTCAAAATGCAATGGCAGTTGTTGCAAAAAATCGGACGACATTTATTATTGCACACCGATTATCTACAATTCAGAAAGCAGATCATATCATCGTACTTGAAAAAGGTCGAATTATAGAAGAGGGTAATCACATCTCTCTCATGCAAGAAAATAAAAAATATGCTTCAATGTACTTAAAGCAAGTGACTAAAGAGAAGACACAGTGAATATTACCTTTCATGAGAATCTTAAAATTGGCACAAAAGACCTGATCGAACTGGCTGTTACGCAGTCTCTTGTATCATAGTTTGGTGTACTTGGATTTGGTTATTATAATTAATGAATAGCGTAAAAAAAGACAGTCATATAGATGTATGACTGTCTTTGTCTTTATTTATTAAATATTTTTTTAATTGATTTTACCATGCTACCTTCAGTGAGCAAGATGCTACGCTTATAAATATATGTTGTGAGCCAGATAATCAAAACGATTGAAATAGTCATTATGACAATGCCAATATATTGTTCAGACATCGTTGTATCTGGGTCAATCATTCTAAGTGGCATCACGTAAGGTGTAAAGAATGGGAAATAGCTCGCCGATTTTACCAGTAGTGTGCCTGGTGTCGCAATGCTGAACATTGCGATGTAGAATCCGCCAATACTTAAGAAACTCAGTGGCATAATACTTTGTTGTAAATCTTCCATTCTAGAAACAAAGCTACCAAGCATTGCAGCGAGTGATAAATACAGTAGAAGTCCAAGAAGAAGATAAATGATACAAATTATAATTATCGGAATTGTGTCACTACTAAACTTTAGGTCAAACGCCTTAACCGCTTCATTAATATTACTTGTCTTAAATGCAATATATCCGCTGATTAAAAATATTAAAATTTGCGTCAATGCACTTAAAATTATTGCAGAGACTTTCGCAACAAGGTGAGTTGTTGGAGACACGCTAGATACAATCATTTCAATAACGCGTGATGATTTTTCTTGTGCAATATCATTTGCAACTTGACCAGCGTATCCGATAATAATAAAAAACATAAGCATGAGAGTGACATACATGATCACCATGTTTGCTGGATTAATATCACCGAGTCCATCCTGAGATGCTTCTTCACTCGTAGTTTTAACAATTAAATCGGTTTTAGTGTTCAATTCTGCAATTGCTTCAGGAGTGATATTATTTTCCTGCATCACTAACGTCTGATGAAGTTGATCAAGGGTGTTTTGAATCGCGTTTTTATCGTCACTAGACAATTCAGCCTCTGTGTTGACTTCAGAGTGTAGTGTGTGTTGATCCCGCTCAATGATTAGTGTATTGGATGAATCTTCTGTTATTTTGATTGTCTCTGAGTTATTAGGTAATAAGGTTTCGAAACCTACCTTTAATTTCGGTTCAGCTTGAACCGTAATCGTATTAATTTCTTCGGATTTATTAAACATATCAATAATGATATTAAAGTTAAATCCTAAAAAGATAAGTGCGACTGAGATTAAGGTAGTGAAAATATATGCTTTTGCTTTTACTTTCTGCATGTATGCGCTTACTAAAATCATTAAAAATTTATTCATTAATTTTTACCAACTTTCTCTATGAATATTTCGTTAAGTGTAGGATCTTCCACGCTAATTTTTTTGAAATATCCGAGCGAAGAGATTGTCTCGTAAATATCTTTTGCATACGATTCTTCAGCAATTTTTAAAATGACTGTTTCATTCATTTTAGTGTATTCAAGTACACCTGGTGCATTTTCTAAAAATGCGAGATCATAGTTTCCTACAATCGTCATACGCTTTTCTTTATAGGATCGTTTAATATCTGAAATTTTTCCACTCAGCACTTGTTTGCCTTTGTTTAAAATACAAATAGATTCGCATAGTTCTTCTACATGTTCCATTCTATGGGAGCTAAAGATAATTGTCGCTCCATTTTTATTCAGTTCTTTTACAGCTTCTTTAAGTAATTCTACGTTTACAGGATCGAGCCCCGAAAAAGGTTCGTCTAATATGATAAGTTTCGGATTATGGATAATTGAAGCAATCAATTGAATTTTTTGTTGATTTCCTTTAGATAAACTCCCGATCTTCTTTGAAAAGTTCTCAGAAACATCAAATCTTTTTAACCAGTATTTTAATGCGTCTTTAGAGTCTTTTTGACTCATACCTTTAAGACGACCGAGATAAGTGACTTGCTCTTCTACCGTAAGTTTTGGATGCAATCCACGGTCTTCAGGCAGATAACCAATCATATCTGTTACGTCATAGTTAATATGTTTGTCATTCCAAGTAATTGAGCCAGATGTCGGTTTAAGTAAGTTTAATATCATTCGAAAAGTTGTTGTTTTCCCAGCGCCGTTACCACCTAGAAATCCGTACATTTCACCTTGTTCAACATGTAGAGAGAGATCATCAACAGCAGTGTGCTCATTAAATCTCATCGTGAGGTTTTTAATAGAAAGTCCCATGTGTTCACTCCTTTAAGTTATTTTGAGAATATCATAATATAAAAATATATGATATAGTTTTAGAAATATAGATTGGAGAAAAAACGTGCAAATATTGTTAGAAGCATTTAAACCAATTATCCCAATATTTATCATTACCTTGATGGTATTTTTGTTTGTTTTAATGTTCATCAACTACAAAATAGGCTATAGACTCAATAATTTTAAACGCATCTTGTTGTTCGTCACGTATTTTGGTCTTATCATGACGATTGTTGGGATATTCTTAGTAACAATGATGCCAACATCAATAGAGAATAATTCCTTGAACTTAAAACCATTCTCAACCATACAAGATTTATTAAACTTTGCGACTAGAGAAGCGATATTTAACAACATTATCATGAACATTGTTTTGTTCATGCCATTTGGTTTCTTCATGTATTTGGCATTAAGGAGAGAATTACTTGTATCCTTAATTGGTATGAGTTTGTCAGTTCTAGTAGAAACTTTGCAGTTTATTTTTCCTATTGGGCGCACATCTAACATAGATGATGTTATTTTAAATGTAATCGGTACGATTATTGGTATAATCATAGGAGTAATATTTTTAAAAATAGAACAAATATATGACTTATATTTTGGTAGGAAGAGCGAATGAAAAAATTAATTATGATGAGTATGCTCACGGTAACGCTGGGACTTAGTGCATGTAGCACATATCAAGAAGTGAGTGTTAATGAAGAAGAAAATAAAAGAACAATAACAGTAGAACAGGCAGGAGAACTAGAAATACCGCTAGATGTTGAACGCGCGCTGTTATTTCGCGCAACAGATCCACTGAACGCACACTTGCTTGGTGTAGAGCCTGCGGGTATCAATGAAATTCTAATAAATAATAAATATATACAAGATAATCTGAGTGATGTGGAATTCATTAAACCAGGTGATATAGAAAAAATAGAAACGATAGATCCAGACTTAATCATCACTTATGCACCAGACGATTATTCAAAAGATTATGTGGATATCGCACCAACGATTGAAATGATTTACAACTCGAGCTTCTTAAGTCCATATAAAAAGCGCGTTTATTTGACGCACTTCTATCATCTGGGTGTTATGTTAAATAAAGAGGAAGAAGCGAAAGAGAAAATTGATGATTGGTTCATGAAAATGTCTGAGTTAAAACGTGAATTACCATTTGACGCGAAAGAATTTGACGCGGTTGTATTAACTGAGATAGATGGTGGATACCAGATTGTTCCGAAGTTTGGTAGTTTCGGTACTGAAGCAGTCTATGATGTGCTTGAGTTTAATCTAAATAAAGAAGCGAAGCGTCTCATGGAAAACAATGCGACAACGATTGATTCATTAGATTCTTTAAAAGATTTTGAAACGGACTATGTGTTTCTAAGTTCTAACAAAGATCAAACCCAGTTAAGTGAACAAGTGAAGAATGAAACAGGAATTGATGAATCACATATTATAATATTGAATCTTGATGATTATAGAACAAACGATTTAATTTCTATAGAAGGTCAAACAAAAGATATAATTGAAATAATTAAATAACTCAAAAGACTTTAAAACGTGATTTTAAAGTCTTTTTTTTGTACACTTTAGTAAATGAGGTGAAACAATGAAAGTATTACCAGAAGATTTTGCAAAGCTTTTTAATAAAAGAAATTTTAATATATTATATCTAGCATTAACAAGTGATTACAAGGCACTCATGAGTGAAGAAGAGTTCGTTACTTATGCGAATGATTTTAAGAATAATAGTGGGGATTTTGAGCTGAAATTTCATAACTCAATTCACTATAAGATAGACAGATATTGTTTTATAGATGATAAAGGCCATCATATGATTACTGCTGTGTTTAATCAAAATGGTGAAATTGGTGGCATTCAATTTGATTTACATGAACAGTTTGAAACGGATAATGACTATACTAAAAATAAATTTAAGTTTCCAATCAATGACGACTGGTTCGTATTATGGGGTGGAACGAATGCATTTTTAAACTATCATTACCCGTTTAAAAATCAACGCTACGCATATGATTTAATTCAGTCGATCTCTGGACATGCGCACAACGGTCTTGAGACGAAGATATCAAGCTATTTTACTTACGGTAAAGACGTAGTTGCACCGTTAAAAGGTGAAGTCGTAGACGTGTATTTACACCAGCCAGATAATTTTATTGGGATACCGAATATGGATCAACCGATGGGGAATGCAGTTGTCATTAAACATGAACATGATGAGTACAGCATGGTTGCACACTTACAAGCAGGCAGCATTATAGTTAGGGTAGGGGACATAGTTGAACAAGGTGACTTACTCGGACAAGCCGGGAATAGTGGTGCATCAAATGAACCTCATCTCCACTTCCAAGTTACAGATGGTAGAGATTTAATTGAATCAAAATCATTACGAATTAGATTTGAGGATTACAAAGAAGACCCCGTTCAAGCAGAAACTGTTAGGGGTGTATAACCATATTAAAATCTATTTTGTCTGTGCTTTTCGTCAGTACGATTACAGCTGCAAGCACAGGATTATCAAGCATTGGTGCAAATAACTTAATTGATTGGTCTCCGATAAAATCATTTAATTTTAGAGCGACAGGAGACATTTTAGTACACGATTATTTATATGAAGATGTGCAGCAAGAAGATGGTAGCTATGAATTTAAATCCAGAGTTGAGTCGATAGAGCCATATCTTAAAGATGCTGATTTTGTGTATATAAACCAAGAAACACCAATAGGTGGGGAAGAGCTCGGGTTAAGTGGATATCCAACGTTTAACGCACCCACTGAAGTGGCCGATCTTCTGGAATATTTACAGGCGGATGTTGTAAACCTAGCTAATAATCATATTTTGGATAGAAGTACTGAAGGTGTTTTAAAGACCATAGAACGACTACAGGAACGTGGTATTGATTATATCGGAGCAAATATCTCAGAAGGAGATAGGAATCGTCAACGTGTGTTTAACGTGAATGGTATTAAAGTTGGGATGAACGGTTATACATATGGTACGAACGGCATTGAAACGCCTCCTGGACAAGGTTATCTGGTGAATTATGATTATTTTGATTTAATTTTAGAAGATATTGAAAAGCTGAAAGAAGTTTCTGATGTACAAATTATCAGTATGCATAGAGGTGTGGAGTATGCAGATTTCCCTGAAGAAATAGACCGCAGTATGTATGAGCAGATTGCTGAAGCGGGTATTGATTTAATTATTGCATCACATCCACATACATTACAACCGGTTGATATTTACACGACATCAGATGGTAGAGAAGTGCCGATTGCCTATTCAATGTCAAATTTCTTTAGTGCACAACAAAGTTTGAATACCAAAATCGGTGGAATTTTTGAATTTGAAGTCAAAAAAATTGGCACCACATTAATGGTACCAAAAGTAAGGTTCATGCCTACTTATGTAAGGAGTAATGAGTACACAAATTTCTACCTCATGCCTTTAAAAGATGTAGATATGCCAGACGTATATAAAGACGTAGAATCACATATGAAGTCTTATACTGATAAAATAGAAGTAGTACCTTATTTAAAATAGCTACTCATCGTATTCTCTTTTGAAAATAGTTGAAAGAGAGTATAGTCCGATGAGAATAAATAGTAATATAATAACAACTTTTAATAGACCGGCAAAATGTGGCGCTAGAAAATAATATATTGCACCGAGTGCGATGATAATGAGTAGGACGTTAAATGATTTTTGTAGTTCTATTTTCATAGGATCACCTGTTTTGTCTTTTAAATATATTTTAGCATAGATTGAAAGGAAGTCATTATGACCAACACGACTCGCAATAAAAATAAGATTGGCGTGTGTCCATATTGTAAGCATGAATGGACATATAAAGAGCGTTTGCTTGGTTATGTAATTAAGCCAAGATCTAGAACGAAATGTCCAAAGTGTGGAGAATATCTAGAACCGTCAACTATGACGATGGTATACGAATATCTGGCAATCACTCTCGTGTTGATATTTGTGATATTTATAATCCCACAAGCACCGTGGCTACACTGGACGAAGGTGCTTTTGAGTGCAGCACTGTTATTACCATTAATCTTTATCTTCATACCATTCAGTGTGAGGTTCGAGAAACAAGTTTATAATGTGAAAAAGAAATGAGTGATACTTCTTGTTTAAATTATTTCATCCAGTAAATATTAAATTCGGTGAGGGTCTGATTGGTGATCTGGAGACATTATTAGAGCGTTATGAAGCTACGAATTTTGTGATTGTTGCTGGTAATTCTGCGAAGAATAATGGAATTCTCAGTGTGATTGAGTCTCAACTTGAGGGACGTGTGAGTGGAATGATTGTGGGTATTGAAGAGAATCCTACTATTGAAAATGTGGATAGCATCATTGATTTAGTAAGTGACACAAAGGCTGATGCGCTCATTGGTATTGGTGGAGGGTCCGTTATGGACGCAACTAAGGTGGCATCCATAGGTGCTGCAATGGGCTTAGATGCAAGTGACGTTTTGGTCCAGAAGAATAGAACGCGCATACCACTTATCTTAATTCCAACGACAAGTGGTTCAAGTAGTGAAGTGACGAATTCAGCTGTAATCAGTGACCATAGCTTAGGTAAAAAACTTCCTACGAATGGACCAGAACTATTTGCGGATCTCGCAATCATCGATCCTGAACTCACATACACATGTCCAAAGTCTGTCACGGCAATCTCAGGTATAGATATCATGTGTCACGCGTTTGATGCGATTGGAAACGTGAATCACAATCCTTATTCTGATGCACTTGCAATAGAGGCTTTACGTCTTGCATTCAGGCATCTTAAACCTGTGTATGATGGTGAAGAAACTAGAGAGGGGCGTCATGCTTTATCCGTCGCCACGATGCTCGTTGGTCAGGCATTCAGTCAAACGGGCACAAGTGGATCTCACGCAGTGAGTTATTATTTGACTTCTGAATTTGGTGTGCCACATGGTGAGGCTTGCGCTTTAACAGTCGATTTATGGTTTAAAATAAATAGCGAAGAAGATTCGAGACTAGAAACAATCACAACATCTCTTGGGTTTTCATCTGTCGATGAAATGCTCCATACATTTAATGAACTGAAAAAAGCGATTGGTTTAAGAACAACGCTTGGTGAACTTGGTATCGACAAGAAATATTTAGATGCAATTGCTGAGGACGCGATGTTACAAGCAAACATGAAGAATAATATTGTTCAACTTAACGAATCAGAACTGATCGAATTATTGAATAGGAAGTAACTTATGAAGAAAATTGTTGTAGTTGGTGCAGTAATCGTCAATGAAAATGGTGAGATTTTATGTGCACAGCGACCAGAGGATAAGACTTTGCCTTTGATGTGGGAATTTCCAGGTGGGAAAGTTGAGTGTGGGGAAGATCCACGTATTGCATTAAAAAGAGAATTATTGGAAGAAATGGATTGTGAGATTGAAGTTCTAGATAAAATTACTACTACTGAATACCAATATGACTTCGGGACAGTAGAGCTTACAACGTTTTATTCAAAAATTATCGATGGTAACATAAAATTATTAGAACATATTGATAAAAAATGGTTAAAAGTTCGGGAATTAGGGAATTTAGAATTTGCACCTGCAGATATACCTGCAATTGAACGCATCATGGAGGAGAAAAAATATGGAATTCATTAAAAGTGTATTCGGACTCGTATTTAAAGTATTGTTTGTGCTGTCACTAATAGGTGCAGCAGTTGGAGCAATTGTTTATTTCGTGGTTAAAAAAGATATTCGCGAAATTCAAGAATTTACAGCACGTATCCGTGAAGAAATGGAAACAGAGCAAGGAGTTTAAAATCCTTACAAACTAAAACTCGCAACATTCTAGTTAGAAGAATGTTGCGAGTTTTTAATATAAATATTTATAAGAGTACTTAGCATTGACAATTCTAAAGTATTGACTTCAAGAGTATAATATTCTAGCTTCTATATACATATCAAGAACAAGAATTAGCAATGTAGAATAAAGTATTTATATTACTTCAACACTTTACTTAAACTTTCAATGTTTTTGTTCATCATGCTCTGATAAGTTGCGTTTTTGGGGTCTTTATCTGTCATTGTTTCTAGGTTATGGAAGGGTAGGAATTCGGTACTAGTTTCTCTCCCAATCATATCTGTCACGCGTGATGAAACGTTTTGCTCGTAAAGAATGTATGGAATTTTTTCTTTTTTTATGTGCGTGACAATTTCAGTAAGTGCTTTTTGCGACGGTTCTTCATTATTTAAACCACTGATACCAATTTGCTTAAAATGGTATCTCTCAGCAAGATAGCCAATAGATTCGTGTGAGATGTACACTGTTTTACCCTCAGCATTATTTGTTGCTGTCTTTAATTCGGCATCCATCTGCATAAGGTCTTCTTTTAGGGATTCAAAGTTTTCTTCGTATAAACCTTTATATTGTGGTTGCATTTCTGATAATGTTTTTGCTATTGATTCAGCCATTTCTAATGCAAAGTTAGGGTCTAACCATACGTGAGGGTCGTGTGAGCCATGAGCATGTGCTTCGTGGTCATCTTCTTCATGCTCTATGTGGTCTTTTTCAGCTTCACCTTCGTGTTCATGATTTTCTTCAATCATTTTATCTTCAGAGGAAAAAGTGGCAAGTGATTTTGTATGTGAACCGATCGTGTTGTTAATTTTTTTAGCGAGGGGGTCAAGTTCTTCATTTGTAAAGATGAATAAATCTCCCTCAGCATAGCTTAGTATATCTTTTTGTGACGGTTCGTATGAGTGAATGTTCACATTTTTAGGGTAAACAGATTTTACTTCTACTGTATCTCCGCCGATTTCTTTCGTTATGCTATAGAGTGGAAACACTGTAGTGTATATATGTAACGTGTCTTCATCTGATTTTGAGTTGTCTTTATCCACAGATCCACATGCTGCGAGAATTAAAGTAAAAGATAAAAGTAAAAATGTTTTAAATTTCATAAGTTGTCCTCCTTGTACTTACGGTTTTAAATTATATCGTAATGATTACGATTAAGCAATTATTTTTTATAAAAACTTGAAAAAATTAGTAAAAACCTGTATTATAGACAAAGTGATTTAATGTGCCTATGGCACACAGTTCATCCTTTGATGATCAACTGGCCAGTTGAAAAGCATAATCACGAGACATGTTATTAGGAGGGAAAACCATGCGCGTAAACGTTATTTTAGAGTGCACTGAAACAGGTGACCGTAACTACATTACTACAAAGAACAAACGTAATAATCCTGAGCGTATCGAATTTAAAAAATACAGCCCAAGATTAAACAAAGTTACTTTACACCGTGAAACTAAATAATTAAAAGTTTTCATGTACCATATCATATTTGATATGGTATTTTTTTATTTTTGGATAAGTAAGCAATTACGCTGTGATATACTTGAATCAAGAATATTACTTGTAGGAGTGTGTATAATGGCAGAATTACTAGATGGAAAAAAAGTAGCTGCGCATCTTTCGGAACAGATTAAAGAAGCAGTTCAAGAATCCAAAAAAATTGGTATTTCACCAAAGGTTTGTTTCGTACGCGTGGGAGATTTAGAGGACTCCATTTCATATGAGAACGCGGCTATGAAGCGTTTTGAAAAGCTCGGTATTGAAACAATGCAACTTCATTTTGGTGAAGATATCTCTGAAAATGAGTTCTTGGATAAGTTTAAAGAAGTGAACTGGGACGTTTCTGTGCATGGTATTCTTCTACTTCAGCCACTTCCGAAACATATTGATATCACAAAAGCATCACGCGTGATGCGTTCACATAAAGACATCGATGGGTTAACAGTTATGAATTTAGGTAAGGTGCTCACGAATGCAACAGATCGTTTAGAGCCTTGTACGCCGGCGGCTGTTATGGAAATGCTTGATTATTACGGTGTTGATCTTGAAGGGAAAAACGTT
Source organism: Phocicoccus pinnipedialis (assembly GCF_903994035.1). Classification (GTDB taxonomy): domain Bacteria; phylum Bacillota; class Bacilli; order Staphylococcales; family Salinicoccaceae; genus Phocicoccus; species Phocicoccus pinnipedialis. The sequence goes on from NZ_CAJEWB010000007.1 coordinate 61,741, forward strand.
ACAGTAGTCGGTGCAAGTGCTGTAGTAGGTAAACCACTTTCACTGCTTATGTTGAACAAGAATGCGACTGTTACAACTTGTAACTTGCATACGAAAGATCTCGTAGAACGCTGTAAAAATGCTGATGTTATTGTGAGTTGTGCAGGAGCAATTAACTTAATTCAAGAGGAGCACGTTAAACCAGGTGCGATTGTTGTTGACGTTGGTATTAATTTCAACGATGAAGGTAAGCTTGTAGGGGACGTTGACTTTGAGAACGTGGTAAAGAAAGCAGGCATGATTACTCCAGTACCGGGTGGAATTGGAGCAATCACGACAACTGTACTTGCTCAGCACTTAATGAAAGCTGTTGAGTACCAAAAAGAAGCTGTATTATTTGTACCCGATAAACATTAATTATAATAAAGAAATTTCTAATATATCTATAAATGGGATAAAAAAAGAGTCTAATGAATCTATATATCGGCCAATGAGCACTTCGCTCCATTGGTCGATTTTTATTATCTCTACGTCGACTGAGTAGCGAAAACCATCATAGTAATACTCGATTTTGACGGGGAGCTTGTGATGTAGTGCGTAGCTCATCTTGCGACTCATTAAATCGACACGGTCGTCGGTTAAAATTGGGCGTTTAATTTTATCTTGCGAATGTATAATATTTTGCACGCTCTCAAATTGTTCAGGCATTGTAGCGAAAGGAGCCCACTTAATCATCCCTCTTCCCATGGGGATATTTGAATTGAGTTCTTCTTTTTTCATTTGTCTATAATCCATAATATCCCCGCTTTCTTAACTCTAATTATACGAACATATGTTCTATTTTTCAATATGTAGAATTTAAAAAATGTGTTATATTAATGATGGAGGAACGAATATGAATAAGTGGATATATATGAGTGTTTTAATCGTGATTATAATTGGATTATTATTTTTACCGATTGTAGATGAAACGAGTAGTGGTACGAGAGTTGTTGTCGACCATTCAACCAGTGAGATTATTCACCCAGATTGCTTTGAACAGGCAGAAAAGACGAATTGGATTGACGAAGTATCCTATAAACTCGCAAAAGATAAATACAATTATAAAGTGACAAATACCTGCTCACAAGAACTGTTAAGCAATAAAAAAACGAGTATCATCAAAAGGGTACTTAAATAAAAAAGCATGCGATCTGATTTTTCAAATCGTATGCTTTATTTTTTATTCGTATAGTGAAGCGAAAGCTTTTTCAATATTTGGTACAACTTGTTTTTTACGTGATACAACGCCTTCTAGTAAAGCCATGTTATCTTCTAAGGATACGTCGAAAGCTTTTTCGATTACGCCATGATGTTCTCCGAGTGCAAGTACTTTAGAATCTGATTCTAAAATGTTTGTTACTACAAGAGTAAATAGGTCATATTCATTCGCATCGATTTCTTTATTGATTGCTTCGATTAGTTCGTCTTTTCTTTCAAACAGTTCATCAACGTCTACAACGTTTACTTGTGCGATACGTACACTACGGTTGTCCATTTCAAACGTTTTAGCATCTCCGTTAATAAGTGCTTCTGCAGTTTTATCTTTGGTAGATGCACCTGCTTTTAGCATTTCTAGCCCGTATACTTCGAGATTAACATCAGCAATTTCACTTAATAAATATAGTGTTTTTTCATCTTGCTCTGTAGTTGTAGGGGATTTTAATAATAAAGTATCTGAAATTATTGCTGACATCATTAAGCCAGCACATTCCCTTGAAACTTCAATATTATTTTCACTAAAAATTTTATAAAGAACAGTTGCTGTACATCCAACAGGTTCAGCTCTAAAGTAGAGTGGTACGTTGGTTTCAAAGTTTGCAACTCTATGGTGATCGATAACTGCTAAAATTGTAGCACTTTCAATACCAGGCGCAGATTGTTGAAACTCGTTATGGTCAACGAGCATCACTGTATCTTCTTCGATGACAGAATCTAATAATTCAGGAGCATCGATATTAAAGTAGTTTAAAGCGTAGGCCGTCTCCGGATTGATTTCTCCTAAACGATACGCTGTTGCATCATTTCCGAGTTTAGATTCAAGTTCAGCAAGGACAATTGCTGATGTGATTGAATCAGTATCTGGGTTTTGATGCCCAAAAATTTTGATTGACATAAAAAACTCTCCTCAAAAAGTGTTAGTAGATATAGTTTAACATGTTTTACTGCGTCATTCTATTTCTTCTTTTAGACATATAAACGAGGTTTAAGACCAAAATAATCGTCATGATAAAAACAAAGAATGTGAAGTAAAAGGCACCATCAGTGACTGAAATTACAAAACCACCAATGATTGGTCCAACGATACTTCCGATAGAGAACATAATATTAGCCATCACGTTCCCAGCAGGCAAGTTTTCTCTTGGAGTAACGTCAGCCATGTATCCGAGTCCAAGCGAGAATACAGATCCTGTTGCCATACCGGAAACTGTAAAGAGTAATATCAATCCGATAAATGATTGATTAAAGACCTCCATCAATGTAAAGGAGATGATACCAAATACTAGCAAGCCGGTTAGTAATTTATCTCGACCAATTCGATCACCAAGTGCACCAATCGGTAATTGTAATAAGATTCCCCCAAGGTTAAACATAGGCAAAATCCATGTGACCGCTGAAATTTCTAGTCCGTTTCTTAAAGCGAATACTGGAAAGTTCGAGTTAATAGATGCTTCGAAAAAGCCATACAACATGGGGAACATAAATGTTGCCCATGAGGTGATGAACACTGCTTTAAAGTTTTTTAGAGTAGTAAAAAACGTCATCGGAGCGTCTGTTGGATCTGGCTTCGCATCTTTAGCATCCTTGATCAAGAGAATTAACGGCCAAGCCAACATCGTAAGTACACCTGATACGACGAAAGGTAAAGGCTCCCAGATAACGACAAGCTCACTCACCTTGGGTCCAACCATAAAGCCGAATGAGAAGAAGAGACCATAAACCGCAATAACACGACCAATCTTTTCAATAGGAGTGGTTTGTGTCAGCCATGTTTGAGTAGAGATATGAAGCACGTTATCTGCAATACCAATAATAAGTCGTAAAATGAACCAGATTAATACAGTATCTAGAATTGGAAACGTCAAAATTGCCAAGCTTACTGTAATGCCACCCACAATGATTAAAAAACGATATCCATATTTACGCATCGGGCCTTCAATAATTAATGATGATAAAAACACGCCGATATATAGGCCAGTCGTATGTAAACCGCTGAGTGACGCACTGATCCCACGGTCTTCAAAAATGAATGAAATCAATGGTAACAGTAGACCTTGTGAAAACCCACTAATGCAAACAATAATCGATAAAATAATGAATCTTGCTTTGAAACTCCCTAATTGCATTTATTTGTCCCTCCAAATCATATATAATTTTAGGTAATAAGATATGTACGAAAACACATTAAATAGGGGTGCCATATGAAAAAGTTTGAAGACAACAGTTTTATGTTACACACAGATTTATATCAAATCAATATGATTAAAACATATTATATGAAAAATATGCATAACACACGTGCAGTGTTTGAAGCGTACTTCAGAAATATGCCATTTACGAACGGCTACGCAATTTTTGCTGGACTCGAACGTATTATCGATTATGTAAAAGATTTACGATTCACAGAATCAGATCTTGAGTATTTAAAAACATTAGGATATGAAGAAGCGTTTCTTTCTTATCTAAAAGGCTTTAAATTCACAGGAACGATTCGTGCGATGCACGAAGGCGAAGTGGTATTTAACAACGAACCGCTCGTTCAAGTAGATACAACATTAGCAGAAGCACAATTAATGGAAACAGCAATACTTAATATTATTAACTATCAAACTCTAATAGCAACAAAAGCGAGTAGACTTAGAGAACTTGTACCAAATGACCAGCTCATGGAATTCGGTACAAGACGTGCACATGAATTTGATGCGGCCATTTGGGGTGCGCGTGCTGCTATCATCGGTGGATTCGATGGAACATCAAATGTTCGCGCTGCGAAAAAATTCGGAATAACACCTTCAGGAACACATGCACATGCGATGGTACAAGCGTTTGGCGATGATTACAGAGCGTTTAAAGCATACGCTGAAACACATAAAGAATGTGTGTTTTTAGTCGATACGTTTGATACCATCAAATCGGGTATTCCTAACGCAATTAAAGTGGCAGACGAAATGGGAGATAAAATCAACTTTATCGGTATTCGTTTAGACTCAGGAGATATTGCGTATCTATCGAAAGTTGCGCGTAAGATGTTAGACGAAGCAGGATATCCTAATGCTAAAGTTATTGTATCGAATGATTTAGATGAAATGACAATCCTATCTCTAAAATCACAAGGTGCAAAAGTCGATGGTTGGGGTATAGGTACAAAGTTAATTACTGCATATGATCAACCCGCTCTTGGTGCTGTATATAAACTCTCTGCAATAGAAGTGGATGGTGAGCTTGTAGATCGTATGAAAATTTCAGGTAACGTAGAGAAACTGACAACACCAGGTAAAAAAGAAGTATACAGAATCATTAACAACGAAACTGGTAAATCTGAAGGGGACTATATTACACGATTTGGTGAAGAAATCGATACGTCTAAAGAACTCTTTATGTTTGATCCAGTGCACACAGTTAAGAGAAAGTACGTTAAAAATTTTACACCAGTGAAAAAGTTAAATGATATTTTTGTTGATGGTGAACTCGTTTACAGAAAGCGTACAATTGCAGAAATAAAACAAGTGAGAATCGACCGTTTAGAAGAGCTTTGGGAAGAAAACAGACGTTTAGTCAAACCACAAATTTATCCTGTCGACTTATCACTTAAGCTATGGACAGACCGTCAGAAACTTATCGAGGATCTCTCAGAAAGGGAAATCTAATGAAACTAGAGCAACAACATATCATTGAATCACTGCACGTAAAGAGCCACTTTGAGCCCGCAGTCGATACCCGCGAAATTATAGACTTTATAAAATCATATACAAGAGCATTCTCATTTATCAAAACACTTGTACTCGGTATTAGTGGTGGACAAGATTCCACACTTCTAGGGAAGTTAGCGCAAATGGCGGTTGATGAGTTAAATAGTGAAGAAAACGCATCTTATGAATTTATTGGTGTCTTATTACCCTATGGCGAACAACTCGACCGAAAAGATGTATTGGATGCAGTAGAGTTCATCAAGCCGAGTCGCACAGTGGAAGTCAACGTTAAAAAAGCTGTAGATGCAAGTGTTCAAGGACTGTATGAAGCAGGAGTACCAATCAATGATTTCGTAAAAGGAAATGAGAAAGCACGTGAACGTATGAAAGTTCAGTATTCAATCGCTGCTCATACAAGTGGGATTGTACTAGGATCAGATCACGCTGCTGAATCGCTCACTGGATTTTTCACAAAGTTCGGAGATGGTGCAGCCGATATCACGCCGCTCACTGGGCTGAACAAACGTCAAGGCAGACAGATTCTAGAATATTTAGAAGCGCCTGAGCATTTATATTTAAAAGTGCCAACTGCAGATCTCGAATCCGATAAGCCATTGCAATCAGACGAAGACGCACTCAATGTGTCGTATGAAGCGATTGATGATTTTCTAGAAGGAAAAGAAGTTTCTAAAAATGAATATGACACGATAGTCAATCATTACAAGCGTTCTGCACATAAGCGTGTGTTACCATACAATAGATATTTATTACCAAAAGAATTGGAGGACTGAGTAAATGCTACAAGCAATCTCAGAAAACCAGTGGCTCATGCTACTTACGATATTTGTTATTAATATCGCGTATGTATCGTTCCTTACGATGCGTACAATTTCAACATTAAAAGGATATCGCTACGTTGCAGCATCATTGAGTGTATGTGAGACATTCATCTATATTATGGGTCTAGGACTCGTACTGGATAACTTAGATAAGCCACAAAATATTGCTGCATATGCATTTGGATTTGGTATCGGTATCTTACTCGGAATTAAGATCGAGGAGAAACTTGCCCTCGGTTATCTAGTTGTAAATGTTATTACAGCTGAAAAGGATAAAGACATGCCAATGATGTTACGTGATCTTGGTTATGGCGTGACGCACGGTCAACAATATGGACGAGATGGTGAGCGTACAACAATGCAAATATTAACGCCACGTCGTTATGAGAAAAAACTCATCGCAACAATCAAAGAACTCGATCCAAAAGCATTTATTATTAGTTACGAACCACGTACGATTCATGGAGGATTCTGGACGAGAGGCGTACGAAGCCGAAAAGTTGAACAGTATGACGTGGATCATGTTGAAGAAGTGTTAGATGAAATTTCAGCTGAAGGTACCTCAAATGTCAAATAAAAAAGCGAAGAAAAAGAAGTTTAGAGTTGAAGAAGGTCAAACGATAAGCGATGTGTTAGAGACAATGAGAGTAGAGGGCTATACGCCAGTCGCAAGATTTGAGAAGCCTGTCTTTATTGAACGTAGCAAAAAGATTGAAGTGAGCCATCAAGAAATTATTTTTGAAGGCAAATTAATAGAAGAATAAAATTAGGAGTGTATCAGAATGATTTCTCGTTATACAAGAGAAGAAATGGCACAAATTTGGACAGAAGAAAACAGGTTTAAAGCGTGGTTAGAAGTTGAGATTTTAGCAGCTGAAGCTTGGGCAGAACTTGGAGAAATCCCGATGGATGAAGTTAAAAATATTCGTCCAAATGCGCGCATTGATGTGGAACGCATTAAGGAGATCGAGCAGGAGACGCGTCACGATGTTGTTGCGTTCACAAGACAGATTTCTGAAACACTTGGTGAGGAGAAGAAATGGGTACACTACGGTCTGACCTCAACAGACGTTGTAGATACTGCGCAAGGTTACTTAATTAAACAAGCGAACGATGTCATTCAAAAAGACTTAGAGCACTTTATTGAAGTTTTAAAAGAGAAAGCAATTGAACATAAACATACATTAATGATGGGGCGTACGCATGGAATTCACGCAGAGCCAACATCATTCGGTATTAAGATGGCACTTTGGTATGAAGAAATGAAGCGTAACTTAGTACGCTTTGAACAAGTAAGACAAGAAGTTGAAGTTGGCAAGATGAGTGGTGCTGTTGGTACCTTCTCAAACATTCCACCAGAAGTAGAAGAGTATGTATGTAAAAACTTAGGTCTCGATTATGCGAGAGTTTCTACTCAAACATTGCAACGTGACCGTCATGCTCACTATATCGCGGTTCTAGCATTAATTGCTACTTCGATAGAGAAGTTTGCAGTTGAAGTGAGGCACTTGCAACGAACAGAGGTGCGTGAAGTTGAGGAAGCATTCAGAAAAGGACAAAAAGGATCTAGTGCAATGCCACACAAGAGAAATCCAATTGGTTCTGAAAACGTGTCAGGAATCGCTCGTGTAATTCGCGGATACATCACGACTGCCTACGAAAACGTGACACTTTGGCATGAGCGTGACATCTCGCACTCGAGTGCTGAGAGAATCATGCTACCAGATGTGACGATTGCATTAGATTACATGTTAAATCGTTTCTCAAACTTAATTAATAACTTAGTAGTATTTGAAGAAAATATGAAGAAAAACATCGACCGTTCATTTGGTTTAGTAAACTCACAACGCGTGATGCTTGCATTAATAAATAAAGGATGGTCAAGAGAAGAGGCATACGATACGGTTCAACCAAATGCAATGGAAGCTTGGGAAGACCAAAAGCCTTTAAAAGACCTTATTAAAAAAGAAGGAAAAATCGCTGGAGTACTTACTGATGAAGAGATAGAGGCAACATTTGACGACACCTATCATTTGCAGCGTGTAGATGCAATCTTCAAACGTACTGGACTTGAATAATATATTATCAACCGAAAGCTTTTGTGCTTTCGGTTTTTTTAAATTAAAAAGTTCTTAGAATAACGGAAAACTCTCATGGCGGGTTTAGTGTTCGCACCTGAAAGATGATATAATTAGACTATTGATTTTGTACGGAGGATTGTCATGCTGAGTAACGTAAAACACATATTTAAACTAGATCCAAATAAAGAAATTTCTGATGAAAACTTACAAAGGGTGTGTGAGAGTGGCACAGATTTAATCTTGGTAGGTGGCACAGATGGAGTCACTGAAGATAATGTGCTCGATTTACTCGCACGTGTGCGTAGATATAGTGTACCACTTGCACTAGAAGTGACGAATGTAGATTCAGTAACGGCAGGTTTTGATCATTACTTTGTGCCAAGTGTATTCAATACGGATGATATAAATTATCGTGACGGAATACTCGCTCAGGCACTGGAAAGTCATTTTCCTGTTATTGATTTTGAGGAAATTAGTTTATTCCCATATATTATTTTAAATGAAGATTCAAAAGCATTTAAAAAGAGTAACGCATATCTTCCGGATGAAAAAAGACTGACATCCATCCTTCATATGATGGATAAGCTCTACAAATTTCCATACATTTACATTGAATATAGCGGGAAACTAGGGAGCATTGATAAGGTCAAAGAGATTAGTAACACATTAGAGAATTCAAAAATGATCTATGGCGGTGGTATTCGTAATGCGGAAGAAGCAGGAGAGTACAGCGAAGTTGCAGATATCGTTGTAGTAGGTAATGCCATTTATGACGATTTAAAACAAGCATTAAAAACAGTAGCGAGGTCTAAATAATGGATTTATCTATGATGAATAAAGAACAAAAAGAAGCGATCGTGACAACTGAAGGTCCTTTAATTGTCATGGCAGGTGCGGGAAGTGGTAAGACGCGTGTGTTAACGCACCGTATCGCTTATCTATTAGAAGAAAAAGATATTCCTTCTTACAATATACTTGCAATCACTTTTACAAACAAAGCAGCAAAAGAAATGCGTGAACGTGTAGACATGCTCATTAAAGAAGATACGTCTCACATGTGGATTTCAACATTCCACGCAATGTGTGTAAGAATCTTGCGTCGCGATATCGATAAGATTGGATATGACAGAAGCTTTTCAATTTTAGATACAACAGACCAGCTCAGTGTTGTTCGTGACGTACTAAAAAAGAGAAACATTGACGTCAAACGTTATCCACCACGCCAGTTCTTAAACTACATCTCCAATAACAAGAACGAATTGATTACAGTGAAAGAGGCGCGTGATCTCACGACTACGTACATCGATGAACTCATGGCGAATGTCTATCACGATTACCAAGAAATGTTGTTCAAAAATAGTGCGCTCGATTTTGATGACCTTATCATGCTAACTATTGAGTTATTTGAAAAACATAAAGATGTATTGTCTTACTATCAAAATAAGTTCCAATATATTCACGTGGATGAGTACCAAGATACGAACCATGCGCAATATAAGCTCGTAAAGATGCTAGCAGAGCAGTTTAGAAACATCTGTGTTGTAGGAGATAGTGACCAGTCAATTTATAAATTTCGGGGCGCAGATATTTCTAACATCTTAAACTTTGAAGAGGACTATAAGGATGCAAAAGTTGTGATGCTTGAAGAAAACTATCGTTCTAGAGAAATTATTTTAGATGCAGCAAATAAAGTGATTGAGAATAATACAGAACGTAAGCCTAAAATCTTAAGAACAAGCCGTGGTCGTGGTGAAAAGATCATGATGATTAACGCAGACAACGAACGTGAAGAGGGTACAGAAATCGTCAGTCAGATGCAGAAGCTAAACCAGGAAGGCTTCAAATATCGTGATATGGCAGTGTTATATCGTGCAAACTCTCAGTCACGTGCAATTGAGGATGCTCTCGTAAAATCGAGCATGCCTTACAACATGGTAGGTGGCATGAAGTTCTATCAGCGTGCTGAAATTAAAGATCTCATGAGTTACATGAAAGTTGTTTTAAATCCATTTGATGACATCGCAATGGTACGAATTATAAACACACCCAAACGAGGTATAGGTGTTAAAACCATTGAAACCCTAGAGAATCATGCGGTTACACTTGGCACAAGTATTTATGACGCAATGAAAGAAGCAGACTTCATCGGAATTCCAAAAGGGACTGCTAATAAGTTAGCCGTTCTTTTATCTACAATCGATAAGTTAAAAGATAAAGCAAAATACATGTCTGTGACTGAACTTGTAGACGAAATTCTACATGATACGGGATACCTAGAAATGCTTATTAGAGAAAATACACTAGAGAGTACGTCACGCATTGAAAACCTTGAAGAATTCAAGACAGTGACGAAAGAGTTTGACGAAGCGAATGAGATTTCTGATGACTTGCTCTTTGATTTCTTAAGTGACATGGCACTAGTTTCAGATCAAGACAATATCGATAGCGAAGACCGTGTGACACTTATGACAATTCATGCGTCAAAAGGACTCGAATTCAAGGTTGTTTTCTTAGTAGGTCTTGAAGATGGATTATTTCCATCGAGTCGTTCTATGGATACTGACGAAGAGATGGAAGAAGAGAGACGTCTGATGTATGTTGCGTTGACACGTGCAGAAGATAGGTTGATTTTATCACGTGCAAAATTGAGAACGATATATGGACGAACAAACTATACACAAGAAAGCACATTCCTAAAAGAGATTCCAGAAGAGCTTCTTGAATACAATTCACCATTTAAGCGTGAAATGAAGTCTGGGTCAAAACGACGTGCGACTCGTACGTACACAAACAATGAAGGTGTGTCATTCAAGGTCGGTGACAAAGTAACGCACCCAAAATTTGGTGATGGACTCATCACTCAAGTGAAAGGTTCAGGCGACAGTGAGGAACTAGATATCATATTCCAAGCTGTTGGACCCAAGCGATTACTCGCGAATTTTGCTCCAATCAAAAAGAAGGACTGAATGATTGAATGAAAGAAAAAATCAGAATGTTACAAGAGGAATTAACACAGTATAACTATGAGTATCATGTGCTTGATACGCCAACAGTTCCAGATGCTGTATATGATCGGCTTTTGCGAGAATTATTTGATCTTGAGAAAGAATATCCTGAATATAAAACAGAGGATTCCCCAACAGTGCGTGTAGGTGGACAGATCTTAGATAAGTTCGAAAAAGTTGAACACTCGACTCCGATGCTTTCTTTAGGGAATGCATTTAACACAGAGGACCTACGTGCGTTTGATAATCGAATTCGTAAAGTAGTTAATGAAGTCGAATACATGTGTGAACTCAAGATTGACGGTCTAGCAGTGAGTTTGTCCTATGACAATGGTAGATTTACTGTTGGAGCTACTCGAGGAGATGGGACAGTTGGAGAAAACATCACTGAAAACTTGAAGACGATACGTGCGATTCCACTTCGCATTGATGCGACAAGCAACTTTGAAGTTCGTGGTGAAGCATACATGCCAAAATCATCATTTGAAAAGTTGAATGCAGCGCGAGAAGCAAACGGTCAACAAGTATTTCAAAATCCGAGAAACGCCGCAGCGGGTAGTTTACGTCAGTTGGACACATCATTAACTGCTAAGCGTAATTTATCTATTTTCTTATACGGATTAACGCATCAAGAGATGTTTGATATCGACACTCAGAGCAAATCTTTAGAAATGTTAGACGAGCTCGGATTTAAGACGAATAAAGAACGTAAGGTAGCTAAAAATATTGATGAGGTTATTAAATACATTGAATATTGGCAAGAGAAACGGATGGATTTACCTTATGAAATTGATGGGATTGTAATCAAAGTCAACAATTTATCAGCTCAAGAAGAAATTGGATATACGGTCCGTTCACCAAAGTGGGCAATCGCATATAAATTCCCGGCAGAAGAGGTTGAAACAAAAATCCTTGATATTGAACTGACTGTTGGTCGTACAGGTGTAATCACACCTACAGCAATTCTAGAACCAGTAAGAGTGGCAGGGACGACAGTTTCAAGAGCGAGTCTTCACAACCATGAGCTCATCGAAGCAAGAGATATTCGTATTAATGATATTGTGATTATTCATAAAGCAGGGGACATCATTCCGGAAGTTGTACGTGTTGTGATGGAGAAGCGCACCGACCAAGAGGTCTACGAAGCACCGACAAAATGCCCATCATGTGCTCATGAAACGGTGAAACTAGAAGACGAAGTAGCGATTAGATGTATTAACCCAACATGTCCTGCACAAATCGTTGAAGATATTATTCATTTCGTGTCACGTGGTGCTATGAATATTGATGGACTAGGTGAAAAATTTGTACTACAGCTTTATGAAGCGGAGTTAATTCACGACGTCGCAGATCTTTACACATTGAAATATGAGGACTTAATTGAGCTCGATCGTGTTGGAGATAAAAAAGCAACAAACCTTTTAAATGCAATTGAAGTTTCAAAAAAACAACCACTTGAGAAAGTACTTTTTGGCCTAGGCATTCGCTTCCTCGGCCAAAAAGCATCGAGACTTCTTGCAGAAGAGTTCTTATCCATTGATAAAGTCATGGAAGCAACAGTAGATCGGCTTGTTGATATACCAGAAATTGGGGAAGTCATCGCACAATCAGTTGTCACTTATACGAACAATGAGGACTTCGTGTACTTAATCGAGAAATTAAAACAAAATGGCTTAGAAATGAAGCAAGAAGCATTTGTGCAAGAAAGTACAGCGTTTAACGACATGACATTTGTATTAACAGGTAAGCTCGAAACACTCACGCGCAATGTAGCGAAGTCACGAATCGAAGACAACGGTGGAAAAGTCACAGGAAGTGTTTCGAAGAGTACAACAGTTGTTGTAGCAGGTAGTGATGCGGGTTCTAAGCTAGAAAGAGCTATTGAATTAGGAATAGAGGTATGGAGTGAACAAAAACTCCTAGAAAGGCTAGGTGAGTAAAATGAAAAAAATGACAGGTCTACTCATTGCCAGTGCCTTGTTTTTAACAGCTTGTTCAAATACATCCGTAGATGTTGAGAACGCAGGTAAAAAGAATGCTGATCAAAACATCTCAAAACAGAGACAAGAAAACGTCGCTGATACAGTTACAGACGTTGGTGGAGATGAATTTTACCGCTCCGTCATCCCTTATAAGCTTTCAAAATCTAGAGGACTGACAAGTACTAACATGGTATCTTCATACAACATGGAGGATTTCGAGGAAGGACTCTTTGAAATCTCTAAAGAAGTGTACTCACCAGAAGATTATATCTTCCAAGAGGGTCAAATATTATCGGAAGATATGACGCGGGCATATCTTAGACGTCAATTTACCAAGGAAGAAATTGACGCAATGAATGAGGAAGAGCTTGTGAAGAGTGGGGCGTTTAGTAACTTAGGCTTAAACCCTTCAAAACAAGGTGAAGAAGACCCCGAAGTGATCGCAAAGAATACGCCATTATATCTGTCTCATATCTTAGAACAAAACTATCTGACAGTAGATGAGGAAGGTAATACTAAATTTGAAGGTATTACATTTGGCCTTGCTATGAATAGTGAACATCTCTACCAAAAAGAACAGTACGGTACAACATACCGTGAATCAATTAATGTTGAGGATGCTAAAATAGAAGGGGAAGAGATGGCAAGAGAACTATTAGATAGGCTTCGTGCCAATAAGGAGTATGTCGACAAAGCAGTTGTGTTCGCAATATACTCACAGTCTAAGAGTACGGATATCGTACCCGGGCAATTCCTTTCATACGCTATTGTGAAGCCAGGAGAGAACGAGATTTCTAAATTCATTGATATTGATGAGCAAAACATTTTGCTTCCATCAAACAATGAGGAAATACCAGAAGAGTTACGTTCGAACTACAATGCATTCAATAGAGATTTAAGCAGTTACTTCAAGTCCTATACTACGTCAGTCGGTCGTGGCCACATTAAAGATGGCAAGCTCGATCGTTTGGAAATTGAAATTCCCATCGAGTACGAATCACGCGGAGAGATGATTGGTTTATCTCAATATGCGCAATCACTCGTGGACAAATACTTTAAAAACACTAAGGTTGAAGTAAAAGTACAAGATAAAAACAACGTCTACTCGATCATCACATCGGACAAAGACGACAAAACATCTATGTACATTATGGAATAAAAGCACGTTTTTTGATAAAATTTATAATTACGAAGCAGTGAAATGGAGGATTACAATGCCTGAAATTGACAAAGATGGATTGCAACATATTGCAAACCTAGCACGTATAGAAATTAAAGATGAAAAAGAATTAGACATTCTTGCTGAAAAAGTTGAAGAAGTGATTGTTCACTCTAGAGACCTTGCAGCACTTGATCTGTCTCATTTTGAACCACTGACTCATCCAATCGAACTATTTGATGTGACACGTGAAGACGTAGTTGACGGTGCAGTTTCACAGGAAGACGCTCTCAAAAACTCACAGTCAATAGAAGAAGGACAATTTAAAGTCCCAAATATGCTATCTTAGGAGGATTTAATGTGACTAACATACACGAATTAACAGTTGAGGAACTTGTTAACAAAATTAAAGATAAAGCGTTAAAACCCTCTGAAGTTGTTAACGCCTATTATGAAAAAATTGAAAAAGATGAAGAAGCAGTTAATGCATTCATCACGATTACAAAAGATGAAGCATTGGAACGAGCTAAAGATCTAGATGCGCTTCAAGCTGAGAACAAGATGGACGGTGCATTGTTTGGTATTCCGTTTGGTATTAAAGACAACTTTAACACTAGGGATGTCTTAACAACTTGTGCAAGCCAAATGCTAGAAAACTTCTACCCAGTGTATACAGCAACTTCTGTTAAAAATTTAGAAGATGCAAACGCCTTATCTTTAGGTAAGTTAAATATGGACGAATTTGCGATGGGTTCTACAACTGAGAGCTCATACTATAAAGTAACGACAAACCCATGGAATTTAAATCACGTACCTGGAGGATCTTCAGGTGGATCAGCAGCAGCTGTCGCAGCAGGCTTTGTCCCATTTGCTCTTGGAACAGATACTGGTGGTTCAATCCGACAACCAGCAAGCTATTGTGGTGTAGTAGGTATGAAGCCTACATATGGCCGTGTATCACGATTTGGTGTAGTTGCATTTGGTTCTTCATTCGATACAATCGGACCAATTACTAAAACGGTAAAAGATAACGCGCTTGTTTTAGAACAAATGGCAGGACTTGATGAGAGAGACTCAACGAGTGCTGACAAAGAAGCAAATTTCTTAAGTTCGATTGACCAAAATCTATCTGGTAAGAAAATTGCATTACCTAAAGAATTTTTAGATGAACGTACCGGTGAAGACGTTAAAAAAGCAGTAAAAGAAGCAGTTAAAGTGTTTGAATCATTAGGTGCCACTGTAGAGGAAGTTAGCTTACCAAATATCAAATATGGTGTAAGTGCATACTACTTACTAGCATCAAGTGAAGCAAGCTCTAACCTCGCGCGTTTTGACGGTATTCGTTATGGTTATCGTGCAGAAAATCCTAAAAATCTTGATGAGTTATATATGAAAACAAGAAGTGAAGGTTTTGGTGAAGAGGTAAAACGTAGAATTTTACTCGGTACATACGTACTTGGCTCTGGGCATTACGACAAATACTTTGTACAAGCACAAAGAATGCGCCGTGCATTTATTGAGGACTTCAAAAAGTTATTTGAGACGTATGATCTTATTATTGGACCAACGACTACAGGCGTTGCTCCAAAACTTAAAGGCGGAGCACAGCACAATGAAGTCGATGATGTTGAGGCATTATTAAACGACGTTTTAACAATCCCGGCAAATATGACAGGAATTCCAGCAATCAGCATTCCATGTGGTATGTCTGAAGACGGACTTCCAATAGGGTTACAAATCCTTTCGGACCATTATAACGAGGCGGTAATCTATAACGCAGCTTACAAATTTGAAGAGAGATATAATCTTCATGATGAATTAAATAATCTCAAAATGGAGGTTAAATAAATGCACTTTGAAACAGTCATAGGACTTGAAGTTCACGTAGAACTTAACACAAAATCTAAAGCATTCTCTGGTGCACCATCACACTTTGGAGCAGAGCCAAATACAAATCTATCTGTACTTGAACTCGGTTATCCTGGCGCACTACCGGTTATAAACAAAGGCGCTATCGAGTATGCTATGAAAGCAGCACTTGCATTAAACATGGAAGTTCCAGAAGTCACACGGTTTGACAGAAAGCATTACTTCTACCCAGATAACCCAAGTGCTTACCAAATTACCCAAGATAAAGAACCAATCGGGCAAAATGGTTGGATTGAAATCGAAGTAAATGGCGAAAAGAAACGTATTGGTATTACGCGTCTTCACCTAGAAGCAGACGCGGGTAAATCTATTCATAAAGAAGGTCACTCACTTGTTGACTTAAACAGACATGGATCTGCGTTAGTGGAAATTGTTTCTGAGCCAGATCTTAGAACACCTGAGGAAGCTTACCTTTATCTTGAAAAATTACGTTCTATTATCCAGTACACTGGTGTGTCTGACGTAAAGATGGAAGAAGGTTCATTAAGAGCGGATGCAAATATTTCAATTCGTCCTTATGGTCAAGATGAATTTGGTACAAAAACAGAGTTAAAGAACTTAAACTCATTTAACTATGTACGCCGTGGACTAGAGTATGAAGAAAAACGTCAAGCAGCAGAACTACTTGCTGGTGGAGAAATTAGACAAGAAACACGTCGTTTTGATGAAAAAACAGGTGAGACAATTCTAATGCGTGTTAAAGAACATGCAGATGACTATCGTTACTTCCCAGAACCAGACCTTGGTCCTGTAACTATTTCTGAAGAGTGGAAAGAACGTGTAAGAGCAAGTATCCCAGAATTACCTGACACACTGAAGAAACGTTATATTGAGGAATATAAATTACCCGAATATGATGCAAACATCTTAACATTAGCAGTTGAGACATCTGATTTCTTCAATAAAATGGTAGAAGAATTTGGAACAGATCCAAAACTTGCGTCAAACTGGATTATGACAAGTGTGACAGAGTATTTGAACAAGAACCAAGTAGAGCTTAAAGATACAAAAATCACTCCAGAGAACTTATCTGAAATGATTAAACTGATTGAAGACGGTACGATTTCTGGTAAACAAGCGAAGCGCTTATTTACTGAACTCATTACTAAAGGTGGAAGTGCGAAACAAACAGCAAAAGACCTTGGTATGGAACAAATATCAGACCCAGAAACACTGACTAAGATGGTAACAGAAGTATTAGATGAAAATGAACAATCAATCACAGACTATAAAGAAGGAAAAGACCGTGCAATCGGATTCTTAGTAGGACAGATTATGAAGAAATCAAGAGGACAAGCTAATCCGCAAATGGTGAACAAAATCCTACTTGAAGAAATTAATAAGAGATAGACCCAAGACACTACTCACCAAAGAAAGATGATAAAGTTTCTATATAAATTTATACAAAAAACCTCGAAATCACTTATAGATTTCGAGGTTTTTAATTATTTGACTAAAAACTTTTTAATATTTTCTTGGATTTGTCTTTCTACTTGTTCTGAAAGAGTTATTTCGTCTTCACCAAACATCATTTCTGATTCCACATCCACGTTGCTTATAAAGTAAAAGTCATTATTTGTCATGTAGTCTTGATCAGTAAGAAGGACGTTTTCTAAATTATTGTGATTATGTGCGTTAGGTTCAGATAAAATAATTGCTGTCATGCCTTTGTTGTAAAAGTCCATATAGTACTTGAGTACTGTATTTAAGTTGTGCTGTGGCAATACCTCGTCATTATAATCTTGGATTTGTAATGCGCTAATAATAACGACATCAGAGTTATCAAAGTAAGAAAGTGTGTCTAAGTTCGTTGTATTACCCTCAATATCAACACGTTTAAAGGTGATTGTATCTGTATTAAAAGTCTCTTCTAAGCGTTTAATAAAATCATCGCTATAGTAGCCTGGAAGTAATACTGAAACTATAAGCGGCTCGTTTAGTTCTTTTAATTCTTGATATGTCGCATTTAGATCTTCATCACTTAATATGTAAGCGTCTTGTTTTTCTGAAGTTAGATGGGCACTTATATCTTCGCCTTTATTTAATTCAGTTTCTTCTTCAGGTATGGGGTGCGCATCATTCGAAATCCTACTCTTATTTTCAAGCCCAAAGTTTAAAAACAGCAACCCGAGAAATATAATAGCAAGAATACCGACGATAATTTTTTTCATGTAAATGACTCCTTCTCACGTGGTTTAAAAATCCTATATTTCGCCTCTATATGTTATACTTATCACATATAAATAATAACACTTTCTATTGATTTAATCATTATGAAGTATGAAGATGGAATGATAGAAATGATAAAAATGAATATAATGGAACAAATTGAAGGGATATATTTAAAAGCTACATATCCACTACTAAACACATTGAGGAAAGTTGTTGTAGAAGTCCATCATATCGGATCTTCTGCATTTAGCGATGATTTTAATACACTTGATATTTTATTTATATGCAAAAAAAATGCAGACATCTATGATTATCAAGAAATATTGATTGCAGATGGCTATACTCCAAGTAAAGATAAATCGCCATTTTTTCGTAATGTATTGATCTTATCTAAAGAAATTGATCAAATTTTAACACAGTTTATTTTTATTAGCGAGAATGATGTGCGTGTTAAAGAAATCTTGGATTTATCCAATGTCATGAAAAAATCTAAAGTACTTCAAGATGAACTAAAGCGTTTAAAACTTGAATGTGCATCAGATTACATTGATCGAAAATTTAAATTCTATAGCGATGTCAAGGACATTATGCTGAAAGGTACTGTTATATGAAAACTGCGAGAATTATTTACAATCCTACGGCTGGTAAAGAAACATTTCAAGCGGAGTTACCAGAAATTTTGTCACGTCTAGAAGATGCGGGTTACATAACAAGTGCCCATCGTACTACCGAAAAAGGAGATGCCACTGTCGCGGCTAAACAAGCTTGCAAACTTAAGTTTGATTTAGTTATTGCTGTTGGTGGGGATGGAACAGTAAATGAAGTGATTAATGGACTATTTCAATTTGAACAAAGACCTACACTTGGAGTCATTCCTATGGGGACAGTAAATGATTTTACCCGTGCATTAGGAATCCCGAGTAATATATTTGAAGCTTTAGATGTCATTATAAATGGTGAGAATGGAAATATCGACATCGGTCATATGAATGGAAAGTACTTTATGAATATTGCTGGGGCAGGAAAAATTACGGAGGTAAGCTATGAAGCACCAAGCCGTCTAAAAACAGTAATCGGCTCTCTTGCATATTACGTAAAAGGAATAGAGCTAATACCACAAATTTCAGCATTTCCGATTAGAATTGAATATGATGATGAAGTATATACAGGTAAAGTGATGTTGTTTTTAATTGGTTTAACCAATTCTATCGGCGGTTTCGAAAAGCTAGTACCGGATGCTAAGCTTGATGATGGAAAGTTTTCGATTTTAATATTAGAAGAGGTTAATCTGGCTGAGTTAGCTCATGTACTCACACTCGCGATGCGTGGCGAACACTTAAAACACAGTAAAGTAAAGTTTATTAGTGCGAGTAGCGTAAATGTATCTAGTTATGAAACGGTCCAACTGAACTTAGATGGTGAGTATGGTGGTAGGCTTCCTGCTCAATTTAAAAACTTAAAGCAAGCACTAGAAATTCGTATGAAAAAAGAGGCTGATTAAAAATCGGCCTCTTCTTTATGTAATGTTTCTGTATCATTATGAACTCCATCAGAAAGTGCTTCGTTGTTTTGAGATTCATTGAATTCTTCCAAGTGGGTTTGTCGCACTAATGTATAATTTAAAACCATGAACAACGCGATTCCGGAAATGATTACTGCTGGCAATCCAATTTCAAAGATAGTAATAAAACAATAAGCAAACATAATCCAGAGTAATAATTTTGATGACTTCATTAATCGCACCACCTTTATATGTTCAATATTATTATTATAAAGAAAAAAAGAGAATTTTTAAAGTAATTAAAGGAGAGATGTCCAATGAATGACATTCTAGAAGGTAAAGTTCTAAATTTAACACATGAAAGTAAAGGTGTCGTAAAGGTTGGGCATTATCCTGTTTTTATTCAAAATAGCTTACCAGAAGAGCAAATTGAATTCAAAATTACGAATGAGAAGAAACGTTTCGCAGAAGGTGAACTCGTTCGAATTCTAAAAGAGAATGAGAATAGAGTAGTGGCACCATGCCCATATTATTCAAAGTGTGGTGGCTGTCAGACTCAGCATATGGATGATGTACTTGAACTCGAATTTAAAACAGAGAGTGTTCGAAATACGTTAAGCAGACATATCAAAGATATTAAAGTGAATAATTGTGTATCTCATAATTTGTATGACTATCGTAATAAATCTGTATTCCACGTAAGAGAAATTGCAGGTGAGGTGCATATTGGTTTCTATAAAGAGAAGTCGAGAGACATCGTAGATGTTAAATATTGCATGATTCAGAAGCCGATTTCTAATGAAATTGTTAACACGGTTAGAAATCTCGTAGAGACATATAAGGTTTCAGCATATAATGAGCGCACAGGACGAGGTTACTTGAGAAATGTGATTGTCAGATCAAATAGTGACAACAGTGAAGTTCAAGTTGTATTCGTGACGAACTCAGATTCTGAACTGAACAAAATGTTTGTAGAGGATCTTGTACAGGCACATCAAAACATTACGAGTGTGATTCAAAACATTAATACGAGACGTACGAACCTTGTTACTGGAAGTGTATCGAGATTGATTTATGGTAATGAGTGTATTGCAGATGACATGCTAGGCAAAACTTTCAAACTACGCCACCAGTCCTTTTATCAAGTGAATCACGAAGTAACACAACTTCTATATAAAGAAGCAATTGACCAGGCGAAACTCACCGAAGACGACATTGTCATTGATGCATATTGTGGAGTAGGGACGATTGGACAA
Source organism: Phocicoccus pinnipedialis (assembly GCF_903994035.1). GTDB lineage: Bacteria > Bacillota > Bacilli > Staphylococcales > Salinicoccaceae > Phocicoccus > Phocicoccus pinnipedialis. Next base: position 82,593 of record NZ_CAJEWB010000007.1, read on the forward strand.
ATCGCAAGTCCGCATGTTAGAAAAGTCATTGGTATCGAGGTAGTAGAGGAAGCCATTAGAGATGCCGAAGAGAATGCACTCTTAAATGAGGTCACTAACGCGGAATACCATGTGGGCAAAGCAGAAGATATTATCAAACAATTAGTTAAGAACAATGTACAACCAGATGTAGTGTTTATCGACCCACCAAGAGTAGGAACTGACAAAGCATTCTTAGATGCGGTACTTGAAGTAGGCCCAGACCGTATTGTGTATATATCATGTAACCCAGCAACACTTGGAAGAGATCTAAGCATATTAAATGAACAGTATGAAATAGAAGATGTCACGCCTTTTAATATGTTTGGAAAGACATATCATGTAGAAGTAGTATGTTCAATGAGGAAGAGAGATCTATGAATAGATTCAAAAATCATGCAGGGTTCACTCGAATGTTTAAAGAAGATCATTTAACAATCGGGTTATCTATTCCACTTGAGACATACGAAAGCGTTGTTCCAGTCATGGATATGGAAGAACAAATAAGGCTTGCTAAACTTGCGGATGATTTAAATTTTGCTGCACTTATGGTACGTGATATACCCTTACATGATCCATCTTTTAGAGATGTAGGTCAAATGTATGATCCATGGGTATATCTCGGATTTCTTGCAGCACATACAAAGAATATCGCACTCGTTACGGCAAGTGTGATTACTTCGTTTCAACATCCACTAAATCTGGCAAAATCTGCAGCATCTCTGGATAAGATTTCAGAGGGACGTCTAGTTTTTGGATTAGCGACTGGAGATCGTGATGTTGAGTTTGAAGCGTTTCAAGTGGATGAAAATAACCGGTCTGAGTATTACCGTGAAGCTTTTTATGTAATGAAAGAAATTTGGAAGAAGGAATTTCCAACAATTAAAACAGAAAGAGTGAATATGACTGGTTCAACAGATCTGTTACCAAAGCCTTCAGTAAACGATATTCCAATCTTAGTAACAAGTTTTTCTGGACAGACGCTAGAATGGATAGCAGAACATAGTGATGGATGGTTTGGATATTCACATTCTCCTGAACAACAAAAAAGATTTACAGATGAATATCGTAAACGTGCAGGTAGATTTAAGCCATATGCACAAATCTTGAATATTAAATTATTAAATGACCCTGATGCACCTAGTGAACCAATTATGATGGGCATTAAAACAGGTCGTAATGCACTCATCGAACAACTAAACATCTTGAAAGAATCTGGTGTGAATCATGTATATTTAAGCTTAAAATTAGGGGATCGTCCAATAGACGCAATGTTGGAAGAAATAGCTGAATTCGTTCTTCCACATTTTAAAACAATTGAAGAATAGAGTCTTATAATAAACAAAGCGCTTCGATTTCAACTTGAAATCGAAGCGCTTTGTTTATAAATTTAGTTGATCTAAACTTAAATTACCACCTGATATTAAAAAGCAAACCGCTTCATCTTTATTAGGCTTGAATTTACCTTCAAGAATTGCACCAATGCCAATACATGATGAGACTTCTGCTAATATTTTCCCTTTTTCAAGGAGTAATTTTTGTGCTTCAATCATTTTTTCGTCTGAAACAGTAAGAACGTCTTCAACATACTTTTGAATGTATGGAAAAGTGATCTCTCCAGGTTGATTTACAACAAGTGCGTCTGCAATTGTTGGTTTCGATTCAACCTTAATACGTTTTCCTTCTTTTAAACTCTTAGATTGTCGTGGGAGGTTTGATGGTTCTGCGCCGTATATTTTAATCTCACTATCTGATTCACTAATCGCAGTAGCGATTCCCCCAAGCATACCTCCACCGCTAGTTGGGATAAGTAGATAGTCTAGGTCAACGCCAGTGTCTAATATTTCTAAAGCTATCGTTCCTTGACCTGCCATAATCATTTCATCATCAAATGGAGAGACAATTGTCATTCCACGTCTTTCAGATAGCTCTTTTGTGATTTTGAAACGATCGTCTACATCACAAAGAACAATCTCTGCACCATTCTCTTCAATTTTATCACGCTTAAATTTAGAGCCAGTACGTGGTGTCACGACAACTGCAGGAATGCCGAGTTGTTTCGCAGCATAAGCAACGGCTTGACCATGGTTTCCACTAGAAGAACAAATGATACCTCTCTTCAGTTCTGCTTCAGATAAACTGAGAATCTTATTCATAGCACCTCTCATCTTAAATGAATTCGTAACTTGAAGATTTTCTAACTTAACAAACACGTTCGTCCCTAAAATGTCATCTAATGCATGAAGACGCAACATTGGTGTTTGAATAACGTGTTTTTTGATGCGTTCTTTTGCGTCTTGAAAATCTTTTAATGTTAGTGTCATACAGCCACTCCCTTTTTAATATATTCATTGATTATATGATACAACAATTACCTCTAGACCAAGTACAAAATATCTTGAACTTAAACTGAAATCTATATATCATTAATAGGACGTATTTGAATGGAGGAATAGTATGACAGAGGTTACACGTACATACGATGTTACAATAAAAGGTCTCGACAAAAAAGGATCAGGTACTGCAACGATTCGTCGTGAAGAGATTACAGGTAGAAATAAGAATTTAAAAGTGAGCGTACCTGAGACTTTAGTAGGTGAAGAAGTTAGAGTCACTGTCCCAAATGCATTAGGTCGTAGACGTGCAAATATATTGCCAGATGAAATACTTAAACGACATCCAGAAAGAGTCGGACCAGAATGTCCACACTTCGAATTATGTGGAGGGTGTGTATGGCAACATTGGAGTTATGAAGGTCAATTAAAAGAAAAACACAAAAATATCGTAAACTTTTTAAAAGATAAAGATTTTGACCCAAGTGTTGTGCAGCCCGTAATCGGTATGAATGAAGATCCGTGGCACTATAGAAATAAGATGGAGTTTACATTCGGTAAGAATGGAGAACTCGGTCTACATGAGCTTGGAAATTTTAGGAATGTGATTGATTTAGACACATGTTTAATTGCTGGGAAAAATATGACGGCTGCAATGCTTATCGTATCTGACTGGGCTAAAAAACACGAATTACCAGGATATAATAAAGATACAAAAGTAGGCTTAATGAGACATTTAATGATTCGTGAATCTCAGATAACTGGAGAGATGATGGTTGCATTATTTACGACGGATAATCCAGAGAATCATAGTAATATATTAAATGAGTTGGTTGAGAAATTAACAGAACAACTTCCGCAAATTGAAAGTATTATGTGGATGAAAAATACAGATATTGCCGATCGTACACAATCAGAAGATACGACGATATTATATGGCAGAGATTTTATCTATGATGAGATGAGTGGCTATAAATATCGCGTGTGGTTTGATACGTTCTTTCAAACAAATCCGGTTCAAGCACAGAAACTAGTTGAGCTTGCAATAGAGATGGCAGAAGCAAATAAAGAGATGAAAATGATCGATTTATTCTGTGGCGTAGGAACATTCTCATTACCATTTGCAAATCGTGTGAAAGAATTAGCAGGGATAGAGATTGTAGAATCCTCTATAGAATCAGCAAAGAGAAATGCGAGGGATAATGATATTGATAATACGTATTTCTTAGCACAAGATGCGAGACGCGGTATGGATAAGGTGCTAGAAGAATGGGGTACACCAGACTTGGTTTTACTAGACCCACCAAGAAGCGGAGCAGGGGGCAAAGTGATGCGAAGAATCGGTAGATTGCAAACAGACAAAGTAGTGTACGTATCGTGTAACCCAGAAACATTTGCCGAAGACATCGTATGGCTGAGAGAATTTGGATATGAATTAAAACGCGTACAACCCGTCGACTTATTTCCACATACAGTGCATGTGGAGTTGGTAGCATTGATGTCTAGGATGGAAGAATAAGAAGGGTTTAAATATTGATAGAATAAGGTTTTTCAGTGACTTTGGAGAATGTCCAAGTTGGAAAACCTTTTATTTTATGAACAGAATTGAAACTGATGATAAAAATCTAAATGATCTCATTGCACAGTTTAGAAATAGTTAAAAAGTTCATACCGTAAGGCTTACATCAAAAGGAATTTGGGATAATTATTGATATTTTTTGAACGTTTCACTTTTGAATAAAATAAAAAATGAGAGGTGCTTTCCAAATTGAAAGTAAGTGAAAAAAATGGAAATAATTTAGATTGATTACTATCCATTGCAGGTATCGTTATATTTTTAGGTTTTATTTTTCCCTCTTTTGTATTGATTGGTACAGTTATTGGATTAGCAATTATTTTACCCATTTTTATTTGTTAGCTTTCCTTAATGATTAGGAAATACAGATATTTTAAAAGTGAAGAATTTTTAAATCATAAAAAAGAAATTGAATCGACAATAAAAGAATATAATGAGATTTCAAATTATGTTAATAGCATTCCAAACAATAATATTTTTGTTCCGACAGAAATAGCGGGAGAACATTCTCACTTAGCAAAATTTGAAAATACAAGTAACTATAATTATCAGAGAGATAAGAATGAAAAAACTTTAAAAACTGAGAATGTTCATCAAGCTTCTTTACAGGTTGTTAGAAGAGCCTCAGAAGAACCTATAAAATACATGTGTTAGTACTTTAATATCAAACCTACGGAAGAAAATCTAAAGCAATTAGAAGAGATCGGCGAAAATATTTCTAGAATGGAAAATACGATTAAGAACTTAGAATTAAGACAACAACAAATAACAGAAGATTTTAATCCACCTAAGTTTATTTTGAAATATTACTATGATGAATTGATGGAAAAAATTGGAATGGATATTCCTGAAATTGATATTTCATACAGCCAATACATCTTTGAATATGTAAGTGCAGGAGGTCATAGTTCTCAACGTACAATTATTGATTTTAACGGAGAAACTGTTGAAGTTACTGCTGCATATATTGCGGAAAAAATAAAATATAATAAGAGTGCAAAAAGACAAAGGTCATTAATGACTAATAAGTTAAGAATGTTCATCAAAGAAAGAGATGCTTATACTTGTCAAATGTGTAGTGCATCAACGGATGACCACCCATTAATTTTATTAGAAATTGACCATATTATTCCTATTTCTAAAGGTGGGCTTTCGGAAAAAGAAAATTTACAAACGCTTTGTTGGAAATGTAATAGAAAAAAAGCGGATAAAATCTTATAACAGAAGATTTTATCCGATTTTTAATTTTCAATGACTAAATTATAGTTGATGTAACAAGTTAAATGTTTGTTACATTTTTCATACTTATTGACACATAATCTTATATTCAAAGTACAATATAAAAAAAGAGGAGTTTTCTGATTTTTTGAAGAAAATAACTTTAATAAAGCGTCAAAGAGCTACAAAGATATCAGTAAATGTGTTATAAAAATGGCACAAATTTATAGCATGAAAGCGTTAAGTGAAAAACTAGGATATTCAAGAAATAAACTTAAAAAGAAAATTGATGAACTGGAAATAAAAGCAATCAATGAAGATACAAGAGAATATACGACAGAGCCATTACAATATAATCACGATACATACTTATTATTAGTAGAAGAATTAGATGATATTATTGAAGAAAAAACAACTAAAAGAACAAAAAGAAAACAAAAAAAAAACAAGCGTAAATGGTGGAATATCTTAAAAAACCCAATAGCTAAAGTTTATTTAGTATTGTCTTGTAGAATTAATACTATGTTTAACGGAGTAGGAGAAAATCAAAAAGAACTACTTCGTTTATTAGTTAATTTTTCAGCTTCGCTATAGCTTTTATTCCAAATTCCTTTTTCTCGGCATAAACAGATCTCTCCTGTAAATTCAGAAAAAAACAAAAAATCTCCATTTCATGATTTTTTAAAAATGAAATTTTAGAAAACAAAACAGGGAGTGTCTAGATATTAACTTAATCATTTAACATTAAATTTTCTTCGTAAAAAAACCCCACTCAAATAATGAAAGGGTTATCTTTTTAATATCTAATAATTTATATTCCAGTTTTTTTATACTGATTGAACATACTATAAAATATTCAATAAAAGGGGGGGTAAGATGCAACTTAAAAA
>NZ_CAJEWB010000008.1 GCF_903994035.1 Phocicoccus pinnipedialis
GCTATAATGTATAACTTATGCCTTATATCACTTTAGTTTAAGATACATATAATATGGACTATTTAAAACGTCCGTCCAGAAATATGTCGTCACATTTCTTGCTATAGTAAAAATATACATTCAACAATAATTATAGAGTCATGGGTCTACCTCTTTTCAATAAGGAACATACACTAGTTCAATTCAATAAAGCAATTGAGGAGATGATTGCTTCTCTTTAGAAGTATAATGTTTATTTATCGATATTTACTTAGAAAGATGAATTTATAGACAAAAATCAATTATTTGTTACTACCGACCAGCATAAATTTTAATACCTAATTAATACCTTTTATAGAAACTGCATGAAATAGTATGATGTTAATAATTGAAGGAAACGTTGATATATCAATGTTAATGAAGTATATCATTCACTATGAAAAATCGAAAATTTTTGAGCGTAAAAAACCAGGTCTTAAGAAAGCACGTAAATCACCACAATTCTCAAAACGTTAATATTATTTTTATATCTATGTTTAAAGCACTTTCCAACAACAGTTGGAAAGTGCTTTTTTTAGTTTAAAAGATGAATTGTACTGTATAGAATTAATCTAAATACAATTTAATGTATATAAATTATAAAAATGATACTATTAAGTAAGAGTATAAATAAGTGGAGGAAAAAGAAAAATGAAAATTGTAATCTTAGAATCTTTAGGAATAAGTGATGATGAGTTCAATAGACTTTCTAAACCTTTAACTGATCGTGGTCACGAGTTAATAGTGTACGATGATGGAGAAACAAATACAGAGGCTTTAAAAGAGAGAGTTAAAGATGCGGAAATATTAATTCTTGCTAATATGCCACTGAGTGGTGAAGTGATTGAAGCTGCAGAGCACTTAAGGTACATTGCCGTTGCATTTACTGGTTATGATCATATTGATTTAGAAAAGTGTAAAGAAAAAAATATACAAGTTTCTAATGCTGCAGGGTACAGTACTCATTCTGTTGCAGAAATAACATTTGGACTAATTACAGCACTATTACGTAATATGATACCACTTGATGGCGTAACTAGAGAAAGTGGAACGAAGGTTGGATACGGACAGCTCGACTTGTATGAAAAGACACTTGGTGTGATTGGCACGGGAGACATTGGTGGGTTAGTTGCTAAAATCGGACTCGCATATGGCTGTCGCGTGATTGCTTATAACAGAAGTGAAAAAGAGTCATTGATTAAACAGGGTGTTGAGTATAAGTCATTAGATGAAGTATTAAAAGAAAGTGATATTGTCACATTACACGTTCCTCTAACAGATGAAACGAAACATTTAATTAATGAAGAGAAATTGTCGCTAATGAAAGAAAGTGCATTTTTAATCAATACAGCAGTAGGTCCAGTAGTTGATAACGAAGCACTAGCAATAGCATTACGTGAGGGAGTAATTGCAGGAGCGGGATTAGATAGAGTAGATATGGAACCACCAATTCCAAAGGATTATCCTCTGCTAGACGCACCTAATACAGTTATACTTCCGCATGTCGGATATGCAACAGAGGAAGCGATGATTCGTAGAGCGTCAATTACATTTGATAATGTAATCAGTTGGGAAAATGGTGAACAGGAAAATATTGTGTTATAAGAAATATTAAAAAGAATAGAGTTACGAAGTAACGTAATAGAATCAAAACTCCTCAATATTTTGAGGAGTTTTTCTTAATCAATTGTCTTTCAAACCCTACACAATGCAGAGAAATGTTTATAAACTATAGTAAAGGGAATATATCTATTACGAGCCTAGAACAAACATATAATAAAGACTGAATAAAAAGTGATACCAATAGAGGTACACATAGGAGGAAGAATTATTATGAGTTTTGTTAAAGGAAGTTATAATTCAGTAGAAGAAGCACTAGAAGCGGCTAAACAATTGAAGGCAGAAGGATATAGTTCAAAGGATATTACGTTGATTTCAAATAATACAACACGTGATTCATTTATGAACAACTCAGATGTAAAAATGGAGTCTCCTGAAAATTATAATGTAGAGTCCAATCATTCTACAGCGGGTGTTAAAGAAGATGAATCTTTATGGGATAAAATTGTAAATGCATTTACAGTAGAAGATGAGTACGATAATCGAACATCTGGTTCTAATGAAGATCCACTCGCACATTATAGAAATGACATACAAGAAGGAAAAGTAGTTGTCTTAGCAGAAGGCAAACATGACGGTATGTCAGATTCGGTAGATTACACTATGCACAATGATGAATCTAATCGAAACCCTAATTTAGCAGATAACCAAACTGTTGAATTATCTGAAGAGCGTTTAGAAGTAGACACTAATGAAGTTCAAACGGGTGAAGTTCACGTTTCTAAAAGAGTCGTTGAAGATAGAGAATCAGTAGATGTTCCTGTAGACCATGAAGAAGTTGTTATTGAACGTCATTCTGTAGAAGGTGACAGAGAAGTAACGGATAATCATGAGTTTAAGGACGAAGAATTTACTATTCCAGTAAATGAAGAACAAATCGATGTAAACAAAAAATCAGTAGTAACTGAAGAAGTATCGATTGGTAAAGAAAGAGTTACAGATAACAAACATGTTGAAGAAACTGTGAGAAGAGAAGAATTAGATGTAGACACAGAAGGCGATATTGATGTTAATGATGTTTCTAGAAACAATCGAGATGAACGATTTTAATCGTGAATAAACACAATAAATAGAAATAAGCACTTCCTAAAAGGAAGTGCTTATTTTTTTGAAAGATTAATTTCTCTAGCGTCTTTTTTCATTGCCCAAAGTTAATGAATTACCTCAAAGTATAAGTGATATTATCCAGACTTTAGAATTATAAGAACACTAGATTTAATAGACCTAAGAATAGTTGTCAGTCTCTTTATTTAATTAATTGATACAACGCATCTTCAACATGTGGGTATATGAATGAGAAATTGTGTGATAGTAACTTTTTTGGTAATACTTTTTGCGTGTGCAAAATCATATCAGATTGTTCTCCCAAAATTAACTTGAATAAAGGTTTTGGCACTTTAAACCAATGGGGTTTGTTAGTTACTAAAGCAATCGTGCGTCCCAATTGATCTTGAGTAATAGGATTCACACTCGTAATGTTGAACACACCTTTATATTTATCTGATGAAATCAATACCTCTATGGCATGAACAACGTCATCAATGTGTACCCAGCTAAACCATTGTTGACCATCTCCAATTGGTCCGCCACCGTAAAGCTTATACGGTTTAACCATTAAAGGTAAAGCCCCGCCTTTACCAGAGAAAATAATACCGAAGCGACCAATCACGACACGCGTGCCGATCGATTCAAATTGTTTCGCATATCCTTCCCACAGAGATACGACTTCTGATAAAAAATCATTTGGCTGACATATATCTGACTCATCGTAAGTCTTGGTTTTTGAAGGCGTATAATATCCAATTGCACTCGCGTTAAACAACACGTCTGGAGCTGAGCGGGTTTTAAAATATTCAAATAGGCGTTTTGTAGTACTTACTCTACTAGTAATAATTTCTTTTTTATGATCTTTTGTCCAACGTTTTTGTAAAGAAGCCCCTGCAAGATTGATTACAGCATTAACTTTCTTTGGCATTTCTTTTTCCCATCCATCTTCTGACCAATTAATATATGTGATGTTTTCTGTGTTACTATGATTACTTCTTGTTAAAACAATAATTTCATGATCATTCTTCAATTTATTGACGAGCTCTTTTCCGACAAGTCCTGTTCCTCCGGTGATTACAATATTCATAAAATTAATCACTCCTTTTCTATTGTTTACCCTATAAATGGAAGTGGCACTCTTTAATAAGAAAGAAAAATGTAAAACAGTATACAACATTAAAGTAGTATTTTGGTGTACAATTATACTATAGATAAAAAATGGAAATTAGGAGTGATGTTATGAAGCGGACAATTATGAATTATTTTTCTGATACATTTGTAGATGAACCAGAATTAGAATCTATTGAGTTAGAAGAAAAAGAGAAACAGACGGATGAAGATTCGGAGTGTGAGATTTGTTAACTTGAACCCTCTATGCTAAAACGATTATGATGTGCATAGAGGGTATTTTTATGTCCATTTTTAAGGGAACAATGAAAGTGTGATTAAAGTGAGATGCGGAACAGAATGTTTTATTGCGACAATTGAAGTGAATGATGAAATAAAAGCACTTAAAGTTCCAGCACGTAGTAATCCAGATGCAAGAAAAATATTAAAACGTAAGTTTGGATTAGAGGTTAAAGTCTTAAAGCTTGTACGTAAAGTGAATAAGGAGTGATTATTATCGCTAAGTATGAAGAAATTAAAGAGGGTATCATTTTTCCTAAAGGAAATAAAAATAAGATGTTTGATTATTTTATCGGGCAATCCTATTTAAATAGGCTAGTAGAAAAAGAGATTTCAGATGTATCCGTATCTAACGTGACTTTTGAACCTGGGTGCAGAAACAACTGGCACAAGCACAATGACGGATACCAGATTCTGCTCGTAACTGGAGGAGAAGGTTGGTACCAAGAAGAGGGTAAGGAAGCTCGATTATTAAAAGCAGGAGATATTGTTGTCATTGCTGATGGTGTTAAACATTGGCATGGTGCGACGAAGGATAGTTGGTTTGCACATATCGCAATCAACAAAGGAGAAATGGAATGGTTAGAAGAGGTAGACGATACATATTATGAAGCACGATAATCAAGGAGTTTTTATGGATAAAATAAAAATGCAATTAGAACGATTTATTCCATTTAATGAACAAGAAACTGTTGATTTAAAGATAATTTTAGATTGGGTCAATAGTGGTCAAGATATTTTAACACGTGATAATCAAGTGGCGCATATCACAACGAGTGCATGGGTTGTAAACAAAGCGCGCACACATGTGTTAATGGCATACCATAACATCTATGAGACATGGGCATGGCTAGGTGGTCACGCTGATGGTAATGATAATCTGCTTCAAGTGGCATGCAATGAAGCACATGAGGAAAGTGGTATTGAAACATTATATCCAGTACAAGAAGAAATCTTTTCTTTAGAGATTCTTTGCGTTGAAGGGCATGTAAAGCGTGGGGAGTATGTTTCTTCTCATCTTCATCTCAATTTCACATATTTACTTGAAGCCGACATGGATCAAAAACTAATAATAAATGAAGAAGAGAATAGTGACGTAGCTTGGATTAAATTAGAAGATGTGAAAAATAGATCTAAAGAATCTTGGTTTGTTGAACGTATTTATTCAAAATTAATCGATAAAATGCATGCATAAACTAAATGTATAAACGCTGATTAATTAAAATAAGCATTGAAGCATAACGAATAAATCTGTAGAATAGTTAAGGGTTTAAATAGATATCAAGGAGATTTTCATAAGGATGAAAACATTTTTTCAGTTAGCAGAACGTGGCACAGATGTTAAAACTGAAGTTCTCGCAGGTATGACAACATTCTTAACTATGGCATATATTGTGGTGGTGAATCCAGCGATTCTATCTGCTGCTGGTGTACCATTTAATCAGGTGTTTATCGCCACAATTATTTCTGCGGTAGTGGGAACTCTAATCATGGCACTTTGGGCAAACTACCCAATTGCGATTGCTCCGGGTATGGGTATGAACGCATACTTCGTAACAGTTGTGTTAAATCAAGGAGTCAGTTATCAAGCGGTATTTGCCACAGTATTCTTTGCAGGAATTATTTTTATCATACTGACATTCACATCTTTAAGAGAAGCATTAATTGCTGCGATCCCTAACACTTTAAAAGTAGGTATTACAAGTGGTATAGGGTTATTCATTGCATTTCTCGGACTGCGTATGTCTGGCATTATAGTACAAAATAGTGAGACGTTTGTTTCATTTGGAGATATCACTAATAAAGTAACGCTACTTTCAATATTTGGATTAGTTATCACTTTAATTCTTGTAGCACGTGGTGTTAAGGGTGGCTTATTCTACGGAATGCTTTTCACTGGGATCATTGGTTATTTGACACATATGATGAAGTTAGATGGCATCGTTTCTTTACCACCTACACCAGTATTTTTTGATTTAGACCTTGGAGGGGTATTTACAGAATCTCTTTATACGGTTGTCTTTGCATTTTTACTTGTCACAATTTTTGACACGACGGGTACATTGATTGGTGTTGCAGAACAAGCAGGACTAATGAAAAACGGTAAGCTTGAAAAAGCAAAAGCTGCGTTAACTGCAGATGCGGTTGCTACAACAGTAGGCGCAACATTTGGAACCACTCCTTCATCTGCGTATATCGAATCGACTTCAGGTGTACAGGTTGGTGGACGCACAGGATTAACGACATTAGTCGTTTCGTTACTGTTCATCCTCGCACTTTTCTTTTCACCGATTATAGAGACTATCTCTGCACTTCCTGCAATCACAGCACCTGCACTCATTATTGTAGGAAGCTATATGATGTCTGGTCTAGAAACAGTTAGATGGAAACAGTTTGACGAAGCTTTTCCAGCATTTATTGTTATTTTAACAATGCCTCTGACATCAAGTATTGCTACAGGAATTGCCCTTGGATTTATAACGTATCCATTAATAAAATTATTTAGCGGTAAAGGCAAAGAAGTCCATCCGCTCGTATATGTTTTTGGAGTTATCTTTGTACTACAAATGATTTATTTCCCAGGACATTGATCATATTGAAATATGAGTCATACGATGTGACTATTGCTTAAATTATCTCCTCTGGAGAACCGTATACAGACAATTATGAAGTGGAATTTTTATAATAAAGAATGAATTATTTGGTAGTGAGAAACGATTAGAAGTACAAAAATAACCCTTTTCGTGTGAGTAATAAATTCATACGAAAAGGGTGTTAAATTTAAAAGGATTTATTTTCTACGTATTCGTAAGTTTTATCTGGTAATATTAAACAGTTTAATTGCTGGCCAAATACTGCGCCACCATCTATCCCAATGATGTTGTTCTCTCCAAAATATGGAGCGTTATCTTTTTCTCCACGTATTCTTGAGGTTGGAGTATGTCCAAAGATTACAGTTTTATTTCCTGTATATTCATTGAAGAATTTGTCTCTAATCCAAACGAGTTCATCTCGTGTAGATTCTTCTAAAGTTTTTCCAGGTACAACACCTGCATGTACAAAAATATACTCATCTGTTTCATAGTAAAGGTCGAGCGAACGTATAAATTCAACGTGGTCATAAAATTCGGGAACATCTGGTAAACGAAAATCAATAATTGAGTTATCATAGCTTTGTACAGTTTGAAGGCCACCATTTTTGCGATAACGTTCCCTTCCATATTCATTACCTTCTACAGTTTCCAATAACATGACTTCATGATTACCAATTAATGTGATTGCACCATCTTCTCTAAGAGACCTCACACGTTCTATCACTTGTTTAGAGTATGGACCTCTGTCTATATAGTCTCCAAGAAGTATTAATTGGTCTTTGTCTTTGTCATAATTCACCTTCTCGAGTAATTCATTAAAAAGATTTAACTCTCCATGAATATCACTTATGACTAGAGTACGTTTCATTTACACTCACACCTTAAAATAATTTCTAGTTTTTTTATTATAGTGATAAGTATAATACACTTATCTATCATTTTGAAATCACTGATTTTTAAAATGAGTTTATTATACAAAAACCCCAGTCTATATAGACTGGGGTTTAAATAGCTGAGTGTTTATTCTTCGCCACTTAGTTTAACTAAAATTTTTGATTGAGTCTTATCTTCAGTAAGTACTTCAAATCCTTTTTCAACGATTTCGTCTAGTTCAATTTCTTCAGTAATCATTGGACTAGGGTCAATTTGACCGGATTCTATCATTTTTACAGTTGCTTTGAAGATATCTGGTTCATAGCCTAGTGAAGATGATAATCGAACACCAGTTGTAGTTAACATAATTGGGTTAAATTCAATTGGTTTTTGAAAGATAGAAACAATTGTAACCATACCACGTGGACGTGTAGATTGAATAGATTGTGCTAAAGTAATTGGTACACCTGCAACTTCAAATGTACGATCTACACCATCTGGATAGAATTTGTGAACGTATGCAACTGGATCTTCTTTTCCAGAGTTTACCGTATGAGTAGCACCAAATTCTTTTGCTTTTTCTAATCTTTGTTCTGATAAATCAAATACAATAATATCTTTTGCACCAGCAGCACGAGCCGCTAAAACAGTTGCTAGTCCAATTGGACCTGCACCATAAATTGCGACAGACTCAGCGAACTCCATTTCTGATTCACGAATCGCTTGTAGAGCAACAGCTGTAGGTTCTACTAATGCACCAATTTTAAGTGACGTTGTATCTTTTAACTTCACGATGTTTTTTTCAGGCACAACAACAAAATCTGCAAATCCACCGTCAGTGCCGAGTCCAATAAAGGTACCTTCTTTATAGAAATCATATAAGAAATCCGGGTGATTATTATTCGTTAACGCTGGATTAATACATACTTTATCTCCAGGCTCGAGTCCTTCTACTCCTTCACCAACTTCTTCAATAACTCCAGAAAATTCATGTCCCATAATAATTGGAAGTTCTTTTCCTGTAATGCTGTTTGGCGCATCACCTGGGGTAGAGATTGGACCTCCTAAGTATTCATGGAGATCGCTACCACATATGCCTGCCCACGCTACTTTTACTTTTACGAGTCCTTCTTGTACTTTTGGTTCTTCTACCTCTTCAATACGTACATCTTTAGCATTATAGAATAAAGCGGCTTTCATCATATTTATTCGTCTCCTCTTTTATAAGTTACTTATATTATAACATATGAACATGACTATGACATACATTTAGAGTTGCATACGTGAAAAAAATAACAACCTTTTAATTGTGAAATTAGGAATCAAATGATGTCAGTATATCAATGAACGTATTCCAAAACACGTCTTGGTCTACGCCTGTTGCGAATCTTGCGTTTTCTTTTTTGCCGGTCTTCTTAAGTAAGTCTACAACCGTCATTCCATAAGTGGATTCACCTTTTGTTTCAATCGTCACGTTGACATCTTCCATAGTAAACATATTAGGATTTAATAAATACATACATGTACATGCATCATGGATAGGACCACCATTGATGCCAAAGAAATCTTTGTAGGTTTGTCCAAAGAATATTAACAATTCTTTAACGAAAGTTGCAATTTCATTGTCAATTTTTCCAACGCGCTGAACGATGTCATCTGTTGCTATCACTTGGTGCGTCACATCTAAACCGAATACTGCTAAAGGAATACCGCTTGTGAATACAACCTCTGCAGCTTCGGCATCAACAAAGATATTAAACTCAGCTGCAGGTGTCCAGTTACCGAAAGTGCCGCCACCCATTAAAACAATTTCTTCGATATTTTCTTTTATAGAGGGTTCTTTAATGAGTGCCATCGCGATATTTGTTAATGGACCAGTCGGAACAAGTGTTACTTTATCTTTTGAATTTTTAACCGCTTCAATAATAAAATCTACGCCATGCATTTTTTCTTCTTTACGTGTTGGTTCAGGTAATACAGGACCATCCATTCCTGACTCGCCATGAATCTCTGTTGCAATTTCAATTTTTCTTACGAGAGGACGAGATTGTCCTTTATAAACTGGAATATCACTTTTAAGTAACTCCAGAACTTTTAAAGCATTGAGTGTATTCTTTTCCACTTCAACGTTACCACCGACAGTAGTAATGCCAAGGATGTTAAATGCATCTGATTTTGCTGCAGCAATAATAATGTTTATTGCATCATCGTGACCTGGATCACAATCGAGAATAATGTTTTTCATTGATGTATCACCTATTTATATATTTTCTCTAGTATAACAACAAAATAAAAAAAACTGTAATGAAAAATCATTACAGTTTTTGGTGCTTATTTCTTTAAATCGTCAATTACATCGTGTACTTTATCAGAAGCTTTTTCTACAGCTTCTTTTGTTTTACCTGAAGCTTTGTCCTTCTTACCTTCGTACTCTAAAGATTTGTCATCTGTAAGATTACCTACAGTTTCCTTAACATTACCTTTTGCTTGTTCAAGCTTACCGTCTTTTTCAGTCATATGAATCTCTCCTTTAAATTGTATATATTAATATAATACCCAAATTAAGGAGCGTTTAAACTTGTGCAGTTAATTCATCAAAACTACCATCATTGTACATATCTTTATCTAAAGTACCATTTGTTCTAGCGGTTACTGTACCAGCAACCATTGAACCACTTACATTAAGAGCTGTTCTTCCCATGTCAATTAAAGGCTCTACAGAAATAAGTACTGCCGCAAGTACTACAGGTAAATTCATTGTAGATAAAACAATGATTGCAGCAAATGTTGCACCACCACCAACACCTGCGATACCGAGACTTGCCATCACTGTTACTGCAATGAGCGTGATGATAAATTTAGCATCCAATTCAACACCAGCAAGAGGTGCTACCATCATTGCCAGCATAGCGGGATATACACCGGCACAACCGTTCTGTCCGATAGACAATCCAAAACTACCCGCAAAATTTGCGACTGAGGCAGGAACACCTAGGCGCGTAGTCTGAGTTTGAATGTTTAAAGGTAACGTGCCTGCACTCGAACGTGAGGTAAATGCAAATATGAGTGTTTCTAATGTTTTTCTTATATACATTAGAGGACTTAAACCGGTAATTGCGATAATAATGAGTTGCACAATAAACATTGTAATTAATGCAACATACGATGCGACAACGAACATTCCTAGGTCGACTGCTGCCTTAAAGTCACTCGTCGCGACTGTTACAGTCATGATAGCTAAAATTCCATATGGTGTTAATCGTAAAATGATTTTAACAAGTTGCATAATCCACTCATTAACAGCAATGATACCGCTACTCACTTTCTCTCCAATTTCTGGTTTTTGTTTTAATAATTGGATTAAAGAGAATCCAAGAAACGCTGCAAATATGACAACTGCGATTGTTGATGTTGGTCTTTCACCTGTAAAATCTAAGAAAGGATTTGCAGGAAGGAGTGAGACAAGTTGGTCTGGAAGTGTTTGATCAGCCACTTCAGTTGCTCGAGTCTCAATAGTAATACCATGCGCATTCTCTGCGTCACCTAAGTTAATATTCGATGCATCTAAATTAAATATGACAGCAGTTAAAATACCAATAATAGCTGCAATTGCAGTAGTACCAAGTAGGATTGAAATAATCTTAACCCCGGATTTAAAAAACTTTTCTTCTATATCCATTTTTGCAAATGCGCCTAGTATAGATATAAAAACGAGAGGAATTACAATCATTTGTAATAATCGAATAAAGCCTGATCCAACAACTGAAATCCATTCCACTGTGTCTAGTAATATTTTATTATCCATACCATAAATGAGTTGTAATACAGCTCCGAAAACAAGTCCGATAGCTAAAGCAATTAATACTCGATAAGAAAATTTTAAATGTTTTTTAGCTAAGAAAAATACAAAACCAAGCAACCCAAAAAACATGAGTATATTAAGTAAAACATAAGTAAAATCCATAATAAACTCCTTTAATTTTTAATAATTATTGATACGTATTATACGCGTGTTTTAATTCATAGTAAAGAACTATGCATTAAATTTTAAATAATATAAATATGCATTGAAGAATGTTAATGCGTTATATTGAATGAGGGTTTAAAAGATTTTTAAAAAGGTATTGTGTATTATTAATATAGAGGTGATTTGTGTGAATCCATTTTTTACATTGAATAAGAGTTATATCAATGGTGCGTTTGTTTCAGGAGAAGGTCAGAGTGATTTCTCAAACTTAAATCCATTTACAGATGAAATCATAACGACAATTCGTATTGCATCAAAAGAACAGACTGAACGTGCAATAGAAGGCGCTAAAATTGCTCAACAAGAGTGGGCAAAACTGCCACGCACGAGAAAAAAAGTAATGAAAAATGCATATAAATTATTTAATAAAAATAAAAATGACATCATTGATTGTTTAATAAAAGAAACTGGAAGTACATTTATTAAGGCTGAAGTTGAATTTAGAATGTCGATGATGATTTTGAAAGAGTCTATTAAGATGGTAGATAATATTGGATTTGTTGAAGAGAAAGCGGGACTCATTCCTACGAAAACAAATAAAATATATAGAAAACCAAAAGGCGTCATCAGTTCGATTTCACCGTTCAACTTTCCTTTTCACTTATCAATGAGAACCATCGCACCAGCACTTGCGCTTGGTAATACTGTTGTTCATAAGCCGGATATCCAAACGGGGATTGTCAGTGGATCCGTATTTGCGAAAATTTTTCATGATGCAGGTTTACCTTCCGGAGTATTCCAGTCAATCTTGACTAAACCCAGCGAAATTGGTGATATGCTTGTCGAACATGAAGCGGTAAATCTAGTTAGTTTCACAGGTTCGACTGAAGTAGGTAGACATATAGGTAAAATTGCAGGCAATCAATTAAAACAAGCAGCACTTGAACTTGGAGGAAACAGTCCGTTTGTCGTACTTAAAGATGCAGATATGAAGACGGCGGTACGCGCTGCTGTAATGGGGACATTCTTTCATCAAGGGCAAGTTTGTATGAGTGTGAATAGAATTATTGTGCATGCGGACCTCTATAATCAATTCGTTAAGCAATTCGTGAAAGCGACGAAGCGAGTGAAATCTGGTGATCCTGAGAAAAAACGTACACTCGTGGGGCCAATCATTAATAAAACCCAATTAGATAAAACCAAGACCCTCATCGAGAAAGCGAAAGCAGCAGGAACTATGGCGCTCGAAGGAGAACAGCAAGGAAATGTAATTACGCCATATATTTTCACAGATATTAGTAATGATAGTGAGATTGCACAGACCGAACTTTTCTCCCCTATTGCACTCGTGATCAAAGCACAATCAGATAATGAAGCACTTCAAATGGCAAGCGACACGAAATATGGATTATCTGGATCAATTATCACGAAGAATGTGACACGCGGTGAGAAATTTGCGGTCGAGATGGCGAGTGGCATGACACACGTGAATGAAATGCCGGTTCTAGATATGCCAAACATACCATTCGGTGGCGTGAAAAACAGTGGTATCGGTAGATTCGGAAACCCTTATGTGATGGATGAATTTACAGAGCTGAAATGGGTGTCCGTACAGAAAAAATCATTGCCATATAATTGGTTTAGTTAAAAAGTCATGATGAATAAAAGAGACCCTGTGACTTCTATAACCAGAAGTCATAGGGTATTTTTTTGGTTATGCTAAAAATGAGAAGTAATCAGAACCCTTAGTGAAAAATATTAATGTATCGTTTGCTACATATTAATAAATATTTAAACTAATTTATAAGAACATAAAAGTCTACTCTGATAAAAATTTCACAATGCATTGACTTAACGAGCGGTTGTTTATATTATTTAAAATATTGACCCATATAATAGAGGATACAGCATGTTACCGCTCGAATGATGCGATACTTAAAGCGACATTATAAATAGGAGGCACAACACTTTGATACAATCAAAAATTACCGTAATTGGTAGTCTCAACATGGATTTAGTTGTAATTACAGATGAACACCCACAAATTGGAGAGACAGTAATTGGAAAAGATTTCAAAACAACGTGTGGTGGTAAAGGGGGTAACCAAGCGGTTGCTACAGCTAAGCTTGGCAATGACGTTCAATTCATTGGAAGAGTAGGCGATGATTCATTTGGAGATAATATTTTATCTACTTTTGAAAAGAACGGTATTAAAATGATTGAACGGCAGCCGCTCGAAAACACACCAACAGGTATTGCGTGTGTGACAGTGAGCAACAATGATAACTCAATAATTATTGTGTCGGGCGCAAACGCGGAAGTGACGCCAGAACTTGTAGAGACTCATAAAGAGAGAATTTTGGAAAGCGATTTTGTGATGACACAATTGGAGATTCCGATGGAAACAATCAACCATATCGCAAAAATCTGTGCAGAAAACACGATTCCGTTACTCGTCAATCCAGCACCAGCACAAAAATTAACGGATACAATTCTTGAAGCATGTACATATATTACACCAAACGAAATTGAACTAGAGCAACTTAAAGCGTTCCATCCAAACTTGATGACAGAATACAAACATAAGCTCATTGTTACATGTGGAAAAGATGGGAGTTTTTATTTTGATGGAGATAAAAAAACTGTTGTACCAGGATTTAAAACAATTCCAGTAGATACGACTGGAGCAGGTGATTGCTTTAATGGTGCATTTATTAGCGCAATCACAAACGGAAATGATTTACATAATAGTATTCGATTTGCGAATGCTGCAGCATCTGTTGCCATTAGTAAGTTTGGTGCGCAAGAAGGTATGCCAACAGAACAAGAAGTTTTAGAGAAATTAAGAGAAGTGGAGAACTAAACTGTGGTATCAACCCTGTAAGGTTGATTGGATATGTGCTTCTTTTAGTTAAACAATGTAGGTTAGGAGTCTTATATTATGGAGAAAATTATTTTAGATGTAGATACAGGTATAGATGATGCTTTAGCAATTCTCTATGCCATTGAGAGTAGAAAGTTAGATATTCTTGGAATAACAACTGTTAACGGTAACGTACCCCTTGATTTTGTTACCACAAACACCCGCAAGGTATTACAACTTGCGGGACGTACAGATGTAAAAGTATTTCCTGGAGCAAAAGAGCCTTTCTTAAGAGAAGTTGAGCACGAGTATCATGTCCATGGTACAGATGGTATCGGTAATGCGTTGGACGATATGGAAATTACCATGAAATTAGAAGATACGTTTGCTCCTGATTTTATCATTGAAAGTGCAAAGAAATATCCCGGAGAACTAACACTTGTGATGATTGGTCCTGTGACTAACCTTGCGTTAGCTTTAAAGAAAGCACCAGAAATTAAGACGATGATAAAACGACTAGTAATCATGGGCGGAATTGTGAGTAGAGCGGGTATGGGTAACAAGTTACCAACGTCAGAATTCAATATCTTTGCAGATGCAGAAGCGGCGAAAGTGGTATTCCACAGAGGATTAGATATCACAATGGTAAGTCTTGATGTTACACACCAAACAATGATTGATCTCGAAAAAATCAATGAACTCAAAGGAACGAAGTACTTCGATTTTGTAAAAAACTCAACAGAAGTGTACCGTGGTTACGGAGAAAAATTATATGGTAAAAACCAATGTTCATTACACGATCCTTTAACAATTGGGTATGTGCTTGACGATACGTATATTGAGACTAAAGAAGTCTATGTCGATGTTGAAACGAAGAGTGAGTTAAGCTATGGGCAAACAATCGCAGACTTTAGAGGACAATTAGGTAAGGAACCCAACATGAAAGTGTGTTTATCAGTAGACTCAGATCGTTTTGTGAATGATTTCATCGAAACATTAAAAATAAAGTAATATAGATAAGAGTTGAGCATAGCTCAACTTTTTTATTAACACATTATAAAATAAATAATCAGAAAATGGGTGTATCAACTGTATAATTAGTATAAGATTAAAAGAAATGGATGATATAGGTGATTGAATGAAAGAAATGAACTTACCTCTCAGAAAAAGTTTTGAACGGTTAACTCAATATCCACCTCTTAAAATGCTTGCAATAGTCGTGACACTACTCGTCGTATTGCGTGTAGCGATTGGTATGTTTATTGTCATACCTAACGATACAGGAATGGGTGGCCTAACAGCAGGTATTATTAACCCGATACTCGTACTTGGATTTCTCGTTCGTGCAATTATGTCTTCTATACTCACATGGTTGATAATCATGTCATTATTTTTACTCGTACTCATTTATGTACGTATATCAAAGGGATTCATTAAAGAAGATGTTGCGCTATCTGGGGTAATTTTTTTGATGATAATTGTAACTGCTTACAAAATCGTATTGCAGTTTATACAGGTCATTTTTGACATACCGATACAAACAACACGCGGTTTCTCGATTGACTCTTTAGCACTCTTTAATCCAGATAACCTGTGGGTTTCAAAAGTTGGATTAGATCTATTATTACAAGTTGGACTTTTAGGTTTGCTCCTTAGATATACAGCAAGACTGCCTAAAAGAGATGTTGTTATATGGACATTAATTTCTGTAATCGTTTTATACTTAGCAGGCGTTGGAACTGAATACTTAAACCATCTTCACTTCAACTACCGATTTGATGGATGGAGATATTAAAAAACCATGAAGCAAAATATGCTTCATGGTTTTTTTATCCTTTAAATATGAAAATTTCTTTATTGTAACCTGGTAAATATTTTAAACACAGTTTGTTTATGATATATGCAAATGGGAAGGGTACGATAAAGTATGCAACCGCGAGTTTTAAAATGTTCATCGTTGTCTCACCATCCATAAACTGAAGAGAATTAATAGGACCAACAAGTCCAGTGTATCCGAACCCTGCCGACATCGGTGTTCCTTGAATATTCATAAAATACCCAATCGCTCCAATTACAATACCATTGATTAAGAGCGGCACCGCAATAATCGGATGTTTAAAATAATTAGCCATCATCATTTTAGCTGTACCAATCGCAAGCGCTGTAATTGTCCCACGATTGTTCACGCCGATTGCACCGAACAAGAATACGTAACACGCTGCAACGATACCGAGGTTAGCAGCTCCACTCGCAAGTCCAGACAGGCTTGTCACAGTCGCAACTGCAACAAGTGATATCGGAGTAACAAGTAATAACGTGTATGTTGTTGCAATTAAAATCGTCATGAGTAACGGATTCAATTCGGTGAAGTGTGCGATCGTATTACCAAGTGCACCGGTCACAAGTTTAGAATAAGGTAAAATAAATTGACCGATCGCCCCTGGTATAATTCCACCAAAAACTGGGAGTAATACGATATTTAATGAACCCAATCGATTACCAATAAAGAGAATGATTCCAGCCGAAATAAAGAGGGTAAATAAAACGTTAATTAAATCCCCCATACCAGTGGCTAAAAATCCATCAGGTGTGACTTTTAATGCACCAGAACCAATAAACCCAGCTCCGGCTAGTATCACGGTCTGTGGTGCGTTGAATTTTAAATTCAAACCTGCGAGCACACCAATGATTAACGATGCACCAATTGAAAACATCGTTAAAAATGAACCAAGAATCGTAAATATATCTGAGTAACGTGCGAGAAATTTAAAAATTTCTCCAAGCAATGCCCCAGGAATAAGTGCAATCACAATACCTAGTGCCATACCATTTAATATGTTAAAAAAGAAAGACTTAACCGTCTGTTGTTCAATCATGTGAACTCCTTTATATGCAGTAATATACATATATTAAACGGTAATCTTTTTTTTTACAATTAAGTAATAATATTTAATTAAAAACGTGCGAATTTTTTTAGCCTATTGATTGTCATCCATGTACCTCTCTATTGTTTCAAATCGGAAATTTTCGGACATTTAAAATCTGTAAAAATTATAAAATGTCCGCTTCTATGATAAGTCGTTATTAAGTTGTTTGTAACTATAGCGATGATCACAAGTATCGCTAAACATATTTGAGTTTACTGAACGCTTACAAGGATTTAATATAAAATTTATTTTACTTTAGTACCCTAAAAATAAGTAATAGAGGAGAGTGAATGGAATGAAAATTGACATGCACGTTCATCTAGAAGAAGGACCATACTCTAATCGTTTCTTTAAGAAAACGATTAAATCTATTTATGAAATTGAAAGCAAGAAAGATAAGCGCTCAATCTATGATATGACTGAAAAATCTGAGCTATTTTTAAGACGCATGCAAGAAGGAGATTACTCAGAATGGTGGATGGATTATTACCTTAAAGCTGCTATAAAAAAAGATATAAAAGTCGTTGGCATTATTGACCACTTGTATAGATTTTATGAAGCGGAAGTATATTATAAAAACCATATGGATATTTCAAAATCTAAAGATGGAAAAATTCAGGAGAGATGGCTGAAACAAGTGATGTGGCACTATATGGATGATTTTATTCACTTGGTAGAGTCGCAAAAAGAAAAATGGGCAAGTTACGGGATTGAGCTTCGTGTGGGTATAGAAGTGGATTATTTTGATGATGCAGATGAAATGCTGCGAAACATACTTGAGCCGTATGAATTTGATTATGTGGTTGGTGCAGTACATTTCAATAACGGACTCATGATCAGCAACCCAAAATTATTACCGACGTTCGAGAAGTTTAAAATTGAACATATATATGACGCACATTATCAGACGACCGAACGGGCGATTGAGAGTGGATTGTTCGATATAATGGCACATATAGATCATATAAAAATTTTAGGAAAAGTTGATGAGTTACACTTACTGTATATGTATGAAGAAATTGCAAAAGCATTGAAGACACACGACGTTGTTTGCGAGTTGAATGCGGGGATGCGTTATCATACAAAATTAAAAGAAGTATCGCCATCTAAGAAATTTGTGCAGACCATTGCGAAACGCGGAGTGTCGTTTACGACAAGTTCGGACGGCCATTTTCCAAATGATCTAGGTAAGTACAATAAGAATTTGAGACGAATACTGCATGACGTGGGTGTCGAAGAAATCGTCGGGTTTAAAAAACGAAAGCGTGAATATTTTAGGCTTAATGCTGAAGAGACTGCAAACAAAAGCAGTTAAAACTAGTTAGGTTCGATTGAGAACAAAGAAACTCCTACATGCTCTTGAATAAGAGCGTTAGGAGTTTTTATTTGTGCATTTATATTTCTGATGAAAGTAATTAATGAGCTGCGCGCTCTATGAGCCCGAGAGTGCCATACTTTATTTCCATTCCTCATAAAAAAACCTACACGTCTGGGTGGTCCCATGTGTAGGTTTCATAATTAGAATACGTTATCTGGTTCTTCACGATCCATGTCTTCATCTGGATTTTCTTCAACATGTTCAATATATTCTTCAAATTTCTCTGGGTCTGGCGTAATA
The DNA here is from genome assembly GCF_903994035.1 of Phocicoccus pinnipedialis. GTDB lineage: Bacteria > Bacillota > Bacilli > Staphylococcales > Salinicoccaceae > Phocicoccus > Phocicoccus pinnipedialis. Next base: position 18,935 of record NZ_CAJEWB010000008.1, read on the forward strand.
GTCAGACCAAGGCTTTTACGTTCTAAGTTTGCATCTTTAAAGAAGCTTATGAGCATGAGTATCACTACGATACTGAATGGGAATGCAGATATGATCGCTGCTGCTTGTAACGCGTCAAGTCCAGATTCTCCGCCAGTGAGTAATAATACGAATGCAATACTTGATAACAGCACACCCCAAATCACTTTTACTCCTGATTTTGGATGTAGTGACCCGAATGATGTTTGCGTACCGAGTACGAATGTTGCAGAGTCTGCAGAAGTAATAAAGAAAATTGTTACTAATAGTAAAGCGATGAAACTTAATAAAGCACCAATTGGTAATTCATTAAATATCGCGAATAACTGTGTTTCTGGTGGTAGCCCAAGAATTGATTCAGTCTCTTGAGCAACTTGGATACCAGTCGTACCAAATACGTTGAACCAAATAGCCGCAATAACTGAAGGAACAAGTAATACCGCGATAATAAACTCACGGATAGAACGTCCTTTAGATACACGTGCAATAAAAATACCAACGAATGGACTCCAGCTGATCCACCAACCCCAGTAGTATATTGTCCAGTCAGCGAGCCAGTCTTTCTTCTGCTCAAATAATGGTGAAACATCAAAGCTGTTAAACAGGAACGTATCTAAATACATTCCAGTTGATGTTGTCATCATGTTTAAGATTAGAATAGAAGGTCCGATTGTGAATACAAGTACAAGTAGTATTCCTGCTAGAACCATGTTAATGTTACTTAAATATTGGATTCCGCGTGATAATCCAGTCCACGCGCTTAATAAGAACAGTGCTGTAACAACGATGATAATCACCATCTGGATCCATATGTTCTGTGGTAATCCGAATAAGTAATTGAGACCCGCGTTAATTTGTAATGTACCCACACCAAGTGATACAGCAACACCGACTACAGTTGCGAATACCGCAAGAACATCAACAACAGTACCAAGTGGTCCGTCTACTTTGTCGCCGAATAATGGGCGTAATGTTTTAGACAATAGACCATCTTCATTCTTTCTGAATTGGAAATATGCTAGAGATAATGCAACAATTCCATACATTGCCCATGGGTGGAATCCATAGTGGAAAATTGTAGATCTCATTGATTCCATCATCGCTTGTTTAGTTTCAGGATCTGCGTTTGGTGGCGCAACGAAGTGAGAAATGGGTTCTGCTGCACCATAGAATACTAATCCGATCCCCATACCTGCTGAGAATAACATCGCAAGCCATGAAATTGTATTAAATTCCGGTTCGTCATTAGGCTTACCGAGCTTAAGTTTTCCGATTGGACTAAACACTAAGAAAATGCAGAACAATACAATGAACGTCATTGTAATCATGTAGTACCAACCAAATTTATCCGTTATCCAACCACTAATATTTCCAGTAATTTCACCAAATTGATCTGGCATAATAATACCGAAAAGGACCATAATAAATACGAATATAGTAGCGTAAGTGAAAACGGGAGAAAATTTTCTTGTTCCTTTTGACATTTGTTTCTCTCCTTCTAATTTTTAGTCACAGTGTAAAACATTACCTGTTTTGTAAAGTAAAATAAACCGTTTTTTGAAAGAAATAATAGATAAAAATCTATATATTTGTAAAAGTAAATAAAAACTGTTGTTCTACAACTATTTCTATATTCATTAGGTGAGAAATTTTATGACCACTATTCTTATATTGTAGAAATTATGTTTTACGCGCTCGAAACTCTCATTTATTGTAATATATAGTTAAAGGAATTCTCTACATTTAGACAAAAAGAGTAATATTCTGAGGAAAGAGGTGTACTTCTGTCCGAGTTTTTCGTATTTTTTGTATTCAATGGTATGCCAGAATTCTAGTGAAACAGCGATCGTTGTTTATTTATTAGACGCAAAATACGTTTTAATTAGAAAATATGTACTTAATTAGAATCATTATAAAATATTAACGCTTTAATTTAATGAAGCAATACACTTGTTTTCGCTATTTAGAATTATTATAATTAATTAAAGAGAATATATAGAGGTGGAGTCTAATGCTGAATTGGATGAAAAAGAATAAAGAAATGACCAATACGATTATCAGTGCGATATTAATAGTTATCGGTATTATTTTACAATATCAAGGTCATCAAGAACTTGCAGTACCGTCATTTATACTGGCATTCTTAATAGGTGGGTATTTCTCTGCTAAAGCGGGGCTTACGGAACTCATTAAAGAAAGACATTTAAATGTTGATGTATTGATGATATTAGCGGCAATCGGTGCATCAATCATTGGATATTGGATGGAAGGTGCACTCCTGATTTTCATCTTCTCGCTTTCTGAATCATTAGAAAAAATGGCAAACGAAAAAAGTAAGAATGCTATTTCAGAACTTATGAACTTAACACCTGACACAGCGCGTAGATATAAAGAAGATGGAACAATTGAAGTTGTTTTAACTAAAGATTTAAAAATTGGAGACATCGTTCAAGTACCTAGAGGAGAAACGATTCCTATCGATGGTAGTCTAAAGTCGGATTTTGCTATAGTGAACGAAGCTGCAATTACAGGTGAGTCAGTTCCGGTAGAAAAGACAAAGGGCATGGAAGTCATTGGAGGAACAATTAACGAAGGTGACTTATTTAGAATCGAAGTGACAGTAGAAGACAAAGATACACTATTTTCAAAAATTATACGATTGGTGGAAGAAGCACAATCATCTCCATCTAAAACGGCAAGTTTTATAGAATCTATTGAAAGTACGTATGTAAAGATAGTACTTATTGGTGTACCAGTATTTATATTATTCGTTTACTTTGTTCTTGGGTGGACATTTATTGAATCATTTTATAGAGGGATGGTACTTTTAACAGTTGCTTCACCTTGTGCACTAGTAGCTAGTGCGACGCCTGCAACATTATCCGCAATAAGTCGTGCTGCAAAACGTGGAATGGTTTTTAAAGGCGGTCAAGCAATTGATAACGTTCAAAGTCTTGATGCGATAATATTTGATAAAACAGGAACACTCACGGTAGGAAAACCAGAAGTAACTTCATCTTATTTTGTTGAAGGAGTAGATGAAGAGACAGTCAAAGAAGTTGTAAAAGCTACTGAGTATGGGTCTACTCATCCAATCGCGAGTGCATTGGTTAATTATTTAGATCATACTCCGTTAATTGAACTTGATCATATTGAGGACATTACAGGAAAAGGATTCATGGTTACACACCAAACTGATGTTTGGAAAATTGGTAAACATGAATTTGTAATTACAGAAGATGAAATTAGTTTAGATGATGAAATAGGACGTGTAGCGACACAAAAGGAAAATGAAGGATGTACCGTTATTTTTGTAAGTAAAAACAAACAGTTGAAAGGGTATTTCTCTCTAGAAGATCAACTAAAGCCTGAAAGTAAAGAGGCAATCGCTCGTTTAAATCAGATGGGTATTGAAACAATTATGGTTACTGGAGATAATGAGAACACAGCAAGACATATTGCAAAACGAGTCGGAATTAAAGAAGTCTTTGCAAATCGTATGCCAGATGAAAAATCTTCAATTCTAGACGAATTGAGAGAAACGTTCCATGCTGTAGGTATGGTGGGGGACGGCATCAATGATGCTCCAGCACTTGCGAAAGCAGATATTGGATTTGCGATGGGGTCTGGAACAGATATTGCGATGGAGACGGCGGATGTTGTACTTATCCAAGATGATTTAAAGCAAATTCCTTTCGCAGTAGGATTATCAAAGAAAATGAAACGAATCGTTATTGCGAACGTGATATTTGCTATGTCAGTAATCGTGCTTCTGATCACTGCAAACCTATTCCAAGTAATAAATTTACCTATGGGTGTTGTTGGACATGAGGGTTCTACTATTTTAGTGATATTAAACGGACTTAGATTGCTGATGTATAGAGATCAATAGTATATATGGAAGAGACGTAATATATTTCGAACATTCAAGCAAGTGATTTTACACAATAGATATTAAAACGCCCGGCTCTCATTTACGAGTCGGGCGTTTTGTTATAAATCGGTTGAAGTAGTAGAATTTTTTTCATCTCCGTAGATGCGTTCTAATAATTCATCTTTTTCAGTATTAGAGATTTTTGTGATACCAATTCCGGTTGCAGCGAGAATCATCGCAATAAGGGGGACCGTAAAGTTTAAAATTGTAAACGGACCATACTCCCACGCAGCAACACCTAGAGTACCCAAGATAAACACGCCATCAGTGCTCCATGGTACAAATACTGAAGATAAAGTACCACCATCTTCTAACGTTCTAGATAAGTTTTTTGGTGCCAGATTTTGATTGATATAACTCCGCAAATACATTCGTGAAGGTACAACGATAGAAATATATTGTTCTGCACATGAGACATTAACAAAAATAGCAGAAGCTAATGTCGCTGTAATCAGTCCAAAGGTCCCTTTAGCAACCTTTAAAATATATTGCATAATAGAACTCAACATACCAGAATATTCCATAATACCGGCAAATGTCATGGAGATAATCACCATTGAGATCGTATACATCATATCCATAAAGCCACCACGATTAAAAAGTACATTGACAGATTCGTTTGATGACTCAATGACATAACCAGTCGCCATTGTCTCAACAGCTGAAGCTAAGGTACCACCTTGAATGAATAAATGGCTTAGAAAACCAAGCAAGGCGCCCATGAAAAGTGCTGGAGCTGCCGGCATTTTAAAAATAATTAACATAAGGACAATGACTGGAATTAAAAATAGCCAAGGAGAGATTACAAAGTGTGTTTGCATTGCTTGCATCATCTCATCGATTTCTTTAGTGTGTGCTGTTTTAGTTCCGATGACATTGAGACCAATGATGTAAAATACGATACTCGTAATTATTAACCCAGGAATGGTTGTCCAAAACATATGTTTAATATGTTCAAATAAATCTACGTGAGTAAGTCCTGATGCGAGAGTTGTTGTATCAGATAGTGGTGACATTTTATCTCCAAAATAAGCACCGGAAATAACAGCACCAGCAATCATAGCGGGATTGATTCCCATGCTGAGACCAATGCCCATACCAGCGACACCAACAGTAGCAATGGTGGACCAAGAGCTCCCAATAACAAGAGAAATGATTGAACAAATAAACAATATCGTAACTAAAAAATAGGTTGGACTGATGAGCTGTAAACCATAATAAATCATAGTAGCCACTATCCCCCCACCAATCCACGATCCGATAACAAGTCCAACTAAAAGAAGTATTAAGACAGCCGGAAGTGCGAGGCGAATGCCTTTATACATAAAATCTTCAAGTTCATGCCATTTATATCCTGCGTAAAGTGCAACGATAGAAGCAGTTGCGGTTCCTACTATTAATGGAATGTGTGGATCTACATCTAGAACAATAACAGAATAAAGCATAGTGATAATCATGACTGTTAAAGGAACAAGAGCAACAAAAACATTAAAACTTTTTAGTTTGTTTGAAACGTTAGTGGTATTTTCTTGATTTGACATTCAATTCACCTGCGATTTGCTTATTACGCTATTGTAAACCTTTAGAATTTAAATTAAAAGAACTATTATTTTTACGTATGGTGATTCTATTAGATATCATCGTTCAAAGTAATGCACGGTTATTTTTCTTAAACATGATAAAATAATAGTAAGGATGTGAGAACATGAAGCGATTGATTTTGTTACTCTCAATAATTTTAGTAGGGTGTAATGTGAATGGAGATGATCCTATGAAAGAAGACCCTGAAAAGCAAGATAATACTGTAATCACAAATGAGGATCGTACGCTCTATATCGTGTCATTTAAGGAATATATAGAGAACGAGGAACTTGAAGCGTACGGTGTAAACGCAGAAATGATCGATGGTGATATGGAAAATTTAAAAATGAAATCAATCTACTTAACAGATGATGAAAAATCTGAATTCGAGAAGTTTGAAGCTGTGTCTTTTATTGAAGAAAATGGAGAAGTAGGTATTCCAGAAGGCCCTAGCGAAAAGAACGACGATGCAAAATAATGAATGTAAGGTGAATAAATGTCTAAATTTTATGCAGTAAGAAAAGGGAGAACCCCAGGTATCTATACAACTTGGCCGGATGCCCAGCGCGAAGTAACTGGCTTTAAAGGGGCTGAATTTAAATCCTTTAAGTCTAAGAAAGAAGCGGAGGGATTCATGAATGACGCTAAGAATGAAATTATTCTCGATGGATTAATCGCTTACGTGGATGGCAGTTATGATAAACGTACAAAACGCGCCGGATTTGGTGCTGTATTAATTGATAATAATGAAGTAATAAAAGAAGCGACACTGAGAACGGAAATTGATCCAGAAGATAATCTATGGAACGTAACTGCCGAAATTGAAGGTGTACTATTCGCGGTGAACTACGCGATAGATCACGGATATGACAAAGTTCATGTTCACTATGATTACGCGGGTCTTGAAAAGTGGGCGAATAAAGAATGGCGTGCAAATAAGAAGACCACGAAAAGATATCAAGATATGATGCAAGACTTAATGAAGAAAGTACATGTCGACTTCATAAAAGTTGCAGCACATACTGGTGATTTCTATAATGAACGTGCCGACGATTTAGCGAAACAAGCAATTTTTGGAGGAACAAATTGAAGAAAATACTCTTTTTTGATATAGACGGAACGTTACTAGACACTAACAAAAACATACCAGAATCAACGAAATATGCAGTTAAAGAGCTAAAAAAAGCGGGGCATACTGTCGCAATTGCCACAGGTCGTGCACCATTTTTATTTAGTAAAATCCGAGAAGAGCTAGATATTGATACGTATATCGCATGTAACGGACAATATGTAGTTGTAGACAGCGAAGTGATTCATAAAGAATCGATACCTGAAACGGATATCGTTGCTTTAACGAACAAAGCCATGACGAACGATCATCCGATTGTGTATATTGATCATGAAGATATGGCATCAAACATGGAGTCTCATGTGCACGTGGATGAAGGACTTGGCTCGTTAAAATTTGACCAAGACCCAATCCATGATCCGAATTACTTTGAAGGACGCGAGATCCTCCAAGCACTTCTCTTCTGTGAAGAAGGCAAAGAAGACGCATATGAAGAACAATTCACAAACTTAGACTTCCTAAGATGGCATCCATTATCACTCGACGTGATGCCAAGTGGAGGTACAAAAGCAAAATCAGTCAAGCGTATTCAAGCGCACTTGGGTTTAGAAGACAAAGACATTTATGCATTTGGAGATGGACCAAACGACTATGAGATGTTGCAGCAAGTAGAAAACTCAGTCGCAATGAAAAACGGAGTAGAGCAATCAAAATCTGTGGCAAAACTCGTTACAGATCACGTAGATAACGATGGTTTATATAAAGCAATTGTAAAACTTGGTCTCATTAAAGAGATGTAAAACAAAAAGCATGTTTCTAAAATTTTAGAAACATGCTTTTATATTTGTCAAAATTAAACAATTTTACAGTTAATCACTATGAATTTCATGGTGAATTTAATCTAGTTCTATTTGCAGTAGAGCGGTCTATAAACTAGGTATTGCTTTACTCTTTAAGCTATTTTTCAGGTGATTTTACCTTCTCTAGTTCAGGTAAATTTGTTTTGTTGATTAACCATTTAGAGTCATCATTATTTAAGAACATTTGATTTTCCTTACGAATTTTCTCAAGCTCTTTTCTCATTTCAGTATTTTCTAATAAGTAGTTTTCTTGTTTCACACGCTCAAGTTCAGTAAGCGCCTTAATTTTTTGAATTTCTTGCGCTCTCTTTTGTGTAGGTAAATCTAATATGTGTTTTGTTATTGGTAAGACAACTGCTACTGCAATTAGGAATATCCAAAGCATAAAATCACCTCGTGTTCGAATTACTTTAATTATATATTAAAGAATATAAGGTATCTATATTGTATCATTCACTTGTGAGAGATACTTTATAGTCAAAATTATATTTAAATCGTACTTTTTAATGTGTTTGATCATCGCAGTTATTACAACTCTCATAGGTGCATTTGTTGTAATGCGTTTCGATCCATATTGGAATTTACGGATACATATGAGGTCTAGCTATCGCACAGTACTTACAGATGTGACTGTGGCATTAGCAAAAATATAGGGATCATACAAAAGGTCTGTTCGAAGAGAAAGACACCGTCAACGAAGGCACAGTAAAAAAACATGCTTCAATGGGATACTTGAAGTTTAAAAGATAAAATAAAACACGCCTTAATTCCTATTTATAGCAGACGCGTTTTTAATCGACTTGTTTAACGAATATATAGTGAGACGTTTTTTCTGATATATATACGTCTTCCCCATTTGTTTCATTATATATGTGTAGTAGGTCGAGGGACTTATCGAATTCTTTAACAATAATAATATCAAGTAAGCTTAAGTTATGGTTTTTAAAATAAACAAGCAGTTTTTCTTCGTTCACGTGTCTAAGTATTTGTGCGCGAACGCCTTTACCAACTTCTGGTAATGGAATGGCTTCGTTGTCTTGTTCTTCTATCTTATTAAATGAAATTGCTCCGCCATGTGGACAATAGTCTGGTTTTCCCAAGAAATGATATAGTTTGTTAGCTAAAGTATCCGACGTCGCATGTTCTAAAACTTCTGCTTCATCATGGACATCTTCTAGGCTATATCCTAAATGCTCTACTAAGAATACTTCCCATAATCTGTGCTTGTGGATCAGCTTCTTCGCTTCTTCCACACCCACTTCTGTGAGCATGCTTCCTCTGTATGGCACATATTCAATCCATCCAATTGATACTAGCGTGTGCATCATTTCGGTAACAGTTGGTGGCGAAATGTTTAGTTTCATAGCGATTTCTTTATTAGGTACACGAGTAACCCTACCGCCGAGTTCATATATAATTTTTAAATAATCTTCTCTAGTTGGACTCATTTGCGCCCCCACCCTTCATCAACTTATAATTATGAACAAAAATAATAGATAGTGCAAGGAGTGACTCGTGTTTTAGTTAGCATTTCCTATATATTTAGATATAATTAAAATAAATCAGTTTGTGGAGGGATTTCCATGTCAAACCTTGGTCAGACAAATATTTTTGACGACATGTTTCGTGAGAATGAATCATTCGTTATTGTTGTACAAGAAGTAATGGAACAGAATGGCCTGCTTCAAAAGAAAGTTTTAAGGGAATACCAAAGTTTAGATAATGAAGCAATGCAGAATTTATTTGAACATTTAAAAGATGTATACTTAGATGAAGTGCTGAGCGAGCACGGTACGTATTTCGATATTACGGTGTATACGAACGAAGATTACGCTGGTGAAAATATTTATGCGCATACTAAACGCTACAGAAATAAAAAAGAATGGACAAAGACGTCTAAATAGTAATTAAAGGAGATTTTAAATTATGAGAATGATCGATATCATTACAAAGAAAAGAGACAATAAAGAACTAACTAAAGAAGAAATTGATTACTTCGTACAAGGTTACACAAATGGAGAAGTGCCTGACTATCAAGTATCCGCACTTTTAATGTCAATTTTCTTCAATGGAATGACTAAAGAAGAAGTTTCTAACTTAACTATGTCTATGGTTAATTCAGGAGACCAAATCGATTTATCAGCAATTGAGGGTATAAAAGTAGATAAACACTCAACAGGTGGTGTTGGAGATACAACAACACTCGTGTTGGCGCCACTAGTAGCCGCTGTTGGTGTAAGTGTACCAAAAATGAGTGGACGCGGACTTGGTCACACAGGAGGTACTGTTGATAAGCTGGAAGCAATAGAAGGATTCCACGTTGAACTCGACAAAGAGGAATTCATCGAACTTGTAAACAAAGACAAGCTTGCAGTTGTAGGTCAATCAGGCAACTTAACTCCTGCAGACAAATTAATTTATGCATTACGTGACGTAACTGCAACAGTAGACTCAATCCCATTAATCGCTTCATCTATTATGTCTAAAAAAATCGCAGCAGGTGCAGATGCTATCGTTCTTGATGTTAAGGTTGGAGACGGTGCATTCATGAAAAATGAAGAAGATGCACGTGAACTAGCAGAAACTATGGTAGAAATCGGTAACCACGTAGGTAGAAACACAATGGCTGTAATCTCAAGCATGGATGAGCCACTTGGACTTGCGATCGGTAATGCGAACGAAGTAATTGAAGCAATCGAAACATTAAAAGGCAAAGGTCCAGCTGACTTAACAGAATTATCATTAGTACTTGGAGCACAAATGGTTGTACTTGCTGGTAAAGCTGACTCATTAGAAGAAGCGCGCAAGATGCTTGAAGCGGTAATCGAAGACGGCAGTGCTTTAGAGAAGTTTAAGGTATTCGTTAAAAATCAAGGCGGAAACCCAGACATCACTGAAGACTACTCATTATTACCACAAGCTGAATTTAAAACAGAAGTAAAAGCGACAGAGCGTGGTTTTATCTCTAAAATGGATTCAGAAAACCTCGGTGTTGCAGCATCAATCATCGGTGCGGGTCGTCAAACGAAAGATGACGTGTTAGATCTTGCAGTAGGTATCATGTTAAACAAGAAAGTTGGGGACCAAGTTGAAGCGGGCGATGTACTTGCAACAATTGAGTCAAACAAACAAAACGTAGCAGATACGATCGAACGTGTACGTGCTGCGATTCATATTTCTGATGAAAAACCAGACACTAAGTTAATTAAGGCAATCATTACAGGAAAGTAGGAAGTTATATGTTAGAAAAATTTTTACCACAGTTTGAAAAGTTAGACCAAGCGTCACAAGAAAGAGTGAGAGAGACTTTTGAGTCGCTGAATCTAGATGAAATAAAAGACACATATCAAGATGTTTACGTGAATGCTAATGAATTTGATATTACGAACGTAGACGATGTGCCTTTTACGAATGAGCAAGATGTGGATAAAACAAATCTAACATCACTTGCCGAATTTGCAATTAAAAATGGTGAAGTCGCAGTGTTGCTCATGGCAGGTGGTCAAGGTACACGCTTAAATCACCCAGGACCAAAAGGTACGTTTAGCTTTGACGGAGTATCTCTCTTCGAGTTACAGGCGAGACAAATCCTAAAGTATAAACAGGACGAATCGTTACCTGTACATTGGTACATCATGACAAGTGACATCAACCATGAGGAGACGCTCGCGTTCTTTAAAGATCATTCATATTTCGGAGTGCCAGGAGAAAACATTCATTTCTTTAAGCAAGAGCACTTCCCAGCGTTAAGTAAAGAAGGTCACTTACTTCTTACAGAAAATAAAGACATCATGATTACACCAAACGGTAACGGTGGTATCTTTGGTGCATTAAAATCCAATGGATTATTAGAAGATATGAAAGCGCGTGGCATTAAGCATGTGTTCATGAACAATGTCGACAATGTTGTAGTTAAAGTTTTAGATCCAGTGTTAGTTGGCCTTCATATTGATAAAGACAATGAAGTCACTTCAAAGTCCATCACACCAAAACCAGGAGAAAGTGTCGGTCGACTTGCAAATATCGATGGCAAAAAAGGGGTATTAGAATATACAGAGTTGCCTGAAGGCGCATCTGACAAATTCCGTAATGGTAATATTGGTATACACGTATTTAGTACAGATTTCTTAGCTAAAGCTGCAACAACTAAAATGCCGTACCATTTAGCGAAAAAGCAACTCAAATATCTAGATGGTAATCTAAATCTAGTCAGAGAAGAAGCGCTCAAATTTGAGAAATTTTACTTTGATGCATTTAAATCTGCAGATAAGCATCACACATTACAAGTAGATCGAAAAGGAGAATTCTCACCCCTTAAAAATCGTGAAGGCAAAGACAGTGTGGAGACAGCGTATAACGATTTAAAGGAAGAAGGAGTTCTATGAATAATGAAAAAACCTCTTTACACAATGAGTCAAAATTTCAAAACGATTATGTATCAGACAAAATAGAACATAGTTTAAAACATATTGTCCCTCTTTCATTTGGTGAAGAGGTGGGGAACAGTGTATCTCACGGAGCGGCAACGATTATGTTTATCTTTTTACTTCCGTTCAGCGCGATTTACATGTATCTAAATGGTGGAGTATGGCATGCTGTTGGCGGTTCGATTTATGTTATTACAATGTTATTCATGTTTTTAACATCGACAATCTACCATATAATGGAGCCACAATCTCATCATAAATATGTTATGCGAATCATTGACCACAGTTTCATATATCTTGCAATTGCAGGATCATATACACCTATCGCAATTTCTGTCATTGGTGGAAAATGGGGAATCACTGTACTTATTATCCAATGGGCAGCAGTAATCTTTGGCATACTATATAAAGTTCTAAGCAAGAAAGTGAATCCAAAAGTAAGCCTCGCATTTTATCTGGTCATGGGGTGGATGGTTGTACCATTCCTTCCGATGATTATTACAAATAGTTCTTGGACTTTTATCTTATTGCTTGTTCTTGGTGGACTTGCTTACACGGTTGGTGCGTGGTTCTATGCACAAAAACACAGAAAGTATTTCCATATGATTTGGCATCTGTTTATTGTACTTGCTGCTGTGCTCCAGTATATCGGAATCGTTTTTTACATTAATTAACGGAGGATATTCTATGAAAATTGTATTTTACGGCATCGGTAATATGGCATCAGCAATCTTTAAGGGTATGATTAACGAAGGGGTCAAACCAGAAGAGATATTTGTAACGAGCATTCCGGGAGATCCATTGCTCGAGTTATTTAAAGAGGAGCTTGGAGTTATGCCTTCATTAAATGACGCGGAACTATTAAAGAATGCGGATTATGTTGTCTTTGCAACTAAGCCACAAGACTTTGAAAGTGTAGTCGAACGTGTGAAAGCCAACTTAGAAGATAAGACCAAGCTCATCTCTATTATGGCAGGTACAACAATTGAAACAATCCAGAGCAAACTAAACGGTAACGAGACAGTGAGAATAATGCCAAACACAAACGCAGTGGTTCAGAAAGCTGTAAACGGTGTTGCATTCTCAGAGAATTTTACTAATAAAGAAGAGTTGTTAAAGCTGATTGAGACGTTCGGAACGAATGTGTTAATCGAAGAAAGTGAATTTAACCGGATCACTGCAGCAACGGGATCAGGTCCGGCTTTCCTATATTATCTATATGAAAAATACGCAGATAGCTTAGTAAACCTTGGTTTTAGTAAAGAGCAAGCGGATGTCCTGACACGCGAACTCGTAATTGGTACTGCGGAAATGATGAAAAACACGGACCTTCCATTATCAACATTAAGAGAAAACATTACATCTAAAAAAGGGACGACAGATGCGGGACTAAAGTCGTTACACAAGCATGATATAGAAAAAATATTTGACCAGACACTTGAAGCGGCTAAAACACGTGGAGAAGAACTCAGTAAAGACTAAATCCGGACACATAGTTCGGATTTATTTTGTTTTTAACAAAGTTTGTTATGATAAAATAAGATTATACATAACACGTATTGCGAAAGGTGAATAGAATGATTACAGAAAATACAGTAAGCGAAATAGTTGGGGAAATTAATGACCCAATATTAAACGTTCCTATCAAGGAAACGAATGGAATTTTGAGTGTCAGCGTGATTGAAGAAAAAAATCATGTGAGCTTAAAAATTGCGATTGGTCGTTTAGGCGGACAAGAACAACTTGATTTACAGATTGAGATTGTAAATAGAGTTAAAGAGGCGGGTGCATCTTCAGTTGGCTTAAGGTTCGAAGAACTTCCGCAAGAAGAAATCGAAAAATATAGATCAACAACTGGTAACGAATTTGAAAAAGAATTCAAACTTGGTCACACAGAATTTATTGGTATCGCATCTGGCAAAGGCGGGGTTGGTAAATCAACCGTATCTGTAAACCTTGCGGTAGCATTAGCAAAGGCAGGTAAAAAAGTCGGACTGATCGACGCAGATATTTACGGATTCAGTGTACCGGATATGATGGGTATTACTGAAAAACCTGAAATTGATGGACAAAAGATTGTTCCTGTTAAACGCCATGGTGTAGAAGTAATCTCAATGGCATTCTTCGTAGAAGAGAACACTCCAGTTATTTGGAGAGGTCCGATGCTCGGCCAAATGCTAACGAGCTTCTTTAAAGAAGTGGTTTGGGGAGATCTTGACTATCTACTACTTGACTTACCACCAGGAACAGGTGACATTGCATTAGATTTACACCAAATGCTTCCAACGAGTAAAGAAATTATCGTAACAACGCCACACCCAACAGCGGCATTTGTCGCAGCACGTGCAGGGGCGATGGCGAAGCATACCGACCACGAAATATTGGGTGTAATTGAAAACATGTCTTATTATGAAGTGAAAGAAACAGGCAATAAGGCGTATATTTTTGGTAAAGGTGGCGGTGAGAAACTTGCAGAAGAACTCGACACACCACTACTTGGACAATTGCCGATTGGTCAGCCTGAATTAAACGAGGAAGATTTCGCGCCTTCTATATATACTGAAGGAATCATTGCAGACGAATATAAACGTATTGCAGAGGAAATCATTAAGGAAACGAGTAAATGAGTTCTAAGTATCTAGTAAAATTTTATTTTGTCACGCTCATCATCGGAGCTATCGCGTCGACATTTATAAGCTTATTCACAGAGTACAAGAATGTAACGATACATTTATTTCAATTAAACATTCCGGAGTTCCTATTAGGACTTGTTTGGATCATCGGTTATGGATTATTAATTGCAACTGTGAGTCAAGTTGTCTTCTATATATATCTTTTTATCAACCCACTTGGTTTAGGTATATTTAGAAAATTTTGGCCATATGTACAGTTACTATTAATTATGTATGCAATTTTTGACCTGTTCTATTTAAGGTTTACAAGACTAGGAACAGATCATGGTACGACACTTCAATTTATATGGATACCAATAATCATCGTAATTGTTGGATTCATCGTTGCGTACTATAAATCGAAACAAACAGAAGGCAAAGGAATATTTATACCAGCACTATTCTTTATGATATTCATGACGTCACTTACCCTACTACCATTCATATCAGTAGAAGATACAACATGGATCTACCGTTCAGTATTCACTGTACTAATATTAAATGCATACCAATTATTAAGATTACCGAATTACATTGAAGATTCTAAACAAGATAAATTAGATCGTGGCGTAACTTCTAAGGCACTTCGTAATGAAAAGCAACGCATGGAAGAAGAACGACGCTCGAAAAAAAGAAAAGCGAAGATAGACCGTCAGGTTAAAGCACGAAACAAATTAAAGTATCGTAATAAATCACGTTAAACAAGAGGTTAGGGCGATTTTAAATATTGTCCTAATCTTTTTAAATAAAAACACTTGCCAAAAGATTAAACACTTGGTATTATATAAAAGTCGTCAAATTCCTGACGCACGAAAGTTAATAAAAAATAACGATAAATTAAATGAAATTTAATGTTGCATTAATAAACACGACATGTTATATTAATTAAGCAACTGTTTCAAACAAGAACATTGAAAACTGAATGACAATATGTCAACGTTAATTCCAAAAATACACTCTACGGAGTGACTGAGAGAACAGTATAAAACACGGAT
>NZ_CAJEWB010000009.1 GCF_903994035.1 Phocicoccus pinnipedialis
CAGGCATGGATGACCACTATAAAGAATCTGTCATTTATATAAAAGCACAGAAAGCATTAGATAAATATTATAAAGAAAAAAAGATGAATGAGTTGACAAAAAAACAATTTACTAAAGAAAAATCGAGTATGGATTTTTTATCTAATTTTGATGAACTTTAAGTTTAATGTTGCAAATTGCCTAACATATATCTTATATAGAATTTCGTCGGTATAATTAAGATATGGCAACTGCCCCAAAAGGGGGTGTGTTCTATGATTTATGAACTTCTAAATTTGTTCGTGGCACCAATAATCGTCGGTGTCATCTTGTTAGTGATTGAGCGCTATCTAAACACGCATCACAACAAGTAGACAGTTGCCTTAAGTTTAGGCACGAAAAAACCCCACTAGTATGCAGACTAGTGGGGTTTTGTGCATTCTATGATAGAGCTTCTAAATTTGTTAATTACATTATATCACGTAATTAGCTATTCCTAAAGCGATGAATACTCTCTTTTATATCTTGAGTTTGTTCAGGACTTTGATTACTGTTTTTAATTTTACTAGTTTTTTCTTGAAACCACTTAGGCTCAATTGCTTTGCGATTAGGCTTTTTAAATCTAGATTTTTTAATATATTTATCTTCTTGCCATTTTTCTGTACTCTCAGGTTTAAACGTGAATTCATAACCTATAACAGGAGTACCGCGCTTATTTGACTTTATTTTTTTAACTTTTAAATTTAAGAAATAAGGTTGCAGATCTCTAATACCATTTTCAACAATACGTGTTGTAATCATTCCTGTAGAATATGATTTCGGGATGTTCATCAGCGTTTTAAATTCTTCAACATTAAATTCTCTCTTTCCAACTGTTTTATACTGCTTTAATAATCTAAACAGAGTTTTTGAATAAGTTGATTTAACCTCTAAAAATTCATCGAGCATAAACTGTGTCCAATTTCCTTCGTTCCACTCATTTAAAATATATTCAAAGCGTTTATTTACATCAACTTCTAAAGACATATCAGACAGATCATCGCTCCAAGTCGCCTCAAAATAAGTAAATAAAGGCATCATTACAAAAGAATTACTAGTTTTTTTAAAATATGTCATATCTTGCAGCTTTTTAGTTAAGCTTTCTATAGTATCGTGATAGCGTTTATTGTGTTCAATTGTGTAACGTGCTAATTCTGCCAATTCATATTTATCCATAACAATACTACTAGTACCTTCATCACGCATTCTAGTAAGTACAGAAAAAAAGAAATTCATCTCTTCTGTACTCCAATCACGCATCGGAATAGTATTCACTTCATTATTAAATCGAGTTATTTTTTTAAGAACATTTTCTTTCATAAGAACACCCTTTCTAAATACGTTCTTATAATAACAGAAAATCCTTATAAGAACAATAATTTCAACAACGTTCTCATAAACCGACATTTTGTTCTCATAAACCGACATTTTGTTCTCATAAACCGACATTTTGTTCTCATAAACCGACATTTTGTTCTCATAACGTCCAAAAAAGACAGTCATATCAAGGGTTACAGCGTTTCTAAATATGTATTAAATATTAATTAAATAATATTTAAACAACGCGCGTATGCGCGCGCAAGAGAAAACACATAAAATTGCACACCTAAAATTTAAGAAAATCGTAGTAGAAAATAAGTCATTTTGTGATCTGATTTAACAATTAATTTTCAAGTAGATTTAGTTTTAAAAAGCTGCTTTAAGATTAATCGCTTTAAAAACAGTTTTAAGCGTGTTTGAGAAACTTTAAGTTTTAAACGTGTATTTCATCAGGAAAAAGATTTAAATGCATGAGAGATACCTTAAAATCATTTCTGTAGGTATTAGAGATACTTAAAAAGCCGTTAGAAGCTATTCTAAGCCAATTTAAGAGACTTTAAATGATTTTAGGTGTATTTATAACAAAAAGTTATTTTCGTTCGAAATCAAGCGCTTACATGCCCCTTTAAGTAGCTATATAAAATAGCAATCTTTAATTACTTTCAAAAGATCATAAATGTTTAAAAATAAAAGAATTAGTCTAAAAAAATAATAAAGTAACTCATTTTTTTCGAAAGGATATTTGAAATGTACAAAGGAAAAGTTTTGAAAAATCTTGTTGTTGGAACAATGGTAACGAGTTTTTCAGTTGTTCCTATGTTGTATGCGAATGCCTCAGAAGTAGATGATGTTTCAGAAAGTATCACAATATCAGATGAAGATGTAACTGGAGAGAACTTTAAAGAGATTGAGAGTATTAAAGTATTTACAAACCAGCAGTTATTCGATGCCTTAGAAGCAGAAGGATATAAACTAACAGATATATTCACTCAAGAAGAGATTGAATATTACAAAGCTCAAGATAAACTTAGAGCAGGTAAAACACAGTGGGTAGGACATAAAGATGGATCTGCAACACTTTATTTATCTTCTGCATATACTAAGACTATTAAAGTATTAGGCTCTGCAGCTGCAGGAGCAATTGGAGCCGTTGCAGGTGGAGGTATAGCTTCCGGAGCTTTAGCAGGACTGCTAGGTGGCATGGTTGCTGAAAATATAGACGGTTCTAAGGGAATTTATATAGAGTTTTCTCAAGATCCGAACCATATTTTTTATCCTAGTGGTTGGGGCTATCAATAAGTCAAAATTAAAAGAGGGGTTGTTATGAGTAAAATTTCAAGAGCCATATCGATAGGAATTTTTGTAGGTCTCTTAGTCCTATTGATCGAGCTAATATCTCCGTTTAATAATCTTGCTTATGAAAGTTTATTAAATGTATTAACGATAGTAATATTAACCACTCTGTTCTCTGTGTTAATTACGCGTACTGGAGAAAAAAAGAATTTGTAATTTAAAACATGTTCAAAAAAAACAAAGATTAGTAACCAAATGATAGATTAAAAAGTTCAAAGCACTCGAATTGTTTCGAGTGCTTTGAACTTTTTTTGTGTTCTCATACTTCAATTTATAAAAAGAGCATAAGGGGCAATGACGTCACTTCTCAAAGAGTGAGTGACGGGTTGGCAGTGCCAACCATTGCTATAAAAGCATTTTTATAGTGTGTAATGAATGTGTTTTTATGGAGTCATAAATTAACTATAAAACACACTGTTTACACACTCTTTTTTTACATCGTTAGTGTAAATATATATTGATTACACACACTATGTGTATTAAAATGTTATCATATACACACTAAATGTGTAACTATTTCAATGGAGTTTAGAAGGGGTGTTCAAAAATTCACATGCGCCAATAATGCTTTTTTATCGAATCTACAAAGATTACTCTTTATTTTATTAAAGTAGTCTATATAGACTACTTTAAAATCATTATATGAAATCTATATAGACTACTATAGGAGCGTTGATTATGAATAAAAAAAGACGAAATAATGTATCAATAAAGTTGACTGATGATGAAAAGAAAAGAGCAGAATTTTTTGCTGAAGAACGTGATTTAAACTTATCGGAGTATTTTAGGATGAGTGGACTTAAACATCGAATTAAGCCAACAATTGTTAATTTTGAACAGTCGCAAAATAGCATTGAAGAATCTGAAAAGCTGATTGAGGCAATCATGCTTATTCAACAGCATATTGCAGAGAATGGATATATGCACTGGCATGATTATAAAAATGATTCTAAAGTGATTAACGCACTAAAGTACATTAGAAACAGAACTTTTAATGACAAATAAGCGCATTTAGAGCCATTTATCTATGACTACATACATAGTTGTATGCTAAAACACGTTCTAGCGCTTGATATGTATGAGTTTCTAGCTGTTTTAACTAATTTAGGGGGAGATTAAAATAAAACGAGTCACTTTACGTGTTCCAGATATCACGAATGAAATTTTGGTTACAAAAGCGAAAGAGTTAGGAATATCCAAAAATGAATATATTAATTTATTAATCGAAGAGTCAATTTCGAACGTACTACAAAAAAATCATAACATAGAGGTTTTATCTCGTATAAATCATCTAGTAAATGTTGTAGACAAACAAACCATAGAATTGAATAAATTAAGCCAAGCCAATGAGATTATAGTCAATTTATTAGGAGATATATTTGACATTAATGAAAAAGGGAGAAATTGAAATGTCAGAAAAAGATAGAATAAATATCATTATTCCAAAAGAAGACTTAATAGAAATAAATAAGTATGTGAGTGAGAATAATGAGTATACGTCTAGATCGGACTTTTTTGTAAAAGCTGCATTGCAAAAAATTAAATCTGATGCTAATGAAGAAGAATTAGAGAATGAATCAATGAAAAAGATAAAATACATTGATTCAAATGTAGAATTACTTTTACAAATGCTAGTTGGATTTATGTTTAATAATGAGATGGCAGGCATGGATGACCACTATAAAGAATCTGTCATT
>NZ_CAJEWB010000010.1 GCF_903994035.1 Phocicoccus pinnipedialis
ATTTAACAATAGTGTATATTATATTTAACAAATAAAGCAGAGGTGAATTATGAATCATTCCTATACAATAAATGGAGCAACAATGTATATTGGTACAGATGAATCAGCTCAAAATGAAGTGATTACTCAAATCATGGAGTCATCCGGTGAACTTTATAAAGTGAAAAAGACATCTAACAGAATAGTAATGGAAAATTGTCGTGCATATTCTTCAAATTACTCTCACAGAAAAGAAATTACCAAACATTTAACACGTATAATTTCGAAGCAACCAATTATGATAGACTTTATAGGTAGTTATATCTATTTCCCAATGTATTCTGATCGTAATCACATCAATCATTGGTTCAATATAAAATATATAGAAGATTATATTAAAGTAGGGGATATGACACGTATCTCATTTACGAATGGGACATCCATAGATATAGATGTTTCATATTACACGTTTGAAAGGCAATACATGTGTGCGTTGAAGTTGTATTACAAAGCGAATCAAAAACGGGAAAAAATTTTAGAACAAGAAAAAAATAAAGGACCAGACATGAGAAGTGTAGAAGCTGATTTAAAATTTTTAGAAGAATACAGAAGACAGCAATACATTAATTTCATGCAAAATATAGATTTAATGAAATGAACACGTAACTTAGAATAATAAAAAAGTGCCTCTCATATGAGAGGCACTTAATAACGGGTAGTAACGGATTTGAACCGTTGAAACGGGGTTACCGTTTACACGCGTTCCAGGCGTGCGCCTTCAGCCACTCGGCCAACTACCCAAATAAAAATACACATAAACGATTTAGTTTATGTGTAAGATGACCCCTACGGGATTCGAACCCGTGTTACCGCCGTGAAAGGGCGGTGTCTTAACCGCTTGACCAAGGGGCCAGAGCTCCACAGGTAGGATTCGAACCTACGACCGATCGGTTAACAGCCGATAGCTCTACCACTGAGCTACTGTGGAATAATAGAATGGAGCGGGTGAAGAGAATCGAACTCTCGACATCAGCTTGGAAGGCTGAGGTTATACCACTTAACTACACCCGCATAAAAGTAAGGGCGACTGATGGGAATCGAACCCACGAGTGCCGGAGCCACAATCCGGTGCGTTAACCACTTCGCCACAATCGCCAAAATGGTGGTTCTGGACGGAGTCGAACCGCCGACACTCTGATCTTCAGTCAGATGCTCTACCAACTGAGCTACAGAACCTAATACATGATTAACGCTTTAAATAAAAAATGGCGGTCCCGACGGGAATCGAACCCGCGATCTCCTGCGTGACAGGCAGGCATGTTAACCGCTACACCACGGGACCTAAATTGCGGGAGGCGGATTTGAACCACCGACCTTTGGGTTATGAGCCCAACGAGCTACCGAACTGCTCCATCCCGCGATAATAATAGTTAGCGTTTTTTTAACGTCTAGATAATATCTTACACAAAGATTTCAAAATTATCAAGTACTTTTTGATTATTTTTATACAAAACATATAATAATAGGGTAGATATATGTATAATAATCAAAATGAATAGTTTAAGGATGATTTTATGAAAAATGGTAATGAAGAATTTTATAAAAACGGAAGACGTCCATTCAGGAAATATCAAAAGTTAGGACTTCCAGGATTACTTGCTGTTCTAGGTATAATGCTTCTCGTTTACTTTTTTAGTGGTAATGATGAAGATGTGATTCATACTAATGATAGGCATGTTGTCAACTCCTTTGAGAAGTACGAAGTTAAACTTGATCGCCATACGGATGGCGACACAACGCAATTTATTTTTAATGGAGAGAGTCATTCATTTAGATACTTAATAATTGATACTCCAGAAATAGGTCGTAATGGGGATAAAAGTGAACCATATGCTGAAGAGGCTCTTGAGAGGGTAAAAGAAGTTCTAGGAAATGCAGAACATATATATATAGAGTTTGATAATGAAATCAAAGATAAATATGATCGATACCTAGCATATGTATATGCTGATGATGTTATGCTCAATGAGCTTCTCGTTAGAGAAGGGCTCGCGACGGTTCGTTATATTCAGCAGCCAAACGATACGTATTTAGATATTTTGAAGAAAGCAGAGAAAGAAGCAAAAGCAAATAAGCGAGGTCTTTGGTCAAATTAGAATTATAAAATTATAAATAATAGTGATTTATTTGAGAAAAATGTACATTTTTTCTCAATTAGCATTGATTAATTCTCAATTAGATGATAGTATAAATATATCAAATAAATTAATCAGCCCCCCGATTAATTAATGTTTTGAATTATATGCATCTAAAACCCATACTTATAAAAACAACATTACTCAGTAATGTTGTTTTTAAATTTTTTTATTATTAGGTCTTGAAATTTAACAGAGGACTGGTATAATAATAAATGTTGATTGAAAAATATTCCACAGTAGCTCAGTGGTAGAGCTATCGGCTGTTAACCGATCGGTCGTAGGTTCGAATCCTACCTGTGGAGCCATATATGGGAACGTACTCAAGTGGCTGAAGAGGCGCCCCTGCTAAGGGTGTAGGTCGGTTCATACCGGCGCGAGGGTTCGAATCTCTCCGTTCCCGTCACAAACCCATATGTTATCAGTGTTCAATTGAACATGTAGCATTTTGGTGGCAGTTATGAAAATAACTGCCTTATTTTTTTACTTAAATTAAAAAGACTACATATATCCTGGATAATCATATCTCTTATTACTTAACGGTAGTGAGAGATTTTTTTGTTTAACAGCGATTTATTAAAATATAAACTCTAAAATTAAAATATCGTTAGACAATAGTTTATGTAGTGATATAAAATAAGTTTTATAAATATAAAAGAAAGAGGTGTTTGTATGGTAGAGAAAAAGAAAGGTATCTTTCAAAGGATACTCGACGTCATAGAGCGTGTAGGTAATAAATTACCAGACCCGTTTGCTTTATTTGTTATTTTATCATTTATCGTCATGGTTATTTCATGGATATTTGCAAATAGAGGTGCGACTGTTATTCACCCATCTTCAGGTGAAGAGTTGCCCGTTAAAAACTTAATTTCAGGAGAAGGTCTTCAATACATACTCGAAAGTACCTTAACGAACTTCACAGGATTTGCCCCACTTGGCCTAGTACTCGCAATGATGCTCGGTATTGGATTAGCCGAAAAAGTCGGTCTTTTAGACTATGCAATCCGCAAAACAATTTTAAAGTCTCCGCCGTTCTTACTTACATATACAGTTGTGTTTGTAGGTATAATGGGTAATATCGCAAGTGATGCGGCTGTAATCATCATTCCACCACTTGGTGCACTTGTATTCTACAAAGTGGGGAGACACCCATTAGCAGGTCTTGCAGCTGGTTTCGCAGGAGCTGGTGCAGGTTTTACAGCAAACTTATTAATTGCAGGTACAGACGTTTTGCTTTCAGGTCTCACAACTGAAGCAGCAAAAATCGTTGATCCTTCATTAATCGTGTCACCGCTCGACAACTGGTATTTCAACATTGTGTCTGTATTCATGCTTACTATCATTGGCGGACTCGTTACAACACGATTTATTGAGCCACGTCTTGGAAAATACGAAGGTGGAGAAATAGACAATGAGATAGAAGAACAAGAAGATCACCCAAATGCAAAACTTGGTGTAATCCTCGTTGGTGTTTTAACACTTGTATACTGGGGTGGACTATTCGCATGGATGTTATTAGATAAAAACTCACCGCTTACGGGTGAAAATGGTAGTATCATGTCAAGCCCATTCCTATCAGGAATCGTGCCGATTATTCTACTATACTTCATCTTAATTGGTTTAACATACGGAATCACAGTAGGAAGCATTCGATCATCTAAAGATGTTACTGCAAAGATGACAGAAGCAATTCAAGAAATGGCTGGCTACATCGTATTGGTATTCGCAATTGCACAGTTCACAGCGTATTTCAACTGGTCCAACCTTGGTACATGGATTGCCGTTAACGGAGCTGAGTTCTTGAAAGATATTAACTTTACAGGGATTCCGCTTATCATTGGCTATGTCATTTTTACAGCACTTCTAAACTTCCTGATTACGTCAGGTTCAGCGAAATGGGCAATTGAAGCGCCTATTTTTGTACCGATGTTCATGCAGCTTGGATATGATCCAGCGTTTACACAAGCAGCATATCGTATAGCGGACTCGAGCATCAATATTGTAACCCCACTGTTCCCAAGCATGATTATCATCTTAGCATTTATGAAACGTTATGATAAAAATACGAGTATTGGTAGCTATATGGCGCTAATGCTTCCATATTCAATTACATTTTTACTTGCTTGGATCATACTTTTACTTGTATTTTACTTCCTAAACATACCGTTTGGACCAGGGATTTACTCGTTATTAGAAAACTCAACAAGATAGAAAATATATATTCAGCCGTAGCTTTTACGGCTGTTTTTTAAACCTTTTGTTAGGATGTAAATTGAAAGTTTGGTAAAATTCGAATTGAAGTAGTGAAGGAAGGAGAGTTAATGCTTTGGATTTAGATCTAAATTTTATTTCGATTTTAGCATTGATGTTATCAGTTGCTGCAATCTCATTCGTATTCTTTATCTATAAAGCAAAAGGGCGTGGCGAAATATTGCTTACGCAACCTTATTTAGAAATTGATGAGGTTAAAGAATTTGTAAATGATGATGGACGTAAATTAATTCAATTTAGAGTCATCAATAACAATGCAAATCCATTTCAACTTGAAGACTTCACTCTGCAAGGATACGATATGGACACAGATTTTCATTATGGAAAACCTTCAGTGGATAATCAAGGTTTAGTTGAACATGATGTTTTGTATTTAAACGTATATATTGAAGAGAAATCAGCATTCAATGCAAGACTTTTAATCAAATATACAGACTTTAATGGTGAATTGCACCATGCAGCATCCGTAAAAGTGTATGTTGAAGGTGGGGAGATTGCCCATGATGTTACAGGATCGAAATTCATATTAAGAAAAAGAACGGAGATGTTTTAAATGGAAAACGTAAGAAGTACGTATACGCTAAAAAATGGATTAGAGGTTCCTGTAGTTGGATTTGGAACTTGGAAAACACCAGATGGAGACGATGCATACAACGCAGTTCTAGAAGCATTAAAAGTAGGATATCGTCATATAGATACTGCTGCAGTCTACGGTAATGAAGAGAGTGTAGGCAAAGCAATCAAGGATTCAGGACTTGCACGTGAAGAAGTGTTCGTTACGTCTAAAGTTTGGAACACGGAGCGTGGATATGATAAAACAATGGCAGCTTTTGAAGCTTCGTTAGAAAAACTTGGCATGGATTACCTAGATCTTTACTTAATTCACTGGCCAGCAATTGAAATGCAAAACGAAGACTGGATAGAGTTAAACAAAGAATCTTGGCGTGCATTAATGGAACTTTACAAAGGTGGAAGAGTGAAGAGTATTGGTGTATCTAACTTCCAAAAGAAACATATGGAAGCATTACGTGATGCCGAAATTTTACCAATGGTTAACCAAATTGAATTCCACCCAGGTTGGTTACAAGAAGAGTCACGTGCTCTATGTAAAGAACTTGGAATTTTAGTTGAAGCATATTCTCCAAACGGAAATGGTAAATTATTAAACGATGATACTTTACTTAAAATTGCTGAAAAATATGGGAAGTCTGTTGCACAGATTTGTATTAGATGGACGTTACAACACGGCACACTTCCATTACCTAAATCAGTAACACCGCAATATATTAAAGAGAACACAGAAGTATTTGATTTTGAAATTAGTGATGAAGACATGAAGACAATCGATGAGATGGAATATCTCGTGGGCGTACCTACAGATCCAGATAACAGAGATTTCTAATAACAAAAATAAACCCCTAAATCTTAATTAGAATTAGGGGCGTTTTTATATTTAAAGAATGAAAACTATTTAGTTTTAATGATAACATCGAAAGCTTCGCTTTCCATGCCTTCTCTTGATTGTAAGTGAGTCTCTAACTCGTCGTCAATTGGGCCGTATGCAACAAATGCTTTTGTTGATTCGCCTTCTTTAACCATTGTTTCTGAAGAATCTGTGATCATGTCGGCATATTCGCTATCTTCTGGTATATCTAGTGTCATATTGTCAGTAGGATTTACACCTTCTTCAGTAACTTGTCTAACTGCGAAATCCAAGCCAAATGCTTCGGCAGCAGATGTAGGAACTGTCGCTTTATTTGTAAATTGGAATTCAGCAACGACAACTTTTGTTGGACCTGGTTCGTCTTCTCCAGATTCTTTAGCTGCAGATTTAGCCTCATCTGATGCTGGAATTTCTACCGTATCAAATTTAGAGAACTCGTAGGTACCGTATTCTCCTTCGAATGATAGATCAGTTTCTTCACCAGCAGTAACTTCTGATGTTTCAGCTTCCTTACTTACTTCTTCCGTCTTATCTTCAACACTTTTGTTAGAATCCGTATTGGTACACGCAGTTAAAACAAGAGTAGATGCAAGACCAGTCATAATGATAAATCGTTTAAAATCCATGAAATGGACCTCCTAAAAATTTAAAGTCATACAATATTATAAGCCTTTAGAATATTAATCACAAGATAAGGATACATTTAATGTACGATTAAACCGTAAATTAAGAGTCCTATAGATAAAAGAACACCAAACATTGTATTGAGTTTACCCATTGATGCCATTGCTGGAATAAGTTCTATTGGTAAATCTCCTTCTTTAAGAAGTTTCATTGTTTTACGATATTGTTTGATTGATAAAAGAGGTAATAACATAAATAATGATGCGAACAAATCAGTGAAACTCATTACAATGATAAATAAATAACACAGCAATAATAAAAAACTGACTATTTGTGTTGCACGCTGTTTACCTACAATAATTACAAATGTCTTTCGTCCACTCGCAGCATCTTTCACGCGGTCTCGTATGTTATTAAACATATTTAATAGGCCGATAGTAATTGCGACTGGTAACGAAATGATTAATGGAAAGATATTTAGTGTACCAGTATGAATAAAAAATGTAATCATGATGATAACAGTTCCCATAAATAGACCAGCAAATACTTCTCCGAATGGTGTCCAACTAATCGGAAATGGACCACCTGTATAAAAATATCCGACAGCCATTGAGATTGCACCTACAACTATAATCCACCAGCTCGAGCTGTACGCAATATAAAGACCTATAATAGCAGCGATAACATAAAAAACTACAGCATATGTCAAAACGATTTTTGGCTTCATTCCATTTCGTACGATTGCCCCAGCAATTCCAACGGAATCTTCACTATCTAAACCTCGTTTAAAGTCGTAGTATTCATTAAACATATTTGTTGCAGATTGAATTAAAAGAGTGGCAATCAACATAGAAATAAACATTGCCCATCTAATGTCTCCATAAGGAAGTGCTGTTGCAGTCCCTACGAAAATTGGTATAAAACTTGCGGTGAGTGTATGAGGGCGGGTTAAACTAATATATTTTTTATATCCAGTTAAAACTTCGGCATGTTGCATATAAATCTTCCTTTTCTATAAGTACCAGACATATTTTAACACAATTCAATTAGACAATATACAAACTCTGTCTTAAAAATGATAAAATATAAGGAATACATGAGGATTTTTGGAAAAAGGAATGTGGAAGTAATGAACGTTCAGTCTTCACAACAATTGATTGAAGATTTAACACTCGATTCAAATACACCGTATTTAGCCGTTGTGTTTTCATTAGATGGATTTAATCTTAGCGAGGCGAAAATATTGGATTACTTTAAAGAGCACAAAGGTGAACGCTATTGGTTTAAATCAAAAGAAAACGTGTTTAATAAGATCGGAATTGGATATTTAGATGGATTTACACGATCTAATTTTGACTCGGGTACGCTAGACGAATTAAAAACAACAGTTTTTCAAAAGTTACAATATATAAAATTAGATGAATCTATCGACATGAAGGCGGATCTTTTTGGGGGGATGCGTTTTGATGATAAGAAATCATCAGACGAATGGATGGATTTCGATATGGTTGGTTTTCATCTCGCAAGATGGCAATTTGACCTAGAGAAAAACGCCGGTATTTTCATCATTGAGAAAGATGAGTTAGAAAAACAAGGACTTGTTAGGTATATTTTACATACTTTAGAAGGCATCGAACGCTCTTCAGTGAAAGTACGCATTAGCAGTATTAAGAGTGAGCATGAAATTTTTCCAGAAGAGTGGAAAAACCTCGTAAAAGAAACACTTAATGTTTTAGACTCTGATTTCTTAAAAGTTGTACTATCTAGACAGTTGCTTGTTCGAATGGACGAGCATATTGATTTAAACTTCATCATCAATCGCTTATTGGATGAAGCGGGGACGTATATTGTTTATTTCGAAAGAAAGAACTCAGTGTTTGTATCAAAGACACCGGAAAAATTATTCAACGTCTTCAACAATAAGTTACTGACGAATGCGATCGCGGGTTCAATACCAAGAACCCAAGATTACAGAGTTAATGATGCAAACAAGGCCGAATTTTTAAGAGACGAGAAAAACTTGTTTGAACACATCGTCGTACGTGATTCTATTATTGAAGATATTAAAGCTTACACACACGATATAATGTATGACTACAAGCCAAGTATTATGGAGAACCGCTACATCTATCATTTATATACACCAATTGAAGCGGTGTTAAATGAAGACGCAAACCTTTTTGATGTACTATATCAGATGCACCCAACACCAGCAGTTGGAGGTCTTCCTAAGAATCTTGCGCAAGAATATATCAAAGAGCACGAATTTTATACTAGAGGTCTGTATGCTGCGCCACTTGGGTTTATCAGTGAAAATAATGACGCAGAGTTTGTAGTTGCACTCCGTTCTATGTTAATTAAAGGATCGAGTGCGACATTATTCGCAGGTGCAGGGATCGTTGAAGGCTCAGACCCAGAGCTTGAGTATGTTGAGACGACAACGAAATTTAGACCGATGTTAAATGTATTGGAGGCACTCTAATGTCACACACAGAAGCGTTAACTGAACAAGTTTTTACACTTGTTGACGAGCTTTACAAGTATGGTATGACAAGCATGGTGATTTCACCAGGTTCACGTTCTACACCAATCGCTATAGCAGCGGAACTACATCCCAAAATAACAACTTACGTCCATCCAGATGAACGTGGCGCAGCTTTCTTTGCGCTTGGTAAGATAAAAACAAGCAACAGCCCTGTTGGTGTGTTGTGTACATCAGGAACTGCAGCGGCGAACTATGTCCCAGCAGTGAGTGAAGCGGGGCTCAGTCATTTACCTCTAGTAGTGATTACGAGTGACCGTCCATATGAGTTAAGAAACGTTGGTGCACCTCAAGCAATTAATCAGACAAATATGTACGAAAATTTTGTGAGATACCATGTGGAATTTCCAATTGCTGAAGCAGGAGATGTCATAAAAAGAGAAGTGCAAAACCGTGTCTTGCAGGCAAGCATGTATTTCACTGGTGTGAATAGAGGCCCTATCGCAATTAATATTCCCATTCGGGAGCCGTTAATGCCAGATTTAACGCGAAACGATTTATTTGTTAATTCGAAAGTTGAGTTAATAGAAAACATAACGATACCAAAATCTGTAGATGAGATTTCAGGTAAAGTTCTTTTAATTATCGGTGAAACAAACGAATGTTTAGAAGAATTATCTCCATTATTCAACTATAGAAACGTCAGTACAATCATGGATCCACGTCAAAATATGAGAGTAAATCTCGATAATGTGATAACGACACATGACCTTATATTCAGTAATATTTCTAATGATAAAATCAAGAAAATTGAAACTGAGTTCGATTACATCGTAAGAGTTGGGGAACCAGTGACAAGTAAGTCGACGAATCAGTTCTTAAGTAAAGTGAAGTTACCACAAATTCTTGTGAGTGAATTTATAGATATTAAACCATTCCCAGTGACGCCGGAGAAGACATACGTTGGTAATATCACGAACCTTTTGAGTCGTTTGATTAAAGAAAGCGAAGAAGAATCAGTGCTTTTAGAGCTCGACAAAATTATTCGTGAGTTTATCAGTGAGAAAATCGTAGAGTACGATGACGAAGGTCGCTATATGTATGAAATTATAAAGAAACTTATTAATCAACAAGTATTCTTAAGTTCTTCAATGCCGATTCGTGATTTTGAACGATACGACGTTGACCGTAAACTAAAGGTTTACGCAAACCGCGGAGCAAATGGAATTGATGGTGTCGTATCAAGTGCAATGGGTGCAGCAACAGTTGCGCCAACGACGCTGATTATCGGTGATGTAGCAATGAACCATGATATAAATGGCTTGTTGCTTGCAAAGTTAGAAAATATAGATATAACTGTTATTGTGTTTAATAACAACGGCGGCAATATCTTTAGCTACTTACCACAGTATCAAGAGAAGACGCATTTTGAACGATTGTTTGGTACACCGCTAGATTTAGATTTCAAGCATGCGGCAGAGCTTTATGATTTTGAATATTACCGAGTACAATCATATAAAGATTTAACGGATGATTTATTAAACAAACAAGGTAGAGTTTTCATTGAAATCATGACAGATAGAGAAGATAATTTACACCAACATCAACATTTAAGAAAAGAAGTGGAGTTTGTTGTGCAGTCATTTGAATTATAAGTTTTTAGATCATTTTAAGGAAGAGACAGTTTTATTTTTACACGGATTTTTATCTGACCATGGTGCTTTTGATTCATTAATTCACGACTATAAAGATAAGTTTAATATTTTACTTATTGATTTACCAGGATTTGGTAAAAGTAAGAGTGTCGGTTTTGATTATACGATTGATACAATTGCAGACTGGATTATAGAAGTATTAGATGAAGTGAATCTTGAAGCAGTGCACGTTGTTGGTTATTCGATGGGGGGACGCGTTGCAGCATCGCTCCTGTATCATCACGAAGAGCGCATAGGCCGAATGGTTTTAGAGAGTACAACACTTGGTATTAATGATGAGAAGAAACGTCAAGAACGGATTGAGCTCGATGAATATAGAGCATTATCTGTTGAAGGAGATTACGAGCTGTTTTGTGAGAAGTGGTCAAACTTAGGCCTGTTTTCGTCTCAAAGAAATTTAAATGAAGATCAGAAAAAAATTCGAGA
This sequence comes from Phocicoccus pinnipedialis, assembly GCF_903994035.1. GTDB lineage: Bacteria > Bacillota > Bacilli > Staphylococcales > Salinicoccaceae > Phocicoccus > Phocicoccus pinnipedialis. Next base: position 11,137 of record NZ_CAJEWB010000010.1, read on the forward strand.
TGAACTTCGCCTTAGACAAAACCCCGTTGAAGTCGCGGACAGCCTACGTAAATATGGCACTGGCACGCAAACGAACTTTTGGCCTATTATGAAATCGAATAAAAAAGTGCTCATTCTTGCTGGTGAGAGAGATGAAAAATTTGTAAGACTTGGCAATCAAATGCTTAAAATTTTTGATAATGCTACATTTATATGTATTAAAAATGTTGGGCATAACATTCATCTTGAAAATAGTGTAGAATTTAACGATAGAGTAATTAAATTTTTATTGGAGGGACAGTAATGTCACGCGTTTGGGAAACATTAAAAGAATATAAAGAAATCAAATATGAATTTTATAACGGTATCGCAAAAATCACGATTAACCGTCCGCATGTTCATAACGCATTTACCCCACTTACAGTATCAGAAATGATCGACGCAGTGAGTCGTGCGAGAGATGACCAAAGAGTTGGTGTAATTGTTTTAACAGGTGAAGGAGACAAAGCGTTCTGTTCTGGTGGGGACCAAAAAGTTCGTGGACACGGTGGATACGTGGGAGACGACAACATTCCTCGTCTAAATGTTTTAGACTTACAACGTCTAATTCGTGTCACTCCAAAGCCGGTAATTGCAATGGTTGCAGGCTGGGCGATTGGAGGAGGACATGTACTACACGTAGTATGTGACTTAACAATTGCAGCAGAGAACGCAAGATTCGGTCAAACAGGACCTAAAGTTGGTTCATTCGATGCAGGTTATGGTTCAGGATACCTTGCGCGCATCGTGGGTCATAAGAAAGCACGTGAAATTTGGTACTTATGCCGTCAATACGATGCACAAGAGGCATTAGATATGGGCTTAGTAAACACAGTTGTACCTTTAGAGGAGTTAGAAGATGAAACAGTTAAGTGGTGTGAAGAAATCATGCAACACTCACCAACTGCTCTTAGATTCCTAAAAGCTGCAATGAACGCTGACACAGATGGACTTGCTGGGTTACAGCAATTTGCTGGAGATGCAACATTACTTTATTACACAACTGATGAGGCGAAAGAGGGAAGAGATGCATTTAAAGAAAAGCGTACACCTGACTTTGATCAATTCCCTAAATTCCCATAAAACAATAATTGCCTGGACAATGCGTTCAGGCTTTTTCTTTTGAGGTGATATGATGAACTGGCTAGAAGATGCAGCAAATAAGTTTGGCAACAGAGTTGCCGTAGTTTATGCAAATGAATCCCTAACTTACAGAGAATTAAATGAATTAGCAAATCAAGATGCCATTCGTTTAGGTAAATTACCGAATAGAGTCGGCGTCTTCATGGATAATAGTTTAGATAGTTTACGATTAATACACGCACTTATGAAGCGTGGTATTGAAATCGTTGTGTTAAACACGCGTCTCACTAAATGTGAACTTGTGAAGCAACTTGTAACTGTACAAGTAGATACCGTTATATCTACGGTTGAACTAGAACTTGACAATATGTCTGTATTATTCTTTAAAGATATGAATAGTGAAGAAGTAGAGATAAACACAGCAATAGATGAGCATTCGATTTTAACAATTATGTTTACAAGCGGTACTACAGGAAATTCGAAAGCTGTGACACAATCGTATAAAAATCATTTTGCATCACATCAAAAATGTCAATATGGAATGGAGTATGATCAGTTCAGCAAATGGCTGATGGTGAATCCAATTTTCCATATTTCAGGATTCTCAATTTTAATACGTACTGTGTTATCAGGGTCCACTTTAATTATTCATAATAAGTTCAATGCAGAACAAGTCATTAATGAAATCAGAGGTAGTAGAGTAACACATACGTCATTTGTACCACTGATGTTGCGCAGAATTTTAGATGATCTGGACGTTTACCTAGACTCTCTAGAAGGTATATTAATGGGTGGCGCGAACACTACTCCTAAGTTACTTCGTGATGCAATCCAAAAAGGACTACCTGTTTATAACTCATTTGGAATGACTGAAACATGTTCACAAATTATGATGATTAAATACACGGATGACCATATTTTAGCTGGAGCGGTTGGAAAAGTGACTGATCATATTAAGGTCAAAGAAGATGGCACGTTACTTGTAAAGGGTGACAATGTGACAACTCAATATTTAAATGCGGAAATTGAGTACGAAGGTGAATATTTTAATACGGGGGATGTCGCTAGAGTAGATGATGGATATGTTTATATATTAGATCGTAGACAAGATCTTATTATAAGTGGTGGAGAAAACATCTATCCTAAAGAAATCGAAGAAATCGTGGCGAAATATATCGGAACAAGAAGTTGTGTAGTTGTAAAAAAACAAGATGACACGTGGGGCGAAGTGCCAGTACTTCTTATTGACGGTGCGCCTAATAGAATCATCGAGCATGAAATTAAAAGTCATTTTGATAGAGCGCTCGCGAGATATAAACATCCCAAAGAGATTAGATTTGTTGAATCGATCATTTACACGGACACGGGTAAGATTTCTAGGAAGCTAAATCAAGAAAAGTATATCAAATAAAAAAGCAAAGATAATTTTATCTTTGCTTACGCTTGTTTGGTGGTACTGGGTCGAATCCACCTTTATGAAGTGGGTGACATTTTGAAATGCGGATTGCAGCCATTGCTGTGCCTTTTAACGCTCCATGCTCCTCAATCGCTTCGATTGCGTAATTAGAACACGTTGGGTAGAAGCGACACGATGGTGGAGACATTGGCGAAATTTTATTTTGATAGAAACGAACGATTTTAATAAAAAAATTTTTCATAAACACCAGGCTTTCTTTAGTTAAATCTACTATAATATAAATGAAGTACATGTGCAATTTTGAGGTGTTGACATGAAAGTATTTACGGATTCATTAGGAACACGAGTGGAATTAAGATTCGATGAATCAATCGAAGCAAGACACATATTAGTGATTCCTACGTTTAATGGAAAGTATGTGTTTACAAGACATAAAAAACGTGGCGTGGAATTTCCAGGCGGTAAATTAGAGGACCGTGAGACAATATATGACGCGGTATGTCGCGAACTGTTTGAAGAAACAGGTGCAAAAGTTAAAACAATTACGTATTTAGGTACGTATACAGTGTATGATGAAGAACCATTTAACAAGGCAGCTTATAAGGTAGAAGTAGATGCTTTTATCGAAAAATGCGACTACCATGAAACGCTAGGACCAGTACTTTATGAACACCTAGAAGACATTCATGAGAAAGATAAGAGTATCCTACTGAAAGACCCATGCATACAATATTTGTATGATCAAACAAAAACGATGTAACAAAGATTCAAATCTAATCGATTTGAATCTTTGTTACTTTATAAATTAATCATAAATTAAATTTCTATACCTATATATCTAATCTTTATCACAATCAAAAAACACTCAAAATAAAAAGCCTAACTTTATAAGTTAGGCTTTCATTATTAGAATCCGCCTTTTTCTGCGAATGCTTGTGAGTCGTCTCCAAATTTCTTAAAGTTGTCTCTGAATGATTCTATTAGTTTATTTGCTATATTATCGTACGCATCTTTGTTTGCCCAAGTTTCTCTAGGGTTTAACACTTCGCTTGGTACGTCTTTAACAGAAGTAGGGATTTGTAATCCGAATGTTTCGTCAGTTACAAATTCACCGTTTTCTAAGTTACCCGAAATTGCTTCTGTTACCATGCTTCTAGTGTGTTTTAAATTCATACGCTCTCCAACGCCGTACTCTCCACCAGTCCAACCAGTGTTGACTAAGAATACATTTACGTTGTGCTCATCAATTAACTCACCAAGCTTATTAGCATAAACTGACGCGTGAAGTGGTAAGAACGGTGCACCGAAACAAGTAGAGAATACCGGTTCTGGTGAAGTTACGCCACGCTCTGTACCTGCAAGCTTAGATGTGAACCCACTTAAAAAGTGGTACATTGCTTGATCCTTGTTTAATTTAGAGATTGGAGGTAGCACTCCAAATGCATCTGCTGTTAAGAAGATAATTGTTTTTGCGTGACCTGATTTAGATGGAATAAGCGCATTTTCAATGTGCTTAAGCGGGTATGCTGCACGCGTGTTTTCTGTTAAATTTTTGTTGGTGTAGTCTGGTGAGTGTGTTTCATCTAACCATACGTTTTCTAAAACTGTACCGAATTTAATCGCACCATAGATTTCAGGTTCTTTCTCTGCAGAAAGATCGATTGCTTTCGCGTAGCATCCACCTTCGATATTGAAAACACCTTTTTTGTTCCAACCGTGTTCATCATCACCGATAAGTTCACGATTAGGGTCAGCAGATAACGTCGTTTTACCAGTTCCTGATAATCCGAAGAATAAAGCAACGTCTCCATCTTTTCCAACGTTAGCTGAACAGTGCATTGCAAGAACGTCTTGTTCTGGTAATAAGAAGTTCATAACAGAGAATATTGATTTCTTCATCTCTCCACCGTACTCAGTACCACCGATTAAAACAATACGCTCAGTAAAGTTAACAATAATGAATGTTTCTGATTTAGTACCATCTACTGCAGGGTCTGCTTTGAAAGTAGGTGCAGAAACAACTGTAAATTCTGATTCAATATCAAGTCCTTCTTCTCTTGTTGCAGGCTCGATAAATAGATCCTTTGCAAAAAGGTTGTGCCAAGCGAATTCGTTTATTACACGGATGTTTAAGCGCGTGTCTTCGTCCGCACCTGCATATCCGTTGAATATGAATAACTCTTCTCGTTCATCAAGATAGTCCACAACTTTTTTGAACAAGTTATCGAAAACTTCGCTTTCGATTGATTGGTTTACTTCTCCCCAATCTACAGTGTTTTCTGTTTTTGCATCCTTAACAATAAAGCGGTCTTTAGGGCTACGGCCAGTATATTTACCCGTTGTAACAGATAAGGCCCCTTTGTCTGTTAATTTTCCTTCGTTACGTTTAATCGAAGCCTCCACAAGTTGAGCAGTTGAAAGCTGATTGTGTGTTGTTTCTTTATTTACTAATTTTTCTATCAAGGTCGCAGTGTTTTCCATCAGAATCCTCCATAACTTTAAATGTTTCCATATATAATAGAGTATATCATAAAATCAGTGGAGTAAAAGTACGATTCATTTAATAAGTCTTGATTTATATCTATTTCTTTAGTAGGATAAATACAAGTTATCTCTTATCAAGAGTAGGTGGAGGGAACACCCCCAATGAAGCCCAGCAACCACTTTCCATTGAAAGAATGGTGCTAAAGGATGCAGAGTGTTAAAACTCTCTGAGCGATAAGAGGAAAGGTCTGCCTTTTCTCGTGTATTGAGAAAGGCTTTTTTTATTGCTTGTCGAGATAGCTAATATTATTCTAAAGGAGTTTTTTTAATGGAACGTAAATTATTTACGTCAGAATCTGTAACAGAAGGACATCCAGACAAAATTGCTGACCAAATTTCAGATGCAATATTAGATGCGATTATTAGTGAAGATAAAAATGCACGTGTAGCCTGTGAGACTGTAGTTAACACAGGACTCGCTTTAATTGTTGGTGAAATTACAACAAGTACATACGTGGATATTCCAAAAATCGTGAGAAATACGGTTAAAGAAATTGGTTATACAGATGCGAAATATGGATATGACTACAAAACGATGTCAGTATTAACTGGTATCGATGAGCAATCACCTGATATTGCTCAAGGTGTAGACCAATCAATCGAATCTAAAAATAGTAAAAAAAGCTCTACAGGTGCAGGGGACCAAGGTTTAATGTTCGGTTATGCAACAAACGAAACAGAAACATTTATGCCACTTCCAATTCACCTTGCACACAAATTATCAAAGCGTTTAACAGAAGTTCGTAAAGAAGGTACGTTAGATTACTTACGTCCAGATGGTAAAACACAAGTGACAGTTGAGTATGATGAGAATCATAAACCAGTCCGCGTAGATACAATTCTTATTTCTACTCAGCACCATGAAAGAATTGAAAGAGAAGAAATCGAAAAAGACCTATATGAACATGTAATTAGTGCAGTTGTTCCAGGAGAATTAATTGATGAAAACACAAAATACTTTATTAACCCAACGGGCCGCTTTGTTATCGGTGGACCACAAGGAGATGCGGGTCTTACTGGTCGTAAAATAATCGTAGATACTTACGGAGGATACGCACGTCACGGTGGAGGGGCATTCAGTGGTAAAGACCCAACAAAAGTAGACCGCTCAGCAGCATATGCTGCACGTTACATTGCAAAAAATATTGTAGCAGCTGGTATTGCAGCTCAATGTGAAATCCAACTCGCTTATGCAATTGGTGTAGCACAACCAGTATCCATTACTGTGGACACGTTTGGTACAAGTATTGTAGAGGAAGCGAAGGTTGTTGAAGCAATCCGTGAAACATTCGATTTATCACCAGATGGCATCATTGAATCATTAGATTTATTACGCCCGATCTACAAACAAACAGCAAGTTACGGACACTTTGGACGCAACGATATCGAGCTTCCATGGGAAAACACAAACAAAGTGGACGCATTAAAAAGCTATTTAAACGTTTAATTTAGACGGGATTTTGGTATAATTAATGTATTGAAAAGAAGAAATGAGTGAGTATTTATGTCAACAGAAATCTTCACAAATCCATTTTTCATTGCAGTTTCTGCGTTGTTATTAATTCTATTAATTCTATTTTTAATTTACTACGTAAAGCACCGCAACGAAGTGAAACAGGTTGAAGATCGTTATACGAAAGAACGTAATGATATCGTCTCTAAGTACGAAAAAGAGGAAGAAGAAGCAAGACTTTCACATAAAAAAGAAATTTCAGAAATGAACGAACGTTATGTAACTGATACAACGCTTTTAAACAATAAGTTATCTAGTGTACAGCAATTTACTGTAGACCAAGGTGAATACTTAACTGATCTTCTTTTACTGAACTTTAAAAATAAGTTAGTGACCGAAGAGAGAATTAGAGAGTCGGATATGTATATTTTGTCTAACATCTATCTTCCATCAAGAAACTATACGAATACTCGTAAGATTGATCATTTAGTACTAACGAGAACAGGTCTTTACTTAATCGATTCGAAGTATTGGAGAGGGCACATTTTACACGGTATGACTGAAGATCAATTCGACGAAATTCCATATCTAGAAGGAATCTTCCAACTACTTGATTTAGATGAAAGACAAGAACAGACATTAATTTTTGAAAAAGATGACGACAAAAAAGTATCTGTGAACTACTATAATGAGACGATTGAAGAGACTAAGCTTACGGCGGAAAAATTACGTAATGTATTAAAACTTCAGTTTGATGTTGTACCAATTATTTACTTTAATCCAAAAGATAATGGTGGTCATACGATTATGAACTACTCAACGGACTCATCGGCTAAAGTATTAGTTGGACCAGAACAATTAGAAGAATACTTTAATAAACATGTATTCCAAGGACGTTTCCAATATACGGTTAAAGACCTGGATGAAATAGCGGATCGCTTACTAAGCTTAAATCCGTAACATATAAAAAAGGCTATCTCTTTAAAAGAGATAGCTTTTTTTCATAATATTTATTTAACTGTGTTTAAGGTTAATATCCGGACGTTTTTCTCAATGTTTGTTTGCATTCTAACTATAATGTTAAACCACTGGTTTCAAACTTTAGAATATGCCACCAATGATCATACCGAGCGCAAATAAGATGAGGGTAAAGAAAAATGTTTGACCTGTATATTTTAAAAATCTACTGAAATCTTTATCTTCTAATAATCTAAATTGATGTAGGGCAAATGTTGAGAATGTCGTGAAACCACCTAAAAATCCAGCAGTAACAAGTGTGTAAATACTGCTGTTTAAGAGAAAAATCTGGGCAGCGACACCCATCAGGAAAGCTCCTGTGTAGTTTACAAATTTTATACCGTTCGTGCCAAACTTACTATTACCATCCATTATCTCACTAACCATATCACGCGCAATCGCACCGATTCCTGCAGCAATTATTGTCAGAAACATATTACTCATATTTCTTTCCTCCTATCTTAGCACCGAGGTAAACCATGATGAGTCCGCCTAACATATTTAATGCAAGATAAATAACAAAGAATAAGAATTGGCTCGTATAAAGACCGAAATACAGCTCCATCGTGAGTGCAGAAAACGACGTAAACGTTCCGAGCAATCCTGTGATAAATAGAAACTGTGCGTTTTTGCTTTTAAGTTTCATATAGGCAAGTCCTATAAAGAAAGAACCAGCCATGTTTACAATAAACGTACTAGATAAGTAGGGAAGATTAATTCCCATCATCCCGTAATTCATGATCATTCTGAGGGAAGCACCGATAATGGCACCTATAAATATAAGTAGATATCGATTATTTATGAGAGTCACTCCTAACAAATAAAGGTGTGCAAACTTTGCACACCTTCTAATTCCATTTGTTTAATTATTTACGCTTACGTAAGAAGAGTGCGCCAAGAAGTGATAGTGCAGCAACTGCGCCGTATTGGAATCTCTTGCTTGTAGTGACTGATTTCACTACTAGATTAATATTTTGTGGTCTTTCCGCTATTCTTCTCATGAAGTATGCGTACCAGTCTGGACCATATGGGAGATAAACGCAGAAGTTATAACCTTCTTTAACAAGCTCGTGTTGATATTCTGTTCTAAAGCCATATAACATTTGGAATTCAAACTTGTCATTGCTAATGTTGTTTTCTTTAACAAATGCTTTAACTTTATTGATGATGTTATGGTCATGGGTTGCAATAGATGTGAATCCAGTTCCATTAGTTAGATGTGCTTTAATGAGTTCAAAGAAGCTTTTATCGATATCTGTTTTGTCTTGATACGCAATGTTTCCTGGTTCTTTGTATGCACCCTTAACTATACGAAGTCTAACATCTTTATATTTTAATACGTCTTGTGGACTATCAAAAAGATACGCTTGAATAACCGTACCAACGTTATCGTATTCTTTTAAAAGCTCGTCGAGAATCTTCATAGTCTCGACTTTCTTTGGATAGCTCTCCATGTCTAGGTTAACAAACATGTTTGCTTCTTTAGCAGCCTTCATTATTTCACGAATGTTTTCTAAAGCAAAATCGTAATCAATGTTTAGTCCTATCTGAGTTAATTTTACAGAAAGGTGTGCATTGATTTTTGCTTGATTTGAAGCTTTAATCATTTCAATGATTTTGTCTTTTTCTATATTTGCTTCAGAACGTTCTGTAATGAATTCACCTAAGTTATCGAAAGTCACGCTCATTCCTTTATTGTTTAATTCTTGGATTTTCTTAACTGCGTCTTCTGTTGTGATTCCACCAACCACTTTTTGAGCACCAAATCTTAACCCCATTTGTTTAGATGCATCGTTGATTGGTTTAATCTCTGATAACTTGATAAATAAATCTCTTAATACTGGCATTACTACTTCCTCCAATAGCTTAATAATCGCTTTTTTTACCCTTTGTAATGTGGAATGTGATTCACATAAGTCTCATTAATTCGCTTCATTTCTAACTTGTCTTCATCGGTTAATTCTCGTATGACTCGCGCGGGTCTTCCGAAAGCGAGTGTATTTGGTGGAATTTCGGTTCTGCCTGTAACTAAAGAACCTGCACCAACATAAGCACCTTCGTGAATGATTGCGCCGTCTAGTACTGTTGAGTCCATACCAACTAGAGCACCTTTTTTAACTGTACAACTATGAAGAGTAACTCTATGTCCAATTGTGACGTTATCCTCAAGAGTAAGTGGCATATCAGGAGACTGGTGTATAACTGTAAGATCTTGGATATTAGTATAATCTCCGATACGAACGGGTGCTATATCCCCTCGAATACAAGTTCCGAACCAAACAGAACTATGTTGACCTATTTCTACGTCCCCAATTATTGTAGCATTAGGTGCTATAAAAGCACTACTATGAATTTTAGGAACATGACCTCTATAGTCAATTATCATTTGACATCGAACTCCTTACACAATACTGTTATACTTAACTTTATCATATCAAATTTACTTTAATTTGTAAGGAGAAAAATATATGTGGAAATGGGAGACAGACTTAACTCCTAAAGGTGCCGTTGTAATTGTACATGACATGATGGAACACCATGAATACTATTTGAAGCTAATCAGTGATCTAAATAAGCAAGGATATCATTGTTTGATGGGGGATTTGCCTGGTGCAGGCCAGACGACTCGTATCAATAAAGGTCACATTAAATCATTCAGTCAATATACAGAACGTATAAAAGAGTGGGTGGACATCGTTGAAGAATACGGACTTCCTACTTTTGTGATTGGGCAAGGATTAGGCGCTTTAATTGTATTAGAGTTGATGAGAAAAGAAGCGACTAACATAGATGGTGCAGTTCTATTAAATCCGTTGCTCACATTTAAACAATCATTTATGAACCGTAAAAATCTTCTCAAATCAAGTATTCGAATGACGAGTGATGAAGCAAGGTTTAAACTCGGTTTTGATGAGCAAAGTTTTACAACAGATAAAAACTATTTAGAACACTACCAATCGGATGATCTTCTGGTGCGTGAAGTGAGCTACAGTTGGTATCAAAGTGTATTACTTGAAATGAAAGAAATGCGAGAGAATATTGATGAAGTTAAAGATACCCCTGTTCTTGTGATGTATAGTGAGGAAAACGACATCATAGATGTCAGACAATCAATGAGATTGATGAGACAACTCAGAATGAGTTATTATTATTCTGTAAAATTATCTGATGTTGAGCATAGCATCTTCCAGCGTGAAGATACAGAGACACCACTATATTATCTTATGAGATTTTTAGATGATCAGTTATTTTACATTGGATATAACATAAAAGGATGAATCAAATGATTCATCCTTTTATTTTTTCTCAATCACAATTAGGAAAGGCGCATTATTTTTTTGGTTAATAAATTGGTACTGCAATACATTGAACTGTTTTTGATCAAGTTCTGATACATACTTAAGAAGAGCGTCTCTTTCAATCTTTCCATTATCATGACCGTGATACACAGTGATGATGATTCTTCCTCTCTTTGCTAACAACTCAGTAATACTGCTAATTGCGCTAAGTGTTGTTTCGGGCAGAGTAGTGATGTTCTTATCTCCACTAGGTAAATATCCCAAGTTAAAAAACGCGACTTTTACTGTGTCTTGTACATAATTTTTAACATTTTCATGGCCGTCTAAAATGAGTTCAACCTCAGTTGTGGCGATACTTGAGAGATTATTTTTCGTCGATTCGATTGCGGTCTCTTGAATATCGAACCCATAGATCTTCTTAAGTTTATTTAATTTCGATAAGAAGACGGTATCATGACCGTTTCCGAGCGTCGCATCAATGGCGATATCTCCCGGTTCTAGTATCTCTGATGCATATTTTTTACCAGCTTCTAAAACGCTATCTAACATTTTAAATTCTCCTACAAAATTTAATATTCGGACTACTTTAAAACCTATATATATCTATTATACATTCGCCTATAATTAATTCATTAATATATGGGGGGTCACATCATGTTAAATATGCCTAAGAAAGTTTGGGTACTCGTTATTGGTATGGCAATAAATTTTATAGGAATGAGTTTCCTATGGCCGATGCATACAATTTTTATGTCCAAATATCTCGGTCAATCGCTTACCACTGCGGGAATAGTTTTAATGCTTAACTCGTTACTTACTATGGTAGGGAGCATGTATGGAGGCCGTTTATTCGATAAAGTAGGCGGATACAAAACAGTGATGACCGGTGCAATCATCACATTTGTCTCACTTGTAGGACTAGTTTTACTTCATGATTGGCCGTTTTATGCAGTATTTATGATATTAAATGGCTTAGGTAATGGTATGATTACGCCAGCAATTTTTGCGATGGCAGGTGTCGTGTGGCCTGAAGGTGGTCGTAAAACATTTAATGCTATATATCTAGCGCAGAATTTAGGGGTATCTATCGGTACAGCAGTAGCTGGTTTTATTGCAGAAGTGAATATCGAGTTTATATTCTATGGTAACTTGATTTTATTCGTCGTGTTTTTAGTGATTGCATCCACTCAATTTAAATATGATGGAAGAGATAAAGTTACAGCAACGATGCCTGAAACGATTCAGCTCAATACTGAAAGACAAAAAAGATATTTCTACGCACTTCTTACAATTTGTGTGATGTTCTTCCTTGCATGGACCGGTTATGTTCAGTGGATTACAACGCTATCTACTTATATTCAGTCACTGGATATTTCTCTTAGCCAATATGGTTTGATTTGGACAGTAAATGGTTTACTCATTGTTCTTGGACAACCTGTTATTGCACCGATTATTCGACGCTTCTATGACAACTTAAAAATTCAAATGTACATCGGACTATCACTTATGATTGTGTCGTTTATCTTTACAGCATTCCAATCATCGTTTACAGGATTTTTAGTCGGTATGATGATCTTAACGTTTGGTGAAATGTTTGTGTGGCCAGCTGTTCCAACGATTGCGAACCAGCTTGCACCAATTGGTAAGCAAGGGGCTTATCAAGGTATTGTAAATTCAACAGCGACCCTAGGACGTGCGATTGGACCATTAATAGGTGGTATTACTGTAGATTTATTCAATATGAGAGTATTATTTATATTAATCGTAGGCATACTGATCATCGGATATTACTTTATTGCGATATTCGATAGAAATATTAAGGGTGAATTAAATGAAGGCGGTAAAGCAGTTCACAGCGGGTAATTATGAAATAGAATCTAAGGACGGCGCAATTATTTGGATAAAAAGAACAGAGAACAATCCAACAGATGACACGGACGAAGTCATTGAGGAATGCGCCAAACAGCTCAATGAATATTTTGAGGGGAAGAGAAGAGCGTTCGACTTTCCGATTAACTATGACTACGGAACGCCGTTTCAACAAGAAGTATGGGATGCGTTAAGACAAATTCCTTATGGGGAAGTTATTTCGTATAAAGAACTTGCTAAACGAGTTCGAACAGAGAAACACTCAAGAGCAGTGGCTAACGCAAATGGTAAGAACCCATTGTCAATCATAGTACCATGTCATAGAGTCATTGAATCATCGGGTGGACTTGGTGGATATAGCTCTGGACTAGACATGAAACGTCATCTTTTAAATCTAGAAGATATTGAGTTGCAAAAGTAGTATTATTAACTTATAATTACTGAATAGGAAGTAGTAACTTTAAAGAAACTTTTAGAGAGTTAGTGGTCGGTGCAAACTAACAGTGAAATTAAGTGAACTTGTCCAATTAAAATTAAAATCTTATCAATGAAGTTGCACTTATTTAAAGTGAATGCGGGTGGTACCGCGGTCTATAGATCGTCCCATTGTCTTTTTGACAATGGGATTTTTTATTTTTATATAGGAGGAAAATAGTATGTCATTTAACCATCGTGAAATTGAAAAGAAATGGCAAGCGTACTGGGACGAAAACAAAACGTTCAAAACAGATGACGCTGACTTTAACAAAGAAAAGTTTTATGTTTTAGACATGTTCCCATATCCGTCAGGAGCCGGGCTACACGTTGGACATCCAAAAGGATACACAGCGACTGATATTATCGCACGCTATAAGCGAATGAAAGGTTACAACGTAATGCACCCAATGGGGTGGGACGCATTTGGATTACCTGCTGAGCAATACGCAATTGACACGGGTAACGATATCCATGAGTTTAACCAGTTAAATATTGATAACTTTAGACGTCAAATTAAAGAACTCGGGCTTTCATATGACTGGGATCGTGAAGTAGATACGACAGATCCAAGCTACTACAAGTGGACACAATGGATCTTTTTAAAACTCTATGAAAAAGGTCTCGCTTATGTCGATGAAGTACCTGTGAACTGGTGTGAAGCACTTGGAACTGTGCTTGCGAATGAAGAAGTTATTGACGGATTATCTGAGCGTGGTGGACACCCAGTTGTGCGTAAACCGATGAGGCAGTGGATTTTAAGAATCACTGAGTATGCTGAGCGTTTACTAGAAGATTTAGAAGACCTTGATTGGCCAGAGTCATTAAAAGATATGCAGCGTAACTGGATTGGTAAATCTGAAGGTGCGAACATCGATTTCAAAATTGAAGATACAGATAAATCATTTACAGCATTTACAACGCGTCCCGACACAATTTACGGGGCAACATACGCTGTACTTGCTCCAGAGCACAAATTAGTTGAAGAAATTACAACTGACGCACAACGTGCTGAAGTTTTAGCGTATATAGAAAAGGCTGCTCATAAATCAGATCTTGAGCGTACTGAACTGCAAAAAGACAAAACGGGTGTATGGACAGGTGCATTTGCAATTAACCCATTCAACGGTGAAAAGATGCCTGTTTTCGTTGCAGACTACGTTCTTGTAAGCTACGGTACAGGTGCGATCATGGCAGTTCCAGCTCACGATGACCGTGACTATGAATTTGCTAATAAATACGATCTACCAATTAAACGCGTTGTTGAAGGTGGAGAAGAACTTCCATATGTTGGAGAAGGCCCACACATAAACTCTGGCGAACTTAACGGATTAGACAAAGAAGCAGCAATCGAAAAAGCAATCGAAATTATGGAAGAAAACAATTTCGGCGAGAAGAAAACAACCTATAAATTACGTGACTGGCTATTCTCAAGACAGAGATACTGGGGTGAACCAATTCCAATCATTCATTGGGAAGACGGCACAACAACGGCGCTTGACGAGAGCGAGTTGCCTCTTAAACTACCAGTAATGACAGAAATCAAACCATCAGGCACAGGAGAATCACCACTTGCAAACAACGAAGAGTGGGTGAACGTTGTACGTCAAGACGGTGTCAAAGGACGTCGTGAAACGAATACAATGCCACAATGGGCAGGATCATGTTGGTACTACCTTAGATTTATTGACCCACATAACGATGAAGCGCTTGCTGATAAATTCAAGCTAGAGAACTGGCTACCAGTTGATCTATACATCGGTGGAGCGGAGCACGCAGTACTTCACTTACTATATGCACGTTTTTGGCATAAGTTCCTTTACGACATAGGAGTAGTCCCGACAAAAGAGCCATTCCAAAAACTCTTTAACCAAGGGATGATTCTAGGTGAAGGTAATGAAAAAATGTCTAAGTCTAAAGGTAACGTAGTAAACCCAGATGACATCAACCAAACACATGGTGCAGACACATTACGCCTATACGAAATGTTCATGGGACCACTTGATGCCTCGGTAGCCTGGACTACAAACGGCGTAGATGGATCACGTCGTTTCCTTGATCGTGTTTGGAGACTAATCATTGACGAACAAGGGAATGTTAAACCTTCAATTGTAGAGGAAGAAACAAAAGAACTCGAAAAATCTTACAATTTGATGGTTAAGAAGGTCACAGAAGACTTCGAGAACTTACACTTCAACACAGCAATCTCAGCGATGATGGTGTTCGTAAACGATGCTTATAAACAGGATAAAATAAATATCGATTATGTAAGAGGACTGGTACAAATGTTATCTCCAGTCGTTCCACATATTGCTGAAGAACTTTGGAGCAAACTTGGTGGCACAGATACAGTCACTTACGAAGCGTGGCCAATTTATGATGAAGATAAGACTAAAGACGATGAAGTAGAAATTTTAGTTCAAGTTTTAGGAAAACCAAAAGCAAGAATTATGATGGCTGCGGATTTATCTAAAGAAGAAGTAGAAGAAATTGCATTTAACCACGAGGATGTTAAAGCAGAAATCGAAGGAAAGACAGTGCGCAAAGTCATTGTCGTACCAGGCAAACTTGTTAACATCGTTGCAAACTAAACAGATAAAAGACACGCACCCGCCTGGGTTAAGGTTAAACTTAACCCAGGCGGGTGCTCTTTTGTTTTAATTGTTTTATATCTGATCTTGGCACTAAAAATTTCAAAATAAATTAGCAACAATGCAGACCTGCAACGTGCCCAGTGACAAGTGCACTCGTAATATTATATCCACCTGTATATCCATGAATATCAAGGACTTCCCCCGCAAAATGTAGTCCTTTCACTATTTTACTTTCCATAGTCTTTGGTGTGATCTCTTTTAAGTTCACGCCGCCTCCCGTTACAAACGACTTTTCAATTGATTGTGTTCCGTTCACCGTAAACCTAAATGATTTCAAGAAATCTATGATTTTTCTTTTATCTTCATTGCTTAAATTATGGCCATTAGTTGTTTCATTAATACCTAAATGGTGAACCATAAAGTCAATGAGACGTTGCTGACCAAGTGGTTTTAAAATATTTTTAATAGACTTGTCTTTATTTTCTTTAACAAGTTTGTCGAGTTCTTCTAACAATTCACCAGCAGTTTTTTCCGGATAAAAATCAATCATCATAGTGATATCGTCTCGATTCTGTGATTCTTGCTCTTTCAAAACAAACTGTGAACACCGTAGTGCAGCAGGACCACTGACACCAAAATGTGTAAAAATCATATCCATCTGATGCGTGATTCTAGGCTTACCATTCTTCTTTAAAACAGATAGAGCAATGTCTTTCAATGACAAACCTTTAAGTATTTCATTCTTAATAAACGGTTCATCTGAGCATATCGACACTTCCGTTGGGAATAATTTGGTCACTGAGTGACCACACGATTTAGCAAATTTATGTCCGTCTCCAGTTGAGCCAGTCTTCGGCACACTACGCCCACCAGTAGTCACGATCACATTTTCAGCATACATCATCTCACCTGACTCTAAACGAACGCCTTTAATAGTACCGTCTTCGACGACAATCGATTCCACAACCGTGTTAAAGCGGATGTCGACATTGTTTTTATCTAATTCATCTAAAAAGACTTGAAGTACATCTTTCGCTTTATTCGAAACAGGAAACATACGACCGTGATCCTCTTCCTTCAATTTCACACCACGTGACTCAATAAACTCAATAATATCCTCGTTATCGAATACAGAGAAAGGACCATATAAAAACTTACCATTTCCTGGAATGTGTTTAATGATTTCCTCATAAGGCAAACGGTTCGTCACGTTACATCGACCTCCACCGGATATTAAAAGCTTGCGTCCAAGGTTTTTGTTCTTCTCTATTAAAATTGTTTCTTTTTTATTTTTACTTGCAGTGACAGCAGCCATTAAACCGCTTACTCCGCCACCTATTACAACAGTGTGTACCATATGAATCTTCCTTAAAGTTTTAAATTAGTTACATTTCTATTATAATATAGCTTAGTAATTAATAGGTAAGAAGGTATAAACATGTCTGAAAAAAATAAAATGTATCGTGGAACCTTGTTCTTAACAGTTTCCACATTTATTTCTCAGCTGCTCGGAATGCTTTACATCATTCCGTTTTACGGCATCATGGGTGGCGAGGAAAACTTAGCATTGTACGGGTATGCGTATACGCCGTACACAATAATGCTATCCGTCGCATCAGCTGGGGTACCGGGTGCGGTATCTAAGTTCGTAGCGAAATACAATGCGCTCGGAGCATTTAAAACATCTGAGAAACTGTACAAGTCCAGTCTTGTCGTGATGGTTACAAGTGGATTTTTAGTGTTTGGATTATTATGGTTTTTAGCACCATTAATCGCAGACATCCAACTGATTGCACAATCTGACACAGAAGTAGCATGGAACAAAGAAGATATAACCAATATTATTCGTGTGATTTCATTCGCAGTAATCGTCGTTCCTTTCATGGCAACTTGGCGTGGTATCTTCCAAGGTTTTGAAAGCTTTGGTCCAACAAGTGTATCCGGAGTTGTTGAGCAGATCGTTCGTATCACAATTCTTTTAGGTGGATCATTTGTTGCAATCAAAGTATTAGGTGGAAGTATCCAGTTAGGTAACCAAGTGGCAGTATTCGCAGCATTTATTGCTGCAATCTCAGCGGCTCTTGTATTATTCTTCTTCTGGAGAAAAAGAAAACCGCAGATTAATAAACAAGTTGAAAGTGATAATACTGGTATTCGCTTGTCATACAAAACGATGTACAAAGAAATTATTACTTACGCTGTTCCTTTCATCGTCATAGGTATTACTTTCCCAATGACGATGTTCATTGACCAGTTGACTCACAACAACGCACTTTCGATTGCTGGTGTAGCAGAGGAATATCGTGATGCTTGGTTCGGTATGTTAAATATCACGACACAAAAACTCGTGATGATTCCAGTCGGCCTTGCGAGTGCATTTGCAATATCTATACTGCCTTTCATTACAAAGAGCTTCCAACAGAAACGTTTTGATGATTTAGAGAACCAAGTGAGCTCAATGGTAGTTATGCAGATGTTTTTTGTTATTCCAGCAGCAATCGGAATGATGATTCTTGCAGCACCACTATACACAGCGTTCTATAGCTTTAACGAAATGGGAATTAAAATATTAACGTTTTACGCACCTGTATGTATCATTATTTCACTCTTTAGTATGACAGCGTCAATTGTACAGGGAATCGACAAACAGAACTTAACAGTTTTTGTAGTTTTATCAGTACTTTTAACAAAAGGATTATTAAATATTCCAATGATTACGAAGTTTTACACGGTAGGAGCAGTGATGTCGACTATCATCGCACTCTTCATTGGGGTAATTCTGAATTTTATTATCATCAAGAAATACGGCAAGTTCCATTTCAGAAAAATTATGAGTACACTTGTTGACATATTCCTTTACGGAATTGTGATGCTACTTGCGGTTGAAATCGTATATTTAATCTTCATGATGAACTTCGACGTTACAAACAGGGCTGTATCAGTTGCATTACTGGCAGTAGCAGTGCCTGTAGGAGTTATTGTGTACTTCATACTCGCATTTAAATCAGGACTTGCGGATAAAATACTGGGAGAACGCGCAAACGCAATTAGGCGTCGCGTGAAATTCCTATGAGATTAGACAAATTTTTATCTCATGCAGGATTCGGTTCACGTAAAGAGGTAGCTAGGCTTATTAAAGAAAAACGAATTACAGTTGATGACAAAGTTGTTAAAGATCGCAATTTAAAGGTAAATGATAACAACACGGTAACCGTCGACGGTAATATCGTTATTTTGGAAGAGTGGATATATTTTCTACTTAACAAGCCGAAAGGTGTTATATCAAGTACAGAAGAAGGTCCAACAAAGACCGTTATAGACATCATTCACCATCCACAGAGTGATGAGTTGTTTCCAGTCGGTCGTCTAGATAAAGATACGACAGGATTTTTACTCATTACCAATGACGGAAAGCTATCGTATCAACTCTTGAATCCGAAAAAAGATATTTTTAAGACGTATAAATGTACGTTAAAAAACCCAGTGAGTGAAAGTGACTTGGTTAAACTCGAAACAGGAATTCCGTTGAAAGAATTCACGACGAAACCAGCTAAAGCTGAAAAGATTAGTGACAAGGTCGTTCATCTATCGATTAGTGAAGGTAAATTCCATCAAGTTAAACGCATGTTTAGATATTTAGGAAACGAAGTTATAGAACTTGAACGCATATCATTTGGTGGCATGGCACTAAATTCCTCATTAAATTACGGTGAATACCGTCGATTAACAGAAGAAGAGCTCGAATTTTTAAAAAAATTAATTTAATATGTTTATTAAATGCACATATTTGGGTATATAACCTTTAAGTCACAAATTATTAAAAACTTTAAGAGGTGCATTTATTATGAAGAATTTTTTTAAAAATGTTGTTAAAGTCGGTGCGTTATTTGCAGTAGGCTTAGGAGTTAAAAAGTTATCTGAAAATAGAGAAGCTGTGAAACAAGAATTGGAAAAAGCGAAAAATGATCCAAAAGGATATGCGAAGTCAGTTCAATCTATGGCTACTCAAAAAGCTGAAGAAGTATCTGAACAAGCTAAATCTGAAGTTGAAAAAGCGAAAAACGATCCAAAAGGCTATGCTGAAGACGTTAAATCAAAAGCTGTCGACAAAGCTAAATATGTTCAAGCTGATGCTAAAACAAAAGCTGAAGAGTTCAAAGCAAACGCTACTGCAGAATTCGAAAATTTAAAACAACAAGGTAAAGTAAAAGTAGAAGAAGCTAAAGCTAAAGTAGATAAAGTAAAAGACAAATCTGATGACACTTATACGACACCAGATACTGATGTTAACCTAAATGAAAAAGTGGAAAAACAAACACTTGCCAATGAGGGTGGATTAACAGAAGGTGAAGTAAAAAAAGTTCAGGAGAAAGCATTAGATGCAGATGTTGACGTAGTTGACGATCAAGCCAATAAAGACGAAAACTACAATGTCCACGTTGTAACAGATGACAAATAATATAATATGGTATTGAAAAACAAGCAGATTATCTGCTTGTTTTTTTGTGTTCAAATAGACGTTTTTGTATAATTGGTATAAATGGACAAAGTAAAGGAGATAATTATGGACTTTAGAAGTATCGTAAAAGAATATGAACCAAAGATTATGGAAGACCTGTTTGGACTGTTATCTATCGATAGTGTGAGAACAGAAGGTACAAAAGATGCACCAGTAGGGCAAGGGCCTAAAGATGCGCTTCTTTACATGTTGTCACTAGGTGAGCGTGATGGCATGGTAACGAAAATTGTAGACAACTTAGCAGGACACATCGAACTCGGTGAAGGTAAAGATCTATTTGGTATATTAGGGCACGTAGACGTTGTACCAGCAGGCAGCGGTTGGGACACTGATCCATTTACTCCTGAAGTAAAAGACGGTTACATAATTGCACGTGGTGTTCAAGATGATAAAGGACCAACAATCGCAGCATACTATGCAATGAAGATTCTAAAAGATCTAGATCTAGAGTTAAACCAAAGAGTCAGACTGATCATTGGTACAGACGAAGAATCTGATTGGGAATGTACTAAAGTCTATTTCAAAAATGAAGAAATGCCAGGTGCAGGGTTTGCTCCAGATGCTGAATTTCCACTTATTTATGGTGAAAAAGGAATGACGACGTTTGACCTTGTTTTTAAATCTGATATCGAACCAATCGGTGATCATGTTCTTATATCGATAGATTCAGGTGAGAGATACAATATGGTTCCAGAAAGTGCTCAAGCTGTATTGAAATCAACACACGTTGAAGATATCGTGAATACATTTAAAAACTATCTCAATAATACTGGAGAAAAGGGTGATTTTGAAGTAAAAGATAACGAAGTGTCTATAACAATGTATGGTAAAAGTGCGCATGGTTCTACCCCTAGAGAAGGTGTGAACGCAGCAATGCTCTTGAACAATTTCCTTAAAACAATCACTATTGATGATCGTGCTTTAAAATTTATCGCATTTGGCGATCACTTTATTGTTGATAATTATGACGGAAAGCAATTTGGCATTAACTACACACACAACGAAATGGGCGAATCTAGTGTAAATACAGGTGTTGTAAAGTACGCATATGACGGAGAGAGCTACTATGGTGTGAACCTACGTTATCCTGTAGGACTTGATTTCAAAGCAGCACTTGAAGGATTTAAAAAGAAATTAGATATTCATCACTTTGAAGTAGAAAACTTAACACACATGGTGCCACATTATGTTGATAAAAATGATCCATTAGTTAAGACATTGCTCGCATCTTATCGTAAATACACAGATGACGACACAGAGCCATTTACAATCGGTGGTGGAACCTACGCACGTGTTATGGAACGTGGAGTTGCATTTGGTGCGATGTTTAAAGATAGTCTAGACACTATGCATCAGAAGAATGAGCGCATGAAAGTTGAAGAACTTCTATTAGCGACAACGATTTACCTAGAGGCGCTCTTCAGAATATTAGTTCGAGGTGGAAACAATGAAGATTAGTTATTACAATGGTGAATTTTTAGAAGACGATCAGGTTGCAGTTGACTATAATGACCGTGCGGTTTATTTCGGAGACGGTGTTTACGAAGTAGTACGTATTTATGACAACGAAATTTTTACATTTGAAGAACACTTAGAGCGCTTAGTTAATTCAGCGAAAGAAATTCGTATTAAGATCGATAAAGATGAAATCAGACATATCATGATCCAGATGAAAGAGAAAAATAAGCTACCAAACGCTGCACTGTATATCCAGGTATCACGTGGTATTGAAGGACGTACACACTTATTCCCCAAAGAAGGTGTGAAGCCAGTCGTTTTATCTTTTATTAACAAAATTGAACGACCTGTAGATGCGATGAGAGAAGGCGTTAAAGTAGTAACGAGAGATGATTATAGATGGCTGAAATGTCACATCAAATCACTGAACTTATTATCAAACACACTTTTAAAACAAGAAGCGAAAGATAGTGGGGCGACAGAAGCAATTCTGCACCGCGATGGTAGGGTGACAGAAGGAACATCAACAAACGTATTCGCAATCAAAGATGGTGTGCTGCACACGCATGAAGCGAACAACTTAATTCTTAACGGAATTACGAGACAATACGTGATTAAGCTTGCTCAAGCACTCGATATTCCTGTTAAAGAAGAAGCGTTTACAGTAGACTTTCTTAAAGAGGCAGACGAGGTGTTCATTACCTCAACAACTCAAGAAATCACGCCTGTGATATCGGTAGATGAAGTAAATATTGGTGACGGTATAGCGGGAGAAGTTACGAAAAAACTTCAAGATGCATTTGAAAAGGGTATTTAACAAGAACATACATTCGATTAACGATAATTAACGTTTATTAACGTATGTTTAAACTTGTAAAAATAAATGTATGTAGAGTAGATGAGTACGCATTAACATATGTTTTATAAAACTATTCTTTTTTAGCCCTTGAATTAAAGTTAGAAAGACTATAATATTTATATACGAACACAAAAATTGCGCTAATTTTTTGAGATTTTAGCGCACTTTTTTTCTTTAAACGAAAGTAAGAGAGGTGAACACGGTGGACCATTTTTATCAACTGGGCTGGACGCTCGATCCAATAGGTGGGTCTTCAAAGTCAGCGTACAAAGCCGAAATTGATGGCGACAAATTTTTCTTAAAACGCAATACGAGTCCTTTTATTACGACATTATCGGTAGAAGGAATTGTACCCCAACTAGTCTGGACTAAGAGAATAGAAACAGGCGAAGTTGTCACTGCGCAACATTGGAAAAATGGTCGTGAACTTAAGAAAACTGAAATGAACTCTAGCCGTGTTGCACGACTTATGAATAAAATTCATTCCTCAAATAAGTTGTTAAATACACTTGAACAGCTTGGTATGAAACCAATGCTACCTGAACTTTTACTTGATAAAATTCAAACTTCTCTCTCACCAAAAGTGAATGCTCACCATATTGTCCGTTCGTCAATTAAGTACTTAGAAAACAAAGTACCTCAGATTGATGCGGAATTTTGTCGAGTGTGCCATGGGGACGTTAACCATCACAACTGGTTATTAAGTGATGAAGACGAACTCTACTTAGTTGACTGGGAAGGTGCAATGATTGCTGATCCAGCGATTGACCTAGGCATGGTGCTCTATACTTATGTAGATTTTTCAGAATGGGATGAGTGGTTATCTAAATATGGTAGACCACTTAATTTTGATTTGCGTCAGCGTATGAAGTGGTACACGCTTGTTCAAGGAATCACTATGGTTCAATGGTATGAGGATAGAAAACGATTCAGAGAAATGAATGAATGGATTCTTTTCCTAAATGATGTTTTAAATAAAGATAAATTCGTATAAGAGGTAAATACATTGAGAATGAGAAATAAGCCTTGGGCGATTGATTATTTAAATGAACACGCCCATATTGTGGATACTGAAGGAAAGTATACTAAAAACATCAGTGCATTTTTTGATAAAGAACAGCCTATTCATCTAGAAATAGGAACAGGCATGGGAACTTTCATTACAACACTCGCAGAACGCCATCCGGACATTAACTTTGTTGGTGTAGAGGTCGCAAAAGATGTTTTAATCCGCGTATTAGAAAAAGTCATAGAAAAAAATCTGACGAACGTGAGATTATTATTATTTGATGCAACAACACTGACAGATTACTTTAATCCACAAGAAATTGACAGAGTGTATTTAAACTTCTCGGATCCGTGGCCAAAAAATCGTCATGCAAAAAGAAGATTAACACACGAAAACTTCTTGAAACAGTACGAAGTGATTTTGAAGGATGACGGAGATTTGCAGTTCAAGACAGACAATCGCGGATTATTCGAGTTCAGTCTGATCTCGATGAACCAGTATAGTATGGACTTTAATGAAATCAACTTGGACGTACACGCAAACGAGCCAGAAGACAATATAAGAACAGAGTATGAAAATAAATTTTCAGCACTTGGAAACAAAATATATCTAATTAACGTAAACTTTAAATAAGTTGGATGGACACCCCTCAAGCAGAGCCTGAGGGGTGTTTTTGTGTGCGGTATAATTCTGCTTTTTCAAAACATGATGATGATCTTTTCGTTCATAATCTCTATTTCATTTAACATGAAAACCTTTACCTGATGATGCAAATATTTTAATTTGATTTTAAGTTAATGTAGAACTTTGGTAAAATAAAAAGAAATGAAAGATTTGGGGTGCCTGAATGACAAAGTTTAATTTTGATGAGGTAACTTCAAGAGAAGGTACGTGCAGTATTCAATATGACGCGACCGAGCTTATCTTCGGTAAGAAAGATCTCGCGCCATTCTGGATTGCTGACATGGACATCAAAACTCCTGAGGCTATCAGAGAAGCATTAAAAAAACGTATTGATAATGGTATTTTTGGATATACATTATGGCAAACGGACTGTTTCTACGAGCCGATTAAAAAGTGGTGGTCTGAGCGCCACAATGTAGAGTTACATAACGATGACATTCAATACGCAACGAGCGTGCTGTTTGCTGTTGCAGCTGTCTTAAAATCAAAAACAGAGCCTGGTGACGCTGTCATGCTAACTGTACCAACATATAATTCATTTGTTGGGCTTTTAGAAGAAAACGATTTAAAGAGAGTAGAGTGTGAGCTTGATTTAAAAGATGGTCAGTATTCTCTCGATATAGATGTCTTCAGAAAAACAATCGAAGATAATGATGTGAAAGTTTACATTCACTGCAACCCACACAACCCAACCGGTCTAATCTGGACTAAAGAACAACAAGATGAAATGATGCAGATCTGTGAAGAGAATAATGTGTACTTTATCAGTGATGAGATACATAAGGATTTTGTCCGTCCCAAAGAATTGTTCTACTCAGTTGCGAACTTAATTAATAAATATGAGAAATCTATAGTGATTACTGGATTAGGTAAATCATTTAACTTAGCAAGTCTTCCATTTGCATATACAGTTTCTAAAGACTATGAGATACAAGAATCAATCACTAAATTAATGGAACAGCTGCATTGTGGGACTGTTTCATCTCTAGCATTAATCGCATTAGAAACAGCTTATAACGAATGTGGAGAGTGGATGGATGCTTTAAACGACTATATCCATGACAATCTTGTGTATGTAAAATCTTATATCGATGAAAACCTAAGCGAATATATGTCACTTGAAGTTCCGAAGGCAACATACTTAGCTTGGATTGATTTCAGTAAATCTGGATTCGTCGGTGAAGAAGTTCAGAGAGCATTAATTGATGTTGGTGGACTCGCAATCAGCCCTGGAGACTTATATTTAGATCCAGGTCATACACACGTTCGGTTTAACGTAGGATTCAGAAGAGAACTTATTGAAGATGCAATGAAGCGAATCGAAAAGTCATTCAAATACTTAGAAGCGTATAATTAAAAACATGGAGATTACTGAATAGTAATCTCCATGATTTCCCCTGTATATTTGTTAGCAAGGAAGTTATACTTTTGTGTCTCATCATTCTGTTCGACATGTAGCACACCACTGATTACATTTGGTTCAAGACCAAAGCGTTCAGCTTGGTTGTAGTCAAACGATACAAAAGAAATACCGTCAAATTGCATGTACAAGTTGTTTAATACTTTTTCAGTATTTATTGTACGATAAGTGACAAACCATAACACTGCTGGAACAACAAATATTACACTGATTAAAATAGACCAAAAAACACGTTTAGACATAGTTTAGCCTCCTTCGTTTTTAGTCTACCATAATCTAAAATAAATATAAATTTACGAGGTGCAATTTTAATGAATTTAACAGACAAAACTTTAGAACGCATGAAAACATTAACTGAACTCCATGGTGCTCCTGGGTTCGAAGATCTTGTAAGAGACTATTTAAGAAAAGAGTTTGAAGCACTTGGTGCAGAAATAATAAGCGACGGACTCGGTGGCATTTTTGCAGTAAAAAAATCTAAAAATGAAGATGCTCCAGTTACGATGATTGCAGCGCATATGGACGAAGTTGGATTTATGGTTACAGATATCCAAGACAACGGTCTGATTAAATTCATCCCGCTTGGTGGTTGGTCAACAGATGTTTTATTAAGTCAAAAAATGAAATTAAGGACTAAAGAAAATAAAGAAATTACTGGAGTTATCGGTTCGGTACCTGTTCACTTCCGTCGTGGCGATAACAAAACAACAGAAATTAAAGATATGTTATTTGATGTTGGTGCTGACTCTAAAGAAGAGGTGCTCGAGATGGGTATCGAACTTGGAGACTCAATCGTACCTGATGTTAAATTTGAAATCATGGAAAACTCTAAGAAGTTACTCGCAAAAGCATGGGATAACAGATACGGTTGTTTAATTGCATTAGAAGTACTAGAAGAATTAAAAGACACAGAACTGGACTGTCATTTATATGTAGGTGCGAATGTTCAAGAGGAAGTTGGACTTCGCGGTGCAAAGGTGAGCTCTAACTTAATAAAACCAGACGTTGCATTCGTCGTAGACTGCTCTCCAGCAAACGACATGATGGGGAAGAAGAACGATACAGGACAATTAGGAAAAGGAACGCTTATTAGAATCATGGACCGCACAATGATTCTGCGTAAAAACATGCGTGACTTCTTACTTGAAACGGCAAACAAACATAAAGTGAACTATCAATATTACACGTCACCAGGTGGAACGGATGCAGGTAGCATCCATGTATCAAATGACGGTGTACCTTCTGCAGTAGTAGGAATTTGCTCAAGATACATCCACACAAGTCATTCAATCATTAACTATGAAGATTATCTAAACGCAAAAACATTACTTATAGAGTTGGTTAAAGATGTGGATTCTAAGAAAGTAGAAGAATTAAGAGGATAATAGATGATGAAAAACCTACTCAACAGGTGGTTTATTGACGGCATGAGTTTCATGGCGCTTGGACTATTTTCTTCACTCATAATTGGTTTGATACTGAAGACAATCGGACAATATATAGAAGTGTTCAGTGCACTTACGGACATCGGAGAACTTGCGATGTCACTTGCGGGAGCTGCCATAGGGGCTGCTATTGCGGTGGGGTTAAAAAGTCCACCACTCATCATATTTTCATCAGTAATTGTTGGACAAGCTGCCTACATTGAAGGTGGTGTTGCTGGCGCATACATTACAATGATTTTAATTATTGAGATAGCAAGACTTTACCAGAAGAGAACGCCAATTGATATTTTGGTTAGTCCTTTCTTAACAATCGTGAGCGGGGTATACATAGGTAAATTCTTTGGACCATATGTTTCAAAGTTCATGAGTCAAATTGGAGAATTCATTAATTTTGCCACAACACAAAACCCATTCTTAATGGGAATGCTCGTTGCGGTTGTATTTGGTGTGGTACTAACCGCGCCTATCTCTAGTGCTGGACTTGCAATCATGTTGGACATCAGCGGACTTGCAGCGGGTGCTGCAGTTATTGGTTGTTGTTGTCACATGGTTGGACTCGCTGTAACGGGGTACAAGGATAACGGTGTCTCAGGGCTCTTATCAATAGGTGTTGGTACTTCAATGTTGCAAGTAGCTAACATCATACGTAATCCATTTATCATCTTACCTCCTACAATCGCGAGTGCGATTATCGCACCGATCATGGCGGTGTTTTGGCCGATGGAAAACAACAGCGCTGGTGCAGGTATGGGAACGAGTGGCTTCGTTGGTCAAATTATGGCCATAGAGTCTATGGGTCCCGGTACTAAAACGTGGATATTAATAGCAATATTTCATATAATATTACCAGCAGTGGTCACATATATTCTTTATAGAGTTCTTTATACGTACCGTTTAATTAAAGATGGTGACCAAAAGCTTAACTTAGGTAGCTAATGAGCGGAGGATTTAAATGAATGTAGTACAGTTGAAAGACTTGATACTCGAAAAATTAAATGAGCATACTCTCGATTACAACGAGAAATTTGATAGAAAACAGGAAACTCTACGAATAGAACGTAAAGACAATCGTGAGGGTGTAAATATAGAGCTCAATAAATTATTAAACAAGGTTACAAAGGATAAAAAATTCCTAGATGAAGTGGTATACTATATAACTGAAACTTTAAAACGCATGGGGGAAGAAGAAAGTAGTCGTGAGATTACTAAGCATGTTTTTCCAGTAGTTAGAAGTACTAGTTTTCCTAAAGAAATGAAAACAGGCACGAAATTCATTATTGAAGCACATACTGCAGAGACAAACATTTACTATGCATTCGACTTTGGTACAGGATACGAGTTACTAGGCGAAGATAGTCTTGAAAAATATGAACTCACAGAAGAAACATTAAAGTTTCATGCGTTTAAAAACTTAAGCCATTTACCAATCGAAATGAAGATGGAAACAGTTCAAGAGAACGACTTTTATTTCATTAGTCATAAAGATGGATATGATGCATCAAGAATTCTAAACAAAGGGTTCCTAGATGATATGCATAAAAAAATTTTGGGAGAAATGATGATTGGCCTACCACACCAAGACGTACTGATTATTGCAGACGTTAAGAACGAAGTAGGTTATGACATACTTGCTCAGATGATGATGCAGTACTTCGCAGAAGGACTGACACCGATCACGAGTTTATCATTCTCTTATAGAGATAAGAAATTAGAACCAGTGTTTATTTTAGGAAAAGCACGTGATTACAATAAGTATAAAGGTGGAAAATAATGAGACTGACTTACAATAAAAACCATGTGGGAGATGTACTTTTAGTTACATTGAAAGGTGCAAATGACCCTGAATACATACATCTTGATGGTGTAACATTAATCAAAGATAACGGTGAAATAGTTGGCCTTAATATTTTTGATGCGAGTGAGAAATTCAGTGAAGACACTTTAAATTCTGAATTAAGTAATGAAGCGACTGTATCTGAAATTAATAGCGTATTAAAAAAAGCAGGGGCAGAGACAATTGAGCCAGACCTAAGCCCGAAATTTGTAGTTGGATATGTTTTAACTCGTGAAGATCATCCAGATGCAACACGTTTAAATGTTACAACTGTAGACGTAGGTGATGAGACATTACAAATTGTTTGTGGTGCGAAAAACGTGGACAAAGGTCAAAAAGTTGTAGTAGCAAAACCAGGTGCAATCATGCAAAATGGATTATATATCAAACCATCTGAACTACGTGGTGTAGAATCAAACGGTATGATCTGTTCTAAGCGTGAATTAGGACTTCCACAAGATGAAGATGGAATTTATGTATTACCTGAAACTTACAATGTAGGCGATGAATTTAAAGCAGAATAGGTGAGTGAAATGCGTCGAAATAGACCGAACAGAGATCGTCAATTTAATAGTGAAAATGTAGATAATTTACGTCAACGTGAAAGTTTTCCGTTCCCATTTGAAGTGGACGGAGACACAGGAGAAAAAATAGATTTTACTAAAACTGACTCTGTGAGACGTAGGTCTAGTCAAGATGGAAAAACGAAGAGCAACACGCCACAAGACACTTTTTATGAGAGAAGAAAAATAAAGCGTCCGACTAGTCATACCATCACAAAGGCACGACGCGTTCCTTCTGCAATTTATGGAACAAAAAATCCTCACCAAAAAGAGCAAGACCCTAAAGAAATTTATGGAGAAAAGTTTAAAAACTATAACTCCAGTCTTGTAGAATCTATCGTGCGTAAGAGAAAAGAACGTGAGAAACGTGAGTTAGAACGTCAAAAGCGTTTAAGAAAACTTGGACATACGTATAAGTTATCAAGTTCAATTGCACCACTCAATCAAACGAATCAATCCGACGAAGATAATAAAGAAATTCTCGTTCAGGTTGAAAAAGAAAATAATGAAATACCGCTGCCATTTAAAGCGGATCTTTCAAACAGAGATAAGAGACGTGGTCCTTCAATTACACTTCCGCCAATCAACATGCTTGGTAAGGAACAAGATATGTCATTTCTTAAGTACAATACGGATGATTTTCGTGCAATCAATGAAATTCTTGATACTGTTGGAGTGGAAGGTCGTGCAACGGTCTTTGAGTCCAATGGAGTGATTGGTCGTTATGGTATCAAGCTCGAACCTAATTTTAAACTGACACATATAGATGAAGTTAAGAGAGAATTAGAAGCTATTTTAGAAATTCCCAATGTACGTATCTACTCTCAAGTGCTCGGAAACCATAATATTGCGATTGAGTTTCCTATTAAAGAGTCATATCCCATCTACTTTAAATCTGTATTTATGAACTCGGGTTTAAAGCTACGAAAGAATGACTTTAAATTTGTGCTCGGTAAAACTGTGGACAATAAAATCTTCGGTTATGAATTACGTAAAGCAGGGCATGTCTTGATTTATGGAAATGCGGATGGCAAATCTAACGTAATAGACAGTGTATTAATCTCTATGCTGATGAATCATACAACGAATGAATTCCAATTCAAAATTTTTTCAGAAACATTAGCGTTTAAACATTATGAAAAATTACCTCAACATATAGGAAATATTCAGTCTGTTCTAGGAAATAGTGCGCTACATGATATAATAGATGAGTTGAATAAAAGGAATATTCAATTTAGGCGTGCGCACGTGAGAAACATACAGAGCTTTAACACACGTGTGAAGAATGAATCTAAAAAGAGCACTATTATTGTTTATATTGATAATGTGGCTGATTTATTCGAAAGTAACAATATTGAAGCAATGCGCGCAGTCGTACAAATTCTTAAGCAAGGTAAGGCACTGGGAATTCATTTAATCTTGAATCACGACCGAACTGATGTTGGAATTAGATACGAGCTCTTACATATGTTACAAACGAAGATTTCATATTATGACGAGAAATCAACTGTAATTGATGGGGCAGATAAGCTTATAAAAGGTAACGATGTGCTTGTTACTATTCCTACATCTAATAGACCTGTTAGGCTTAATTTAGCGATTGCTGAAGAACGGATGAAACAAGATATAATTGATTATATTTCTAAAACAGATGATGAAGGATAGGTGTAATTGTGGAGAGATTTCATTTCATCGGTATTAAAGGTGCTGGAATGAGTGCGCTCGCACAAGTTTTGTTCGACCTTGGACATGAAGTACAAGGTTCTGACATAACGGGCGAAGTCTTTACTGAATACCAATTGAGAAAGAAAGGCATAAAGATTCTTCCTTTCGATAAAAATAATATAGAAGAAGGCTTCACTTATATTGCGGGGAATGCCTTTAAAGATGACCATGAAGAAATTAGAGAAGCGTTAAATAAAGGATATAAGGTAATTCGCTACCATATCTTCTTAGCTGAGTTTATGAGTAAATTTACATCGATTGCCGTTACAGGGTCACACGGTAAAACATCTACTACTGGGCTTTTATCACACGTTATGAACGGTGATAAAAAGACGACGTACTTAATTGGAGACGGTACGGGATTTGGGGAAGTAGGATCTGAATACTTCGCTTTTGAATCATGCGAATACAGACGACACTTCTTAGCATACCATCCAGATTATGCAATCATTACTAATATCGACTTTGACCATCCGGACTATTTCCAGGATATCCACGATGTTGTTTCAGCATTTCGTGAGATGGGTGCTCAGGTAAAAAAAGCAGTGATTGCGTATGGTGGTGACCAGTATATCCAGGATATTGTTCTTGATGTACCAATCTACACTTACGGAATCGAAGGTGATTACGTTGTAACAGCTAAAAACGTTGAAGTTTTAAACAAAGGTACGCAATTTGACTTGTATATTAAAGGTGAGTACATTGATACTATGCTCATTCCTATGTTCGGTGATCATCTCATTTTAAACTCATTAGCAGTGCTTACTGTATGTTATTTAGAAGGACTAAACTTTGAGAATATTAAAGATGCATTTATGACATATAAAGGAGTTAAAAGACGATTCTCTGAGACGATGCTTCATAACTACATTATTGTTGATGACTATGCACATCACCCTAAAGAAATTGAAGCAACTCTTGAAACTGCACGTAAAAAGTATAAAGATAAAAAAATTGTATCGGTATTCCAACCGCATACGTTTTCTAGAACTGAGAAGTTCTTGAATGAATTTGCAGAGAGTTTATCTAAATCAGATAAAGCATATATCGTAAATATTTTTGGCTCCGCTCGGGAGCAAGCGGGCAATTTATCTAGTATAGACTTAGTTAATTTAATACCTGATGCTGAATTGTTGACTGAAAGTGATTTACAAGACCTTGATAAGCATGAGGATTCTGTAATTATCTTCATGGGAGCAGGGGATATTCAGAAGTATGAGAAGCGCTTTACAGAACTTATTTCATAGACATCAAAATTGTATGTTTAATAACCTCGTATTTAGGTTAATAAATAGTATACACATTTAAGAATAGCGGAGGCGTTAATATGGATTGGAGTATGATTGGATGGATTGCACTTGCAGTTGCAGCAGTAGGTTTTTTAGTACTATGCATTGCACTGTCAGTTGTGTTATTCTCAGTTAAGAAGAATTTAGACTATGTAGCAGATACTTTAAATGGTCTTGATGGTCAGGTACAAGGGATTACGCGTGAGTCAACAGACTTATTGCACAAAGGTAACCGCTTAGTTGAAGACGTACAAGGCAAAGTAGAGAAATTAAACTCTGTTGTAGATGCAGTTCAAGGTGTTGGCTATTCAGTTCAAAACTTAAACTCATCTGTTGATAGAGTGACAAACTCAATCACTACAAATATTTCTCAAAATGAAGATCAAATATCACAAGTTGTACAATGGTCAAACGTTGCAATGGAAATCGCAGACAAGTGGAACCAGCGTCAACGTCAAAACAAAACTGTTAAATCACGTTATTAAGAAGTAAAGGTCGGGATATTCGATGGAACGATATAATCGAGATTTACACACTCATGGTATTGATGAATATAATGAGTATAAAGATACGAGTTCAACAGGAAGAGACTTCTCTTTCGGTTTACTACTTGGTATCGTAGTTGGAACAGTGGCAGGTTTAGTCTTTGCTCCGAAATCAGGACAAGCATTACGTGAGGATTTTAGTGATCCTGTAGGCATGTTTGAAGATGGCAAAGAAAAGCTTGTAGATAGCATTAAACAGAAAAAAGCAGAATTTGAAGAAGTGAGTCGTATTAAAAAAATGGACGACGATACACTTGAATTGCAAAAAGCTGCAATTAGAAGTGAAGCACATGACTCAAACGTCATTGATATGTCGAAGCTATAAAAATTCAGCCACGTGCTGAATTTTTTTTGTGACAAATATGTAAATATTGATAAATATACTATGAAATCTGTTATTATATATATTAACCGTTTTCATAGAGGAGGGAAAAAAGTGGCAATTACAATTTATGACGTTGCAAGAGAAGCAAATGTTTCCATGGCAACTGTATCACGAGTACTAAATGGTAACCCAAACGTAAAACCAGATACGAGAAGAAGAGTTAAAGAAGTGATTAAGCGCCTTAACTATAAGCCGAACGCAGTAGCGCGAGGTCTAGCGAGTAAGAAAACTAAAACAATTGGCGTAATTATTCCAGACGTATCTGATTTATACTATTCAGCAATCCTTAAAGGACTGGAAGACATATCAGAAATGTATCAATATCAAATCATTATTTCTAACACAGATAATGATGGTAATAAAGAATTAAAAGCATTTGAAACGCTCTCATCAAACCAGGTAGACGGAATTATATTATTGGGTGGATCACTAGACGAAGCAACACATGAAGTTATTGAACAATATGATAATCCAATTGTAATGTGTGGATACTCTAAACGTGAAACGATGTCTACTGTAAACATCAACTACCCTGACGCGATTGGAGAAGTAGTACGTGGTATGATTGATCGAGGTAGAAAACAATTTGTGTATGTGAAGAGTGGCTATCACAGCTTCTTAGAGGATGCACTCGGTGAAAGAATTCAAAAAGAATTAGAAGAGAATGGCGTAAATACGAAAGTGGATACTTATAATGCTGTGACATATGAGGAAGGCATTGAACTATACGAGAGACTTGTAGGATCAGACGTTGACGCAGTGATTTCAATCTCAGATGAAGTAGCAGGCGGAATCTTGCACGGAACATTAGACCATAATGTTGAAGTACCGAAAGATTTAGAAGTATTAAGTTGTTCGAATACGAGAATCGCATACATGATGAGACCACAACTTTCAACAATAGCAGTACCACTATATGACATCGGTGCCGTAGGGATGAGACTCCTTACAAAACTGATGAACAAAGAAGAAACAGAAATTACACACGTAGAACTACCATACAAAATTAACTATTCAGAAACGACACTCTAAGCAAGCGCTTGGGGTGTTTTTTTATGTAGAAAAATACGAGTCGGATTTGCACATATAAAAAAGAGTAGGGAAGATTCCTACTCTAAATACATTAATATTCGATCCAAGACTAACTGATTTTTTTCTGTGATTTCTGGTCGTCTTGGTATCTCCATATAGTCGCTTAGATCATCTTCCCAGTTTTCTGGGAACTCTAGCTTCGACAATGGTTTATATTCACTTAAAAATTCTTCTGGTAATCGTCCCTTCGGTGCCTCAATATTATTCATTGCTAACCATACTTGTGCCCACGAACGTGGTACAACTTGCCATATGTTATATCCACCGCCACCTAACGCCAGCCACTTTCCATGCGCATATTTATCCGCAATATCATTCACAAATCTAGGTATTTCTTCATAACTTTTCGATGTCAGTGATAAGTGAGTCATTGGATCTCTATAATGTGCATCGACACCGTTTACACTTACAATAATATCCGGTTGGAATATTTCTGCAGTTCTTTCAAGACTTTCCTTAAACACCTCTAAATATGAATCATCTTCTGTGAACGCATCTACTGGTAAATTCACACTAAACCCAAATCCATTATCTACACCACGCTCTGTCACTAGTCCTGTTCCAGGGAATAAGTAACGGCCTGTTTCATGAATCGAGTATGTCATAATATCTTTATTATCATAAAACGTAAACTGTACACCGTCTCCGTGATGCGCGTCTGTATCAATATATAAAACACGTTGGTTAAATTTTTGTCTTAAGTATTCACATGCAATTGCTGCATCGTTATAAACACAGAAACCACTCGCTTTTCCAGTGAATCCATGGTGGAGCCCACCTGCAAGAGACGTCACTTTCTTCGCGCGCCCATTCATAATAAGGTCTACCGCACGTAATGTCGCTCCCACAAGCATACTGCATTTTTCATGCATATTCTCAAACTGTGGTGTGTCTTCCGTATTTAAACCAAAGTTTATTAGCTCTTCTTCTGATAATTCAAAATGACCTGCACGTTTTACTGCTTCAACAAAATCTTCCGTATGTACGAGTTTAATTTCATCTTCAGTTGCTACTCTCGGGCCAACAATATCGCTATCATTTAAGAATCCTGCTGATTTCAATAAATCGGTCGTCATCTTAAGACGCATTTGGTTAAACGGATGCGTGTCATTAAAGCGATATTTTAACAATTCTTCGCTATACACATATAATGGTTTCATAATTTATTCCATCCTATATGGGTTAACGACGTCAAAGCCCTTATCAACAAGTGCTTCGATTACTCGTTGCGGATTCATCGCATTAATCTTTAAAACGACAACCTTATGATTCGGTTTTTCTCTATTATCATAAATTGTAATCGATACAATTCGTGTGTTTAACTCCTTCATTGTGTGACCAATATCATGAACAATTCCAGGCTTATCAAATACATCAATTTCAATAATTGAACCTGGATGTTTCATTCCTGTGATTTCAATAAAAGCAGACATTATGTCTGTTTGAGTCACAATCCCTATGAGTTTTCTATTTTTAACAACAGGTACTGCACCTAAATCAAACTGGTGGAAATCCACAGCTAATTCCTCTACGAAGTCATATTCACTCGTCGAGATGATGTTCTTTTTCATGATTTCTTTTAAATCATGATCCATCGTAACATTTGTTTCTTTTGAAAGAATTGAAGGTAATGCCAAGTTAATGTCTTTGTCAGTCACTAGACCAACAACATGTCTTTCATCATCAACGATGGGGATATGTCTAATATTGTATGCGTTCATCATTGTAATAGCAGATTCTATTGTGTCTGTTTCTTTAAGTGTTTTTACGTTTTCAGTCATTACTGTTTTAACTAACATAGAATGAGTATCTCCTTTAAATTTAAACTAGAAAAAGAATCTATTTTTGAATCTTATATGGTCAAAAATCATCATTTTTTCATTATCGATATTTTTACCAATACGCGCCATTAGCGTATTAGCTGGATGACTTGTAATCTCAGGATCATTCGTTTGATACACTTCGAATCCTGCCTTCGCCATGAGTCTAACCATAATATCTTTATATTCATAAACACTGAGATTCGTATTTTTAAGATCCCAATGCCAATAATACTCAGTCGTCAGCGTGATGTAGTTTTCCATCTGAACATCTTTAACAGACAACATTAACATTTTTGACGCAAGGCGGGCACCACGATGTTTTTTTGCCACTTCAACTGCACCGAGTTCAAGTATAAAGGGATGATTTCCTTCGCTCCATCGTTCAAATTCGTCAGGGAAGTGGAATGTCACGTAACCGACGATGTGACCATCAATTTGTGCAACGATGATTCGTCCTTCTTCGAGCTCGGAAATTTCAACTAGAGCTTCAAACTGATCTTTTGGTCTTCTAAAGGCAGTTAAGTCAGAATCAAAGGAATAAGTTTTGAGGATTTTAGGAGAAACTGGACCTTCAATAATATACTCATAACCATTGATATCATAGGATTCTTTAAAGTAACTTTTAGGATGAATCAAAAACTCACCTCGTAAATAAATTAATTATTTTGATAATGTTTTCATTTTCATTATATAATAGTTTTATACAAAACCAAAGCATACACAGGAGTGATTCAATGGAACACGAAATCTACAAAGCGGTTGATCAGAATCCGAATATGAAAAATTACGATGAGACAGTCAAAAACTTTTCATGGGACGACATCGAGAAAAACTTTTCTTGGTCTGAAACAGGAAAAGTTAACATTGCTTATGAGGCAATTGATCGTCATGTAGATGAAGGTTACGGCGACAAGGTTGCGTTACATTACCGCGATGATAACGGAACGCGTTCATTTACTTTCAAAGAAATGAAAGAGTTTTCAAATAAAGCAGCTAACGTTTTTAAAGCGCATGACATAAAAAAAGGAGACCGCGTGTTTATCTTTATGCCACGCTCACCAGAGTTATACTTTGCGCTACTCGGTGCCGTTAAAATAGGCGCTATAGTCGGACCTTTATTTGAAGCATTCATGGAAAAGGCAGTATCAGATAGATTAACTGACTCAGAAGCACAAGCTGTTGTAACAACAACGGACTTACTTCCGAGAATTCCAGTTGCTGATATCGATACGTTAGAGCACGTATTTGTAGTAGGTGACCACGAAGAAGGAGACAAGATTGTTGACTTCACACAAGAAATTGAAAAAGCAACTGATGAATTAGAAATTGAATGGGTAGACCGCGAAGACGGACTAATCTTGCACTACACTAGTGGTTCAACAGGTGCACCTAAGGGTGTATTACACGTTCATAACGTGATGGTACAACAATTTATTTCTGCAAAATATGTATTAGACATGAAAGAAGATGACGTATACTGGTGTACAGCTGACCCAGGTTGGGTAACTGGTACTGCATATGGTATCTTCGGACCATGGCTGAACCGTGTAACAAACGTCGTAGTGGGTGGAAGATTCTCACCTGACGCGTGGTATGGTGCATTACAAGATCTTAAAGTTACGATTTGGTACTCGGCTCCAACAGCATTCAGAATGCTTATGGGTGCGGGTGACGAAGAGGTTAAAAAGTATGACCTTTCAAACTTAAGACATATGCTTTCAGTAGGTGAGCCACTAAACCCTGAGGTTATTAAGTGGGCAGACAAAGTGTTTAACTTAAGAATTCATGATACGTGGTGGATGACCGAAACAGGTGCTCATATGATTGTTAACTTCCCATCAATGGATATTAAAGCTGGAGCAATGGGTAAACCACTTCCAGGTATCGAAGCATCAATCATTGATGATAATGGGAATGAATTACCACCAATGCGCATGGGCAACTTAGCCATGAAAGCACCATGGCCAGCGATGATGAGACAAATTTGGGGTAACAGAGAGAAGTATGAGTCATACTTTATTGGTGATTGGTATGTATCAGGGGATTCGGCATACGTTGACGATGATGGATACTTCTTCTTCCAAGGACGTGTGGATGACGTTATCATGACAGCAGGTGAGCGTGTCGGACCATTCGAAATCGAATCTAAACTAATTGAACACGAAGCAGTACAAGAAGCGGGGGTTATCGGTAAACCAGATCCAATCCGTGGTGAAATCGTTAAAGCATTCATCGCGTTACGTGAAGGATACGAGCCAACAGACGAACTAAAAGAAGAAATTAGAAACTTCGTTAAACTTGGTCTTGCGGCACACGCAGCACCTAGAGAAATAGAATTTAAGGATAAACTTCCAAAAACACGTAGTGGTAAAATTATGAGACGTGTACTTAAGGCATGGGAATTAAACCTTGACGCTGGAGACCTATCTTCAATGGACAATGATTAATAAAACTTCTAGTAAAGATAAAGACACGCGTGTCTTTATCTTTTTTTGTGCAAAACATACAATATGCCTAAAACTTTTGATTATAAAACCGTTTTCTATGGTCTAAAATATACAACTATGCAATAATAGGGATTGAAGATAGCTTTATCTAACATAGACTTTAGGAGATGAAAGAATGGCACATTTAACTGACCAGGAGATTGCTTCAAAAGCAACGATCCGTCCAATTGGTGAAATCGCAGAGAAAGCAGGCATTCCAGACGAGGCGCTTGAACTTTATGGTAAATATAAAGCAAAAGTAGATATCAAGAACCTTGATGGAAACGCGGATGACTCTAAACTCGTTCTTGTAACTGCAATGAACCCAACTCCAGCAGGAGAAGGTAAATCAACAGTTACTGTAGGATTAGCAGATGCGTTTAACCAATTAGATCAGAAGGTTATGGTAGCATTACGTGAGCCTTCACTCGGACCTGTAATGGGTATCAAAGGTGGAGCAACAGGTGGTGGATACGCACAAGTATTACCAATGGAGGAAATCAACTTACACTTCAACGGTGACTTACACGCGATCACTGCTGCAAACAACACACTTTCTGCTCTTATCGACAACCATATTCATCAAGGAAACGAATTGAACATTGACCAAAGACGTATTACTTGGAAACGTGTTGTTGACATTAACGACCGTGAACTAAGAAACGTAGTGGTTGGTCTTGGTGGACCTACTCAAGGAGTCCCACGACAAGATGGATTCGACATCACAGTGGCAAGTGAAATCATGGCAGTTCTATGTCTAGCAACTGACTTAATGGACCTTAAAGAAAGAATAGGTAAAATTGTGTTTGGTTACACGTTCGACAAGAAACCTGTAACTGTTGGAGAGCTTGGTGTAGAAGGTGCGCTTACTTTACTTCTTAAAGAAGCAATTAAACCAAACTTAGTACAAACAATGGAAGGCACTCCAGCACTTATTCACGGTGGACCTTTCGCAAACATTGCACACGGTTGTAACTCAATCATTGCGACAAACACTGCACGTAAACTTTCAGACATCGTTGTAACAGAATGTGGATTCGGTTCTGACTTAGGTGGAGAGAAGTTTATGGACATTAAAGCACGCTTTGGTGGATTCAAGCCAGACGCGATCGTTTTAGTAGCAACAATTCGTGCATTAAAAATGAACGGTGGAGTAGCGAAAACTGAATTAGGTAATGAAAACGTTGAAGCGCTTAAATCAGGTATTGTGAACTTAGAGAAGCATATCGAAAACGCACGTAAATTCGGTGTAGAACCAGTTGTTGCTTTAAATGACTTTGTAACAGATTCTGATGCAGAAAGAAACTTTGTATTAGACTGGTGTAAAGAGCGCAATGTTAAAGTTGCTTTAACTCAAGTGTGGGAAAAAGGCGGCAAGGGTGGAATTGACCTTGCTAAAGAAGTACTTGCAGCACTTGAAACAGAAAATAACTTTAAGCACCTATATGAAGATGAGCTCCCAATCGCTGAGAAAATCGAAAAAATTGTGACTGAAGTTTACGGCGGAGACGGCGTAATCTTTACAGATAAAGCGAAGAGACAACTTAAGGAGATTGAGGATAATGGTTGGGGTCACTTCCCAGTATGTATGGCGAAAACGCAATACTCATTATCAGATGATCCGAAAAAATTAGGTAGACCAACTGGATTCACAGTTACAGTACGTGAATTAATCGCGAAGACTGGAGCAGGATTCGTAGTAGCACTTACTGGTGATATTATGACAATGCCAGGACTTCCAAAAGTACCATCAGCGAATGCGATGGACGTTAAAGAAGACGGTACGTCAACTGGTTTATTCTAAAACTCAAAAAGCATACTTCCTTGAAGTATGCTTTTTTCTAAAATTAAGAGGTAATTATGAAGATTAGAAGCAGAAAGTTATTGTACTCATATGCGGCACTGTTGTTTGTCCTAGGGTTCATCTTTGTCTATATGGTAAACAAAGAACGCCTCATCGTTTTTACGTTCCTAGC
Source organism: Phocicoccus pinnipedialis (assembly GCF_903994035.1). GTDB lineage: Bacteria > Bacillota > Bacilli > Staphylococcales > Salinicoccaceae > Phocicoccus > Phocicoccus pinnipedialis. The sequence continues at coordinate 52,017 of NZ_CAJEWB010000010.1, forward strand.
AGGTGCATTTATCCTACTAATGGTCATCTACGAAGAATGGACGAGATACGTGCTTAGAAAGAATGACAAGAAGTAGAGTATTATTTTATAAGTAAGGACATGCTGTGCGCATGTCCTTTTTTTTATATACACTCTTAATATGATAAAGAATAAGAATCAAAAATAAAACTCTGAAATTCAAAAGTTTGGTGCATTTATGTCAATTTAGAAAGACTTTCTGAAACATGAGCTAACAGAACACTGAGTTTGATAAAATCTTGACTAATCAAAGCCGCATGAGTGACTCAATAGGGCTCAATACATTATTTCAACTTCTCATATGCGCCAATCGTAACAGACATGTCGTAATAAGCTGCGCCTACTGACTTGAATATTGTGATATCCGTGTCGCGACGGTCAATTTCTTTATCTAACATATCTTTTAATGCGACAGGTGTATCCCAAGAAAAGTCCCCAGCCTCGACTGCATGAATGAATTCTCCTGCTTCGATTTTTACAGCATCCAAATCATCAAATATGACATGGCTCGCTACCTTAATTGATTCTTCATTAATTTCCCTCATATGAGGCATATAAGTTCCTAATCCATTAATATGTGTACCTGGCTTCACAAAATTATGATCAAATACAGCTTTAGTACTATTTGTTGCTGTATTAATAATATCAGATACTTCTGTTAAATCATTAACGTTATCTGCGATTTCAATTTTTACGGTTACTCCAAATGCAATTAGCTGATCTTTGAATGAATGTGCTTTTTCTTCAGTTCTATTAAATAGAACGATTCTTTCAATATCTCTTACTTCTAACACACCAAGTGCTTGTTCAAACGCCATTCCACCAGTTCCAATGACCCCTAAAACTTTCGCATCTTTGCGTGCTTGAATGTCTGTCGAAAGGCCAGTCATTGCGCCTGTGCGGAGTCTAGTGAGGTATGATGCTTCAAGTGTTGCAACGTTCTGTCCGGATTCTAGTTCAGTGATCACTGAAACAGCTTGAGTGGCAGGCATGTTTTTATCTTTATTATTGGGAAAAATTGAAATTATTTTTATGGTTGAGTAGAGTGACTCCACATCAGCCGATGGCATATAGAGCATCACATTATCATCACTTACTGGAATGACCGTACGCTCTGGTGTTTTGACCTTACCATCATTAATGCGAAGCAGTGTGTTTTTGACATCATTCATCGCATCTGACATTGAATAAACATCCATAATTTGTTTGTCAGAGTAAAATTTCATTCTATCCATCCTAACTTAGTTAATATCAGCAGAGTCTCTATTCTTATTTGCAACAGTTAATACTGCAATAAATGAGATTACTGCAAGTACCATGATGTAGAGTGCGACAGGTAACCATGAGTTATTAAACTCACTCATCAAGAATTCAGCAACCATTGGTGCTGTACCACCAGCAACCGCAGCTCCAATTTGGTAACCTAAAGTAACACCAGTGTATCGTATTTCTTTAGAGAAGACTTCAGAGAACATGGTTCCAAGAACCGCTGTAATTGGTGACCAAATGATTGATAGACCTATAATTGTTGCTAAGAGCAACATGAACGTTGAACCTGTTTGTAGTAGTAAAAAGTATGGGATCATGTATAAAAACATGAATGCAACTCCAGTTAGGTACAAGTTTCTACGTCCAACCTTGTCAGATAGAGCTCCCATAAACGGAATAAGCAGGGTAGTGAGTATTGCACTTGTCATTACGACTAGCATCACTGTACTGAATGAAAATCCAAGTGTGACTGTTGCATAACTAACAATGAACGTACCGAAGATATAGAATGGCGCTGTTTCTATGAACTTCGCACAGCTCGTCACAATAACTTCTTTCCAGTGCTTCTTAAATGTATCTACGATGGGTAATGCTGGAACTTTGCCTTGAGCTACCGTTTCTTTAAAGTCAGGTGTTTCATCTAAATCTTTACGAATCCACAGACCGAATAATACTAAGAATGCACTTAAAATGAATGGAATTCTCCAACCAAAGCTAGCGAATGCTTCTTCAGATAAAACAGCTGTCATCGTATAGAACGATAGTGATCCAAGAACCATCCCGATTGTTACCCCCATCTGAGGTACAGAACCAAAGAACCCACGTTTTTCTTTAGGTGCATACTCAGTTGCTAATAGTAATGCACCTCCCCATTCTCCACTAATACCGAGTCCTTGAACCAGTCTAAAGAAGAGTAGGAGTAGTGGAGCAAATATTCCAATTTGATTATATGTAGGAAGTAAACCAATGCCAACTGTAGCTACACCCATAAGTGTTAAAGTCAGCACTAGTGTTTTTTTTCGACCAATTTTGTCACCAATATGACTGAAGATAACGCCTCCAAAAGGTCGAATAAAGAATGATAAGGCTAATCCAAAGTATGCAATCATTCGTGATAATGCTGCATTATCAGACACGAAATACTGAGTGCTAAAGATAGTTGAAGCGACTGATGCATATAAGAAGAAGTCGAACCATTCAATTGAAGATCCTACAAGACTTGCGGTTAAAACTTTACGCTGTGTTTTCTTATCCATTAACATTAACTCCTTTTACCATTAATATTTTAAATATAAACGCTTTCATCCGAAAAAACAATCCAACAATTTATTAAACCTTTAAAGATATGGATAATATTGAAATAGATATTGCCTTTATAATCACAAAAAAACGGAAAACTTAAGTTTTCCGTTTTTAAATCTAATCATCTTTATCTTTACTACTTGATGATGTCTTTGGTTTTGGTATATTGACACGTACTGTTTTACCGATTCGGTAATTTTCATCATAGGATCTCTTCACAGTACCTTGTAAGTCTGATTCTGATAATTTATTATCGAAGTTTGCACCATTTCTGTCTAATACTGATTGGTCATTTAAACCGCTCTTCTTACTAAATTTTGTATCATCGGCTACCAATCCACTAATGACTTTGTCTTCAGTGTCTTTACAGTCATCTTTTAGAGACATAAGCATTCCACAGAACTCTTCAGTCTTAACGGATGCTGGCTTCTTATAATCAGTACCATATCCCATTAATTCAGGGTTCGTGTTTTGAAGTGCGTCTGCTAAGTTTCTCCAGTTGTAGATCGTTAAATGGTCATCATCATCAGTACTATACACTTGTGGAATATTACGGTCATAACCCATCCAAATTCCTAACGTTACCTTAGGATTGTAAGCGACCATCCACGAGTCAATGAACTGTTCGGATGTACCCGTCTTAGTTGCCCAAGGGTACGCATCTTCGATTTGTTTATAGTAATCTCTAATATGATACGCAGATCCTGTTCTAAATGTCTCTTGAAGCATATCTGTCATCAGGTAAGCAGTTGAGTTTTTCCAAACACGTTTCTTTTCATTTTCATGCTCATAAATCACATTGCCCTTAGGGTCTGTGATTTTAGCAATCATATAGCTGTCTGACATTGTACCGTCATTCGCAAATGATGAGAAGGCATTGACATTTTCTTCGACTGTTAAGTTGTTCACACCAAGTGGTAGGGATGGGATACCAATACCATTTTCATCAAATAGTGAATTTGTTAGTGGAATTTCCATTTTATCTAAATACGCTTTAGGATTATTTAGACGTACTTCTGACCAAAGTCTAAGCGTACTTAAGTTGTAAGAGTTTGTTAATGCATGTTTTACAGATATTAATCCAAAGTCTTTTTTATCATAGTTTTCAGGTGAGTAGCTTGTTCCTGAAACAGGGTTATAAATTGAGAACTTCTTATCTAGAATTACCGTGTCAGGTACAATTAAGCCACGGTCTATACCTGGGCCATAGACAGCGAGTGGTTTCATAGTCGATCCAGACATTCTTGAGGTTTGTGTCGCGTGGTTCACTTCTGACTTATTGTAATCACGTCCACCAATGAATCCTAGAATCGCTCCTGAATCGTTGTCTTTTAAGACGGCGCCAACTTCATGTTGGAATGTCTGATTTTTTTCGTCTCCTGTTGAGTCAACAGAGTCATATATACTACGGTCACCATAATATGAAAAATTAACGTTCTTAACGTCTTGCATTGTATCGTAAATATCTTTGTTAATCGTAGTCTCTATTTGATATCCGTTGTTTCTTAACGCATCATTTGCTTGTTGAGTGTACTTTTGGTTTAAGAGTGGAGTGAGATCCACATCTTCTTTAGACACATCATCTTTTTCAGCTAAGATATATTTTAATACTTGAACGGAACGACGTTCAATTTCGTCTGTTAAAAATGGATATTTCTGGTTAGGAACCGATACTTCCTTTGTTAATTTACCAAATAAATCATAATCTACCGCTTCATTATATTCTTCTTTATTAATGACGCCTTCTAGTAGCATACGATCTAATACATACAACTGCCTATTCTTTCCATATTGTAATTCTTCTTCTGATTTTACTTCACCACTTTGAGTGAATGGTGTGTATGCATATGGATTTTGTGGAAGTCCTGCAATAAATGCAGATTCTGCAATATTTAAATCTTTCGCATCTTTACCAAAGATACCTTTTGCAGCACTTTGTATACCTGCAATATTTTGTCCATTCGCATTACGTCCGAATGAAACAGCATTTAAGTAGCTTTCTAAGATTTGTTCCTTCGATAGTAATTTTTCAACTTTGAATGCGAGCAGGAGTTCCGAAGCTTTACGTGAAAATGTTGGATCATTGGTTAGCAGTTGATTTTTAACTAACTGCTGAGTCAGTGTTGAACCACCTGTACCAGATTCACTAGCTGTAAGTTCTTGTAAAGAAGCACGTAGAAATGCTTTAGGAACCACGCCGTTGTGCTCATAAAAGTTTTCATCCTCTGTAGCAATAAGAGCTTTCACAACGTTTTCTGGCATATCTTCATATGAAATAGATTCACGAATTAAATCAGATTTTAAAGTACCAAGGTTCTCACCCGAGGCAAAAGTAACGTTTGTACTCTCAGTAATCTGAGTTAACTGTGTATTAATTTCTTCGCTTGTATAATTCACGTCATCATTAACGAGCGCAGCAAAATAACCAAGCCCTATACTAAAAAACAGAATACCGACTAATGAAAAAGCTAAGAACGTAAATAGGAAAACGTTCCAGATTGTATCGTAAGTCGTATTAAATATAAATCTGAAGGGATGGTCAGTTTCTTTAAAGCGTCGTCCAATTGTTTTAAAACGCTCTTTAAATGTATTTCCATGAATTTTATTTTTCTTATTTTCATCATATGTGAATAGCTTTTTAAGGCTATGCACAATGCTTTTTTTCTTTTTCATTTCAACCTCCCAGTTCCTTGAATTATATCATAATTGAGCAAAAATCATACAGTTAAGTACTACTTGAGAGAACTTTGTATTTGACAAAATCATTCAAGAAATATATGATTATTAAGAATTTAATATAATGAACGAGCAAGAGAAGTAATGACGATACTTTGTTCAAGAGAATGTACGGGTGGTGCGAGTGCATACAAAGAACGTTTATGAATACACTTGCATTTTACGCGTTCTTTCTTAATGAGTAAAATAGTTTGGTGGTACCGTGTCCCGCACCCATACGTCTAGTATGGGTGTTTTTTTATATTAAATTTTAATAGATAAATAATAATACTAAAGGAGATTTTTGGATGAGTGAATTAATCAAAGATTTAAAGTGGCGTGGGCTGTTATATCAAACAACAAGTGAAGAAAATATTGAAAAACTAGTAAATGAAGAAGTTGTTTCTCTATATTGTGGTACTGACCCAACGGCTGACAGCTTGCACATTGGTCACTTAGTACCTTTCTTAGTACTGAAACGTTTCCAAGAGTACGGACATCGCCCAGTCGTTCTAGTAGGTGGGGGAACTGGAATGATCGGAGATCCTTCATTCAAAGCGAGTGAGCGAGACTTAATTTCTAAAGAACAATTAGATAAAAACGTAGAAGGTATCGAGCGTCAGCTTCACAAAATTTTTGATTTTGACAAAGGTGAAGAAACGGATGCGATTCTAGTAAATAACTACGATTGGCTTAAAGATATTTCATTAATTAGTTTCTTAAGAGACTATGGTAAACACGTTGGAGTCAACTATCTGTTAGCTAAAGACGCAATTCAATCCCGTTTAGAAACTGGAATTTCATACACAGAATTCACATATACAATCATTCAAGCAATCGATTTCGCACATTTAAATCAGCACAACAACGTTAAGATTCAAGTCGGTGGATCTGACCAGTGGGGTAACATCGTTTCAGGAATTGACTTAATGCGTAGAACGCATGGCATTACGGATACAGAAGGCTTAACAATTCCACTGGTAACTAAAGCGGATGGTTCTAAGTTCGGTAAATCGGAAGGAGGAAACGTTTGGTTAGACCCTGAAAAGACTTCACCATACGAATTCTACCAGTTCTGGATTAACCAAAATGACGAAGACGTAATCAAGTTCTTAAAAATCTTTACATTCCTGTCTAAAAATGAAATTGAAGCACTAGAGGATTCTGTGAAGACAGAACCTCATTTACGTAAAGCTCAAAATGCTCTTGCTGATGAAATGACGAAACTCATTCACTCAGAAGAAGCATTACAAGAAGCGAAAAACATTTCTAAAGCTCTATTCAGTGGAGATATTAAGTCTCTTACGACAGATCAGTTAAGAGATGCTATGAAAGAAGCGCCATCAGCAACGGTCTCTAATGAGGATTTAAACCTAGTAAACGTGATTGTTGAAGCGGGCATTTCACCATCAAGAAGACAAGCGAGAGAAGATATCACAAATGGAGCAATCTACGTTAACGGTGACCGTCAGCAAGACGTGAATTATGTGATTTCTGATAACGACAAGCTAGATGGAGAGTTCACTGTATTCCGTCGTGGTAAGAGAAAATACACAGTGGTAAGCTATAACTAATTTAAGATATAAAAACCCGATGTCTCTGACATCGGGTAATTTTTTATTTTAAATTTAGCGCAAGTCAATAATATCTGATTTAATATGGCCTGCATTTTCAATTTGAAGTGCAAGTTCAAGAAGAGCTGCTTCTTCACCCTTACGTGCGACAAACATACTACCAACGGGTAAATTGTCTTTTGTCTCATAAAGTGGTAGTGACAGCGCAGGCTGTCCTGTTAAGTTTGCGTGTTGCGTATATGGGATCTTAGCCAGACTGTCTGTGAATAGTTCTCCAAAGATTCCAAAAGCTTCTTCATCTTCTAACTCATCGATGTGATTTAAACGCTCACGAATATCTTCTGTTAAGGCAAATGCATCAACAGGTACAGATTTTCCGTTGATTGTAGGAGTTAATAAGAATTCATACTGATTTTCATCCATAAATTGGTGATAATCAGCACTTAACTGGTCCCAGAAGTTTAGTGCGTGAACGTACTGCCATCCTTTAACACGTTGTCCTGCTCTATACATACCGTAAGACACGAGTTCTACGTCATCTTTAGTTACTTCCCTACCGATAGAGTTTTCAATGCCTTTAAACATTGCCGCAGTTTCAACCATGTTCATTTGGAAATATGTTTCCATTGCGCGCTGTCCGTCTACAATCGGAGCATCTTCTACGAGCTCATGTCCCAATGATTTTAAGATTTCAACTGTTTTATTCAGAGCGTCGATCGCATCTTGCTCGATTTCAGTACCTACTGGTGACTGATAAGAGTACGCGATTCTTAACTTGCGATCTGTGGCTGAGAGTGTTTCAGGTAATATATTTGGTGCAAGGTATGGTGACTCTAATACTTGATTACTTGTTAATTTTAAAGTTTCAAATGTGTCTGCAACAGATTTTGAAAGTACAAAATCAACAGAGGCACCTTGCCAACTTCTATAACCATTAGGTCCAGTAATTGTACGACCACGTGTTGGTTTTAATCCAATCAACCCATTAAAGCTTGCAGGGATTCTAATTGAGCCACCGCCGTCACCAGCAGTTGCGATAGGTACAAAACCAGCTTTTACAGCTGCGCCTGATCCACCAGATGATCCACCAGATGAAAGTCCTTGACCAATTGGCGAAAACGTGTGACCAAAAAGTTCAGGGTCTGTTAATCCTTTGAATCCGAATTCTGGAACATTTGTACGTCCAACAATGATATATCCTGCATCAATAATCGCATGAACGAAGTTATCCGTATGCTTTGAAATATGATTTTTAAACAGTCTAGAACCACTTATCGAGGGTTGTCCTTTTTCACTTTGACCGAGATCTTTTATTAAAATTGGAACACCATAAAAGCTTGGAAGACGATTTACTTCTTCATCTGTCAGAGAAGAAATGTGAGCATCATAGGATTTTGCGAGTGATAATGCTTCTTGTTCTTGTAGGTGAATGACACTATTAAGTTTGACATCGAGTAATTTAATATTTTTAAATGCACGTTCAACAAGTTGTGTCGCAGTAACCTCTCTTCTCTTAATTTGATTACTATAATATGTTGCATCATGAGTGAATAATGACATAATCAAGCTCCTTATAAATAATATGATCACTCTCTATTATAGCTGAACTTGAGAATTACTGAAGTGAACGAAAAAACTCGCCGGGAGGCGAGTTTAATTAAAAGATAATGTATGCAGCGATTAAGATGATTGGTAAAGAGATTGCTGTTCTCATTAAGAAGATTATAAACATCTTTGTAATCCCTAGAGGGATTTTAGAACCCAAAATCACACCACCGACTTCTGATAAATATAGCAGCTGTGAAATAGATAGTGCTGCGACAATAAATTTAGACATATCAGCAGATTCGGCACCAATAATTAGAGTGGGTAAATACATATCTGTGAAACCAATAAACAGAGTCTTAGACACGAGTAATGCATCTGGAATACCTAACATTTCAAGCAATGGAACGAAAGGTGCACCAATCCAAGTGAATATTGGTGTGTATTCTGCAGCAATCGTGCCGAGTGTACCAATTGCCATAACAACTGGTAAAACTCCAAACCACATATCAAGAACTGTTTTGTATCCTTCTTTTGCAACTCCATCAATTCCAGAAGCACGCTTAGCAGTGACTAAAGCTTGATGTGTGGCCCAACTGAATGTGTTGTGTGTATCAGGAATTTCTTCTGTAAAATCGTTGTCTTCCGTATAATACGTATCCTCAATCTTAGAAAGAGGCGGGATTCTTGGTAAAATTATTGCACAGAGCAACCCTGCGATAATAACTGTGATATAGAACGGTGCAAAGTACTTCATAAGATGTAAGTAATCTAAGATTACAATTGTAAATGTAATCGAAACGACAGAGAACATTGAAGCAATAACTGCAGCTTCACGTTTAGTATAAAAGCCACCCTCATATTGTTTACTCGTTAATAGTACACCAATTGTTCCATCTCCAACCCATGACGCAAGGTTATCTACTGTAGAACGTCCAGGTAATGTAAACACTGGTCTCATAAATCTTCTAAGTAATGTCCCTACAAATTCAAGTAACCCGTAGTTAAGTAATAATGGAAGCAAGAATCCAGCAATTAAGAATGCTGCAAACAGCGTTGGAATCAGTCCTGTTAAAACTGTGCCACCAGTGTTTTCTGAAATCACTGGTTCTGGGCCTACGTTCATTAAAACCATAACACCAAATATTGCCCCGAGTACACGTACGATAACCCAGCCAATCCCTTTGTCGAATAATTCGAGAACTACTCGTACGTTAGATTTTTTTATGTAAGTAAAAAATACAGTTAATAAGGCAGACAATACCATGAGTGAAACAGTGATATAATTGACTATATTATCCCCAAAAAACGCAATAATTTTATTTGCAATAAATGCAACGGGTACAGTCAGTTCACCACTCGCATCATTAATTGGAAATATAAAGATAAATATCCCGATTAAAGATGGTACTAAAAATTTAAACCAAGTCCACAATGAAGCAGACTTAATTTGATCATTTTGATTATTCATAAATGCACACCACCTAGATGAAATTAAAAAGAAGAGCTAGAAAATATGTATGTAATTGATACTTACTGCGATGCACTTTTAAAGCTACAAACAGATTTCCGCAACACTTATCTATATAAAGAACGTTCCATCGAGTACTTAGACACACCTAAATTAGAGTCTAACATGAATCGACGAATTGCGGGTGGGGTTAAAGTACAATTCTATGCGATATTTATTTCGCCTCTATTACCTGATAACGAAAAGTGGCAACATGCGCTAGAGCAAATAGACCGTTTTCATAAAGATATATTAACACAAAAGCATATGGTTCATATTAAAAACTTTAAAGAAATTAAAAACTTTTTAGAGAGATTCTGTGACTAATTTTATGTTACGATTATTAACGGTGAATTTGTATGAATAAGAAAATATTATTAACTTTTACTTCGAGTATATTTTTACTCGGAATTATGGAACTAATTGTTTCTGGACTACTCGAACCGATTAGTACCGATTTAAAGATGACTTACAGTCTGACTGGACAATTGATTACTGTATACGCAGTGAGCTTTGCATTATTTGGACCATTCTTAATTAAAGTGACACAGAAATTACCAGATAAACCAGTGATGCTTATATCGATGATTGTGTTTATTATCGGGAATGTTGTGTTTGCGATGGCGAATGGATTTATAGAACTGTCCATTGGTCGTGTAATTACAGCGATGGCGGCCGCAGTGATCATAGTTAAGATTTTAGATATTACAGTTGTTATTTCTGAACCTCATAAACGCGGACGAATGCTAGCCTTAGTTTATCTTGGATTTAGTGCGGCCAACGTTTTCGGTATTCCAATTAGTACTTTTGTTGGTACGATATTTGGATGGAGAACGGTGTTTTACATCATTTCAGCAATCGCGATTATTTTAATTATATTACTCAGTCGCATGATACCAGATGTTAAAACGGACATCGTTGAAGAAAATACAGATAAAATAAAGTCTATGAGAAATGTCATGATATACATTTCTATTACAATGACAGTGTTAGTTGGTAACTTTGTCGTCATAGGATATATTTCTCCACTTTTGACGTCAAATGGTTATTCTATTAAAGAGGTTTCCTTAGCATTACTCATTGCAGGTCTTGGTGGTATGACTGGAACATACTTTGGTGGTAGCATCGCTGATAAGATTGGTGCAAGAACGTCTATCATGATTATGCTTACTCTGTTTTTAATCACAATGATAATCATGCCCTTTCTCTATCCATTTAAAATACTGTTCTATATCACCCTTTATTTATGGAATGTGTTTGAGTGGAGCACAGGTCCAGCGATTCAGATGGGTCTTGTAAATAATGTTCAGGGTAGTGCATCAAATGTATTCAGCTGGAACATGTCGAGCTTAAACCTCGGAATTGGACTTGGAGCAGTATTTGGCGGATTATTTATAACTTACTTTAATATCGATTACACACCATGGCTTGGTGGAGTAGTTGTGTTTATCGGTATTATCTTAGCTACTATGCTTAAGGAGGAGAGTATGGTCAAATATGATTAAAAAACTCGTAGTACTTTTTATACTCACGCTCGTAGCAATCGGTATTATTGATTATAGTGGGGCGTATGACCTACCTTACACACAAACCAATATACTGTATTCATATTTAACGATTTTAGCACTCTACATTTTGTATATTATTTTTTATAAATTTTTTAAAGCGATCGTTTCATTATTTATGCTCGCAATTATTTTATTTATTATTTATTACGTCTATCACTTTGTCACAGGCAACAGCTTAGATTTTATTCCGTTCTAGGAGGTCGTTAATATGACACATCAACCAACAATGCTGAATGAACGCATCCACGAATTGGATTCAATTCGTGGCGTAGCGCTCCTTGGGATATTGCTCATGAATATTATGAGTTTTGCTGGAGCGTATTTGGACATCGCAGTGACATTCTCACTTCCTGAAATGTTTCAAGGTAACGCCAACCAGTTAACGTTATTTCTAGTAAACACATTTGTGACGACGAACTTTTACACATTATTTTCAATATTATTTGGACTCGGATTTTTTATCTTTTTAAAGCGTGCTAAAGATAAAACCAATCAGCCCAATCTTTTGTTCTCTAGACGAATGGTAGGGTTGCTCATCATTGGCTTGATTCATGCGATACTTATTTGGTACGGAGATATTTTAGTAGCATATGCATTGATTGGTTTTGTTTTGATTTTATTTTTTAAAGTGCCACCAGCGTGGAATCTTGGAATCGCGATTGCGATTTCAGTTGTTACGACAGGGATAATGCTCATTTTACACACCATTATGTACTATATGCGGGGTCATGAAAATCTATTCTTTAACCCTAAATACATTCAGCCGACGGGTATCGAAGAAGTTGCTACAAACGGAAATTATATAGATATGATACTTTTCAATGCTGAATACACACTCGATATGTTTGTGGGATTGGTTTTTATGCTCCCGCTAATACTAATGATGTTTTTAATTGGTCTATATATAGGTCAAAAGGAATATCATAAAAAAATCGGGGAGATTAGACCATTACTATATAAAATCTCGATAATTACACTTGTATTAGGTCTGCCTATTAAAGCTTTAACTGCATATATTCAGAGTTATAGAGCGGATGATATTGGTTTTAGTGTGCTTGCAGGTATATCTAGTACCATCGGCGGACCGTTGATGGCAACATTTTACTTATCTACACTTGCGTTATTGTTTAATTCATTTAAAGGTTTAAATAAAATATTTGCACCGGTCGGACGAATGGCACTCACAAATTATATAATTCAGTCAGTTGTAATGTTGATCTTGTTTTATGGATTCGGATTTTTTGGCAAAATTGACATGATGTATCTACCGTTCATCGCGGTTCTATTCTTTGCTCTACAAGTGATATATAGTCATTGGTTCATGAAGAGATATCCCTTTGGGCCGCTCGAGTATGTATGGAGACGATTTACCTACAAATCAAAAATATCGATCAGGCATAATTAAGCCCAATCGACATTTATAAATTTTAAGTCAGTATCGATGATACTGGCTATTTTTTTTTGTATATTATAACCCTTTAGGAAATCAAGTAGAGATAGATGCTCAAATTCACCCGCACCAACACGAATATCCATGGAAAGATTGTTCGAATTATAATATACCGTATGGATTGTTCCCGCCCAACTTCTGTAGTTATCGACAAATAATCCAGTTTTTTTATGTGTGAACGCTTGAAGGAGTTCTTCTTTTGTAGGATTTTTAATTTTATCTAATATATCGAAACGTTCTTGTGATTCATTTAGGAATCGTCTGTTTTCATCAACAAGATTTATATAGTGATTTGTACATATATTTTGTTCTCTGAACTGAACACTTCGACCACTTGTTTCAGCGATTGTATGATTTCCAGCTGCATCTTTAATAATATATGTGAAGCCACCGCGATGAGGTAGTGACTTTAATAAATGCTTCGCATCGGTAACATCTTTACATAGTTCTAGCAGGAATCTTCCGATAATAAAACACACGAATCCATCTTGTGGTTCTTTACGATTCATAAAATTATACCCCATTGAAAGTCCGTGTTCATTGATGCCATCCATTCGACCTGTAACGCGTGATACTGGCCCAACAGAAGTGAATCCTCCATCTGTTGGATTAAAGAAATCTATTTGAGCATCATATGTATTCGGATGATAATCGTAATTACGAATAAAATGAATGTCATCTACATATACGCTGCAACCTGATGGACGTGGGTTGGTTCTGTAGTGCGCAAGGTTTAGTAACATCTCTTGATTAGAAATTTTTAGACTATCTTGAAGTCCTAAGAGTTCTTCCCAAATATATGGTGCAAATGTTTTATAAATTGCTTTCGTTTCGTTAAAATTTAGGTCAAATTTTGGACGTCGTTTTCTCCATTCATAATTTCTATTTTTAAAATACGGTGTATTTTTTAGTGATAATCCTTGATGCACACCATAATCATAATGGCTACCTTTAAATGTATCTATTCGTATTTCAATGTTTTGCATTGTTTCCACCTCTTTATTTAGTATAGTTAAATTATTATCAAATTTAAACACATGTTAGAATAGTGGTAAGTTAGGAGTGGTTTTTTGATTGTTGAACAATTTGCAATAGGTGAAACAGCAACGCTTACTATGTATCAAGGAGAAACTGGCATAAATAATGGTCCACAAAAATCAGTGTTACTCTTACCGGGTGGGAGTTACTTATATGTTTCTAAAAGAGAGGGAGAAGCAGTTGCTTATGAGTTTCTACGTCAAGGGTATACTGTATTTATTTTAAATTATACTACTGCAGGTACAATACTCGGGGAGTCATCACGTAATAAACTCTACCAGTATCTCATGAAATTAGAAGATAGTGATGTAATTGGATCAGAGTTTCCAAATCCGCTTATTGAAGCAGCAAGTGCAATGAAATTTATTCGTGAAAACAACCATAAGTTTAATGTGGATAGCGATCACGTCGGTGTCGTTGGATTCTCTGCTGGAGGACATTTAGCAGCGACACTCGGGGTACATTGGAATAGCGAATGGTTAAGAGAATTAACAGGGTTTGATAATAACTGGGCGAAACCGAACTTTATTGTGTTAGGTTATCCAATTCTAGATTACTCACTGAACGAAACCATTGCTGAATCACGTGGTTCTATTGATCCGAACTTTAAAAATATGGCAAAACGTGTAACATTTGGTAATGATTTTGATGTAGAATTATTGAACAAAGCGACCCCGAAGAATTTTGTGTCGAAAGATACACCAAAGACATTTATTTGGCATACAACAGGAGATAGGCTTGTATATGTAAAAAATGTGTTAGATTATGCGAATGAGTTAGATGCATATGGTATAGAGTTTGAGCTTCATATATTCTCCGGAGGAGAACATGGTATGAGTACAGCGAGTGAAATCGTAAATAAAGAGAATGAAAACATCAAAATATGGGTACCATTGTTATTCAATTGGTTAAATTCCCATATAAAAAAAGACGCATAAAATGCGTCTATTATTTCTGTAATGTAATTACATATTCTTTGTGATTTGGATAGATAAATTCAAGTACGACATTTTTTTTACGATTGTTAAATCGATTTAAGAACGTTTCATGAACGGTTTGTATATCGTTAGATTCTATAAGACTGTCGTTTAAAATCCTGTATTCATCTTCATTATTCTCGGTGTGGTGAATTCTTAATAGTATTGTCATAACACCATCTCCTATTAAATATATTGCCACTTTACAGATAAAATAAACATAAATTAAGGTGATTCTATGAAAATTGAAAAGATTACAGTGGATGCATTGGACGAAGTACTTGAAATGCAAGAAGAAATATATGAAAAAATGGAAGTTAAAGAAGCACTCGAGCGGATTAAACGTGATGAAATGGAGACGATTCTAAGTGACAATTATTCTGTAGGAGTATACGCCGACAACAAACTCGTAGCGATGCGAGGATTTTATATTCCAAAGTTAGATGAAGAAGAACACCTTGCAGATGATGTTGGTGTGGATAGATCACGTACAATTTATTCAGAGATTGCGCTCGTTCACCCAATTGCACGTGGCGAAGGACTGCAATTTAAGATGGGGAAAATTCTATTAGAAGATTTGAAAAAAGATGATCGATTCGACCACTTAATTGCGACTGTGATGCCGCTTAATATCCCTAGTCTTAAAAATTCACTTAGAATAGGGTTAAAAATCGTAAATACAAAGTTTAAGTACGGTGGTAAAAGAAGACATATCCTTCATATGAACTTAAAAGAAGATATGAACTTAGAAGGAGAACCCATTGAAAAAGCCTTTGATGACTTCGAGTGGATGCTTGAAAACGGTAAAGATTATATCGGGACTGAATTTGTAAACGGGTATATCACATATTATAAAAAGGGGTAATAACGAATGAAAAATTTAATAGATGAGGCAAAGAAACTACGTAGAACATTACACCAATATCCTGAAGTTGGATTCACAGAGATGATCACGACATATCTCATTCTAAAGGAGATTGAACATACTTCATTTAAGTTGTATTTAGGTAGTGATGCAACGGATATTAGCGAACAGATGGGCAGACCAAGTGATGAGGAACTTCTTTCTGCTGCGAAGCGTGCAGAAGCGTTCGGCGTTGATAAAAAGACCTTAAGCAAAGTTAAAAATGGAGAGACAGGAATTGTTGCGGTGTTAGATACAGGTGAAGAGGGAACACATGTTGGTTTTAGATTTGATATAGATGGTCTCCCAATCACTGAGGCAGAAAAAGAAACACATATTCCGTACTCTGAAGGATTTAAGTCTAAGCATAATGGCGAGATGCATGCATGTGGACACGATGCTCACGCGTCTATTGGTGTTGCGCTTCTAAAATATTTAGATGCAAACAAGCACGCATTAAAAGGTAAATACACTATCATCTTCCAAGCGGCTGAAGAAGGCCTTAGAGGAGCAAACAGCTATGTTACAAAAGGGTGGTTAGATACTGTAGATTATTTCTTTACAAGTCACGTTGGACTCGTATCTAAAAATGTTGGAAGTGTAAACGCGAAGAGTGAAGGATTTTTATCTTCAAAGAAATTTGATGTGGAATTTTTTGGAAAAAGTGCACACGCTGGAGGCGAGCCAAACGCTGGTAACAATGCGTTACTGGCAGCAAGCAACGCCGCAATCAACTTAAACGCGATTTCTAGACATAAAGAAGGAGCGACTCGATTGAACGTTGGGAAGCTTGAAGCGGGTAGTGGTCGTAATGTGATTCCTGACTACGCGTTCATGATGTGTGAAGTACGTGGTGCCAAAGATGAACTCACGGAATACATGTTTAAGAGAGCAGAATCTGTGATTAAGGGTGCTGCAGAGATGTATGACTGTGATTACAAGATACGTTTAATGGGAAATGCATCAACAGCCGAGTGTGATGACTTATTTGACTTAATTAAAACTGCTACTGAGAACAATAAGTATGTTATAGAAGTAAATGAATCAGGACCAGCAGGAGGTTCAGAAGACGCAACGTACATGCTCAATGCGGTACAAAAAAATAATGGGAAAGCCACATACATGACTTTCCCATATAAATTAACAGCAGGACACCATCATCCGGAATTTGATGTAGATGAAGAAGTCCTCGGTGTTGCAATTTCTACTTATGTAGATATTGTTAATGAGTTAAACAAAATTTAAAACAGAATGAACCGTTTTTCTGGTTCTTCCTTATAGTGCAGTTTCATAATAAAAGGATGTGAAATACTTGGACTACCTTGAAACGTGTAAGTTTGTTCAAGTTTCACACTCTTTTTTCCTGCTGGATCATAAATGACAAAAGTGTTGTCGTTTTTACGAACAGTGAGATATTGACCTTTAGGCTTTTTAACGATGTTTATTACCGTGTAATCAGTGAGCTTTAATGGCGTATTCTTTTTATAACCATCAGTTTGTATTTTCAACATATCTGCTTCGTAGTAGTCATTTTGTTTTATGTAAGAGAACACAACCTCCTGAACTTGTGCGTTTAACACATTACCCGCAACTTCACCTGGATTTTGGAATAAACGATTCTGCAAGTTGAGCCCCATAAAGAGAATCATAATTATAAAACTAACCAAAAAGTAGAACATAAAATTTGCAGAACGAATTCCACGAGAAACATTTCTGATCATTAAAGTAAAGAAAGTAATCGAGAGAAATGCAAATAAAATTATGAGAATGATATATATTGTCATTGGATTTCACCTTATTAATTTTAATTATTATAATATATCGAATTAATGTAAAATTATCAATCTTAGTGAGCGAAGTAGAGGATAATAACAACAAAATATACGCTCAATATGCATTCTTACCAAACGTAAATGATAAGAAGTTGATTCGAGCAACTATTTTTATAATTACCTCTCACACGCCCAACCGTCTTTATCTCCGTCCATTTTTGACTGATAAGCAGGGTGATCAAATGGTACGCCATAGGGATATACAATTCTCAACTCCGTGCAATTTTGGAAGTATTCTTGTTTTTGACTATTAGAACTAGGATTAGAGATAGATTCTTTGTAAGAAGGCGCATCAAAAGGTGAGTCGAGTGACCAGATACCAAGTCCTTCTTCTTTTGCTAAACGTTCAGCTTCTTTTAATCGATCTAAGTGACGAATGTTTGGTGGATAAATATAGGTCACTTGTGCGAGACCTTCTCGAACGAGTACTTCATTAACCATGACGCCATCAGCATAGATGTATGCGAGATGGCGATTATATTTATCAGTCCTTTCACCGATGTCATGTTCTACTTCGATGATAGAGGCATTGACTAATAACTCACGCGTACGCTCGCTCGCTTCTTGCCCGAAGGGTTGTTTACCATCGTGAGGGTGCATAGTTTCAGGAGTGTCGATTAATAGATATCTGAAAGACACATCCTCACCATGATAGTAGAATCGAGTCGTATCACCATCGACGAAACGAGCGACTGTTACTTGTTCCAGACCAACAGGAGATAGATACTTAGAAGCGTTCTTTTCAGTCTCATTAGAGATCTTTTCTGCTTCCTCATCTTTCTTTATCTTCTCAGTAGCTAACTTCTTTTCTTTAGCTTTTTTATCTTTTTTCTGACTCTCTGCAAGTTCCTTTTCTTTTGCTAACTTTTCAGCACGCGCTTTTTCCTCTTTGGCGATGCGGTCGCGCGTTTCACTTTTTAAAATATGTGTGTGTATTTCTTTATTGTATGTAGTGCTCGTATTCGTAGCAAGGGTGCTGGAAAGAGAAGTGTCAGTGTCATCAAAAGTAAAAAGAAGAGTTGCGAATATGATAGTTAGAGCAAATAAGTATGTTATAACACCAATCCCAGCGAGTAATAGACCTGCTATAGTAATCCTTTTAACACCTGTATACTTTTTCAAAATTAAAACCCCTTGAAGATAATAAAGTATAATTATATATGATAACTTGGATTGGTACAATTTGATGTGGCATTATATCAAATAAAAAAACCCACAACTTAAGTTGTGGGTAAATAATAAATGTATTATCTTGAGTAGTACTCAACGATAAGTTGTTCATTAATTTCAGCCGATAATTCGCTGCGTTCTGGGAAGCGTACGAATGTACCTTCTAATTTCTCTGCATCGAATGAAAGGTATTCTGGAACGAAGTTCGTATACTCAATCGCTTCTTTAATGATATCAAGGTTACGTGATTTTTCACGAACACCGATAACTTGTCCTGGTTTAACCATGAATGATGGGATATCTACTTGTTGACCATCAACAGTGATGTGACCGTGGTTTACTAATTGGCGAGCTTGACGTTGTGTCTTAGCTAAACCTAATTTGTAAACAACGTTGTCTAAACGTGAAGCAAGTAATATCATGAAGTTTTCACCGTGAATCCCTTGCATTTTACCAGCGCGGTCGAATAATGTACGGAATTGTCTTTCGTTAATTCCATGCATGTAACGAAGCTTTTGCTTCTCTTGTAACTGCATACCATATTCTGATAATTTTTTTCTTTGAGTTGGTCCATGTTGACCTGGTGCGTAAGGGCGTTTTTCTAACTCCTTACCAGTGCCTGTTAGAGAGATCCCTAAACGGCGTGACTTTTTCCAAAGTGAACCTGTAAAACGAGCCATAATTGACTCCTCCTTATTATTTTTTTTATGCAAAAACGTCATAAGGAAATAATTGCTTGTATGGGTATATGATTTAAAGTGCCTTCGCCTCATAGCCTTGGTTACACAGCACATCCCGTAGTAACCACATACGATCATACAATAATTATCTGCTACTTATATCTGTTCATTTACACAATAAGTAATAATACAGTAATTAAGAGTGATAGTCAAGCGTTAATTTTTCACTTAAACTTAAATAAATTCTTTTAAAATCTCTACAAATTCAATAAGTCCAATGCGGTCTTCTTCAGTGAATCTCTCGAATGAGGGTGAGTCGACGTCTAATACGCCAATTCCTACTCCTTCTTTATAGATCGGTACAACAATCTCTGAACGGCTTCTAACATCACATGCGATGTGTCCAGGGAATTCTGTTACGTCGTCTACAACGAATACGTCATTGCCACGGTAGGCAAGTCCACATACGCCACTTCCTGGTTTGATGCGTACACATGCTGTTCTTCCTTGGAAAGGCCCTAGTACGAGCTCATCTGACTCCGCTTCATAAAGATAAAAACCCACCCAATTAATGTCTTCTAAAAACTCATTTAAAAGAGCGGATGCGTTTGAAAGATTTGCTATTCTATTAGTTTCACCTTCTAATAATGCACGTAGTGATTGGTGTAGATCCTTATAGGAATTCATTTTGATTGTCTGAAACATAGTTGCCCTCCATTAATACTTACTCGTTTAGTTAATAATACAACTAACTGTTTTTTCTTTCAAAGTTTTAGTCTATAATAATGATAACTAGGGAGGGTAATTGTATGTGGTGGATGTATTTATTAATAGGAGTTATTGTTTTAATAATAATCGCAGTTGGTATTCTTTTTTATCTACGCAATATTAAACAAAACGATGTTACTAAAGAAAAGCAACGCTTAGAAGCGGTACTCCAATTACCATTCAATCTAGAATTAGAAAAATTGAATGCATTTAACTTAAATGGAGAAGCTAAAGATCTGTATGACAACTTAGACCTACGTTGGAATGAAACTTTAAACGAAAATAAGATTCAAGCTGAGTTCAACATTACAGAAGCTGATGCAAAACTTGCTAAGTTTAGTTTTGGTGATAGTAACGAGAGTAGGGAGTCAGCGAAAAGTCATGTGGATACGATCGAATCCACTTATGATAATTTGTCTAATGAAATCAAAACATTCATGTCACGCACAGAGTTAAGTGACGAAAAGTATGAAGAGTCTGGAGTGTTACTTCGCGAAGCAAATAGAGACGTGCTTGCGAATGGACACCAGTTCGGTGATTCAAGAAAGCCTTTAGAAGCATTAATTGCATCATATGAACCTGAACTTAAGAAATATAAAGATTTAGTTAATGAAGGGAATTACCTGACAGCAGCAAATCATATTGATGAAGTTCATGAAGATTTGATAGTTTTAAAACGAAACATGGAAGAAATTCCTACACTCATTAAAGAAGTGCAAAAGGATTTACCAACACAATTCCAAGAAATTCGTTATGGGTGTCGTGACTTGAAGTTAGACGGTTATGATTTAGAGCACATCAAAGTCGACTCAAAATTATCCACGCTGCGTTCTGAACTGAATTTAATTGAACCTAAGATTGCGAAACTTGAACTTGATGAAGCGCGCGATGATTTAGATGACATAAACGAGAAGCTCGATGAGATGTATGACTTAATCGAACATGAAGTTGAAGCAAAAATTAAGTATGACAGTATGAAAGATCAGATTACGGATCAGCTATTTAAAGCGAAAGCAACGAACTTCACACTTCGTACAGAGATGGATTATATTAAGAATCAGTTCTATATCAATGAAGGTGAATTCCAGACAATTCACAAATATGAACAAAAAATTGAGCGTCTTGTTGCAATGTATTCTGATATCCAAACTGAGTCAGATAAAAACACAACGCGCTATAGCAAGATTACAGACAATTTAGATCATATCCAAGAAGAAGTCGAACGTATCAATAGCGACCAAACGGATATTGAAGATTACTTACAGTCTATTAAAGAAGACGAAAAAGAAGCAATTGAGAACACAAACTTCATTGACGACAAGAAAGAAGAAGTTATGCATGCATTGGCGTCATCTAACCTTGTAGAAATCCCGGAGAAATTTGTTGTAATGAAAAACGAA
Source organism: Phocicoccus pinnipedialis (assembly GCF_903994035.1). Lineage (GTDB taxonomy): Bacteria > Bacillota > Bacilli > Staphylococcales > Salinicoccaceae > Phocicoccus > Phocicoccus pinnipedialis. Next base: position 73,737 of record NZ_CAJEWB010000010.1, read on the forward strand.
CTCGATATTGAAGTTGATGAAATTGACCGATACTTAGAGCGTCGTCCTATGAATGTTCAGTACATTAAAGAGAAAGTGAATAAAGCAGTGAAGCTCTTAAATGAGTTTGAACAAGATGCTTATGAAATTATTCATGACTCTGAACTGACTGAACAAATTATTCAGTACGCGAACCGATACCGTAAGGATGACGAAAGCCTTGATATGGAAATCAAAGAAGCTGTTCGTCTATTTAACGAAGGACGTTACAAACGTGCATTAGAACTTTCAACGAACGCACTAGATCGTGTTGACGAAGAAGGATTACAACGCATTATAAACTATTATGAAAATAACTAGAGACTTAGGAGATTCTCCTAAGTCTTTTCTCATGAAAGGTAGAAAACTATGATTTATTTAGACAATGCTGCTACAACAAAACCGTCAAAGGAAGCACTTCAATCATTCAATCAAGTGTCGGAGACACTGTTTTATAACACGGCATCAATTCACACTGGTGGGCGTGAATCGGCTCGACTGCTTGAAGCAGCACGTGGTCAAATTTTAAAGGAACTTGGAATGATTAACCATTCATTAATCTTCACGAGTGGGGCAACTGAAAGTAACAACATCATCCTCCGAGGAATGATTGAAAGAAAGCTGAAGTTCGGTAAAACTGTTTTAGTTTCTGAACTCGAACATCCAAGTGTAGTGAACGTCATTGAACAATATAAAGATCAAATTAATTTGAAATTTATCAAGACAACGCAACAAGGTGTCGTAGATTTAGATGATTTAAAAGCGAAACTGGATGATGACGTGATTCTTGTTTCGATCATGGCGCTCAACAATATTATTGGTAGCGTTCAACCAATCGAGGAAATCGGGAGGATTTTAAAATATTACAATAAAGTATATTTTCATGTTGATGCGACTCAAGCAGTAGGTAAGGTCAAACTTAATTACAGCGACGTCGATGCACTGACACTTTCTGCACATAAATTTTACGGTGTGAAAGGTGCAGGGGCATTAATTGTTAAAGATATGAACGTCATTGATGCAATCCTTTTGGGTGGCGGTCATGAAAAAGGTAAACGCAGTGGTACTGTGAATTTACCTGCAATCGTTGCGATGGCAAAAGCCCTCAGGATTTCAAACGAGAATTTAGAAGAAAAAAATGATAGATTAGAAAAGCTTAATGACCTTGTGCGTGAACACTTTAATACTTATAAGAAGATGAAAATACAAAAAAAACATTCACCGTATTTCATTAATTTATCATTTGTAGGTGCTAAAGGTGAAATCGTAGTAAACGCATTGTCAGAGCTTGGACTTTATGTTTCGACAACGAGCGCATGTACTTCAAAGTCAAATGAATTAAATGAGACACTATTTGCAATCGGGAATCGAGCAGACGTTATTGAAGGTAGTATACGAATCAGTTTTAGTCAAAGCACGGCGTCTGAAGATGTCAACGCATTAATTAAAGGACTGGACACAGTCTATAATCAGTTAGGAGATATATTACATGAAGTATGATCATATACTTATAAGATACGGGGAACTCACACTTAAAACTAAAAACAGAATGATGTTTGTTAGTAAATTAAAGTCGCGCATGGAGCGTGCATTAAACTCTACAAGTGCAGTCGTTCATGCAAATCGCGACAGAGCATACATCGACTTAAATAATGAAGATGAAGCACTTGTTATGAATAAAATTAAGCATATAAGCGGAATTCTAAGTATGTCACCAGTTGTTAAAATCGAAAAATCAGTAGAAGCAATGAAAGAATTCGCAGTTAAATTCGCTAAAGGATTCGATAAGGGTAGCACATTTAAGATAGAAGTAAAACGTGCAGATAAAAATTTCATTTTTAAAACACATGATATTCAGCAACTACTTGGTACTGAGGTATTAATGAACGAAGACCACCTAATTGTAGACGTTAGAAAACCGGATTATAAACTCATGGTTGAAGTACGTTTTGATGCCATCTATATGTATTCTGAAGTGCTCATGGGAGTAGGTGGATTGCCACTTGGTACAGGAGGTAAAGCACTCTTAATGCTGAGTGGAGGAATAGACTCGCCTGTCGCAGGTTTCGAAATTATGAAGCGTGGTGTTGAAATCGAAGCAATTCACTTTCACTCACCCCCATATACAAGTGAAATGGCATTAGATAAAGTGAAAAAGCTCATCGATATTATGTCTGAGAAATCTGGAGAACACATCAAACTTCACGTTATTCCATTCACGGATTTACAAACGACGATTCACGACTTTATACCAGATAACTTATCTATGACGACAACACGACGTATAATGTTAACGCTCGCAGAGAAACTTGCAACAGAAATTGGAGCAGAAGCTATTGTTAACGGTGAGAATCTAGGACAAGTTGCATCACAAACTTTAACAAGCATGTTTGCAATCAATGAAGTCACGTCAATGCCAGTACTCCGTCCGCTCTTAACATTAGAGAAGAACGAGATCATAAAAAAAGCTGTTGAGTTTGAAACTTATGAAACATCAATTCTTCCATATGAAGATTGTTGCACAATTTTTAAACCAAAAGCGCCAAAAACTCGTCCAAACTTAGAAAAAGTGAAACAGTTTGAAAGCAAGATGGATATCACTGAAAAACTTGAACTTGCTTTAAAAAATCATACGATTTACACAGATGACGAAAAAAACACGTCAGAGTTTATAGACTTACTTTAATTTAATGTTACAAATTTGTTACACTGAAACTAACCTAAAATAAGGAGTGTCAGTATGAAAAGAACCGTAGCATTAATTTCAGCAATCGCGTTAGTATTGATTGGTATTTCGATGAGTGTATACAACACATTCCGCGCAGCTGAGTGGGAAGATTTTTTTACAGAATTAACACAAACATCAGCAGAGATTCCAGAAACTGTTGTTGAAAAAGGCGATGAAATGAATCGTATCGCAATCATCAACATTGAAGGTGTCATCCAAGATATTCCGATATCTCAAGGTATCTTTGCCATCCAAGGCGGTTATAACCACCAAATGACAATCGCAGCGATTAAAAATATTATTGAAGATGATACTACAAAAGCAATTATTCTAAATATTAACTCACCAGGTGGCGGTGTTTATGAAAGTGCAGAAATTCATAAATACCTAGTTGAAGCAAAAGCTAAAGGAAAGAAAATCTACAGCTCTATGGGCAATATGGCAGCTTCAGGTGGATATTATGTATCCGCACCAGCTGACAAGATTTTTGCAACAAACGAAACGATCACAGGTTCAATTGGTGTAATCATGCAAAATATTAACTACCATGAACTTGCTGAGAAGTATGGTGTGAAATTTGAAACATATAAATCTGGAGAAATGAAAGACATGCTTTCTCCTACAAAAGAAACGCCTGAAACTGAAAAAGAATATATACAAAGTATCGTAGATTCTATGTACAGCGACTTTGTAACAGTTGTTTCAGAGGGTCGTGGAATGAGTGAAAAGGATGTGCGTAAACTTGCAGACGGTCGCATATACTTAGGTAGTGAAGCGATGAAAAATGGTCTTGTTGACGAAGAAGGTTACTTTGATGATGCACTAAATGCACTAAAAAAAGAGGTGGGTAAGAACCCTCAAGTATATGCAGTAGGTGGAGATCCATCTGCGCTAGGATTCTTTAATTTAAAAGCACCAGACATGATTCAAAGCTTATTCAAACAAAACGATATTGAGACAATTCAAGCACTCATGCAAAGACGACAAGGTATTCAACCAATGTATCTATATGAATAGGAGGACGTATGATGTACGAAGTAAATGAAGCCAATAAATACTTAGTACCCGATACTCTAATCCGATTTCTCGCTTATGCAATAGATATATTAGTGATATGGAGTATCAAACACATTGCCATTATTCCCGTTATACACATGCTAAAACTAGATTCCATTCGTGTGATATTTGATACGTTTAGTATTGCAACGATGTCTAGTGTTGTTCTATATTTTGTTTATTTCTTCTTTATGACTTACCTCTTTAGCCAGACATTTGGTAAAACTATTTTTGGTTTAAAAGTAATGTCTCAGAACGGTAATAAACTCACAATAGGACAGGTGTTTTTCAGAGAGATAATCGGACGAATTATTAGTAAACAATTATTTAATTTACCTTATTTAATGATTTTATTTAACGAAAAACGCCTCGGACTTCATGATTATATTGGAGACACATTGGTTGTAAATGAAAAGTCTTACTCTTATAATGAAGTCAATACAGGAAATTATGAAACGCATAATCATCCTGAACAAATGGAGGTTGAATCGAATTATGGTAAGCATAACTTTTAAAGGCACAGAAATCGATTTAAAAGGGAATGAAGTGAAAGTAGGAGACACTGCGGAAGACTTCACACTTATTAACACAGTAATGGATGAGGTTAGCCTATCAAATTTTGATGGTAAGAAGAAATTAATTAGTGTTGTACCTTCACTGGATACAGGTGTCTGTCAAGTACAAACTAAGAACTTCTATAAAGAAGCAGCTGACGTTGACAACTCTGTTTTAATCACAATTTCAAATGATCTTCCATTTGCACAAGCGAGATTCTGTGCAGATGCAGGCCTAGATAATGCTGTGACTTTATCAGACCACAGAAACTTAGATTTCGCTGAAAAATACGGAACGTTAATGGACTCATTACGTCTCCAAGCACGTAGTGTATTTGTTTTAGACGAAAACAACAAGGTAGTTTATGTAGAGTATGTTGCAGAAGGCACAGACGAACCAGACTACGAAAAAGCAATTGAAGCATTAAAAAATGCATAAAGTTTAATATAGGACTATCTTAGGGTAGTCCTTATTTTTTTGAGGTGAACTATGGACGAGAGTAATTTAGAAAAGATTTATGCCACACTGATTAGCCGTGTAGAAGATTTAATTAAAGCAGAGGATATTTCAAGGTTAGAGGCGTTATCGCGCGCACTCATTGAAGTGGATGTTGAAGGAAGTAGAAGTGAGAAACGTAAAGCATTCCAATTTGCATATTTAAAACAAATTCAAGATGAGCCTGTTCAATCGAACCACCAGTTAACACCAGATATGATAGGGATTATCGTTGGATATATTATCGATTTATTATCAGATAAACAGGCGAGGTCAGTCATTGATGTGGGGAGTGGAACAGGTCACTTATCATTTACATTAAAAGAAGTAAATGAAGAGATTGAGCTTACTGGTGTTGAAGTGGATCCAACTCTTGTTGAGATGAATGCGAACCTTTGTGAGTTTTTAGAGACTGAAATGATGATTCATTTAGAGAATATCATTGAGCCTGGATTCATTCAGATGCACGACGCAGCAGTAGGTGACTTACCAATTGGTTATTACCCACTAGAGGTAAAAGGCTATAAGACTGCATTTAAAGAAGGACAGAGCTTTGCGCATTTGTTAATGCTTGAAGCCGCAATGAATTATGTGGAAGAAGGCGCGCTAGGGGTTTTTATTGTCCCAAGTTCAATTCTCACAGAAAAAGCAGATACGTTTAAGACTTACATCACTGAAGATGTGACAATGCAAATGTTTTTAAACTTGCCTAAATCAATTTTTAAATCTAAAGATGCGGCAAAATCTATCATTGTTCTTAGAAAAGGGTATTCACCACTTAAGAATAAAGAAGTTCTGATTGGTGATATTCCAGACTTTAAAGATCAGCATGGTATGACATCATTCTTAAGAAAATTAGATGAGTGGCATAACCGTTAATTTATGTTTTGAATTCGCAGTTCAGGTTATAGATAAATAAAACATAATTGGAGGATTTAGAAATGAATTACGACAAATTGTATATCAATGGCGAATGGGTAGAATCTCATAGTAATGAAATAATCGAAGTTGAAAATCCTGCTACAAAAGAACGATTTGCGAAAGTACCTAAGGGTAACGAAAAAGATGTTGATGATGCAGTTGAAGCTGCAAAAATAGCATACAAAGAATGGAATAACACGGATTTCGAAACAAGAAAAGAGTATCTCAAAAAAATTCGTGATGGTATTGAAAAAAGACAATCTGAATTCGAATCGATTATACGCAAAGAGTTAGGTTCATCATATCACTTTACGACGACAGGCCAAGTGCAGCTTAGCTTAAATGAGATTGATGCGGTGCTTGAGCATTCCGATAAAGTAAAGTTTGAAGAAAAGCACGACGGTTTCACTTTATTACGTGAAGGTATTGGAGTCGTTGCAGGTATTACACCATGGAACTATCCATTAAACCAGATTCAGCGTAAGTTATCTGGCGCGTTGCTATCCGGCTCAACAATTGTTGTGAAACCAAGTTCAGATACCCCGATTGCGGCATTCTTACTTGCAGAAGTGATCGATGAAGCGGGACTCCCAGCTGGGGTATTTAACCTTGTGACAGGATCAGGGAGTGGTGTGGGTGATTACCTCGCAGGACACGAAGATGTACGCATGGTTTCATTTACTGGATCGACTGATGTTGGTAAGAAACTATATGAACAAGCAGAGAAGACCGTTAAGAAGATTTCACTAGAGCTTGGTGGTAAGAGTGCGAACGTTGTCTTAGAAGGTGGAGACTTAGAAAAAGCTGTTAATGCTTCTATGGACACCTTGACGAACAATACGGGACAATCATGTTCGGCATTATCTCGACTGTTAATTCCTGAGGATAAAAAACAAGAAGCTGAAAAGTATATAACACAGTACGTAAAAGAAAAAGTTCGAGTAGGTAATCCAGAAGACGAAGAAAACACGATGGGACCTGTTGTTTCTAAAAAACAATACGAACAAATTTTAGCGTACATTGAAAGTGGTAAGAAAGAAGGCGCAACAGTGCTAGTAGGTGGAGATGTACCAGAACTAGATGGATACTACATCAACTCTACAGTATTCACAGATGTGACGAATGACATGACGATTGCTAAAGAAGAAATTTTTGGTCCAGTTTTATGTGTGATCACGTATAAAGACAAAGAAGAAGCATTAGAGATCGCGAACGACTCAACTTATGGACTCTCGGGAGCTGTATTCGGAGACAGTAAAGAGGCATTTGAATTCGCTAAACAAATGGAAACAGGAACAGTGATTTTAAATGGTGCGAAGCGCATGCCATATGCACCATGGGGTGGTTATAAAGAATCAGGAGTTGGAAGAGAAATCGGTTGGTTCGGAATTGAGGAGTACACAGAAATTAAAGTTGTATTGAATGAAGAATAGGTTAAAATAGGCTGGGATGAACATTCCGGCCTTTTTATTTAATTCAAAGTTTAGTTGGTTTCATTTCTAAAATAAAATATAAAAACAAACGATATACAAAAACGCCATGCCTCAAAAGGAGGCATGGCGTTCATTTTGTTTAAAATTATTTTATTGCTCGCCTTTAACAAGTTCGTCTGTTGCAACAACTGGTTTGAAGTCTGCAGGTAATGTTTCAGTTCTTACGACTAGCACATCACATGGTGAGTGACGTACGATCGCTTCTGAAACAGAACCAATAATAAATCTTTCCACTGCGTTTAGACCCGTAGAACCTACAACAACTAAGTCAGCTTGTGTGTCTTTAACGATTTTTTTAGGAATGACTGCTTTAGGTGAACCGTATTCAACAACTTTTACGACATCTGAAATGCCTTGTTCTGTTGCATGTTGTACATAACCTTCAAGAAGCTTTTCTGCAAAAGTTTTCGCACGTTCTGAAATTGTACGGTCGTATGCTTCTACTGAAGCATAGCTTCTAGTATCAATGACGTTTGTCACAATTAAGCGTGCGTCGTTTCTTTTTGCGATGTCAACCGCCTTTTGGAATGCCCATTCTGCTTCATGTGAACCGTCAACCGCAATTAAAATGTTTTTGTAGTTTAACATTTAATATTTCCTCCCTTAAATCATCTTCTATAATTATCATACCCTAATTTCATAAAAATTAATTAATATTAGTAAAAAATTATTATGATTAAATCACTTTATTATTGTGATACACTAAAAGTGAGTCAAAGCGACAATATAATTGAATTGAGGGGATATTTATGATTATTGGTATTCCAAAGGAGTTAAAGAACAACGAGAATCGTGTGGGCTTAACACCAGCAGGAGTATATGCATTTGTTGAAGCAGGACACGAAGTACGCGTTGAAAAAGGGGCAGGGGTAGGATCGTTTTTTACGGACGAAGACTACGAGAAAGTTGGCGCAAAAATCTATGACCATGTCAGCGATGTTTGGGCAGCAGATATGGTAGTTAAAGTTAAAGAGCCAATCGAACCGGAGTACAAGGAGTTTAGAGAAGGTCAAATTCTATTTACATACCTTCATTTAGCACCAGAGGTAGAACTAACAAAAGCGTTAAAAGAAAAAAAAGTGACTGCAATTGCATACGAAACGATCACAGGTAAGAAAGGGGACTTACCATTACTTGCTCCTATGAGTGAGGTGGCGGGTCGTATGGCAACACAAATTGGTTCTGAATTCCTACAATCAATCAAAGGGGGACGCGGAATTCTACTCAGTGGTGTACCGGGCGTTGACCGTGGTCATATCACGATTATTGGTGGAGGTAACGCAGGCATGAATGCAGCTAAAATTGCTGTTGGTCTTGGCGCGAAAGTAACAATCATTGACCTTGATGCTAACCGTTTAAGAGAATTAGAAGACGTCTTTGGTTCAAGCATCCAAACATTAATGTCTACACCAATGAACATTAAGCAAGCGGTTGAACAAAGTGATCTTGTGATTGGTGCAGTATTAATCCCAGGCGCAAAGGCACCTACACTTGTTTCTGAAGAAGTAGTTAAAAATATGAAACCAGGTTCAGTGATTATTGATATTGCGATTGACCAAGGTGGTATATTCGCAACGACTGATAGAATCACGACACACGATGACCCAACATATGTGAAACACGGTGTAATTCACTACGCAGTAGCAAACATGCCAGGTGCGGTACCAAGAACATCAACGATTGCACTAACAAACGCAACTCTCATGTATGGTTTACAAATCGCAAACCTAGGCCCTGAAGAAGCAGCAAAAAGAAACCCAGGATTACTCCAAGGGTTCAATGTATACGATGGGCATGTAACTTATGAAGCTGTTGCAGAAGCACAGAATCTAGAGTACACTCCAATCGAATCTTTAATTAAATAATCGCAACAACTTTAAAAGGGATGAGTTTAACGAGCTCATCTCTTTTTTCTATTGAAGAAACAACTGGGATAATTTCTATGCGATTACGTGCAAAGCTTCTTAACTTCGCGAGTGGTTGCAATGCTTTAAAATCGCTAAAATCTAAATCTCTAGTGTCATACATGAGGCCAGAAACATTGACCTCTATTAACTCCTCAACTGTTTTACTATGTAAGAAGCTTGGTATTGTTGTAAATGCTGGACCAACAATTAAGTGCTTACTTCCGATTAACTTAGAAATTTCGCTGAGATAGTTTTTATCTAGATAGACGCTTTCGTCACTTAAAAATTGATTAGTCAGGAAGCCTTCTACATTCGGACTTGCCTTTATTAATTCATAATGAATATTATTTTTCATGAAAGTATCTGTTTCTTCTGAAACGTTAATTGACATAAAAACTTCCGATTCAGGGTGGAGTTTTTTATACATTTCTAACAGTGTAATTGACACAGCGTCTAATTGTTCAGATGCAAATAATGCAACGTCATGCTGTATTGAAATTTGATTTGTTCTATAAAATGTTTTCATATGACACCTCTTTGCTATCATATCACATTAGAATTATAGAAATGATTGTTATAATATGAGGTGAGAAGGGTATATCAATCAATAGTGAGGAGGCAACATTTATGAAAGTTTCATATCATGGACATTCAGTTGTCCAATTTGAGAATAACGGTAAAAAAGGGATTATTGATCCGTTCATTAACGGCAATGAACTTACTGATTTAAAAGTAGAGGATATTGTTGTAGATTATATTCTACTCACACATGGTCATAACGACCACGTCGGAGACACAGTTGAAATTGCGAAGAAAAATGATGCTACAGTGATTGCTCCATTCGAGCTTGCAAACCTAATGGAGTCTAAAGGTTGTAAGACACTCCCAATGGGAATTGGCGGTAAGAAAGAATACGACTTTGGTGGCGTTAAGTTCGTTCATGCTTTCCATTCAAGTAGCTTTAACGAAAATGATGGTTCTGTATCATATACAGGTATGCCGACAGGAATCATTTTATTCTTAGGAGATAAAAAAGTCTATCATGTTGGGGACACAGGTTTATTTGGTGACATGAAGCTCATTAGTGATATTAACGGTGCGTTTGACGTTGCTTTCGTACCTATAGGCGGTAACTTTACTATGGACGTGTCTGACGCAATCATCGCAGTTGATGAGTTCATCAAACCTAAGATTGCTGTACCTGTTCACTACAACACGTTTCCACCAATTGAACAGGATCCTGAAGTTTTCAAAAAAGGGTTAAAAACGGAGTGCCAAGTATTAACGCCTGGAGAATCAGTTCAATTTAAATAAAATAATACGCAAAAGTGACTGATTCACTTTTGCGTATTTTATTATCTAGCGTTGTGCTTTTTCACGGTGTTGTTTTCTTTCTAACTCTTCCCATGCTTTATTTTCAATAGGAAGATTATCTTTAAAGTACTTGCGTGCTTTATTAAAATGCCATGCATTAAATCCACCGAATAAAATAAAGATTCCGCCAATGATATAACTCACAACAGTGTTGAACTGGATCATTGAGTTGATACCAAAGATCACCATAAAGAGTCCAAACCACATACGTGACATAGCGTTATAGTACGCTTTTCTTACATCTCTTCTCGTTCTCACTTGTAGCACTTTGTATATTAAAAATATTAGAAATGACAAAATGAGTAATGTGACAACTGAAGAAATAAGGATTTTTAAACCGATATCCATTTACTACAACTCCATTCCATTGTAGTATAATTGGAATTACTGATATATACAATACAGAACGGATGAAAATAATATGTTCACACATTTTACACAACAATTAAATGAGTTTAATAAATATAAGAATGAAGTATTTACCTCTATTGAAGAAAGTGATTCAATCGTGATTTTACGTCATGTGAGACCAGACCCGGATGCTTTGGGATCGCAGTTTGCATTAAAAGCATTTTTAAATGAGAAATTCCCTGAGAAGACTGTTCGCGCACTTGGTGAAGGGGAGTCAACACTGGAATTTATGGGTCAACTCGATGAAGGTGAAATTAATGAGCATGACCTAGTCATTATTCTAGATACCGCGAACGTAGAACGAATTGACTATAATGGCGCAATTCCTGAGTCTTGTAAGGTGTTAAAAATTGACCACCATCCTAACAGAGAACCTTATGGTGACGTGAATATTGTAGAAATTGGTGTTTCATCAACTTCTGAACTATTATTCATGCTACTTCACGATTTCGACATGTCATCAATTACAAAAGAAGTTGCTGAGAAAACATATCTCGGTATTATCGGAGATACAGGCCGCTTTCTATATAATTCTTACCCAAGCACATACCAGGTTGCAGCTGCAGTTGTGGATTTAGGTGTGGACACGAGCGAAGTATTAACGAGACTTTACAAGAAAAATTTGAATGACTTTAGATTTACAGGATACCTTATCAATAACTTTTCATTGACTGACAAGGGCGTTGCTTATATCTATGTGAGTGAATCAGTTCGTGAAGAGTACGGTGTAACTGAAACGGACGCTGCGTTACAAGTTAACTTATTTAGAGATTTAGAAGACGTAAAAGTATGGTTCATGGCTCTAGAGTCTGGAGATGAAATCAGAGTACGTTTACGTTCGAAGAATACAGTCATCAACGATGTAGCTGAATACTTCGGTGGGGGCGGGCACCAACTCGCATCAGGTGTGCGTTTCAGAAGACGCGAAGATTTACAAAAATTAATCCATAAAATAGAAGAGAAACTATAGGCGTTACAGAGGAGTGAACGTATGATCAATTTAAATGTGCACAGCAGCTATGAATTTTTAAATAGCAATATTAAAATTGATCAATTGCTAGAAAAAATAGATGCTGACGGGCAAAGAAGCGTTGCGATCACCGATTTTAACTTCATGCACAATACGTATGAGTTTATTCAGTGTGCACAAAAGAAAAATGTCAAACCAGTTGTTGGTTTGGCTTTTTCTTTAGATGATGGCATGGAAGGTATTCCGTTCGTACTCTATGCTAAAAACATGACTGGATATGCATTCTTGGCACGCCTGTCATCAAGGTTAAGTTACAGTAACTTAACACGTACACCAATATCTTACTTAAAAGATATGACAGACTGTATCATTGTTGCGAAAACTGAAAAAGGCGTGTCGTATTTAGATCGATTCAGTATCGACCAAGACGATAAATACATTTCTCATAGAATTGAGAATTTAGACGGACACAAACCAGCATACATAGAAGATGTGTTTTATCTTGAACCTGACGATAAGCATGTTGTAGATGTACTAAGAGCGATTCAAATGAATACAAAACTGGACATCGACTTTTTAAATAGGGAAACAGGTAATCAGTTCGTTAAAACATTTGATGATATTGATTTGTCAGAAGAAATATTACTTAATAATCAAGAGATTGTGGATAAGTGTAACGTAGAGTTACCTCATGTAGAATTCACACTACCTAAGTACGATAAGACGAGAGATTCTAAAGCGTATTTATTAGAAGAATTAGAAATCGCATTTCAACAAAAAATTCATAGTGATCATGACAATTATCGTGAGCGCATGATCTATGAGTATAAGACAATCGTAAATATGCATTATGAAGACTATTTCTTAATCGTAAGTGACTTAATTCGATACGCGAAACGCAGTGATATTTACGTTGGTCCCGGACGAGGTTCATCGAGTGCGAGCTTAGTGTCATATTTATTAGATATCACAGATCTTGATCCATTAAAATATGATCTTCTATTCGAGCGTTTCCTAAACCCGGAACGTGTCTCTATGCCAGATATCGATATCGATTTTGCGTCAGTAGACGTCCCAAGAGTCATCAGTTACTTAAAGAATAAATATGGTGACATGAATGTTGCGCACATATTAACATACAGTAATTTAACAGCAAAAAGTGCCGCACGTGAAGTAGGTCGTATTTTTAGTTTTACGGATAGCGAAATGCGTGAAATTTCAAATATCATCGATGAAAATAATAATGATTTAATTGAAGCAATCGATTCAGAACGTTTTAAAAACCTCGTTGAATTAGAAAATAAATACACGATCATCCGACAGATCGCGCCTAAGTTATTAGGACTACCTAGGAATACGTCTCAACACGCTTCAGGTATACTGCTAGGACGCGAGCCACTTGTACATGATATTCCGACTATGTTTGACGGTGACACAATGAAGAGTCAGTGGCCAATGAACGACGTTGAAGCAGCAGGACTACTTAAAATAGACGTCTTAAGTTTAAATACACTGACACTTGTTCGTTATATCAACCAATTGGTGAAAAGAAAGCATCCAAACTTTGACATTAATACAGTGCCTTTTGATGATGTGAAAACATTCAAGCTTCTGAGTGCGGGTCAGACAAGTGGTATTTTCCAGCTAGAGTCAGATGGTATCACAAACGTATTAAGGAGATATAAGCCAGAAAATTTGATGGATTTAGCACTGGTACTGGCATTATATAGACCTGGTCCAATGGGTGAGATTGATTCTGTTGTTAAGAAAAAGCATGGAAAAGAAATTGTTGAATACCCACTCGATGAAATCAAGAGTATTTTAAAAGACACATATGGAGTCATGATATTTCAAGAACAAATTATGCAAGTTGCGCGTAAAGTCGCCGGATATTCTCTTGCTGAAGCGGATTTAATGAGACGCTCTATGGCGAAGAAAAACCGCGAGACGATGATGAAAGAAGAAAAGAAATTCATTTCTGGTGGAATTAGAAATGGTTTCGATGAAGACACGGTCTCATCATTATTTTCATTGATTTTGAAATTTGCAGATTATGGTTTTCCAAAATCACACGCACTCGTGTACGCGATGACATCTTACCGAATGGCATATTTAAAAGCACACTTTAGAGAAGAGTTCTACGCAGTGATGCTTATGGAGCATAGAACTGAAGAAGACAAACGTTCAAAAACACTTGCGGAAATGAAGCGTCTGGGTGTTGATTTAAAAAGACCAAGCATTAATAAATCTCGATATGTGAACACAGTGGATGGCGGTGTTCAGCTTGGTTTTGGAATGATCAAAAGCGTGTCTAAGAAACTTGCGGATGCATTTATAGAAAATAGAACCAATGAACCCTATACAGACCTCTATGACTTTGTAACGAAAAACACAGAGTTACAACCGAGTGAAACGCAACTGCAGATGCTTATATTATCTGGTGCAATGGATGACTTTAATGAAAATAGGAAGACGATGTTGCAGACAGTTCCAAGAGCGATAGAAGTCATTAAAGATGGCTTAGACTACGGGGGATTCTTAGAAACGCTAGGGTTCGGTGTCAAAAAGGAGTTCCAAAACCTTGAAGAGATGTCTCAAATGGAAATGATTGAAGGAGAAGCAACTGCATTAAACTTCTTCATTTCAACACATCCTGTCTTACTTACGGAAAAAGATTACGAATATATCCCGTTTGATTTACTGTCAAAGAAACAAAAAGGACAGTTAGGAACGTTTCTTCTATATAATGTAAATGTTAGAAAAATCACTACAAAAAATAAAGAAGAGATGGCATATATTAATGTGACGGACGGTAGACAGGAGATAGATGCTGTATTGTTTCCTAGAAACTATTATGTGAACATTGCTAAATTACAAAATAAATTTATTGTTGTTAACGGTCGAATGGATGAATATAGAGGCACAAAACAATTAGTAATCAATGCAATATATAATATCGAAGAGTACACGAGAGCGTATTTAGAACGCGCAAGATATGTCTATATAAGAAATACAGAATATGGCAAAGTTAAAGATTTATTCAATACAAAAGGAATACCTGTGTTTAATATTAAAAAAGAGCAAATGGGTTTATTAAGCCCTGAAAACTATAAAGCTATCATCACTCGAGCTGGTAAACAAAATATTAGATTTATGCTGTAAACAATTGAAGCCGTGTTGTAAAAATGATATTATCAGTGGTATGACCACTTTAAAATGATAAATGTAGGTATGATTATGAAAGAAAAAACAGGTTTAGAGTATGTACTTCAAGAAATTAATAAGATTATTATTGAAGAGGATATTAAAGTTGGCGAGAAACTGCCAAGCGAGCGTTATTTAAAAGAACAACTTAATGTTTCTAGACAAAGTGTACGCGAAGCACTTCGAGCTTTAGAGATGTTAGGTGTGATCTATGTACGTATTGGTGAAGGAACATTCCTAGCAGACTTTAAAAATCATAAGCTGTTTGATTTAATCGGTAAGTATATCGTAAGAACCGATGAACAGCGCATGGAACTCCTCGATATACAACATATTATTGAGGCGCATATTAATGAAAAATATGATGGTGAAAAAGCGGTTGAAGATGATAATAATCAAATTCTAAAAACACTGTATGCTGTAATTAAAAGCTATACAGATAATTTGTAGAATTGGGGAGTAAAAAATGGTAATCGACTTATTTTATAAGCTGAATAGAAAGCGAACGAAATTAGATAAGAAGGGCATCGACACTGGTGATAAGCCAATAATGACGAAATGTCCAAGCTGTAAAAAGATGTTATATACGAAAGAGCTAGAGAAGAGTGTATATGTCTGCCCCAATTGTGACTATCATTTCCCAGTTACAAGTCAAGAACGTATGAAAGTATTATTCGATGAGGGTACAGAAATTAGACTCTTCGATACAATCACATCAAGAAACCCACTAGACTTCCCGAACTACATGTCTAAGCTAGAAAAAGACAAAGAAATAGCGGATCTAAACGAAGCCGTTCGCGTAGGCCACGGAAAAATTGATGGTGTTGATGTTGTCATTGCGACAATGGACACACGTATTCGTATGGGGAGTATGGGAAGTGCTGTAGGTGAAATCTTAGCACGTGCATTTAACTATGCAACTGAGAAAAAGCTTCCTGTAATTGTGTTTACAGCGAGTGGGGGGGCAAGAATGCAAGAAGGTATTCTTTCACTGATGCAAATGGCTAAGGTGAGTGTAGCCATTGAAAGACACTCAAATGCAGGTCTTTTATATATTGCATATATGACGCATCCGACAACTGGTGGTGTTAGCGCGAGCTTTGCTTCTGTAGGAGATATCAACTTAGCAGAAAAAGGGGCACTAATCGGATTTGCTGGTAGACGTGTAATCGAAGAGACAATTCGTGAGAAATTACCAGATGATTTCCAAACAGCAGAATTCTTACTTGAGCACGGACAGCTCGACCGAGTTGTAAACCGTAAAGAGATGAGAATTACGTTAAGTAATATTCTAAAACTACATTGCAACGGGGTGAAAGTAGATGGCGTTTGATTTCGAATTGCCAATCATAGAACTTGAAGAAAAAGTTGAAGAATTAAAAAAATATGCGACAAAAAACAAAATTGACTTATCCAAAGAAATCACATTTTTGGAAAAGAAGATAGATGTTAAGCGTACTGAAATTTATTCCAACTTAACGCCATGGCAACAAGTTGAGATTGCGAGATTCATCGAACGTCCAACAACTCTTGAGTATATCGATGCAATCTTTGATGATTTTACGGAGTTCTTTGGTGATCGTTACTATGGTGACGATAAAGCAATCGTTGGAGGTATCGCATCATTTAATGGACAACCTGTCACGGTAATTGGACATCAACGCGGTATGAGCACAAAAGAGAACATTGAGAGAAACTTTGGTATGCCACACCCAGAGGGTTATAGAAAGGCCCTTCGTCTCATGAAGCAAGCAGAGAAGTTCAATCGTCCAATCATTTGTTTTATAGATACTAAGGGCGCTTACCCTGGTAAAGAAGCAGAAGAGCGTGGACAAAGTGAAGCAATTGCTAAGAATTTAGTCGATATGGCTGGATTATCTGTACCAATTATTTCAATTGTAATTGGAGAAGGTGGATCTGGGGGTGCGCTCGCACTTGGTGTTTGTGACAAACTATACATGTTAGAAAACTCGACATACTCTGTAATCTCACCTGAAGGTGCTGCGAGTATTCTATTTAAAGACGGCTCTTTAAAGGAAATTGCAGCAGAATCATTAAAAATTACGGGTCAAGACTTATATGACTTAGAAATTGCGGATGGATTAATCAAAGAACCACTTGGTGGCGCACATCACGATAAGCCATTTGTGTTTAACGAAACTAAAGCAATTATCGAACAAGGTTTAAAGGAGCTCGCAAAAATTAAAAAAGAAGATTTAGTGGATGCTCGATTTGATAAGTATATGAAAATAGGAGACTTTGTTGAATAAGAGGCATTTTGCCTCTTTTTTATTTTCGATTTTTCTATGGATGGTATAATATAAAGGATGACAAGTAAGGAGGCACCATGAAGAATATTGCGGTATTAACAAGTGGCGGAGATGCTCCTGGAATGAATGCGGCAATCCGTGCTGTAGTTAGAAAAGGTAACAAAGAAGGATTCAATGTATATGGTATTTCACATGGCTTTTTAGGACTCACTAAAGGTGATTTGAAAAAACTAGAAGTCAGAGATGTGGGTGATATTATTCACCGTGGTGGAACGATTCTTTATTCTGCACGTTGTGAAGAATTTAAAGAAGTACACGTACAACAAAAAGCTGTCGCAACACTGCGAGAGTACAACATCGATACTGTGATTGTAATCGGAGGAGATGGTAGTTTTAGAGGCGCACAAGCTTTAGAGAGACATGGAATTAAAACGATTGGCATACCTGCAACAATTGACAATGATATTCCGTTTACAGAGTATACAATCGGGTTTGATACGTCTCTAAACACAATATTAGAGGCACTCGACCGTATTCGTGACACTGCAACAAGTCACGAGCGTACGTTTATCGTCGAAGTCATGGGTAGGGAAAGCGGACAACTTGCTTTATATTCAGGTCTTGCAAGTGGTGCAGAAGTTTCACTTGTACCTGAAGCTATCGAAGAAATGTCAACGGTGATTCACAAGATTGACGAAAGTATTCGTTTAGGTAAAAAGCATTCGATTGTGATTGTTGCTGAAGGGGCAATAAGCGCTGCTGAGTGTAGTAAAATTATTAGTGACGCCCTTCATATTGAAGTTAGAACGAGTGTCTTAGGGCACATTCAACGTGGTGGAAAACCAACTGCACGTGACCGAATCTATGCATCAAGGTTTGGAAGCACAGCAGTAGATTTAATTTTGGAAGAAAAACATGATGTTGCGCTCATAGTAAATGAGGGTAAAATAAAGATGAAAGACTTCGACGAAGTCATTACAGGAAAGAAAAATCTCGACACATCTATTCTTAAGATGATTGACGAGTTATCTATTTAGGGGGATTACATGCGTAATACAAAAATAATTTGTACAATAGGACCAGCTTCAGAAGACAAAGCAACACTTGAAAAACTGATGCTTGCAGGAATGGATATTGCAAGACTCAACTTTTCACACGGAAACCATGAAGAGCATCTTGCACGTATTGAAAGAATCCGTGAAGTATCCAGAAAAGTGGGTAAAACAATTGGGATATTACTGGATACAAAGGGGCCAGAAATTCGTACGCATGACATGGCTACGCCAATTGTTGAACTTAAAAAAGGGGAAACTTTAAACGTTTCTATGGATGAAGTGCTGGGAAACAGTGAAACAATCTCAATTTCTTATCCGGGTCTTATTAACGACATCGCTGTTGGTGACAATATTCTTTTAGATGATGGTATTATTACTTTAAATGTTACAGCGATTCTTCACGACGAAAACGTGATCCAGACGATTGTCCAAAATGACGGAATCATTAAAAATAAAAAAGGTGTTAATGTTCCAGGAGTTAAAGTAAACCTTCCAGCATTAACAGATAAAGACCAAGAAGACATTTTATTTGGTATTAAAAATCAAGTAGACTTCATCGCACCTAGTTTCATTCGTAAAGCACAAGACGTTCTAGATATTCGAGAGCTCTTAGAAAAGAATGAAGGGGAGTACATCAAGATTATTCCTAAAATTGAAAACCAAGAAGGCATTGATAATATTGACGATATTTTATTAGTGTCAGACGGTTTAATGGTTGCTCGTGGTGACCTAGGAGTTGAAATTCCAACGGAAATGGTTCCACTTGCTCAGAAAGATTTGATTAGAAAGTGTAACTATGCGGGTAAACCAGTTATTACAGCAACACAGATGCTTGATTCTATGCAACATAACCCAAGATGTACTAGAGCAGAAGCAAGTGACGTAGCAAACGCTATTTATGACGGAAGTGACGCTGTCATGCTTTCGGGTGAAACAGCAGCAGGCAGCTATCCGGTTGAAGCTGTAACAACGATGTCTAATATTGCTATCTCTAGTGAACAAGCACAAGACTATAAGAAGTTATTATCAGATCGTACGAAATATCAAGAGCCAACTATGGTAACGGCAATCGGTGTTGCAGCAGCGCACACAGCATTAAACTTAAACTGTCGCGCTATTGTAGCAGCCACTGAATCAGGACATACAGCTCAGATGATTTCTAAATATCGCCCACATGCAGACATTGTTGCAGTGACACCACACGAACATGTTGCAAGACAATTACAACTCGTATGGGGTGTGCATCCGATAGTTAAACCGGGAGAAAAAGATACAGATAATGTCTTAAATACTTCTGTACAATCTGTTCTCGAAACAGGCATTGTAACTGAAGGTGATCTCATCATCATTACAGCAGGTGTACCAACTGGTCAAGCAGGTACTACAAACTTGATGAAGTTACACGTAGTTGGAGATACGTTAATCAACGCTCAAGGTATCGGTAGACGATCCGGGTTCGGGGAAGTCTTAAAAATTGAATCTTTAGAGCAATTAAAAGAAGCTGACACAAAAGATAAGATCTTAGTCATTAACTCAGTTGACGGCATGATGACACCATACCTGGTGGATGTAGCAGGTTTAATCACTGTTGAAGGTGGTTTAACAAGCCCAGGTGCAATCATCGGATTAAACCTTGAAATACCGACTATAGTAGGAGCAGTTGATGCATTCGACGTCCTAACAGACGGAATGCAAGTAACAATTAACACAGAACAAAATGTCGTCTATAGTGGACACGCAAACGTTCTTTAATAAAGGTTAGTGAAGAGTATGAAAAAATTAATATATGCATGTTTTTTAATCGTATTATTCCTAGCAGGATGTAACGATAAGACAGAAGCACCGCCAGCTACGGGTAAGGATTCAATCACTATTGAGGGTGAAGAAGAATTAACAGACCAAGTTGTGATTAAAAAGTCTATTGAAAAATATGGTGATGTTCACAGTTATGTTTTAAATACAAACATTGACATACTTGAAGGCGACGATTCATTCTCAGTTAAAACGATCACAACAATTGATGGAAACAAAAATGCTAAATTTGAAGCGGATGTCGATGGAGATGTGTCGACTTACTATGAAGTCGATGACAAAGCATACACTGTCGAAAATGGTGAACTTAAAGAAACAGATACGATGAATATCGTATCTAACGCAACTTACGGAGACATTATAAAAATCACGGACGATTTAAATGGCGGTAAAATTAGCCAAGAAGATGATAAATACAAGCTGACATATGATCTCGCAAATGAAAAAAATAGAGAAGCATATTTTGGAAGCAACTTAGCACAAGAAATTGGAGCATTCGATGCGTTAGAAGGCAACTTGATTTTAACTTACTCAAAAGAATATCTTTTAATTGATGCGAAAGTAGAAGGAACGGTAAAATCTGAAGACAAAACAATCGAATTTGTAGCCACTTCAAAATTCCAAAATGTAGACTCTGTTGACAAAATTAAATTACCAGAATGATAATTAGTGCAGGACGATCGTCCTGCACTTTTTTATTTACAATAACGGGCCTATCTGATGCACTTTTTGATTGTATGATAACATTAGGTTATAGCAAAGCATAAGAAAGCAAACTTTATCTTATACTTCAAAAATATTAAAATAGAGGTAAGGATAGGTGTAAGAGTTATAATAATCAATAAGCATTGATATACAAACTTTGTTATACTTATGTTAAAACGGTTACATTTATAAGGAGGTATTTCTATGCCTGAGAAGAGCTCTGGTTTAGAAGGTGTAGTAATAGGTGAATCAAGAATCAGTTCAATCATCGGCACAAAATTGACATACTGTGGTTATGAAATCGATGATTTAGCAGAGAATGCTGAGTTCGAAGAAGTCATTTTCTTACTTTGGAATGATCGATTACCAAATGAAGAAGAGTTAGCTGATCTTAAATCGAATCTATTCAAATATATGTCAGTAACGTCAAATAACAGTGAGCAATTCAAAGCGTTCGCTGAAAATAAAGGACGTGCAATGGCAGCGTTAAGAACTTCAATTTCTTATATCGGTATCTTCGATGAAAAAGCAGACGATATGAACGAAGAAGCGAATATGAATAAGGCAATTCGAATTCAAGCGGCAATGCCTGCAGTAGTTGCGGACTTCGAACGTCTAAGAAACGGACTAGAAACGATTGCACCTAAAGAAGAATTTGGTTTTGCTAAAAACTTCCTTTACATGTTATTTGGAGAAGAACCAACTGACACACAAGTAGAAGCGATGAACAAGGCACTTATTCTTCATGCAGACCATGAAATTAATGCATCTACATTCACGGCACGTGTGTGTGTCGCAACATTATCTGATCTTTATTCAGGTACAGTAGCAGCAATTGGTGCTCTAAAAGGGCCACTACACGGTGGAGCTAACGAACAGGTTATGAATATGCTCACTGAAATTGGTTCTGTAGACAAAGTAGAAGACTACGTCTATAAAAAGCTAGAAAACAAAGAGAAAATTATGGGGATTGGTCATAGAGTATACAAGGATGGAGACCCACGCGCGAAATATCTTGAAGATATGGCGAAGCGGTTAACTGAAGAAAACGGTGAGAGCGAACTTTATGATATGAGCATTAAGATTGCTGAAATCGTTGAAAAAGAAAAAGGATTACTTCCTAACGTAGATTTCTTCAGTGCTTCTGTATACCACTCAATGGGAATTCCACATGATCTATTCACTCCAATCTTTGCAGTAAGCCGTGCTTCTGGTTGGCTAGCTCACATGATGGAGCAATATAGAAATAATAGATTGATTCGTCCACGTGCTGAATATGTTGGTCATGTTGGTAGAAAATACGAACCAATCGAAGAAAGATAAATCATATAAAGGGGTATTTAATAATGACAGGCGAAAAAATTACAACTAATAACGGTGTTTTAAACGTACCAAACAATCCAGTTATTCCATTCATCGAAGGTGATGGAATTGGACCAGATATTTGGAATGCAGCAGTTCGTGTGTTTGACGCAGCAGTAGAAAAAGCGTACAACGGCGAAAAGAAAATTGACTGGTTAGAAGTTTATGCGGGTCAAAAAGCATTTGACAAAACTGGCGAGTGGTTACCACAAGACACGTTAGATAAAATTGATGAGTATCTAATTGCAATTAAAGGACCTTTAACAACACCAATCGGTGGCGGTATTCGTTCATTAAACGTTGCATTACGTCAACAATTAGACCTTTACACTTGCTTAAGACCAGTACGACACTATGAAGGCGTCCCATCACCAGTTAAGCGTCCTGAAGACGTTGATATGGCGATTTTCCGTGAAAACACAGAAGACATATACGCAGGTATTGAGTTTAAAGCAGGTACAGATGAAGTTAAAAAAGTTGTTGATTTCTTAACAGAAGAAATGGGTGTTAAAAATATTCGCTTCCCAGACACTTCATCAATCGCAATCAAACCTGTCTCTCAAGAAGGTACTGAGCGTTTAGTTCGTGCAGCTGTTCAATATGCAATTGACCACAACAAACCAACAGTAACTCTTGTTCATAAAGGTAATATCATGAAATTCACTGAAGGTGGATTCAAACAGTGGGGCTACGACCTAGCTGAAAAAGAATTCGGCGACAAAGTATTCACTTGGCAACAATACGACAAGATTGTCGAAGAAGAAGGCAAAGAAGTTGCAGACAAAGCACAAGATGATGCAGTTGCAGCAGGTAAAATCATCGTAAAAGATTCTATTGCTGATATCTTCTTACAACAAATTTTAACTCGTCCAAAAGAGTATGACGTAGTTGCAACAATGAACTTAAACGGAGACTACATCAGTGATGCATTAGCGGCACAAGTTGGCGGAATTGGTATTGCTCCAGGAGCAAACATCAACTATGACACTGGTCACGCGATCTTCGAAGCTACACATGGAACTGCACCTAAATATGCAGGACTAGACAAAGTAAACCCGTCATCCGTAATTCTTTCTGGAGTGTTAATGTTAGAACACTTAGGTTGGCAAGAAGCTGCTGATTTAATTAACGCTTCAATGGAAAAAACAATCGCATCTAAAGTTGTAACATACGACTTTGCTCGTCTAATGGACAACCCAACGGAAGTAAAATGTTCAGAGTTTGCGGATGCATTAATCTCAAATATGTAATTTAAATATTCACTAGATTTAAAAATTGAATGTGATAAGATATAAACGTGATGTTTAAGGCATTTGTCTTATAGTATTGCGGATGTATAACATAGGCCATCCCTAAATCGGGATGGCCTTTAAATTTAGGAGGTTTATTGTGGCTGAAGTAAAGGCAAGGAAGAATTTCTTCCAACGATTTCTAGACTTTATTGAATGGAGCGGTAACAAGTTACCTCATCCATTTACATTATTTATTAGTTTAGCTCTTATTACACTAGTATTATCAGCAATACTTTCAATATTAGACGTTTCAGTTGTACACCCTGGTGATTCATCTGAGATTGTTGAAGTAAATAACTTACTTAGCTCTGAAGGTATTCAATACATATTCTTAAGCATGACTGATAACTTCATTGGATTCGCACCACTTGGAGTTGTATTGATCACTATGCTAGGAATTGGTATTGCAGAACGTACTGGACTAATTGCAGCAGCACTTCGTGCATTCATTTTTGCAATTCCAAAATCGCTTATTACCGCAGGACTTGTATTTGCAGGTGTGATGTCCTCAGTTGCGAGTGACGCAGGTTACGTTGTTTTACCACCACTTGGTGCAGTGATTTTCCTAACTTTAGGGAGACATCCACTAGCTGGTATTGCAGCGGCCTTCGCTGGGGTCAGTGGTGGGTTTAGTGCAAACCTCTTACTCAGTGGGACGGATGCAATGCTTTCAGAAATTACAATGGAAGCGGCAGCAGTGATTAGTCCTGATTACGTTGAGACGATGAACGTTGCAATGAACTATTACTTCATTATCGTAAGTGTGTTCTTACTCACGTTAGTCGGGTGGTTTGTGACTGAAAAAATAGTAGAACCAAGGCTTGGAAAGTATGAAGGTAAGTTCTCAGTGAATGTTGAAGATGAGATGGCACCACTTTCTAAATTAGAAAAAAAAGGTCTGATCTATTCATTTATTTCAATTATTATATTTACGATACTTGCAGCAGTTCTAGTTGTATTCCCTTGGTCACCGCTTCGTGGAGAGGAAGGCACATATCTGAACACGATTATCCAATCACCATTTATGCAGAGTCTTGTACCAATCATTGCAATTTTATTCTTCGTGCCTGGCTTCGTATATGGTATTGTGACGAAGGCAATTAAAAATGATAAAGATGTCGCGAATCATTTAGCAGAAACTATGGCTACAATGGGAACTTTCATTGTACTTGCATTCGCAGCAGGACAATTCATCGCATTCTTCGCAGAATCGAACATTGGTCTTGTAATCGGTGTATATGGCGCAGAGTTACTTGAAACTTTAAACTTAAAAGGTATCCCGTTAATAATTGGATTTATTTTAGTGACAGCAGTGATAAACTTATTTATTGGTAGTGCAAGTGCGAAGTGGGCGATGATGGCTCCGATTTTCGTACCGATTTTAATGCAGCTCGGATACTCGCCTGAGTTAACGACAATGGCATATCGTATTGCAGACTCATCTACAAACATCATTACACCACTGATGACTTACTTCGCAATCATCATTGCATTTAGTCAGAAGTATGTAAAAGATCTCGGTATCGGAACACTCGTTTCAGTAATGTTACCATACTCATTATTTTTCTTAATTATGTGGTCAATTATGCTAATCGTATGGATGTTACTCGGATTACCGCTTGGACCAAACGCACCAATTGTCTATCCATAAATATAGAAATTGTTTAACAATGATTAGGTCGGGGTATATTTAACATAAATCTAATCTGTTAGGAGAGATATAATGGGTAAATTTGATGATTTAAAAAAGCAAGCAATGGACAGAGGTAAAGACTTCGCAAATGAGCAAGTAGACAAACACCAAGAATCTCGTCTAAAAGGTAAAGACGGTGTGAATAAACATATTGATAATGCTCAAGAAAAATTCCTAGGCGGCAATAAAAAAGAAGAAAAAGATGTAAAAGACGTAAAAGACGAAAAATAATTGGGATTATTAAGTCTCGGTGTGATTTACTTGCACCGAGGCTTTTTTAATTTGTGATACATATAAGACACTTGTATAATTTAAATAGAGCAACTTCAAAAAGGAGTACAGTATGAATAAATTAATTTTAATAGATGGTAACAGTCTAGCTTTTAGAGCGTTTTACGGATTGCCACTACTTACAAGTCAAAGTGGACTACACACAAATGCAATCTTCGGTTTTGCTCGTGTATTAGACAAAATTATTCGCGAAGAAGAACCAACGCATTTCTTAGTTGCGTTTGATGCGGGTAAATCTACATTTAGACATAAAAAATATGAGGAATACAAGGGCGGTCGTCAAAAGACACCCCCAGAACTTGGGGAGCAGTTCGCGCCGATTCGTAAGCTGATAGATGCGTATGGAATTAAGAGATACGAAGAAATGGACTACGAAGCAGATGACATCATTGGTTCTCTGTCTAAGATGGCAGACGAAAACAAGATGGAAACGATCATCGTTACGGGTGACCGTGACTTAACTCAGCTTGCAAGTGAACATACTAAAATTTATTATACAAAAAAGGGTATTACAGACATCGATGTGTACACGCCTGAATTTATTAATGAAAAATATGGCTTAACGCCACTTCAAATTATTGATATGAAAGGTCTTATGGGTGACACGTCAGACAACATACCTGGAGTTCCTGGCATTGGAGAAAAAACGGCGATCAAGTTGCTTGATAAGTACGAGAGTGTCGAAGGTGTGTACGAAAATATCGATGAGCTAAAAGGTAAGCAAAAAGAAAATCTAGAGACAAATAAAGAACTTGCGTTTATTTCTAAAGATCTCGCAACGATTTACAGAGATATGGAGTTCGACTTTACTTTAGAGGATCTTAAGCTTCCTGAAGAAAATCAAGAAGAAAAAATTGAAATCTATAAAGAGTATGGATTCAATTCACTTTTAGAACACATGGATGTACAAGAAGTTGAAGCGGTATCTGAATTTAATGTTGTAGAAGTGAAGTCACTCGATGATCTTAAAGCGGACGTTTCTATCTTCCTAGAAGCAGATGGTGATAACTATCTAGAAGTAGAAGCAAGATACTTTGGTGCAACAGACGGTGAGCACGTATTTGTTTCTACAATTGACGAAGTGAATAATGAATTAGAGTCATTCCTTAAGTCACGTAAGACAATCAACACGTATGATTTAAAACGTCATATTGGTCTCTTATCACATCAAGATATTGATTTTGATCACTTTACAACGGATATCATGCTCGGAAGCTTTATTTTAGATCCGTCTCGAAAAATTATCGATGTCGCTGAAACAGCCCAAGCTTTCAGTATTAACATTGATAACGATGAGTTTCTATATGGTAAAGGAAGAACTAAGAAAACGCCCACGGACGAAGAAGCATTGTCATTCTTAACAAACAAAGTTATGGCAATTCATCATACATTACCTAAGATGGAAGTTCGACTTAAACATGATGAATTATATGACTTATGGATGGATTTAGAAATTCCACTGGCTAAAGTTTTAGCTAAGATGGAGTTAACAGGTATCACAGTTAATATTGATACGCTAAAAGATATGGAGAACGAACTTGCTGGTCAGTTAGAAACAATCGTCGAACATATCTATGAACTTGCAGGTGAATCATTTAATATTAACTCACCAAAACAGCTTGGAGAAATTTTATTTGAAAAGTTAGAGTTACCTGTAATTAAAAAGACAAAAACAGGATACTCTACAGCAGTGGATGTATTAGAGAAACTTGAACCCAAACATGCAATCATCAAACATATCTTAGAGTATCGTACGTTAGCGAAACTGCAATCTACTTATGTAATTGGATTACAAAGCGATGTTAAGGAAGCGGGTAGAATCCATACACGCTTCAACCAGACACTCGCTCAAACCGGACGATTATCCAGTGTGGATCCAAACTTACAAAACATTCCAACGCGTCTTGAAGAGGGTAGAAAGATTCGTAAAGCATTCGTATCTAGATCAGATGATTATGTGCTATTAGCATTAGACTACTCTCAGATTGAACTACGAGTTCTTGCATCTATTACTAAAGATGAAAAAATGATCGAGGCCTTTAACAGTCATAACGATATTCATACAACAACAGCTGCAAACGTATTCGGTGTACCAGTTGAAGATGTTACAAGTGAAATGCGTTCAAACGCCAAAGCCGTTAACTTCGGTATTGTGTATGGGATTTCTGATTACGGTCTGAGCCAACAACTTGGTATCACTAGAAAAGAAGCAAAAGAATTTATAGATACTTATCTGGATACATTTGTACGCGTGAAAGAATATATGGGTGATATCGTAAAAGAAGCGAAGCGTGATGGTTATGTTAAAACGCTATTAAATCGTCGTCGCTATATGCCAGATATCAATGCAAGAAACTTTAGTGTGAGAAGTTTTGCTGAACGTACAGCAATGAATTCACCGATTCAAGGAAGCGCAGCTGACATCATCAAACTTGCGATGGTGCATTACGCAGAAAGTGATAAGGTAAAAGATTTCGATGCAGAATTATTATTGCAAATCCATGACGAACTCATCTTCGATGTACGTAAAGATCAAGTGGAAGCATTCATTCCTGTAGTTAAAGAAATTATGGAGAACGCTCTGAAACTTGAAGTGGATTTAGAAGTCGATTATGAGTACGGAAAAAATTGGTATGAAATGGAGTAGAGTACATGCCTGAATTACCGGAGGTAGAACTCGTAAAACGTGACCTTGAAAAGATTATTGGTCTAGAAATTGTAGATTACGAATTATCGAACTATGTCATCAATGGTCATAAAATAAATAAACGCACGATTGTAAAACAACCGCTAGATGAATTTAGACGCGTTCAAAACAGTACAATACTTTCCATTGGTAGACGAGGGAAGTATATGTATTTCTCTTTGCGTAAAGAGAATATTGAGTTTAATTTAGTTGCACACCTCGGTATGAGTGGCGCATTCTTCATTGTGAATCATTTAGATGAAATCAGTGAAAAGAACTTTAAAAAACATTGGCAAGTCATCTTTCATTTATTAAATGGTCAAATGCTCGTCTATTCAGACATCAGACGTTTTGGAGAAATGCGCATAGTTGAATCACTTGAAGGGTTTAAACCGATTGCAGAAATGGCTCCGGAATACACAGAAGAAATCGCGAGAGCACACTTTATTGATACGCTTAAGTCGGGTAGATATGATGAGTCATTCATTAAGCCGATCATTATGGATTCAAAAATACTTCCAGGTGTAGGAAATATATATGCATCTGAAGCATTATATCTCTCACATATTTTACCAACTAAACGCGTCAAAAATATAAGTAGAGAAAGACTTTCTAATCTTTTTGATGCAATTGTAGAAGTGTTTGAGCTATCTTTATCGTATGGTGGTTCAACCATCTCAGACTATCGCAGTGTCACAGGTGGCAGCGGAGAGATGCAGAACAAGTTTAAAGTTTATGGGTTAAACACATGTCCAGAAGGTCACACACTTAAGACAAAAGTCATGAATGGACGAAACACGTATTACTGTACGAAGTGTCAGAGGTGAATCAGTTGAAAAAGAAGCATAAAGTCATCGGAATCACGGGTGGAATTGCGAGTGGTAAATCAACGGTGAGTGATTACATTAAATCAAAAGGCTATCCTGTACTAGACGCAGATATCTACGCTAGAAAAGTTGTAGAGCCAGGCAGTCAGGGTCTTAAAGAAATCGTGGAAGCTTTTGGAGAAGCAGCATTAAACGAAGACGGTACCATGAACAGACAACAAGTTGGGTCTATTATCTTCAATGATCCGAAGAAGAGAGCAATATTAAACGGAATCACACATCCAATTATTAGACAGAAGATGAATGAAGACCGAGATTTCTACCTACAAACCACACACGTATTTCAAGATATTCCACTCCTATTTGAGAACGGGCTAGAGCGCCAAATGGACGAAGTTATCGTCGTCTATGTAGACCGTGCTGTTCAAATTAAAAGACTAATGACTCGAAATAATATGAGTGAAGCAGACGCAATTTCACGAATTGAAAGTCAGATGTCACTAGATGAAAAAAAAGACCGTGCATCTGTAGTCTTCGACAACACTGGGACTATAGAGACACTATATAAACAAATTGACGATTATTTGCAGGAATTGTCATAAATAAACATTGTGAAAACGTTGTCATAAAACGGTTTTATGGTATACTAATGATGATAAAAAATTAAAGGAGCTTTTTAAGTCATGACTAAAGTAGCAATCAACGGATTAGGTAGAATTGGAAGACAAGTATTTCGTATCGCAATGGAATCTGACAAACTTGAATTAGTTGCAGTAAACGCG
Organism: Phocicoccus pinnipedialis; assembly: GCF_903994035.1. Lineage (GTDB taxonomy): Bacteria > Bacillota > Bacilli > Staphylococcales > Salinicoccaceae > Phocicoccus > Phocicoccus pinnipedialis. Next base: position 103,644 of record NZ_CAJEWB010000010.1, read on the forward strand.
AGCTACCCAGCAGAGGATCTTGCACACTTAATTAACTACGACTCAACGCATGGTAAATGGGACAAAGTTGTAGAAGCTAAAGATGAGGATACGTTAGTAGTTGAGGGGAAAGAAATTAAGATTGTCAGCGACCGTAATCCTGAAAACTTACCTTGGAAAGACCTTGGCGTAGACATCGTATTCGAAGCAACTGGCGCTTTCAACCATGGTGACACAGCAGTGGCACACATCAATGCAGGTGCTAAAAAAGTTGTTTTAACAGGACCATCTAAAGGCGGAGACGTTCAAACATTAGTATTGGGTGTAAACGATGATCAGTTAGACGTAGAAAAATATGATATTTTCTCAAATGCTTCATGTACAACAAACTGCTTAGCACCTGTGGCTAAAGTTTTAAACAACGCATTCGGAATCAAGAAAGGTCTAGTAACAACAGTACATGCGTACACATCAGACCAAAACATTCTAGACAACCCGCATAAAGACTTAAGACGTGCACGTTCAGCTGCAGACAATATCGTACCAACATCAACTGGTGCTGCAAAAGCAACAGCGTTAGTATTACCAGAACTTGAAGGTAAACTAGACGGTTTAGCATTACGCGTTCCAACACCAAACGTATCACTTGTAGATTTAGTAGTGGAATTAGATAAGACTGTTACAAAAGAAGAAGTGAATAAAGTATTAGAAGAAGCGGCAAACGGTGAATTAAAAGGGATTCTTGAAGTTACACATGCACCACTTGTATCACGTGACTTCTACACAAACCCACATTCATCAATCGTAGATGCAAGTTTAACGATGGTAATTGGTGACTCACAAGTTAAAGTACTATCTTGGTATGATAACGAGTGGGGTTACTCAACACGTACAGTTGAACTTGTTGAAAAAGTTGCAGAAAGCCTTTAATTTTATAAGAGTAAATTTATTAGATTCAAATTCTACATCGAGAATTTGAATCTTTTTTTTATATTGATGAAGCGGTTGAAAAAGATGAATGTTACATATAAATCAATACTTCAAAAGGATCAAAGGTTTGAAATTGGAAAATTATCTTCTTAAGGTGATATAATTTTATAGGAATTATAAAATCCATAAAAATTTAAAAGGTAAATAGATGATACGTATTTAATGAGGTGTAAAATTTGGGAAATCATTTTAGTAAAATTGGTAAAGTAGTTGCACTAATAATTATAGCTATATTAATCGTTTTGACTATCGCTTTTACTGTTTCGGATGCGTCGTTAGAGATTGATCCGGAATTAATGCCTATTGTGGTGGCTCCTATGGCGTTAGTAGGCCTAGTTATAACGACGGTACATGCAGCGACAATGCTTGGTTGGAAGCCTGCACTTAGAATGATTGTGGTCGGTATGATAATCGCTTACGGCATTGAAGAGATCGGTGTGCATACTGGTCTTGTTTATGGCAGATATTACTTCACACCACTCATGGGTCCAAAGCTTGACGTAATTCCGATTGCTATCGTTTTCTTTTGGGTCTCACTTACTTATATCGCGTGGGTGGTAACTAACCTTCTTATTGACGGTTCACCGACTCCAAAGAGACATACACATTCTCTGATAATATTCAGAGCTACAGTCGGTGCATTGGTTGTTACAACGTTTGACTTAATTGCCGATCCTTTTGCAGTGGCAAATGGATTGTGGGTGTGGTTAGACGGAGGTGCGTACTTCGGTGTACCGATCCACAACTATTTCGGATGGTTCATCGTTGCATTCGTATCGTACATTGTTCATGGATATCAGTTGCGCCGTGAAAACATCCCAGCATTTGAATTCGCATCAGTAGGTATGCGCAGATTGAGCATTGCGCCTCTATTGATGTACGGATTATCAGGGCTTGCATTTATGTTTTTGAACTTCGAGGGACAATTAGGGTTAATCTCATTCTACCTATTCGGAATTCCATTTCTTGTTGCATCATGGAAATGGGGTATATGGTACAAGCATACTCAGAAAGCTGTTCAATCTTAAAGCACTAAAATTTTCTTGAGCAAAGGTAACACAAGTCAAGACGGCTCAGCTTTCTGATTACTAAACATAAAAAGGCATTCATTCAAACCGGAATGAATGCCTTTTTGTATAGATATAGAATCCGCAATTCTACAGTGTAAAATTACTTTGAGAAAATCAGCAAAAAAAGAATAATAGATTTCTTTAGAATAGAGAGAGGTTGATTATCTGACTTTTATTTTAAATTAATAGAAGTTTAATAATTGAAAATTAGCATACTATGGCTAGATGAGCAAAGTTTAAATAGTGCTGAAAAATTAATCGTAAGTTTGTAACTCGAGCATTGAGTTTATTAGTTGGAATAGCGGGAAGTATGATGATTTTAACTTAATCTCAAAAAGTTGGAATAAAGATGAATCTCACGAATCACGATTAAAAGAATACTTTTTCGAGTGATTTATTAAGAGAGATTAAAAACATTCAAATTGTACAAAAAGCATTTAGGCTTACTAATATATTATCTGCATAAATATATACGTAAATCATTGCTGAAGAATTATAAAATGAGGTAAATAGATTCAGAAATTGCTTAAAACATAAACTATAAAATTATAACAGCTTTGAACCAATTATTGACTAACGTATAATAGTAATTATACATTTACAAAATTCTCTATAAGATCTTAATTTAAATGGTAATTAGTAATGAAGTAGATATAAAGAATGGAGTGAAATAAAGATGGCAAAAATCTCTAAGCCTATCATACATAAAATTGATTACACTGAAAAGGGACTGAAAGAATTTGCTGAAAGTGCTGTGAATTTTAAAGCTAAGGAAAGAAAATATTTATTAGATTATCCAACCGTCTATATTATTAATAATGAGTCGAAAAAACATACATATAACATTTATATTGGTGAAACTGCTGATATTAAAGCACGAACTAAACAGCATTTAAATACTAATAAAATTAACGAAGAAATATTAAACCATCCTAATAATCCATCAGCATCAATGTATATGATAGGACATGAATATTTTAATAAGTCTTTGACATTAGATATTGAAAATAAACTTATGCACTATTTATCTACAGTAGAGCAAGTAGATAAAATATATAATTCACGTACTAACGAGCAGAATAAATACTATACGGTAGAGTATTTTGAAGGTATTTTTTCTAAAGTATGGGAAGAACTAAGAAAGAAGAATGAGAATCTTTTTCCATTAAAAAGGATTATAGAAGATTCTGCACTTTTTAAAGCATCACCTTTTCATAAATTAACACCTGAACAGAACGAAGCAAAAAATAAGATTTATACTAAAGTAATCGAATCCTTAAAGAAAGATCAAACAGGAGAACTAATTTTAGTGGCTGGTGAAGCCGGTTCAGGAAAAACAGTATTGATGAGTAGTCTATTTTATGAAATTAAAAAGGATTTAGTTGAAGAATTAGAGAATAAGAAAGAACTAAAAGTTCATATGATAGTAAATCACGATGCTCAGTTAAAAGTTTATAATCAGATAGCAGAAAAATTAGACTTAACATCAGATGAGGGCTTACAAACTGTTTTAAAACCAACTAGATTAATTAATAATGTAACAAGCGATGACCCTTTGGATGTTGTAATAGTGGATGAAGCACATTTATTGTGGACTCAAGGTAAACAAGCGTATAGAGGAAAAAATCAGCTACATGATCTATTAGAGAGGGCAAAAGTAGTAATAGCTGTATTTGATGTAAACCAAATTTTAACAACAGAACAGTATTGGGAAGAAGAAGAGCTTGAAAAAATTAAGGCAATGTCTAAGCGAAATGATAATTATATATTTTTAACAAATCAAATGCGAATTGATGCCGAAGAGCAATCAGTCGAATGGATTAGAAATTTGGTTGATAACCAGACAGTATTAAATATTCCTAGTGATAATAAAGGTTATGAAATTAAAATTTTTGAAGACGCAGGGATGATGCATAAAGCAATTAAAGACAAATCAATGGACCAAGAAAAAGGGATCTCAAGAGTTGTTGCTACGTTTGACTGGGAATATGTGGACAAACGTAAGCCGGAAAATGATGAATATTGGATGGTAAGAGACAAGGACTTTGAAATTCCTTGGAATTATCAACTGAAACCGGAAAATAGGAGTGTTAAATATAAGGATGTGTCCTGGGCAGAGCAACCTCATACAATAAACGAGGCGGGGTCTACATATACAGTGCAAGGTTTTGATTTAAATTATGTTGGAGTAATTATTGGTCCCTCAGTTAAGTATAGAAATGGAAAAATAATATTTGATAGAGAAGCAAGTGAAAATAAAAAAGCCAAACAGCGAAGAAGTCTAAAAGACGGAAGTAAAGAGTATTTAGCAGACTTTTTATTAAAAAATGAATTAAATGTTTTATTAACAAGAGGAATACATGGATTGTATTTATATGCTGTAGATGATGCATTACAAGAAGCTTTATTAAAAGCTCAGAAAGGAGAGATAAGAATTGGATAAATTAAAAAAAGCGGTGAATGATTTTAGAGATGAAAGAGACTGGAGACAATTTCATAATGAGAAAGACTTAGCTATCTCTATTTCTCTTGAAGCATCAGAATTGCTTGAATTATTTCAATGGAATACTAGTGAAGAAACAATAAAAAATAATTTGAATCATGTCGAAGATGAACTAGCAGATGTATTAATTTATTCTATTATGTTAGCCTCTAATTTAGAGTTAAATATAGAAGAAATTATTTTAAATAAACTTAAAAAAAACAATCAAAAATATCCGGTCTCTAAAAGTAAAGGAACCAAGAAAAAATATACTGATTTTAACATTGAATAATACATAAGATTATATTAAACATATATGTATGGAGATTTACAATTCTCTTAAAACCTTCATAATAATATGCATAATAAGATAATTACTTATATAATATTTAAGATATATAAGGAACATTAATTTAATAATAGATAAAATACAGAAAAGTCATTTTTCTGTATTTTTTTATTGTATCCATTTATCGTGTATAATATATGTAATAAATAGAATTTAGATTGAGGTGAGTTCATGCGTTGTCCAAATTGCCAACATCAGAATACTAAAGTCATAGATTCTCGTCACGCTGATGATATGACAGTCATTAGACGTCGTCGTGAGTGTGAGTCTTGTGCGACTCGATTTACAACTTTTGAAAGAATCGAATTATCTCCACTTGTCGTAATTAAAAAGGACAATACGCGTGAAAAGTTTGATCGGGAAAAAGTGTTAGAGGGTCTCATGAAAGCATGTGAGAAAAGACCGATTGCGTTTGATGAGATTGAAAAAAGAACGGATAATATTGAAAAGTCTTTACGTAACTTAAATAAAGCTGAAATTTCATCGAATGATATTGGTGAAGCGGTAATGAATGAATTAATGGACTTAGATCAGGTTGCTTATGTCCGTTTTGCGTCTGTGTATCGTGAGTTTAAAGATATTAATCAATTAATGGATGTTCTTGAGAACTTAAATAAAGGGAAATCATGATATGAATACGAGATTGATGCCGAGAACTGAATTTTTAGTGTATAACAAGATTTCATTATCTCCATCTGACAGAGAAATGCTTTCGGATATATATATGCCGCTCATTGGTCCTGTGTCTCTATCGATCTATAATTATTTAATTGATTTGAAACAAGATATGACCGTACGTTTTCATAGTGAATTCATGGATATTTTAAATATCGAACTCTCGACATTTACAAAAGAGCTTGAAAAACTTGAGGCAATTGATCTTGTTAAAACATACGTGAATGATGATGTACACACCGACCAATTTTTATATGAACTAAAAAGTCCGTTGGATGCTGAAAGTTTTTTCAATGACCCGATGTTATCGATGTTTTTATTTGCAAAAATTGGGAGTAAGAAATTTAATGAGAAGAAATCGGCGTGGATTTACCATCCATTTCCAGAGGGTTTTAGCGACGTGAGTCGCAATTTTAAAGAGGTGTTTTCGACGCTACGCATGAATGAGTTTGAAAAACCAACCGAGACGTTTATTGGGAATGCTCAGTCTGAAGGTTCGAGAATTGATGTAACTGAGTTCGATTTTGACATGTTGTATACGCATCTTCGTGGTACGTATGTCGAAAAAGGGTTCTTTAATACAGAAGTGCAGCGTACAATTGTAAAATTATCTCAAGTGTTCAATCTTTCTTTATATCAAATGAAAGATGTCATTATAAAATCGACGGATCGCAATGAGGGTATTGACTTAGAACTCTTGAAACATTACGCATTAAGAGAATATAATGCGACTGAAGGTAAAGCGAAACCTAGAGTGCAATTGGAGACTTTAAATACGCATGAAAACAGCACGGATTACTTTGAACAGTTGGATGGGATTTCGCCTTTAAATCGTATCCAACATTTAAGAAACAATCATGCGTCTCAGAATGATATGCGTATTGTAACTGAACTTATCATGACGACGAAGTTGTCTGATGGTGTCATCAATGTGTTGCTTGAATATGTCTTACAAAAAGGACAGTATTTAAATGATAATTATGTCTTTTCGATAGCGAGAGACTGGGAGAAAAAAGGGTTCTTAACTGCTAAAGAGGCAAGTGAATCTGTACTGTCTTTCCTTGGTGAAAATTCGAAGGCTAAAAAGAACTACCCAAACAATCGCTTCAAAGTATCTCATAAGACAATCGAGCCTAAGTGGTTTTCAGATAAGAAGACGACTGACACTAAGGATGAGAATAAAAATGATGAAAAAACAATTCCCGAGCTGAAGGATGATTCGATTGCAGCACGCATCCAACAGTTTAGAAATAATAGGTGATTGATGTGAAATCTATCGGAAATATATTTAATAAGGTTAGCGCGATTGATGAACTAAAGTCGCGTCAAAATAGAGAAGAAGCACTTATCGAAGAGATTGTTCACTCTAAAAAAATGCAGGACTTCATTAAAAATCATGAAGGGGAAGTCACGCGTCAGATGATTGTCGATGATCTCATTAACGCAAAGTTTTATGTCGAACAGAAGACGGAATGTGAAGTGGATGAGAATGGGGAATGTATTTCCCATCCGGAGGGTCTCGTTCATAATCTAGAAGTGCGTAATAATCGACTGCATCTCTATTACACAAGATGTCCTGTGAAAGAAAAACAGCTTGAATATGAGGAAAAAGAATCGTTAATTAAGAGTTTCCATATTTCTAAAGATATAAAAAATGCGAGCTTTGATGATTTATATCATGATTCGAGTTCAACACGTAATGACGTCATTAAACGCTCAATCGACGCAGCGATTTCTATTGTGAGTGGTGATGAGCCAAAAGGATTATATATTCACGGGCAGTTTGGTGTGGGCAAGTCTTTCATTCTGGGCTGTATTGCGAATGAACTAAAAGAAAAGTCCATCTCAACGATGATGATTTACATGCCTGAACTACTCACAGATCTTAAATCTGGATTTAAAGACGGGTCAACAGATGAAAAGTTACTTGCGATTAAAACTGCTGAAGTATTGATGCTAGATGATTTAGGTGCAGAAGATATTACAGTGTGGTCGAGAGATGAAGTGTTAACACCAATCCTACAGTCACGTATGTCTAGAGGATTGCCTACATTTATTAGCTCCAACTATTCAGTGGATGATTTAGTTGAATTATACAGCCATACAAAAAATGGTGCAGAGGATAAAATCAAATCATCTCGTATGGTGGAACGTATTCGTGCCTTGACGGATGAAGTCGAGCTCACGGGCTTAAACTACCGTCATAATCAGTAATATTGCATTTATGGAATAATCAGTATATAATATATTCATCAATTTCAAATAATAAATTCAAAAGGACACAATTTCTTTTGGTATATTTTAAGAGAATGCATGGTTGGTGGAAATGCATAATATACACTTGGAGTTACTCCCTTTTTCATTGCTTACTTAATCGTAAGCCGGTTTGGTCCGTTATATCCTAACTGAGGCAAAAGTAATTTTGCGAATCAGGGTGGTAACACGGTGTATAGTCGTCCCTTTGTTAAAGGGGCGGCTTTTTTTATTTAATTTTAGGAGGAATCGTTATGTCAGATGTTAAAGTACAAGTTAAATTTCCAGACGGAAATATTAAAGAATTTGATCGTGGCATTACTGCAGAAGAAATAGCGGGTTCAATCAGCCCGGGTCTAAAAAAAGCAAGCGTTGCTGCACGTGTTAATGGTGAAATGTATGATTTAGATCGTCCCATTGATGCAGATGCGGACATCGAATTATTTACTGATAAGTCAGAAGAAGCGTTAGAGGTGATGAGGCACTCTACAGCGCACTTAATGGCACAAGCTTTGAAGCGTCTCTATGGTGACGTGAAATTTGGTGTAGGTCCAGTGATCGAAGAGGGATTCTACTATGATTTTGATATGGATGAGAGAATTTCATCTGAAGACTTACCTAAAATTGAAAAAGAAATGAAGCGTATTATTGATGAAAACATTTCAATTGAACGTTCAGTCTTATCAAGAGAAGAGGCAAAAGCCTTATTTAAAGACGATGAATACAAGCTCGAGCTAATCGATGCAATTCCTGAAGATGACACTGTAACAGTATACTCTCAAGGTGAATTCACAGATCTATGCCGCGGTGTTCACGTTCCTAGAACTTCTAAAATTAAAGAATTTAAATTATTATCTACAGCGGGTGCGTACTGGCGTGGAGATTCTGACAACAAGATGTTACAGCGTATCTACGGTACAGCATTCTTTAATAAAAAAGATTTAAATGCACATCTTAAAATGTTAGAGGAGCGTAAAGAACGTGACCATAGACGAATTGGTAAAGATTTAAAGATCTTTGAAAACAACCAATTAATTGGTGCAGGTCTTCCATTGTGGTTACCAAACGGTGCAACAATTAGACGTGAAATTGAACGCTATATCGTAGATAAGGAAGTATCTCTTGGATATGACCATGTATACACTCCGATAATGGCTAACGTAGAGCTATATAAGACAAGTGGACACTGGGATCATTATCATGAAGACATGTTCCCGCCAATGGAGATTGGAAACGAGAAGCTCGTCTTACGACCGATGAACTGTCCACACCATATGATGATTTACAAAAACGAGCGTCATTCGTACCGTGAGCTGCCAATCCGTATTGCAGAACTTGGTATGATGCACCGTTACGAAGCATCGGGTGCAGTATCTGGATTACAGCGCGTCCGTGGAATGGTCTTAAACGATGCACACGTATTCGTACGTCCTGACCAAATTAAAGACGAGTTCAAACGTGTTGTTCACTTAATTCAAGAAGTGTATGAGGACTTCAACATTAAAGATTATTCATTCCGTTTATCTTATAGAGATAAAGACGATAAAGATAAATACTTTGATGACGATACGATGTGGGACAACGCAGAAGCGATGTTAAAAGAAGCGGTAGATGAAATGGGACTAGACTACTTCGAAGCTGAAGGTGAGGCGGCATTCTACGGTCCGAAATTAGACGTTCAAGTTAAAACAGCATCAGGCATTGAAGAAACAATGTCTACAGTACAACTGGATTTCTTATTACCAGAGCGTTTTGACTTAAACTACATTGGAGAAGATGGACAAAACCACCGTCCTGTAGTCATTCATAGAGGTGTCGTTGGTACAATGGAACGCTTTGTTGCATTCTTAATTGAAGAATACAAAGGTGCATTCCCGTTATGGTTAGCGCCTGAACAAGTACAGATCATCCCTGTAAACTTAGACCTACACTATGATTACGCTAGAGAACTACTCGACGAGTTAAAATCATATGGAATCCGTGCAAAGATCGATGACCGCGAAGAAAAAATGGGCTATAAAATTCGTGAAGCACAAATGAAGAAAATTCCTTATCAAGTAGTCGTCGGGGATAAGGAAGTTGAAGCTAAGGAAGTTAACGTTCGTAAATATGGTGAGAAAGATCAACATACTTTCTCTAAAGAAGACTTCCTTTATAGTCTTGTAGATGAAATCAGACTTAAGAAATAAATGAAGTGCATTAAAAAAGATATGTCTCACGATTTTTTTAAGTGATATATTATTATACGATTCAACATAAAAATATTTTTAACTAAAAAAAGTCAAAAATCAATTGACTTATATTATAAAAAGATGTATAGTTATAAGAGTTGAATTGAACGAACAAGTTGAAGCTCCCGCTTCACACCCTCAGCAGTAAGTGTCACAGGGTCAATCGGGGAAGATATAATTATCTTATTATATCTATTTCGAAGAGCGGGTGTTGCTATGCACCCGCTCTTTTTGTTCGTTAAATTTTTTGGAGGTGTCAACAATAGCAAAAGACCAAACAATTATCAATAATCGTATTCGTGCAAAAGAAGTTCGATTGATTGGACAAGATGGTTCACAGCTAGGCATTAAATCTACTAAAGAAGCACTTGAGATGGCTGAGAGAGTAAATCTCGACCTCGTCCTCGTAGCGCCTAACGCAAAACCACCGGTTGGGCGTATCATGGACTACGGTAAGTTCAAATATGAACAACAAAAAAGAGACAGAGAAGCGCGTAAGAAGCAGAAAGTTATTAATGTCAAAGAAATTAGACTGTCACCGACAATCGATGATCATGACTTTAACACAAAACTAAACCAAGCTAAGAAATTCCTTTCGAAGGAAGACAAAGTGAAGGCATCGATTCGTTTCAGAGGACGTGCGATCACTCACAAAGATATCGGTCGTAAAGTGTTAGAGCGTTTTGCGGAAGAACTAAAAGACGTTGGTCAAATTGAAGTGAGACCTAAGATGGAAGGTCGCTCAATGTTCCTCGTTGTCGCGCCAATGAAAGAAAAATAATATTTTTGGAGGATTCATCATCATGCCTAAAATGAAAACACACAAAGGGTATGCAAAACGTGTTAAACGTACTGCTACTGGAAAATTCAAACGTTCACAAGCGTTCACAAGCCACTTAATGGCTAACAAAACAACTAAACAAAAACGTCACTTACGTAAATCTGCTTTAGTTGCAAAATCTGACGCTAGACGTCTAGTACACTTATTAGCAAGAGCTGCTAAGTAATTTAAGGAGGAAACGAAATGGCTCGTGTAAAAAATGGTCTTACTTCACGTAAGAGACGTAAAAGAGTATTAAAACAAGCTAAAGGTTACTTTGGTGCCAAAGGTGCACTTTACAGAGTAGCGAAACAACAAGTGACTAAATCTGGTCAATATGCATATAGAGACCGTAAAAATAGAAAACGTGAATTCCGTAAATTATGGATTGCGCGTATCAACGCTGCAGCACGTAACCACGACATCAGCTACAGCCGTTTAATGAACGGTCTTAAAATCGCTGGTATCGATATCAACCGTAAAATGCTTTCTGAAATTGCAATTGCTGACGATGCAGCATTCGGTGAAATTGTAAAGCAAGCTAAAGATGCGTTAAACAAATAATATCATTTCTAATCCACATTGAAATTCAATGTGGATTTTTTTGTGTTAAAATATGTATATATAAAATTTGTTGGAGGTACATAATGGATAAGCAACTAGAAATTTTAAAATCATTAACAGATGCAAATGGGGTTTCGGGCTTCGAAACGGAAGTTAAAGAACTGATGAGGGATTACTTAGAGCCAAACTCTGATTCGATTATTGAAGATAATCTCGGTGGAATTTTTGGTAAAAAAGACGCGAAGTCTGGTAACAAGACTATTTTAATTGGTGGACACCTCGACGAAATCGGCTTTATGATCACTGAAATTGATGAAAAAGGGTACTTAAAATTCACTCCAATCGGTGGATGGTGGAACCAAGTGTTACTTTCACAGCGTATGACTGTTGTGACTGAAAAAGGTAACTTAGTGGGTGTTGTGGGTTCAAAACCACCACACGTGTTAAGTCCAGAAGAGAGAAAAAAACCAGTTGACCTTAAAGACATGTTCATCGATATCGGTGTTGCAAGCAAAGAAGAAGCTGAAGCGGTTGGCGTTCAACTTGGTGACATCATTGTGCCATACACTGAATTCACACAAATGGCGAACAAAGATTATCTACTTGCGAAAGCTTTCGACAACCGCTATGGTTGTGCACTTGCTGTCGAAGTATTAGAAAAACTTAAAGATGTAGATACAAACATCAACGTAGTATCCGGAGCAACTGTTCAAGAAGAAGTGGGACTTCGTGGCGCAAAAACTGCTGCTTACAAAGTGAAGCCGGACCTTGCAATCGCAGTGGACGTTGGTCTTGCAACGGATTCACCTGGAATGGATTCAAGAAATGGTAAAGGGAACTTAGGAGAAGGTCCATTATTACTCTTACTCGACGGATCTAACATCGGTCACGTGGGTTTCAGACGTCATATCCAAAAGGTTGCTAAGGATAAAAATATTAATGTGCAACTTCAGGCAATCCCAGGAGGCGGTACGGATGCGGGTAGCTTCCATACAAGTCACGAAGGGGTACCTTCAGTGGCAATCGGCGTACCACTTCGTTATATGCATTCAAATGTTTCTATCATGCATAGACAAGATTTTAAAGATGCAGTAGATTTAGTCGTAGAAATCATCAAATCTTTAGATGACGAGACAGTTGATTCAATCAAATGGTAATCACTTCGAAAGATAATGCGCGTATTAAAGAAGTGCGCAAACTTCAAAAGAAAAAAACGAGAGACAAAGAACGGCAGTTTTTAATTGAAGGGGAGCATTTAATAGACGTTGCAATTGAAAACAACGCAGATATTAAAGAAGTCTTCATCCTTGAAAACAAAACGTTCGATCTGAACATAGATTCTTTAAAAGTCACTATTGTAAATGATGTTGTCATGAAGTCGATCTCCACACTTGTGACACCACCAGGCATACTCGCTATAGTGGGAGAATCTGAGTGTATTGAAAACAGTCAGCGTGTGTTGATTATTGATAGTGTACAAGATCCAGGTAACTTAGGTACGTTGATTCGTACAGCTGACGCGTTCAATTTTAAGCAAATTGTGATGAGTCATGACACAGTAGATGCTTATAATGAAAAAGTACTTAGAAGCGCTCAAGGGTCTCACTTCCACGTGTCATTAATACGTACAGATTTAAACGAGTTTTTAGATGGTTTTGAAGGTGTCGTCCTAACGACTTCACTTGAAGGCAGTACAGATTTCACGATTGATGAATCAAACAATGTTGCCCTTATTCTCGGGAACGAAGGTCGAGGCGTCAGTACTGAGTTAATTGAAAGAAGTGACAAACTATTTAAGATTGATATGACGGGTCATGCTGAAAGTTTAAATGTAGCAGTTGCTGGTGGAATCTTGATGCATCAGTTCAGAATTTGAAAAATTAAGAGAATCAATGTATAATTTATATATTAATAAAACATATATATTTCAGATGAAATAGGCATAAATGACAAGGCTTGTTATACAGAGAGAAGTGGATGGGTGAGAACACTTCAAATGAGCGTCAGGGTTCACCTAATGATGAAATAGAGCGTCATTCACTTACGGATGATAAGTGCCTGGAATAGCCAGGAATTTAGGTGGTACCACGGAACTCCGTCCTATAGTATGGACGGGGTTCTTTTTGTTTTATTTTAAAAAATTATGAGGTGAAATCATGGTAAATTTCGAAGAGATTAAACAGTCATTTCTAAGTGCTTTAGACGCAGCAACAGATATGAAACAACTTCAAGATGTACGCGTTAAGTTCTTAGGAAAAAAAGGACACGTTTCTACACTCATGCAACATATGAGAGAAATTCCAAATGAAGAAAAAAAAGCATATGGTCAAAAAGTTAACGCACTACGTACAGAGGTTACTGAGCAGTTAGAAACAGCAATCAAAGAACTAGAAGAAAGACTACTTCAAGAAAAACTAGAAAAAGAAACCCTCGATGTTTCCTTACCAGGACGTATGTTTACTCAAGGGGGGCTTCACCCAATCGATCGCATCATCACAGATATTGAAGATTTCTTCTTAGGTCTTGGATACGAAGTGAGAGAAGGGTATGAAGTTGAGACAGACTACTTCAACTTTGAAGCATTAAACTTACCAAAAACTCACCCAGCACGTGACATGCAAGACAGTTTCTATATCTCTGATGAGACATTACTCAGAACACATACGTCCCCTGTTCAAGCGCGTGTACTAAACCAAGCGGATGGTAAAGGACCAATTAAGATTATCTGTCCAGGTAAAGTGTACCGTCGTGATAGTGACGATGCGACACATTCACATCAATTTACACAAATTGAAGGTCTGGTTGTCGATAAAAACATCCATCTCTCAGACTTAAAGGGAACCTTAGAACTCCTCGCTAAAGCGCTTTTCGGTGATGAACGTGAAATTCGTTTACGTCCAAGCTATTTCCCATTCACTGAACCAAGTGTCGAAGTAGACGTGTCTTGCTTCAAGTGCGGGGGAGCAGGCTGTAACGTGTGTAAACAATCCGGTTGGATAGAAATTTTAGGTGCCGGAATGGTACATCCGAATGTACTTGAAATGGCAGGATTCGATTCAAAAGAATACTCAGGCTTCGCATTTGGTCTTGGGCCAGACCGTATCGCAATGCTGACTTACGGTATTGAAGACATCAGACATTTATATACAAATGATTTACGTTTCTTAGAGCAATTTAAATATTCAGAAGATAGAGGTGTCGTACATGAGAGTCTCTAAAGAGTGGTTAGAAACATTTATTTCAGTTGACGCAGATACTGAAACCCTTGCTGAAACAATTACAAGAGGTGGTATCGAGGTAGATGACATTATCGACTACACAAAAGATATCAAAAATCTTGTTATTGGGTATGTGGCGCATGTTAAGCAACACCCTGAAGCAAATAAACTTAAGCTATGCCAAGTGAATACAGGGGACGAAACAGTACAAATCGTATGTGGTGCACCAAATGTGAAAGCAGATAGCTACGTAATCGTTTCCAAAGTAGGAGGCAGGCTCCCAGGCGGCATCAAGATTAAAAAAGCCAAGCTACGTGGGGAAGAATCATACGGCATGATCTGTAGTCTAGAAGAGATTGGTATTTCTGAAGATTTTATTCCAGAAGAATTTAAAGATGGGATCTTTATTTTTAACGAAGAACAAACGCCAGGAACGAATGCACTAGAAGCATTATATCTCGACGACCAAGTGTTAGAGTTCGACCTAACACCAAACCGTAAGGACGCACTATCAATGATCGGTACAGCATACGAAGTACGCGCATTATTTGGTGGTGAAGTAATTGAACCAAAACGCGATATGACAGAAACAGATGATATTTCAGGTATCTCGGTTAAAAACGAAGACAGTGAAGCAGTGCCGTTTTATGCTTTACGTAAAGTAAACAATGTAAAGATTATGCCATCACCCGTATGGATGCAACATCGTCTATTAAAAGCAGGTATCCGTCCAATTAATAACGTCGTAGATATTTCTAACTACGTGTTACTCGAATTTGGCCAGCCGCTTCATATCTTTGATTACGACAACCTCGGTTCGAAGGAAATCGTTACACGCCGTGCAAAGAAAGATGAAAAGATGACTACTCTAGATGGTAAAGAACGCACGTTATTAGAGTCTGATATTGTAATTACAAACGGTAAAGAACCTGTAGCATTAGCAGGGGTCATGGGTGGAGATTTCTCTGAAGTTACTGACAATACAACAAACGTGGTAATCGAGTCTGCATTATTTGAACCTGTGTCAATTCGTAAGACATCTGGTCGTTTGAACTTAAGAAGTGAAGCATCCAGTCGTTTTGAAAAGGGTGTATCACATGAGTTTGTATTAAAAGCACTTGACCGAACTGCTTATTTACTCGAAACACTTGCAGGTGGAACAGTCGAAAAAGGCATCGTTTCTGACGGTGCACTTGACTTAACGCCAACAGAAATCGACACTTCAGTAAGCTTCATCAATAACCGTTTAGGATTAGACTTAAATGCGGATGAAATCACAGAAACGCTAGATAAACTTGGTATTGATGTAAAACTTGACGGAGACAACATCCATGCAATTATCCCGTCACGTCGTGATGATCTTAAGATTCCTGAAGACATCACGGAAGAAGTTGCGCGAATTTACGGTTATGATAACTTGCCATCGACATTACCTGTGTATTCAGAAATTACGCCAGGTCGTTTAACAGATAACCAAGTAAAGACTAGGGTCATCAAAAAGCAACTATCATCACTTGGACTTTCAGGCGCAATCAACTATGCACTTACTGAGGAATCACGCGTAAAAGAATTTACGAATGCGTCTGAAGGACTGAAGCTCAAAATGCCGATGAGTGAGATTCACTCAACGCTAAGAACGAGTCTTATCCCTCACTTAGTTGATAATGTTACTTATAACATGAACAGACAACGTAAATCAGTGTCACTATATGAAATGGGTAAAGTGTTCGAGACTCATGGACAAGATAAACTACCAACAGAAATTACGAAGCTCGCTGCTGTAATTTCTGGACCTCAATATCATGTGGAATGGTTAGGCGCATCACTATCTCCTGATTTCTATACATTAAAAGGTATTTTAGAGAGTGTGTTTACAAGACTTTCTCTTAAGCCGCATGTGACTTATGAACGTACAACGGAATATGCCGAACTTCATCCTGGACGTACGGCACATGTGTTATTAAAAGGTAAAGTCATCGGTTTAATTGGTGAACTACATCCGAAGTATGCGAAGGATCATGACTTAAACCAAACAACTGTATTTGAAGTTAACTTAGATGAGATGTACAAAGAAACGGAAGGTACGATTCGCTATGAACAGTTACCTAAGTATCCACAAATCACTCGTGATATTGCATTAGAAGTGAATAGCGAAGTGACAGTTCAAGACATCATCGACCTAATTTATAAACAGAACGTGAAACACCTAATCAATGTTGAACCATTTGATGTATATGAAGGAGAACACATTGAAGCGGGTAAAAAGTCTGTTGCACTGCATCTTACTTACTTGAATAAAGAAGAAACGCTCACTGATGAAATAGTTGAAACACTACATGCACCAATTGTTGATGCGCTTCTAGCAGAAGGGTTTAAAATCAGAGCGTAGACTAAAGCCGTCCTTACATTATAAGGACGGTATTTTTATCTGAATAATAATTGCACTTACTTGTTAATAAAAACCGTTATCGCTATAATAAATAGCATATCAAGTTAAGTTCCAGAGTATAATAAAGTAATACTAGAACAGATTGAGAAAAAGGGTTAGCATATGACATTACTTATATTACTATTAATAATGATTGGCATGATTGTTGGATTCAGACGTGGTGGATTATTATCAATAATCCACTTATTTGGTACAATCTCTGCAATTATAATTGCTCGAATCAATTATAAGGCGCTTGGTAACAGGCTGGATCTCATCATGCCTTATCCATCAAGCGCTATAGAAATGGATAGCGCAATTTTAAAACAAATTGCGAACCTAGAAGAAGCTTATTACTATATGGCTGCATTCTTCTTTATATTCGTGATTGCTAAACTTGTTATTCAACTATTCATTAGTACGTTTGACTACTTGCAACAGGTTCAATTTCACTTTATTGCATCATCAGTAGCAGGCGTTATATTTGGTTTGATTGAAATGATTTTTGTTCTTGTTGTTGTATTAGCATTTGCTGCGACAATTCCAATGGATGCACTTCAAAATGCGATTAATGGGTCTGGTTTGGCAAAATTTATTTTAAATCACACACTAATATTATCTGAACGCATGATGAGTTGGATGCAAATATAGGACCTTATCTTTGGGTCCTATTTTTTATGGAGGTACGTATGTCAGAAATTACTAAAAAAGATATTATTCATATGTTAGAAGAAATCGCGATATACTTAGAGTTAAACCTTGAGAACAATTTTAGAGTATCCGCGTATAGAAGAGCAGCGAACGCGCTCGAATCTGATAACAGAAGTCTAAGTGAGATGGACTCATTTAAAGGTATTAAAGGTATAGGTAAAGGTACTGAAGCGTTAATTAATACGTACCTTGAGACAGGAAAGTCTGAACTTTTAGAAGAATTAAAAGCACACACGCCAGGTGGACTTGTCCAAATGACAAAGATTCCAGGGCTAGGAGCGAAGCGTGTTGCGAAGATTTATGAAGCAACAGGTATCGTGACGATTGATGAATTGAAATCACTATGTGAAAATAATGAACTTCAAAAATTACCAGGGTTTGGTAAAAAGACAGAAGAGAATATTTTAAATGGTATTACAGAATTGTTAACGAAACCAGATCGTTATCCAATCGATCAGATTCTGAAATTTAGACGGCTTGTTGAAGATAAAATTAATGAATTCGAATTTGTTGAAAAATACGACGTTGCGGGAAGTGCAAGACGTTTTAAAGAGACAAGTGGAGATTTAGACTATATCGTGAAAACGAGTGATGTGTCTGCCTTTATCAGCAACATGAAAGAGAGCAACTTCTTCAAGTCTGTAATCGCTGAAGGCGAGAAGAAGTTTTCAATTGTAATTAAAGATGATTTTAATGAAATCAATACAGACTTTAGATTTATTCAAGGAGATGAGTACTACTCGACGTTACAACACTTCACAGGATCTAAAGACCACAATGTACGAATGAGGCAGATTGCAAAGACGCGCGGTGAGAGTATCAGTGAGTATGGTGTAAAATGTGAAGACGGTCGTATACTAACTTTTGATAGCGAAGCAGCATTTTACAAATATTTTGATGTACCATTTATTCCACCTTCGATGCGTGAGACCGGCCAAGAAATCGATATGGATATTTCTAACATTGTGACTCTTGACGATATTAGAGGAGATATTCATATGCACACAACGTATAGTGACGGTGCAATGAATATTGAAGAGATGGTCGAAGCATGTATTGAACGGGGTTATGAGTACATGGTCATCACGGATCACTCTAAAAGTCTTGTAGTAGCAAATGGTCTAAATGAAACACGTCTTTATAAACAGATTGAAGAAATCAAAAAGCTAAATGATAAATACACGGAGATCGATATTTACGCAGGAACTGAGATGGATATCCTTGCAGATGGGACTCTCGACTTTAGTGACGATACGCTACAAGCGCTTGATTATGTGATTGCTGCGATTCATTCAAGTTTCAGTCAGAGTGAAGCGGAAATTATGGAGCGACTAAAGAATGCGTGTTACAATCCATATGTTAGACACATTGCACATCCAACAGGAAGAATCATTGGCGCAAGAAATGGATATCGTGTAAATATGGATGAGCTCATTATGATGGCTAAAGAAACGCACACTGTTCTTGAAGTTAATGCAAATCCAAAGAGACTTGATTTATCTGCAGATGTCATTAAACATAAAGATTTAATGTTGACTGTGAATACAGATGCGCACCATACGCGTCATCTTGATTTTATGAAATATGGAATCGCAACGCTCCAAAAAGGTCTGATTAGAAAAGACCAAGTGGTGAATACAATGAGCCGCGAAGCATTTAAACAATTTATAAAAAATGGTAAGTGATAATAATGAATGAAAGAACATTAAGAGCATTAGAATTTAATGAGATACTGACACGCTTAAAAGAATATGCGATCAGTGATAAGACAAAACAACAGATTAATATAGAAATGTTCCAGACACTTGAAGCGGATGTTATTAAAACATTAAATGAAGTGGATGATGCACTAACTATGTTGAGATACCGTCCAGTGGAAATGGCCGGCATTCAAGATATTACAGCTTACGTGAAACGTGCCAAAATTGGTAGTGTTTTAACAGTAAATGAACTACTTGCAATTAAACAAATGTTGAATCGCAAAGACACACTTATTGGTGTGTTCAACGAGTTCTATGACAAAGAGATTGAGCTTGAAACGCTATCACACTATGAGCGTGCACTACCAACTGAACGTAGTCTTTATAACAGGATTGTAGAAACAGTAGATGAAACAGGTGTGCTCGATCATGCATCGTCTACTTTGCTATCTATTCGTAAAAAGATATCAAGAGAAGAAGCAGGAATCAGAACACGCTTAAACGATATTATGAGAAAGCATTCTAAAAAGCTTTCAGATAGTCTAGTGACGATGCGTAATAATAGATATGTGTTACCTGTTAAAGCAGACGCTCAGGGTGAAATTAAAGGTATTATTCATGATGTATCTACGTCGGGACTTACTGTATATATAGAACCTATGGCAATAGTCGAAATCAGTAACAAAATCCAACATTTACGTGAAGATGAAAAGAATGAAGTCAGTAAGATCTTAGCTGAACTGACTGGACTTGTTGCAGAGCATGAGTATGATCTACTGCAGATCGACGAAGTGCTTCATATCTTTGACCTCATATTTGCAAAAGCTAAATACGGTATGAGTTATAAGGGAACGATACCTGCGATTGGTGAAGACGAGCGCATTCATCTTGTAAATGCATTCCACCCATTGATTGATATCAATCAAGTTGTAAAGAATGATATCTTTGTAGATCGTGATACAAAAGGTGTCATTATCACCGGGCCGAACACGGGTGGTAAGACAGTGACTATTAAGACAATCGGTTTGTCTGTCATGATGGCGCAATGTGGAATTCCGATTCCGGCTCTAGACGGATCTAGACTTAGACTCTTTGAAAGTATCTATGCGGATATCGGTGATGAGCAGTCGATCGAACAATCACTCTCTACATTCTCCAGTCACTTAACGAATATTGCAGATATCTTAAATAGAGTAGATGAGAAGAGTTTAGTGATACTCGATGAGCTGGGGGCCGGTACAGACCCTGAAGAAGGTGCGGCACTTGCAATCAGTATTTTAGAGTTCTTATTAGATAGACATGTGACAGTGATTTCGACAACACACTATCCGGAACTTAAATCATTCTCATATGGACGTACAAATACAATTAACGCATCTATGGAGTTTGACCTGACCACTTTATCTCCAACATATCGATTACTTATGGGGATACCCGGTAAGTCGAATGCATTTGAGATTTCAGAGAAGCTTGGTTTAAATCGGGGTGTCATCGACCGTGCACGTGCATTGTCTGGAAGAGATAACTATGAAATTAACGAAATGATTGGTGCGTTAGAAAGACATACAACTCTTGCCCGGGACAACGAACTTGAAACTGAGCGCCTCTTAAAGAACGTTGAAATTCTAAAGCAAGAGCTAGAAGATTATAAAGAGAAGTTTGAACGTGAAAAGAACGCGATGATTGAAGCGGCTGAAGAAAAAGCGAATGAAATTATTAAAGAATCAGAACAAAAAGCAAAAGATATCATAGACGAGCTAGAACTCATGAAGACGCTTGGTGCAGACTCGATCGAACAGCACAAGTTAATCGAAGCTAAGAAGTCATTATCAGATAGTTATTATCACAAAGATATCAAGAAAGATGTCAAAAATGTTGTTGAGGAAACGCTCAATGTTGGAGACGAAGTTGACGTATTAACATATGGACAAAAAGGGGTTGTCATTGATATCGAAGGCAATGACATCTCTGTACAGATGGGTATTATCAAGATGAAAGTGAAAAAAGATGAACTCAAAAAACGTAAACAAGAGAAGAAAAAAGCACCAACATTGAAGCGGGTATCAAGAATGAACGTGTCAAATTCTCTCGACTTACGTGGAGAGAGATATGAAGATGCAATGATTAGACTCGACCGCTATCTCGATCAAGTGGTACTATCAAACTTAACTGAAGTAGAAATAATTCATGGTAAAGGTACAGGCGCATTACAAAAAGGTGTGCAGCAACATTTAAAGAGACATTCAAAAGTCGCGAAGTTTAGAGGTGGCTTACCAAGTGAAGGTGGCTTTGGTGTAACCATCGTCACAATGAAGTAGGTGGATTAGATGGGATTTGATATGTATAAACTGGCGACTGTCGTGATCGTCTTTGCGGCAATCATGTTTATCGCAGGAATCATGTATTTAGCATTTTTTGTATAAGCAATTAAATTGTGTATAGAAATAGTCTATATTATAATAAAATCAGTATTTAATTAGTGGAGGTATTTTGAAATGGCAATTATTGATGTAAATGATGCAACATTTAAAGAAACAATTGGAGAAGGCGTTAAACTCGTTGACTTCTGGGCACCTTGGTGTGGTCCGTGTAAGATGATCGCTCCAGTATTAGAAGAGGTTTCTGCAGAGCTCGATGGTAAAGCAGATATCGTAAAACTTAATGTGGATGAAAACCAAGCAACTGCTGCTGAGTTCGGAGTAATGTCAATTCCAACTCTAATTCTTTTCAAAGATGGCGAAGAAGTTGACAAAGTTGTTGGATTCCAACCAAAAGAGCAATTAACTGCACTGATTGAAAAACATCTATAATCAACACTATTTAAAGCCGCTGATGCGGCTTTTTTTGTTAGAGGGATAAAAAATGAAAGAGTTAAAATTAAAGTTATCAGTACTGCCAACTGAACCTGGGTGTTATTTGATGAAGAATAAAGATGATGAAATCATCTATGTAGGTAAGGCAAAGAATTTACGCAATCGTGTGCGTTCATATTTCAGTGGTGCACATGATGAAAAAACGATGCGTTTAGTACAAGATATTGTAGACTTTGATTACGTGATTACGAATAGTGAAGTAGAATCACTACTTCTAGAAAATACACTCATCAAAAAACATATGCCGAGATACAATATACTTTTAAAAGATGATAAAAGTTATCCTTTTATTAAAATCACTAAAGAAAAACATCCGAGACTGGTTGTCACACGTAATGTAAAAAAAGGAACGGGTACATACTTTGGACCTTATCCTAACGCGTTTAGTGCTTATGAGACTAAAAAATTACTAGACCGAATTTATCCGCTACGTAAATGTGATAATATGCCAGAAAAACTTTGTCTTTATTATCATATCGGCCAATGTTTAGGACCGTGTGTGTTCCACGTATCTCAAGATACAAATCGAGAAATGATCAATGGTATTACGAGATTTTTAAATGGTGAGACAAAAGAAATTGTCTCTGATCTTGAAGACAAAATGATGAAAGCATCAGAAGATCTCGAGTTTGAACGTGCGAAGGAGTACCGTGATTTAATCGGCCACATCGATCAGACGATGATGAAACAAAACATGTTGACAGCAGATATGACTGCCCGCGACTGTTTTGGATTTGCACTCTATAAGGGGTGGATGGCAGTGAGTGTACTGCTTATACGAAACGGCAAACTCATCGAGAAAAAAGCAGAGATGTTTCCTGTGAATGACGACATAGAGGAAGAGTTCAACAGATTTGTACTCCATTTCTATGATATAAACTCTAACCTATTACCAAAAGAAGTGCATATCCCGAGAGAAATTAATAAAAGTATCTTGGAAGAAGCGTTGCCTGTAAAGGTTCATGCGCCACATAGAGGGAGTAAGAAAGAAATGGTTGATCTTGCAGCTAAGAACGCAGAGAATGCTGTTGAGAGTAAGTTCTTAATTATTGCACGTGATGAGGAAAGGACGATTAAAGCAGTAGAAACACTTGGAGAAGTGTTGAACATTGAAACACCGAGACGTATTGAAGCGTTCGACAACTCGCATATTCAAGGTGTGGATTCAGTAAGTGCGATGGTCACGTTCATTGATGGTAAACCGTCAAAAAAAGATTACAGAAAATATAAGATTAAAACAGTCGAAGGACCTGATGACTATGCGTCGATGGCAGAAGTCGTACGCAGACGCTATACGAGAGTATTGAGAGAGTCATTACCATTACCTGACCTTATCATCGTCGATGGCGGAATCGGTCATATGAACACTGTTAGAAACGTGCTTGAAGACGAGTTAAGTCTAGACATACCCATCGCTGGGCTTAGAAAAGACGATAAGCACGAAACAGCTGAGTTATTGTATGGTGAGTCAGCAGATATCGTACCTCTAGACAAAAAGTCGCAAAGTTTTTATCTATTACAAAGAATTCAAGATGAAGTACACAGATTTGCAATTAGTTTCCATCGGAACATGAGAAGGAAGACAATGTTCCAATCTACACTAGATAATATCGAGGGAGTAGGGCCAAAACGTAAAGAACAACTCCTAAAAACGTTTCGATCAATAAATAATATGAAAACTAAAACAGAAGATGATTTTATCCAAATCGGTATCCCGCAAAATGTTGCACGTAATATCGTGAAAAAATTAACTGATAACTAATGGAAAACGTTTTATTTCTCATCTTGATTTAACGCGGTATTATGCGTAAAATATAGATAACAATATGATTTTTTGATTATTGAGGGGGGACACTAGTGTCTAAACAGGATTCAAGCTTTTTTATTAGGAGACTCCATTCCCTTTTAGGAGTCATTCCACTCGGCGTATTCTTACTTCAACACCTCATTGTAAATAACTTTGCAACAAGGGGTCCTGAAGCATTTAACATTGCTGCTGGAATTATGGGAAATTTACCGTTTGTTCTCGTCTTAGAAACATTTGTTATTTATTTACCAATTCTTTTCCATGGTATTTATGGTATCTATATTGCTTTCACTGCGAAAAACAACGTGGGTCGCTACAGTACATATCGTAACTGGATGTTCGTCATCCAAAGAATTACTGGAGTGATTGCTTTTATCTTCATCGCTATTCACGTGTATCAAACACGTTTCCAAGTTGCACTTGGTCATGAGGTTAACTTTGATATGATGGCTGACATCTTAGGAAACCCGTTCTGGTTAGTTTTCTATATTGTTAGTATTCTTTCAATCGTGTTCCATTTTGCGAATGGTCTATGGTCATTCATGATTACTTGGGGTATTACACAATCTCCAAAATCACAACAGGTAATGAGCTACGTAGCGTTAGCAATTTTCGTCATTGTAAGTTTTATCGGAATACAAACTGTATTCGCATTTATTTAAAGGAGTGTAACTAAATGGCAAACAATAAAATTATCGTTGTTGGGGGCGGACTTGCGGGTCTGATGGCAACGATAAAAGCAGCCGAGGGTGGCGCACAAGTAGAGCTTTTCTCGATCGTACCTGTGAAACGTTCTCACTCAGTGTGTGCGCAAGGTGGTATTAATGGTGCAGTGAACACGAAAGGTGAAGGAGACTCACCGATGATTCACTTTGACGACACAGTGTATGGTGGAGACTTCTTAGCGAACCAACCACCTGTTAAAGCAATGTGTGAAGCAGCACCAAAAATCATTCATTTACTTGATCGTATGGGTGTTATGTTTAACAGAACGCCAGAAGGCTTACTGGACTTCCGTCGTTTCGGTGGTACATTACACCACAGAACAGCATTCGCTGGTGCAACGACGGGTCAACAATTAATTTATGCACTTGATGAGCAAGTGCGTAAATATGAAGTTGAAGGTCTTGTTACAAAGTATGAAGGTTGGGAATTCGTCGGAATTGTTAAAGATGATGAAGGCGCAGCACGTGGTGTTGTTGCACAAAATATTGTAACGAGTGAAATTAAATCATTCGGTTCTGATGCCGTTATTATGGCAAGTGGTGGTCCAGGGATTATCTTTGGTAAATCAACGAACTCAATGATCAATACAGGTTCGGCAGCAGCTGCTGTTTATCAGCAAGGTGCGGTATACGCGAACGGTGAATTTATTCAAATTCACCCAACAGCAATTCCTGGAGATGACAAACTACGTCTGATGAGTGAATCAGCTCGTGGTGAAGGTGGCCGTGTTTGGACTTATAAAGACGGTAAACCTTGGTATTTCCTAGAAGAAAAATATCCTAACTACGGTAACTTAGTACCACGTGATGTAGCCACACGTGAAATCTTTGATGTGTGTGTGAATCAGAAACTCGGTATCAATGGAGAAAACATGGTTTACCTTGACCTGTCTCACAAAGATCCACATGAATTAGATGTTAAACTTGGTGGTATTATTGAAATCTATGAGAAATTTACTGGAGATGATCCACGAAAAGTGCCAATGAAGATCTTCCCAGCTGTTCACTACTCAATGGGTGGTTTATACGTTGACTATGATCAAATGACAAACATTCCTGGATTATTTGCTGCGGGTGAGTGTGATTACTCTCAACATGGTGCGAACCGTTTAGGAGCAAACTCATTATTATCAGCAATTTATGGTGGAATGGTTGCAGGACCAAACGCTGTTGAATATGTTAACAAGCTCGAAAAATCATTTGAAGATCTGAACGACGATGTGTTTAAACGTGCGGAACAAGCTGAGCAAGAGAAATGGGATAACATTCTGAATCTTAAAGGTACAGAGAACGCATATAAAATTCACCGTGAACTCGGTGAACTCATGACAGCGAACGTAACAGTTGTAAGACACAATGACAGACTAATTGAAACAGACAAAAAGATTGTTGAGTTAATGGAAAGATATCAAAACATCAACATTGATGATACAAAACAGTGGAGTAACCAAGCGGCGTTCTTCATTCGTCAACTTTGGAACATGTTAGTCCTTGCTCGTGTGATTACAATCGGTGCATTAAACCGTAACGAATCACGTGGCGCACACTATAAACCTGAATTCCCAGAGAGAAACGACGAAGAGTGGCTTAAAACGACAAAGGCATACTTTGAAGGACCATTTGAAGCGCCTAAGTTTGAATATGAAGACGTAGATGTGAGTTTAATCCCACCACGTGTACGCGATTATTCGAAGTAATCTGAAAGGAGAATACAAAAAAATGGCAGAAACAATTAAGTTATCAATTAAACGCCAGGAAAGCCCAGATGCATCCAGCTACTGGGAAGACTTTGAAATTCCTTACAGACCAAATATGAACGTCATAAGCGCGCTCATGGAGATTCAAAGAAATCCTGTAAATAGTAAAGGCGAAAAAACAACACCTGTAACATGGGACATGAGCTGTCTAGAAGAGGTTTGTGGTGCATGTTCAATGGTAATAAACGGGAATGCAAGACAATCATGTACTGCATTAATTGATCAATATGAACAACCAATTAAACTTGAACCAATGAGCACTTTCCCAATCGTACGCGATTTACAGGTGGACCGCTCAAGAATGTTCGACAGCTTAAAACGTGTTAAGGCATGGGTACCAATCGATGGTACTTATGATCTTGGTGAAGGACCAAGAATGCCTGAGAAAAAACGTCAGGTTGCTTATGAGTTATCAAAATGTATGACATGTGGTGTATGCTTAGAAGTTTGTCCAAACGTGAACTCAAAATCTGAGTTCATGGGTGCAGCACCTATTTCACAAGTTCGTCTATTTAACTTACATCCTACTGGAAGTATGAACAAGAACGAAAGATTAGACGCTCTAATGGGTAAAGGCGGTATCGCAGAATGTGGTATGGCTCAGAACTGTGTGAAAGCATGTCCGAAAGGAATTCCTTTAACAACTTCAATTGCGGCTATGCAAAGAGAAACAACATTCCATATGTTTAAATCATTCTTTGGTAGTGATCATGAAGTAGAATAAATTTGTTGTGCATACATCTTAAACGATGTATGCACTTTTTTATGCGATTTTAGTGTATGGTTAGTGTATAATAAACTTTTTAAGTTAAACAAATAGGAGCGTTATGGATGACAGATAAAGAAATCATTATGTCAGTGGAGAAGTCGATCAGATACATTTCTGGACATGTGCGTGCGCATGGAAGAGAGATATTAAAAGAATACGATATTTCACCGCTGCAATTCGTCGCACTGCAATGGGTTAACGACAAGTCTGGAATAACGATCGGTCAAGTTGCAAATAAGTTGTACCTTGCACATTCAACAACGACAGATATTATAGATAAGTTAGAGCAAAATAATTTTGTAAGACGTGAACGTTCTGCAGAAGATAAAAGACTCGTCCTCGTTAAGATAGAAGACAAAGGACTCGAAATTATCAACAGAGTGATTGAAAAACGAGTAGACTTCATATCTAAAATTACAAATAATCTATCTGAAAATGAGAAGGCATTACTTCCAGTAGCTTTAGAGAAGTTACTACACGAGAGTGAGAGTCTATTCAATGAATAAAGCAATCGGTGTAATGGACTCGGGAGTCGGTGGACTTACTGTCATTAAAGAGTTAATGCGCCAACTTCCAAATGAAAAAATTATTTATTTTGCTGATGAAAGAAGATGTCCCTACGGAGATAAATCACAAAATCAGGTGAGAGAGTTTACCGAAGAGATAGCTTGTTTTTTATCAGCTTTTGATATCAAGTTACTTGTCTTAGCATGTAATACAGCAACTGCTGCATCGATGCCTGAACTGAGAGAAAAACTCGACATTCCAGTGATGGGTGTGATTCAACCGGGTTCAAGAAGTGCGATTCAAAGGACGAATAACCAAAAGGTCATCGTACTTTCTACAAAAGGGACAACAGAATCCCATGCATATGGACGTAAAATTACTCGAATTAATAGAGATGTCGAGGTCACAGAGTTCGCATGTGCTCCGTTTGTGCCACTTGTAGAATCAGGACGCTATCATGACGAAGATGAGGTAGACAAATGTGTGAATGAAGTACTTGCAACACTCAAGGAGCATGAGGCAGACACTGTAATTCTAGGATGCACTCATTATCCATTAATTAGTCATTCTATTTCAAAGTTTTTCGATTATAATAAGCATATCGTTGACTCTGGCTACGAGACAGCACGTGAAGTGAGTACATTTCTTGACTTCCATGATATGCTAAATACAGAAAAACCAGAGAAACATAAATTTTACATTAACGGTGATTATCACCGTTTTGAAGAAACATTAAATAAATGGATACCAAATATGAGGTATACCATTGAATCTGTCGATTTGTAGGTGAAGATATGAAGAAAATAGTTATTGCAAGCGGAAATAAAGGAAAAATAGAAGACTTTAAAGCAATCTTCAAAGATTTTGAAGTTATTGGTATTAAAGAACTTGTACCAGAATTTGACCCTGACGAAACTGGGACAACGTTCTTAGAAAATGCGATCATTAAATCAGAAACAGGTACAAAACTGACTGGGCTGCCCGTTGTGAGTGATGACTCGGGACTATCTGTAGAAGTTCTAGATGGTGCACCTGGCGTTTATTCAGCAAGATACTCTGGTGAAAATGCAACAGACGACAAAAATAATGCTCTTCTTTTAAAAAACATGGAAGGTAAAGAGAACCGTGCGGCATATTTCACTTGTGTGATTGCAGTTTCGATACCAGGTGAAGAGACAGTGACTTATACAGGAACGCTTTCGGGGGAAATTATGGAAAAACCTGTTGGAGAACATGGCTTTGGCTATGATCCATTATTTAAGACACTTGATGGCACACCACTCGCGTACTTAAACCCTGAAGAAAAAGGCGAGATCTCACATAGAGGAAACGCGATTAGAAAGATGTTACAAGATGAAGCTTTATTTAATAAACTGTTAAAGTAGGTGTATGTATGAAGGTTTTAATTGTAAGTGATAATCATAGAGAAAAAAACATCATAGAAAAGCTTAGCAAGACGATCCCGGCAGATTATTATATACATCTTGGGGACAGCGAGTTTATCAGCAATGATGTAGAACTTAAATCATATTTAACCGTACTTGGAAATGTTGATTTTGATAGAACTTATCAGAGACATGGTCAGCTTGAAAACATATTTTACACACATGGACACATGTTTGGTATTAAGCATGACCGCTCCACTTTAGCTGAAAAAGCTCAAGGAGTAGGAGCAAAGTATGCACTTTATGGCCATAGTCATGTTGCAAAAGTAGAAAAAATCAATGATGTTTATTGTATTAACCCTGGCTCAATCAGTTTTTCACGCAATGAATATCCGGAGAGCTATGCAATTTTAAATACAGACACGGATGTGGTGGAGTATTATAATCGAAAGAACGAATTAATGGACTCAATTCAACTTGGTAAATTATAATGCCCTACAAGATTGAAGTGAGAGAGGATCTTACTATGAGAGAAATAGAAGTTCACGAATATAAGACCTTGCATAATCTTGTCACTATCAACAAAGCATATTTGGCGGAATTTTTGCCGTGGGCAAATTTTGAAACAGAACCACAGGACTATATAGAAACACTAGAAGAGTGGAAAAGATCTAACGGCGAATCATCGATGATGACGCTTGGCATTTACTATGAAGATCATCTTGTCGGACTATGTGGATTTAACACGATAAACCGCATGAATAAGAGTGCGGATATCGGATACTGGCTTGCTGAATCACATACAGGAAAAGGAATCATGACAGACTGCGTGAAATCCCTTATAAAGTACGGATATCACGTTCTAGGGTTAAACAGAATTGCAATTATCGTAGATGTAGAAAACACTGCGAGTATAAAAATACCAGAACGATTAGGATTTGTCCGTGAAGTAAAAATGAAAGAATATTTTTATCGAAATAAAGGATTTTATGATGGATTTATGTATCGAATGACGCGATTAGAATGGGACGCGTTAAAGAAATAAAGTCTTTCTCATAAATATGTAAATATTATAAAAAACTATGCTAAATCTTGTTGACATATGTAGTCTGGATTGGATATAATAATACTTGTGTTCAAGAAAGATGTCTTGGTAGCTCAGCAGGATAGAGCAACGGCCTTCTAAGCCGTCGGTCGGGGGTTCGAATCCCTCCCAGGACGCTAATTACATTCTTGTCATTTCTTGATAAGCCTAGAAATGTTGATTTAACAACTTTTTTCCTTCTTACACAGTCTTGTGTAGTCGAGAAAGAAAAGGCACAGAAAGGGCACAGATTTATTAAAACCTCTAGTCGTTTTATTACGATTAGAGGTTTTAATATTTTAAGCAGATTTATATATGAAAGTAAATAAGAAGTATGTGTGTCATAATGCATGTGTTGTGAAAACTTGTATACTTGAATTTCTAATAACTCCTTTAATTAAAGGTTAACATTTAAAATTATATCTTTATTATTAGGAGGATGTGGTATGGATCTTTTTATTCAAGAATTAAAAGAAAAAATCAATTCGACCGATGAAGCGATATTTATAGCTATTTCAGGACATGGAGCAGCAGGTAAGACTTCATTTGCAAAAAAATTATGTGAAGAATTGAATACATCCTACAATTATTTGAATACGGACTCTTATATAGTAGAAGGAAAGTATCTCCACAATACATTTGCTAGCTATGAAGTGGATAATCAGAAAGCACAGTACAAAATTACTGCTTGTATGCCTATACGCCATGAGCTATCGAGCTTGGCAAGAGATTTACAAATTCTTAGAAGTGGTGGAGATTTATTAACGATCGATAAACCATGGGATCCTCAAAGAGTGCTAAAAGGAACAAAAAAGGTAACGATTGTAGAAGGAATGTCAGTTGCTTTTTTAGAACCATTTGATTTTGATTTATCAATATATATATATACTGATTCTAATACTGAGCTTAAGCGCAGAGAAGTTAGAGATATAAATGAACGTGGTAGAGAATTAGAAATGCTTATAGGAGCCCACAAACATAGACGATATCAATATGATTTGTTTATGCACCCATTAAAAGATAAGTTTCAAAATATTATAGACTACTCTGATGATATCTTTAAAATTGTAAAATAATAAATAAAAAAGAAAAAGAAATCTAAGTAATAATTCATCTGAGACATTGTCTCAGATTTTTTTATTTATCTTTATAAAATTTATTGACTTCTAAAAGCAATAACTGTATTATTTCAATTAATACAGATGGTGGAGGGGCACATTATGGAATTATTAAACGTATCAAAAAAATACGGCAGTAACTATGTATTAAAGAACGCTTCTTTCGATCTCAAACCAGGAGTGACTGGATTGATTGGAAGAAACGGTGCGGGTAAGACAACGGTAATGAAAATAATTTGTGAAATTATTCAAAAGCATGAAGGACAAGTCCACCGTGGTCAGGATTTTACGGTAGGCTACTTAATTGAAGAACCAAAGTTATACCGTTCTAAATCAGGGTGGTATAACATCAAGTATTTTTCTAATGTGTACAAATCATCAACAGACAAAGCATATATTGATTATCTAGTTGATGCATTAGATATGCGCGGCTATTTAAAACGTAAAGTAAGCAAATACTCGATGGGTATGAGGCAGAAATTAGGTTTAGTGATTGCGATGTTAAATAAGCCTAAGTATTTAATTTTAGATGAACCCACTAATGGCATGGACCCAGACGGATCTATTGATGTATTACACATTATTCAAGAGTTTTCTAAAAAGTTCGATATTTCCGTATTAATTTCGAGCCATAAACTGGAAGATATTGAAATGATTGCAGATGATATTCTCTTCATTGAAAAGGGGCGTTTATCTGAGAAAGTGTTTATTAATGAACTGAAGTCAGGTACATATATTGAATTGATATTCGATGGAGATAAAGCTCAACGCGCTTATGAGATTTTAAGTGAAACAGTTAAAGGTTTAGAGCAAAAAGAAAATGTTTTACGCATTCCTCATAACGGTGACCTCTCTAAGTATCTAGAACGGATTGCACAAAGTGGATTATTCCCAATAGATTTTAATAAGAAGACAACGTCACTGAAGGATTACTACTTCAGAATGATTGACCAAGGAGAGGTGAGATAGATGAATTTATTTAAAGTTGTGGGATATGATATCAGGGATTTCTTTACGAGTTGGTTAACATATCTATTTCTATTCCTATCTGCAGCACCGGCCGTTGGTATAATCATAGCTTCAAAATTAGTTGACAACGTCTCATCAAATGGTTATTTTATAGCTTATGCCTTCGCTTCATTTGCAATCATATTTGTGGTCGTATCGGCTGTACGTGTATTTTCTAAGGATATCTCAGAAAAAACAAATGTGCTATTTATGAACAGTAAATATAACCGTTCGATCTATGCGATTGCTAAAACAGTAAGCATGGCAGTGATTGGATTTATCTATGGACTCATTCTAGTTATCATTTTACTTATAGGGAAAGCATTTGGTGCAGACTTATTAGAACCAGTAACATTTCTAACACCAGCAGCTCATGAAAATGTCGGTCATCTTCTCGGTGAAGCACTACTGGGATATGCGGTAATCGCTACTGTGTTTGGTACAATTTATTTCTTCTTTAGTTTATTCATTAGAAGATCAGTATTCATATTCGTAATAGCAGTGATCTTTACATTGTTTTACCCAATAGTAGAGTCACTTGGTAGTTTAGCATTTAGCGCATTATTCAAAAAAGACGCGAATATATTTTTAGAATTCCTGCAAACCTACTTTCCATTTAGTGCAGCAACAAATGGACTTTCGGGTATTTCTATTACGAATCCACAATTCTTAATGCTCGGTATATATTTTATAGTATTCTTTATTTTAACAATCATCAAAATTAGAAAAGCAGATTATTAAAAGAAAAATCCTGGTAACTTTTGTTACCAGGATTTTTCTTTTATTCTATACTGCTTGTTAGCATCATTCGATCTCCAAATTTAGATAATAAAAAGGTGCCTATGAATGTCACAATTAAGTTTGAAATAAATATTGCTAAGAATGTTGGCCAGTATGGTACTCCTAATACTTGCCATAACATTAGAGGTACAATAATTGCACATAATACAGAGTATTGGAATGCGTTGAACCATACGTTTTTCACAAAGTAACTAATTGTGTAGGCGATGATTGAAATCGATAATCCGACAACAACATCAATTGGACCTAGTGATGAGAACATGTTTGCAATAAACATACCGACTAATATTCCGGGAATATACTGTCTATTGAAAAAAGGTACCATTGCGAGCATTTCACTCACACGTAGTTGGATTGCTCCAGTCCCAATAGGGTTAATAGTCGTAAAGACAACATACAGTGCTGCTAAAATCGCATTAATTGTTAAATCGCGCGTCGACATTTTCATATTTTCTCTCCTTAGTTTTTTATACAGGGATGGTTACGAACCTGTTTATTTTAAACCTATAATAGTATACCAAATTGTCTAATATTATTCTATGAGCTTCAGTTTTGAAATGATCGGTTTTAGTGTATCCTTATTATATAAAATAATTTTAGGAGTATATGTATGAGTAAATTTGACGAACAAATTTTAGTAGTAAACACAGATGTATTACTAGATAATAAACAGAATGCTTTTAACGGATTTATTGACAACAAAGATTCGAAATTCAAAGCAATTGTTAGCACGCTACCACAGTTTGAAGTTAAACGACGTGGTGACATGGAGGAAGATCCCACATATAAGCAGCTCATCAGCTATGCAATCATCGCCTCTGGCGATGAAACTCTCGTATATAAGAGACTAAAGGGTGGTGGTGAGTCACGTCTACATGGTCTCTTATCGATTGGAGTAGGAGGTCATATGAACGACATTGAAGAAGTGACAGATATCAAAGAAAAGATGATGGTGAACGCTGCTAGAGAACTTGAAGAAGAGGTCGGAATTACTGAAGACAAATTAAAATCATTTGAGATTGTTGGACTCATTAACGATGACACGAATGAAGTAGGCCAAGTGCACATCGGATTAGTGTTTAAAGTGGAAGTCGACAAAACGGATATCTTCAGCAATGAGGAAGATACTATTGAGCTTATCTGGACAAAAGATAGTGATTTAAAATCATTATCTCCATACGAATCATGGAGTGAACTCATCATTCGTGATGCGTATGCGTAAAAAGCTTACGAGTCATCCACGTTTCTTAACGAAATTAAAAAGGGATTTGAAGGATGCATTTTATGATGAGGATTACCATACCTTCATCAATAAATTTCAAGCGCTACAGGAACTTGATTTTCCGGAAACTGAACTTACTGAAATGTTTTATGAATCGCTCTTTAACACTGGTCAAAATGAAGCAGCGTTATTATTCGGTGAAACGTATATCCAGATGTTAGAAAGTAATCATGAAGATAATCTGATGCACATGTTAATGATTGTTAAAGCCTTAAAGAATCTTGGACGTTCTGATGAAATAGCTAAGTGGATTGCTGCAATTGCAACAAGCCCACATATAGAGAATCTTGATTCTGCAGTATTAGAAGAACTTGAAAAGATTAGTACGAATACTGTAGTGATCGAGGAAGATACTCAATTGAAGCCAGAATTTAGTGGCGATATCGAAACTGCATTAATTGAAGGTTCAATCGATTCAAGGATGCAAGCGATTGATCATTTAATTGATACTGAAGACGAGACATACGTAGAACTTATTAGTCGTTTATATAAAACAGAAGAGATACGAGTAATCCAAAGCATGATGATTTCGTATTTAAAACAAGTGGATTATAATGAAGAGCCGATTGTGTTAAATAAATTCGGAGAGAGTTTTAAAAAATATACTTCTGAGTTTAAAGTGTTTGAACAAGAAGCGAAATTGGAAAAGACAATCGAATGGATTATTGAGATAGGACGCGAAAAATTTAATGGTAATCAAGAGAGAATCGAGCAATCGATTGAAATGTTTATCAATATCTCTATGTTGTGGTATCCTTACCATGTGTCGTTTCCGCCCCAGAAACTCGCGAATATGTTTATTAATTATGTGAGAGTACTTCATAATGAACTTGACGCGAAAAACTTTCATGGGGAGCTGGCAGACTGGATCTTTAAAATTGAAGATGAGATGGTCAAGCTAAACCAATAACAAAAATTTGAACACTTACATGTTTATTGCTATAATATATAGGTTAAATAAACAAGTGAAATCATGTATTACAACGGAGGAAATTATTTATGTCTCAAACACAAACTTGGGAAAAACTAGAAGGTAACGAAGGTACATTAACAATTAATGTACCTGCAAAAGAATTTGACAAGGCTTTAGACGAAGCTTTCAAGAAAGTGTCTAAGGATGTTCAAGTTCCAGGATTTAGAAAAGGTAAATTACCACGTCAAATGTTCGAACAACGTTTTGGTGTAGAATCACTTTACCAAGACGCACTTGATGTAATCTTACCACACGCATATGGTAAAGCAGTTGAAGAAACGGGAATTAACCCAGTAGATCAACCAGAAGTAGAAGTAGAAAAAATCGAAAAAGGCGAAGATCTTGTTCTTAAAATGACTGTAACTGTAGAACCAGAAGTTAAACTTGGTGACTATAAAGGATTAGAAGCTGAGAAGGTTGACACTGATGTCACTGACGCTGACGTTGATGAACAAATTGAAGCAATGGTTGCACAGTACGCTGACTTAGTTGTTAAAGAGGAAGGCGAAGTTGTTGAAGGCGACATCGTTAACTTAGACTTCGAAGGACTCTTAAACGATGAGCCATTCGAGGGTGGAAAAGCTGAAGGTCATGAACTTGAAATTGGTTCGGGTCAATTCATCCCAGGATTTGAAGAGCAATTAATTGGTCTTAAAACTGGAGACGAAAAAGACTTAGATATTACTTTCCCAGAAGAATACCACGCTGAAGAGCTTGCTGGTAAACCAGTCGTATTTAAAGTCAAAATCAACGAGATTAAACAAAAAGAAACTCCGGAATTTAACGATGCGTTCGTTAAAGAAGAATTAGAAGGCTTCGACGCTGACACAGCTGAAGGTGTTAGAGAATCAATCAAGAAAGACTTAGAAGCTGAGAAAAAAGAAGAAGCAGACTTTAAAATGAAAGAATCATTAGTATCACAAGCAGCCGACAACGCTGAAATCGATGTTCCTGAAGCAATGGTTAGTACCGAACAAGACAGAATGCTTCAAGAATTCGAACAACGTTTATCTCAACAAGGTCTAAATCTTGAGTTATATGAGCAATTAACTGGTCAAGGCGCTGACGCAATGCGTGAACAAATGAAGGAAGACGCACTTAAGCGTGTACGTACTGGCCTTACATTAAGTGCAATTGCTGAAGCAGAAGGCATCACAGTTGATGAAAGCGACGTTGACAACGAAATCAATAAACTCGCTGAACAGTTCAATATGCCTACTGAAGACATCAAGAAAGTACTTGGTGACTTATCGGTTCTTAAAGCAGATGTTATGAACCAAAAAGCAATTGATTTCTTAGTAGAAAACCAAAAATAATTGAATTAATAATTCTAAAGAATAAGCTCTACACAGAAGTGTAGAGCTTATTCACTTGTTCTAATCAGTTTAATTGAATTAGTGAGTATTCTGTTGTAAGATACTTAAGAATGAAAGGTCGGTGCAATACATGTTTAAGTTTAATGAAGATGAGTCAAATCTCACATGTAGTTTCTGTGGTAAAAACCAAGACCAAGTACAGAAATTAATTGCAGGTAGTGGTGTTTATATTTGTAACGAATGTATCGAGCTCTGCTACGAAATTATTGAAGAAGAATTAAAAGATACAGAAACAGAATTTTTAACTGAAATTCCAAAACCAAGAGAAATTCTCGAAGCACTTGATGAATACGTTATCGGGCAAGAACAAGCTAAGCGTGCATTAAGTGTTGCGGTCTATAACCACTATAAACGTATTAATCAACGCATGAATGAAGACGAAGTAGAATTATCTAAGAGTAACATTGCTTTAATTGGACCAACTGGTTCAGGTAAAACTTTACTTGCGCAAACATTGGCACGCACACTACACGTACCGTTTGCTATTGCAGATGCAACAAGTCTGACTGAAGCAGGGTATGTTGGTGATGACGTTGAAAATATTCTATTACGCTTAATTCAAGCAGCAGATTATGATGTTGAGCGTGCCGAACAAGGTATTATCTACATCGATGAGATCGATAAGATTGCTAGAAAAGGCGAAAATACTTCAATTACAAGAGACGTTTCTGGTGAAGGCGTACAACAAGCGCTTCTTAAAATTTTAGAAGGTACAGTTGCGAGCGTACCGCCTCAAGGTGGTAGAAAGCATCCAAACCAAGAATCTATTCAAATCAATACGAAAAATATTTTATTTATTCTAGGCGGCGCATTCGCTGGAATGGAAGAAATTATTAAACGTAGAATCGGTCACAAGGTGATCGGATTTGGTGGTCAGACTGAACCTGCTGAAACAAATGAAGAGTTAATGGCGTTAGTTCGTCCAGAAGACTTGCAAAGCTATGGTCTAATTCCAGAATTTATCGGTCGTGTGCCAATCATTGCTAACTTAGAAGAGTTAGATGTAGACGCATTAAAAGCGATTCTGACTGAACCTAAAAATGCATTAGTAAAACAATATACACGTATGTTAGAACTTGATGATGTTGAATTAGAGTTCGATGAAGATGCACTAGACGCGGTAGCAGAGCTTGCTATTGAGAGAAAAACTGGTGCACGTGGACTCCGTTCAATTATTGAAGAACGCATGGTAGATATCATGTTTGACGTACCATCTAATGATGACATTAAGAAGGTGTTAATCACTCGTGATACAATCATGAATGAAACAGAACCACAAGTTTTTGATAAAGATGGCAATGAGCTAGATTTAAACAAAAAAAGTGCATAAATTATAAATAACGGCTGTCGATTCGACAGCCTTTTTTTGAAGGTGATTATATGAAAATAAACCCAAATCAGGTCGATATCATTATTTCGGCAGTATCAAAAGAGCAATACCCAGAAACAGGTCTCAGCGAAATTTCACTTGCAGGACGATCAAACGTTGGTAAATCAAGTTTTATCAACGCTGTATGTGGAAGAAAAGGCGTAGCGAGAATTTCAAGTAAGCCAGGTAAGACGATTACATTGAACTTTTATGATGTAGATAATCAGTTTGTGTTTGTAGATGTTCCGGGGTATGGGTATGCTAAACAGTCAAAAAAAGAGCGTGAAAAATGGGGGGAAATGATCGAGAGTTATCTTACAGGTCGAAAAGAAATGAAGGCTTGTATTCAACTCATCGATCTAAGACATCCACCAACAAATGATGATATCCAAATGTATGATTTCTTAAAATACTACGAAATCCCTGTAATTGTCATCGCAACGAAGAGTGATAAAATCGCAAAAAGCCGAATTGAAAAACATGTTGGTGTAATTCGCAGAGAATTAAGATTAGAACCAGAAGATGTAATTATACCTTTTTCAAGTGTTAGTAAACAAAATTTAGACCGAGTATACGAGGAAATAGCTGGTAGAATCTAAACAATTTGTGACAGTTATGTCATTATCCACATTTAGAAAAAACTCTCTGTTATTATAAGTAACATATGAAGAGTGTTTTTAAGGGGGCACACACATGCATGTAGTTGCACTCAGTCTAAACTATAGAAATCTTGATGTAGAAGATCGTGAAAAAGTGACATTTGAAAATGAGGAACTTAAAAATGCGTTGCATAAATTACGCGGACAAAAAAGTATCTTAGAAAGTGTCCTAATATCGACTTGTAATAGAACAGAAATTTATGTGGTGAGTGATCAGGTACACACGGGTATATATTACACACAAAAATTTTTAGCAGATTATTTTGGTTTAGATTTTGAAGATGTAAAAAGTATAACTGAGACACGAGAAGGTGACGATGCTATTTACCATTTATATCGGGTCACAGCTGGTCTCGATTCAATGGTTGTAGGTGAAACACAAATTCTCGGACAGATGAGAGAGGCGTTTCTTGAAGCACAAGAAGAACATACGACAGGCAAATTGCTTAATCGCTTGTTCCAAGATGCAATGTCTGTAGCAAAGCGCGGACATACAGAAACAGATATATCAAAAAATGCAGTAAGCATTTCTTATGCAGCAGTAGAGCTTGCAAAAAATGTATTTAAAAATATTAAAGAAAAACGTGTTTTAGTTGTTGGTGCAGGAGAAATGGCAGAAGAGTCACTTCTTAACTTAACATCAAACGGTATCACTGATGTCACTGTTATAAATAGAAGTGAACCAAGTGGTAGAAAGTTAGCAGAAAAATACGGTGGTCAATATAGACCAATGAATGAATTATCAAATTGGCTAATCGAAACAGATATCGTGATATCATCTACAAGAGCGACTGATTTTGTTATTACGGCAGATATGGTAAATAAAGCAATGCAAAGTCGTCCAGATAAGTCGTTATTATTGATTGATATCGCGTTACCACGAGATATTGAGCCGGAAGTTGAAAATATTCCAAATGTGTATACGTATAACGTAGATGATTTAAATGGACTAGTAGATTCAAACTTAGCGTCTCGTTTAAAAGAAGCAGAAAAAATAGAACAAATGATAGATGAATCTGTGGATGCATTTAATGGTTGGTTAGATATGCAAGGCGTACGTCCAGTCATTCAAGCAATGAGAATGAAAGCGCTCGATATCCATGAGACAACTTTCCAAAGTGTCTTAAATAAGATGCCAAACTTATCTAAACGTGAACAAACTGTCATTTCAAAACATATGAAGAGTATTATCAACCAGATACTAAGAGATCCAATCACTTACACTAAAGAACTTGCTGGAGATAAAGCAGGGGGTATTCAGTTAACAGAGCTTGAAAAACTTTTTGGTATTGAAGATATCGTCGAAGACATCTCAGAAAAAGAAGCAGCTGAAATGCTCAAAAAGAATCAATTAATAAAAGAAAAACAGTTGAATTAACCTTTCCTTGCCTAGCATTGAAAGGTTTCTCTTTAAATATAAACATAGGTGAGGTAAACAATGAAAATAGTTAAAGTCGGAACGAGACGAAGTGGGCTCGCAAAAACTCAAACCATGCAATTGATTAATGAGTTAGAAAAAAGGAATCCGGACGTCAAATTTGAAACAGTTGAGATCGTAACGAAAGGTGACCAAATCGTTAACGTTCAACTTTCTAAAGTAGGCGGTAAAGGGTTATTTGTTAAAGAAATCGAAGAAGCTCTAAAAAATGGTGAAATCGATATGGCTGTACACTCACTTAAAGACGTACCAAGTGAATTGCCACCTGGGTTCGAACTTGCAGCTGTACCTGTACGTGAAGACATGAGAGATGCGTTTTTATCTAACAATAAAGTTGCATTTAAAGATTTACCATCTGGAAGTATCGTAGGAACTTCAAGTTTAAGACGCTCTGCACAACTTAAGGAATTGCGTGACGACATCACAGTGAACTGGGTACGCGGTAATATTGATACGAGAATTAAGAAAATGGAATCTGGTGAATATGACGCGATTATCTTAGCTGCAGCTGGCTTGAAACGAATGGGATGGAGCGATACTATCGTAACTGAATACTTTGATCCAGTTGAGTTCATTCCAGCAATTGCACAAGGTGCATTAGGTGTTGAAATCCGCGAAGGTGATATTGAAATGAGAAATATTTTAAGTACGATTCACGACGATGAGACGTCTACAACAACATCTGCAGAACGTGCATTCCTAAAACGCATGGACGGAAGTTGCCAGGTGCCTATCGGTGGGTATGCAGAGTATGTTGATGGTGAGTTGTACTTAACAGGTCTTATCATGAATGAAGAAGGCACTGAGAAGTTCTTAGTTAGAAAATCAGCGGATGATCCGATTGAGCTTGGTAACTTAGTTGCAGATGAGATGGAAAAAATCGGCGCTAAAGAAATAATTGACCGAATCAATGAAAACAAATAAGAAACTTAAAAAAGTTATTGTCACACAGAGTCACTTTAACCATAAAGAAGCTGATTTGGATATATTACATTTCCCAATCATTTCGTTTGAACAACTAGATTTTGACAAAAATAAACTTAACAGGACGTTTGATTGGGTAGTAATCACCAGTAAAAACACTGTGACATTTTTTAAAGACTATCTTGACCAAATCAACTACAAGAATATTGCTTCGATCGGAAAAACGACAACAAAAGCGCTCGTGGAAGCAGGGTTCAAAGTCGATTTTGAACCGAGTACATATACTCAAGAAGGATTTATGCAAGAATTTAATGTCGACAAAGACATGTGCATTCTCTATCCTGCGAGCAATGAGAAACGTCCATTGATGAGAAATTTCATGGTAAAACATGACGCTGAAGTAGTAGAGATTGATTTATATCATCCTATAGGAAATAAATTATCTCTTGAGGGGATACGAAACAATCTTTATGAAATCGATGCAATAACGTTTTCCAGTCCTTCTGGTGTTCATGTTTTTATGCAGCACTTTGATAAACAAGATTTAGAAGGTATTACAGTCGCAACAATTGGTCACGTAACACGTAGTGCGCTAGAGGCTTACGGTGTTTTATCGATTATGCCTGAGCAAGCAACATTGAATTCGATGATAGAGATGTTAGAAAAGGAGTTAAACGAATGAAATTTGATAGACACCGTAGACTGAGAAGTTCTCAGTTTATGAGAGATATTGTGAGAGAGAATTCATTATCTAAAAATGATTTAATTTACCCAATCTTTGTGGTGGAGGCACCAGACATTAAAAAAGAAGTTTCATCAATGAAAGGTGTTTACCAGATTTCATTGAACAGATTAGAAGAAGAACTTCATGAAGTAGTGAAACTCGGAATCAAATCTGTCATTTTCTTTGGTGTACCGAATGAAAAAGATGCAGTTGGTACAGGAGCCTATGACGAAAATGGTATTGTTCAAGAAGCATGCAAGCTCTCGAAAAAGCTTTACCCAGAATTACTCGTTATTTTAGATACATGTATGTGTGAATACACAGATCACGGCCACTGTGGAGTAATCAATGAAGAAACACAAGATGTAGATAACGATAAATCTTTACCATTACTTGTTAAAACAGCCATTTCACAGGCAAAAGCAGGTGCAGATATCATTGCACCTTCAAATATGATGGACGGATTTGTAAGTGAAATTCGTAAAGGTTTAGATAAGAATGGCTTCGAACATATTCCGATCATGAGTTATGGCATTAAGTATGCGTCTAAATTTTACGGTCCGTTTAGAGATGCAGCAGAAAGTACACCTTCATTTGGTGACCGACGAACGTATCAAATGGATCCAGCAAACAGACTAGATGCACTTCGTGAGCTTGAAAGTGATGAGCGTGAAGGTGCGGATATGATGATCGTTAAACCTGCATTATCATATTTAGATATCATTCGTGATGTGAGAAATAACTCAAATCTTCCGGTTGTTGCATACAACGTGAGCGGGGAATATTCCATGACAAGAAATGCAGTAGATCTCGGTCTATTAGACGAGGAAGTAATCATGGAACAAATGCTTTCGATGAAGCGTGCTGGTGCAGATTTAATTATCACATATTTCGCAAAAGATTTATGTAGAATGATTGATGAAGGAGAAGGAAATTGATGAATTTTGAAACTTCAAAAACGTTATTCAAAGATGCTGTAGAACTCATGCCTGGTGGAGTAAGCTCACCTGTTAGAGCATTTAAATCAGTGAAGATGAACCCAATATTTGTTGAAAGTGCCACAGGTGTCATGGTTAAAGATGTTGATGGTAACGAATATATCGACTACGTATTAAGTTGGGGACCACTTATCTTAGGTCACAGCAATGATCAAGTAGTTAAGCGTATTCAAGAACAAGCGGTTAAAGGAACATCATTTGGTGCGCCGACGGAACTTGAAAACAAACTCGCTGAAATCGTAATTGACCGTGTACCATCAATCGAAATGGTACGATTCGTTTCATCCGGGACTGAAGCAACTCTTTCTGCTTTAAGACTTGCACGTGGATATACGGATCGTAACAAAATATTAAAATTTGAAGGTTGCTATCACGGACACTCTGATTCACTGTTAATTAAAGCAGGTAGTGGAGTTGCCACACTCGGACTTCCAGATTCACCCGGAGTA
Organism: Phocicoccus pinnipedialis; assembly: GCF_903994035.1. Lineage (GTDB taxonomy): Bacteria > Bacillota > Bacilli > Staphylococcales > Salinicoccaceae > Phocicoccus > Phocicoccus pinnipedialis. The sequence goes on from NZ_CAJEWB010000010.1 coordinate 147,140, forward strand.
CCTGAAGGAGTAGCAAGCAATACAATAACAGTTCCATACAACGATAAAGAATCACTTAAAGAAGCATTTGATAAATTCGGTGATGACATTGCAGCTGTTATCATGGAGCCAGTAGCTGGAAACATGGGGGTTGTTCCTCCAGTGAATGATTTCCTACATTTTGTACGTGATATCACTGAACAAAATGGTACCTTACTTATCTTTGATGAAGTTATGACAGGATTTCGTGTATCATATCATTCTGCCCAAGGCTATTACGGTGTGACACCAGACCTTACTTGTTTAGGTAAAGTAATCGGTGGTGGATTACCAGTAGGAGCTTATGGAGGTAAGCGTGAAATCATGGAGCATGTTGCACCAGTTGGAACCATTTACCAAGCAGGTACACTCTCAGGAAATCCATTAGCAATGACTGCAGGAATCGAAACATTATCTCAACTTACTGAGGAATCATATGATCACTTCAATATGCTTGGAGATATTATTGAGGAAGAATTACCTAAAATCTTTGAAAAGTACAGTGAGAAAATTACAATCAACCGAGCAGGTTCTATGATTGGATTTTTCTTAACTGAAGGTCCTGTAAAAAACTTTGATGATGCAAATCGCTCTGATTTAGACCTGTTTGCAAGACTCTTCCAAGAGTTATTAAAAGAAGGTGTTTATTTACCACCTTCACAATTTGAAGGAATGTTTTTATCGACTGCTCATACGAAAGAGCATATCGAAACGACTTTAAAAGCGTTTGATAATGCACTTAGACGTATCAAAAGTAAATAAGTGTTGATTTTACTCGCCAAATCTTCCATAATTTAAGGTAGATAAATAAAAAGGGGTCGAGACTCTTGGCAATTATTAAAAAGAAAAAAGATCCGGCAAATATCCTTTATTGGTTAATGCCTACAATTGTGGTACTACTAATGTTACCACTACTAATATTCCACCTATAAAAAGATAAGCGCACACATGTGCGCTTTTTTTTCGTATAAAAGGGGAGGGAGTGGAAGAGATGCGTTACTTAAAAACGATATTACTTTTTGTTTATTGTAGTGTACTCTCAATACTGATTGGATTAACGCATCTACCACTAGCTTGGTTATTTGGTAGCTTGATTGGTACGTTAATTTTTATTCGATATTATGGAACAAAATTTTGGTATCCGAAATGGTTTGGCGATTCAGGGGTTTTTGTCATGGGATTCCAGATCGGATCGTCACTCACGGCAGTTGCGCTTGTAGCAATGATGGCTGATTTACTCAATATTGTTATAATTACCTTTCTTGTTTTACTCATGAGTTTATCTTTATCACGCATGTTTATGAAATTAACTCGATCAAGTTTAGAAACATCAATACTTGCAAGTGTTCCTGGAGCATTATCTCAGATGCTGATCATGGCTGAAGAAAACAAGAATGCCGACATCATGCTAGTGTCATTGACACAAATGTCTCGAATCGTGTTGATTGTATTAATCGTACCGTTTATTGCGCAGTTTTTTCCGGCTGATGGAGAGATTGGCTCAGTCGAAGTTGTCCCATATTTAACTGAAGTTTTAACACCATTAATGATTTTGATACCATTTGGTGGAATGGTGATGTACCAACTTTTAAAAAAAATCAAGTTTCCGGCAGCGATTATGCTCGGACCGGTGATTGTGATGATTATATGGAACTTAACTACAGGGATCACATTTACATTAGATACCTCTTTAATTAACTTTGCGCAGATTTTATTTGGCATTAGAATTGGACTTCAAATCTCAACTTTAATGTCGCAATTAGCGAAACGATTAATTTTTATCATTTTGATGCAAAATATCTTGTTGATTGCAGGAACTTTACTGATTGTCATATTCTATCAATTTTTCACCACGCATAGTTTTAATACGCTATTCTTAGCAGCTGCACCTGGTGGTCTTGCTCAGATTATTGTAATTGCATTAGAAACGGGTGGAGATATTTCAATTATTTCAAGCTATCACATCTTTAGAATATTCTTTATCATACTATTCATTGTTCCGCTCGTCGATTTTTACTTGCGTAAACGAGCTTCAAAAGCTTGACATAACAATGCTTTTAGAGTAATCTATTATCATGTAAATAACGAGTTTAGAAGTAGTAACACAAGTTCAAATTTCTTTAGAGAGCGTGTGTCAGGTGAAATCACGTGAAATACTTGTGCGAAGTAGTCTAAGTAATTTAACTTGAAAAGAGTAGAGTTAGACGTTTGATGAGCGTTAATCATAATTAAGTGTAGTGTATTCAAGTACGCTAAATTTAGGTGGTACCACGGAACTTCCGTCCTATTCTGGGATGGGAGTTTTTTGTTTTTTAATAGTTAAGGAGATGGTTTTATGAAGGAAATGTCGACGAAATATAATCCACAAGAAGTAGAAAGAGGGAAATACAACGAATGGGTAGAAAAGGGATACTTTGAAGCAGAAGTTAATTCTAATAAACCACCATTCTCAATTGTAATTCCACCACCAAACGTAACAGGCAAACTTCATTTAGGGCATGCTTGGGACACAACACTGCAAGATATTATTACGCGTATGAAACGCATGCAAGGATATGATGTGCTTTACTTACCAGGCATGGATCACGCGGGTATCGCAACTCAAGCACGTGTTGCTGGACGTTTACGTGAAGAAGGTATTAAATTATCAGATTTAACGCGTGAAGAATTCTTAGACCACGCTTGGAATTGGAAGGAAGAATATGCAAGCCACATCCGCGATCAGTGGGCTAAAGTGGGTCTCGGATTAGATTATAGTCGCGAACGATTCACTCTTGATAAAGGACTTTCAAAAGCAGTAAGAAAAGTGTTTGTTGACCTATATAACAAAGGATTAATCTACCGTGGTGAATATATCATCAACTGGGACCCTGAAACTAAAACAGCGTTAAGTGACATAGAGGTTATTCACAAAGAGATTGAAGGAAATTTCTATCATATTAAGTATGAACTTGAAGATAGTTCAGAATTTCTTGAGATCGCAACGACACGTCCGGAAACAATGTTAGGGGACACTGCTGTTGTCGTTAACCCAAATGATGAGAGATACAAGCATTTAATCGGTAAAAATGTAATTCTTCCAATCGTTGGACGTAAACTTCCAATTATTTCGGACGAATATGTAGATATGGAGTTTGGAACTGGTGCCATGAAAGTAACCCCTGCACATGATCCAAACGACTTTGATTTAGGTAACACACACGATTTAGAGCGCATCAATGTATTAAACGAAGATGGCTCAATTAATGAACTCGGTGGAAAATATGTCGGTATGGATAGATTCGAGTGTCGTAAAGTACTCGTTGAAGATTTAAAAGAAGAAGGTTTCTTAATCGATATTAAGAAGCATATACATTCAGTTGGACACTCTGAACGTTCTAATGCAATTGTGGAACCATTCCTATCGACCCAGTGGTTCGTTAAGATGGAACCTCTTGCAAAAATGACACTCGACAATCAAAAAACAGACAACAGGGTAAATTTCGTGCCAAACCGTTTCGAAGGTACGTTTAACAGATGGATGGAAAACATTCATGATTGGGTAATTTCTAGACAATTATGGTGGGGCCACCAAATTCCAGCTTGGTATCATAACGAGACTGGTGAAATGTATGTAGGTATGGAAGCACCAGAAGATAAAGAAAACTGGACTCAGGATGCTGACGTATTAGACACTTGGTTCTCAAGTGCTTTGTGGCCATTCTCTACAATGGGTTGGCCAGAAGACACTAAAGAGTTAGAGAAATTTTATCCAACGAGCGTACTTGTTACGGGTTATGATATTATCTTCTTCTGGGTCGCACGTATGATCTTCTCGGGACTTGAGCATACAGGCAAGCATCCATTTAGCGATGTTCTACTTCACGGACTTGTGCGTGATGAACAGAACAGAAAGATGTCTAAGTCACTTGATAATGGTGTTGATCCAATGGATGTGATTGACTCATATGGTGCAGACGCAATGCGTTACTTCTTATCAACAGGTACAACTCCAGGTCAAGACTTGAGATACAGCGATAAGAAAGTGGAATCTGTTTGGAACTTCATTAATAAAATTTGGAACGCATCAAGATTCGCACTGATGAACATCGGGCCAGAATTTAAGATGGCAAACATCGATTTAACACAAGAAAAATCACTTGCGGATAAATGGATTCTGACACGTCTAAATGAAACGATTACTGAAGTGACGCGTCTGTCAGAAATTTATGAGTTCGGTGAAGTTGGTAGAATTTTATATCATTTCATCTGGGATGATTTCTGCGACTGGTACATTGAAATGGCGAAGTTACCGATGACTGAAGGAACAGCTGAGCAGAAAGCAATGACACGTTCAGTACTACTCTACACGCTCGACAAGATTCTAAAGATGTTACATCCATTCATGCCATTTGTTACAGAAGAAATTTACCAAACAATAGAAGGTGACCGTTCAATTGTTGTAAGTGAGTGGCCAACAGTTAAAGAAGAACTCACGGATAACGATAGTAAAGAAACAATGGCACTGCTTGTTGATATCATCAAATCTGTACGTCAAACTAGAAATGAAGTAAACACGCCACTATCTAAGCCAATCGATATTAAAATCGAAGTTAAGAATGAATTGAAGCGTAATTTAATTGAAGAAAACAAACACTACATTGAACGATTCACAAATCCTAAATCGTTAGAAATTAACGAGACAGTTGCCGCTGACGACGATTCTAAGACTAGTGTTGTAAGTGGGGCGAAAGTTGTACTACCTTTGTCAGGGCTTATCAACATTAAAGACGAAATTGCAAGACTTGAAAAAGAACAGAATCGTTTAACAGGTGAGCTTAAGCGTGTAAACGGAAAACTTTCTAACGAAAAATTCGTTGCAAATGCGCCAGATGCTGTTGTAGCAGCAGAAAAAGAAAAACAAGCATCATATCAAGCACAATATGATGACGTCACAGCGCGTTTGGAAGAACTAAGAGGTAAATAAATGGACTACAAAGAAACATTAGATTGGATTCATAACAGAGGAAAGTTTGGTATTAAGCCAGGCGTACGACGTATGACTTGGATGTTAAATGAACTTGGAAATCCACAAGATAATATCCGTGGTGTACACGTAGTTGGAACGAACGGAAAAGGATCTACGGTCGCATATATGAGAAGTTCGTTAAACAACAACGATTATACGGTGGGAACGTTTACCTCACCTTACATTGTTGTGTTCAACGAACGAATTTCCATTGATGGTAATCCGATTAGTGATGAAGATCTCGCATATGTAGCAAACATTGTGCGTCCAATTTCAGAGCGAATGATTGAAGAAACAGATCTCGGTCAAGCAACAGAGTTTGAAATTATAACGATGATCATGTTCGTTTACTTTGGAAGTATTCACCCCGTTGACTTTGTACTCGTTGAAGCAGGGCTTGGTGCAACACATGATTCTACGAATGTGTTCAAACCAATCATGACTATTATGACAAGCATTGGCCTCGATCATACAGATATTCTTGGTGATACGATTTTAGATATAACAAAGGACAAATCCGGGGTAATAAAGCCAGGAGTTCCACTTGTCTTCAGTGTGGATAACGAAGACTGTAAGAATTATATTTATCAAGTGCTAGAAGCAAATCGCTCTAAAGGAATCGAACTAGGCAGAGACATTTTACTCTTAGCTAAGGATGGAGAATTTGCATTTCAGTATGGTAACTATGATTTCCAAGATATAAAATTGAGAATGCTCGGCCATCATCAAAAGCAAAATGCATCGCTCGCGATGGCAGCACTTGTTGAGATGAATGATTTAGGTCTTGTTGACCTAGATATGAACAAGATGGTATCTGGTGTTGAAAATGCAACATGGGTAGGGCGTATCGAAGTTTTAAGCGAGAATCCTACAGTTATTATTGATGGTGCGCATAATAGAGAAGCAGTAGATGTATTAGTAAATACGATGGAACAAAACTTTAAAGGTCGTGAAATCACAATTCTTTTCTCATGTGTTTCAGGTAAGCCGATTGAAAACATGGTCAGAAAGTTAGAATCAATTGCAAGTGAGTTTAATATCACTGAATTTGATTTCTATCGTGCGCGTAAAATACAAGATATTAAAAGTGCAGTTGAGCACCCGAATAGTCATGTGATTGAAGATTATATCAGTTATATCGATAATTTTGACGGGGACATTTTATTGGTCACTGGCAGTTTGTATTTTATTAGCAATGTAAAACAACATTTTAATAATAAATAAAGAGATCATCCTTAAGGATGATCTCTTTTTGAATTAAATCTCTCTGTTATTTTGGAGTTTTAATTGGTCGCGAATTTCTTTTAGTGTATCTAAAGCTTCATCAATTTCTTCTTCTTCTTCTTCAACAAACGCACCACGACTTACTTTGTTTACAATTTTAACAAACATAAATACAGCAAAACCAATAATTACAAAGTCGATAATCGATTGAATGAATACACCATACGTAATGCCTTTATATGCCCAATTACTAGCGAAGTCCGTATCGCCAAAAATCAGTGCAATCGAAGGCATGATAATGTTCGCAACTAAACTATCTACGATTTTACCAAATGCAGCACCAATAACTACTGCAACTGCTAGGTCAAGAACGTTTCCACGCATCAAAAATTCCTTAAATTCTTTAATCATGATATTTCCTCCCTTCATAAAGTTACTTAGATTATACTACTTCAATTACAATTTTAATACAACTAGCATTTATTTATCACTTAAATAACTTATTTTTATCATAATTAGATTAAAGGTTAAGGATTACTTATGTTTATCTATATATAGATTGTATGGCTTGATATGTTTAAATATCTCGTAAAAACGTATACAATAAAGCTAAGAGATATATGGGGGGAAAACGAATTGGCTAAAAATTTACAGAAAGTATCTGAAGCTACATTAGAACTAAATGGCAGTAAAAAGAAATTTTACAGCTTAAAATCTTTAGAAGACAAAGGATATAGTAAGACTGAAAACTTACCATATTCAATCCGTGTATTATTAGAATCAGTACTACGTCAATACGACGGACATGCAATTCAAGATAGCCACATTGAGGCATTAGCAAATTGGGACAAAGGCAATTACGCAGGTCAAGAGGTTCCATTTAAACCATCACGCGTTATCTTACAAGACTTTACTGGTGTTCCAGCAGTAGTTGATTTAGCATCACTACGTAAAGCGATGGACGAACAAAACGGTGACGTTCAAAAAATTAACCCAGAAGTACCAGTGGACTTAGTTATCGACCACTCAGTACAAGTAGATGCATATGGTAACCACGCAGCACTACAAAAAAACATGGACCTAGAGTTTCAGCGTAACAACGAGCGTTACGAATTCTTAAGATGGGCAACAAAAGCTTTCGATAACTATCAAGCAGTACCACCAGCAACTGGTATCGTTCACCAAGTGAACTTAGAGTACCTTGCTAGCGTAGTACATGATAGAGATGACATTCTTTTCCCAGACTCATTAGTAGGTACAGACTCACATACTACAATGATCAACGGTTTAGGCGTACTTGGTTGGGGAGTGGGTGGAATTGAAGCTGAAGCAGGAATGCTTGGACAACCTTCATATTTCCCAGTACCGGACGTTATCGGTGTGAGATTAAAAAATTCACTTCCTGAAGGTGCAACAGCAACTGACCTTGCTCTACGAGTAACTGAAATGTTACGTTCACACGGAGTAGTTGGTAAATTTGTTGAATTCTTCGGAAAAGGTGTACCGGACTTACCACTTGCAGATAGAGCAACTATCGCAAATATGGCGCCAGAATACGGTGCAACGTGTGGTTTCTTCCCAGTAGATGAGGAAACATTATCATACATGACATTAACGGGTAGAAGTGAAGAACACGTTAACCGTGTTAGAGAATATCTAAAAGCGAACGACATGTTCTTTGATCCAGAACACGAACCAACATACACAGAAGTTCTAGAGTTAGACTTATCAACAGTAGAACCTTCACTTGCTGGTCCTAAGCGTCCACAAGACTTAATTACGTTATCTAACATGAAAGAAGAATACCGTGCTTCAATTACTCGCGAGAGCGGAAACCACGGTCACGGATTAGATGCTTCTGAGGCGGATAAAAAGATTGAGATTGAGTATAATGACGGCAAAAAAGGCGAACTAAAAACGGGTGACCTTGTAATTGCTGCAATCACATCTTGTACGAACACATCTAACCCATATGTAATGTTAGGTGCTGGACTTGTCGCTAAAAAAGCAGTTGAAAAAGGACTTACAGTTCCTGAGTATGTGAAAACGTCACTTGCTCCAGGTTCTAAAGTAGTAACAGGTTACTTAAAAGAATCTGGCCTTCAAAAGTACTTAGATGAACTTGGTTTCAACTTAGTAGGTTACGGCTGTACAACTTGCATTGGTAACTCAGGTCCATTAAGAGAAGAAGTGACTAAAGCAATCGTTGATAACGACATGCTCGTATCAAGCGTACTCTCAGGTAACCGTAACTTCGAAGGACGTATCCATCCATTAGTTAAAGCGAACTATCTGGCATCACCACAACTCGTTGTTGCATATGCGCTTGCTGGAACTGTGGATATTGATCTTAAGACTGAACCACTTGGTAAAGATAAAGACGGCAACGATGTTTACATGAAAGACATCTGGCCTTCAATTCAAGAGGTACGTGACGCTGTACATGATACAGTTACTCCTGAGTTATTTAGAAAAGAATACGAAACAGTATTCGATTCTAACGAAACTTGGAATAACATTAAAGTGACAGATGCACCACTTTACGATTTTGACCCAAAATCAACGTACATCCAAAACCCAACATTCTTCGAAAACTTATCTAAAGAAGTTGACGATGTAGAGCCATTAAATGGACTTAAAGTGTTAGGTAAGTTTGGAGACTCAGTAACAACAGACCATATCTCACCAGCAGGTGCGATTGGTAAAGATACACCAGCAGGTAAATGGTTAATCGAACAAGGCGTAAATCCACGTGATTTTAACTCATACGGTTCACGTCGGGGTAACCATGAAGTAATGGTCCGCGGTACATTCGCAAACATTCGTATCCGTAACCAAGTAGCTCCAGGAACTGAGGGGGGCTATACAACATATTGGCCAACTGGCGAAGTAATGAGCATTTATGATGCTGCTATGAAATATAAAGAAGACAACACTGGACTTGTTATCCTTGCAGGCGACGACTACGGAATGGGATCGAGCCGTGACTGGGCAGCTAAAGGTACAAACCTATTAGGTGTTAAAGCAGTTATCGCAGCTTCTTACGAAAGAATTCACCGTTCAAACCTAGTTATGATGGGTGTATTACCACTACAATTTGTTGAAGGTAAGAACGCAGATGACTATGGACTAGATGGAACGGAATCATTCGACATCCCTGTAAATTCCAAAGTTAAACCAGGTAGCGTTGTTAAAGTAACAGCTACTAAAGAAGACGGTTCAACTGTAGAGTTTGATGCGAAAGTACGCTTCGACTCAGGGGTTGAAATTGACTACTACAGAAACGGTGGTATCTTACAAATGGTACTCCGCGGTAAATTAGCAAACTAAATTGAAGTTTCAAACCTTTCAAAACGTGAGTTTTGGAAGGTTTTTTTATCCATTTAGTTATAGAGGGGAATTTGTGAAGTTTAATTTTTCTGTTCAAATATTGTAATTAAAGTTTTTGTTTTTTCAAAAGATCTGCACAAAAAGCTCATTCCTATATCACATAATAAGCCTTCATCGGTTAAAGCAAGAGAGAGTAAAAAAGAAGCTAAGTATCTTACTTAGCTTCTCGTTTCTTCGTTAGGAAACTGACTTTTGGCTCAGTGCCTTCTTTTATGCGTTTCATGTTTGATATGTGCTTAACTATGATAACCACAGCTAATACAACAGCTACAACAATCAATGGTATGTCTTTCGTAAATAATGATACGATTAAAAAAACGATGGATGCGGATACTGATGCGAGACTTACGTATTTTGATATATACAATATGATCAGGAATGTTGCGAGCAAGATGATAAATACAATTGGAGCATATGCGAGTATTGCACCGCCGCCTGTTGCAACTGCTTTTCCACCCTTAAATTTAATAAATATTGAACATACGTGTCCAAGTGCCGCGACTAATCCGAAAAAGAGGACTGTGATGTCTGAACCTGCGAGTAGGGCAACCCAAACAGGGATGGCTCCTTTGAATAGGTCACAGATTAAAACAATAATTCCTGCTTTTTTCCCAAGTATTCTAAAAGTATTTGACGTACCGACGTTGCCGCTACCATGCTCACGAATATCTGTATTATAAAACAATTTTCCAATTAAAAGAGCAAATGGTATGGAACCAATTAAGTAAGCAAACGCAAAAAGTATTATATTTGTTATTAACATGAGACACCTCATTTAGTAGTAGGTACTAATATTTTAACATATATTTCCGGTTTGTCATTTAATTTATTATTGTTTACTGTAAATTAATTATGTAAACTAATTACAGTTTGCATTTTCTTGAGATTTCTATAAAATATATAAGAGATGAATAAAAACGAACGTACGTTTGTAGGAGGAACCCTTTTGACAAAAAAAGTAGAAGGCTATTCTGATGATTCGATTCAAATTCTAGAAGGATTAGATGCAGTTAGAAAAAGACCCGGTATGTATATCGGATCTACAGATTCTCGTGGGCTTCATCATTTGGTTTATGAGATCACGGATAATGCTGTGGATGAGATCATCAATGGATATGGTAATGAAATCAATATAACAATCAATAAAGATGAAAGTTTAACAATACGAGATAACGGTCGCGGTCTGCCAACGGGTATGCATAAGAGTGGTAAGCCAACACCTGAAATTATCTTCACTATTTTACATGCAGGGGGTAAGTTTGGTGCGGGAGGTTATAAGACTTCTGGGGGTCTCCATGGTGTGGGTGCTTCTGTCGTAAACGCGTTGTCTGAATGGTTAAAGGTAACAATTTACAGAGATGGTAAAAAGTTAGAGATATCATTTAAGGACGGCGGTAAACTCGACCAGCCACTTAAAGTTGTAGGCAATACAAACCAGTCAGGTACTGAAGTGACATTCAAGCCAGATCCTAAGATATTTAAAACGGGGACATTCTTCAACTTTGAAACGATTGCCGAGCGCATGCGTGAATCTGCATTCTTAGAAAAAGTTCTCAAAGTAACGATTAATGATGACCGTACTGGTAACTCCGAAACCTTCCATTATGAAGAAGGCCTCAGCGCATTCATTAAATTCCTAAATGAAGGAAAAGATGCGATTGGTAATATCATGTCATTCTCAGGTGAATACAATGATATGAAGCTCGACGTCGCTTTCCAGTATAATGATCAGTATTCTGAGACAATAATGAGTTTCGTTAACAACGTCCGTACTAAAGACGGTGGTACGCATGAGGTTGGGTTCAAAACATCATTCACCCGTATCTTCAACGAATACGCTCGTAAAATCGGTGAATTAAAAGATAAAGACAAGAACCTCGAAGGGAACGACATTAGAGAAGGATTAACTGCGATTATCTCGGTTAAAATTCCTGAGGACCTATTACAATTCGAAGGTCAGACAAAAGGAAAACTTGGTACACCTGAAGCGAGGCAACTTTTAGACAGTGTGTTAGCAGAAAACTTACCATATATTTTAGAAGAGAACGGGGTTTTATCTTCACAGCTCGTTAAAAAAGCGTTGAAAGCACGTCAGGTAAGAGAAGCTGCACGAAAAGCACGAGAAGAAGCACGTACAGGTAAAAAGAATAAGCGAGCGAGTACGTTGCTCTCTGGTAAATTAACTCCTGCTCAAAGCAAGAATGCGAAAAAAAATGAGTTATTCCTTGTAGAAGGTGATTCTGCAGGCGGTTCAGCAAAGCTCGGACGTGACCGAAAGTTCCAAGCGATTCTGCCACTACGTGGTAAAGTAATCAACACAGAACGTGCACGTTTTGAGGATATCTTTAAAAATGAAGAGATCAACACAATCATTCATACAATTGGTGCAGGTGTTGGAAATGAATTTAAGTTAGAAGACGTCAATTACGATAAAGTCATCATTATGACAGATGCAGATACTGACGGAGCACACATCCAAGTGCTCTTGCTCACATTCTTTTTCAATTACATGCGACCTCTATTTGAGGCCGGAAAAATTTATATCGCGATGCCACCATTATTCCAGCTTAAGAAGAAACAAAACAAGAAGACGATTGTTAAATATGTTTGGACTGAAGACGAGTTAGAAGTGGAGCGCGAGAAACTGGGTAAAGGCGTTGAACTACAGCGCTATAAAGGTCTCGGGGAGATGATGGCAGACCAGCTATGGGATACAACAATGAATCCAGAAACGCGCACGCTTGTCCAAGTGTTAATTGATGACGATGCACTGTCATCTAAGCGTGTGACAACTCTCATGGGAGACAATGTAGAGATTCGCCGCAACTGGATTGAATCGAACGTAAGCTTTACATTAGAAGATGAAAAATCAATGCTAGATAGAAACATGGACGTAATTGAAGAAAGCGAGGAAGAATTACATGATGCATGATCAAATTCAACAACTGAAACTTGAAGATGTAATTGGAGATCGCTTTGGTAGATATAGTAAATACGTCATCCAAGATCGTGCGATTCCTGACGTTCGCGATGGTTTAAAGCCAGTTCAACGCAGAATTTTGTACGCAATGTATAAAGATGGAAATACTTTTGATAAGAACTTCAGAAAGTCTGCGAAGACTGTTGGTAACGTAATCGGTAACTACCATCCTCACGGTGAGTCTAGTATCTATGACGCTATGGTGCGTCTTGGACAAGACTGGAAAATGCGTGAAGAATTAATTTTAATTCATGGTAACAAAGGTTCGGTTGACGGAGACCCGGCTGCTGCAATGCGTTACACAGAAGCCAAGTTATCTAAGTTATCAGGTCTTCTGCTAGAAGATCTCAATAAAGAGACGGTTGATTTTATCAATAACTTTGACGATACGGAAGTTGAACCAACGGTTCTTCCAGCAAAATTCCCGAATTTACTCGTCAATGGCACAACAGGAATTTCAGCAGGTTATGCAACGGATATTCCACCGCATAACTTAGGTGAAGTCATTGAAGCGACACTAAAATTAATTGAAAAACCAAGCGTATCTCTAGATGAACTTCTAGAAGTCATGCCTGGACCAGACTTTCCAACAGGTGGTATCATCCAGGGTAAGAAAGAGCTTAAAAAAGCATATGAAACAGGAAAGGGACGTATTATCGTGCGTTCCAGAATGCGCGTTGAAGAAGCGAGAGGCAACAAGAAACTAATCATCATCGACGAAATTCCGTTTGAAGTAAATAAAGCGAACCTCGTCAAGAAAATTGATGAGATTATCTTCGACAAAAAAGTAGATGGTATGATCGAAGTCCGCGACGAGACGGATAGAGATGGTATGCGTGTCGTAATCGAAGTGCGTAAAGACGCGAATATCGATGCCATAAAGTCGTACTTACTCATGAAGACAGATCTTCAAGTGTCATACAACTTTAACATGGTTGCGATTGACCAACGTGCGCCAAAGCTTCTAGGTCTTAAAGCTATACTAAATGCATATATTGCACATCAAAAAGATGTGGTGGCACGTCGTTCTAGATACATGTTAAATCACGCAGAAAAACGCATACACATCATCGAAGGGTTGATTCGTGCGTTATCTGTACTCGATGAAGTAATTCGCATCATCAGAGAATCACAAAACAAAAAAGATGCAAAAGAAAACTTAATCGCTGCATTTGACTTCACTGAAACTCAAGCTGAAGCGATTGTTATGCTCCAACTTTATCGTTTAACAAATACGGATATCGTTGAGTTAGAGACTGAGCATAATGAGCTCGAATACGAGATCAATCAGTTAAAAGAGATTCTTTCAAATGACAAAAAACTCATGTCTGTAATCAAGCGTGAATTAAAAGATGTTAAAAAAGAATTCACGACAGCACGTCGTACGGATATCGAAGACAAGATTGAGTCATTAGACGTTTCTAAAGAGATGTTGATTGCGAAAGAAGATACGGTGGTATCATTAACGCGTGACGGCTACATTAAACGTACGTCGCCGAGAAGTTATAATGCGAGTCCGTTCGATGAACTTGGTATGAAAGAAGATGATCATTTGTTATTCATGCATGAAGGTCATACATTAGAGACGCTCATCGTATTTACCTCTAAAGGGAATTACATGATCATACCTGTTCACGAGCTTCCAGATATTAGATGGAAAGATAATGGCGTGCATCTGTCCTCTAAGTACAACCTTAAGAGCAACGAAGTTCCGGTGTTCGCATTAGAAATTGAATCGTTTGATGAGGCGAAATCTATCATCATCACTACAGCAAATGGACAAGTGAAGCGCACCACGTTGGATTTATTCGAGATGACGCGCATCAGCCGTCCAATCGCATCAATATCGCTTAAAAAAGAAGACAGCGTCGTGTCAGTTGATCTCGTAGAAAATCCAGACGACGAGATGTTATTTGTAACTACGAATGGTTTAACACTTAGATATGGTGTCAGCGAAATAAACTCAACAGGTTTACGTACACAAGGTGTGCGTGCCATGAACCTTAAAGATAAAGACAGAATCGTCTATGGCGGTCTCATAAAAGATAATAAAGTGCTCATCACCGCATCACAGCGTGGTGCACTGAAACGGACGCCAATTGACGAGTTTAAGAGTGGGGCAAGGGCACAAGTCGGCTCTATGCTTCTAAAAGATATTAAATCTAAGCCGCACCGCATTGTTGGAGCGACACTTTCAAAAGAAAACATCAATGTCATTCTTCACAGCGAAAAAGAAATGGAAACATTTAATTCCAAAGAAGTAAGACAGAGTGGCAGATACGCGAATGGATCATTTGTAGTAGATGAAGATTCGTTCGGCCAAGTAGTATCTGTAGATTTTGAATACTATACTAAAGACGAATAAAAAAATTCCCGGTAGTGCAAATTCAAATACACTACCGGGAATTTTTTTATTTAAATAGACCTACAATTGCATCAACAAGTTTTTGAAAGAATGATTTAATCGAGTTCCAAATGCCTTCTCCTTCTTCAGAAGTTGCATAGTCTTTAATATCTTTACCAAGTTCTTTGGCTTTTTCTTTAGCGTCTTTATAAGCATCGCTTGAAGTGATATCGCCTATGAATGATTTACCACTGTCTATAATCTTCTGTGCAGTTTCTCCATTAAATACGCCAGAGTCCTTGATGTTTAAGATTAATACAATGATTCTTTCTCTTTGATCTTCAGTAACAACATCTTGTAGTCCGTTTTCTGCTAGCTTTTCATCAACGATTCTGCGTACATCATCTTCAGTGATATCTGTACCTTCGTTGATGATGTTGATTACCGTAATCTTAATTTCTGTGATTGCTTTGTTTAACTGCTCTTGTGAGTAGCCTTCTTTATTTTCGTTCTCTTCAGTAATATCCGTGATGGTGTTTAGTTCATCTTGTGCGTTTTGTGTTCTATCTTCAGGAATTGGTTGTCCTTGAACTTCATATGCTTTATAGATTCCAGTCAATGCAGATTCACCAGTTACGTCATGTGGTGCTGCGATTGTCACGTCTGCATCTGTGATCCCTGCAGTTAGAAGTGCGTTTTGGTAAGTCTCTTTAGATATTTGTGTGATTCTACCTTGTGATTCATTGATATCAATGTTGAGGCCACCACTTGTTTTTTCGATAATTCTAATACTTGAGAATAGGATGCTATCATCGTATCTCATGCCGATGTATCTCTCTGTATCATTTCCATATACATAATCTGTTTTGTCTTTATCTGTAGCATTTAAAAGTTCGGATACTGTGTTTCTCGTTTGGCCATCATACTCTAGTCCGGCACCGTAAATCGTTACAGCTTCGTCCCATACTTTCGCCGCTTCAGTCTTAGTATTCACAAAGAGTGATAGCGTAAATACTGCTGCAAGTACATATAATATTTTTTTCATAAGTGTTATTCCTTTCTCTCTTATGTGTCATTAGCTTACTACATATTTTTTTTGTTTACAAAAGAAAAGAGAATACTTAAATAGAAAACACAATGAATTTATGTTAATATTAATACGAACAAATGTTCGTATCGGAGGGATGAATATGTATAATTATCATCTTTGTCCACAGCGTGATATTTTTTGTGTGGACCAAAAAAGTTTCTTTGCAAGTGTGTCTTGCATCTTGAATCACTGGGATCCAAAAACAACATTGCTTGCTGTAGTGGGGGACGTGGACTCTCCGGGCTCAGTTGTGCTTGCAGCAACTCCTGAGTTAAAAAAGCTTGGTATTAAGACCGGATCACGATTATTTGAAATACCAAAGAGACCGGATATAAAAATTGTTAACCCAACTATGAAAACGTACCTTGATTACTCTAAACGAATAACAGAAATTGCGCTCAGATATATTGCACCTGAGGATTTTCATCAGTATTCAATTGACGAGTTTTTCATGGATGTCACAGAGAGTTATCATCTTTACGCATCGACGCCATATGAACTTGCTGAAATCATCAAGATGGAAATTTATAGAGAGACGCAAATCGAGTGTACAGTTGGCTTAGGGGATAACATGCTTTTAAGTAAATTGTCCCTAGATATTGAAGCAAAGAAGATGCCAAAAGGTATCGCAGAGTGGCGTTATCATGATGTCCCTAAAAAGATGTGGCGCATTTCGCCACTGAGCAAATTTTGGGGCATTAATAAGAGAAGTGAGAAGAAATTAAATCAACGCGGTATATTTACGATTGGCGATCTTGCACATTATCCTGTAGAGTATTTGAAGCGAGACTTCGGTGTGATTGGTATCGATTGGCACTTACATGCCAACGGGATTGACTTCAGCAAAATTCGCGACAGACACTACGTGCATAATCCTTCTATTGGTAAGAGTCAAATATTAATGAGAGATTATAGATTCGAAGAGATCTATGTAGTGATATTAGAACACGTGGATGAGGTAGTTCATCGTTTACGTATGATGAATAAGCTTGCGCGTACTGTTCAGTTCGCAATAGGTACTAAGGATGGGCATACGTATCGTAAGCAGTTTACGATAGATGGGGGCACACATAACGAAAACACAGTCATGGAAGGAATTTGGACACGTCTCGTAGAAATCGCAAACCCAGATGAACTATATAGAACAATCAGTGTAGGACTCACGAACTTTATCCCAGACACGATGCGACAATACGCTCTCTTTGATAACTATGAACAAATGGAAAAAGAAGAATCATTGATGCGCACAATTGACCATTTGAAAGTGAAATATGGCATGCTTAGCGTGATGAGAGCACTGAGTATGACAGAAGCTTCCACCCTTAAACTTCGCGAAGGATTGATTGCTGGTCATAAAAGATAATTAGCTCAGACATGAAAGCTAAAGATAAAAATGGTATAATACAATAATGGAATTGTATAATTGGGTAAATATTGCGTACCCATCAATAAGTAATCAGTGAAAAGAAAAGGATTGAGACCTGAATGGAGTTTGTGCAACTAACTGAAGAAGAGTTTTACGACTATACACACAAGCATTTTAGTCATTTTACTCAAACACTTGAAAACTATAGATTAAAAGTGGATGAAGGAACTGAAACATATTTAGTCGGTGTGAAGGATAACGCGGAAGTTAAAGCAGCGTGCTTACTTACACTCGGACGTGTGATGCGTGTCTTTAAAGTCGCTTATACAAATCGTGGTCCAGTGATGGATTATAACGATCAAGCAGTCGTACAAGCATTCTTTAAAGGTTTAGAATACTTCCTTAAAGGAAAGAAAGTATTATACATTAGAATAGATCCTTATGAAGTTTTAAACGTGAGAGACCATGATGGTAATATCATTGAAGAGACAGGCAACAAATCTCTAATCGACATGTTTGAAGATATGGGATATATTCATGACGGCTATACAACAGGATTTAGCCCAGATACTCAGATTAGATGGCACTCAACGCTTGATTTAAAAGATAAAACAGAAGATGAACTCTTTAAATCATTTGATAGCTTGAGAAAGAGAAACATTAAACGTGCTGACAAAGATGGAATCAAAGTAAAATATCTTGGTTTAGAAGACATTGGAATTTTCACAGACTTTATGGAAGACACGAGTGAAATGAAAGAGTTCTTCGACCGCGGTGCGCCGTTCTATAAATCAAGAAAAGAATACTTTAAAGACAAAGTAATGATACCACTTGCGTATGTAGATCTTGAAGAATACGTAGAAGCAATTGAAAAAGATAAAAATAAGCTCGAACGTGAAATAGAAAAAGCAGAAAAGCAATTAGAGCGTGACAAAGAGAATCAAAAAGCTAAGAACAAGATTGAAAACCTATCTGTTCAATTACAAAACATTAAAAAGAAATATGATGAAGGTAAAGCACTGAACAAACAATATGGTAAAGAATTATCTGTTGCAGCGAGCTACTATATCAATACGAATCATGAAGTTGCATATCTTGCAGGTGGAACAGCAAACGAATTTAGACACTTTGCTGGTAGCTACGCAATCCAATGGGAAATGATCAAATACGCATTAGAACAAAACGTAGATATTTATAATTTCTACGGAATCAGTGGTAAGTTCACTGAAGACGCTGAAGACTACGGCGTAATTCAATTTAAAAAGGGCTTTAATGCGACAGTAAATGAATATATCGGTGACTTTGTAAAACCAGTAAATAAAATCGCGTATAACGCATACCAATTACTAAAGAAATAGAGAGTGATGGAAACTATGAAATTTACAGAATTAACAGATTCTGAATATGAACAATTTATAGAGACGAGTGGGGAAGAAAGTGCCTTCTTCCAAATGATTGGAAACAAGAAAAACCGAGAGCTACATGGCGAGTGGGAAGTTGAACTACTCGGCTTAAAAGAAAATGATGGTACAGTGAGAGCCGCGGGGTTATTTACAAAACAACCTACAGTTCTTGGTAAATACTTTTACTACAGCAATAGAGGTCCAGTATTAAACTACGATGATCTCGAGCTCGTACGTGCATACTTCAGTGGACTCACTGAGTATTTAAAAGAAAACAACTGTTCATACGTTAAAGTGGATCCAAACTGGATTTACAAAAAATATAACAAAGATGTAGAAGAATATACAGATTATGAACCAAGAAAAGAAGTAATCGATCTATTAGAATCTATGGGCTATGTACACCAAGGATTCACTAGAGGATATTCAAAAACTTCACAAGCACGTTGGATGAGTGTGTTAGACGTGAGTCAGTTTAAAGATGAAAAAGACCTCGTTAGATCATTCGATAGCTTGCGTCGTAGAAATATTAAAAAAGCACAGAGATTTGGTGTTAAGGTACGTTTCTTAGAAATTGATGAAATGGATATTTTTGTTGATTTATTCTTAGAAACAGCTGAGAGACAAAATTTCTTTATTACCGTAGATCCACATCAATACTTCAGAGACTTTAAAGAAACTTATGGTGATAAAGTTCTTGTGCCACTTGCATATGTTGAACTTGATCCATTTATTTCATCTACAGAAAAAGAACTTAAAAAATTAACTAAACAACTTGAGCAGCAAGAAAGTAAAGAAAATCAAAATCAAAAGACAATGAACAGAATTGCAGAACTTAAGAGAAATATTCAAGGTACTGAAGATGATTTAAACCAGGCAAAAACATTTAGAGAAAAATATGGAAATGTTCTAAATCTAGGTGCTGGTGTGTACTTCGAAACACCATATGAACTTGTATATAACTCAGGTGCCTCATCTGAAGAGTTTAACATGTTTGTAGGTCCGTACTTAATGCACTTAGAGATGATGAAGTATGCGATGGAACATGGTATTGCTCGTTATAACTTCTACGGTGTATCTGGTGATTTTACACCAGAAGGAGAAGACTACGGTGTATTCAGATTTAAGCGTGGATTTAATGCTGAAATCGAAGAGCTTGTGGGAGACTTCGTAAAAGTTATCAACCCATTCGTACACAACGTATTTAAAGTGAAAGTTAAGGCAGAACAAAAGCTCGGAAGAAGATAAAAGAAGAATGGATCTAACTCTGCCGGGTTAGGTCCTTTTTTCACAGGAGGTAAGAATGTGTTAGTTAAACAGATAACAGAACAAGAATTTTATGATTATATGGAAAGCTATGAGGGACTCTATCATTTTATTCATGATGAAATTTATTATGATTATGTGAAAACAAAACTTGAAACATTTTTACTCGGGTTTTATAAAGACGAAAAGCTGTCTGGAGTTGCATTCCTAAGTGCATATCCGATGATGCGTAAGTATAGAGGTTTCTCGACGCATTTTGGTCCATTATTAACAGACTTTAATAACGAAGATTATGCGTTTTTCTTAAGAGAAATTGATCAGTTCATTAGAAACAATAAAGGCCTAGAAGTAACGATTGCGCCGAACCAAATCTATCAAGTACGTGATAGAGACGGAAATGTCATTGAAGAAGACCCACGAAACAACAGAGAAATCATGGACGTCTTTGAAAGAGTAGGGTTTAAGCATCATGGATTTACGAAGCAACTTGTCTTCAGCGAGCACCTTAGATACCAATCAGTTGTGGATATCAGTGGTACTTTAAATGACGTGTATGACAGAATGGAAACAAAGATGCGCTCAAATATAAGACGTGCTTTAAAACACCCAATTAAGATTAGGCATCTATCACCAGATGAGTACGATGAGTTCTTATATATTTATAAAGATACAGAAGAACGACTTGGTTTTGACAAGGTTCCATCTGAACGTATACTAGACCAGCTTCGAATTCTAGACAAAAAGATCTATGTTGTACTAGCAGAACTTGATTTAGATGACTTAATTCAAACATTAAATGAAGAAAAGACAGAACTACAAGATGAAATAGATCGACTTGAAAAAGAACACGACCTCGAGAAAGCTTCACGTAAAGTTAGAAATGTATATAAAGATACAAAAACAAAAATTGATCAAGTCCAAGCTCAAATTGAAGATGCAGAGGCGCGCATTAAAAAATATGGCGAGGTCATTCCTTTATCAACTGCAATGTATTATTTCAATAACAACGAGATGGTGTATCTATATAGTGGTAGCTTAAGAGAACATAGCAAATATTTAGCAACAAACTTTGTGACAATTAAGATGATTGAAGATGCACAGAAAAAAGGGTTAAAACGATTCAATATGTACGGAATTACAGGTAACTTTGACGAAGACGCTGTAGATTACGGCGTGTTCCAATTCAAGCGTGGATTTGGTGCAGAAATTGAAGAATTACCAGGAACATTCAGTAAAATATATCACCCAATGATCTATAAGATTGGTAAAGCATTAAAGAGAATTTAAACACTCTAAAGTAATCAAATAATAAGAAGAAAACCACAAGACTTTTAATATCATATCTCTTGTGGTTTATTTTTTACATAACTTGAGGTCTTATTCATTTAATAAACTTTTCATAGTATTAGTTTACATAACATATATTATAGGAAGTTATGTATATAGGAATGAGAGAGCTATGTTACACATTAGCTGCTCTCTTCTTCTTCGAATCTCTATATTTTGAAGTGCTATATAATATAACTCCAATCCATATAAATATGAACGTAATGACTTGTGCCTTCTCAAATGGTTCATTAAACACGTATACACCAAGTAAGAATTGTATTGTTGGATTGATATAGATTAAGAACCCCATCAATGATACGGGTATATATTTAGCGCCTTTAGAAAACAATATTAATGGTACGGCTGTAATGGCTCCTGCAAATAGCAACCAAAATGACGATGTGTTTATCCCAACGTCTGATTGGTCTGTAAAGAAAAGAAAAACCGCATAAATGATTGCTATTGGTGTGATTATAATTGTCTCAAATGAAATACTGCTGGTAGCATCTATAATCAGATGCTTTTTAATAAGTCCATAGAATCCAAATGAAAATGCTAATAGTAATGCGATTATTGGTACCTCACCTATTCTAATAATCATATAAGCAATCCCTATAAATGACATTAGAATGGCTATCCATTCGATCTTATTAAACGTTTCTTTTTCAAATATTAATGCAAGCATAATGCTGACAAGTGGCATAATATAGTATCCAAGGCTCGATTGTAGTACATACCCGTTGTTTACACCCCATATGAATGTACCCCAATTAATCGTGATTAGAACACTACATGCAAGTACCATAAGAAGTCGCTTTGAGTCAGACTTAATATAATACCAATCTCTTCTTAATGCAGTTCTATTCTTTAGAATAGGGACTAATACTGCCATAAAAATTAAAGAATAAATTATGCGATACGCGAGTATTTCAAATGCATCGATGTCGTTGATAAGTGCCCAATATAGTGGAGAAACGCCCCACATGACGTAACATCCAAGTGCTAATAGTATTCCTTCTTTAGTCTTGTTTTCTTCCATAATTAACACCCATACTTATTTGATAATTATTTCTAATCTTACACAAATATTCTGTAATAATTATCTCATGAATTCGTTTTAGAAATAATTAAAATTTGCGGTGTTTCTTGTTCTGTAAGTTTTACAACTTGTACAAACGTATTTCCTTTTTGTTCTTCTTTGTTAATTGCTTCAATGACCTGTTGTGTTAAAGAATTTTGTTTCATATTTGGTTTAATATTAATCAGTGAATACTGTAACATGTTCATCATCCTTTCACACATAGTTATATCACAATTTAACAACCACCTAACTTATTTTGCTCATGCAAAATACGGTCATCGATTACCCCCACTGCTTGCAAGTAAGAATATATAATGACAGGGCCTACAAATTTAAAGCCACGCTTCTTTAAATCTTTGCTGATTAACACAGACAGATCGTTTTGAACTGGAATATCTGTTTCGTAATCATAATTTGTAACTACTGGTTTGCGACCTACAAATGACCATAGATAATTAGAAAAACTTCCGAACTCTTCTTGTACAGTTTTGTATTGAGCAGCATTTTTAATTGCACAAGAAATTTTCAACTTATTTCTTATCATATCCTCAGTACTCAAAATTCTCTCAATGTCTTCATCATCAAACTTTGCGATCTTTTCATAATCAAAATCTAAAAAAGCCTCTTTAAATGCTTCGCGCTTCTTTAGGATTGTTAGCCAGGATAGACCAGCTTGAAATCCTTCTAAAATAAGCATCTCAAATAAGTGTCTATCATCATTAGACGGCTTCCCCCACTCATTTTCGTAATATGCTTCAAGTAAAGGATGACTTTTTGCCCATGTTGGTTTTATCATAATAGATACCTCCCACTTATATTATATAAGCTAACAGTACAGATTTGCTTTTTTTATATAAAGAATTCAGAATATAGTGTATAATGACGATATACTTCGGAAACCGAAAGGGAGAGACAGACATGGCATTATTATCAAGAAAAGATGTAGATGTAAATTACACTTGGGATTTAACAAGTTTAGCAAGTGACGATCAAGATGCAATCAAACGTGCTGAACAATTGACAGAGGATGTTAAGTCGTTCAATGACGCATATGAAGGTAAATTAGACTCACCAGAAGTTGCGATTGAAGGTATTAACAGCTTAAAGAAATTAACAGAAGCGCTCGTACTCATTAGTACATACGCAAGCTTGAGACTTTCAAGTGACCAAAGTGAAGCTGAAGCACAGAAATTATCAGCAGTTCTCGGTAATACGAGAACAAATTTCGCATCAAATGTAAGCTTCTTTGAAGGTGAACTTTTAGAAAAAGATGAAGCTTTTTTAAATGAAATTAAAGAAAAAGCAGCAGAATATAAAGGTTTTGTTGATGAGTTACTTAGAAATAAACCGTACCAACTTGATCCTAAAGTTGAAAAAGTACTAGCAAATTTTAGTAACGTTTTTAACGCTCCATATAACTTATATAACATTACTAAACTACTCGATTTAGACTTCGGTTCAATCGAGGTCGATGGAGAAGAGATACCAGTATCTTACCTTGCATTTGAAGGGGGTCTTGAGTCTAATCCAAACACTGAAATTCGTCATAAAGCGTATAAGAGGTTTTACGATACTCTCAGAAAATACGAAAATACTACAGCAGCAACATATGACATACAGTTA
The DNA here is from genome assembly GCF_903994035.1 of Phocicoccus pinnipedialis. Lineage (GTDB taxonomy): Bacteria > Bacillota > Bacilli > Staphylococcales > Salinicoccaceae > Phocicoccus > Phocicoccus pinnipedialis. The sequence continues at coordinate 171,262 of NZ_CAJEWB010000010.1, forward strand.
AAACAAGAGAAGACAGAGTCTGACTTAAGAGGATTCGATTCAGTAATCGATTACTTACTACACAGACAAGATGTGGACCGTGAACTATATGATCGTCAAATTGACACGATAATGAAAGATCTTGCGCCACATATGAGACGCTATGCAAAACTCTTACAAAAAGCAAACGGTTTAGAGACTATGAAATATGAAGACTTAAAGATTCCTTTAGATCCTTCAAGTGAGCCTGAAATAACTGTTGAGGAGTCTAGAAAATACATTGTTGATGCCCTATCTATCTTAGGTGAAGACTATGTAGATATGATCAACCGTGCATATGACGAGCGTTGGATTGACTTCGTTTCAAATAAAGGAAAATCAACAGGTGCATTCTGTTCTAGTCCATACGGAGACCACCCATATATTTTAATTACATGGAGCAGCTTAATGGAGGAAGTATTCGTACTAGCGCATGAACTCGGACACGCAGGTCATTTCTACAATGCAAATGCGAACAACAATATCTTTGATACAAGACCTTCAATGTACTTTATTGAAGCACCATCTACAATGAATGAAATGTTAATGGCCAATCATCTACTCAAGAACTCAGAAGATCCTAAGTTCAAACGCTGGGTAATCAGCTCAATCATTTCAAGAACTTACTACCACAACTTTGTAACGCATCTATTAGAAGCAGCTTACCAACGTGAAGTTTACAAAATGGTAGACAATTATGAGACTGTATCAGCATCTGACTTAAACAAATTAAAACGTCAAGTAATTGAAGCGTTTTGGGGAGATGATGTTGAAATCACTGAAGGTGCAGAACTTACTTGGATGAGACAACCACATTACTACATGGGACTTTATCCATACACATACAGTGCAGGTCTGACAATTGCAACACAGATGGCAAACCGTGTATTAGATGAAGGACAAGTTGCAGTTGATGAGTGGTTAGCAGTGTTACGTGAAGGTGGAAAGAAAGATGCTGTTGGCTTATCTAAGATGGTGGGCATTGATATTACTACAGATAAACCTTTAAAAGACACAATTCAATACATCGGATCTCTAGTTGATGAGTTAGAGAAATTAACAGAAGAAATTGATGGTTAAATGATAAGAGTCTCTGGCATACTTATGTCAGAGACTTTTTTTGGAGGATGACTATGGAACATGACTTTAAAGTAAAGACACATTGGTCAGGTGGACGTAATGAAAAAGGAATATTTGAAGCGGATCACTTAAAAGGAGAAATATCAATTCCGAGTGAACTTGGAGGAATGGGTGACGCATCAAATCCTGATGAATTACTTGTTTCAGCAGCAGGCAGTTGCTACATTATAAGTCTAGCTGCAGCACTTGAGCGCTCACGATTCACTGATGTTGTTATCGAACAAGAATCAGTTGGAACAGCGAGTCTTAAAGAAGGTAAATTTAAAATGGTGAAAATTACACATCATCCTAAAATTACGGTGAATGAAGCGGAGTATACAAAATTAGAAAAACAATTAGAAAGAATTACTGAAATTGCTGATGGTAACTGTATGATATCAAACTCGATACGAGGCAATGTTGAAATAGAGATTGATGCCGAGATTGATGTGAAATAGAAATAAAACGCACTATTCCCATTATGGGTCTAGTGCGTTTTTAACTTATAAAATGATTAACTCGCTTCTTCAAATTGGCTGTTATATAGATTTGTATAGAAGCCATTCATTGCGATAAGTTCGTCATGTGTCCCCTGCTCTACAATATCTCCGTTATCCATTACTAGAATCACATCTGCATTTCTAATTGTAGATAGTCTATGGGCAATCACAAAACTGGTACGGCCTTCCATTAACTTATCCATCGCGCGTTGTATTAATATCTCAGTACGTGTATCCACGTTACTCGTAGCTTCATCTAAAATTAAGATTTTTGGATCAGACAGAACTGCTCGCGCAATCGCCAGTAATTGTTTTTGTCCGAGTGATACGTTAGATGTTTCTTCGTTGATGACCATATCATATCCATCTGGTAGTGTACGTACAAAGTGATCGACTTGAGCGTCTTTTGCTGCTTGGATCACTTCTTCATCTGATGCTGTTAAGTTGCCATAGCGAATATTTTCCATGATTGTACCGTTAAATAACCAAGTATCTTGGAGAACGATACCAAATAATTTCCTGAGTTGATCGCGCTTAATGTTACGGATATCCATACCATCTATTTCAATCGATCCTGTAGTCACATCATAAAAACGCATTAATAATTTAATCATCGTTGTTTTACCAGCACCTGTCGGTCCAACAATTGCGACTTTCTGACCCGGTTTAATTGTGGTAGTGAAGTTATTGATTATCATCGTAGATTCATCATAACCGAAGTTTACGTGGTTAAACGAAACCGTACCATCAAAGTATTTTTTCGTCTCAGAAGCATTCACTTGGTTGTACGCGACATCAATCGCTTCTTTTCTATCTTCAACTTCACCAATCTCATCAATAATTTCAAATACACGCTCAGTTGCTGCGCCAGTAAGTTGTAATGTGTTTGAAATACTCGCAAGTTGTGAAATCGGTTGGTTAAACGTTCTGACATATTGAATGAAGGCTTGTATTCCACCAACTGTCATATTTCCTTTAACTGTATAGTAACCACCTAGGATACAGATGATTACGTATGAGATGTTACCAACAAACATTGTGACTGGCATGATTAGACTCGATAAGAAGTTAGCTTTCCACGCTGATTCATACAGCGTGTCACTATATTCGTTGAAGGTTTCAATAGAACGCTTTTCTTTGTTATATGCTTTAACTACCATATGGTTGGCCAGCATTTCTTCAACGTGACCGTTTACGTCACCTAGTGATTTTTGTTGTTTTTTAAAGTGGACTTGCGATTTTTTCATGATAAACACAACAGCTAGCATCGAAAGAGGTACCGATAGAATCGTAACTATCGTGAGTTGCCAACTGATCGTTAGCATCATTACTGTAATACCGATGAGTGTCACTACAGACGTGATAATCTGAGTTAAGCTCTGATTCAATGTTTGAGTAATCGTATCAATGTCGTTCGTGATACGACTTAAGATATCCCCTTGTGAATGCTTATCATAATACGATAAAGGTATATTATGTAGCTTGCTATAAACATCTTCACGTAGTTTATACGTTACTTTTGCGGTAACACCTGACATGAAGAAGCCTTGTAGATAAGTGAATATACTACTAATTACATATAATGTGAGCAAGATGAGTAACGTTTGTGATATCCTTTGATAATCAATTTTACCAGTACCCTCAATTTGAGCGAGAACACCACTAAAGAGGACGTCGATAGCTGTACCGAGAATCTTAGGACCAACGATCGCGAATATTGTTGATACGATTGCCATGAGTAATACGAACAAAATCATTGGCTTATAAACTCCTAGATACTGAACTAAACGCTTCAAGGCCTTCAAAGTGTTTTTTGGTTTGTCTTGAATCGGTCTAGGCATCTAATTCCTCCTTTGTCAGTTGTGATGATGCGATATCGTAATACACATCACAATTTTTTATTAATTCGTTATGTGTTCCAAGACCAACAATTTCACCTTGGTCTAGTACGATGATTTGGTCTGCGTTTAAAATTGAAGTTACACGCTGTGCAACTATGAATGTAGTAACGTCTTGACCATTCAATAATGAGTTTCTAAGCTTACGTTCAGTAGATAAGTCTAGTGCACTAAAGCTATCATCAAAGATTAAGAACTCTTTTTCTTTTAGGAGTGCACGAGCGATAGAGATACGTTGCTTTTGTCCCCCGCTTAAATTACTACCACCTTGTGAAACGTGTGATTCAATGCCATCTTCTAACTTATTCACGAACTCCATTGCCTGAGCATCTGTTAAAGCTTCGATCACTTTTTCATCGGATGCATCTTCATTACCAATACGAACGTTTGAAGCGATTGTACCTTCAAACAGTGATGCTTTTTGTGGAACAAGTGCAAATTTATCACGAAGTGTGCCAATATCAGCATCTCTAACATCTAAATCATCTACTAATACTTCACCACTACTCACATCGTAAAGTCTTAGTAGTAGGTTTACGAATGTAGACTTACCGGCACCAGTAGAACCAATCAATGCTGTTGTATGACCGGGTTCAATCGTTACATTTATATCTTTTAGTGCATATGCTGATGCATTTTCATATCTAAATGAAACATTATTGAACACGATTTTACCATCAGTATTATTGAAGTTTTTCGTTTTATCTTTATTTTCAATAGTAATATTGGTATTTAGAATTTCTGAAAGCCTACTTGCAGATACTGCTGCTCTTGGGATCATAATAAAAATCATAGACATCATTAAAAATGCCATAATTATCTGCATCGTATATTGAATGAATGCCATCATGTCTCCAACTTGCATCGATGCACCAGCAATTTTATGAGCACCAATCCAAACGATTAAAATAGAAACGCCATTCATAATGAGCATCATGATGGGTGGCATTAAAGCCATCGTTCTGTTGATGAATCGTTGTGTTTTCGTAAGATTGTTGTTTGCTTCTTCAAAGCGTGCTTTTTCATGATCACCTGTTCTAAATGCACGAACGACCATGAGACCACTTAGATATTCTCTAGATACTAAATTAACTCTGTCTATTAACTTTTGAATTATTTTGAACTTAGGAATTGCAATAATCATGAGTAATATGATGAGTAATAGTAAAAATACTACTGCCAAACCGATGATCCAGCTCATTGAAGCAGCTTTGTTCATCGCCATGATTACCCCACCAACACCTATAATTGGTGCGTAACACAACATACGAATACCAAACATGAAGAAGTTCTGGATTTGTATGATGTCGTTCGTTGAACGTGTTATTAATGAAGCGGTTGAGAATTTATCTATTTCGTTAAATGAGAACGATTCAATTTTAGTGAATACATCTTGTCTGATATTTCTTGAAATACCAGCTGCGATTCTAGATGATAAAAAGCTGACCATTATTGTTGCGAAACCTCCGATTAGTGTAATACCTAACATGATTAGCCCCATTTTAATAATGTACTTTGTCTGAGTAGTCGTGATATCAATACCAAGTTCTTCCATAAATGATTTATTTATGGAAATCCCCACTTGGTCTTCAGCGATTTTATTTTCATCACCCATTAAATTGTTTTTAAGGAGTTTATTTTCAGGCATTTCATCTAAAATAGGTTGAAGTTCGTAGGCTTTTGCCATATCGAGTTTTGTTCGTTCCACAGGTTCGTCTATACTTTTTGCATCCTTATATAATATTGATAATAAACCCAGCATATCTATAGATGCTTGGTTAAAAATAGAATCAAGTTTGGATAACTCATCAGTATTTATTTCTTTTAATACATATAGTCTACCTGCTGATTTAGGATATGCATTCTTATATTCACCGGTAGGAACTACAATTTTGAATTTTGATTCTACATAAGCTTTGTCTTTGTTCGTCATGAACGTAGTAATAAACCTAAAACCATCCTCACTTACGGCGTTTGGAGTCGAATGATTTACACCATTTTGTTGTATTCCGACGTCGACAATATCAGACATATAATTAGGTAAGCTTAAGTCACTATACGCTTGTACAAATAACAGTAGAATTGCGAGGATTAGTGGCATAATAAACGCCTTTAAATATATAAGTATCGTTCTCAATCGTGTCCCTCCCTAGCACAAAATTAATATTAATATATGATGCCTAAATAGCATTTTATTAATGTAAAATAAGATAAACTATATAGTTGATACATGCAACTAAAAAAGGATATAATTGCCTTAGTCAATCATTTAGAAAAGGTGATTATATGGACAAGTTGCAATCGTTATTAGCATTCGATATTTTTTACAAAGAACAGATGACGCTGGATATGAATGAACTGTCTTTATCTGAGGCAGAGTGCGATGTACTCTTACTTCTAGATCAACACGAGTCTTTAATTGCGCGTAAAATTGAATCGTATTTAAAAGTTGACCGAGGCTACTTAAGTAGAATTCTGAACCGTCTAGGTCAGCATAAATTAATCGAACGTATTCAAGACAAAAAAGATAAACGTGTATATCATATAAAGCTTACTAAAAATGGTAAGGAAAAGCTAAGCGAAGTTGAAGCTGAACTATTTAAAAATATGGAAGAAAAGTATGCGCATTTAAGCAGAGATGTTATTGTAGCCATCTCAGAAAAACTTGAACAAGTCATGGATATTTACAATAGGAATACAGTAGAAGATGCATTTATTAACCAAACAGCTGAAAACATAAACAATGTTGAAACTTTTACTGTTAGACCAGGAACAACTGGAGATGCCGGCTTTGTACTTACTACTCATAGTGATTATTATCAAGATGTACACGACTTTAATGATTTATTTGTATCGCGTTTATTAGAAGAAATATCAGAGTATAATAAAGGTAGATTTAACTCAGAGCTATTTATTCTTTGCAAAGGAGATAAACGTATCGGTTCGATCATTGTAGTGATTGATTCATATAACAATGCACAGCTCGGGTGGTTCATTGTTAAAGATGAATATGACACTATAGAAAATAAAGAAAAGTTACTCAAGTATGCGCTTGATTATTGTAAAGAAGTAGACGTGAAGCATATTTTTACTACCCTACTCATTGAATCACCAGAACTAGAATCATTACTTAAATCATATGACTTCACACTAACGAGTAAACAATTCAGTAAAAAGTGGAAAGAAGCAGGCACAACAATTAAGAGATTTGAAACGAATTTAAAAGTACAATGATAAGTATTGCATGAAAAAAGCACAGAATTAATTCTCTGTGCTTTCTTTATCTTTCTTTTCTATTATATACGTACCGTTTTTGTCTTGGGTAACTAATTCTTTTTTCATTAGACCACCAAGTGCTCGTTTAAAAGATGCTTTAGACATATTAAAAGTCTCACGTATATCATCTGCTGCTGATTTGTCGTTAAATGTCATCGTTCCACCGTTCAGTAAGAGATACTCATAAATGTCGTCGGCGTCATCGCCACGCTTTTTATAAGCTTTTTCAATGAAGCTACCATTTATTTCCCCTTTGTCATTAAATCCTATAACGCGGAATTTAATTTCTTGCCCAAGTCTTGGCTCTTCTGTGCGTTCTGATTCGTGTACAAAGACTTTGTATCCTTCTTCTGTAATTAGGAACGTTCCTACTTTTAGTAAGCGGTATGGTCTACCGATAAGCCATGTATTACGAATCTTTTTAAATGTTTCTTCATCTATTTTTTCAGTAAATGATTCCACTTCTGTTTCAGAAACTAATTTACCAAATAATTGGTTATCACTTTCAGCACGTAAAGTAGCATAAACTTTGTCACCGACTTTTGGCCATACAGATTTTAATTTTGGTAGATCAATCCATGGAATTAAAAATTCACGTGGTGCGCCAATATCTATATACGCGCCATCTCTGTTTACATCACTTACAGTTGCAAATCCAAATTTGTCTCTGTTAATTGGTGGGATCATTGGTGTAGCAAAAAGTTCTCCACGTACGTTTGGATATATAAATGCTGGAATCTCTGTACCTACTTTATATTCATCGTCTGCTACCGAACGGTTCATTCTAATCGTGTCACCATCGTCTGTTTGGAAGATATATGTTGAGCCTTCCATCTCTTTTAATATTAGAAACTGTGTAGATCCTGATATATTATTCATAATTTCACCTTTGTCCATCTATTTCATATGTTAATTTTACCATAAAAAATGGTATAATCGATAAGGAATATAATTAGAGGAGAAATGACCATGTTACAAGTTAGTGACGTGAGTTTACGTTTTGGTGATCGTAAACTTTTTGAAGATGTCAATATAAAATTTACACCAGGTAACTGTTACGGCTTAATAGGGGCAAATGGTGCTGGTAAATCTACATTCTTAAAGATTTTATCAGGTGAAATTGATGCACAATCGGGCCACGTGTCTATGGGTAAAGATGAACGGTTGGCTATCCTTAAACAGGACCACTTCCAGTACGAAGATGAAACAGTACTTGATGTCGTTTTAATGGGACACGAAGATCTATGGAATATCAACAAAGAAAAAACTGAAATATATATGAAACCAGACTTCAGTGATGAAGATGGTATTAAAGCAGCAGAGCTTGAAGCACAGTTTGGTGAAATGGGTGGTTACACTGCTGAACTAGACGCAGAGAGCTTACTTAACGGTCTAGGTATTAAGAATGAACTACTTCACAAAAAAATGAGTGAGTTAGAAAACTCACAGAAAGTTAAAGTGTTACTTGCACAAAGTTTATTTGGGTCTCCTGACGTATTATTACTAGACGAGCCTACGAACGGTCTAGATATTGAAGCAATCCAGTGGTTAGAAGAGTTCTTAATCAACTTTGAGAATACAGTAATCGTTGTATCACACGATAGACACTTCTTAAACAATGTATGTACGCATATTGCGGATTTAGACTTTGGTAAGATAAAAATCTATGTTGGTAACTATGACTTCTGGTATCAATCAAGTCAACTTGCATTACAACTTGCAAGTGAGCAAAACAAGAAGAAAGAAGAACGTATTAAAGAACTTAAAGACTTTATAGCACGCTTCTCTGCGAACGCTTCTAAATCTAAACAAGCAACGTCTCGTAAGAAGATGTTAGATAAGATCGAATTAGATGATATTCAACCATCATCACGCCGTTATCCATTCGTTGGATTTAGCCCCGAACGTGAAATCGGTAATGAACTACTACAAGTTGTCGGATTAACACATTCAATCGATGGTGAGAAAGTATTAGATAACGTAAACTTCACATTAAATCCGAATGATAAAACAGTCGTTGTTGGTGAGAGTGAAATTCAAAAGACTACTCTACTTCGTATATTAGCCGGAGAGATTGAACCAGATGAAGGTGAAGTAAGATGGGGAGTAACAACAAGCCAAACATACATGCCTAAAGATAACTCTGATTACTTTGAAGGAGTAGAACTACCTCTTGTAGAATGGTTACGTCAATATGCACCACCAGAAGAGCAAACAGAGACATTCCTACGTGGGTTTTTAGGTAGAATGTTATTCAGTGGTGAAGAAGCTAAGAAACATGCGAACGTACTCTCTGGTGGAGAGAAAGTACGTGCAATGCTCTCCAAAATGATGTTATCTAAATCAAACGTTCTAATCTTAGATGAGCCTACAAACCATTTAGACTTAGAGAGTATCCAATCAGTGAACGATGGCCTTAAGAAATTCAAAGGATCTATTATCTTTACTTCTCATGACTTTGAGTTTATTAACACGATTGCAAACAGAGTATTAGAACTCCGTGAGTCTGGTGCAATAACAAAAGAAATTTCATATGAAGAATACCTTATCGATAAAGGTGTACTTAAAGCATGATAACTTAAATAATATCTGTAAAAAAGTCTGAATAATTTCAGACTTTTTTATTTTAGGAGAATACAGCATAAGTATATTAGCGTTAATTGACGTATCTGTTAATTATCAGGTCGCTCCAATAAATGAATAAAATAAAAAAGCAGATCGTTTGATCTGCTTTTTTCGTGTAACTTATATCGTTAACATTTAGTTTTTAGTCAGAAATTATAGTTTAACAACGTTTGTAGCTTGTGGGCCACGGTCGCCTTCAACGATTTCGAACTCTACTTCTTGCCCTTCTTCAAGTGATTTATAACCTTCTTGACTGATCGCTGAGAAGTGTACGAATACGTCGTTCTCTCCTTCGATTTCGATAAATCCAAATCCTTTTTCTGCATTAAACCATTTTACTGTACCTTGTTTCATTGATGAATCCTCCAAAAATCTATAATTCAATATAACCTATTGATACCTTTATTATAGAACAATGAAACCGTTTTTTCAAATTTATTTTAGAAAATTTAAATATTTTACATGTTCTTCACATAGTTTACCATCAATAAGCATTAACGGTGTGTGATAGATTTGTACATCGTCATCACAGTCATCACAATATCTAATATCACATGTATTATAAAAAGAAGTGATACCGTATTTTCCAGTCTGTTTTACCTTATACTTTTGATCGAGCAATTTGCACATTTTAATATACTGTAGTTCCATTTCCTTATATGATTCGCAGTTAATTGTCACTTGAACATGTTCTTGCCAATCTGAAAAGAACCACCATCCTTCATAATCGGCAGTTAATAAGACAACTTTAAACATTAAAAAGCCCCATTCCCTGTTACTAATGGAACTATTATAGACTCGCATTGCTTTTAATATCAAGTATAAAGATTTATAATAAAGGTATTGAAATTAGAATGGAGCATTCATATGAAAGATAAAATATCCCATCTCTACGGTTCGTTGATTGCAGGTCCCATCAGTATAATTACGTGGATCGTTTCCATGGGAGTATTCGATTTAACAGCCTTACTTTCAATTGGTGCAGCTATTATTGCATTCTTTATTTCTTATATTCCAACCCAGCAATTATCGTATCAATCGATATTAAATAAATATGGTCTTACGCGAAGTGAACATAAGTATATAAGCAGTGAATTAAAAGCGGCCAAGGAAAAACAGAAACGTTTAATTAACAGTTATAAAAACATTCGCTCAATCAACGATATAAAGCTTCTATTTGAAATAAATAGAGTTGTTAAAGCGATTATTAAACGTGTGGAAAACGAACCTAAGTTATTTTACCAAGGCCTTCAGTTTTTCCATTCAAATCTAGACTCAGCAGTAAATATGACAGAGATGTATTTACACCTATTTAAACTACCAGGAAAGTCTAAAGAAGAAAAAATAGAGCTTCACACTACTCGACTACGCCTCGTTGATCTAAAACGTAGCCTCGAGTTGGACTTATCAGAAATAAATAAGAGAGATTATGATAACCTTAGATTTGAAGGCAAAGTATTGAAGGAGACAGAAGCTAGACGTAAGGGACAAATGAAGTTAGAAAATAAGCTAGAATCCGAAAAAATCGGTAGAATAAAAGTAAAAGAACATGAAGGTGAGACTATTGACAGAAACTAATAATATTAAAGATCAGTTGTTATCAGATCCATTTAAAGAAATCAACGAGTTAGAGCCGGAACAAGAATTAGAACGTGTTCCGTCAGCAAAATCAGAATCAGTTCTCTCGACATATGAAAATGAATTTAGTGATGCAGATTTAGAGAAAATACGAAATATTAAAGAACAAATTAAACCTTTAGATAACGATGCACTGATAGCGTATGGTTCAAACGCCCAGCTTGCCCTATCTAAGTTTTCACATCAAATGCTAAATGAAGTACAGTCTAAAGACGTAGGTCCTATTGGTGACACTTTAACTTCACTCATGAAGAAGCTTAAAGAAATCGATCCGGACGAACTCACAAAACAAAATAGGAATGTATTTACAAGGCTATTTGGTAAGGTACGGAGTTCAGTAAATGAATTAGTTGCGAAACATCAAGGTGTAGCGTCTCAAGTAGATAGAATTAGCATTCAGCTTGAACACGCTAAAGAAGTACTTGTAAGAGATGTGAAATTGTTAGATAATCTTTACGATGAAAATAAGGATTACTTTGAAGCATTAAACATCTATATTGCTGCAGCTGAAATGAAAAAGGAAGAGATTGAAAAAGTAGTTCTTCCCGATTTAAGAAGTGTTGCTGAAAATAGCAATAATCAAATGGCTACACAAGACGTCAACGACATGATGCAATACGTGAACCGCTTAGAGAAACGTATTCATGACTTAAAGCTATCTAGACAGATTACTCTACAGTCCGCACCTCAAATTAGAATGATACAGAGTATTAACCAAACACTTGCAGAAAAAATTCAAAGCTCTATTCTAACGTCAATTCCGTTATGGAAGAATCAAATGGCGATTGCACTTACTTTACTTCGCCAAGAGTCAGCCTCTAAAGCACAACAAGCAGTCACTAATACAACAAATGAATTACTCACTAAGAACAGTGAGATGTTGAAACAGAACGCTCTACGTACTGCAGAAGAAAATGAACGTGGAATTGTAGATATTGAGACACTTAAACTCACTCAAGAGAACCTTGTACAGACGATAGAAGAAACGCTTAGAATCCAAGAGGAAGGATCTACTAAACGTAAACAAGCTGAAGCTGAGTTAATTACAATGGAAGCAGAATTAAAAGATAAATTACTAAACTTAAAAACTAGATATAATAAATAAAAAGCTGACTCCTAGGAGTCAGCTTTTTATTTATTATGTGTATGTTACTTTTTCGCCTTTAAGTCCAATGATATAACCAAGTACAAACCCAATAATCATAATTGGAATCCATTCAAATTGTGATTCATATAAAGGAAGGTTCTGCAAAAATGAAAGTGCTGATCCACCAAAGAATCCGTTACGCTCTATAACAGTTAAAATAGAAACAATCGACACTACATAAACTGGTAGTTGTAATGCAAGTTTCGGACTTCTTACGAAATAAGTAACGATGAGTAACGTTAGAACAGTCATTGCGATTGGGTAAAGTACAAGCAATACTGGTACTGAACCTTTAATGATTGTGCTTAGACCTTGGTTCGCAAGAACAAGTGATACGAATGTAAAGATAAACACCCATGTACCATAATTCACTTTTGGAATAAGTTTTGAGAAGTGTTCAGAAACTGCTACTATGAGCCCTACTCCAGTTGTGATACATGCAAGAAATACAATGATACCAAGTAAGTAACCACCGAAACCGCCAAGTGTGTCATTAGCAATAAATGTTAATAAGAATGTACCAACTTCACGGTCACCTATTACAGAATTTCCGATGTCTACTTTATTGCCTAGTACTCCAAGCGCAACATAGATGACACCAAGTAATAATGCAGCGAGTCCTGCTGACTTCATTGTTCCGAATAATAAGTCACGTCTGTTAGTAATTCCTAGACCACGAATAGAGTTAAGAACTACTACACTAAATACAATTGCTGCGATTGCATCCATTGTAAGATAACCTTCAGTAAATCCTGTCGAGAATGGTGATGCACTGTTAAACCCTTCAACCACAGGGTTACTAGGATTTGAGTTATAAGCCACGATACCTACTACAATAAGAAGTAACATCGTTACGAGTAGCAATGGTGTTAAGATTTTACCAACACTGTCAATGATGTTTCCTGGTTTAATACTTAAGAAAAATACGATTAAGAAATACACGACACTAAAGATCACTAATGATACTGTACCAGGTCCTTCAATGAATGGAAGAATTCCCATTTCGTAAGCGGTAGTAGCTGTTCTTGGAATGGCAAAAAACGGACCAATCGTTAAGAAAATTGCTACTAAGAATACAACTGAAAACCATGGACTAATGTTTTTGAGTGATTCACTGTAACCTTCTTTAGATATTGCACCAACGATAACACCGATTAACGGAAGACCTACCCCCGTGATTACAAATCCTAAGATTGCGAGTGGGAAATATTCACCTGATGAGAATCCGAGTGCTGGTGGGAAAATTAAGTTACCAGCACCGAAGAACATCGCGAATAACATAAACCCGACTATAAAAATATGCTTTGTTTTCATATAAAGATGCCTCCAAATATCTGTGTTATAAATTTAACATAAATCATATATTACACGATAAGGAGGCATACGTCCACATAATTTTTAAAATTATCAGAAAATATAGAAAATCTATATTCTTTCGAAATACGCTTTGTAATAGCCCCCTACTTTACCTGAATTATCAATTACAAAAATGTATTCTTCAGTTTCGTTTACGATTGTATAGGTTTGATTAACTGTAAGCATATCAGACACTTTATATTTTTTTGCATCTACATTTACTACTTTTACTTCACCTAGATTATTGTCTTGCCAAGTTTCATGTAACATACTTTACACTCCTTTAAAATAAATAAAAGATAGGTGGATACCACCTATCTAATATCATATAATTTAACCTTCAAGAAGTAAATCTTCAGGGTTTTCAATTAATTCTTTAATTGTCTTTAAGAATCCAACTGATTCAGAACCATCGATAATTCTGTGATCATAGCTCAATGCAACATACATCATCGGACGAATTTCAATATCGTCACCGATAGCAACTGGACGACGTTGGATTGTGTGCATTCCTAAGATCGCAGCTTGTGTACCATTGATGATTGGTGTTGACATTAATGAACCAAATACACCACCGTTAGTGATTGTAAATGAACCATTTGCCATCTCATCTAATGTGAGTTTCTTTTCGCGTGCTCTTGTAGCAAGATCCGCGATATCTCTTTCAATCTCAGCGAAGTTCTTTCTGTCACAATCTCTTACGATCGGTACAACGAGACCTTCATCAGTTGAAACAGCAATTGCGATATCATAGAACTGTTTGTAAACAAGATCAGTTCCATCAATCTCAGCGTTAACTGCTGGATATTTCTTAAGAGCTGCAACTACAGCTTTAGTGAAGAATGACATGAAGCCAAGCTTAGTACCATCATTACGCTCGATGAAAGCATCTTTTTTACGTTTTCTTAAATCCATAACTGCAGTCATATCAATTTCGTTAAATGTTGTAAGCATTGCAGTTGATTGTGATACATCTAATAGACGGTTAGCAATTGTTTGACGTCTACGAGACATTTTTTCACGAATCACTGGTTTTTCAGGTTTTGCATTAGTTTCTTTAACAGCTGGCTTATCTTGATTTTTAGCTGCTTCAGCTGGAGCATTACCATGATTATTTACATCATGTGAACGTACAAGTCCACGTGGATCTGCTGCATTCACATCTTTAAGGTCAATTCCTTTTTCACGAGCTAATTTGCGTGCTGATGGCGTTGCAACGATCATTGATTGCTCAGTTTCTTCATCGTTTGACTCGACTGCAGAGTCTTTAGTAACTTCAATCGTTTTCTCAGTCATTTCTTCTTTAGGAACATCTGTTTTTGGTGCTTCAGCACCTTCGCCTACTATAGCGACTACTTGCCCTACCTCAACAGTGTCTCCTTCTTCTGCTTTTTGTTCTTGTAAAGTTCCGTCTTCTTCACTTACGATTTCAACGTTTACTTTGTCAGTCTCTAGTTCAAGAACTGCCTCACCTTTTGATACACTATCCCCAACTTGTTTAAACCAAGTCGCGATAGTACCTTCGGTAATTGATTCAGCTAATTCTGGAACGATAATTTCAGCCATTGTGCTGCCCCCTATTTTTTGAATGCTTCTTCTAAAATATTTTGCTGGATAATCTTATAAACCCCAGCGTATCCTTCTGCAGGTGAAGAACTTTCTTGTCTTCCTACGAAAGTGAACGATTGATTGTCTGCTTTCATTTCTAAGAACTTAGGTAATACGAAATGATATGCCCCTTGGTTTTTAGGCTCTTCTTGTACAAAACGAATTTCCTCTAGGTTTGGTAGTGTCTCAAGAACTTCAGTGATATTACGTTTAGGGAACGGATAGATTTGTTCTAATTTAATTAATAGGAACGAATCATCTGGTTCTTTAGCAAGTTTCTCTTCTAGTTCGATTGCCATTTTTCCACTCGCAACTAATACAATTTTTACTTTTTCTGGTGTATTATTGTTGAATAAAATCTCGTGGAATTTACCACCAATAAATTCAGATAAAGGTCTAGATGCCGTATTATTTCTAAGAAGACTCTTAGGGGAAGCAAGTACTAATGGTCTCATCTTGTCCGTATTTAAGTTTTCTGCTTGTCTTCTCAGTAAATGGAAGTAGTTTGAACTCGATGATAGATTAGCAATTGTCATGTTGTTTTCCGCACATAACTGTAAAAAACGTTCAATTCTTGCACTTGAGTGTTCCGGACCTTGTCCTTCTTGAGCGTTTGGTAATAATAATGTTAAACCAGTTTGTTCTCCCCACTTCGCATTTGAAGCAGCCATAAATGTGTCAAAAATTGGTTGTGCCATATTTGCGAAGTCACCATATTGTGCTTCCCAAATAGTTAATACTTCATTGTTTTCGACGTTATATCCATATTCATAAGCAACAACTGCGAGCTCTGATAATGGTGAGTTATAAAGATCGAATGATGCTTTAGCAGTATCTAGGTTCTTAAGAGGTGTGTACTGTTCTCCTGTCTCTGGGTTATGAAGGACTGCGTTTCTGTGCGCAAATGTACCACGCTCAGCATCCTCACCAGTAATACGGATAGGTACTCCGTCTTCAAGCAATGTAGCAAAAGCTAATGCTTCAGCATGCCCCCAGTCTATTCTTCCATCTTCATCTTCAAACGGTAAGTAGCGTCTATTTAAAACATTACCAAGACGTTTGAACACTTTGAATGACTCAGGATAATTTAAGAGCGCATCATTAATATTCTTTAGTCTAGCTTCAGTGATGTTTACTTCTACAGTATTCGCTTGTGGTGCTTTTGTATATTCAGGAATATCGATACGATCAGAAATGATCGTGTCATTTTTATCGATTAAGTCATGTGAAGCACGTAGTGCTTTTTCTACTGATTCAATCGTTTCTGCTTTTTCTTCAGCAGTGATAACTCCTTCTGAAACTAACTTTTCACCGTATAAGTTTTCAATCGTTGGATGTTGTTTAATTTCATTGTATAGCATTGGGTTTGTCGTCATAGGTTCATCCATCTCGTTATGTCCCATACGACGGTAACCGATTAAGTCAATTACAATGTCTTTTTTCCAAG
This sequence comes from Phocicoccus pinnipedialis, assembly GCF_903994035.1. GTDB lineage: Bacteria > Bacillota > Bacilli > Staphylococcales > Salinicoccaceae > Phocicoccus > Phocicoccus pinnipedialis. The sequence goes on from NZ_CAJEWB010000010.1 coordinate 187,894, forward strand.
TCTGTCTGTAGTTAAATGCTAGTTCCATAGCTTTAAGAACGTGTTCAGGCTCGTCTGCATTCACGTGTAATATTGGAATATCAAACCCTTTTGCAATATCACTTGCGTATAGAGTAGATCTTGCGTCCCACTCTTCAGTTGTGAATCCAATTCTGTTGTTTGTAATAATATGAACTGCGCCACCTACTGTATAACCAGCTAGGTTTGAGAAGTTCATTGCCTCTGGGTTAACACCTTGTGCAGGGAATGCTGCGTCACCGTGCACAATTACAGCAAGAGATTTATTAGTGTCTTGTACAGGCGTATTTTCACTCTTCACGTCTTCTTGTTGAGCACGTGCTTTCCCGAGAACTACTGGTCCTACAATTTCTAAGTGTGATGGGTTATTAGCTAAAGTAATTGTCTGTTCAATACCATATTCGTTTAAAGTTTTCTTCCCACCTAAGTGGTATTTAACGTCTCCCATCCATCCAGTTGTCTTTTCTAAAGAACCATCTTCAGGTATAAACTTAGCTGGGTCTGTAGACATGAATTCACTTAACATCATTGTATAAGGCTTTCTAAGGACGTGAGTCAACACGTTCAGACGTCCACGGTGTGCCATACCAATCTGTAAGTTTTGAAGCGCGTTGTTTGCCATCAGCTTTAACAGATGATTCAACATTGGTACTAAGCTGTCTACACCTTCAATAGAGAATCTTTTAGCACCAACAAAATTCTTCTGAAGATATTTTTCAAATCCTTCAGTCTTTGCAAGTTCCATAAATAGCTCTTTTTTCTCATCATTTGAATATGAAATATCGCCATATACTTCAATATTTTTCTCGAACCATTCTCTCTCTTCTTGGTTGTTCATATGCATGTATTCATATGAGAGAGGAGCTGAATATACATCTTTAAGATAGTTGACGGCATCTAATGCGTTGTCAAACTTGTCTGTCAAATGAGTACTGATTGTTGCCACATCTATAGATTCAAGATCCTTTTCAGTGAAACCATAATCCTCAAAGTTAAATGTTGGAGCATTAGAGATTGTCGGTGGGTAAAGTGGGTATACTTTAGCAACTAAATGACCGTAAGTTCTAATATCCACGAGCCACTTTAAAATCCCCTTTAATGTTGTATTATTAGTGCTACCTGTTGTCCCCAGATTTACCTGATCTTTTGAGTCTAAAATAGAATCAAATAAAATTCTCATTTCGCTTGAAACACTTTGTTTATCTTCGATATACATATCGTAATACTCTAAGATTAAACCAAGGTTTGTACCGAAACTAACAGGCGCATTTTCGAACGCCTTTTCTTCCATTGACTGCCACCTCTTTGTTAATTTTCACTTGTATTAAGTTTACCATGTAAAGGCTTTATGATAAAGAACTTCATGATTAGTAAAAGTTATTACTATCTAGGCGGAAAAGTAATACGAATGGTAGTATGCTCGCCTTCAACGCTTTCAATCTTTACAGATCCCATGTTAGACTCAATAATTTTCTGTGCGATAGAAAGTCCGAGACCATTTCCACCTTGTTCTCTACTCCTAGATTTATCTACCCTATAGAATCTATTGAAAACCTTGACTTGTTCATCATCAGGTATTCCAATACCATAATCCGTTATAGAAATATGTCTGTGCTTGTATTTATCTAAAAACGTACTGACTTTTATTGTCTTATTTATGGTGTCGTACTTAATAGCATTATCTAAGAAAATGATTAAGATTTGTTCAAATTGGTACTGACTCATTTTAAGATAGATTGGTTTTTTAGATAGATCGAGAATAAATGTATAATCTGGATGAATCTTTTTCATTGCTTCAATACGTCCTTTAATATCTTCATTGACATCAAATTCTGTCAGTTCAAGAGGTTCTGTTTTTTCACTCTTTGTGAGTTGCAACAACTCTTCTACTAGTTTTTGTATTCTATTCAATTCTACAATTGAAATATTTAAAGATTCCTCTAATACATCAGGATTATTTTTTCCCCATCTATTGATGAGGTTGAGGTGACCCTGTACGATTTGTAACGGTGTTCTAAGCTCATGTGACGCATCTTCAACAAACTGTTTCTGTGAGTTATAAGAAGACTCTAGTGCTGTCATCATCTTGTTAAATGACTCTACCATGAGGTCTATTTCATCAATATTAGTCGTTAAGTTCAACCGTTCAGAAAAACCATTATTTTCGACATCCTGCAACTGTTTTGTAAAGCGTCTGATTGGCCTTACCATTTGATTAGAAAAGAAGAAACTGATCACTGATGTGATTGATATAGAGATAAATCCAACTAGTGTAGCAATAATTACGATCATCTGAAGTACTGTGAAATACTCTTTCAACGGATGAATCACTGCAATGTAACCGTTCCAATAATTAGACTGAACACGTTCGGTACTCACTAAATATTTTTCATTATTAAATTCGCGTGTCATAGTACTGCCACTTGTTATTTCTTCTTGTGTAAGTTTGAATGATGCCTCATCACGAATTGGCCACTGATACACCTCGTCCCCATTAGCTGTAAATAATATAAAACGCTGGTTATCAAAGAGGTTCGAGTAAATTTCTCTTTCAGAAATGTTGTTAATCGGTGTGGTTTCATACAACATCTTCATTTCTTTCACACTACGGTCTGCTGAACGGTATTCTAAATCTTTAAGATAAATACTTGTTGCATAGATTAAAAATGTACTAAATAGTATAAATGAGCCTGTGATAATCAGTATAGAGAGTCGCATCCATCTTGTTCTTAATGACTGTTTCATGAACGTATCACGTAACCGACACCGCGAACGGTTTCAATGATTTTATCTTTCTTAAATGGTTTAAGTTTGTTTCTGAGATATCGAATATACACATCTACTACATTCGTTTCAACTTCGTTTTCATAGCCCCAAATATTGTTTAAAATAGATTCACGGCGAAGAACGATATCCTTATTTTTTATTAACATAACAAGTAATTCGTATTCCGTCTTTGTTAAATCGAGTTCTGTATCTTTAACGAATACTTTATAAGCAGTTGGATCTATCTTGATGTCGTGCAGAGATAATACGCGTTCATTCGTACGTTTTGTTCGTCTCATTATGACTCGTAGACGTGCGAGCAACTCTTCGATTTCAAAAGGCTTGACGATATAGTCATCGGCGCCATAATCAAGGCCAATTACCTTATCTACTGTTGAATCTTTCGCTGTAATCATGATGATTGGAGTATCTTTAACTTTTCTTATCTTTCTGCAAACTTCTAAACCGTTTAGTTCAGGCAGCATGAGATCTAGTAGAATACAATCATATTCTTGTTCTAGTGCTTTTTGCAGCCCTTGTAATCCATCGTGTACTTGATCGACAGTATAACCTTCATGAGTTAGCTCTAACTCTATAAAACGTGCTAAGTTTTGCTCGTCTTCTATGATTAATATTTTTGCCACTGTGTCACCTTCTTTATTCATAATAATACCAAATATTAAATACAAAATAAAAAGAGGACCCTTTTAATTGGTCCTCTTCTCTCAAGTATTTGAAGCTAATGTGTCTGGTGAATCTTGAGCATAACTTTGTTGTTTGATTAATAAGTTCTTTTTAACATCTGGCCATTCTTCGTCGATGATTGAATATACCACAAGGTTTCTAGGGACACCATGCAAGGCGCGTTCTTTTCTTAAAACACCTTCTTTTGTAAAACCAAGTCGCTCGATTGCTCTATTCGAGCGTTCATTTCTTTCATCAGCACGAATCTGTACTCGCATCATATTCATAGTTTCAAAGCAGAACTCTAGTAATAAGAATTTTGAGTCTGAGTTTACAAAAGTACGCTGTGCACGTGCACCAAACCAAGAAGCTCCAATTTCACAGCTATTTCTTTCGTAATCAATGTGTTGAATACGTGTACTACCCATGACCTCGCCAGTTGATTTTAAAATTACAACAAATGGAATAGACTTCATTTCATTACGAAGATCAATTGCACTTTGAACCCATTCGTTCATTAGGTCGGCGGAGGTTGCTTGGAACAACATATATGTCCAAATGCTCTCATGGTTAATATTGTGCAAATCCTTTGCATGAGAAAGTTGCATTGGTATCAGTCGAATTCTATCATTCTCTAAAGTGATTTTTTCATATAAATTTGTAATCAAGTGACTCCACCTACCTATATTATTTGTCTTAGTCAATCATTCATTTATTTTTATGTGGTGAGGGTATTTCAAGCTTGTTGTGTAATAGTGCACTCACACCAAATACAACCGCTGTACCAATCGCCATTCCAGCAAGCACATCTGTTGGGAAATGGACACCAAGATAAACTCTTGATGAGCATATCATTAAAATAAATGCGGCACATAATCCATACATTACCGCTTTGTGATTTAAGTTTGTATGTTTTATGATAACCATCAAGCTTCCGAAAAATATTGTTGAGCCGAGGCTGTGTCCACTAGGGAAGCTAAACCCCGAAATATCAATCAGTCGTAAGAATGATGGACGTTCTCTATCAAATGAATGTTTTAATACGGGAATTAAAACACTAGAAGACATCATTGAAATGAGCATGAATAATGCATGCATATTTAAGCGATATAACATGAGAATCGCGATAATAATCATCGACATGACAATCATGGAAATCACTTCACCGAGTTGTGTAAACCCGAGCATTAATGCTGTCGTAATAAAGCTTTCAGATGAATAGATGAACTCATATACTTCTCTATCAACCCACTTGCCGAGTCTTGATTCGTGGAAGAGTGCAATGACACCAAATATTAAGGTGAAAACAATAAACAGTGAAAGCTTTTTTGTTCTACTCATACTATTCCTCCGAAACTAATTTTTCGACGAGTTCTAAAGAAGTAATGCCAACATCGAAGTTATCCATGCGATCGACATATGATTGACGTTCTTTATTAATTTTTATTAAAGCATTTTTTAATGTATCCATGGTTAAATCGTCTTCATCCAATTTTATAGCAAAACCTTGCTCTTCAAAATATGTTGCGTTTTCGATTTGATCTCCCCTACTTTGACTTAATGGTAACGGGATTAAAATCATCGGTTTTCTCAGAGCTAAGAATTCATAAATAGCGTTTGAACCACTTCTTGAGATGACTGTATCTGAAATTGATAACAGATGCGCGAGTTCACTTTTAACGAACTCGAATTGTTTATAATGACATGTTTCAATAGAATGGTCAATGTTATTTTGACCAGTAATATGAATGACTTGATAATCTTTAGTTAATTCATCAAGGTTTTCGCGTACAAATTTGTTGATATGCTTCGCACCAAGTGATCCACCTATAATTAAAATGGTTTCTTTACTTGAGTTAAATCCTGTTAGTTCATATCCTACAGATTCTGAGCCGCGCTTTAATTCATCTCTAATAACTGGACCAATGTACTCGGCTTTACTATTATCCACATATTGCATTGTTTTCTCAAATGTCACGAATATCTTGCTTGCAAATTTACCAGCAATTTTGTTCGCGAGACCTGGTGTAATGTCGGATTCGTGAATGTATACTGGGATATTTAGGCTCTTAGCAGCTAATACTACAGGTACAGTTACGAATCCACCTTTAGAAAACACAAACTCCGGTTTAACCTTTTTTAAAATTCTACGTGCATCAAATACACCTTTCATTACACGGAACACATCTACCGCATTCTCTAATGAAAAATATCTGCGTAACTTACCGCTAGAGATTTGTTTATATGTAATTCCAGTTGTACTGATGACTTCTTTTTCAATACCTGTTTTAGAGCCAATGTAAACAGGTTCAATATTTTTATTGATGAGCTCTGGTATAAGCAACTTGTTCAGTATAACATGTCCTACTGTGCCGCCGCCTGTTAATACAACTCTTTTATGTTCTTGACTCATTTGGTACCTCTTTCTAAATTTCATTTTGATACAAAAAACACCCGTACAAAGCGAACTTTGTACGGATTTAATACTATTCTTCAGACTCATTTTCGTCAAGAGAACGATTGTTATTTACTGGAATGTGTTTCGAATTCTCTTTCATTTCTTTCGTAATTTCTTCTTTTGTTTTGTCACCTTTAATATAATCAATTAATTGATTTAACTGTGTATCATTTTCTTTGATATGTTTACGTAAGTCAATCATTAATTGTTCAGTTGTCTCACCAGTGACAAATCCTGAAGCATCTATTTTATTTTTGTTCTGATATTTCATGACTTCAAATTCTAAATTCTCATCAAAAGTATTATTAAACTTATCAACGTCGTATCCTAATGCATCAAGTGCAACTTTAATTGATAAAATATCATCGTTTTCTTGACCAAGGACATATACTTCACTTGAATCTAAATATTTAACTCTAGTATAGTCAGGTGTATTGATAACAAAGTCTGGTTCGATGCCTTTACCATGTACCCATGTTTCATTAGGTGTTAACCATTTTGAGTTGGTATATTTCACTAATGATCCATCTTTGAACTCGCTTGTTGTCTGTACGATACCTTTACCAAATGTCTTATTACCAACGACCTCAGCGTCTGTTAAATCCATTAGTGCTCCTGTGAACACTTCTGAAGCTGATGCGGAACCTTCATTCACTAAGATATAAATATTATCGAATTTCTTGGTACTTGGGTTTAGTTCTCTCTGTGCTTTGACTACTTCACGAGTTTTGCCTGCATATTCAAGATAAAGTAATGTTTCCCCTTTAGGTACAAATTGGTTAATCATAGCGAGCGCTTCATTTAAAAGTCCACCCGGATTATTTCTAAAGTCAATAATAATGTCTTTAACATCTTCTTCTGCAGCTTTGTCTAAGAACTTCTGTAATTCATCAGTTGTGCCCTCTTGGAATCTGTTAATGCTCACATGTCCGATGTCATCTTTGTTTTCATATGTGACAGAGTCAATGTGAATCTTGTCACGTTTGATCATGATATCAAAAGGCTTATCTGAGCCACGGATAATCGTAAGAGTGACTTCAGTTCCTTTTTTACCTCTAATCATAGCCGCAGCTTCAGATGTTGACACACCTTCGATTGATTTGCCGTTCACTTTAACAATCTTATCACCAGTCTGGATTCCGGCAGCTTCTGCGGGAGAACCTTTAATAGGCGATGAAACGACAATGACATTGTTTTCTTGCATAATCTCAGTACCAATACCTTCGAATTCACCAGTAATTGACTCTTCGAATTTTGCTGTTTCATCAATCGACATGTATTCACTGTACGGGTCGTCTAAACCTTCTACCATTCCTTTAATCGATTTCTCAATCAAGGCTTCTTTATCTACATCAGTGTAATACTCTTTTGTGATCGTATCATAAACGTTATAGAGTTTTGCAAACTCTTGTCTAGTGTCTGTACCAACGTTTACTGCACGTTCAGTACGTCCATCTAGACTGAGCGCAGTAATTATTGCAGTTAGAATGATTGTAGAAAGCAAAATAATTAGAAACCAAAATATATTTAGATTAACGCGTTTAGGACCACGTTCTTTTACTTCATGTAATTCATTTTGTGACTCGTTCAAAATCTCACCTATTTCTAATTGGGATTAGTTGCCAGCGAATGGAACAGCAGCATCTAACGCAATTTCGATCATTTCGTTAAACGTAGTCTGTCTCTCTTCAGGTGTAGTAATCTCACCAGTTAATACGTGGTCAGATACAGTAAGAATGCCTAAAGCTTTTGCATCGTATTTTTTAGCAATTGTAAATAATGCACTACATTCCATTTCTAATGCAAGTACACCATATTCTGCTAATTGCTCAATGTCTCCATTTTCATCATAAAACGAATCTGCAGTAAATACGTTACCCACTTTTACTTCTACACCACGTTTTTTAGCCTCATTATATGATGATAACAATAATTCGAAGTCTGAAGTTGGTGCATATTCCGCATTCTTGAATAATTTTCTATTTTGGAATGAGTCGGTAGATGCACTTTGAGCAATGATAACATCTCTCACTTTAACATCTTTCTGAATAGCTCCACATGTACCTACACGAATTAGGTTTTTAACACCGTATTCACTCATAAGTTCGTTAACATAAATTGAAATTGATGGAACACCCATGCCTGTTCCCATTACTGAGATTTTTTTACCTTTATAAGTCCCCGTATATCCAAACATGTTTCTAACATCGTTAAACTGAACAGCGTCTTCTAGGAATGTTTCAGCGATATACTTTGCACGAAGTGGATCTCCTGGTAGTAAAATAGTGTCGGCAATTTCACCTTGTTTTGCATTAATATGAATACTCATTTTTACAACTCCTTAATAATTTAACCAATTTTCATATTCTGAAAATGATTTATCGAATGTATCGAGTTTAACATTTTCATAAGGATTTTTCTCTAAATAATCCGAAATTTCATCATAATCTTGTGAAAACTTAGGGTAACCCAAGTCATTTATGATGTGATTAGCTAAAATGCTCACATCTGACTTCTCTTCTAAACGTGTTTTCATGTATTGATAGAAAGACGCGTCTTTCATATTTCACCTCTATTCAAAAATCGAAAGATACTCTTCATATCCACTCGTTTTTAGGTCTTCTTTAGGAATAAATTGTAGAGATGCTGAGTTGATGCAGTAGCGCATGCCACCGAGCTCTTGTGGTCCATCTGGGAATACATGTCCGAGGTGTGAGTCTGAAGTTTCACTGCGAACTTCAACACGTCTCATACCATGCGAATCATCAAAATGCTCTGAGACAGTGTCTGAGATAGTTTTTGAAAATGATGGCCAACCGCACATAGCATTAAATTTATCTTTGGAACTGAATAAAGGTTTTCCAGATAATTTATCAACATAAATACCTTCTTCATAATGAGCGTCATATTCGTTTTGGAACGGACGCTCTGTTCCGCTTTCTTTCATGACGTAATATTCTAATTCTGTTAACTCATCTACTGATTTTTTATGTGACATTAATTTTCACTCCAATGATTTTCAATAAACGCCTTTCTTCCAGAACCCTTGTAGAAGGCATTATAGTGTGCTTTGTTTTTATCGTAAAAATCTTGGTGATGTTCTTCCGCTTCGTAGAAATTCTTGAACGGTAATAAAGGTGTGTTGATTGGTTGACTAAAAATTTTTTGACTATCAAGATCTTCAATTACCGATTCTGCGATTTTCTTTTGTTCATCGTCATGATAGAAGATAGCAGGCATATACATGCTCCCTCTATCTCCAAATTGCCCTTCATTATCTGTTGGGTCAAATGTCCTAAAGAAGATATCTAAAATTTCTTTAAATGTGATGATACTTTCATCAAATGTGATTTGTACCGATTCTGTGTGTCCTGTTTTTCCTGTTGCGACTTGTTCATAAGTTGGATTTTCGACATCTCCGTTTGAATAACCTGAGATGACAGATTTGATTCCGTCCCATTGGTCAAATGGTTTAACGAGACACCAAAAACATCCGCCTGCGAGTGTTGCTTTTTGCATATAAATCAGTCCTTAAATAAGTTGTTTATTGAAAAATACCATGCATCTTTTTTGTAATCGATGTTATTAATCGTAACATCCATATCCATTTCTTTCGTAAATATTGAGCTATCAACTATGATTGCTTTCGAGTTTTCACTGTACGAAAGCCCTTCTTCAAGTAGAATGTACCTTTTCATAAAAGCATATATATAATCTACATTAATTGGTAAATTCATGATTTCTACTTTAGCTAAGTTGAGTATGATTTTATCTTTATGAACAAGTGGTTCGACTTGAATATCAATGTCAATATCTTTACCAAGAACGGGATATTTTGTGTTAAGTAACACACCGCTTTCATCTATTTTAATAGAAAGATCATCTGTATCAATATACTGATTAATGATACGCTCTATCATTTGGTTATTAGTGATAACTTGAATCTCTGTTTGTGATGATGTTATTTCAGGGATTTCTTCATCAAATTTAGGTGAGAATAAAATGGCAATAAAAATACTTAAGATCATTAAAATATTCACAGCTAATAGACTTAAAAAGAGAAACTTCCATTTGTTTTTAAGATTCATTCGCTCACTTCTTTACGAGATGTAGATATTCATACGGGTAAATATTTTGAGCGTCTGGCTCGAAATATTCACGAGATATAATATCCCATTCATTCAAATCGTAATCTACAAAGAAAGTATCGCCTGCAAAAGTTTCATAAATTCGTGTAATGTACATTTCTTCTACGATGTTTGTCGTTACATCGTACAGTCCACTTCCTCCAAAGATAAACACCTTGCCATCTAATGATTGAATTTCTTTAAGATCATGAATGACAGTCACGCCTTTAGGCTTAAAATCTTTGTTGCGAGTCAGCACGACATTTTTACGGTTTGGTAGAGGACGACCGAGACTTTCATATGTCTTTCTACCCATAACAATCGTATTACCTGTTGTGAGTGCTTTTACTCTTTTTAAATCTGCAGGGAGATGCCATGGCATATCTCCTTTAAATCCTATTACATTTTGATTTGCGTGAGCTACGATTAATGAAATCATTTTATTCTCCTATACAGCAATTGGTGCTTTTATTGATGGATGACTTTCGTAATCGATAAGTTCAATATCTTCATACTCAAGTTCAAACATTGATTTGTCACTATTAATTTTAACAGTTGGTGGTGCAAAACTTTCCCGTTCTAATTGTGTTTTGATTGCATTGAGATGATTTTGGTAGATATGTGCATCTCCCATTGTATGAACAAAGTCCCCGACTTCAAGTCCTGTCTCGCGTGCAACCATTATAAGTAATAGACTATATGATGCGATGTTAAATGGGACACCTAAGAAAATGTCGGCACTGCGTTGATAAAGCTGCAAGCTTAATTTGCCATCTTTAACGTAAAACTGGAATAGTGTATGACATGGTGGAAGTGCCATAGTTTCAATTTCTGCAGGGTTCCAAGCTGAAACAATATGTCGTCTTGATGTCGGATTATTTTTAATTGAGTCAACAACATTTTTCAGTTGATCGATTACTTCACCTTTTGGTCCAACCCAATTTCTCCACTGCTTACCATATACGTTACCTAAGTCACCATATTTCATTGCGAAAGCATCGTCAGAAAGAATTTTTTCTTTATATTTTTTCATTTCTTCTTGATACATATTGTTAAATTCATCATCAACTAATGCCCTATTTCCGAAATCTGTCATATCTGGTCCACGGTAGTCCACGGACTCTACATATCTCTTAAATGCCCATTCGTTCCAGATATTGTTGTTGTATTCTAGTAAGTACTTAATATTCGTATCACCACGCATGAACCATATGAGTTCTGTTGCGATCAATTTAAAAGAAGTTCTTTTTGTTGTTAAGAGTGGAAATCCTTCACTAAGATCAAACCTCATTTGGTGTCCGAACAATGAATAGGTACCTGTATTTGTTCTATCATCTTTGTATGTACCTTCTTTAAGTACTTTCTTGGCAAGGTCATGATATTCCTGATCAAATGTATTCATATAAAATCTATCCTTTCTTTTGCTGCTGAACTTTTATATAATATAGATAATCAATTGATTACGTATAAGGGGTGTTGTAAATGGAAGCAGCAATGTTCGTTGGTCTTACTTTACTTGCATTTTACATGATTTCGATGTGCATTTACGAATAAAAAGATTATTACCATTGTAACAAGTAAAGAGGAAAGGATAATCCTTTCCTCTTTTTTATATGCAATATTCGTCAAATGCGTCTTTTAAATCCATCATGATATCTTCGATGTCTCTATTCTCAATATGTTCACGAGGAATAAAGTGCTTTAACTCATTACCTTTAAAAACAGCCATTGATGGGCTCGAAGGCATTTGGCCGATGTATTCACGCATCTTGTCAGTAGCTTCTCTATCCTGTCCAGCAAAAACTGTAACAAGGTGGTCTGGCTTAATTGGATTTTGAAGCGCAACAGTACGCGCTGCAGGTCTTGCGAGTCCAGCCGCACATCCACAAACGCTATTTATTACGACAAAAGTACTTTCATCATCTTTTACAGTATCCATGTGTGTTTCGACGTCTATTGGCGTTAGAAGTTCTTTAAAATCGTATTCTGTCAGTTCACGACGCATACCCTCAGCCATTTCTTTCATATATGCTTCATAAGGATTCATTTATAAATTCCTCTCTTCCATTTGTTTCCACACGCTCCCAAGCGCAGCTTCACCATTTTCTATTCTAGATATAGCAAGCTCAACTTGCAGTCTAACATCATACTTTTCGTCATTTCTCACTTCGATTAAGTATGGCAGACTCTTTTCGTTTCCTACTTCATAGATAAACATCGCAGCACGCCATCTGACAATCGGACTCTTATCTTTTAACAAAGGATAAATGTCTTTAAGACCTTCTTCGTAGCCGAGATCACTATACGCGTCTCCTGCAGTACGTCTCACTGGGATTGATCGGTCTAAAGTTGCCTTCTTCAAGTATTCTAACGTTTCTTTATCTTCAATCATTGCAAGTAAAGATACGCTCATTCTTCGTACTTGAATTTTTTCATCTGAAAGCGCATAGTCGAGCAATGGATAGTCCTCTTTTGTTGGCGTGTCATAATGGTCAAGATAGAATAGTCGTTTTTTCCAATCCAGTTCATTCTTAAATGTTTCTAAGCTGACTTTTCTATAAACCTTTGGCTCTGGCGGGCGCTTATTTTTTGCTTCGTTAACAAGTGAATCGAGTCTATCTTCGGGATATAAAGCATCAATTTCGTCGAAAACTTCTTCTAAGATGTCCTCTACTTCACCGTAACGTGTACCATAGCTGACCCACTTTCTGTTAAAGATGATATTATCCTCTTTAAGAGTTGCATCAGTCATAGCATTAATAAAGCGATCATCTAGTTGCTTTCTATGTTCACCGTTAAAAAGTATTTTGATTTGATATGGAATGTCTTTGAAAGTGAGTACTTCTACTTCTGCTGCACCGAAGTTATCAGGAACGTGTGTTAGTTCTTTTTTATATCATGTCCTTCAAAAGTCGCTTCGATTTTAGGGACAACTGTTTCCCAATTTGCAGCTGGATCTTTATCTACAGAAATAAAGTCTAGTGCGTAGAACACACTCTTAACTTCATCAATTTCTAATACGCGGTTAATGAACTCTGGGTTTTCATCAGACACTTTATTGTGTGTTGAAGATTTCATTTCTTCTTTATGTTCATCAAGAACAACTTTCATTGTGTTCGGGTTTGGTGTTGGTTCAATTCTCAAAATTTGCATATATAATTCTCCTATATAATATTATAAATTGTTTCCGTGTGATTTTATCGTTATGCCGACTGAGCACTCATTAATACAAAAATGATGTGCATATGTCTTACTATACTTATCACGATTGAATTCTTTTAGAGGGCAATTTTTACAAAAGCGAGTTTCAAGAGTAGTGATCTTCTTTAATACTTCTGTATTCATATGTCCTCCTTACTTTGATTCTTTATACAACCTTGTTTTTGCTAAATGATCGGCGTGCTTGTTTTTCTCCCTAGGGATTAATGATACGACGAATAATAAGAAGTCCTGTGATTCTTTCATAATACAATTATAATACGTTTTAAATCTCGTGTCTTTGACATAATTTTTCATGAAGGTATCTACAACTATTTTTGAATCAGTGTATATAATCGCGTTGTTAATCCCTAATTCTACAAGTCGTTTTGTAGTTTCTAATAACGTTGCCCATTCGGCCTCGTTATTATCTATATTACCAAGAATATACGTTTCTTCAAAGGTTTCTGAATCATTTTTGATTACAGCGGCACCGACTGAAAAATACGGATTCTGTTTTGTTGCCGCATCGATATAAACAGTCGCCATCACAGCTCAAGTCTTTCAATATATTTTCTTGAAATAGTTAAATCATGTTCGTTAAGAACATCCATTGTTAACTTTTCATCATATCTAAATGGACTCAAAGTTAGTGCCTCTTCGATATTAAACGGTACATCTGTAATAATGCGTGCGAGTTTTTGACTCATTAAGAGATGTTCCATATCATTTTCGATATTTCTCTTCTGAGAAGGCGTGCATGTGTCTAGGTTTTCTAGCAATTTCTCAATGCTACCATGCTTCTTAATAAGGTTTAATGCAGTTTTTTCTCCGATACCTTTAACTCCGAAGTATCCGTCACCTGAGTCTCCCATGAGTGCCTTCACATCAATGAACTGTTCAGGTGTGACACCGTACTCTTCAATGAAACGCTCTTCAGTATATTTATTGTATTCAGTGTAACCTTTTTTTGTGAGCCATAACTTCACACCTGGCGCTAACACTTGAAGAAGGTCTCTATCCCCAGAAACGATAGTAATGTTGTCATGATGTTTTGCTAAAGTACCTATGATGTCGTCGGCCTCGTATCCGGTAACTCCAATTTGGAAGAAACCGAGCTCCGCAAGAACTTCCTTCACGTAATCAAATTGAGGTCGAAGTTCTTCAGGTGGTGCCGGTCGATCGATTTTATAATTGCTAAACCATTCGTTACGCACAGTTTTTGAACTCATGTCCCAAGTAACAATTACATTTGTTGGTTTGTCCATCTCGATGATTTTGTAGATGTGACGAATCGTTCCTTGAATACCGTTTGTTGGAATATTATTACTGTTATACATGAAATGATTTCTGAATGACGTCGCAAAAAAGTGTCTAAATAATAACGCCATTCCGTCAATAACTAATAATTTACTCAATACAATCTACTCTACTTTCCAGTGTGTTGATTTTAGTTTCTACTGTATTTGAATCATCAGTAATCCATTCTGAAAAGCTACCGCCGAATAACTTCACAGGTACTTTATGGTAGTCTAAGAATACGAACATAGGCGTTGCACTCATTCCTGATCCACAAGAAACTGTGACAGATGTAAACCTTTTGATAAGTTCTAATTCTTCAGGAAGTGAATTTAAGGATAAATTTCCGTCTACGTATAGTTTTGTGTTCGGTATATTAACTGCAGTAGGAATATGACCACTCTTTGGATCGAGTCTATCTCCACCACCGATATATCTATCATGTGCACGTACGTCTATAAGCAAATGATTTGGATCATTAATAGCAACTTGCACTTCGTCCATCGTCATATATATGTCTTTATTCATCTCAATTTCATACTTATTGAACTCAGTGCTTAGCTCTATTTTTTCAGTCGTTACATTCTGTAGAAATGCTTTCAAGGAATCTTTCTTACCGATATAAAGATTAGAGTCTAGGCCATAAAGTTTAAATAAATAATAGAGTCGTGTATGATGAAAACTATTATCAAAAGAAAAAATCACAATCATCTGCACATCTGTCATTAAATCTTTGTACAAAGATTTAATGACATTCCCATATGGCATAGGGCTACGGCCATTGTTATAGCCGTCATTCTCTGCTGCCACCATATATGGTTTTTCAGGAACGTGTGTTGAATTCATAAATGGTGATTTAGATATTAACTCTTTAGTCGCTTCTTCATTCATAAAAATGTTTCTTGCATCAACGAAACGAGTTTTATTTGGATTTAATTTTATTAATGATTTTTCATTAATAATTGTCATATTATGCACCTAAATTCTGTTTGATTTTAGATAATAACTCTTTATCCTCTTTATAATCAGATTCATTTAACTCTTTAACATCTTCTCTTAACTCTTTGGTAACTTGTGATAGAGAATCAGAAGATTTTTCATCTACACTGGTTAAGAAAGCATTGATGTTGTCTTCAACTTGTTGTTTCAAAGCACTAAGATCTATAGAATCAACAATTGATTCAGAGAATACGAGTAGCTCTTCTTTCAAGAGTCTTGGCGTTTTATTCTTCTTCTGGATATTTGTTAAAGCAACCTTAAATATATTTTCATTTAATGAAACTGAAAGTTGGTTCTTTTGTCCATCGTAAAGCATTAGGTCACTTAAGATGTTCGCTTCCATGAGACGTGTGTTTTCTGTCTGATAAAGAACCTCTAATTCCCTGTATGCTGTTCTGTATAATACGTTGAAAATAGTTGAGAGTTCGATATCTACAAAATGATTGATGTTTTCTTTCAGCTCACCAGCACTATTCTTTATAAACGATTTATCTTTTGCTTCGTTCATAGTAATCATCGTCGAAAGCTGTTCATAAATTTTAAGCACAAGCTGCCTTCTTAAAAATGAGAATAAGTTTTCTTTTTCAACGTTTACTTCATTAATTATCTTTCTGGCAGTGAAGTTATCGACTTCAGATTGCATTTCTTTACGTGCGCGAATCGTATCCTCGATATGTGATTTCCCCTTTTCAAATTGTGCAATGTTTGATTGAATACGCTGAACCAAGTGTTTTAAGTTTTCATTAATACTTGCCTCAATCATTTGACCTGATTCAATTTCGATTTGTTTTATTAACTCAACTTTTGCTTTGTCAAAGTATGGCTCTTGTCCACGTCTCGCTTCTCTCGAAGAAACTGGATAAATTCTATGCTTGATTTCCAGTTCATTTAATGTATTAGACATATAATTAACAACGTCTTCTAATTCCTGATCATTACTTCTTAAGTCAATTGCGTTTATAACAACTGTAATCGCGAATCGTTGTCCTTTTACTGATTGTAGATACTTAAGGAACTGTTCATCTGAACGTGTGAATATATGGTTAAAATAAGCGACATAAATTATCATGTCACTATTTTCTATTATATTGATCGTTTCATTTGTGTGACGTTGGTTAATTGAGTTTATTCCTGGTGAATCGACAATCGTCACTTGTTGTAGAATCTCATTTTTTAAACCGATATATGCTTTTTGTACATAGAGTGCATGTTCATCATTACTTGTTA
Source organism: Phocicoccus pinnipedialis (assembly GCF_903994035.1). Classification (GTDB taxonomy): domain Bacteria; phylum Bacillota; class Bacilli; order Staphylococcales; family Salinicoccaceae; genus Phocicoccus; species Phocicoccus pinnipedialis. The sequence continues at coordinate 204,670 of NZ_CAJEWB010000010.1, forward strand.
TAAAGTCAATTTCATCGTTACTGTATTCAATTTTTTGCCCCAGTTTATCACGATACTCATCATAGTTTTTGATTAAACCTTTTACGAATGGTTTGAATACTTCGGGAACATCTTTTTTACCTTTTAATAATTTAATTTGAGTTGAAATCGATTCTGACGATTTACCCGTAATTGCAATACACGTTTTAAGCAGTACATCTTCAGTTTTAAAACGAATATAACTACTGTCATTATTTGATAGCTCTGTGATACTTGCTGTTGTTGGGTTTGGGCTAGTTGTAAGTACATCAGAATCTACTAATGCGTTTATGAAGGTACTCTTACCCGCACTAAAACCACCAAACACACTCAGATTACCATGATTGTTTTTTAGACTATGTAGCTTATCGTGGAATAGTTTGTAAGCTTCATTGTATCTAGGATAACTTTTCAACTCTTTAAGAATGTTTTCAATTTTATCAATATCTAAGTTAGAATTGGTCTCTTCAACAAGAAATTCATTCTTGGAGAGAGTTTCTACGCTTTCCTTAATTTCTTCCATCGGCAATTCGATGTTTTCACTCAGCTGTTTTAGTTCATCATCCATGTGTATGTAGAGGTTTTTATAACTTTCACTTTTAAACACTTCTTTTAAATCGATTAACTTTAACGCATGTTCAAGCTTTAATTTCTCTTCAATTAAAGGCTCCAGGTCATTCGTATCTGTGTGTGTTTCGTGAGTTAAGTTTAATTTAAACTCTACCGCTTGGTTCTGGATATCTTTACTGAGTTGTTGTTTTAAATTATCCATATAGAGCTTAACGAACTTATCATTAGACTCACTAGTGTCTGTTTCTGTGATATAAGTGTCAGTCCAATTAAAATTAAAGTAATTTCCCGCGAGACTGAGATCTTTAAACATCAAATTCACTTGAGTATTTATTTCTGAATCGATCGTCTTTTGGATTTCACGCCCTAATTCTAGAAGGGTATTTTTACGCATTTCAGCAAGTTTCTTTTTTTTACCAAAAAAACCGAGATTTGGTACATCATTGGTTTCAATTTTGAAGAAAGATTCAATTTTGGATTTTACATCATACGGATAGAGATAAGCATTTTTCACAATTGATTTCACATTGGATTTGATGTATTCATCTAATTTCTCTTTGTCTTGAACAATATCTTCTTTTTCGTTGTCATTGATTTGCTCGTTTAAGTATTCAATTTGCTGTACAACTGAAATTCTATCTTTGTATTCAAGGGTGTTTAAATCGATCTGATCATCTAAATAATTAAGATGCTCTTCTTCTATATTCTCGATTATGCGCGTATGATACAAGTTTTTGAATGAGTTCTTCTTTGATTCAAGACATTTAATATCCTCAATCAATAAGTCGTTCTGACGATATTTTGTTTCGAAAATAGAAGTCGTATATACATTTTCTGGAGTTATGTGCCAATTTTTAAGTGTTGATTTCACTCGACTAAGAAATGTATCATATGTGATTTCTTCTTCATTGTGTTTATCGATTTGGTTGATAATTAATGAATATGGTATGTTTAAATTTTCAATTTCTTTTAGCATTTTGAGGTTCGTTTCACTCTCAATGTGGTTGTACTCAACAGTAAAGAAAATATAGTCACTACCAAGTAAGAACGTATTCGTACTATCTTCATGGGCGCGTGTAGTCGAGTCCACTCCTGGCGTATCTTGGAATACAGTCTTTAAGTTGAAACGATTGGTCTGATGTCTAAGTTTAATATATTCGATATCTACATCCGTTTTATTGATCGTCTTTAATTCATCTATCGTATTAATTTTTACAAAGTGGTTTAAATCAATAAAGGCCTCGATTTCATCGATATTACTCATCTCAACCTGAACAGTCTTTGTCGTTGTAGGGATCGGTGATGATGGTAAAATATCCTCACCAAGTAGATGGTTAATCATGCTAGATTTGCCTGCTGAGAAATGGCCAATAAAACTGATTACGAATAAATCCTCATATGTCTTTTTAATTGTATGGTTGATTTGATTTAAAAGCTCTAAATTGTCTGATTTCTGAATCTCTTTTCTAATTTTATAGAGCGTGAGAAGTGTATCATTACTTTCCATTTCTATTACCCCAATACTGATAGTAAGTTGTTTCAATATAGCCGTTAAATAGCTTTCTACGATGTGTTGCTCTCTTTCCAATAATCAGTTCAAACTCTTTGTTCGATGTCATTAAATAAACGTTCAATGTATCGTCTTTTTCCATGAGATACCCAACTTTACGGTACATATCCTCCACCGCTTTCGCTTCACCGATACGTTCACCATATGGTGGGTTCGTAATGATTTGAGCATTTTTATGAGTAACTTCTAATTCATGTACATCTAAAGTTTTAAAATGTATATCATCTAAGAGTCCCACTTCATCGGAGTTACGTTTAGAAATATCGATCATGCGACTTTCAATGTCTGATGCGTAGATTTCAATTTCTTTATTGTAATCAGCTTCATCCTCACAAGCCACGCGTACTTCTTCCCACAATTCTTGTGGAATGATATCCCATTTTTCTGAATCAAAATCTCTGTTAGATCCTGGTGCAATGTTTCTTGCAATCATTGCGGCTTCAATTGCAATCGTACCTGATCCACAGAAAGGATCATATAATGGGTTTTTACCAGTATAGTTTGCAAGTTGTAGCATAGCTGCGGCGAGTGTTTCTTTGATCGGTGCATCCCCTTGTAATACTCTGTAGCCACGCTTATGAAGCGCATCACCGGAAGTGTCAATAGTTACTAATGCCCGGTCTTTTAAAATGTTGATGTCTACTTTATAACGTGCACCAGTCTCAGGTAATTTACCTGACATATTAAATGATTTCTTTAAGTTCTCTACTATCGCTTTTTTTGTAATTCTTTGGACATCTGGAACTGAAAACAGTGTACTCTTGTGTGAACGCCCTGTAACAGGAAACTCTGAGTCTGGTCCTAGGATATCACTCCAAGGCAGTGCGAATACTTCTTCGAATAAATCATCAAATGTTGTGACGGTGAATTCACCGACGATTATTCTAATACGTTCTGCTGTACGCAGTTTCATGTTTGTTTCGACGATTGTTCGCTCGTCTCCTTCAAAATATACGCGGCCGTTTTCTAGACGTGTTTCAATACCAAGTGCTTCTAGTTCGTTAGCGACAACTCTTTCGAGTCCCATCGGTGTATTTGCTAGTAATTTAAATTTCATATATGACATCCTTAAATAAAGTATTATCTCTATTCTATACGATTTTTGTTCTAAATTCTTATTAAAAATGATTTTAATTAATAGATAAAGATAATATAAAATAGTAATAAAAAAAGCTCTCCAAATTGGAGAGCTTTACTAGTACGGTTTCTCTGTAAGCCATGTTCTGTACTACCGTGTTGAACGTGCACTAGTTTACACTCACACAGCAGTGATAATCATCTGTCTATATTACTATCGTAATATCTCTTTTTTGAGTTCATTTCCTCGCAAAGAGTGCTCCTACCTTGTTTGGATTGCTCACTCGAGGGGTTTACCGCGTTCCACTTTACATATTTCTATGTAAACTCGTCTCTGTGGCACTTTCAAGCACGATTTCATATACGAATACTTAGAAATCGACGCTGCCGTCAGCTTATGCTGCCTTGACTTATTATTTCGTCAAGCACGAACACTACAGTCATCGCAGACTGTGTGAGCATGGACTTTCCTCTCGGACTATATCCGAGCGATTACCCGATCCACCGTTATTTTGTGTTACCAAACACTTTCTTTTCCAAATTAGATAACCGTTTTAGAATATCAATGTGTTGGTTTTGTGACTCAGAAACATCACTGCGTCCACGTGTTGCCACGCGAATGCGTAGTTCTTCAATTTCTTTTTTGAGCTTTTTGTTCTCTTCTTCTAAAAGTCGAAGATTTTTGTTCATATCTGCCATTCTTTGATAATCTGCAATGACATCGTCTAAAAAGGTATCCACTTCAATTGGACGATAACCTCTTAAAGTTTTTTCGAAATCTTTTTCAAATATATCTTTTGCAGATAGGTTTAGAGAAAATTCGTTCATCTGAACCCCACCTTAACTAAAAGTCACTATTTATAAAGTCATTGATTTCATCAAATTGAATTCTTTCAATATTATACGGATGTTTTGACGAATATTCAAGCAAAACATTATAAATGTACTTTAAGTTAGACTCCTGGGCATCATCATAGAGAAGGAGTGCTTGCGTACTATTTTGAACAAGAAACTTGTTTATTGCTCTAAACATTGAAGGTCCTTCATATTTGCGATTGAAAATGTAACTAGAAAACGCACTCCCCTCTTCTATTTTACGTAGGATAAGATTGTCTTCATCTTTAAAACGATCATCATATTCTATAAATGGCTTTAATACTATGTATTTAAAATCATACTCACTTTCTTTTTGTAGCTCAAGCAAAACTTCCCCAGCATACATATCGATTCCTGGTAGATTTTGTAAAATAAACCATTCAGCACCCTGTTCTAAGTACTGTACAATTTTGTGTTTAAGAAATCGTTTCAATACATTTACTTCAGGTTGTGAATGTTTGAATATATTCAATTCGTAGTTTCTATAACCTAAAATAAGCACTCTCATGTATAATCACGCTCTACCAGATAAAAGAACCAATGTGAGATGTATTTGTACATTTCATTAAATAGCTTTTTACTGAAACGCTCGACGTGTACACTCATGGCGAGTTCTGTGATTGTATTCATGACCTTGTCTTTTATCTTGTAAGTAAAACGTGTATCTAGATTGCAATTGTCGATGCAATCTGCAATATTCTTCGAGAGTAATAAAAATGGTTCTATTTGAGTTTTAAAATCATAGGTATAGCCATTTTTAACATTTTTGTAACGGAGTTTTAACTCGTCTAAGAATTGTTCGTAATTGTATTGTGTGCAATTATTTGACAAAACACGCTCTCTCCCTATAATTATCATTAGATTACTATGCAATTTTTATTGTATAATAGTTTAGTATGAATGAAAATGTGAAGGTGTGATTCTGTTGAAATATCCTTCTGGAATTAAACGAGGGACACTGAAGACAACAAATCCGATAAAGTCATCAAACCGTATCAAATATGGTTCACGCGGTATGACTCTAGAAAAGGACTTAGATCAGGCAAACACATACTATTTAAAAGAAAATATAGCAGTAATACACAAGAAACCTACTCCTATTACGGTAGTTAAAGTAGATTATCCATCTAGAAATAAAGCTAAAATTAGTGAAGCATATTACAAGACACCATCAACTTCAGATTATAATGGAATTTATAAAGGTAAATATATTGACTTTGAAGCAAAAGAAACTAAAAATAAAACACGGTTTCCATTCATTAACATACATTCACATCAAGTCGAGCACATGAGACAATGTCATCAGAATGGTGGCATTGTATTTTTAATCATACGGTTCAGTGCATATAATGAAGTAATGTTGTACCCAATCGAACGTTTTCTCGTTCATTGGGATCAGTATAAATTACATGATGGCAAAAAATCTATACCCTATCAGACTATAAAATCTGAGAGTATTTTAATCCAAGAAAAATTCACTCCGAGATTCGATTATTTAAGTGCAGTGGATGAATTTTACTTAAAAGAGAGGTAACTTTATGACGAAATCAATGTCCAGAAAAAAACAGAATGCTTCGAGTAGGAGCAAGAAGACGATTGCAAAACAATTACTATTATTCGGTAGTCTACTATTTGTAACGTTTCTTGTCATCGGCGCATTAATTTTTGCCTACTTTGCTTCGACGGCACCTGCTTTCAGTATGGAGAAGCTTAAAGACCCTGTTCCATCTAGAATTTTCGACAAAAATGACGAACTCGTTACAACTATATATCAAGGTGTAGAACGAGAATTTATTAATATAGAAGATACACCAGAAATGGTAACTGATTCAGTGCTTGCTGTAGAAGACAATAGATTCTATGAACACGGTGCAATTGACTTTAAACGTCTTGCATCAGCAGTTGTAAGCAACGTAACAAGTGGATTTGGTTCACAAGGTGCAAGCACGATTACTCAGCAGGTTGTTAAACGTGCATTTTTAACAGAAGAAAAAACGATCAAAAGAAAAGCCCAAGAAGCTTATCTATCATATCGTCTTGAACAGGAGTATTCTAAAGACGATATCTTAGAAATGTATTTGAACAAGATTTATTATTCAGATGGTATTTATGGAATCAGAACTGCAAGTCTTTATTACTTCGATAAAGAGTTAGAAGACTTAAACTTAAAAGAAGCTGCGTATTTAGCAGGTCTCCCTAACCTTCCGAACGTTTATAACTTATACATCGATAAGGAAGCAGGAAATAAGCGTGCAAACAGAGTATTAGAGCTCATGTTACACCACGAACGTATAACTCAAGACCAATATGAAGAAGCAGTAAATATTGATTTAGAAAACAACTTAATTGCAAGAACCGAAGAAGACAGAGCATCTGACAAGCCTAATGATCCAGAATACGCTTCGTATATTAATGTTGTTAAACAGCAGCTTACAGAATCAGATGAACTTAGAAACACAGACGTATCAGAACTACTTGCAAGTGGTATAGATATTTACACAAATATGGACAAGGATGCACAAGAGTACCTACAAGGTGTTGTAGACAATAGAGATTACTTCTATAACGATAAGTTCAAGAGTGATGATTTCAATATTGCATCTACAATCATCGATACAGAAACAGGAGCTTTAAGAGCGATTTCTGGAGGTCGTGAATATCAAGAAGTCATTAAAGAAAACTTAGCTATAACTCAGCACAATACTGGTTCAACAATGAAACCAATTTTAGCTTATGGTCCAGCTGTTGAAGAATTAGATTGGCGTACAGATCAAACGATTAAAGACGAAAAAGAATATACCCCCAAAGAATTTACTGGAAACATTTACAACTATGACAATGAGAATCACGGTACGGTAACAATTAGGGAATCTCTACGTAGAAGTTTTAACGTTCCAGCAGTGAAGACATTCGAAGAAGTCCAAAGTGAAGCTGGAAGAGATGCTCCAGAAAAATTTTCTAAGAAACTGGGCTTAGATTACTCTAAGAAACTAGATGGTGACTATACAGTTACATTCAACGACGTACTTGGTGGTTATGAATCTAGATTCAGTCCACTCCAGATGGCACAAGCGTACGCTGCATTTGGTAACGGAGGTACGTTCAATGAATCAGGAACAGTTCGTTACATTATTGATTCAGAAGATGAAAGAATCGACTTCGATTATGAGTCACATAAAGCGATGGAAGACTCAACCGCATTTATGATTACTGATATCTTGAAAGGTACGTTTGAACCTTGGGGATCAGCAGACTATATTAAAATCCCTGGTCTAAATATTGCCGGTAAAACAGGTACAACATCCTACTCAAATGAAACAGTTGACGCATACAACTTACCAGATAACTCAGCAAAAGATGCTTGGATTGTAGGATACACACCGGAATACACGATGAGTATTTGGACGGGATTCACTCAGACTAAAAAAGATGGTAAAACATCATTTGTAGGTTCAGATGAACACATCACTCCACAATGGTTATTCAGAGATATCATGACAAAAATCAGTGCGTTTAACGGACAAGACTTTGAAATGCCAAGTTCCGTGGAACGAGTGAATGGTAATGAGTTAGCTAAAAAAGGTCAATACGAAATTTTTGATCTTGGCCAAGGAAACGTAAATACAAATACAAACACTTGGAATTCACAAAACTATCAGTATAATCAGAATCAAAATCAAAACCAAAATCAGAACCAAAACCAAGAACCTGAATCAAAGCCTAATGAAACGGAAGATGAAGCAGAGACAAATTCAGATTCTAACACTAAAGAAGACAGTAAGAAAAACATAGAAGCAACTGAAGAAAAAGAGCCTGAAACAGAATCTGAAAATAATTCTAATCCAGAAGATAGTACAGAAACACCAGCTGATAATTCAAAAGATAAACCTGGCACAGAAAGTCCGGAAAACTCAGAATCGGATCCAAACTCAGGTGAATAGCAACAAAAACAAACTCTCATTCGTAGGGATGTTATCCCTACGAATGAGAGTTTTTTAATTGCTTATTATTTTATATTCAACAAGCGGTCTTCTGCACGTTTACGTTTCTGTCCTTCTCTACACATGTATAGTAGAGGGCATTCTCCACATTTTGGATTTCTCGCTAAACAGTGATATCTACCAAAAAATATCAATTGATGGTGTGCGATACTCCATCTCTCTTCTGGAATTTTTCTCATCAAGGTTTCTTCTACTTGAAGCACACTATCTTTGTATCTCGCGATGCCTAATCGTTTTGATACGCGCTCTACATGCGTATCTACAGCAATTCTTGGAGTGTTAAAAGCAACGGAAAGAACCACGTTTGCTGTCTTTCTACCTACTCCAGCTAACGTAATGAGATCATCATAATTCGCAGGTACTTCACCATTAAAATTATCAATTAAGTCTCTACATAGCTTTTGGATGTTTTTTGCTTTATTTCTGTATAAACCAATAATCTTGATATCATTTTGAAGCTCTTCCAAAGGCACATTTAAATAATCTTCAGGTGTCTGATACTTTTGAAATAAAGTATCAGTTACTCTGTTTACCATGATGTCTGTTGTTTGTGCCGATAAAAGTACAGCAATCGTCAGTTCGAATGAATTCGAATAGTTGAGCTCTGCTTCAGCGTCTGGGAACATATCCGCGATGATATCAAGCGCTTCAATCGTCCTTTTTTTACTTAGCATTTACTTATTCTCCATCCAACCAATTTTTAGGTTTTAAATAGTTACCATCTACTTCTTTTTCTTTTTTCTTCAACGTACTTAATATACGTTCTACATATTGAAGAGAACTTACATCATTTTTAAATGCGATGTCGACGCCTTCCTTAATAGTTTCGGGGTCATAGTTATCCGTGCTTAACCATTCACTGATACGCTCAAATTCTGCAGGTGTTAAAGCACGTCCATATAACCCTTCAATATATTGGAAAACTTCGCTTATCACTTCTTTGCTTGTTTCTTTTGATTCAACTGAAGGGGATAAAAACTGTTCAAGTTTTTTATAGAGCGTATCAAACGTATACTTTTCAACCCACTTATTATCTATTTCCTTTGTTTCAATACCAATTAAATCAAGTTGAATCAAGTCTTGGATTATACCAACTACTTCTTGCTTTGTCATAGTAGTACCACTGATTAGAGAATCAAAGCCATTGAATTCTTCTTTCTGTCTCTCGATTAAACGTAAAAGTACTACAAGTGACTTTTCATTTAAATCTAGTTCAGCATAATGATCAAAAAGAATCTTATTTACAGGCAGTTGAATATACTTTATATAATTGTCCATAATACCTCCTATAAATAAAGAGATATTAGTGAACTAATATCTCTTTAAGTGTAAGTCTTAAGGTTCTAATCTGTTTAGTAATCTTGGGAATGGTGCAGTTTCTCTCACATGCTTCACTCCACTTAACCATGCAACAGTTCTTTCAAGCCCAAGACCGAATCCTGAATGTGGAACAGAACCGTAGCGACGAAGATCAAGGTACCATTGGTACGTATCTACGTCCATATTTAATTCTTTAATACGCGCAAGTAACATATCGTAATCAGAAGTACGCTCTGATCCACCGATGACTTCACCGTAACCTTCAGGAGCAATTAAATCCGCACACAATACAGTTCTTGGATCTTCTGGGTTTTCCTTCATGTAGAATGATTTGATTGCTTTTGGATAGTTTACGATGAATACAGGCTTGTCAAAGTGGTTTGCAATCGCAGTTTCATGTGGTGCGCCAAAGTCATCGCCCCACTCTATATCGTCAAATCCTTCTTTGTGAAGGAAATCAATCGCATCTGTGTAAGAGATTCTTGGGAATGGTGCTTTGATTTTTTCTAAAGCAGTGATATCTCTATCTAACGCTTCTAAATCAAGTTTACAATTCTTTAAAACTTGTTCTGCAAGATATTGAACATACTCTTCTTGAAGTTTTAAGCTGTCTTCGTGATCGTAGAACGCCATCTCTGGTTCAATCATCCAGAATTCAATTAAGTGGCGTCTAGTTTTAGATTTTTCAGCTCTAAATGTTGGACCAAATGTAAACACCTTACCATGAGCCATTGCAGCAGCTTCTGCATGTAACTGACCACTCTGTGATAGGTATGCATCCTCTTCAAAATATTTCGTGTGGAAGAGCTCTGTAGTCCCTTCTGCTGAGCTTGCTGTTAGAATTGGTGTATCGATTTTTTTGAATCCATGGTCAAAGAAGAAATCATATGTGCTTTTGATAATCTGATTTCTAATGCTCATAACAGCATGTTGTTTTCTTGAACGTAACCATAGATGACGATTGTCTAATAAGAATTCAGGACCGTGTTCTTTAGGAGTAATTGGATAGCCTTCAGCAGCTTGAATCACTTCTATAGCAGTAACTTCCATTTCATATCCAAAACTTGAACGGCCGTCTTCTTTAATTTTACCAGTAACAAACATTGAAGTTTCTTGTGTTAAATGTTTAGCTGTTTCAAATAAATTTTCGTCGTTAGCTTTAACAACTACTCCTTGCATAAACCCTGTCCCGTCTCTTAATTGAAGGAATTGAATTTTTCCGCTCCCTCTTTTTTGCAGCAACCAACAACCAATAGTTACTGTTTTACCATTATGTTTTGGTACTTCGTTAATCGTAATCTTCATGAAATAATCCTACTTTCGTATATTTTCTAGTTTTTCATTAATAAATATTTTGAGACGATTCATTGCCTCATTCAGCGTGTCTTCATCAACTGCATAACTCAACCTTAAATTGTTTGGGTATCCAAATGCAGATCCCGGAACTAAAGCCACATGTTTCTCGCTGAGTAATGCTTTTAAGAAGTCATCCACTGTATTAAATCCACACTTTTTTGCAGTATCTTTAAAGTATGGGAAAAGGTAAAACGCACCCTGCGGTTTAATGCACTCTACATAAGGTAATTCTACCATTTTTTTATAGGCATTATCGCGTCTTTTTCTGAATAATTGATTATATTCATCTAAAAATGTGCGTTCCATATCGTATGCTGCAACTGCTGCATATTGTGCGGGTGTTGAAACGCTTGACACGAGTTGGCTTTGCAACTTCGTAATTGCGCTGATTACTTCACGGTCACCACACGCGTACCCTACTCTCCAACCTGTCATTGCATGTGATTTACTGACACCATTAATGACGATTGTTTTTTTCTTCATTTTCTCTGACATTGATGCGATAGAAATATGTTCACCATCGTAGACTAATACTTCATATATTTCGTCCGCAATCACAATGATGTCTTTATCATCTAAATAATCGGCAAGTGCTTTTAATTCCTCTCTTGTATAGACAGACCCTGTGGGATTATTTGGTGAGTTTAGTACAAGTATCTTTGTTTTTTCCGTCATAAATTGATCGAGAATCTTTGGGGTTAACTTGTACTCATTTTCTGCCGTTGTATGTGCGATTACAGGTACCCCTTCAGCTAGCTTCACTTGCTCTGTATATGTCACCCAAAACGGATTTGGAACTACAACCTCGTCACCTGGATCTAGTAGGGCCATAAATATGTTATAAAGTACTTGCTTTGCTCCAGATCCGACAAAAATTTCGTCTAAATCATAACTAAGTGCATTGTCTCTTTGCATCTTTTCTTGAATCTTTAGTTTTAATTCCGGGAGCCCATCCGTAGCGACATACTTGGTATTACCTTGTTTTGCCATCGTGTTTGCATAATGTATAATCTCTTCTGGAGTTGTAAAATCCGGTTCTCCCACAGAGAGACTAATAACGTCTATACCCTCATTTTTTAGACATCTAGAAAGGTTTGTTATTTCGACTGTTTGACTTCTTGATAGTGTTTTAATTCGTTTGGAGATTTGCAAACAAGTCACCTCTTTTCGTATTTACTTAATTATAGGTCGGATAGCCAATCATTAAAAGAATATCTATCTTGGTAAGTAATATTATCCTTCTCGAAATATTTTAAGAAAGCATTACTATAATTCTTCGTCAATAATCTCTCATCAAAGAGAATGAGCTTACCTTTATCCCTATCTGTGCGTTTTAGACGGCCTAATATTTGTCTAAAGATAAAGACAGCTTCTGGTAAATCTTTTCTATAAAAGTTTTTAAAGTTATCTTTTTCAGGTACAGGAAATGGAAGTTTAGTTAAGAACATGATCTTTTCATCAGTGTTTTCTATGTTGACCCCTTCTGTAAAAGATGACGTTGCTAGCAGCAAGCAACGATTCAATTGATTGTATTGAATTAACAATTTGTCTGGTGGAATTTTAGGTGTCTGTTTTAAGACTGGAATGTCGTTAAATAGACCTGTATCCATCATCATTTCGTATGTCTCATTCAGTTGTTCATAATTTGTGAAAAGAATAACGGCTTTTTGATTCTTGCTTTCAAGCAGAAGTGTCATATAATCAATCAAATCAAGCATGAAGTTATCTTCATTTTTGTAATTTGAGATATCATTTGGAATAAATAGTTCGACATATTTAAACAAAGATTCAGATCTGATGATATGCTCCTCAAATGAAGATTCACCGAACCATTTCTCTAGATGCTTAAATTCCCCTTTTACTTCTAAAGTTCCTGAAATGAGCACTTGGGAATCAATCTGCTGTGCTTTTTTGTAAAGGGCATCTTTGGAATCTTTCAAAACAATAAATTCTGTCTTAGTATGATTTTTAGCTCGTTTAATTTCGAACGCATTCTTATTAATTGCATGTAGAATCTTAGAAAGCTTTATTTTATAGTTGTGAAGGTAGTTAAAGAGATTCTGAAACTCTTTAGTACCAAACAACATGTTAATAAACATATTAACTTTCTCTATTGATGTATTGATATATTTTTTTGCAAGTTCAATATCATGGTTATTGAATGCTTGATAGATGATGTCGATACATTCACTGATTTCGGAAATGATTGTATCAAAATAATGTCCGTTTTGAGATTCGTTGTGTTTTAAGTAATCCGTCAATAACTGGTCTTTTTTATCCAATCCAATTTGACTCATTAAGAATTTTAAGTCTGGATATTTAAAGGTCTCCTTCAGACTTGTCTCTAGAGCACTTTTAAGCTGATGTGCCTCGTCGACAACAATATGTGCGGTAGGAATTGCCTCTAAGCAATTAAACAAATAATAATGGTTCGTAATGACGATATTAGAGTTTTTAGCACGCTTCAGGGATTCTTGGTAAAAATAATCATTTGAGGTACTGTTTTGATTCAATGCAGATATATAATACATCCGTTCTGGTCCCCTAAGATCTATTTCTGATAAATCACCAGACAGGGTCTCTTCTAACCAGACAAGTAACTTTAGTTTTAGCATCATTATCTCTTGATTGTCATTACCGAGCTTCATGAGCGTGTTTACTGCTTCTAGGTCAACATAGTTGCCCTTACCTTTCAGCATTGAAATATTGTAGTTTTCAATATTAGATGATTTTAATAAATCTTGTACAGAGTTAAAGAACAGCTGGTTTTGTAAGAGTTTCTTACTCGTTGAAATGAGTACTTGGTTCCCTGTCTCATCACTATAAACGATGCTTGCGATTAGCATGGCTTCGCTCTTACCAAGTCCTGTATAAGCTTCAATCGCTGCTTTCTTATTATTCTTTAATGCATCATAAATAATATAAATCAGTTCAAGTTGTTCATCTCTATGCTTAAAGTTTTTGTACGTTAAGAAAGCCTGGTATAACGACTCAATCTTAAAATTATACGTATCTTCTTTATAAACATCTAGTTTACGGACCAATATATCGTCTATGCGTATTAATTCATCATTGCTGATCTCACTTGTACTTGAAATAGATGAAAACAGAAGACTCGCAATGTCATCATCTAAATATTTTGCGATCTTATACATCCTGATTTGTGTGTGACGGTTTATGTTTGACAGCTGACTAAAAATGCACAACAAGAGATGTGCGGTTGCCTTAGCATCATCCAACGCACGATGTGCGCGAATGAGTTCAATACCCAGTGATTCGGTCAACGGTGCTAATTGATATGTACGCTCCATTGGATATATGATTTTAGATAATGTTACTGTATCGAGTTTTTGAATCGGTGTATAATCGATACCTTCATTTTTAAAAGCGTTTCTTAAAAATGTGAGGTCAAAACTCACATTATGTGCAACGAATGTACAGTCCTTAATCATCTCGTATATTTCACGAGCCTTAGATTTAAATGTCGGTGCATTTTTTATCATATCGATAGTGATATCTGTCAGCTCAGAAATAAATGGAGATATGTAATCCGTGTCACAGAAAAAAGTGCTGTACTCATCAACGATTTCTCCGTTTTCTACGAATACAACACCAAATTCTAATATTTTATCAGTATTAAAGTTGTTACCAGAGGTTTCTAAATCTATTACTGCGTATCTCTGATTTAACATAGTTTTTCACCAAATTTATATATTTAAGTCTGCACTCATAATAGTTCTTATTTTACCCGATTCGTCATAAACTTTCAAAAATCCACGATCATCAATATCAACTGCTTTTCCCTTGAATTGTTCGTCAAGAGTCGTGAAAGTAAATTCATTGCCAAGGGCGTTCGAATATTTGAGGTACTCTTCTCTCACTTTAGAGAATGGAACAGATCGGTATAGACCATAATAATGATTTACTTTTTTAAGCAATTGATGTGTAAAAACCTGGATGTTTACCTTAGATTCAAAGACATCTGAAAGTGTGATGGCAGTCTCAACTAACTCATGTCTAGTAGGGTTTAGGTTGATACCAATACCTAAAATAATACCTTCCTCATCGCCAGAGTTATAATACTCGGTTAATAAACCACTTACTTTTTTGCCATTTAAATAAACATCGTTCGGCCATTTTAAAACGATTTCATCGGTATAATATTTAAATGTCTCTACTAGAGCGAGTGAGATAAATAGATTAAAAGCAGATAGCCTGTCTCTATCGACATTGTCTTTAAAGACAAAAGATCCGTAAAAACCACCATTGATTGGTGATTTCCACTCTCGTTTAAAGCGACCAACTCCATTTGTCTGTTCTTCAGCAATAACAACAAAGTTCTTGCTTTTTAAAGAAAAATATTCTTTAGCACGAGTCTGTGTTGAATCCACAGATTTTTCAAAAATGACTTCATTAATGTATTTTAGGTTTATTTCGAAATTATCTATATTATGAATAGTTTTCTTGCTCATATTTAACCCACTCTAGAATGTCTTTTTCGTTGTTCATTAAGCGTCCCATAATGACTTCTCCTTCGATTTTCGAAAGGAGTTCTTGTAACCATGGGCCACCGCGTTTATTTAACTTTTCCATTAATATTCGACCATTGATTTTAAGTTCAGAACGCTTTTTTATTGGTAATTTCAGCTTTTCGTTTTGTGCATCCTTTAACCTTTTAATTAATGATTCATCAAGTATTGGATTCAATTCTAACAATATTAAAGTGTTATCTAAAATTTCGTCAGAATATTTATATGCAATCCTTTTTGACTCTAAATTACCTCTAGCTTCATCTAATAATCTGAGGGAGTTATTAATATAACGTGTTTCTTTATTAGAAAGCTTTAAAACGTTCTTATAAGCCATGGTTCTATCTTTGATATGCTGTACGATAATTTCATCTTTTAGACTATGTGCGTTTGTATTTATAATTTCCGCAGCAGATAATGAATTGAAAAATGGAATCTGCATATACATATTTGTATTTACAAAAGCTTTTTTAGCTTCATTAACATTCTTACCTTCGTATAGTTTTTTTAACTCTTTAACGATGCGTTCGATTGATACATGCTTGATTAGAGAGATATTTTTTCTAATTGCGTTCTCAGTTTCTTTAGTTAAAGTGAAATCAAGCTGCGAGATAAACCTAACGGCGCGTAGCATTCTGAGTGCATCTTCATTAAAACGCTCGTCAGCAATACCAACGGTTTCTATACGTTTATATTTTATTGCAATGTGTCCATCAAATGGATCCACGATATTCATATTCTTATCCATCGCAATAGCGTTCATTGTAAAATCTCTTCTAGACAAGTCTTCTAATAGAGATGTCGTAAAACTAACTGAATCGGGTCGTCTATGATCAGTATAGCTCGTTTCTGTACGATACGTCGTAACTTCAATTGGTTCATTATCAAGTAATACAATTACAGTGCCGTGTTCAATACCAACATCTATAGTTTTTTTAAAAAGATCTTTAATTGTATCAGGTCGTGCATTGGTCGTAACATCCACATCATGGATTTCACGCCCCATATAAAAGTCTCTGACAGAACCACCAACAAAATACGCGTCAAAGCCATGAGTTTCTAGAGTTTCTAGGACGAATTTTGCATGGTCAAATTTATTCATTATCATTCACCGTTAGGAGTGACTGATATGTTTCTAAATATTCGCCTACAATTTTTTCTTCGCTAAATCGTGTTTTGATATCTTCAATCATCGCTTTTTGGAATTTTTGGTATTTGTTTTCGTCAGTTAAAAGATCTATCGCGTATTGTCCAGCAGCTTTATAGTCACCAACTTCAACTATCATTCCTGTTTCACCATGCTTAATGACCTCTTTTATACCACCAGCACTTGAACCAATTGGTACACTACCACAGTTCATTGCTTCTAATAAAGCGAGTCCAAAGCTTTCTTTCTCGCTTAATAGCATAAATAGATCACTCATCTTATAAAGAGATACAACGTCTGATTGTTGGCCAACAAGCAATACTTTGTCTTCAATACCGAGAGATTTGATGATGTTTTTCACATTGATTGCTTCCGGTCCATCCCCTACGAGTACGAGTACGGCATCAACGTGCTTTTGAACTTCACCAAAAGCACGAACGATTGTATCAATACGTTTTATTTTTCTAAAGTTGGATGAATGCATAATGACTTTAGTATCCTCGTGGATACCATATCGTTTTTTCATCTCTCTTTTTACTTCCTCGCGATTATCCATGTTAAACTTGTCTTCATCAACAAAGTTATAAATAGTGATAATGTCTTTATTTGGATGCAAGATATCTAATGTCTCTTGTTTCAGGCTTTCTGAAACAGCTGTTGTAATATCCGACTTCTCGATTCCAAATCGTATTGCTCTTTCTAGCGATCTATCATGTCCTAAAACAGTAATATCTGTTCCATGAAGTGTCGTTACTATCCCAACCTTACGCTCAGCCATATGGTTAGCGAGAATTCCAGCAACAGCGTGTGGAATCGCATAGTGCATATGTATGACGTCAAGTTCTTGTGTATCTATTACATCTGCAATTTTAGAAGCTAATGTAATGTCATAAGGCCTATATTTAAATACATTGTAGTCATTGATTTCGACAGTATGAACATATATGTTTGGTACGTTTCCTGATAGGCGGAACGGTACACTGGAGGAAATGAAATGGATTTCATGACCGAGTTCAGCCATCTGTAATGCGAGTTCAGTTGCAATAATACCACTACCTCCAACACTTGGGTAACATGTTACTCCAATTTTCATAAACCATACCTCCCTAAAGTTATATAAATATAAGTATAAATGTAATTTAATCGTTTGTGAAATTAAAAAACCGCCAATACAGGCGGTTTTAGTTGTTTCTTGCAATTAATATTAGACGGAAAAGCTCAGCAACTGCAACTGCTGTTGCTGCGACATAAGTCATTGCTGCAGCGTTTAGTACTTTTTTTGCATGTCTATATTCTTTTTCATCGACAATGTTTAATTGTTGAATCTGTCTCATTGCTCTGTTAGATGCGTCAAATTCTACAGGTAAAGTAACTACTTGGAACAACACTGAGAATGCGAATAACGCAATCCCACCCCATAGTAGATAAGTACCTAGTGTTGGACCTGAAGTTTGTATACCGACAGTTAGTACAATACCTGCCATGATCAGAATAAACGAAAATTTACTTCCGATATTCGCGAGCGGGAATAAAGCTGAACGGAAGTTTAAGAAGTGATATCCAGTCGCGTGTTGGATTGCGTGTCCAACTTCGTGAGCTGCAACAGCAGTGCCAGAAACACTTGGTTTGTCATAGTTATCAGGAGATAATACAACAACTTTTTTACCTGGATCATAGTGGTCAGTTAAACGACCTTGTCCTCTTAATACTTCTACATCATAAATACCATTTTCTCTAAGAATCATTTCAGCGACTTCTTTACCGGTAAGTCCACTTGTAGAACGTACCTTAGAATACTTGTTAAATGTTGAAGTTACATTCGCTTGAGCCATCATCGGCACAATCATTAATATAACAAAATAAAGAATATACATTAACACTATAATCTCTCCTATCTTTCTAATATGATTTTACTTTATGTGACAATTTAAAGTCAATCATAATGGTCTTTCTCTTGGTGATACGAGTATAAATAAAAGTACTAATACGATCACAGTGAGCCAGAAAGAACAGTATCCAATGTGTTCAGCAAATCTATCTAAACTACCGTACTTGGGATATTGCATATAGACGTAATCTATGACGTCGTTATGGAACAGCCAGATTGCTGTTATAAATAGATCCCTCATCTTAATGTGCATATGTGGAACAAAAAGAAGCGCTTGGACTGCCATTAAGCTGTGAGAGCATATGAGCATGAGACCAACGTTCGTTACATATCCTATTTCAATGAAGTATAAGAAGTTCATAATGACTGCCCAAACACCGTACTTAATTAGCGTAGTAAATGTGAGTGCATCGATTAGTCCCGAATGTTTTTTTATGAGGATTAACACAATTAATACACATAAGAACAGAGTTGCTGTGGGACTATCAGGGACAAAAGGCCAAAAATACCACGGCGTATTGGATAATTGTCCTTTATACCAATAATATCCATATATTGTGCCAAGGAAATTGGCAACTAATAGAAGCATTAAGAAATGTTTATTGAACAATAGTCTATATATTAAAGTAAACATATATTCACCTATTAAAAAACCCTCAAGCACAGTTGTGTTGAGGGTTATATGATTTATTCTGCTTTGTCTGTAAGTTCAAGTTTAGAGATGAATTCAGAAATCTTTTCAATTTCCTCATCAGTTAACTGATCTTTAAATGCTGGCATTGAGCCACCACTATCAACCGTACCATTCTCTACAAAAGCTTGTACGTGCTCTTTAGTTAGGTCTGGTGTAACTAAGTCAGGTCCTGAACCTCCTGTAAGTTCTCCGCCGTGACAGCTTGTACAGTTTGTTCTTACTAACTCATTGAACACTGGATCTGAATCATCTAGATTAGAAAATACGATTTTACCTTGAGCTTTTTGTGCATCCCAATCATGGTATGCAACAGATTCCCAAGTTGCGTAGAAAATAACACCTACTGCAAGTAACATCATACCAGTAGCAACAGGACGTCTTTTCCAATCTCTGTGTTTGGAACCATCTAACCAAGGTGCAAGCATTAATGCTCCAATTGCAAGCCCTGGAATAATGATTGCTCCAATCACGTTAAATGGACCAGATGCATATGAATACTTCAGAATTTGGTATAGGAAAAGGAAATACCAGTCTGGAAGTGGAATATAGCCAGTGTCAGTTGGATCTGCAATTCTTTCGAGTGGCGCTGGATGTGCAACAGTTAAGCACAAGAAACCTACTAAGAAAATTGCTCCAATTAACCATTCTTTCAATAGAAAGTCTGGGTAAAATTCTTCAGTACGACCAGGAAACTCAGAATAATCTCTGTTAAGTTTTGGTTTTTCGTACTTTAATACTCGTGAGTCTCCAACAAATGTTAGACCTTTACCGCGTTTCATTTTTTCTACCTCCCCTTTAGTGTCCTATAATGGACCTGCGATTCCTTGTCGACGTATTAAAATGAAGTGGATTCCCATTAATACAAACAACGCTGCAGGTAGGAAGAATACGTGAATCGCAAAGAATCTCGTTAGCGTTTGAGCTCCAATGATTGTCGCATCTCCTGCGAGTAATGTTTTAATCCATTCTCCGATAAATGGAACTGATTCAGCAATATCAAGTCCAACTTTCGTTGCGAATAAAGCTTTCATGTCCCAAGGTAATAAATAACCTGTGAATGCAAGTCCCAGCATTACACAGAAAAGTAATACTCCAACAACCCAGTTTAATTCACGTGGTGATTTATAGGCACCTGTAAAGAATACTCTTAACGTATGTAAGAACATCATTACAACTACTAAACTAGCACCCCAGTGGTGCATTCCGCGTACAATCATACCAGCCGCAACGTCATTCTGTAAGTAGTATACAGAATTCCACGCGTTTACAATGTCCGGTACATAATACATTGTTAAAAACATACCAGATAAAACTTGGATAACAGTAATAAAGAATGTTAATCCACCAAAACAATATACAAATGCTGAGAAGTGATAGGCAGGGTTTACGTGCTCTGGCACTTCATGGTCAGCTATGTCTCTCCAGATTGGTGTGATATCGATTCTATCGTCAATCCAGTCATAGATACGGTTAAGCATTGAACTCCCTCCTAATTACTTCACTAACTCGTTTTCAAATCTTTTACCAATTGTAACAAAACCATCTTTATCGCCAACTTCATATTGGTCTAATGGTCCACGTGGTGGCGTACCAGGTACGTTGTTACCGTCTTTCGTGTACAGGCCATTGTGACATGGACAGAAGAACTTATCTGGGTTACCATCGTCTCCAGCCCAAGTAACTGTACATCCTAAATGCTTACATACAGGAGAAAGCGCGATGAGTTTATCTCCATCTTTGTAAACCCATGCGAACTCTGTAACTTCGCTTTCATACCATGCATCTTTTTGGTTATACGTGAAATCAACCTTCGTTGGTTCTTCTGTTATCTCACTCACCTTGATGCTCGTTTGAATATCAGACCCGGCTGCTGCATCTTTGAACAGTGGATCAAGTGCGAATCTACCCATAGGTAAAATCATTCCGGCTGCCATAAAAGAACCGACACCCATTAATGAATAGTTTAGAAATTGGCGTCGTGTAACTTTACTTGACATTCCTTTTCCCCCCTCGAACTCTACAAACTTTTTACATATTTATAACTAAGACACATTAAGTTTATCCTATTAAAACAGCACGGTCAACATGACAATTCACTTTTTAGACAAACTTTTTAATTTTTTTATAGAACGACTACTTAACTATTCCAAATACGTATAATTTCTTTTAATACTATTGTCATTTCATCTTTGACCATAGATTCTAGAATATCCTTATCCATATCGCTAATGGGTACGTGATTTATTTTAATTACTGGTATGCCTTCTAATGAGAGTTCTCTAAATGAAAGTACGATTGTATTTTTAAATCCGTATTCTTTCAGTTGATTATTAAAGACTTCAACTTGTGAAGCATCTTCCCCTACTACAGTGAATAAGGGTGTAATTAGTAGTCTACCTTTTAATTGTTTTTCAAGCATCATGATGATAAGCTGAATGAATTCAATGTGTTCCGCTCTATTCATGCTCAAGTTATCCATGTCGATATCGACAACAGGTATGATCGCAGTATCGATAAATTCAATCTCATCTTTAATTACGTTTAAATCATTTTTTGTGTAGAGCATTTTTATTCTCCTCATCCAGTAATCTTAACTCTTTTGTAAGTGTTAAAAATGTATCCTTATCTTTTGTTAGTAAAGCACTCTCTATTTGATTATGAAGTAATTCCCGTTCTAACATCTGAACAGTATTCAAATATTGCTTTTCTCTAAAAGCGACTTCAGTATATTTTGATTCGAAGTGATTGAAATGAAATTCGACAAATATCAGACAATCAGTTTCCTCGATTACTGTGAAAATATCAAGTGCTGTCAGATAAATTTTATCTTCATAACGGCACATCATGTTATATGTCGTTGTACTCATCATAGAAATAGTCAGAATCATCGGTGAATCAGACTTAACAAGCGAGACCCTTGAATCGAAGTTCTCGATTGTCTTCAAAAAGTTTAAAACGTATACAGTGTCTCTCTCTTTAAAATCATAAGTAAAAAGAATATATTCTAAAAATTCTCTTTTAAAATCCATCCTCTTCACCACGCAAACGTTCGAGCTCTAGCGCGAGGTCTGTGTTATTTGGATCGAGTCTAATTAATTGTTTTAACAAAATTAAATATTTTGGATCTCTCACTTCGAGTAAAAATTGATAATAGTCATACAAGAAATCAGTATCCTCATTGAGATATGCGTATGCTGTTTCGTAATACTTACTCGCCTCTTCATCTTCTTCATTCAATGCTTCGATATTAGCAAGAAGATGAAGAGAGTGTGGCGTTAAGTTTTCCGTACTAATGTGCGGCAGATAATGTTTAATCTCTTCAGGCTTGTCATCCGTCAGTAAGTTTTGGAATAGAATTCTATACGCATCATCATAAGTCTCATCTAAAGTAGTTGCTTTAGTAAAGAATTCATTTGCTTCCTCGACTTTACCTAGTCGAATCGAAAGACGACCTAAATGATAGAACACATTCGCATTTTGATTATCTAGTACAACATAGTCTTCAAGAAGATCATAAGCTTTATGGTATTCATAGTTTTCCTCGTACACTTTCATAAGTAATACGTATGCATTTGTGTAATACGGTTCATTTGATATGACCTTCATTAAAGTTTTCTCACTCTCGTCGTATCGTTCTAAGTAGTAATAGATAATCGACTTAAGATAGTAGTCGTCATTTGTGTACTCAGCTTCATCTATCTCGTTTAAATGAGACAACGCATGATCGAAATCCATCTGGTTAACATAGATATCCGCAAGCCTTTGATGGATATTAACATTGTTGACTCTGTCAAAATTATGTTCAATTACGTTTTCATAAAATCTAACAGCATCACCAATATCTCCTAGGTAATAAAGGAGCTCTGCAATTGCAAAATCAATAACAATATCATCGGATAATTCTCTTGCTTCATAAAGTGCTTTTAATGCAACATCGTTTAGGTTCATCTGCTGGAAGATTTCTGATTTGAGCATGAGCACAGTCGGTGTTTTTTCTACATCGTTGATGAGTAGTAATGCATCATCCAGTCTGTTATCTACGATATATATTTCTACAATGTAACTCAGTAAGTTATCGTCATGTCCGACTTCAGAGTATAAATACTCAAAAATATTTAATGCATGAATCGTATCACCAAGCTGCATTAATATATCACCTAATACAAAGAGTAATTCTAAATCACTCTCTTTAGTGTATTCATGTAAAGTTTCAGTGAAGGTATGGATTTTTTCGATATCATATTGGCCGACTTTTAATTCATCGATTAGTTTTAATAGTGATTCATTCACGATATCTGCTCCCCTCTCAATGATTTAAGATCTTTAATGAAGTTTGGATATGATATGTTGATACACTCGATGTTATCTATTTTGATATCATGATTCATTTTAATTGCCATAATAATTAACATCATTGCTATTCTGTGATCATGATAGCTCTTAAATTCTTCGTCTGGAATCTTTAAATTTCCAGGAATCACCATAAATCCATCTTCATAAATTTTAAAATTTGCACCATATTTTGATAACTCATTTGTTACCGCCATGATTCTATCTGTTTCTTTAACGCGTAATTCTTCTGCATCCTTTATAGTGCTATTTCCGTCAAGAAATAATGAAAGGACGGTGAGAATTGGAATTTCATCGATTAGTTTTGGAATAATATCCCCACTGATATGAAACGGTTTTAAGTTAGTTTTATAACTAACAGTGATATTTCCGCGAGCTTCAAGAGAGTCATCGATAATATCGATTGTCATATCTGCACCAATTTGTTTAAACACATCGATGATTCCGTCACGTGTGTCATTTAAAAGAATATTTTTGAGAGTGACCCTAGAACCTGGGATTATCGCTGCTAAAACCATTAAGAATGCAGCTGATGAAATATCACCTGGCACTGTGACATCCACTGGAGTAAGTTTCTTTCCACCATTGACTGTAATTGTTGTGTCATCTACCTCGATGTCTCCACCAAATGCTTTTAACATGAGCTCTGTGTGGTTCCTTGATTTATTATTTTCGTGAATTACAGTCGTAATTTTGCTATGTAAAGAGGCGAGTATTATAGCGCTCTTTACTTGGGCACTTGCAACTGTCATATGATATTCAATGCCTTTTAACTCACTTTCGAGAATCTCTACAGGGGTGAATTTATTTTCGAAGAGATTAATTTTTGCATTCATCATTTTAAGCGGTACTGTCACACGATCCATCGGGCGCTTTTTAATTGTTTCATCGCCATCAATAGTAGCTTTAAGATTCAGACCAGCAACTAGACCCATTAATAGACGTGTAGTTGTTCCACTATTACCAGTATAAAGTAAATTTTTTGGTGATAATAGATGTTCTGCACCTGGGCTATTGACGATAATTTTATCTTCTGACACATTGATATCTGCACCGAGCTTCTCCATGCACTTCACTGTGTCTAACGTATCTTGAGAAAGGAGTGGCTGATATACATTCGTCGTCCCTTCAGAAAGTGTGCCGAGCATCACTGCTCTATGCGTGATGGATTTATCACCAGGAACGGTTACTTCACCTTGGAAGCTACCGTTTAAAAGTTCTCTCATACTATCGCCTTCAATTCATTTAAGAGTGTTTCTAAATCACTTGTACTAATTTCAATTAATTCTGGCTGACCAAATTCCCGTAATACAACGTAACCAATATATGACTTACGCATATTTTTCTTATCACTCGACATATAACGAATCATCTCTGTCGCATTCATGTTTTTAAGAGGTGAGAGATCATAACCAATATGTTTCACGTAATTTATAAATGATTTAATATCAAAAGTATCATCGTATCTCTTATTAGAAATGTAAAGCGCGCCAATGATACCTAATACTACTGCAGCGCCGTGCTTCAGTTTAAACGCATACTCTAAAGCGTGTCCTAGAGTATGACCAAGATTTAGAAACTTTCTTAAATTATCTTCTTTCTCATCCACTGAAACGTAATACATCTTTGTTCTAATCCCATTTAAGATAAAAGCATTGAGATTTTTAATATCTACACCGTTCTTAGTTTTTTCCAAAAGCGCATCGATAGATTCTTGTCCATCAAGCATTGCATGCTTAATGACTTCACCAAACCCACTTAATACTTCTTCTTCTGGAAGCGTCTCTAAGAAATCAAGGTCATAGATTACTGCATTCGGTCTATAGAATGTGCCTACTAGGTTTTTACCTTGTTTACGGTTAATAGCGGTTTTACCTCCAATCGCCGAATCATGAGCTAGAAGTGTTGTTGGAACATGAATATAGTCTAAACCGCGCAAAGTAATGCTTGAAACAAATGCACCTCCGTCACCAGTTGCACCGCCACCAATAACAACCATAAGATCATTTCTCTTAACATTCTGATCGAGCAATTCATCGATTACACTCATCGTGTTTTCGATTGTTTTGAAAGATTCCCCCCTAGGAACTTTGATGACATTGTTAAAATCTTTAAATTTTTTTTCATGCAAATCATAAACATGTGAGTCTATGATATAGAATACTTGTTCATATTGATTTGTATACTTTAAAAGTGTTTCTTTTAAAATTCCATTATTTACATAGATTGTGTAGTTGTTTTCACTATAAGTCGTATGGAATTCCATTAGAATTCACCTAGACGTTTATTGTATGCATCGATTGCATTTTTTAAATCACCGAAGTCATCTGAACTGAATTTATCTAAGATTGCCTTGGCAATTTCAATTGCAACCATATGTTCAGCAACAACAGATGCTGCTGGTACTGCACTTGGATCACTACGTTCGATTGTTGCAGTGAACGGGTCTTTAGAATCGATGTCAACACTCATAAGAGGTTTATATAGTGTCGGAATAGGTTTCATAACACCACGAACGATAACTGGCATTCCTGTTGTCATGCCACCCTCAAATCCACCGAGGTTATTTGTCTTTCTAAAGAATCCATTCTCTTTTGAGTACATGATTTCATCTTGTACTTTACTTCCTGGCACTTCTCCCATTCGGAAACCCATACCAAACTCTACGCCTTTAAATGCGTTGATAGAAAGTAATGATTGTGCGATCTTAGCGTCGAGCTTAGTATCGTAATGAACGTGTGAACCTAATCCAATAATTGGGTTTTCAACGATTACCTCAACGATACCTCCGAGGGTATCGCCATCTTTCTTCGCTTGGTCAATCAAAGCTTCAGCCTTTTTAGTGCTTTCTTCTGATACCATTTTTACTGATGAAGATTTAGTTCCCTCAACTATTTCTTTAAATGTGTACTCTTTTTCATCGACCACAGTGCCTATGCGCACGACACGGCTTGTAATTCTAATATCTAATGCGTGTAGGAGTTCTAAGCATAATGCGCCAACAAGAACACGTGCAGTTGTTTCACGTGCACTTGAACGTTCTAATATGTTTCTTAAGTCTCGATGATTATATTTTTGACCACCAACAAGATCTGCATGCCCTGGTCTTGGACGTGTAATGACACGTTTCATTTCGCTCAGTTCTTCTTTAGTTAATGGTGTATCGCCCATGATTTTAGTCCAATGCTTAAAATCATCGTTTTGCACTTCCATCATTATTGGAGAACCGAGTGTTTTACCATGACGAATTCCACTACCGAAAGTAAATGTGTCCTTTTCAATTTGCATTCTACGTCCGCGACCATAACCGCCTTGACGCTTAAATAGTTCTTTTTGCATTCGCTCTTTATTTATTGGTAAATTTGATGGAAAACCTTCTACTATCGCTGTGACCTTCGGACCATGCGACTCACCTGCTGTTAAAAATCTCATGTCATCACCTCGTAAATGTATGTAAAATAAAAAGCTGAGTATTAAATACTCAGCTTTTTATTTAATTAGTAGATCCAATCTTTGTTAATTAAGCTGTAGTCTACTAGTTCTGATTCTTCAAAGAATAAATTGATTTCTCTGTCTGCACTCTCGAGTGAGTCAGAACCGTGAATAATATTTTTACCTACTGTAAGACCAAAGTCTCCACGGATTGTTCCAGGAGCAGCTTCTTGTGGGTTTGTAGCACCAACAACAAGACGTGCTGTTTTAATGATGTTATCTCCTTCTAATACCATTGCGAAAACAGGACCAGAAGTAATGAAGTCTACAAGCTCACCGAAAAATGGTTTGTCAGCATGCTCACCATAGTGAGTTTTTGCTAAGTCTTCAGATACTTGCATAAGTTTAGCACCTACGATTTTGAATCCTTTGTTTTCTAATCTTGCAACGATCGGTCCAATTAGGTTTCTTTGGACGCCATCAGGTTTAATCATTAAAAATGTTCTTTCCATTAAGTTATTCTCCTTTAAAAGTTCTTTACTTATTCTATCACTTTTTTATGTGTTTTGTATATTAATTTAATCGAGTACGTAGTTTTTCTACCATTTCAATTAGGTATTGTTTAATTGGCTCATCAATCTCTATGATATTTACGAGCGCATTATCTAAAAATTCATTACTCACTCTTTTGGAAGCTTCAATTGCTTTTGAGTCTAAAAGATATTTAATTAATTCATCTTTTCCTGATTGTTCTCTAGAATATGTTTTCAACATCTCTTTAAACTCAGAGTCTGTGTCTCTAAGAAGTAACACAGGCAATGTGTAATGCCCATTGCTTAAATCAGAAAACGATGGCTTTCCGAGTGTCTTCTTAGATGCAGTGTAATCTAGACAATCGTCTATAATTTGAAAACTCATTCCAATATTGTAACCAAATTCTGTAAGGTTTTTTCTCGTAACATCAGAGATGTGGGCTGCATAGGCACTTAGCTCAATACTAAGCATAATTAAAAGTGCGGTCTTTTTATAGATTTTTTCATAATAGTCTTCTATAGTCTGTGTATCATCAAATTGTGTGTCGAACTGAAATAATTCTCCAGTAACAATTTTTTTAATCATTGTAGAATAGGTTTTATGGAATTTTGGATCATGAATATCTGAAACAAGTCTAATTGCCGAAGAAATCAAGTAGTTTCCTGTATTAATCGCTTGAAAATACCCATGCTTATAATAAGTTGTTTTCCTATTTCTTCTTAGATTAGAGTCGTCAATGATGTCATCATGTACAAGACTTGCCATGTGAATTAGTTCCAAGCTAGCAGCTGTATGAAGAATTGAACTTCTGTACTCAGGTTGCCCTAGTTTACCTACTAAAATAGAAAGTATAGGACGAAGTTTCTTTCCACCTGTGATATAAAGGTCGAAGCTCTCATTACTCACAATACTCTTATTTGGTTGTAGAGCCAACTTTATTAACGCTTCAACCTCTTTAAGATCAGTCTTTACAAATGCCCGAATGCTTTTATTCATGATTAATTTGCTTGAAACCGATATGGGTAGCTGCCATCCCCAAGTTATGTGAAATTACTTTAATATTTATAAACTGACTCTTATTCATCATTTCTTTTAATTCTTCTTTAGATACAAAGTCTCTAGTCGATTCATATAGCCACTTATACTCTTCTCCACTTTTAGCAATTACTTGTCCAAATAATGGCATGATGCGACCAAAGTAAAAGTTAAATAACGCACGAACGATTTTATTTTTAGGGTTTGAAGTTTCTAGAATGACAAATTGACCACCGGGTTTTAACACTCTATAAACTTCATCGATAGCCATTTTGTAATTAGGTAGGTTCCTAAGTCCAAAACCAATTGTTACGATATCAAATGTCTTGTCATCATAAGGTAAGTTCATTGCATCCCCTTGGACAAGAGAAATATTGGCAATGTCTTTTGTTTTATGTTTCGCAACTTCCAACATTTTTTCACTAAAATCTAAACCAACTACATCAGCATTCTTATTCATCTCGGATAATTGTATTGTCCAGTCCCCTGTTCCACAACATAAATCGAGAATATAAGAATCACTTTTTACAAATATTTCTTTGTTTGTGCGATTTCTCCAAATATTATGCTGCTTAAAACTGATGATGTCATTCATCTTGTCATAATCTTTTGAAACCGTGTTAAAGATTGTTTGAATTCTATTATTTGCCATTAAAATCACCGTTTTACATTATTAGTTCAAGCACTTGGTCTATTTTATCGTCAATAAACGACTGATCTCTTAAGTAAAGAATAGGACCAAAATGTATAAATGTTTTTTCTGTTTTTTCAAGATCATTATGTTTTTGGTATAACGATTTTAAGTTAATTATTTCTTTAGAGATGTCTAACACATCAGTTAGAGTGTCGTATGCTTCATATTTTGCGAGTGTAATATAAAACTCAGATAAGTATAAGTCGCCATATAAAACATGATTTTCCATGTCTTTTATATCTGGTTCATTATCTAGAAGTAGCAATGCTAAGTTGTATGTAGCAACTGCTTTAACTACCTCAGGATTCTTATGAATATGTGTGTCATTATTAAAATATGAGATAATAGGTTCAAGAGGTCTAGTGAACTCATCATTAAAATGAGTTAAGATATCCATTTTTAACAAAGAAAATCCACCTTTATAAATGAATAGACCTAACATAAGTTAGGTCTAAAAATTAATTATTTTACTGCGTCTTTAAGTGCTTTACCAGCTTTAAATGCTGGAACTTTTGATGCAGCAATTTCAATTTCTTCACCAGTTTGTGGGTTACGGCCTTTTCTAGCAGCACGTTCGCGAACTTCGAAAGTTCCGAATCCGATAAGTTGTACTTTCTCTCCTGCTGTTAAAGCTTCTTGAACTGCTTCAAATACTGCGTCTACAGCTGCGCCAGCATCTTTTTTAGTTAAATCAGCTTTGTCGCTTACTGCATTGATTAAGTCAGTTTTGTTCATGTCAAATGACCTCCTATTATCTGTATAATGAATTAATCATTATGTTTGTACTTTACCATATGAAGCCTATCACTTCAATGTTTTTCACAGTTTAAAGCAAAAAACATAATTTATTTTTCCTTATGTTTACTGGTCATAAATATCACTGTGTTATTTTCATCGACTGTAAGTTCAGGACTATAGAGTGGTACAACTTCAGTATATTCGTAAAATACTGAGCGCACATCGTCACCAGTCTTAAATGCCAGATCTTTATCATCTATGATTTTCTGTGCGTCATTGCGGTAGTCAACTATAAACTCACGACCTCCGTTATAGAAGACGTTTAACTCTGCCCCTGTAAAAGGACTCGTTATAGTAGGGTTTTCATTTAAATGGTACGCATCAAGGTCTAATTGGTATACATTCGGGCCAATCATTTCGCCTAACTTAACATTGTCCCCAAGTATGTTGAGTCGCGTAGTTAGGCTCCTCACTTCTTCGGTGATTCTTAAATCTGCAACTTTTACTTTTGGATCTTCTTCAGCATCAATAATTACATAAAGATAATATCCACCATTTTCATAAGCAGAAGTTGGAACGTCAGATAGATATCCACGTAATCTACCAAAATCAATTTGGTGTTCTAGGTATTCTCTCTGTTCCGAGAGTGTTTTTATTGGCAAAATACCACTATTCGCTTTAGAAAATTCTTCAACTGCACGCTGTACCATTTGAACTTGTGCCTCTTTAGAAGCATCATTCTTTTCTTTTTCACTTTGAGGATATAAACATCCAGAAAGCATAAATACGACACTCATTAAAATAATTGATTTAATTATCTTACCCATGACTACTACCACCTAAGACTAAAATCATCGTTATGAAACTAAAAATAAGTAGCACCCATGCAATGATTGAAATGATTATACTTAAAAATCGATATGGAATCTTATACCTTGCTAGAAATATTAAAAGTGCAGCAAGTGCCATAGCTCCCATCGAATAAAATGAGACCCACATTAAATCCATTCTTGATATATCAAACATTTAATTTACTCCGAATCTATTCTATTTTTCATAAGCGCAATTAAACCATCTGTTTCAGACGTTTTATCTCTCATCATCAGACTATAGAATGCTTCTTCCTCTGATAGTTCTTCAAATAGATAGAGATATAAAACATTCGTGATTGGCATATCAATGTCAAACTGTTGGCTGAGTTCATATGCAGCTTTAGTTGTGTTCACACCTTCTACAACCATGCCCATGTTTTCTATAATATCATCTAAAGATTGTCCGCTAGCAAGCATCTTACCACATCTGAAGTTACGTGAGTGTTCACTCATTGCCGTTACGATTAAGTCACCAACACCAGTAAGTCCCATGAACGTAAGCGGGTCAGCGCCCATTTTAGTTCCTAGTCTTGCGATTTCATGTAGACCTCTAGTAATAACTGCTGATTTTGTGTTGTCACCGAATCCAAGTCCATCTAAAATACCAATTGCGATAGCGATGATATTTTTAAGTGCTCCTCCTACTTCAACTCCAATTAAGTCTTTGTTTTCATAAACACGGAAATGTTTATTGATAAAAGCGTCTTGAACAATTTTTCTTCCAGATTCATTTACTGACGCTGTACTCACTGTGGTCGGCAACATTAAAGAAACCTCTTCAGCGTGACTTGGTCCACTTAATACTGCAATATCAGTATAGTTATTTTCACTTAACTCTTCTTGAAGTACTTCCGATACACGTTTATGTGTGCCGAGTTCTAAACCTTTAGCAACGTGACAAATTAAGACTTTCTTATTTTGTTCTGTTAGTATCACGTTGATAGTCCTCGCCATCGTTCTCATTGCTTTAACAGGAACAGCAAGTACAAGCATTTCCCCGTGTGCGACTGCTACTTCAAGATCGTTAGTTGCTTTTATTGTTTCATTTAATTTAATATCTTTTAAATAGTTTTTATTTGAATGTTCTTGATTGATTTCGTGAACAGTATCATCATTACGACCATACATTAAAACATCATGACCGTTTTCATCTAATACCATTGCTAAACTTGTACCGAAACTTCCGGTACCAATCATTGAAATCTTCATATAATCCCTCTATTCTAGTTTCTTTGACGCGTAATAATATGGATAGGTGTTCCTGTAAAATCAAATGCTTGTCTTAATCTATTTTCTAAATATCTTTTATAACTAAAATGCATTAATTCCGTATCATTTACAAATAATACGAATGTTGGTGGTGCGACACTCACTTGAGTACCGTAGAAGATATTTAATTTTTTACCTGTTTTATCTCTAGGAGTAGGGTTCATTAAGACGCTATCAACTAAAACCTCATTTAACGTGCTTGATTGAACACGGCGTTTATGTGACTCATCACACAGGTTAATTAATGGATAGATTGTGTGAACTCGTCTAGTTGTTTTAGCTGAAACAAATGTGATTGGAGCATAATCTAAGAATAAAAATTGTTTACGAATTTCTTCTTCGAATTCTTTCATTGTGTGATCATCTTTATCAACTGCATCCCATTTGTTAACCACAATAACGATAGCGCGTCCTGCTTCATGTGCGATACCAGCAATTCTTTTATCTTGCTCACGAATCCCTTCTTCACCATTTAGAACAAGTAGACAGACGTCACTACGTTCGATTGCAACATTGGCACGTAGAACTGAATATTTCTCAGTAGATTCATAAACTTTACCGCGTTTTCTAATACCCGCTGTGTCAACAAAAGTGTAATCCACACCATCTACTGTGTATTTAGTATCAATCGCGTCACGAGTTGTACCTGCAATATCAGAAACGATTACACGTTCTTCACCAATAATTGCATTGATCAGACTAGATTTACCAACGTTTGGTCTACCAATTAGTGATACGTGAATAGAATCATCCTCTTCCTCCTCAAAGTTTAAATTGTCAAAGTGAGAAATTACCTCGTCCAGTACATCTCCGAGTCCGAGACCGTGTGAACCAGATACTGGGAATGGATCACCAATTCCCAGTGAATAAAATTCATAAATTTCGTTTCTCATCTCAAAGTTATCAATTTTATTTACCATTAACACAATTGGTTTCTTTGCACGTTGTAAAATTCGCGCTACATGAATATCGTCTTGTGACAAACCTTCACGACCATTTACAACCATTACAATAATATCAGCTTCGTCAATAGCAATTTCTGCTTGCATCGCGATTTGTTTTTGGAATGGTTCATCTTTAATCTCAATACCACCAGTATCGATAATATGGAATTCTCTACCTAACCATTCTCCTGTAGCGTAAATTCTATCACGAGTTACGCCAGGTGTATCTTCTACAATTGATTTTCTTTCACCAATAATACGGTTAAACAGCGTTGATTTACCAACGTTTGGACGGCCAACGACTGCAACTGTAGGCATATTCATATCTTTCCCTCATTTCAATAATATTTTACCATATTTCATTGTTAATTTAAGTCAACAAAAAAATAAAGAGCGATTTACATCGCTCTAAAATAAAATTATAAATCTAATTTTTTAAGTTTGTCACCAAGAATGTCTCCTAGTGTTAATGACTCTTCATCAGAATCAGAGTAAACTGTTGCGTTCTTTTGTTTAGTATCATTTTTTGGCTTTTCTTTTAAAGCCTTGATTGACAATGAAGTTTTTTCTTTATCTGGATCGAAGCCGATGATTTTAACATCAATTTCTTCTTCAGGTTTAAGTTCATCTTCAGGATGCCCTACGTGGTCATGAGAAATTTCTGACACGTGTACTAGTCCTTCTACTCCAGCTGCAACTTCTACAAATGCACCGAAGTCAACTAGGCGTTTTACCGTACCTTTAACTGAATCTCCTGTTTGGTGTTCGTTAAAGAATTTTTGGAACGGACTTTCCCCAGCTTGTTTAACAGATAGAGAGATTCTTTCTGTTTCAGGATCTACGCTAAGAACTTTAACATTTAAAGTTTCACCGATTGTTACAGCGTCTTCAACATTCTCTACCCTCTCGTAGCTGAGTTCAGAAATGTGAGCTAAACCATCGACACCGTTTACATTAATAAATGCACCAAAGTTTGTCGTACGAACGACTTCACCTTTAACGATGTCACCAACTACTAATTCATCAAGTACTTTTAGACGTTCTTCGTGTTGACTTTTCTCTTCCAATTTACGTCTATTTAAGATTACTCTGTTTTTTTCTACATCAACATCTTCGATTTTTACATCTAGTGTTTGTCCGTCGAATTGAGTTAAATCTTCAACGTATTCAGTAGAAATTAATGATGCAGGGATGAATCCTCTTACGCCAACGTCTACAACAAGTCCTGCTGGAACTACTTCAATAACAGTAGCGCTGATTGTGTCATCATTGTCTTTTTGTGATTGAAGTTCTTTGTAAGTAGCTTCGTTGTCATACTGGCGAATAGATAATATGAGTGTCGTATTATCTTCAACTTTAATTACTTTTGCAGTAACATCTTGGTCAAGAGTTGCTGCCTCATCTGTAGTTTCAATACGCTTGGATGTAAGTTGACTGATTGGTACAATTCCGACAACTCCATCTTCGAGCATAACTTCTACAAATTTTTCTTCGATTTTAGATACTTTACCAGTAACTGTGTCACCTTCACTGTATTTCTCGTTCTGCGTTTCTTCAGAAGTTTCATTAACTTCTAAGTTTTTTTCTAAATGTTCTTCGTTAGTCATGTGATAGCCTCCAATATAAAACCATTAATATTATAAAGTTCTTATATTTTGTCTCTTTTGTCAAGGATAAGGGGTGTTTTTAACATATTTCTTAGTCGTTCTTCTAATATTGCTGTAATTTCTTTACGTTTCTTACCTTCCTCAATTAATGCGTTTACGTCAATCGGTTTACCATAAATGAGTGTAATTCCTTCTTTTCTATTGTAAGAACCTTTAATTGCAACTGGTACAATTTGAGCATTACTCTTCATTGCAATAAAGCTTGCACCTTCTTGAAGTGGTTTTAATTTTCCTGATAAGTTTCTTCCACCTTCCGGGAAGATAAGAAGCATTTTACCATTTTTAACTGCATCAACAGATACTTTGAGTGCTGCGCGATCTCCTTTACCTCTGTTTACTGCAATTGCATTTAAATTCGTAATGAATTTCCCAAACATTGGATACTTGAATAATTCCGATTTTGCAAAGAATGACATTTCTCGCTTAGTGAATGCCGCTACGAGCGGTGGATCGTAAAGTGATGTGTGATTACTTGTAAGTAACACGGGGCCGTCATTGGGAACATTTTCTGCACCAATAACATTAATTTTGAATCTCAATCTATAGAATACTTTTACGATATTTTTTACAATGTTGTATAGCATTTATTGATCACCTGTAACTTTCTCATTAGCGAATTCAACAATCTTTGAAGTCACTTCATCAATGGTTAGAGCGTCTGTTGAAATGAGTACTGCATCTTCAGCTTGAACGAGTGGTGATATTTCACGAGTCATGTCGTTTGTATCTCTTTCAGTGATCTCATCAATTAAAACGGATAACTCGATGTTGTTGCCACGTGCATGTTCTTCAATTAAACGTCTCTGAGCTCTCACTTCTGGAGTTGCTGTCATGAAGATTTTAAGTTCGGCATCTGGTAGAACTACAGAACCAATATCTCTACCATCTAATACATACCCTTTTTTCGAAGAGATTTTTCTCTGTAGATCGACTAAAAATACTCTGACTTCTTTCAAAGCTGCAACACTAGACACTTGTTTTGTAATGTGACTTTCACGAATCATATCTGTAACATCCCTATCATTTAGGAATAGTTTACCTTCTTGAGAAAACTCAATATCAATAAGTTCAGAGAGTTCATTCAAGTCTGTTTCTTTATGCTCATGTAGGTAAAGTGTTATTGCACGGTACATCGCACCAGTATCTAAATATTTATAGCCTAATCTTGCTGCTACTTTTTTTGCGATTGTGCTTTTTCCTGCAGCAGCAGGTCCATCAATTGCAATGTTTATCATTTAAATTCAACTTCCATTCTTTAATGTTAAGGGATTATGAGTTCTTGTCCAACGCTTATTTCATTACCTGAAATACCGTTAGCATCTCTAATTCTTTGTACGTTTTCTTCTGAACCACTGCCGTAGTATTGAATTGCAATGCGGTAAAGGTTATCTTTACCATTAACAACGTGCACAGCGTTTACTACATCGACATCTTCCTCTGGTTGTTCGTCAACCTTTGGCTCTTCTTCAACTTCTGCTTTCTCAGACTCTTTTTCTTTTTCAGTTATTTCTTCTGACTCTGACTTAGAAGATTCCTTATCTTGCTTCTTTTTCTCTTCAATTGCTTTATTTGCTTCAGACGTCATAGATTCTTTTTCTGAATCGGAGTATTCTCTTACAGCTTCTTGGGTACTGCTATTATTATTACTCTCTGGTGTAACTTCTGATTTTTCTTTGTCTCTTGCAGCAAATTCTTTTTCGAGTTCAGATTTTTTCTGTTCGAACTCTTTATTAATTTCTCTTTTACCTGTAGTTTCCTTTTGCTCAGTGTTTATACTACCGTTATTAACTGCTGTGTAATCTTTTTCTTCTGGCCAAAAATTACTGATGATCATAAATGCAAACAACAATGTAATAGGTACAAGAATTAAAAGTAATAATGCTCTTATTTTGCGTTTATTATTTTCTGAACGGAATCCAGTTAGCATGGTTGCTTTTAAGCCTTTAAGTTTATCTTTAGATTCTCCTAGTTCATCGTCTAGCTGTTTGCTGTACTTATCCTTTGCTGTAAGTAGTGATTTTTTTGCTCCAGTCGCAAGACTGGCTAAAGAGACATTAGCGGCTAGTTTTTTCTTGTTGTCTTTTTCTTCTGTTACATTATTTGAATGTTTTTGTAAATTACGTCTTTTTTCTTTAGTTACTTGTTTGTTTGTACTATTTGGTGGAGTATTTTTCACACTACTCTTTTTAGACGTTTTTTTGGTTTTTATATCTTCGTCTTTGTACTTTGCACTTCTGCTGAGTTCAGGATCAACTTTTGTGCGTCGTTTACGACGATTTGGGGTATCTTTGTTCTGCTCACGTCTAGTGTGCTCCATATCTTTGTAAAAATCATCCTTCATGGCGCATGCTCCTATACTCGGTATTAATCATAATTATAATATTTATATGCATAATTTTAAAGTACTATCAGTCAAATGACTGACTATTCATGATTGTAACAGTTTTTATTGAAAAAATTAGTGTTTACTCTTAAAATAATATTAGGCAGAATTGTTGAGAGGTGAACGAATTGTCTTGTAAATACACAATTGTTGATATGGATACATGTATTGCTTGTGGAGCTTGCGGTGCAGCGGCTCCAGATATATATGACTATGATGACGATGGCATTGCATATGTAATACTAGATGACAACCAGGGTACAACAGCTGTACCCGAAGAGCTTCTAGAAGATATGGAAGACGCATTTGATGGTTGTCCTACTGACTCAATTAAAGTAGCAGACGAACCATTTGATGGTGATGCTCTGAAATTTGAATAAAAAATACACGCTATTATAAGCGTGTATTTTTTTCTGTAATATTCCTTAAAACGGGTATTATCTTTATGTGAACAAGATAAATAACTGCTCCAACTAATAAGCCTTTTACGATGTTGAATGGGATGATACCAACTGTTATTAAAGTCTTTAGGTTCTCTACAATATCCCGTTGATCAATAATCATTCCGTATAACGGTAGTAGTACGAAGTAATTTAAGAGTGATAAAATCACAGTTAAAACAAGTGTGCCTACTAAAATACCAGTAATCAGTGATTTATTTGTCTTCTTATTACGATAAATCAAATAAATCGGTACTAAAAAACTAATTGATGCTAATAGGTTTCCAATTGGTCCAATTGGTTCACTCGCTGCAATAATAGCGTATAGAACAATTTTTAAAATGATGATTAAAAAGCCAACGCCTCCACCAAAAAGGGCAAAACCAATATATGCTGGAATGTCAGCGATATCAATTTTTAAGAACGGTGGAAAGAATGGTAACGGAACATTTATCAACATTAAAATAAATGAAAGTGCAGATAATATTCCGATAATAATAATGTTTTTTGTACTAAAGTGTTTCATGGCTTGTTCCGTCCTTATTAAGTACTATAGTGAAAGTAGTGCCTTGTCCAATTATACTATCGACAGTGATATCTCCACCATGTCCATTGATGATACTTTTTACTATGCTTAAACCTAGCCCTGTTCCTTGTTTACCTCTTGTTCTTGCTTTGTCTTCCTTGTAGAATCTTTCAAAGATTCGTCCGAGTGATGATGCTTTGATACCTTTACCAGTGTCTTTAACCTCTATGAACACTTGTCTTTTGTTTTCCGTTAGAATAATTGAAATCGTATCATTTGGTTCTGTATATCGTATTGCATTGTCAATTAAATTAGTAAACACTTGATTCAGTTTATCATAATCAAATGGAATTAAACACTGATTCAGTTCGGATTTATATTCAAAATTAATGTGATTTTTCTTGAATTCAAAACGAAATTTTTGCGCAATATCTTTGATAAGTTCGACAATATCATTCTCCATGATATTCAAAAGACTTTGACCACTTTCTAGTTTAGAAACAATAATAAGTTCATTAACTAAAGTGTTCATTCGGTCAGATTCATCTTTAATAATAGAAATCATCTCACGTACGTCATCCTCATCCGTCACGACACCATCTAGAAGAGCTTCTGAGTACCCAGTGAGCATCACCATTGGAGTTTTAAGCTCGTGGGATACGCTAGATATGAATTCGTGTCGCAGCATCTCTAAACGCTGTTCATTAGTGATATCTCTTATTGTGAGCGTCACACCATAATTAACATCCGTATACGCAACGTTCTTAAAGCCGAGATTCAAATAGCTTTCATTTACTTCATATTTAAACGAAGAATCACTCTTATGGTATAACACGTCAATGATTTCGTCGTTTATCTTTTTAACGAGCGTACTATCCTGTGTAATTTCGCGCATCCATCTTTCACCTTCAGCATTTTTATAAATCGCGTATAAGTCTCTATTGAAGAATACAATTCCATCAGAAATAGATGAAAAGATATGCTCTCTTAAATTTTTCTCATGTTGAAGGTCACTAATACTACTCTTAATGTCTTCGTTCATCTTATTGAAGGCGAGCGTTAACTCCCCTATCTCATCGAAACTCTTCACTTTAAGAGGTTTATAATTACCTTTAGCGATATTAAATGCACCGTTTTTAAGTTGGATTAACGGTTCCGTAATACGTTTGATAAGTAAAAAACCAAAGATTGTTGTAATCAAGAAGATAAAAAATGCACTCAAAGATATAATCATCGTGATATCTCTAATAGACTGATACGTTGGAGTCAGGTCACTATATTTGATAAGTGCTGTATTTTCATCGAAAAAACTCGACATATCATGTATGTTGACCATATATTTTCTCTTACGCGCATCTGTAATAATAAAACGTGATTCAGCATTTTCAGACTCTATGATCGTCTCATAAATGAGTTGGTCAATATCTGAATCCGTTGAAATGAACTCACCATTTTTATAAATGATTAAATTATCTTCTATGTTGATAAGTTGCTCGTCAATTTCATTAGAATGGTTAATCAAGATATCTGACTCTATTCTAGACAGATCCTTTTGTAGCTGCGCTTCTGTACTGTTTAGTGCATAGTTTTTAAAATAATAACTCAAAGTGATCGACAATATAAGTAAAACTGCAGTCACTATTATGATAATAGTTAACCACAGTTTTACTACAATGCTATTGAACGTTCTCATTCTGGGTTTTCCTCAAATTTATACCCAATTCCCCAAACAGTCTGAATCATGAGACTTGCTTCGGGTGAAACATCGTTTAATTTTTCTCTTAATCTCTTAATATGTGTATCTACCGTTCTAAGATCTCCATAGAATTCATAGTTCCACACTTCTTTTAACAGTTCTTTTCTATCGAATACTTTTTCAGGACTCATAGCTAAGAATAAAAGTAAGTCATACTCCTTGGGAGTTAAATTGACGAGCTCTCCATTAGCTGTTACTTTATGCGCATCGTTGTCGATTTCTAAGTGTTCAAAGACAATAATATCGCGATTAGTAGAGTCAAATTTTAAATAAGC
Source organism: Phocicoccus pinnipedialis (assembly GCF_903994035.1). Lineage (GTDB taxonomy): Bacteria > Bacillota > Bacilli > Staphylococcales > Salinicoccaceae > Phocicoccus > Phocicoccus pinnipedialis. Next base: position 244,631 of record NZ_CAJEWB010000010.1, read on the forward strand.
CGTTTCACTTGAACGTTTTAAAATTGCTTTTGCACGTTGTAATACTTCTCTAGGACTAAACGGCTTAGTAACATAGTCATCTGCACCAGCTTCAAATCCTTCTAATACATCAGCCTCTTCACCTTTTGCCGTAAGTAAAATGATTGGTGTAGATTTATGTGTTCGAATTTGTTTGGTCACTTCAATACCGTTAAGGCCTGGCATCATGATATCTAAGATAACCAAATCAAAAGATTCGTTCAGTGCGAGTTCTAACGCATCATCTCCGTTATCTGCTTCGACAATTTCAAACAAATCTGTTTCTAGATAAAGTACAACGAGCTTACGTATTCTCTCTTCATCATCTACAACTAAAATTCTCTGTTTATTCAAACGAAATCCCTCCCTTAAGCGTAAGAATGGAGTCCAGCAACAATTAAGTTAATTGCGATCATATTGAATAATATGATAAGGAAACCGATAACTGCAAGCCAAGCTGATTTTTCTCCCTCATATCCCCTGTTTAACCTTAAGTGAAGGAAGATTGTATAGAACATGAATGTAATGAATGCCCATGTTTCTTTTGGATCCCAACCCCAGAAGCGACTCCAAGCTTCTTGAGCCCAAATTGCTGCGAAGAATAGACCACCGAGGGCAAATAACGGATAACCAATAATTACTGAACGATATCCAATATCGTCCATTAAGCTTAGGTCAGCATTCTTAGCTAATGGTTTAACCACAGAATATAAACGTCTTCTAAATATGAGTCGCAGAATACCGTAAAGTACAGTACCTAAAATAACTGACCAAACAACAGTGTTCAGACTATGTGCTTTAATAATCGGTGGTAAGCTAATACCTAAGTTAAAGTGGTCTGCTGGTTCATAGTTATTCTCTCCAACATGATCCACAGCTTGTGCACCATTATAGTTAATTAGACTTGGTAAGTGATATTCCGCAATAGCGTTATTACCTGATTGATCTACATACAGGAAATCATTTTGGTAACCAACGCCGCGCATGACACTAATTGAAATAATAAATGCAAATACTACTACGATATTCCACATTAAAAATTCTAACATGCGTGCGCGAATTGATTTTTCCTCAGCAGGAATGATTTTTAAGAGATAGATAAAACCTGCCACAGCACTCATTGATAAAATTCCATAAGATAATGTAACAGTCGTAACGTGAATAAATAACCAGTTACTCTGAAGTGCTGGAATTAATGGTGCAACGTCAGTTGAAAAAATACTTCCATACCCGAGTAAAATTAATGAAATCGGAATTGCAAATAGTCCAAAGACTTTTGTTTTGTAATATGCGTAAGTTATTAAATAACCTGCAATCAGCATGATTGAGAACATTGCAATAAATTCAAACAGGTTTGATACGGGTGCATGACCTGTAGCAGCCCATCTAAATGCGAAATAAACAAGTTCTAAAATAAATGCGATGACCACAATGACAACCGCGATTTTTGCGTTTCGTTCTTCATGTTTAGAACGAATACTTAATGCAAGAGGAACTAAAGCAATGAGTAACAAAATAAACGCTATAAATATAGAAGTGTTACTAATCTGTAAAAATGTATGTTGCATTAGAAATTATCCTTTCATTCTATCATTGTGCTCTACTTCGTCTTTGTCATTTACTGAATCTACTCCATGTTCGTTTAACACAGAGTTCAATTCTTTTTTAAGACCATAGTAATTTTTATTTGTATGAGCCGCAATCGATAGTCCCTTTTCTTTATTGATCCAAATGCGTCTATGGTTAATATAAGATCCGATAAACACACCGAGCAAGAATATAATAAATCCGATACCAATCATATGCATCGTTAAGTCTTTTTTAAGTGTAAGCACTGTAGCAATCTCGTTTTCCATAGATACAAATTTAACTTTAAATTCATTATTTGGCGTGATTTCATCAGTGTTTTGAATCTGTAATAGTGAAATTTCAGGCGTTTCTAATGTTTCATTGTTCACTTGGAATATGAACGCTGGATTTCTAGGAACTGGAGATTGTGAAAGAAGTTCTCCTTTTTTACCAATTTCTAAGAAGTCAGGTGCAAATGCTCTAAGCTGAATATCTGTTTTATCATCAATTGAGTAGTCGCTGTCCGGATCTTTTAAATCGACAGTAAACTCTTCACCAATTTGTTTATCATTGCTATCGACGAGCTTGAATGTCATTGATTTCATTGAGCTATTGTCGAAGCTCGATTGGTATAATTCGTAGTTGTCAAACTTGTAGGGATGGTTGACACGAATTTCATCTTTGTCGATTTCTTTTAAATCAGGTTCGCTACCAACTACATCAGATGATAAATTTTCATAAAATATAATGTTCGTTTGATAGTTACTCGCTAAATCACCTTGCATTGCGAGTGACTTATCAAAGACAGAGCCACTACCTTTGTCATAAGTATCTAAGATAAATTTTTCGTTTTTAACGTAATATTTGTTATCTGTTGTTGGAATTTCAACAGTTTCTCCTTCTGGTACATAAACAATTTCGTCAATATACATACCAGGGAAGAATCGTAGCATACTTCCAATTAGAACGATGATTAAACCAGTGTGGTTGATATATGGACCCCATCTTGATAATCTGCCTTTTTCAAATAGTAAATGTGGGCCATCTTCAGTTACTTTGTAGCGTTTAGATTTAAGTCCCTCTACAATTTTATCGATATTCTCTTTTGTTATTTCGTCACTATTTAAAGTGAGGCGCTGTCTTCTAAAGAAAGAAGGATGCTTTTTTGCACGTTGGTTTTTCAGTGACTTATAAAGAGGTACACCACGGTCAACTGAAGCAGCAATGATTGAGAGTGCTAGCATCGCATTTAATAATACGAACCACCAAGATGAATATAGGTTATGGAATCCGAGCTTGTAATATAGATATCCAAATGTACCGTAGTTATCAGCGTAATATACTTCTGGATCCACTCCAATTGGAATGAAATACTGTTGGGGTAATATTGTACCTATTGCTGCTGCAAGAGCAATCAGTGCAATGATAATCACACCATTTCTGATTGATGTAAAGAAAATCCAAATTTTATCGAATATAGATTGGGATTTTACTTTAGAACGAACAGCACTTCCGTCATAACGCATGACGTCTTTAATTTTCTTTTTATCATAGTCTTCATTAATCATGAGGCCACATGACTGACAAAGCTGAGTACCAGGTGAATTGACATGACCACAGTGTGGACATTTAATTTCTTTTAATTCCAAAATTTACACATCCTACTCTTGTACTGCTTCAATAAATGATTCAATATCTTCTTTTGTTAATTGATACTCTTGTTTTTTTACGATCTTATTGCTTTTATTTACAGCAATTGTTGTTGGTAATGGTCCAATGTTGTATGCTTTCGTTACACTTCTGTTTGGATCAAGAAGCATAGTTAAATTCATATCCTCGCCAAGACCACGTAAAAACTGGTCAATTTGTTGTGGTTTTTCTGAAACGTTTACAGTAATGATTGTTACATCATCATCGTTGTGTTCTATTGATGCTTGGTTTAAGTCAGGCATCTCTTCTCTACATGGTTTACACCAAGTCCCCCAAAAGTTGATGATAACACCTTTTTCTTTTGTAATTTCATGTAGTTGAAACTCTTCACCATCCAGTGATTTTAATTTAAAATCTACTGCAGTATCGCCAACTTTTGTAGTGGCATTATCTTTTGTGAAGTTAAACCATAATGTAATCCCCGTTAAAACAACTATTGCTAAAATAGTTGAAATACGAATGATATTACGTGTCCTTTTCTTCACTCAAAATCCCCCTTAAACACTAATATAGCTATTATAACATTAGAAAAGCCGTCATTCATTGACGGCTTTATGACAAATGAATTATTGTGACACCTGTTTTGAATGTCCAATTAATTTCTTAACTTCATGAGGTGTTAAGAAACGATATTCACCTGTAGGTACACCTTCTATTGTTAAGAAATCAAAGCCAATTCTTTTTAATTTTTTAACTTCTTTACCAAAGTATTCAATCATACGTCGGACTTGTCTGTTACGCCCCTCATGGATGCTTAATTGTATAATCATATCCTTATTCTCAACATCACGAATAATCTCAACTTCTGCAGGTGCAGTTTTCCCGTCTTCTAACATCACACCAGTTTCAAGTTCTGCAATCTGTCTTGGAGTTAAATGGCCATCAACACGCACACGATAAGTTTTTGGAACCTCATATCTTGGATGGGTCATGTAGTTTGTGAAGTCACCGTCGTTTGATAAGAGGAGGATCCCAGAAGTATCATAGTCTAAACGGCCGACTGGATATATTCTTACACCTAGATGATCAAAATTATCGACAACAGTTTTTCTGTCTTTATCATCTTCAACACTTGAAATTTCACCTGTTGGTTTGTGATAAAGAATATAAATTGGTTCTTCATTTTCAATTTGAATGCCGTTAACTTCAACATTATCTTTATTTCCAATAAAAGTTGCTAGTTCTCTAACTACTTCGCCATTTACTTTTACTTTTCCGTCTAAAATGAGTTGTTCTGCTTTTCTTCTTGAGGTAATTCCTGCGTCTGCAATTTTTTTATTTAATCTTACTTTTGTCATTCCATCTCTCCTTGTAAATTACTGAAAAATAAATCGATATGTTCTTGTTCTTCTATCGTTTCAGCAGTTGGTAATTCGTCTATTGATTTTAAATCGAATACTTCTAAAAATCTTTGAGTCGTTTTAAAAAATGTACGTCTGTCTTCATCAAAGTGTACACGTTCAATGAGTCTTTTTGAAAGCAATGTGTTTAATGGACCGTCTGGCGATACACCTCTCAACTCTTCAATCATTCCACGAGCAACCGGTTGGTTATACGCGATGATTGCGAGCACCTCTAATGCCGCGTTAGATAGCTTGTTCTTAGGTGCACTGTCTAGTAATCGCTCAATATACTTAGACATCTTTTTTGTCGTTTTTAGAAAGTAGGTGTTACCATGCTGATCAATTACAAAATTGCTTTTGTTATAAGAGTCAACTACTTTCTCTAATTGCTCTTTCGTGATTGGTACATGTTCAATCAGTGTTTTCTCATGTATGCCAGAATCACCTGCAATATAAAGTAATCCTTCAATGATATCTATTTTAGTTAATTCCATTATTAGCTTTCCTTTATTTCTTTAATATAAAAATCTGTTTGAGACTTAATGTCTATTCTAAAATGATTGAGACGAACGAGGTCAAGAAGAGTAATAAACACTTGGACAACCTGATTAATTGGCTCATCAAAATGGAATAGTTCACCAATGCTCAATTGTTTTTTTACCCTAAATTTATTCTTTAAAAATTCACGTGCATCTTGATCAGTAAATGGCTCTCTCTCAACATAAATATGAACATCTTCTTCAACATGTACGCGAGATTTTACTTTCTCGTAGGCCTCTAGAAGTTCATTCAAATGAATGACAATATTTTCATCGATCTCTCTCTCTTCAAACACGTGTGGTGCTTTAATGAATTTTTTATCTGCAGTTTCTTTAATAACTTTTAGATTATCTGCGTAAAACTTGTAGTTTTGATATTCTAAAAGTTGTGAAACAAGTTCGTCCCTAGGGTCTTCGTATGATTCTTCGATCGCGGGTTCAGGAAGTAGCATTTTACTCTTGATGCGTAAAAGTTCGCTAGCCATAACAAGATATTCACTTGCGATGTTTAACTCGAGCTCTTTCATTTTGTGTATATAAGCTAAGTATTGTTCAGTTAATAAACTCATTTGAATATCATCGATATCAATTTCAAACTCTTTAATTAAATGTAATAATAGATCTAGTGGTCCTTGAAATACATCAAGTTGAACGGTATAGTGTTTCATTAAAATGACCTCAAATTAAGGATGTGTACAAGATGCATAATACGCTTCTGCATCATTTTTATAATATGTTAATTATAGAACAAGATTATTTCGAATGCCATGAAATCATGGAAGATGCCTGGAAAAGTAAGGGCACTTTTACCAAGATGGATAAAGAAGTGTTTCTCGTTCTAATTGCGACTGCAGAGTATCATTACAGGCGTGACAATTTAAATGGAGCAAAACGTTCTTATATTAGAGCTTTAAATATCTTTCATTCTCATCCATTTAACTTAAACTCTATTGGACTTAAGGAATCATTTATAGATTTAATAGGTGAAAGAATAAAGGAAATAGATGATGCTCCATTTAAGCCCCTTTCCTATCCAATCATTGATTCTGTATTTAATGCACTCTATGAAGCTTCAGACTTTGATTCCATAACTGAGTTTGAATCATATTTAAATGAGATACATATAAAGAATCATGAAACTGTACATCGCCATAAAATTCGTGATCGGACAGATGTAATAGAAGAAAGATTAATGGCGCTTAACAGAAAAAAACGCGACTAACGTGTCGCGCTTTTTTTATGCAAAAATAACCCAGTAAAGAATACCCCAAACTAAAGAAAAGGCCAATATAAATAAAAATACAGCTTTTTGATGCTTTTTATTCATTAAAGAATCTCCTTTAAGAAACTTTTACCATGTGTGTGGTATTGAACTTCAAAGTTTTCTGCAATTGTTGCTGCAATATCTGCGAAGCTTGAACGCTTATTAATTTCACCATATTTTAAATCTTTTTTAGAAGTGATGAGCAAGGGTACATATTCACGAGTGTGATCTGTTCCAGTGTGTGTTGGATCGTTTCCATGGTCTGCTGTAATGATCAACAGATCATCATCACGGAGTGCTTCAATGATTTCTGGTAAACGGTTGTCAAAGTCAACTAACGCATCGAAGTAGCCCTCTGGGTCTCTTCTATGCCCATATTCTGCATCGAAATCAACAAGATTTGTGAATGATAAACCTTTAAAGTCTTTATTAATGACTGTGAGTAACTTATCTATACCATCCATATTGTTTTTCGTACGCAATGCTTCTGTAATTCCACTTCCATTAAAGATATCAGAAATTTTACCAACTGAAATCGTATCGAAACCAGCATTTTTAAGTACATTAAGTACGGTATCACTAAATGGACTTAGCGCATAATCGTGCCTATTTCCCGTTCTCTTAAACGCCCCTTTACGTGGACCTACAAATGGACGAGCGATTACTCTACCTACTAAAAATTCATCTTCCATTGTAAGTTCTCGGACGATCTCGCAAATTCCATATAGTTCTTCGATCGGAATAATATCTTCATGCGCTGCAATTTGTAACACAGGATCGTTAGATGTATAGATGATTAAATCACCTGTTTCCATATGATGTTCACCAAATTCATCGATTACTTCAGTACCACTTGCAGGTAAGTTACACACAACCCCCCTGCCTGTTTTTTCTTTAATTTGATCGATTAGTTCATCTGGGAATCCATTAGGATATGTTTTAAATGCTGTTTCAATGTTTAAACCAGCAATTTCCCAGTGACCAGTCATCGTATCTTTTCCTTGTGAGATTTCTTGCATCTTTGTATAGAATGCTTTTGGTTCAGTAGTACAACCGATGTTTGGTAATACATCGATACAACCAAGACCGAGTGATTCTAAATTTTTAAATGCTCCTGTTTTACATTCAAGCGTATGTTTTAATGTATGTGTCCCTTTATCATTAAATTGATCAGCATCTGGTGCTTCTCCTATACCAACTGAATCCAAAACAATTAAATGTATGCGATTAAACATTGTATACCTACTTCCTAGGGTGAAATTTTTTGTACATCTCTCGAATCGTTTTTGCTGATAAATGCGTGTACATTTGAGTGGTTGAAATATCACTATGACCAAGCAACTCTTGCACAGCTCTCAAATCTGCACCATTTTCAATGAGATGTGTGGCAAATGAATGCCTAAAAGTATGGGGTGTTATATTTTTTTTCGTATTACTTACTAATTGATATTTTTTAATCATCTTCCAAAGACCTTGTCTTGTGAACCCCTTACCTCTTTGAGTTAAAAATAAATGAAATACGTTTTCAGTCTTTAGAAAATTTAGCCTGACGTTCTTAATGTAGTGATCTAATATTGCTGCAGAGCGATCTGTGATTGGAATAATACGTTGTTTATTCCCTTTACCAATGACATTGATAAAGCCCATATCAATATTAACATCATCAACCTTGATATCAATTAACTCACTAACACGAACACCTGATGCATATAATAACTCCATGATTGCATGGTCTCTTTGACCAGCCATTGTGTTGTCCGGAGATGTAATTAACGTTTCCATCTCCTCAACTGTCAAAACATCTGGTAATGACTGCTCGATTTTCACTCTGCTGAGTAGTTGTGCAGGGTTATTTGATGTATGTTGATTGTTTTGCAAGAATTGATGAAAATTTCTTAAAGTGGATTGTAATCGTGCAATTGTTTTTGTTTGCTTACCATCAAGAGATTCTTCTTTAAGAAAAGCAGTTAGGTCTTGAGGTTTTACATCTACGAGATTCAGCTTTTTACTTTCTAAATAGTCACGATACCGTTTAAGATCTTGCGTATATGCATCAATTGAAGAACGTGATAGACCTTTTTCGATTTGTAGGTATGATTTATACTCTAAAATTTTAATTTCAGTCTGATCCATTCGCATCCTCTTTCAGCTGACATTCTCTGCATACACCATGGAACGTAAGCCTATGATCCATAATCATAAATCCATATTCGTGTTCGATGATTTTTTCAACATCACTGAGAAGATCGTCTTCAACTTCTTGTACTTTACCGCATTTCACACAGATTAAATGGTGATTAAAGTGTTTTGTACCAGTCTTTCTGAAGTCGTATCTTGATACGCCATCTCCAAAGTTCATCTTCTCTAAAATTTGAAGATCAGATAGAAGTTCAAGTGTGCGATAAACGGTAGCAAGTCCAATCTCAGGATATTCTTCCTTAACACGAAGAAAAACATCCTCTGCACTGAGATGACTGTTTTTATTCTCTAAAAGAATTTTTAATGTCACTTCACGTTGAGGCGTCAGTTTAAACCCAGCACTATGCAGTTGTTCTTTAACGTTCTTTATCTTAGATTCCACCTAAACCACTCCAAATTATGTCTACTATAGTATACATGAAGAAATCGTAATTTAGTAGTGAGAAATTACATACTGAACAGCTGCAATTGTCTTTGCATCCTTAAAGTAATTTTCTCTTAACTTTTGCTGTAATTCGTTAACAGGTACTTTTATAATATCAACAAATTCATCGAGATCTAAATCCTGTTCATCTAAAGTAATATTTTTAGCTTCATACAAATGAATAATCTCATTAGAAAAACCAGGTGAAACATAAAACTCGTAAATTTTAGACACAGATTCTGCTACAAGTCCTGTCTCTTCTTTTAACTCTTTTCTGGCAGTTTTTTCTGCAGAATCATTTGGTTCTATTTTGCCCGCAGGAACTTCAATAAGAATATCTTCTGTTGATATTCTGTATTGTTTTACGAAGTACATCTCATCGTTATAAATAGCAATTATTCCAACTGCTCCTTGGTGATAGACAACTTCTCTCTTAGCTTCATTACCGTTAGGTAATACTACATCTAGCAAGTTCACATCAATAATATTACCTTTATAAATTGAAATACTCCGAACTGTTTTTTCAAGCAAATGTTCATTGTTTTTATTCAAATCATATTCCCCCATTATAATTTTATCTGTTATTGGGTATAGTATCATATAACTATCTTAAAACAGGAAGGTGTATCTTGTGAAATATATCATAACAAAAGATAATCAATCGATATCAAGATTCAGTTTAGGTTGCATGAATCTACCACTTGGAAACATAAAAGAAACCAATGATATTTTAAGGCTCGCCTTAGAATTCGGTGTGAATTACTTCGATACAGCAGACCTATATCAGTACGGAAAAAATGAAGCGACGGTCGGACCACTCCTTCATGATTACAAGAAACACTTTGATATTAAAATCGGCACAAAGGTAGGGAATGAATTTGATTCTGCTTTAAGGGAAAAGATTCGTTGGAATCCTAGTGGCGATTATATCAAACAGGCTGTTATAGACTCTAAACTTAGATTAGGTAATCCATTCATTGATTTGTATCAATTACATGGCGGAACAATTGAAGACAACATGGATGAAACAATTGCGGCTTTTGAAGAGTTAAAAAGAAAGAAACTAATAAAGAGCTACGGTATTTCATCCATTAGAAAGAATGTTATAGATTACTACAAATCTAACTCGAATATCGCAACACTAATGACAGATATGAGTATTTTAAAAACTCAAGGTGAAGAGTTTTTAGATGACGAAATAGTTACACTTGCACGTGGAGGTTTAATGCAAGGTTTGCTCACTAAAAACCATGAAGAAGTTTTAGTGAAAAAGTTCAAAAAAGGAACAAACGGTTATACTTACGATAAGTTAAAACAGATGCTTATGATGCTCACTGATTACAATCATTCTCTAGAAGCAATTGCTTTTAGATATTTAGACTATATGAACGTCGTGACATTAAACGGTGTGAGCTCTGCTAAACAGCTGGAACAAAACATTATGCATTATTTAGATTCTGCAAGCATCTCCGATGATGAAATCAAAGAGATCAGAAGCAACATCAAAACGTTGTACTACGAAGAACACAGAGTCTAAAAAAATCTCCGAGCAATAAACTTGCGCGGAGATTTTATTTAACCTGAAAAGAAAAGAAATCTTCTGCGATATACGTTTGTTCAGGTAATTTTTGTTTAATGTTGTTTAAGAAGTTTTCATCATATCGATTACTGATATGTGTAAATATTGTCGTATCGATATTTAATGATTTAAATAACTCCATCACCTCATGTATCTCACTATGACCAAACTCATGTGCTTTTTCGCTCTCATTATCTAAAAATGTAGCTTCATGAATAACAACATCGCTGTTTTCAATTAGTCTCTTATATTCGCTATCTTTAATGAGGCGTGTATCCCCATGAATCGCAATCTTTTTACCTGGAGTGACTGGTCCTAAAAATTCACTTGTGTTGTAAGTAATACCATCATGTTCGAAAGTATTGCTCTCTTTAATTTCAGCATAAATTGGTCCTGGTCTGATACCGACTTCTTTTAACTTATCCGCATCTAATGATCCTTCTTTATCAGGTTCTTTAAATACAAATAGATAGCTATCAATTGGATGATCCAATAGACGAACATCTACTTGGTATCCTTCAACTGAAAGGGTCATACCGTCATGAATTTCATGTACATAAAATGGATAGTTTAAATGAGTACCAGAAATTTGAAATGTGACTTCAAGCCATTCCTCTATGCCTTTTGGTCCATATATATGTAGTGGTTGGTTCTCCCCACCTTGAAACGCTCTACTTGATAAAAATCCAGGTAGTCCGTAGATATGGTCTCCATGTAAATGTGTAATAAATATATGGTTAATTTTTCTGGATTTAATATTTGTATGTAAGAGCTGATGTTGTAATGCTTCTCCCACGTCAATTAAAAAATATGCGTTAATTTCTGGAATCAAATCCAGTATGATAGACTGTGTTTTTCTCTCTTTAGAAGGTAGCCCAGCCCCTGATCCTAATACTGTTAGCCTCATACATGTACCTCTTTTCAAATTGACTTTATTATATCACAACTAAGCTTGTCTTTTAACACGCATCATGGAATAATAATTAAAGAAGACAGGTGAAATTATGGAAACAATTCATTTTATAGAAAAGTTTATCGTATATATTGAAGACCATTTGCGTGAGAATATAGACTTTGACTCGGTGTTAGCGAATGATGACATTGAAACAAAATCATTTCTCACATTATTTACTTCCCTTGTTGGAATGACACCAAGAGAGTATCAGGAAAAAAGACAACTTACAGAGATTGCTATAGAGGTATATGACGGTCACAGAAGACTCGTTGACATCATCAAGTACTACAATCAGCCAGACTTGGAATCATTCAAGGATAAGTTTCAAAAAGAATTTGGTATTAGTGTTTATGATGTCGATAAACATATTAATTCGATTCCATTACAATTGCGTGTTTCTTTTGAAATCAAACCGACGACTAAGAAAGACCCATTTACCGAATCTAGATATCATGAGAGTATACGATTAATTGGGATTACGGAATTTTTTGCCGCTAACAGCTATGACTACACTAAGAAGTTTAGATACTTAAACTATCTAATGAATAGTGGAATTGTTGGTGAAATTTTAAAGCATAACAATGGACAGGTCAAAGGTTTAGTTGTTTTAGAGCAATATTATGAAGGTGATATTCAAGTGTTTGTAGGCACACCATCATCATTTGATACTGTATTTGAAACAATATACACGCCATCTTCAAATTATCAAATATTTGAATCGAATGGTTTAATCGAAAATGAGATTCCAAAACTCTATGAACATATTTATAGAAAATGGCAATTAAAAGAGCGGTATGACATTGAAACAGAGTTTTCAATCGAAGTGATCAAAGGACTTGTTAATGATATTGAAGATGAATGTATAATACAAGTTTGGCAATCTTATTTTTAATTAAAAGAAAGAGCATATTAAATATGCTCTTTCTTTTAATTTTTTCTTCTATTTTAAAGCTTGTAGTTTTATGATCTCAATAATCATTTCAGTGATCTTGTAAAGCTCTTCTAATGGCATTCTTTCTTCAGTGGTGTGTATTTCTTCATAACCGAGTCCAAGTATCGCAATATCGATACCTTGTCCTGCAAATACGTTACCATCACTTCCACCACCTAGTGAGATAATATTTGCTTCGCGACCGATGTTCTCAGATGCTTTAACAGCAAGTTTGACTACGTCACTATCTTCTTTAGCATGTAATGCTGGATACATAAATTCTACGAATACATCTACTTTACCACCAAGTTCTTCAGCCGCTTGTTTAAATGTTGCTTCAATGTGTGCAGTTTGGTCTGCAAGCTTTTTCTCGTCTAAGCTACGAGATTCCAATAGAACATAAGCGTAATCACTTACGATGTTTGTAGATTTACCGCCTTCGATGCGTCCTACGTTTGCTGTTGTCTCTGCATCGATACGACCGAGTTTCATGTTGCTGATTGCTTTTGCAGCAATGTTGATTGCAGATACACCAGCTTCTGGTTCAATACCGGCATGTGCAGGCTTACCATGAATGTGAACTTCAATTCTATTTTGAGAAGGAGCACGGTTAACAATCGTTCCTACTTTACCAGTACCATCAACCGCATAACCAAATTTAGAGTTTAATACTGAAGTATCAAATGCTTTTGCACCAACAAGCCCGGTTTCTTCTCCAACTGTCACAACTACTTCAACGTCACCATGTGGAATGTTTTGTTCTTTAATCGTACGGATTGCTTCAACAACTGCTGCAATGCCCGCTTTGTCGTCAGAACCAAGGATTGTTGTACCATCTGTAACGATGTAGTTCCCTTTTATGCTCGGTTTAACACCATTACCCGGTGCTACAGTGTCCATGTGAACCATGAAGTTGACAGGCTCTATATCTTCTTCACCTTTTAGCACAAAGAATAAGTTACCTGCACCGTATCCTGTTGTGTTTTTTGTATCATCTTCAAAACCAATGAGTTCCATTTCTGAAAAAAGATTAAATAAATGATCCGCGATTTCACGTTCATTTCCAGATTCAGAATCAATCTGTACGAGTTCTAATAAATGATTAACAAGTCTTTCCTTATTCATTTCTTCCACTCCTAGTTGATAATCGACAAATAAGTCGGTAAAATAAAAATATATTAATATAAATGAGGTCGAACTATATGTCTAATAAAAAACTTCAACGTGCCATTATTTGGGCAATGATTATTCTAATTGTTGTTTCAGGACTAATGATGGGTATCAGCTATCTAACTGGCTTCTAACAAATAAAAGTGGTCTAGCGACCACTCTTTTTTTATATTTCTTCACCGTGCTCCATGTACCATGCTTGAAGGTCCGTGATAACACTCATCACGTCATGCCCTTCAATTTCATGTCTCTCTACCATATCTACAATTTTACCATCTTTAAAGAAAGCAAACGATGGCGATGAAGGAAGGTAGTCTGGCGTTCTTTCACGTACCGCTTCAGTCGCCTCTTTGTCCTGGCCAGCAAACACTGTAAGTAGTCGTGTGGGTAAATGATCGTAGTTCAGTGAATGAATTGCAGCTGGTCTAGCAATACCTCCAGCACAACCACATACTGAGTTAATCATTACTAGTGCTGTACCTTCTTTATCTAGTTCACGGTTAACATCTTCAGCAGTGAGTAGTTCAGTGTATCCTGCTTCAGTCATTTCTGTACGGGCATTTGATACTAGGTCATTCATATATAAATTAAAATCTAGTTCCATTTAATAATCTCCTCTTACTCATTTATATTTAGTTTATGCTTATGAGTATAATTTGTAAAGGTTAGAGATTGGATTGATTAGGATCAATATTTTCAATTAATTCTTTAACTCTAGCTAAGAACTTCCCCGCAACTAATCCGTCTAAAATTCTATGATCAATAGACATACATAAATTCACCATATGACGTGCAGCTAGCATATCATTAATGAAGACTGGTTTTTTAATGATTGATTCAACTTGTAGAATGGCCGCCTGAGGGTGATTGATAATCCCCATTGATTGTATAGAGCCAAATGCACCTGTGTTGTTCACTGTGAATGTACCACCACTCATATGACTTTGAGTTAGCTTATTACTTCTACCTAAAGTAGCAAGTGTACCAACCTCTTCTGCAAGTCCTTTGATTGATAGTCTATCTGCTCCTTTAATAACTGGAACATATAAATTATCATCAGATGCCACCGCAATTGAGATGTTTATATCATCATGAACGAGTATCTCTTCATCTTGCCATGTACTGTTTAGAATTGGATACTCAGCCAAAGCTTTCGTTACTGCATCAATAAAGAATGTAAAGTAAGTTAAATTAACCCCTTGATTCTTATAGTTTTCTTTATGCTTATTTCTTAGTGCAACAAGATTAGTAGCATCTACTTCCATCATTAACCATGCATGCGGAATCTCTGTAACAGATTGAGTCATTTTGTTCGCGATTGCTTTTCTTACACCTGAAACTGGTATACGCGTTCCTTTTAGAGAAGTGCTGTTATTAGTTGTCGGTGGTGTTTGTACATGAATGCTTTCATGTTTATTTTCTTTGACAGGTGTTTCAACTTTGTTCTTATTTTTACCACCACTAGCTATGAATTTTTCAATATCTTTTTTTGTCACTCGTTCTAAGGCACCAGTGCCTTTAACTTCATTTAGATCGATGTTGTTTTCTGAAGCGAGTCTCATCACTACTGGCGAGATTCTCATTCCTGATGGTTTTTCTACGAAAGTTGATTTAAATTTAGTATTAGTTGATACAGACACATTCTTTTTTTTATCTTCAATTACTCTTTCTTGTAATTCTTCAACAGGTTCTTCTGCACTTGAGCCGTCGCCCTCTACTTCGATTTTTAATATCGGTGTGCCGACACTAACTGTCTCACCTCTTTCTACAAGAATTTCATTTATTACACCATCAAATAAAGATGGAACTTCTGCTGTTACTTTATCCGTTAGTACTTCACATAATGGGTCGTATTCTGAAACAGTATCTCCAACGTTTACTAGCCATTCTTCAATCGTACCTTCGTGAACACTTTCACCTAGTTTTGGCATTTTAATAATTTCCATCTATATCCTCCTAGTGTTCTGCAAGTTCTTTCATTTTGTTATAAATTTTGTCTGGGTTTACCATGAAATAGTCTTCCATTGGTGGCGCATATGGCATTGCAGGTACATCAGGGCCAGCAAGTCTCATCACCGGAGCATCTAAATCATAGAAGCAATCCTCGCTGATTATCGCAGATACTTCACTCATTACACTGCCCTCTAAGTTGTCTTCAGTAACTAATAATACCTTACCAGTTTCTTTTACATGTTTTCTAATACCTTCTTTATCTAGCGGATATATTGTTCGAAGGTCTACAATTTTAGCTTCATAACCATCGTCTTTTAGACGCTCTGCCGCTTCAATCGCCATGTGTACACAAAGTCCATAAGTAATAACTGTAATATCATCACCATCACGCTTCACGTCTACTTCTCCAATTGGAACAACGTATTCACCTTCCGGTACCTCTTCTCTTAAGAAACGATACGCTTTCTTATGTTCAAAATATAAAACAGGGTCGTTATCTCTAATCGCTGCAATCAGTAAGCCTTTCGCATCGCTCGGTGTTGATGGAATAACTACTTTTAATCCTGGAGTAGATGCAAATACACTCTCAATTGATTGTGAATGATAGAGCGCTCCATGAATTCCACCACCAAATGGTGCTCTTATTACTAGTGGACAATTCCAGTCACCGTTTGAACGGTATCTAATCTTAGCTGCTTCACTTAAAATTTGATTTGTTGCAGGTAAAATGTATTCAGCAAATTGAATTTCACCTACTGGTCTTTTACCCATCATTGCTGCACCAATTGCAGTACCTGCTATCAGTGATTCTGCAAGAGGCGTATCTAATACTCTATTTTTACCATATTTGCTCTGTAAACCGTCTGTTACTTTAAATACGCCTCCTTTTTTACCTACGTCTTCACCTAGAACGAATACATCGTTGTCCTTTTCCATTTCAAAATCAAGGGCATCTCGTATCGCCTCTAAATAGGTCATTTTAGCCATTGTGAACCTCCTCATATACGTTCAGTAATGCATCTTCTGGTGCTGCATATTCTGCATTTTCTGCATATTTAGTCGCTTCATTAATTTCAGCTTTAATTTCATCTTCTAATTCAGCAAACCAGTTTTCGTCGATGTCTGTTTCATCGAGGATGTATTGTTTAAATGTATTTATGCAATCTGTTTCTTTTAATGATGCAATCATTTCTTTGTCTCTGTATTTATCGTCATCGTCTGATGAGTGCGCACCAAGTCTATGAACAATCGCATCAATTAATGTTGGACCTTCGCCATTCACAGCTCGGTCTCTAGCTTCTTTAATAACACGATATACTTCTAAAGGATCGTTACCGTCTACTTGTTCTCCATGCATGCCGTATCCGATAGCACGTTTCGATAAGTCTTTTACTGCATATTGTAGTTCTGACGGGACACTAATTGCGTATCCGTTGTTCTCAATCATACAGATGAATGGTAATTTATGAATCGCTGCGAAGTTTAGACCTTCATGGAAGTCTCCTTGAGACGTAGAACCTTCACCTAGTGTTGCGAACGAAACCCCTTCTGCATTATCTAGCATCTTTGCATATGCTGCACCTACAGCATGGAGTACGTGCGTCGTAACTACAGACCCTTGAGTTAAAATATTATGTTTTTTTGATCCGTAATGTCCTGGCATTTGTTTACCACCACTAGAGATATCTTCTTTCTTAGCAAACGCTGATATCATGCTGTCTTTTGCAGTTACCCCAAATTCAGTCACTACACCTAAGTCACGATAATAGGGACTTAAGATATCATGTTCTTTGTCTAATGCATAAGCAGCACCAACCTGAGCTGCCTCCTGTCCCTGACATGAAATGACGAAAGGTAATTTACCCGCTCTGTTTAATAACATCATTCTCTCATCTAAACGACGTGACAATAACATGATCCTGTACATATGTTTTAAATCATCATTATCTAATCCTAATTCAATATGCTTTGCCATAATGAACCTCCTATTTATGAATTGCCATTCCTAAAGCATCTAATGAAGCTTCAAAAATACCTTCTCCTACTGATGGATGTGCATGAATCGTTTCTTTCATTTCTGACATGCTTACATCTAAGAATTTTGCGAGAGATAACTCGTTTATTAATTCGGTTGCATGTGCACCAACAATCGTTGCACCTAAAATAGATTCGTGTTCATCTACGAGCAACTTTACGAATCCAACTCCATCATTTTCAATGACAGCTTTAGCAACACCAACTAATGGAAATTTATGTGCTTTATATTTAGTATTTGACTCCTTTAATTCGTCTTCAGTGAATCCAATAGAAGCAATTTCAGGATTTGTGTATACACATCTCGGTACTGCACGATAATCAAGCTCAATTGGTGTTTGATGAGCAATTTTTTCTACAGCAATTAGGCCTTCTTTTGTCGCAACATGTGCGAGTTGAAGTTTACCAATGCAGTCCCCAATCGCGTAGATATGAGATTCTGCTGTCTGATAAAATTCCGACGTCTCAATGTATCCTTTATCTGTCTTAATCTTAGTATTAGAAAGTCCAATATCATCCGTTAATGGTACACGTCCGATCGCAACAAGTACTTGATCGAATTCAACACTCTTACCATCTAACTCAACAGTCATAGACGATTCATTTTTAGTGAAGTCAGACTCTACTAAACGTGTACTAGTATGGATAGCAACATTTTTCTTCTTAAATGTATCTTCAATGATTCTTGATGCGTCTTTGTCTTCTAATTTTAGTAAACGATCCTCTACGTCTACAATTGTGACATTAACACCTAAATCAGATAAGAGTGAAGCAAATTCTACGCCGATAACACCACCACCGATAATCAATATAGACTCTGGTAACGTTTCTTGAGTCAGAATGTGGTCACTTGAAATCACAATCTTATTGTCAAACTCTAAGTATGGTAATTCACGAGGTGTTGTTCCTGTAGCGATTAACACATAGTCATTTGTGAGAACATCACTTTCACCATCTTCTCTTTCGACAGCAACCGTTCCACTGATAGGTGAGAAAATAGAAGGTCCCAGCATTCTTCCGTGACCGTTAAAGACATCAATTTTATTCTTTTTTATAAGTCCGTGGATACCTTTATACATTTGATCCACGATTTTATCTTTTCTAGCTACAATTTTTTTATAATCAAAATTAATTTCTAGATCAGTGATACCAAGCTCATTTGTTATTTTAATTTGCTCTATTAAGTCAGCAGACTTAAGTAAACTTTTGGTTGGTATACATCCTCTATGTAAACATGTGCCACCTAGTTTCTGTTTCTCAACAATAGCAACACTGAGGCCTAGTTGGCTTGCTCTGATTGCAGATACATAACCACCTGTTCCGCCTCCAATTACTACTAAATCATAATGTTTAGTCATAATAGCCTCCAATTGTCTGTGGTCATACCACTTATTTACCTAAAAAAATTTCAGATATACTGAAATTTGGCATATCAATTAGTATAATATAAGTTATTAGGTCTTCAATTATCTAATCTATATTCTATTATACAATACTGAAATGATTTTTGATTGCGAGACCTTATATTCAGAAAATAACAAAAATATGTGGTGATGTTTTGAAAAAAATAATTGCGCTATTAGTACTTGTAATTCCAGCTCTGTTTGCAGCTTACGGAATAAAACTTATGAGAGATGCAGTGTTCGCTATCGCGATACCTCCATTCAGTTCAGTAGCGCTTCAATTCGTAGTTGGACTAATTCTAACAGTTCTAGGTATCTGGTTTGTTGCGGGATACATTCTTCATAGGGAAAAGAAAAATAAACGAGCCCAAGAACGTTTTATGAAAGAAAAAAACTCTAGTAAATAATTATTTACTAGAGTTTATTAATTCTCGGGCGTTGATAATTGCAGCTTCATTTAGTTTTGAGCCACTTAACATACGAGCAATTTCATAAGTGTGTTCTTCTTCATTTAGGTACTTAGCAAGAGAGACTGTTCTTCCTTCTATCACTTCTTTATATACATTTAGATGATGATCCGACGTAGCAGCTGCTTGAGGCAGATGAGAAATTGTGAATACTTGTCTTGTTTTGGACAGTAATTTCATTTTTTCTGCCATCTTGGTTGCTACGTAACCACTAACTCCTGTGTCAATCTCATCTAAAATTACGAGTGCTTGATTCTCAAAATTTGAGAATATCGTTCTTAAAGCAAGGTTTAATCTAGAAACTTCCCCACCAGATGCAATTTTGTTTAGTGGTTTCATTGGTTCTCCTTTATTTGTTGAAATCAAAAATTCAACATTTGAAAAACCTTTTTCATTAAATTGTCCTTCTTTTACACTAATCTCTATTGCTGAATGCACCATATCTAAATCTTGAAGTTCTTTTTCTATAGATGTCTCGAGGAAGTCTTTTCTATCAATTCTAAGTTTATGCAGTTCTTTTGCATGGGATTCCATCTCTTTAAACGCGTTATCTTTTTGTACTTGCAACTCTTCGTAAGAAGATGAAAAGTTAACTAAAGCTTCTATATCTTGTTCTAAACTATGCTGTAAATCAATGAGACCTGTGAAGGTCTCATTGTATTTACGTTTTAGGTAATTTATTGAACTTAAACGTTCCTGAATTTCATTTAGCCTGTTTTCATCGAACTCTAAGTTCGTCATATCTCGATTCACTTCACTGTTTAATTCTCGAAGTAAATGATAACCGCTCTCGAATACCTCTCGATAGGACTCATAATTCGGGTCAAATTGTACGATGCGATCTAGCAGTGTGTATATCTCATAAAGCTGAGTCTCTACACTCTGTTCACTGTTAAACATAGATTCAATCGATTGCAAGGTTTCGTGCACTGTTTCATAGTTCATAAGATACTCTAACTCTTCTTCGAGCTCTTTTTCCTCATCAATATTAGTAAGATTAAGCGCACTGATTTCATTTAATTGAAGCTTCAAATTATCTAGTTGCTCTAAGCGATTTCGGTCTTTATATTCAAGCTCTTCAATGCGTTTTTTAATTGAATTATGATTTTTATAAGAGTTTTGATAGTCTTTAAATACTTGTTCTTCTTCAAGTTCGATAAAAAGATCCAAATAATTTAATTGATTTTCTCTGCGTAAAATATCATCATGCGCATCTTGAGTATGAATTGTAAATACTTCACTCATGATTTCTCTCAATGCTGTTAGGGTAACGAGCTGGTTATTAACTTTTATGATACTCTTCTTATTTTGCATAATTTCTCTACGAACAATAAATACTTCGTCGACTGGAATATTGTAGTATTCTAAAACTTGGTTTAACTTTTCTGTATCTGGAAAATCAAAAACGCCTTCAATTACAGATCTCGCAGTATCATAACGAATATCCTCTGTACTCGCACGCTTTCCGCCTAAGTAACCCATCGCTTCGATTAACATAGATTTACCTGCTCCAGATTCACCTGAAATAACTGTTAATTTGTCATATAGATCGAGTTCTATGTTTTCAAGCACAGCGAAGTTCTTAATGTTTAAACGAAGTAACATGCTTTACACACCTTTAAATTAAATTGAAAATACGTTCTTTAATTGTTTGTAACGCCTCTTCACCACGGCAGATGAGTAAGCATGTATCGTCACCACATATAGTTCCAACAACTTCTTCCCATTCTAGTTGGTCTAGAATTGCACCAATTGATTGTGCGTTACCTGGTAATGTTTTTAAGACAAGTAGATTATCATGTGAATCTAATTTAACAAAGCTATCCATTAAGTATCTTCCTAGTTTTTCTAATGGGTGGTACTTTCTGTCTTGAGGCATACTGTATACATATGAACCATCTGCAGTGGGGACTTTGAATAATTGTAATTCTTTAATGTCTCTTGAAACTGTGGCTTGTGTCACATCAAATTTTTGTTCTAATAACTTCTCAACCAACTCTTCTTGTGTTTCGATGTTGTGACTGGAAATAATTTCTCTAATTTTAATTTGGCGCACAGACTTATTTGACATAAGATATCACCTTTCTTTGAACATGTATATTTATTCGAATATACCACAATGTGAATAATAAATACAATTCAAAAAATCACAGCAATTAAAATATTGCTGTGATTTCTTCGTTCGTTAATTTATTGTTATTATCATCATTAATGATGTGTAGTAAAAATTCAGTATTACCTTTAGTTCCTTTAATTGGCGATTCAATGATTTGATAAGTACTAAATCCGATAAACGCACACTCATCAACAACGCGTTCAATAGTGAGCTTTTGAGTCTCTTTACTCCTGATTATACCGTCTTGTTCTCGCTCTTCTAAATAGCTTTCAAACTGAGGTTTAATAAGTGCTATGACCTCATAATTATGATTCCATAGCGCTTTGATATGCCTCAATATTGGAATTATAGACGTAAAGCTCACATCTATTGTGATTGTATTTGGTAATTCACGGATTTCATCTGTAATGTCTTTAAAGTTCGTCTGTTCAAGAACTATGACTCTTTCATCTACTCTAAGACTATAGTCTAATTGATTTGTCCCTACGTCCACTGCGTAAACAAGTCTCGCCCCATGCGCCAGAGCACAATCTGTAAAACCACCAGTAGAGCTACCGATATCAACGATGACCTTATCGTTGATGTCTAGGTTAAATACAAGAATTGCCTCACGGAGCTTTAGTCCACCACGAGAGACAAATTCTTTGATATTTTTAAAACGAATATTTGCCGTTTCTTCAACTATGATGTCAGAAGGTTTATATACAGGTGTATTATTGTTTAATACTTTTCCTGCCATGATGAGTCTTCTTATATCCTCTATCGTGCCTAAATTAAAATGTTCGTAAAGATAAAGGTCCGCTCTTGTCTTATTTTTTTTCATTACTTAAAATCTCAAGAACTTTGTTTATAATATTTTCTTTAGTCAGACCAACTTCTTCTAATAATTCTGATACGCTACCTTGTTCTACATATGTGTTGTCAATTCCAATACGTTTTACTGTAGTACCTAAGTCATGATCCATAACGTATGACTGAACGAGTGCACCTAGTCCACCAGTAAGCATCGCTTCCTCAACTACTAGAATTGGTTGTCCAGATTTTGCGATCTCTGTGATTAAATCAGTATCAATCGGTTTAATAAAGCGAGCATTTATGATATTAACGCTAATACCTTTTTCTTTTAAAGCCGAATTAGCTTCTAGTACATCTGTGAGCGTTGGACCATAGCTTATAACTGTGATATCAATACCTTTTTGCATTGTTTCCCACTTACCAAGTTCAATCTCAGATCTTTCTTCGTTCATATCTACACCTAATATATTGCCTCTTGGGTATCTGAATGCGATTGGACCGTTATAGTCTACAGCAAAGTCAATCATCAATTTTGCTTCTTTCTCGTCTCTAGGCATAACTACTACCATGTTAGGCAATGGTAATAAGAAGGTAAGGTCAAACACACCGTGGTGTGTTTCACCGTCTGCACCAACTAAACCACTGCGGTCAATTCCAAAAAACACATTGAGCTTTTGACGATCAATGTCATGTAATACTTGATCGTAACCTCTTTGTAAAAACGTTGAGTAAATCGCAACATAAGGTTTCATACCGTAACTTGCAAGGCCACCAGCCATAGTCACGACGTGTTGTTCAGCGATACCAACATCGAAGAAGCGTTCTGGCAATTCATTTTGAAATTTATGCAACTTAGAACCTACTGGCATTGCTGGTGTTAATGCGACGATCCTTTCGTCTTTTAGCGCATGCTCAAATACTGAGTTAGACATGAACTCACTCCATGACATAGTGCCACCGGAACCAATCGATTCACCTGTTTCAATTTTATAAGGTCCTAGACCATGCCAAGTACCAATTTCATCGTTTTCTGCATGTTGATATCCTTTACCTTTTTTAGTAATCACATGTATTAGAACTGGACCACTTGATTCATTAGCTGATTTTAATGCACGCTCAATGTCATGGAAGCTGTGTCCGTCAACCGGACCAATATATTTAATACCAAGTTCCTCAAAGAAAACGCCATTTACAACTAAATATTTTAAGCTGTCTTTTACTCTATCTGCAACGCCTCGAATAGATGAACCCACAGATGGTATCTTAGATAATAACTCTTCTACATCATATTTAATTCTGTTGTAACTTGTATTTGTACGAATACGTCCAAGCATATTGTGTAAAGCACCGACGTTTGGTGCAATACTCATCTCGTTATCATTCAAAATTATAGTCATCTTAGTTTTATCTGAACCAATATGGTTTAATGCTTCTAAAGCCATACCGCCAGTTAAAGCTCCATCACCAATGATTGGGACAACAGCGAATTGTTCGCCTTTAATGTCTCTCGCTTTAGCTATACCCATAGCTGCTGATAGAGATGTTGAAGAATGGCCAGCTTCCCAAACATCGTGTTCTGATTCGCTGAGTTTAGGGAACCCAGATAACCCTTTATATTGTCTTAATGAATCAAACTGATTGATTCTGCCTGTTAAGATTTTATGAATGTATGCCTGATGTCCAACATCAAAGATAATTTGATCCTCTGGTGAATTGTAGAATTTATGGAGTGCAATTGTGAGTTCAACGACCCCAAGGTTTGCGCCAATATGGCCACCCGTCTTAGCACAAGATTCAATTAAAAATTTTCTGATTTCTTGAGCAATTTCTTTCAATTCATCTTCACTTTTATTTTTTAAAAATGAGGGATCTTCTATATTATACAAATCCATATAGCACCCACCTTTTTGTACTTTATTCATTATATCATTTTAAGTATAATCGCAAAAAGAAAAATGATGACTTAAGTCATCATTTTTCTCTATTTACTATAGATTCTACGAGTTCTTCTAATATTGATATATTTATATCATTCTCTAACTCATTTAAAATATCAAACATTTCGCTTCTTAAGTTATTTTTTACCTCTTTTGCACCATCTAATCCTAGAAGTGATACATAAGTGTTCTTTTTATTTTTTTCATCGCTACCAACTGTTTTACCGAGAGCTTCGGTCGTCCCTATCACGTCTAAAATATCATCTGTAATTTGGAACAGTAGTCCGAGCTTCTCACCGAATATCTTAAGTAGTTTTTTGATGTGTGCTTCACTATTTGCAATGATAGTTGCTGCTTCGATTGCCGCTACGATTAATTCACCTGTTTTATTGCGATGAATTTCTTCTAGCTCTTCGATTGTTAAATCCTTATTCGTAGCTTCAATGTCCAGCATCTGTCCACTGATCATACCAAGTTGGCCTGCATTCTTAGAGTATAATTGAACGAGTTCTACAATTTGTGTAGCCGTTAAGTTTGCCTTAGTAAGTAGATTAAAGCTCTCTGTTAATAGGTTGTCACCAGCTAAAATCGCAGTTGCTTCGCCAAATACGACATGATTCGTCGGCTTTCCTCGTCTTAATTGATCATCATCCATAGCAGGTAGATCATCATGTATTAAAGAGTACGTATGAATCATTTCAAGTGAAGCTGCAGGAATGATTCCAAGATTAATATCAGTACCAAGTGTTTCTAAAGTTTGTAGTAACAGCAAGGGTCTGAATCTTTTACCGCCTGCATTAATAGAATAAATGCTCGAATCCAATAGAGATTCATTGATAGTATTCAATTTTAATTGATCAATAATTTCGTTAACTACAGAATTTAATAGATTATTACTCTCCATCTGAATCATCCTTAGTTAATTCTTCGATATTCAGTTGTGCATTTTTAAGAATATCATCACATTCTTTAGTTAATATTACGCCTTCTTTATATAGCTCTAATGATTCTTCTAAGGTGATTTCATCACTATCTAGCTTAAGAACAATTTCGTCAATTCTTTTCAATTTGTCTTCGAACGATTTATATTTATTAGTCATCTTTCTCCACCTCAATAACTTTAGACCAGACTGTACCTTTATTTAACTTTGTTTTCATCGTATCATTTAGAGAAATTTCGTCGATATCTGTAATAACTTTTCTATCTATAGTTGAATAAGAATATCCCCGTTTTAGTATAAGCAGTGGAGATAAGGAATCTAAAAGATCAATTTTGTTTTTTAGACGTAGTTTATTTCTGTCTTTTTGATTCTTAATTAACTGCTTTATTTGTTCATTCTGCCTTAATACATGAGCTCTGTTTATCTCAATTTGATTATTTTTAATCGTTTTAAAAATCTGTGCTTTTCTAATTTCGAAGTAATGATTTTTATCAGTTAATAAGGACATGATACTGTGCTCTAACTCTCCGACGTACTGATCTAACTTTTGAACTTGTTGATCATAAAGTGCAGACGGGTTCCTAAACTTATAATAGTTCTTAAGCATATCTAATTCTTTTCTTTTATATTCGATCTTTAAGTTCATGTGTTTAGACAATGTATACTCATAATTTTTAAAAAGTTCATATAATGCAAACTGGTCGGGTACAGCATGCTCAATTGCTGCTGTTGGCGTAGTTGCTCGAAGATCACTCACAAAATCAACTAATGTTGTATCGGTTTCATGACCAATCCCTGTAATTATTGGAGTGTTAAGGTCAAATACAGTCCTCGCAACATCGATATCATTGAACGTCCAAAGATCCTCTATCGATCCCCCACCACGAGATAAAATGATCGTGTCTGCGTTAAGAGAATCTGCAAATCTAAGGTGCTTGATTACATTTTTTTTACTTCTCTCACCTTGCATGAGTGTATTTAGAATCGATATCTTAACAAGTGGAAATCTTCTTTCTACAGCTGTTATCATATCCCTAACCGCAGCACTTGTTTTAGAAGTGATCAAAACAATGTGCTTTGGATATTTTGGTATTGGTTTTTTATGTATAGTATTAAACAATCCTTCACTTCTAAGGCGTTTAATGTTTTCATCTAGTTGTAAAAACAGCAGCCCTACACCATCTAAAATCATGTTTGACGCATTGATTGAATACGTACCGTTACCTTTATAAACAGATACTCTACCATCAACGATAACTTTGTCTCCATCTTTTGGTCTAAAGTTTAGCTTTTCTACTTGAGATTGGAACATGATTCCTCGAATCTGGCTGTTTTCATCTTTTAACGAAAAATAAAGGTGGCCAGAAGAATGCAATTTAGCATTTGATAGCTCACCTTGAACAAAGACCCGTTCAAGATACGGGTCTTTGACAAATTTCTCTGCAATATATGTTGTTAATGCGTTAACTGAAAGATACCTATCTTTAGTCATTTCATCACTCTTTTAATAGTTCTTTAGAACACCGTTAATAAACTTATAGCTATCGGATTCACCATAAATTTTCGCAATCTTGATTGCTTCATTAATTGCAACTTTCTTTGGAATATCTGTCGCTTGCATCTCAGCGATTGTCATTCGCAAGATGTTGCGGTCAACTTTCCGAATACGGTCGATTGTGTAGTTCGTTAGGTTACTATTGATTGATTCATCAATCTCTTCTTGATGTTCTATATAGTAATAAACGATTGTTTTTAAGTACTGCTCGATCTCCAACAATTCTTTAAATTTAATTTCATTTAAGGTCACAATATCTTTTTCGAGTTGAAAAAGAATCTGAAATGCTTTAATTCTAATCTCATGTCTATTCATTCTATACACCTATTATTTAATAATATTCACGATATGAATATTGATTTCTGAAATGTTGATTTCAAGCATATTGTTAACAGCTGTTTTAATATTATCTTGAATTGTTTCAGCAATACTGTGAACATTCCTGTCATCGCTAAGATTAACATATACTGAAATTTTTAAGTCTCCTTCAACATCTTCCACACGTATACCTTTTGCACGGTATTTCTTACCAAATTTTTCGATTGTACCACTAGCAAGTGTGTTGTTCAATGAATGGACACTCTTTGTTTCTAATACGGCTATACTAGATATCACTTCTAATACTTCGTTTGATATCGTAATATCTCCTGTTGATTCTGTTCTAGATTGTATTAACATGCTCTCACCTCATCAGTTAATTATATCATGTTGTTCGAGGAAATTTGTATTATAATCATTATTTAAAAAGTCATCATTTTCAATAATTCTTCTATGGAATGGAATAGTCGTATCAATTCCCTTAATTTCAAACTCATCTAATGCACGCTTGGCAATTCTTAGTGCATCGGTTCTATCATCACCAAAAACAATAAGTTTAGCGATCATTGAATCGTAGTACGGTGGAATTATATATCCAGCATAAGAAGCTGTGTCAAGTCTAACTCCAAACCCACCAGGAGCAAGAAATTCTGTAATTTTTCCTGCTGAAGGCATGAAGTTTTTAAATGGATTTTCTGCATTGATACGGAATTCAAACGCATGTCCTTTAAATTCAATATCTTCTTGTTTAAATGGAATCGGTTCTCTCATCGCAACTTTCAACTGCATTCTAACAAGGTCGATTCCTGTGATCATTTCAGTTACAGGGTGTTCAACCTGAATACGTGTATTCATCTCCATGAAATAATATTCATTCGAATCTAGGTCATAGATAAATTCAATCGTACCAGCATTCACGTAGTTAATAGATTTCGCTGCACGAACTGCAGTTTCTCCCATTTCTTTACGAGTTTCTACATCAATAATTGGACTTGGTGCCTCTTCTACTAACTTTTGCATTCTTCTTTGTACTGTACAGTCACGCTCACCTAGATGGATCACGTTACCATGATAATCACCTAATATTTGAATTTCGATGTGTCTGAAATTTGTGATGTACTTTTCAATGTATAAATCACTGTTACCAAACGCACTTTCAGCTTCTTGTTTAGTTAAACGATAGTTTTGAACAAGTTCATCTTCGTTATGTGCAACTCTGATTCCTTTACCTCCACCACCATGGCTCGCTTTAATGATGAGTGGATACCCAATTTCTTGACCAATTTTTTTAGCATGTTCAACAGATTGTACAACACCGTCAGACCCTGGTACTGTAGGAACATTCGCTTTAATCATCGTTTGTTTAGCAACATCTTTAACCCCCATGAGACTGATTGTTTCATGGCTTGGTCCAATAAAAGCAATGTTAGACGCTGCACACATTTCTGCGAAATCACTATTCTCAGCTAAGAACCCATAACCTGGGTGAATCGCATCACAATTAGTCTTTTCTGCAATTGTGATGATGCTGATCATATCTAAATAACTATCTTTAGAAAGTTTAGGTCCTATGCAATAGGATTCTGTAGCTAGTTTCCGGTGTAAACTGTCACGATCTGCTTCAGAATAAATTGAAACCGTTTCAAGACCTAATTCGTGACAAGCACGAATAATTCGAACCGCAATCTCACCGCGGTTAGCTATTAAAACTTTTTTAATCATTTAATTCTGAATAATGGCTGATCAAACTCAACCATTTCTCCATCTTCAACTAAAATCTCAACAATTTCACCGGCAACCTCTGCTTCGATTTCGTTAAATAATTTCATAGCTTCTAAAATACATACTACAGAGTTGTTTGAAACTTTATCTCCAACTTTTACATAAGCATCAGCTTCGGGTGAAGGTGCTTTGTAGAATGTACCCACCATAGGTGCTTTAATAAACGTACCTGTTTCAACTGGTGTAACTGAATCTTTTACGCTTGTTTGTTCAACAGGCTGTGCAACTGGTGTCGCTACTGGTGCAGTAGTGCTATAACTAATTTGTGGAGTCTCTTTTTTAAGGACGATGTCCACTTCACTATCTTTATATGAGAGTTCTGTGAGTTGTGCTTTTTCCATTTTATCTAATAGTTGATCAATGTAATCTAAATTCATATTCCTATCTCCTAATAATATAAGATATTACCATTTTACCGATGTGGTCGTACCAATTCAACGATTAATAAAAAAAAGCAGATTAAATCTGCTTTTTATGCACGTGAAACATAGCTGCCGTCTTCAGTACTTACAACAAGTATCTCACCGTTTTCGATAAATAATGGCACCTGAATCGTTAAACCAGTTTCCATTGTTGCTGATTTTGTACCACCAGAAACAGTGTCTCCTTTAAGACCAGGTTCTGTTTCAACAACTTGTAGTTCAACTGATTTTGGTAGTTCAACACCAAGTGTTTCACCTTCATACATCATGATAGATACTGGCATGTTTTCTTTTAAGAATTGAACTTCGTGTTCTAATTGACCAGCGTTAACAGAGATTTGTTCATAAGTGTTGTTATCCATGAACACATAACTATCCCCATCTTGGTATAAGTATTGCATTTTATTATTGTCAATTTGAGCACGTCCTACTTTTTCTCCTGCTCTGAAAGTTTTTTCTTGGATTGCACCAGTTCTTAAGTTGCGCAACTTTGAACGTACAAAAGCGGCACCTTTACCTGGTTTAACGTGTTGGAAATCAATAACTCTCCAAATACCGTTGTCTACTTCAATTGTTAAACCTGTTTTAAAATCGTTAACTGAAATCATTCATTTTCCTCCTAGTTAGATACAATAATAAAATCTTTCGTTGAATGTGTTAATTTCTTAAGGCCATCTTTAGTTACGATCGCATCATCTTCTATACGAACGCCACCAACATTATCAATATAAATACCAGGCTCTATAGTGATTAACATGTTTTCTGTAAGAACAATGTCGCTTTTTTGGGCAAGTGCTGGTCCTTCATGTACTTCTAAACCAAAACCATGTCCTAGTGAATGTCCAAAGTTTTCGCCATATCCATAAGACTTAATTACGTCGCGCGCAATACTATCAGCCTCTTCACCTGTCATGCCAGCCTTGATTTCATCTAATGCTTTTAGTTGACTCTCAAGCACAATTTTATACACTTTTTCCATTTCGCTTGTAACATCTTCTACAGCAAATGAACGTGTAATATCTGAAGCATAACCTTCATAGTAAGCGCCAAAGTCTAATGTGACCATGTCGCCACGCTCAATTACTTTATTGCTAGCTGCTCCGTGTGGTAATGCTCCACGATATCCACTAGCAACGATTGTATCAAAGCTTGGTTTTTCAGAACCGAGTTGAGCCATCTTATATTCAAGCTCGTTACGAACTTCCAGTTCAGTCATTCCACTCTTTACAAATTTTAAAATGTGTACGTATGTTTCGTCAACAATTTCACAAGCTTTTTGGATTTTTAAAATCTCTTCTGAAGTTTTTACCATACGAATTTTTTCTACTTCTCCAGTTAATGGAACGAGATCAAAATCATTTTTTAGAGTTTCATAGATATTAAAGTTTACGTGTTCAGATTCAAAACCAACTGTCTTAAATCCTTTTTCTTTCAGGAACTCTGTGACAAATGGAAGTAGACCTTTATCTTGTAAGACAAATTCAAAGTCTACAGATTCTTTAGGAGCTTGGTTCTTATATCTAAAGTCTGAAATTAAATATTTATTATCATTAGTATAAACTACGGCACCGCTCGAGCCGCTGAAACCTGAAACATAACGTCTGTTATAGGGGCTCATAATTAATAATGCATCTAGATTGTTTCTTTCTAATATCTGATTTAACTTCTCATATTTGATCATTAATGACATCCACCTTTCAAACCATATTTTACATTATTTCGAATAATATTCATATGCTTTTAATTTTTATTGTGCAATGTGTTAAACTAAAACACAGAATATAAAAGTGAAGAGGTCTAATTATGAAGCGCTTCTTAATCATTTTAAGTATTATTTTTATGCTAGGGGCATGTTCATCTTTCAACAAGGATGATTCTCATAAAGAAAAACAAGATAAGGTTTCTGAATTACAAAAAGATTTACAGTCTGCAGAAGTTAAAAATAAGCAATTAAAAGCAGATATTGAGCATATTGGTGCTGAAATCGCTAGAATTGAAAGAGATTCTAAAGATGAAAATATAACAATTTATAAAGAAACAGTCGATCATTATGCAAAATTACTTTCACGTGAAATTGATTCATTAAAAGATCAGACGACATATTATAAGAAGACAGATATCATTAATATTGAAAATATCAAAGATATCGAAAAAAACATAAAAACCATTGTAGATGACTACAATAGGGAAGTAGATAAGCTCAAATTATCAAATACGCTAAGCCGACAAGACAAAAAAATTGAAGTCTTCAACGATGTGTTAATAAAAAATATGGAAAATGTCACGAAAGCGTATGAAGAAAAAGACAAAGAAAAGATTTTAAATGCACTCGCTGAGCTTCACGATACAGTAAAATTTTTATAAGGATGTAACGAATGAAAAAAACTCTATTTTATATTTTTATCGGAATTGCGATTATTGGACTGATTATGAACTTAGGAAATATTTTCAACCTCATATTTAATGTGTTGGTTTCTATCGCAATACTTTTAGCAATTCTTTATGCAATTTATTACTTCTTTATTTTAAGTGAAGAAGAACGTAATTATAGAAAAGCAATGAGACAAACTAAAAGAAAAAGGAAGTTTAGAAAGTAATCTAAACTCCTTTTTAATTATCTCTTGTAGTTCCATTCTTTTGAAGCATATTTGGCAATTAAAGATTCGAGTTCTTTATAGTCTGTTTCAGTCAATTCATATCCTACTGTATTTACATCAAGTCCGTCTTCGAATCCTTTTTTAAATGCAATATACATATCGTCGATCGTTATAGTTTTATCCGAAATATCATTAATTGCTACAGCTTTTTCTAAGAACGTTGATTTCATCTTGTTTTTAAAGCGCTCGTTAGTAAATTTAAACATATCGAACAAGTGATCGATGTCTACGTCTAACAGAATTGAGCCGTGTTGCATGATGACACCATCCGAGCGCGTTTGAGCACTCCCAGCAATCTTTCTTCCTTCAACGACTAATTCATACCAACTTGGAGTATCAAAGCATACACTACTACGTTCTTCCCTTCTCTTTTCTTTGTCAGGGATGCTAAAGTGTGCATCAAGACCGAGGTTATTAAACCCTTCTTTAATACCTTCAGAAAGTATTCTATAGCTTTCAGTTACGCTTTTCGGAATATCTTTATAATCTTCAGGTAAAACTAAACTATATGTTAGTTCTTTGTCATGTAGGACACCACGACCACCTGTTTTTCTTCGTACCAACTGATATCCATATTCTTTAACTTTTGGAATATCAATTTCTTTTTCTAATTTTTGAAAATATCCAATTGATAGTGTTGGAGTTTCCCATTCATATAGTCGAATCACAGGTGGGATATCCCCACGTCTGACTTTATTCATTAATAGTTCATCTAAAGCCATATTATAAAATGCATCTTGTTTCCCACTTTTAATATAAAGCCAAGTATTATCCACAAAATTACCTCCGAACTTTTCCTTTTAAAACCTTATGAAAACTACTATAATTAAACTATTGTAACATATTGAGGAGAGATTTTTTTGAGTACAACAACTATAGTATTACTCGTAATTTTAGCGTTAATTATTGTCTTCATGATTGTTAATGCTCTTTTGAGTATTAAAGGTGTAAACATTGTAGACGAGGAAGAATTCAGCAAAGATCTAAGACGTGTTCAACTCATTGACTTGAGAGAGAAAGACCCATATAAATATGGGCATATCTTAGGTGCTAGAAACATTCCAATGACTACATTTAGCCAAAGAGCTAGCGCACTTCGTACCGATCAACCAGTATATCTTTATGATCAAAATGGTAGAACTGCATTAAGAGCTGCTCGTATCTTAAAAAAACTAGGTCACTCTGATATTTATGTATTAAAACGTGGTATCAGTAAATGGACTGGAAAAATTAACTCTAAAAGTTAATACTTAAATATAAAAATAGGTCGATTTTCATCGACCTATTTTTTATTATTTTTTCTCTTCAATGATGTCTTCGCGCTCAAATCGTAGGACTGGTTTACGAGCTGCTTGTGTTTCATCAAGTCTTCCTATAACTGTGTTATGAGGAGCTTCAAGAACTAAATCAAGATCTTCTTCTACTTCTTTCGCAATATTTAACATTGCATCTATAAAGTTGTCTAAAGTTTCTTTAGATTCAGTTTCAGTAGGTTCAATCATAAGAGCTTCTTCCACGTTTAATGGGAAGTAGATAGTTGGTGGGTGGAAGCTGTAGTCAAGTAATCTCTTAGCTACGTCTAACGTTCTCGCACCTTGTTTCTTTTGTTTAGAACCACTTAACACGAATTCATGTTTACAATGTTGATCAAATGGAAGCTCATAAGTGCCTTCTAATCTGCGCATGATGTAGTTTGCATTTAATACAGCATCTTCAGAAACTTTCTTAAGTCCGTCTGGCCCCATAGTTCTAATATACGTATAAGCACGCAAGTAAATACCAAAGTTACCAAAATAAGGTTTAACACGCCCAATACTTTGTGGTAAATCGTAATCTAATTTGAACGTGTCTCCTTCTTTAATGATTAATGGTTTTGGTAGGAATTTAGCTAGGTCAGCTTTAACCCCAATTGGACCTGAACCAGGACCACCGCCGCCATGAGGACCTGTAAAGGTTTTGTGAAGATTAAGGTGAACTGCGTCGAATCCCATGTCTCCAGGGCGTACTTTTGACATGATCGCGTTTAAGTTTGCACCATCATAGTAGAGTTTACCACCAGCTTCATGAACGATATCTCTGATTTCTAAGATATCTTTCTCAAATAAACCGAGAGTGTTTGGGTTTGTTAACATTATTGCCGCTGTGTCATCCCCTACGACTCTTTTTAGGTCCTCGATGTCAACTAAACCCTTCTCGTTTGATTTTACTGTTACAGTGTCAAATCCTGCAACAGTAGCTGATGCTGGGTTTGTACCGTGAGCTGAATCAGGAACAATAACTTTAGTTCTGTTATGATCTCCATTAGCTTCGTGATAGGCTTTAA
Source organism: Phocicoccus pinnipedialis (assembly GCF_903994035.1). Classification (GTDB taxonomy): domain Bacteria; phylum Bacillota; class Bacilli; order Staphylococcales; family Salinicoccaceae; genus Phocicoccus; species Phocicoccus pinnipedialis. The sequence goes on from NZ_CAJEWB010000010.1 coordinate 279,035, forward strand.
TCATCATTAATGCAGTCCATTCACCTTGAGCTCCTGCTGCAGATTGTAATGAGATTTCATCCATTCCAGTGATTTCTTTTAGTGACTCTTGTAAGTCGTGAACAATCTCCAATGAACCTTGGATTGCTTTTTCGTTTTGTAACGGATGAGAAGTTGCGAAACCATCAATACGAGCAACTTTTTCGTTGATTTTTGGGTTGTATTTCATCGTACAAGACCCTAAAGGATAGAATCCTGTGTCAATACCCCAGTTTTTATTAGAAAGTTCAGTGTAGTGCCTAATTAAATCTAACTCACTGATCTCAGGTAATTCTGCTTTAGTTTTACGGATAAATTTATCATCTAATAATGAGTTAATGTCCTTAGTCTCAACGTCCACTGGTGGGAGTGAGTAAGCAAATCTATCTGCAATACTTCTTTCGAATATTAATGGGCTCGCGTCTTTTCTAGCCATTATATTCACCTAACCTTTCAACAAATTCATCAATTTCTGCTTTAGTACGTAGTTCAGTAACTGCTACTAACATGTGGTTTCTATACTCGTCGAAGCTTAGACCTAAGTCGTATCCACCGATGAAACCACTGTCGTATAATTCATCGTTAATTTCAGTTACATCTTTATTTAATTTAACGACAAACTCGTTAAAGTTAACATCTCCTAATACTTTAAAACCTGCTGCTTTGAATGCTTCTTTTGCATAGTGAGCTTTTTGTATATTTGCTTCAGCCATTTCAATGGCACCACGCTTACCAAGAGCACTCATCGCAATTGATGAAGCAAGTGCATTTAATGCTTGGTTAGAACAGATGTTAGAAGTCGCTTTTTCACGACGGATGTGTTGTTCACGTGCTTGTAATGTTAATACAAATCCACGTCTACCTTCGTCATCAGTTGTTTGACCAACAAGACGTCCTGGCATTCTTCTCATTAACTTCTTAGTAGCTGCGAAGTAGCCACAGTGTGGTCCACCAAATTGTGCTGGAATACCGAATACTTGAGTATCACCCGTTACAATATCAGCACCAAATTCACCTGGAGGTGTTAATAATGAAAGTGCTAATGGGTTACTATTTACTACAAATAGACCTTTATGTTTGTGAGCGATTCTCTCAATCTCTTCTAAGTCTTCGATAGTACCGAAAAAGTTAGGATATTGTACAAGTACCGCACCAGTATCTTCGTTTACAAGTTCATCTAATTTAGTAAGATCTGTCTTTGTTCCATCTAGTGGCGCAACGACAACCTCAATGTTCTGTCCTGCACAATAAGTCTTAACAACTTCCAACGATTGTGGATGTACTGATTCAGAGATAACAATTCTCTTTTTACGAGTTGTACCAGCCGCCATTGTTGCTCCTTCTGCAAATGCAGTTGGACCGTCATACATTGATGAGTTTGCTACTGGTAGTCCTGTTAACTCCGAAATAAGTGTTTGGAATTCAAAAATCGCTTGTAACTCACCTTGAGATACTTCAGGCTGATATGGCGTGTATGCAGTATAGAACTCTGAACGTGAAATAATTGAATCTACAACTGAAGGAATATAGTGATCATAAACACCTGCACCTAAGAATGATGAGTGTGTTGTTGAAGTTATATTCTTACTTGCTATTTTGTTTAACTCTCTTAATAAAGAGTACTCGTCCTTCGCTGGCTTTATGTTTAGCTCACTTTCGAAACGAACCGATTCAGGAATATCACTGAATAATTCAGAGATATCACTTACGCCGATTGCCTCGAGCATCTCTTTTTTGTCTTTTTCTGTTACTGGTAAATAACGATGACTCATATTTACACTCCTTAAAAATTTAATTATTTTTATTTAAAGTTTCTAATAAATTTAGCAGATACTTCTCTATTACGTATTTTTATAATAAATTCTTTATCTAATTCATAGAAATCAGTATCTACTAATGCAAATCCGAAAGATTTTTTAGAAGAAGGTGATTGTGTACCACTCGTTACTTCTCCAACTTTATTTCCAGCGTTGTCTAATACTTCATAACCAGTACGTGCAATACCTTTACCTGTAATTTCAAATTTAGAACTACGACGTTTTACACCGTTTTCTTTTTGGTTTTTAAGAACTTCTTGACCGATGAAATCACCTTTATCAACTTTAACTGCAAAACCAAGTTTTGCTTCTAGTGGTGTTATATCTGGTGAAAGTTCTTGACCATGTAATGGTAATCCTGCTTCCATTCTTAGTGTGTCACGTGCACCAAGTCCGCATTCTACTGCGCCAAGCGCTTTAAGCTTTTTCCACAAGGGAAGAACATCCTCAGGTTTTGTGTAAAGCTCAAATCCATCTTCTCCTGTGTAACCACTTTGAGAAAGAAGTACATTAAACCCTGCAACTTCAACATCTTGTTTGAAGTTGAACATCCCCATTTCACTAATGTCTTCATCAGTTAATGATTGAATTAATTTACGAGAATTTGGACCTTGAATAGCAATTTGTCCGTATTCACTTGATACGTTTTCTACTTTTGCATCAAAGCCTTCAACACCATTTAATAAATCGAAGTCATGATCAGTGTTTGCAGCGTTTGGAACAAGAAGAAAATCATTGTCCGCAAGCTTGTAGATAACTAAATCGTCTTCTACCCCACCTTTTTCATTACATAGGAATGTATACTGTGCTTTATCTAATGATAATTTTGATGCATCATTTGTAAGTGTGTAGTTTGCAAACTTTTCAGCTTCTGGGCCAGTAATTCTAATTTCACCCATATGAGAAACGTCGAATATACCAACATCTTCTCTTACTGAATTGTGTTCTTCTTTGATACTAGTAAATGATACAGGCATCTCCCAGCCACCAAAGTCTACAAGTTTCGCACCAACTTCGTGATAATACTCATTCAATGGTGTTTTTCTTAATTCACTCATAATATCCTCCTTAAATATAAAAAACAGGACAATATACAATATATTGCCCTGTTGAATTTCTTCAGGATTACGTCCCAATGCCGTCCTTTTGCCTGAGAGATTCACCCTACGGCTTGCTCCTTCGGCGACGAATAACGTTCTCTCCAGCATTGTTCATCCGTGTATATTCTATTGTATCCGTATACATTATAGCCCTTTCTTTAGACGAATAGCAAGGAAATTGAGTTTATATTATTTTTTATGCATAAGTATATTGTGAATAATTTCATTAACACTATCACAACCATTGATTGTATAATCTGTTAGTTCTTCATATAAAGGCCTCCTTTTCTTATATATATCATCTAAATCTGATTTATTAAAATTTGTTAAAGGTCTGTTTCTATCATTCTTTATTCTATTATATGCCACTTCGAAAGGGGTATCTAAATAAATAATATTAGATTCTGTATTCATAAGTAGATTATAAGATTTTTGATATGTGACAATCCCACCACCGGTAGAAATTATTGCATCACTTTTGATCACTTTGTTGAGTGCTTCAAACTCTCTTTCTCTAAATCCATTTTCTCCATATTCATTAAATATTTCTGGAATACTCATTTGGTACTCGTTTACAATAAATCCGTCTAAATCGACGAAAGCCTTATTTAATTCTTCAGCAATATTTTTGCCAATCGTCGTTTTACCTGAACCCATAAATCCAACTAAAATCATGTTATCACCTATTTAGTATTTGAATAATTTCTTTTTCGTATAATCCAATTATACTATTACTAACTTTAATCACCATCAATACACGTGACATATACCAGTAAAATATTCCTGCAATATAGCTGAGTAAAAATACTGCAGAGATACTTACAAAGCCATCATTTCTTTGTAGTAATAAGTTCAATCGTATTTTGACCACCTATTCTTAACTTATAGTTATCTTTCGTCTCCTCTAAATTGAACGAGGAAACATCATACATCAATGTTATAAACCCATTATTGTTAACAGATTTTATTAACCGCCCATCAAAATATCTATAGCTCACGATTCTCTTGTCATTTTTAATTTGTATTTCTCTTTCAGATATTATATTGATATCATACTCTTCTGTTACATTTAGTTCGCTATAAAAATCTAATATAAATATGTCAATATCAAAGGAATTCTCTGGTATTTTTACCTTTTGAAAAAACTTTAAAATAATCGGAAATAACACCACAATCATAGAAATTAAAAACAATGAAATAAGTACTTCAAGTAAAGTGAACCCCTTATTCTGTTTTAATTGCATCTATGCACCACACTTTTTTCTTGTTGCAAATCTTATCCGCTTCAAACAAATATCTATTAGATTCTTCAATTTTTATGCCAGATTTAAGATCTATATATACATTCCTGTGAAAATCAAGTTTATCGAGTGTACGTATTTCAAGCAGATGTGCGCCAATTACTGCTGGTATGATCAATGTGACGATAATGCTTATAATCGATAGAGAGAGGAAAGTGTCTACGAGTAAGAACCCCTTATTCGATGCGCAATCTTCCTTTTTGAATTTGGAATATAAGCTTTGAAGTTTTGTTTTCACAAGATACATAAATTGTTCCAAATGCACTCGAATCTCCTTTACTATTAAATGAAAATTGTGTAAGACTACCTTGCTTTAAAATACAAGAATTAATTTCTAAAATTTCTGTCGTATTATCTTTCATATCTAAAGTAATAATTTGATTACTTTTGTAATCAATTCTTATGAAAATTAAACTTTCTTTTAACATCGCATCAAACTGTTTTTTCTCTAAAAAATATTTAATGTTCTGTACTTCATCCGAACTATGGTTGCCTTCAAACCCTGGAATATGAATGATCACAATAAATAGAAGGATGCTCACGACAAATAACGTGAGCATCGATTCTAAAAGAGTAAATCCATCATTCCCGAATCGCTTGTCCGTTAACAATCGTAATAGAGTCTCCATTTGAGCATGTCGTCTGATTTGAATTTAAGTAGTCTGGTACGAGTTGCGCAATAGAAGTTGGTGCAACTCCTTCATTCAATGTATAAGCCTCTATTTGTCCTTGCACGACCTTTACTTGAGCAGAACATCCAGTTTCTTGTACATTTTTACTTTGTGCAGCAATATTTGGAATAATCAATATGATTAATACCGAAATAACGAGTAGTACAAGTAACATTTCTATTAAAGTGAATCCGTCTTCTTTCTTACTATTTTGAACTGCTTTTTTAAATATATTACTCATTTAAAGACCTCCTAATTTAACTGAGACATCATTTGAAACACGGGGAGTACAATGACTAAATATAAACAAACAATTAATATTCCAAGCACAGAAAAAATTATTGGCTGTATTCTAGAAGTTGTTCTTTCAATTCTTAAAATAATGTTCTCTATCGTATATTCGCTGTACAAGAGTAGTTCCTTACCTACATTTGAATTTAATTCACCGTGTTTAATAAAGGAGTGAATCTTTTCGTCAAGATAGGCAGTTTGCTCTACGGCTTCTGAAAAAGAGAGACCTTGTACAATTCCAAACTCAATTTTTTCAGCAACTATTTTTAAGTATGGATTTAGATCCTGTTTTTTAAAAATATCCAAAATTACTTTAAGTTCGATTCCACTTTTAATGAGATACCCAACCTCACGAGCAAATTTATATGAAATATAATATTTAAAATAGGAACGTATTATGGGTACTTTATATGCCATAGACATCATTTTGTACTTATTCTTTTGTTTGAATATTAGTATGAAAGAAATAATAATTACTGTGGCACCTAATAAAAGGAGCAATGCAGTTTTAGGCAATATGTTTAGAACACCCATAAGTATTTTAATAAGTGTTCCTTTTTCAACATTCATAGATAAAAATAAGGAGTTAAACTGAGGAATGACTGTGTAGTTTAATATCATGAGCATGACTACAAATATTGAGAGTAATATTAATGGGTACTGAACAGCCTTAAAGATATTCTTAATGGTTTCACGTCGCTTTTTAAGATATACGCTCGTCTCTATTAAGTTAGAGACGATTTCACCATGAACATCTGCTAGTTCTGTTTGAGAGATTACAGAGTTTCTATAGCCTAGATATTTTAATATTTCAGTTAAGTTATTACCAGACTTTGCCAATTCAATACCAGTACTTGTTTCGTTAGGATTAAGTACATCATACTGCCTGAAGAGAAAAAGAAGTGCATCTTTTTGAGTAAATCCATTTTGAAGAAGTTCTGCGAGCTTTAATAGGAAGTCTGCATCAAGATTTTTAAGTCTATTGATGCGTTTCCTTGAAATAGAGGTAATCTTCAAGTGAAATCACTCCTTTTTTAAATAAGTCCTCAACTTTTATTGCGATGGTTTTAATCTCAACGGCAGCATCATTTAATATTTTAACGATCTCCTCTTTGTGAAGAGCTTCATACACAATGAATGATTTATCTTTAAAATGCATTATCCGTTGGTTGATAATTAATGTAAGAGCTTCTTTAAGTTCTTCATTCAAAATATCGAATTCTCTAAGACGCATTAATGCACTTACTGCACTCTTTGAATGAAACGTTGAAATGACTAAATGACCTGAAAGGCTCGCACGAACGAGCTCTTTAGCAATCTTATTATCGCGAATTTCACCAAACATTATTATGTCAGGATCGCACCTTAGAACACCACGTAATATGTGTCCATAGTCTAGTTGTGCCTTTTCATTTATTTCAACTTGAATAATGCGCTCAATATTAAATTCAATTGGGTCTTCTATACTAATTACTTGTCTGTCTCCAATAGCTACAATCTCTTCTAGAAGACGATACATAATTGTACTTTTACCAGAGCCAGTTGGACCTGTGAACAAAATCAGACCTTGATTATGCATCATCTTTTGTTTTAAAAATATAAAATCTTCCTCATCTTTAAAAAGTTTCCTTGATTCAATGTTCTTCACGCTATTGAGTATTCGAATAACAATTACTTCATTCATCAGTGAGATTGGTAATGTTGAAATCCTAATATTCATTGGTTCATCTTCAACTATTATTTCAATACGTCCACTTTGTGGGATACGATATTCATTAACATCGAGATCTGCAATAAACTTAAGGTAGTTCACTAATCTTTTATACTCTTCTAGGCCCACAGTTTGAACATCAAACATTTTACCTCTTTTTCTTGCACGTATAATGCCACCTTTATTCTGGTACATGATATGAATATCCGTATAATTATTATCACGTGCCTCTTTCAAAATATTGTTTAATTGTGTTTTCATATGTCCTCCTATATACATATATATGAAAAAGACTTGTTTACTTTTTTAATAATAAACTTTTTTTGTATTACTAAAAGCTGAAATAGTATTTACAATGCATGCCTAGTTCATTATAATTAAGATAATTAATAGGTTCAGGTGGGAGGACAACTCGATGGATAAGGTATTTAAAATGCTGGGCTTTTGGACAGCTATGTTTGCTATTTTGTTCTATATCGGTGATATGACAACAATGGCATTCTTTTTCCTTGCACAAACTGGTTTCTTTGTATTACTTGGTTATATGAAACTAACTGAAAGAATGTACATGTATGTATTCGTAGCATACTTAGTATTCTTCTTCGTAGGATTTACTTATTATTCTACATTCTTAATGGAACCAAGATTTGGTAACCAATAAAAAAATACACGTCCATATGGACGTGTATTTTTTTATTTTATATAGGGGTTCTCATACATTTCTTCGATAATTGTTGTTGGCATTCCATGTCCAGGATAGACATCCATGTCCTCATCTAGTTTAAATAACTTTTCTTTAATGGAATGCATCAATTCTTTTTCATTACCCATATATAGATCCGTTCTTCCAACGCCTTTATTAAATAGCACATCACCTGATATAACTAAATTATCAAATACATATGACTTACTTCCTGGTGAGTGTCCTGGTGTTGCCAGGACTTCAAACTTGAATGATGGAGTTTCAAATGAGCCTTCTTTTATCTCTTCACGTTTCACTTTCGCAATTACAGATTCACCATAACGACTAGAACCGTTGAGAGCAGGGTTTTCTATCCATTCATATTCTTCTCCCCCAAGGTATGTCATTACGTCGAGATCTTTCGCTACCATATTGAGTGCTCCGATATGGTCAAAGTGTGTATGTGTAAGGAATATACCTTCTACCTCTAATCCCCTTGATTTAATTTCTGATAAAATCTTTTTTCCATCGTAAGACGGGTCGAAAACAATCGCTTTTTTATCTTCGTTGTAAATGATATAGCAATTCGTTTCGAGTGGTCCTAATGGTAAAGTAATGATTTCCATGTAATTCACCTCAAATTAATATAGACAATCTCTTGTTTCAATTATACAATATATATAAGTGATATGTTTATAAATGCTAAGGGGGATGAAAAATGCCTTTCATTAATACAGGTGAGTTATTTAATATTGGTAACACTACAATTCACATTGGTGTAAACACACTTTCACTACTTATGCTTTTAATTGCAGTAGTAGCAGTATTTGCACTTGTGAACTCGATTAGAGCTAAAAACATTTTAGCGATTATCTTTAGTGTTGGTGCAATCGCAACATTTGGTTTCTTTGCACTTGCAACAATCTTCACTTTTGGATATCCAACATTAGGTCATTAAGAATAAAAACACGAACATAAATGTTCGTGTTTTTTAATACCCTTTACTTCTCATATCTTCTTCAATCGCTCTTAACTCTTCATCATAAATATTTTTTCTATCAATCTTTTCAATTAGCTCTTTCATACCTTCATAATTATTCGCTTTTCTTAATTCATAGAGCTTATATTTTAAAGCGAGTTCGTTTTTAGAATCGAGTTCGTAACTTTTGTTATAATTTTCTTTTGCTTTCTCAAAGTCACCAGATACGTCATACAATTTAGCTAAAATATAGTAAGTTGTACTTGTTTCTTTATTATATTCAAAAGTCTCATTAACTATTTCTAAAGCTTTCTCATACTGTTTCTCATTCAAATACCTCAGACCCACTTCATCTACAGGTTGATATGAATCATGCTTTAGTACAATACTCCAAAGAATAATTGGTGTTACGAGCATCAATACTAATACTGGAAGCGTAATTCTCCATTCAATGCGCTTGAACTGGAATAATACGCCGAGCATTAAACCATAAATTATTCCGCCTACATGTGCATAGTGATTAACATTGTTAAAGAAACTAGATACAATACTTATTATGATAAATATCAGCGATATCTGAATGATTAGCTTTGTGTTGATCTTTTTATTGATAAGCATATATACAACGAGTACTCCAAGTAGACCATATATAGCTCCACTTGCACCAAGGGAAAGACTGTCCGTAATAAATGTTAATGACATCACGTTCGCTAATACTGCGGTAATAATGTATGCCACGATCATATGGACGTGGGAATAAATGCTCTCTACGAACTTACCGAGGATATATAACGCAAATATATTAAATAAAAAATGTTCCACGTTCGCGTGTAAAAACGCACTCGAAATTAGCCTATAGTACTCCCCTTGAACAACATCAAAATGTGTCAGTCCGAGTTGGTTTGTAAAGTGATTCGAACCTCTAATGTGAATGTAAAAAAGATTCATTAGGAATATTAAAGTGTTAATCATAATTAAAACACTTGTCATTGGTGTTGATTTAATCATGTACATCTCTAGTGAATTCACAGAGAGAACGCGTCTTTGATACCAGTCATTTTGTTTCGGGTTTTTATACTTTGTATCAATTTTATAGAAAGGACTTAAGATAATCTCTCCAATATTATCAATACCGTAGTGAGTAACACGAAGCTTTTTCGATTTAAAGTTGCGTTTATTCTTTTTAGAGTTTAAATAATAAATATTTACTCTCTTAACCTCAAAGCCAGCAATTTTATCAAAGCTACTTTTATTCAGGTATATTGTTTCTGTGACACCTTCAACATTAATATCTTCAATTGGTTTTTCGTTGATGCACATTAATGTACGAGTCAACTTATTCTTGAGCCAAATAGTATCGGTCTCGCGCTCATAATACGCTGTAATATATTTTGTGTATCTTATTATTTCATATGCTGCTTGCCACTTATTTGCCATCTTTTCTAATTTCTTTCGCGTTTATTATTTTTGTTGGAGTAATTAAAATATCTACAGGCAAATCGTGAGACTCCACTATCACGTCACCAAACTGTTCATCAAATAATAGAGAAACAGTCTCTCCAAAATATTTTTCTAGGAAACGATCGTAAAAACCGCCACCGTAACCGGTTCTGAAGCCTTCTTCATTGAAAATTAACCCTGGCACTATTAAAAGATCCATTTGATTATTTAAATCATTTGAACTATCTGGGATTAGAATATTCTTCTCATCTGTCGAAATTTCATTTCTAGACCTAATTTCATAAAAGTTCATGTCTTTCGTTTTGTAATCACATTTAGGGCCGTACACTTTCACACCACTGCCAATAAACGTATCAATGATTGGCCAAGTATCTAACTCATGACTCATCGACAATACAATACCGACAGATTTAAAATTTTTACCATTTAAAAAAACTTCTAAGTTCTTATAGATACTGGACTCTTTATTTAATTTTTCAGCAGAACTAAACCTATTAAGCTTCGAAATCATATCACTTCTCAACTCTTTTTTATTCATCATATACACCCCATAATATCCATTCTATCAAATAATTATCGAGATAAAAATAAAAGAACCATCATTTGATGGTTCTACTTGTACCTTTTTCCTGTAAGTGTGAAGTATATGTGTTCACCTATATTTTCGATGTGATCTCCGATTCGCTCTAAATATTTTGCTGTCAGTTGAATTTGTCCCGTCACGAATGCATCAGTTTCTTCGTAAATATCAGACAATGTGACCTGTACAAAAATTTGGTCGATATCCTGGTCTCTTTCAATGATCTCATTCACTAAGCTAAGATCATCTTTTTTCATCGCAACCATAGCATCGTCCAACATCAATTTAGCTAGTCTGATCATAGTCGTTAAACGAAGTAAAATTTGCTTATTTAATATTTGTGTTTTTCTAGACACCTCTGCAATATTAGAAATATTATCACCAATTCGCTCTAGGTCTTCTGCAATCTTAATACATGAAATAATCAGTCTTAAATCAGAGGCTACTGGTGATTGCTGTGTGATTAAAGAAACAGCTTGATCATTTATATCTATTTCAATTTTATTGATATCGACATCACTATAAATTAACTCCTGTGCAAGTACACGATTGTTTTCTTCTAATACAATTACGAGCTCCTCAAATTTCAAGGATAAAAGCTTAGACATTTTATAAATGTTACTTCTTAGATTTTCCAAATCGTTAGTAAACTTTAAGCGTGCGCTCATATTATCCGAACCTACCTGTCACATAATCTTCTGTACGTTTGTCATGTGGATTTTCAAAGATGATGTTTGTGTCATTAAACTCAATGACATTACCTTGATAGAAGAAAGCGGTCTTATCTGATACACGTGCTGCTTGTTGCATATTATGTGTCACAATAATAATTGAGTATTCCTTCTTTAGTTCTTGCATTAAATCTTCAATTTTTATCGTAGAAATTGGGTCTAATGCACTGGTTGGTTCATCCATTAATACAATGTCTGGTTCTACTGCGAGTGTTCTAGCAATGCAAATCCTTTGTTGTTGTCCGCCAGATAAACCGTATGCATTGTCATTTAGACGATCCTTAACTTCGTCCCATATTGCTGCCTGTCTTAAGCTCTTCTCAACAATTAGGTCTAGAGTCTTTTTATCTTTAATACCGTGAATTCTTGGACCATATGAAACATTATCATAAATTGATTTAGGGAATGGATTTGGCTTTTGGAATACCATCCCAACTTTTGTACGTAGTTCCTCTACTGACATATCTTTATCTAAAATATTCTTATCGCGGTAGAGAATCTCTCCCTCAGTAAGTACGCCCGGAACCATTTCAACCATGCGGTTTAATGATTTGATAAATGTCGATTTGCCACAACCAGATGGTCCGATAATTGCACTAATTTCATTTTCATGGAACGATAAATTTATGTCTTTTAACGCATGGTTTTCCCCATACCATAGGTTGAAATTCTTTGCTATAAAAATTTCATTGTTTTGTGTCACAGTCGGTGACGATTCAAGATCCTTGTTAGCTAAATGAATTGCACTTGTTTTTTCTTTAGTCATAATCATCTTTAAACCACCTTAATATCTTTTCGAATACTTGTTACGAATAACAATTGCAACTAAGTTCATCATCATTAATAAAGCTAAGAGTACGATAATTCCTGCTGCTGTTAAGTTCTGGAACTCTGCTTGTGGCATTTTTACCCAATTGTATATCTGCATTGGCAATGCTTGGAAACTGTCTAGAGGTGAGCTAGGTGTTGCTAATAATGCGACTGGAATACCAATAACTACAAGTGGTGCAGTTTCCCCTATCGCACGAGATATTGCAAGTATAATCCCTGTAATAATACCAGGAATAGCAGCTGGTAGAATGATTCTATAAACAGTTTGCCATTTAGATGCCCCCATGCCGATAGATGCTTCACGAACAGCAACTGGTACGGTTCTAAGTGCTTCCTGAGATGCAACGACAATTACTGGCATAATCATTAACGCAAGTGTTAAACTTGCAGCGAGTACTGAGTTACCTAAACCGAATTGTCTAACAAAAATCGTTAAACCTAAAAGTCCAAATACTACTGAAGGAACTCCAGCTAAGTTTGCAATGTTTGTCTCTACAAATTTAGTGAATTTATTCTTTGGCGCATATTCTTCTAAATATAAGGCTGTCCCTACCGATAAAAATATGGCAATAGGTGTTGTGAACGCCATAAGCCATAACGTCCCGATTATCGCCCCTTTAACTCCCGCTCTTGATGGTCTGCTTGAACTAAAATTAGTGAAAAAATCTAGCGTTAAATATCTCCATCCATCAAGTAGTGTTGTACTTAATAAAACGATGAGAATCACAAGACCAATTAAAGTGGAGAATAGGAATAACATCTTCATGAGATTGTTCTTCATGATTCTTGGATTGCGTTTTTTATCGATTACTTCAGCATCCATTAACATTAATATTCCTCCCTAAATCTCTTAGTGATCCATTGTGAAATCATGTTCATTACGAGTGTAAATATAAACAATGTGATACCAACAGCATAAAGACTATAATAAACATCTGTTCCATACGCAGCATCACCAGACGTGACCTGCACAATGAAACCAGTCATCGTCTGCAACGATTCAAATATATTAAAGCTAGAATTTGGTGTTGAACCTGCCGCAATAGACACTATCATTGTTTCTCCTATTGCTCTTGATAGACCTAAGACGATTGCTGCCCCCAATCCTGAAACTGCGGCCGGCAAAACTATTTTTGATACTGTTTCAAATTTAGTTGCACCCATTCCGAGTGAACCTTCCCTAAGAGAGTTTGGTACAGAAGATAGCGCATCCTCTGTTAAACTCGCGATCATTGGTAAAATCATTATTCCCACGACAATACCTGGACTTAAGGCATTAAAGTGGTTCAGTGACGGTATGAAACTTTGTAAAAAAGGGGTTACAAATGTTATCGCAAATGCACCGTAAACAACAGTAGGAATACCTGCAAGCATCTCCAAAACTGGTTTAATTATGCTACGCATTCTATCTGGTGCGTATTCACTTAAATAAATTGCCGCTCCTATACCAGTTGGTACCGCAACAACTGCCCCGATTAGTACGATTTTTAATGTGCCTAAAATTAATGGAAATATCCCCCAAGACGGCGTGCTACTAAATGCATTCCATCTTGTAGAAGTTAAAAATTCTTCAATCGATACCCGCTCAAAGAAATGTACTGTTTCAATAATCAACGTGTAAAGTATTCCTATTGTTGTTAAAACTGAAATGATAGTAATAGAAAACAGTACAATAGGTACTGTTTTCTCTACTAGTTTAGATTTTTGGTTATGTTCGATACGTTCACGAATGTTTAAATCAACCATTCATATTGCCTCTTTCTTAAAAACTATTTAATGGATTCCAGTTTATCTTGTTCTTCTTTTAACTTAACATCGTCTAATCCAACATACCCCGCTTCAACTGCAGCGTCTTGTGAGATTTCTAGAGTGTAATTCAGAAATGTTTTAACTGAATTATTCTCTTTTACGCTTTTGTTAGATACGTAGATATATAGTGGACGTGATAACGGGTATTCAAAGGATTTAACATTTTCTTCAGTAGGTTCAACTGCTTCTTCGTTGTCTGGACCTTTGATTGAAATAGCTTTAAGTGTGTCTTGGTTGTTTAAGTAGTAGTTGTATCCGAAGAAGCCTATTGCGTATTCATCAGATGCTACAGCGTTCACTACTTGGTTTGTATCTTGGATTAATTCACCAACAACGTCTTCGTCATTCATAACTTCTTCAACAAAGAAATCATGTGTTCCATGTGACTGGTCTGGACCGTAAACTTTAATCTCTTCATTAGGGAAATCTGATCGAACATCTTTCCAAGTCTTCGCTTCACCTTTATAAATTTTATAAAGTTCCTCGAAGGTTAAATCTGTAACAAAATCGTTTGACATGTTTACTGCAACTGTTAAGCCATCTGTACCAACTTGTAACTCAGTGTATTCAATACCAGCATCTTCTAATGCTTTCTTTTCTTCATCTTTAATTCCACGTGAAGCATTTTGGAAATCCGTTTCACCTGCGATAAACTTATCAAATCCAGCGCCTGTACCAGATACTCCAATTTCAGCAGCTTTACCGTATTCTGCGTTAAATTCTTCATTTACGATTTCAAGGATTGGGAAAACCGTGCTGGATCCATCTCCAATAATTTTTTCATTTTTACTTAATTTAGCATTGTCTGAACCATCTGCTTTTTCCGAATCTGCTGATGTACTTCCACATCCTGTGAGTACAAACCCCATTAAAAAAATGGCTAAAAGACTTAATAACTTTTGTTTCATAAGTGACCTCCGAATATTTAAATAATATATATTACAGTTTCAATAATAAAACCTTAATATGAATATTAAATAAACGTACTGTAAAGAATATGTAAATTTTGATTCAGAACAAAAAAAGACTAAGAGTTTAACTCTTAGTCTTAGTATGTGCCTTCTTTTATTCTTGGATAGAACTCATCCAGGCTGTAATTATATGGTTTCTTTTTAGGCTGTCCGTATTCTAACTCATAATACTTTTCAACGAGATCTTTACCTAAATATTGAGCCGGAAAGAACGGAATTGTCATTGGCATTGTTGGCCATATAATAGAGAACGCCATATCTGGGCTATCAGCTGGAGCATAACCTAAATATGTCTGATTTAATACAGAATTCCCTTCTCTGTATGCTTCGGCAGTGCCTGTCTTACCAGCTGCTTTAGGTTCTAGGTTATGGAATGCATCCCAACCTGTACCATAGCGATCTGTTGTTTGATCATGTTTGTTAAATACATCAAACATACCGTTATGAAGTTGTTCTAATTCTTTATTATTAATTTGAACAGTATTTAGCACGTTCGCATTAAATGTTTTAACAATAGGACCGCTATCATTAGCATCATATTCTCTCACTTCTTTTGCCAAGTGAGATTGAAGACGACTACCACCATTTACTACTGTTGAAATGTATTGTGCAAGTTGCATAGCTGAATACGTATCATATTGTCCAATTGCGAGATCTAAATAGTTACCTGGATTATTTGTTAATGGAGGTGCAATGCCTGTTTCCTCGTTTGGTAAGTCAATACCTGTAGAAACACCTAAACCAAATTGGTTTAATCCATTTCTAAGTTTAAAACTATTTTCTGAAATATCAATTGGTAAAGGCATATTCTTTTCATATTCTAAACCAAGTAATTTTAGGGCAATCTTCATCATATAAACGTTAGATGAAACCATGATTGCTTCTTGATCATCAACATCAACTTTACTGTCTCTGTTAAAGAAAGATGCTTTTTCAGTACCATCTTGGAATACCATCGGTTCATCTGTTAAAAATTCACCAGGTACAAGAACATCATTTTGATAACCCGTAACTACTGTACCCATTTTGACTGATGAACCTGGTACGTAGGTTACAGCAAATGTACCGTAATCAAAGTCCTCTATCTTACCATCTTCATTGATGCGCTTCCCTACCATCGCTAAGATTTCTCCGTTATGTGGATCTTGAACGACAATATTTACTGCATCGATATACTCTGGATGAATATCCCACTCCAGGTCGTTATCTTGATCGTTTCGTTTTTTCGCTTCAACAGCGAGTTTTCGTAAAGATTTAAGATGATGTTCAGCGAGCTTTTCAACTTCCTTTTGAAGTTCTATATCAATAGTTATATATAGATCATTGCCTGGTTTTCCAGGACGAACAACCTCTTGACCGAGTATCTTTCCTGAACGATCTGTAGAGTATTTCACCTCTTCTTTTGTACCTCGTAATATATCTTCATACTGGAATTCTAGATATGACTTACCTACCCGATCGTTATTCGAGTACCCAAGTGATTTGTAGTATTCCGTAAGCTCTTTAGGTAATCCTTCTTCAGATGAGCTCACGTCACCAAAAATTGTTCTTAGCGTGTTACCGAATTTATAATCACGCGTCCAATCCATTCCTGTCGTAATACCATCAAGCTGATCTAAATCTTGGTTTACTCTTGCAAACTCCTCTTCAGTTACACCCTTAGATTTTACTGCTACTGGATTCAGTTCTGATGCAACTATCATTCGGACATAGATACTTAATACGTTAAGGTCTTTATCAGTAAGTAGCATGTCAACGAACTCTTCACTCAGCTGATTGTATGATTCATTATAGAAATCAGAATTAGAGATTGCACCATCTTTAAGTAATTGTGCTTCATCTGATAATTCTCTAAGTACTTGATCAAAATAATGGTTAAGTACATAATCTTGTTTATCACGTAATGCTAAACGCTGATCGTCTACAGTAATGTATTTAGCCAATTCATGCGCTAAATTAAAAATTTCTTGATTGGACATATTTCTATGACGTGTAAAGAATATGGCTCGCTCTGACTTGTTACCTACAAGGAGTTTACCATTTCTATCATAAATCTGACCACGTGGTACATTTTGGTTAATTTCAACATACTGAGCGTTTTCTACACGCTCCTGATAAGAATCTCCTTTAATGATTTGAAGGTATCCGAGACGCAAAATAAGCAATAGACAAAGTAGAAAAACTACTACAAGGACTAGGCTTACTCTCGATTTGAATAGTTGATATTTAATCGTTTCGGAACTTTTCTTTTTGACACGTCTCAATTTAAAAACCTACTTTTATGTATAGAATATTTAATTCATTTTATCAAAGAATAAGTAAAATAAAAAGACTGAGGGCTACTCCACTCAGTCTTTTTATAAAAAAATTATTTCGCTTCTTGGAAAAGTTCGTTAACTTTGTCCCAGTTTACTACGTTCCAGATATTTTTTAAGTATTCTGGACGTTTGTTTTGGTATTTAAGATAGTAAGCGTGCTCCCATACATCTACACCAAATACTGGTTTTTGACCATCCATTACTGGATTGTCTTGGTTAGGAGTTGACACGATTTCTAATCCGTCATTACCTACGATTAGCCATGCCCAACCAGATCCAAAGCGACTAGCTGCTGCAGCTTCAAATTTCTCTTTAAATGAATCAACAGAACCAAACTTATCTTCGATCGCTTCTTTTAATTCAGCAGGGATTTCTTTTTGTTCAGGAGATAGTAGTTCCCAAAATAGTGAGTGGTTATAGTGACCGCCACCATTGTTGCGAACTGCAGTTTGAATATCTTCTGGTAGTGATGATAAGTTTTTAACAAGTTCTTCTAAAGACTTATCTGCAAATTCTGTTCCTTCTACTGCATTATTTAGGTTTGTAACGTAAGTGTTATGGTGCTTAGAGTAGTGAATCTCCATTGTCTCTTTATCGATTGATGGTTCTAAAGCATCATAAGCATATGGTAATTTTGGTAATTCAAAAGCCATAATAAAAATTCTCCTCCCAAAAATTGTTTACATCACAAATATATCAAGAAGATGGTAGAATAACAATGTAAAAGCTTGTTATTCAATATAAATAAGACTTCTGTCTGATATTAAGGATGTTATAAAATGAAATATTTCGAGTATTTAAAAAGGTTAATAACCTTTAAAAAATACCCACTATTTAGAACCATACCCTTTAAACAGGTGCTTTTAAACATACTGATAATTGGAATGATACTTTCAATTCCGTCAATCACCCACCAACAAAGTACACGAAGTGCAATGCACAAACTCAGTCAAGTCGAAGAGCAAATTCCAACTTTTGAAATAAAAGATAACACCTATTACGGAGACGATAAAATTATTGATAGTGGTAATATAAAAATTAAATTTACAAATAGTAATGAGGTAGATACAAGTACTGAGATTTCGTTTTTAAAGAATGGAATCTATATTAGTGGATTCGAAGATCAACTCATCCCTTATTCTAACTTTGGTGAAATTCAAAGTAATGAAGATTTAATAGCTTATGCGAATCAACAATCACAAGACAAACTATTTTTTATGATAGTATTCATCTCAATTCAGGTATTTGTGCTCGCATCATTTGCTTTTATTATCCTACTTGTATTATCATTTATCCTTGATTTTATCTCAAAACAATTAAATCGTAAGAGTGATTATATGAACTGGTTGAAACTAGAATCGTTCGCATTTGTGTTCGCATCTATACTCCAGTTGCTCATTCTTTTGATATTAAGAGAAACAACATTCTCCATATACTTAGTCACGATACCATTTCTCATATACTATTACTCGAAATTACCCGTTTTAAAGCGAAAGATAGGATGAGTTCCATTACAAAAATTATATCTTCATGTATAATGGAATTACTCTAATTAGCATTATTATTATTGAGGAGATTATAAATGTCTGAAATTACACATCGTAAAAATACAAGACCAGTCCGAGTTGGTAACTTAGTGATTGGTGGTAGTGATGAGATTATCATCCAAAGTATGACAACAACTAAAACACATGACGTTGAGGCAACTGTTGCTGAAATTAAACGTTTAGAAGAAGCAGGTTGTCAAATTGTCCGAGTAGCATGTCCAAAAGAAGAAGATGCGCTCGCAATTGCAGAAATAAAAAAAAGAATTGATATTCCACTCGTTGTGGATATACATTTCGATTACAAGTTAGCACTTATTGCGATCGAAGGTGGGGCAGATAAAATTCGTATTAACCCAGGTAACATCGGTCGACGAGAAAAAGTAGAAGAAGTTGTAAAAGCATGTAAATCAAAAGGAATTCCAATTCGTATTGGTGTAAACGCAGGATCACTCGAGAAACATATTATTAAAAAATATGGTTACCCTACTGCAGATGGCATGCTTGAAAGTGCATTACACCACATCAAGATTTTAGAAGACTTAGACTTCTACGACATCATTGTTTCTATGAAAGCTTCCGATAATAAGTTAGCAATTGAAGCCTATGAAAAAGCAGCTAAAGCATTCGACTACCCACTTCATATAGGCATTACTGAATCTGGCACACTATTCTCAGGTACAGTTAAGAGTGCTGCTGGACTAGGCGTCATAATTTCAAAAGGTATCGGGAATACTATGAGAATTTCATTGTCTGCCGATCCAGTCGAAGAAGTAAAAGTTCAGAGAGAACTCCTTAAGAGTTTTGGCCTTGCTTCAAACGCAGCAACACTGATTGCATGTCCAACATGCGGACGTATTGAAATTGATTTAATTGCTATTGCAAATGAAGTTGAAGAATATATTGCAAATATCAAAGCGCCACTAAAAGTTGCGGTTCTCGGATGTGCTGTAAACGGTCCAGGAGAGGCACGCGAGGCAGATATCGGTATCGCTGGAGCACGTGGAGAAGGACTACTATTTATGCATGGTAAGACAGTTCGTAAGGTACCAGAAGAAACAATGGTAGAGGAACTAAAGAAAGAAATTGATATCCTAGCTGAAGAGCATTATGCGAAAGAACGCCAACGTAAAAAACAATTACAAGCAGAGAATCAATAAAAATAAAAATAAAAAGACCCTAAAACAGATTTATCTGAATTAGGGGTCTTTTTTTGATCATTTTTAAGATATTTGAACAGTAATAATTGCAGCGTTAAAATTTTTTAATTAATTTAGTTAAAATAAAAAGTGTCACATAGAAAGTGTTACAGTTATTTTTTTATGCTGCCTTCTTCTGACATTTCGTACATAATCCATACAGTTCTATTTTATGACTATTAATCTTGACGTCTTCTAATTCATCTTTCCATATTTCGACCGGGCAATATTGCACAACTTTTATAAGCCCACATTTCTCACATATAAAATGATGGTGGTGGTGATCACTACATGAAATCGTGTAATGTAACTCACCTTCAAACGTCGACTGCTCTAATATGTTTACCTCATACATTGTATATAAGTTACGGTAAATCGTATCGTAGCTTATTCCCGGATACAATGCATTCATATGTTCATAAACTTCTTTAGGACTAACATATTTATTAAGGTCACTAAAATATTCTATAATACTAAGTCTTTTCTCAGTAACTTTTAAATCATGTGTTCTAAGTAATTCTCTATAATTCACGTGCTCTATCACTCTGACTCACTCCTATCTTCTTTACCAAAAATGTAAGTGTCAATATCATGATAGCAACAAGTACGATTGTTCCTCCAGGTGATATATTAAGTTGGAATCCGAGGAATAGCCCAATGATTACTGATAATTCTCCAAATAGGATACTTACAAAAATCAATTGCTTAAAACTAGATGTAATACGTATTGCAGCTGCTACTGGCAATGTCATCATTGCACTTACAAGTAAAATTCCGACAATTCGCATAGATGCACTAATTACTAGTGCGACTAATATAATAAAAATAATATGAATAAAACGATTAATCTTCATTACTTCACTATATTCTTCGTCAAAAGAGAGTAAAAACATCTCTTTATATAGAAGAATGATGAACGTAACTACCACAATGCCGATAATCGCAATTAAGATTAAATCTCCAAGTGTAACCGCACTAATACTTCCAAATAGATATCCAAACAAATCCTGATTAAACCCGTTTGATAGACTTAGGAATATTACAGATAATGCGATACCCAGACTCATAATAATTGGAATTGAGATCTCTGAGAAGTTTTTATATGCTGTGCGCATCTTCTCAATTCCTAAAGCACCAAGTATTGAGAATACAATTCCTGATATAAGAGGGTTAATTACGAATCCGGTAATACTCGTAATGTATAATCCGAATGTGATACCACCTAATGAGATATGGGATAGAGCATCTGCAATTAAGCTCAGTCGTCTCACAACAATAAATGCACCAAGTAATGGTGCAATCAACCCTACAATCAGACCACTAATAAATGAGTATCTTATAAAATCAAATGTCAATAAAGCTTCAATCATGGTGTGACACCTCGCAGTAATCACGATTATGGTCATGACTTACGAGTTGAAGCGGATATCCATAAACTTTCGAAAGATCCGCTTCATTCAAGTTTCTGAACTCTTTATTCGAACCATGAAAGTGTAGAAACTCATTTAAGCATGCTACTTCGTCCGCTTGGTCAATGACTACCCCGATGTCATGGGTAACAAGTAAAATTGTTGTACCTGCTTTTTTTAGCTTTGTGAGCACTTCATAAAAACTACGAATGTTTCTCGCATCAATACCTTCTGTTGGCTCATCAAGCACTAGAATTTCAGGATTATTAATAAGCGCACGTGCTATAAACACTCGCTGAGTTTGACCACCTGAAAGTAACGAGATATTTTTATTTCTCAAGTCTTCAATATCTAATAGTTTTAAAACATCGTCCAGTCTAATATAGTCTTCTTTTTTATATCTAGAAAACAGACCGCGTTTCTTTGTTAAGCCAGCGAGTACTACCTCTTCAACCGTCGCAGGAAATCCTTTAGCAAAAGATGCTGCTTTCTGTGAAACGTATCCAATTTTCTCACTGAACGTAGAATCTTTCGGCTTCTTACCGTCAATTAGAATCTCGCCAGTCTGTAGTTTCTTAATACCAAGGATCAGCTTTAGTAGCGTAGATTTACCAGAACCGTTGGGGCCTACAATAGCGACGAAATCTCCTTTATGTATAGTTAAGTTAATATCTTTTAGTGCTGTTGTGTGTTCCATTCTATCTCTATATTCATAACTTATATTATTTATTTCAAATACCACTTGAGTCATCACTTCACTCCTTAATCTATAAAATTATAACGTAACCATTACGATTTGTAAATGTAAACTCATAAAAAAAAGAACGCGAAATGCGTTCTTAAATTTAGACCATATTTGGATTTATTTTTTGTAGTAGGTTTGGGTCAAATTTACCTGACTTAATCATTTCAATCTCGTATCTGTAAGGTGGTAATTTATCATTTTTGTCTGGACCAACGAATGGTGTTTCTAAAATTTTTGGTAGTCCGTCGAATGCTTCATGATGTATGACTTGCATTAACGCATCAAATCCAATGTGTCCGAAACCAAAGTTTTCGTGCCTGTCTTTTTTTGCACCAGTTTCATTTTTTGAGTCATTTACGTGAACGACTTTGATGCGATCCAGTCCAACTATCTTGTCGAATTCTGTTAATACATCGTCAAGATTGTTCTTGATATCGTAGCCTGCATCATGTACGTGACACGTATCAAAAGTGACTGATAATCTTTCGTTGTTTGTTACACCATCAATAATTTGAGCGATTTCGTCGAAGTTTCTTCCAATCTCACTCCCCTTACCAGCCATCGTTTCTAATGCAATTTGAACGTCATGGTCTTCTTCCAATACGATGTTGAGGCCTTTTATGATCGATTGAATACCAACCTCAGCACCAGCACCTACGTGTGCTCCTGGATGAAGTACAATTTGTCTAGCACCTAGTGCTTCTGTACGTTTAATTTCTTCAATTAAGAATTCCACACCATGTTCAAATACACCTTCACGTGTTGTGTTAGCGATGTTGATGATATAAGGTGCATGGACAACGATATTAGAAATACCATTCTTTTTCATGACCTCTTGACCACGTTCAACATTTAGGTCTTCAATAGGTTTTCTTCTCGTGTTCTGTGGTGCACCTGTATAAATCATAAACGTGTTTTCGCCATAAGAAGCTGCTGTTTCTGCTGATGCTTCTAACATTTTCTTACCGTTCATCGGTACATGTGATCCAATTAACATTTAAATACTCCTATCTTTGTTTTCTACTTTGTCTTTTAGTGCGTACGGCATGTTTTTTTCGCTCTTCACGCTCGAGCTTCTGTAACTTAGTTCGCATTTTCTTTTTGTAACCAGGCTTTACTTTTTTAGGTTTTCTTACTTTATAAGTTAAATCATTATCTAATGAAGCTTGCTGTTTTCTTCTGTTCGTACGT
The DNA here is from genome assembly GCF_903994035.1 of Phocicoccus pinnipedialis. GTDB lineage: Bacteria > Bacillota > Bacilli > Staphylococcales > Salinicoccaceae > Phocicoccus > Phocicoccus pinnipedialis. The sequence goes on from NZ_CAJEWB010000010.1 coordinate 302,394, forward strand.
TTATTTCTATCCTTGATTTCTTTTAGTTCACCACGGATGATATCTTCGTGAACAAACTTATACCCTTTTTGTTCTAAAATATCTACTAAATGTTGTTCATCTGGAGAATAAAGCGTGATTGCTACCCCGCTATATTGTCCACGACCTACACGACCTACACGGTGTGTGAAAAACTCAATCTCCTTAGGAATATCAAAGTTGATGACGTGTGATGCACCATCAAAATCAAGTCCACGTGAAGCAAGGTCACTTGCAATTACCCAATGATACTCTAGGTTCTCGATTTTCTTAACTTCTTTTTGACGTTCTCTTGGTTTTAATCCACCGTGGAATAAACCTACGTTGATACTATTTTCTAATAGATATTCAAACAGTTCATCAGCACGTTCTCTACTGTTCGCGAAGATAATACCAATATAAGGTGTCACTGTCTTAGTGATTTTAAGAATTTTGTCTTTCTTGTCTTGGCTTTTTACAGGAACCAAGCTGTAATGAATAGAAGTCTTGTTCTTCGGAGTATCAATTACGATTACTTCCGATTTGCCTACGTACTTACTTAAGAACGTTTGTAATTGTTCTGGAATAGTTGCTGAGAAGATTAAGAACTGCGCGTCAGAATGAATGGCGTTTGACACTTGATCAATTTGTTCTAAGAAACCAAGGTCGATCATTAAGTCGGCTTCGTCTATTACGATCATCTTAGTTTCGCTAACTTTTAAAGCTGAGTTAGCGATTAAACTCTTCACACGCGTTGGTGTACCTATTACAATGTGGGGCTGACTATTGGCACGTCTGAAATCTCTTTCTAATTCTGTACCACCAACGAACACCTTTGCTTCTATCTCTGGGAATGAAACAAGAAGATCTTTAGTCATTTGATTGATTTGTCTTGCTAACTCTCTAGTTGGTGTGAGAATTATAGCTTGAGTTGATTTATCATCTTGAATAATTTTACTAATAATTGGTAATAAAAATGCATGTGTTTTACCACTACCGGTCGCTGATTGTGCAATTACATTTTTATCTGACATCACTCTAGGAATAACTCTTTCCTGTACCATCGTAGGATGAGTAAAGTGGATATTATCAATTGCTTTTAATAAAGTGTCATCAAAATTAAATCTTTTAAAAGCATTCATGTTTTCACCTATTTCTATTTTAAACTCGTTAACCATTATACATGATATACTGCATGATTCCTATTAATTATTCAGTATTTCGTTTGATTTGAAATTCATAGAATATCGGCTATAATCATTAGGGAGGAGGCTTCTAAATGAATATAATTAAAATTTCTCCACGTGGTTATTGTTATGGAGTCGTGGATGCTATGGTGATTGCTAGAAACGCATCTCTAGATAAGAATTTACCGCGTCCAATATATATTCTCGGTATGATCGTCCACAATAAACATGTGACAGATGCATTTGAAGAAGAAGGCATCATCACTTTAGATGGTCCTAACCGTTTAGAGATTTTAGAACAAATTGAAACAGGTACGGTAATCTTTACAGCACACGGTGTATCACCAGCAGTTAAAGAACGTGCTAAAGCAAAAGGACTCACGTGTATTGATGCAACGTGTCCTGACGTTGAGTTCACTCATGAACTTATCAGAAATAAAACAAAAGACGGATACGATGTTATATATATCGGTAAGAAAGGTCACCCAGAACCAGAAGGTGCAGTTGGAGTTGCGCCTGACAATGTGTTCTTAGTAGAAGATCTCGAAGATATTAAAGAACTTCCAGAACGATTACATGAATCTAAGATGATTGTTACGAACCAAACGACGATGAGTCAATGGGACGTAAAACACCTGATGGAAGAACTAGAGAGACTCTACCCTCACATTGAAGTTCATAGAGAAATTTGTTTAGCTACACAAGTTAGACAAGAAGCAGTAGCAGAGCAAGCTAAAGATGCAGAGCTACTGATTGTTGTAGGAGACCCTAAAAGTAATAACTCTAACAGACTTGCACAAGTTTCGAAAGAAATCGCACATACGAATGCATACAGAATCTCATCACTGTCAGAACTTAAACTTGAGTGGTTGGAAGGTATTGAAACAGTTGCAGTAACAGCAGGTGCTTCAACACCAACACAAATAGTGAAAGAAGTAATCACATTCCTTTCAAAATACGATGGTACAGACAATACAAAGCCAGAGTCAACTGTACCAAGTCAAAAGATTTTACCTAAAATCAAAAACCCAGAACCTGTAAAGATTATGGAATAAAAAATACCCCCTAAGTTCTTTATCGATAACTTAGGGGGTATTTTTGGTAGAAATAACTTTTTACTCTTTCAATTAATTACAGAAATGATTTTAACTGATTTACTTACATATTATTTCACCACTATTTTAAAAATAGTTCGATAATGTCTATCTTTCAAAAGGATCCGTGATTACTGTGGTCTCAACAACTTCAACATCTACTTCTTTTTCTAATAATTGCTTTAGACCACTGATCATCAGGTATTCTAAATGGTGGCCAGCGTCTATAATTATAAATCCATCTCTTTTTGCATCGAGTGCTTCATGGTATTTAATATCTCCTGTTATTAAACAGTCTGATTTTTTCATCGCTTCTTTGATATAACTTGCGCCGCTACCACCAATAATAGACACTTTCTTAATTTTCTCTTCATGACCTTTTACGACGGAGTGTACCTTCCTGCCCAGTATTTTTTCTATATTACTAACTAAGTTCTCGAGTGTACCATTGAAGTTCGCATATACCCCTAACCCTTTTTCAACAGGTTTCTTAATTTCAATTAAGTCATAGGCTACTTCTTCATAAGGATGTGCATCTACCATTTGGCGTACCATATCCATATTACCGTTAAAGATCGTTTCTAACACATATTCATCTACATATTCTAAAATGTCACTTTGTCCAATATAAGGTTCTGCTGAACTTAAAGGCTTGAACTGTCCCTTTACAGGATACTGATAAAAACACTCTTCATAGTCGCCTTGTTTACCAAATCCTATTTTTACAAGTTTTTCTTTAAATGATTCGATTTCTTCTTCGGGCACATTGACTCTCAACTTCATATCTTTTTCTACTTGTGGAATCAATATTTTGTGGTTCTTGAGACCAATAGTTTCAGCAATCATCGCACTCACACCATCGGATTGGAAATCTAAGTTAGTATGTAATGCAATTACATTGATGTCATTTTTAATAATCTTTTTAACCAGCATGCTTTCTGCATCATCTGTGATTGTTTTAATTTTAGAGAAAATAATTGGATGGTGCGCAAGAATAGCATTAACATTTTTTGAGATTGCTTCATCTACTACTTCTTCTGTGACATCTAATGTCGTCATTATACCCCTTACTATGTCTGAACGGTCTCCAATCAATAATCCTGTATTATCCCATGATTCACTGTCCTTAAAAGGTGCAATAGTATTTAAGACATTTAGTAGATCATTTACTTTCATTATCAAAAACCGCCTTTATTCTATCGTATCTTTTTTGTAAAGTTTGTAATGCTGCTTTATTTTTACTCTTCTTTTTAATCGTTTTTATAACATTTTTAATGTGTTCTTCTTCTCCAGCTAATCTTTCAATAAACATATCACTTCTTTTTTCTAAGTTAATTGGGCCGAAGTATAGTTCCTCTTCTGAGTACTCCTTTTGACCATAATCCATTACAATTGTTTCATAGTACAAATCTTTCTTTTCGTCTTTCACAATTGTTTCATCAACTACATAGTACCCTCTTTCAACAAGCACACGACGAATCGGCTCGGCGAACGTATTTGCTGATAAAATGAATCGTGGTTTATTGATCAGTTGATCGAATCCTTCTTCAATAATATCTGCAATAAGAGGTCCACCCATTCCACAAATTGTTATTGAATCTACAGTTTCACTTTCTAAAACTAATAAACCTGAACCGAGTCTCACATCGATTTTTTCACTTAACGCGTTTATTTTTACATTTTTTAATGAGTTTTCATAAGGGCCTTTAACTACTTCACCACAAATTGCTGTTTTTACTATATCGTTTTTAACAGCATAAATTGCTAAATAAGCATGGTCTGATCCTACATCTAGCAGAGTATTTCCTTGGATGTATTCACTTACTTTTAATAATCGATTATCTATCATAAACATACCTCTTAATTTTTAAGTATAAAAAAATAAACTCCCAACATACTCGTGGGAGTTTTATTTTACAGTTATTACTCAGTGAAGTACTGATATAATACTTTCATATCATCATCTGAAATTTGATCTTCAGAGTGTGCAGGCATAGCGTTTTTACCGTTTCTTACAATATCATGGAAATCTTCTTCTGCCATGCTAGTACCTTGTAAGGCAGGTCCCATAGCACCTGAGAAGTCTTGACCGTGACATGAAGCACAGTTTTGTTTAGCATAACCTTCAGCATCGAAGTCACCGCTAGATGCTGTATCTTCTCCGCCTTCCTGTTCTGTTGCAGCATCTTTCTCGCCTTCGTCTGACGTGTTAGCGCCATATGAAGATAATAAGAACACTAAACCAACACCAAGGAAAATAATAAGTAAAAATGGAATGATTGGATTTCTATTCATTCACTTGCCCTCCCTAATTGTTTCACATATTCATATATAATTGTATAGTACTTCTACAAAAATTCCAATGACAATTTAATCAAATCTCACAATTTGTTCACATTTAATCCATGAAGTCTTTTAATTTCTTACTTCTTGATGGATGTCTTAGCTTTCTAAGTGCTTTTGCTTCGATTTGACGTATACGTTCTCTTGTTACACCAAACACTTTTCCGACTTCTTCTAATGTACGCGTTCTACCATCATCAAGGCCAAATCTTAAGCGAAGAACATTCTCCTCACGATCAGTTAAAGTATCAAGTACATCTTCTAATTGGTCTTTTAACATTTCGTAAGCTGCGTGTTCCGATGGACTCTGTGCCTCTTGGTCTTCAATGAAATCACCTAGGTGACTGTCGTCTTCTTCACCAATTGGTGTTTCTAATGAAACTGGTTCTTGAGCAATTTTTAGAATTTCCCTCACACGTTCAGCTGGGATATCCATTTCTTCTCCAATTTCTTCTGGAAGTGGTTCACGACCTAAATCTTGAAGTAATTGTCTTTGAATACGAATCAGCTTGTTAATCGTTTCTACCATGTGTACTGGAATACGTATAGTACGCGCTTGGTCTGCTATTGCACGTGTGATCGCCTGTCTAATCCACCATGTTGCGTATGTTGAGAATTTAAACCCTTTTGTAAAGTCGAACTTCTCAACTGCTTTGATGAGTCCCATATTACCTTCTTGGATTAAATCAAGAAATAGCATTCCACGTCCAACATATCTCTTAGCAATACTTACTACAAGACGTAAGTTTGCTTCAGCTAGTTTATTTTTCGCTTCTAGGTCACCAGCTTCAATACGTTTAGCAAGTTCAACTTCTTCTTGAGCTGTAAGTAAATCTACACGGCCAATTTCTTTTAAGTACATACGAACTGGGTCATTGATTTTAATACCAGCTGGAGCACTCATATCTTTTAAATTTAATTTATCATCAGTATCTGAAGAATCTTTTTCGTTAATTAGTTGAATCTCTTGTTGCGTTAATTCTTCGAAAAAATCATCCATTGCATCAGAATCTAAATCAAAGTTCTGCAGTTTATCTGCAATTTCTTCATGAGATAATTGACCCTCAGCCTTACCTTTTTCAACGAGAAAATTTTTCACTTGTTCAAGTGATGTAAGATCGAGTTCTGCCTCGACTGTAACTAAAGCTTTTTTATTAGCCATTGTTATCCCCCTAAAATAATAGTCTTACAATTTGTGCGATTGATCGAGTTCTATAAGTAGTTGTAGAAGTTCTAGTTGACGATTTATGTCACCTAGAAGTTCTGCCTCTTCGATTTCTTTTTGTAACTTCTCTCTATCCTTCATACTGTTCTTAATACCACTTAAGTCGTTGATATAATCATCTAATTGACTAATACTGTCAATTATAGGAAGATTATTGTTCATCAATTGTTCTATTATTGTAATTTGGTCGTCATCTAGGTATGAATATAAGCGAGAAATATCTAAGTCTTCTTCGGTACTATAGTATTCGACTAACTTATTAAATATACCATAATTTATCATTGAATTAAAAATTTCTAACTCATAATCTTTAATAAATCTGTCTAAATATTCTTTTTTGTTGATAAATGTTTTCAAAAGCAACTTTTCTTTAAAATCTCTCGGTGACGTTTCAGTAATATTCCTCATTACAGAAGGATTTATTCGTTTCACAAGCTGACGCTTATTCGGTAACCTCCTGTAAATAACACCTTGATCTACCTCAAATAACTCTGCGATTTCACTTACTAGCCTATTCTGTTGAATATCATCATTAATATATTTTAGAAGCTCGATGAGTTCTGTTAATCGTTCCGTGTAGAGTAAATCATTTCCTTTGGCTTCCTTAATAGATTTCTGTGCTATATATAGTAAAAATGAAATCTTGTTTTCATAAACATACTTTTCAAATGCTTCAACACCCTTTTCGACAATAAGCTCGTCAGGATCTTGTCCTTCACCTAACGGAATAACGTAGACATTCAAACCAGACTTAAGAAGGTTCTCGCCGATAGATTTTGTTGCCGCATGACCAGCAGTATCTCCATCAAACATTAATGTGACATTTTCACATGAGCGTCTTAAAATTTCTACTTGTTCATTTGAAAGACTCGTACCCATTAAACCGACAATATTTTTCACCTTTGTCGTCTTTACTTTTAAGACATCCATATGTCCTTCCATTAAGAAAATTTCATTTTTTGTTCGAATCATTTTGAATGCATCAAATAAATTATAGAAAAGTCTTCTCTTTTGGAATAAATCTGTTTCTGGTGTATTTAAATATTTCGGCTTAGATCCATCTGTACTTCTAGAGGTAAAACCAACAAAGTTTCCTTTATGATTCTTTATTGGAATCATGATTCGATTTCTAAATCTATCGAAGTAGGAGAACGTTTCTTCATTTCTAGATAAAATTCCCGCTTGGAACATCGCTTCATTAGAGTATCCTTTTTCACTTAATGCCTTGATTGCAAAATCATTCATGTTAGGGGAAAGACCAATTTTCTCTTTCTTAATATCTTCTAGAGTGAATCCACGGTCTAACATGTAGTTAAGTGCTGACTCACCTTCTGTTGTCTGAACTAAAATTTGATGATAGAGTTCTACCATTATGTTGTGCATGGAAATGAGTTGCATATCTTTAGAGTTCATTTCAGATTTAGAAACTTCAACATTTACACCTATTTTTTGTCCAAGCTTATATACTGCTTGTTGAAAATCTAAATTATCCATTTCCATCACAAAGTCAATCATTGATCCGTGCGCTTTACATCCAAAGCAGTGATAGAAGTCTTTTTCTGGATTAACGTTAAAAGAAGGCGTTTTTTCGTTATGAAACGGACAAAGACCTAAATAGTTATTCCCTTTTTTTTCTAAATCAACGTATTCAGATATAACACTGACGATATCTGTTTTTTCGCGTATCTCATCAATCGTTTGTTTACTAATCGTCATTTGCATTCATACTTTCTATATATCTAATAATTTCATTATTTCATTTGCTGACTCTTCAATTGCTTTGTTAGAAACATTGATCGTCTGACAACCCAGTTTGCCAACGATTTCGTCGAAATAATCCAGTTCCTCTAAGATTCTTTCGCTCTTTCCATAATTAGCACTATCTAAAAGGCCTAGTTGAGAGAGCCTTTCTTTTCTAATTCTATACAAAGGTTCACTGTCAATTTTAAGTCCAATGATCTTGTTTGAATCAATTTCGAACAACTCTTTTGGTGCTGATACTTCAGGTACTAAAGGTACGTTTACTACTCTATACCCTTTATGAGCAAAATATTGAGATAATGGTGTTTTTGAAGTTCTAGATACACCTAGCAACACAATATCTGCCTTTAATAGACCACTTGGATCTTTACCATCATCATATTTGACTGCAAATTCAATCGCATCGATTTTTTTGAAATAGTCTTCATCTAAAATGTGTACACGTCCTGGTTCGTAGAACGGTGTGACTTCAGTTTTCGATTCAATAGCTGTCATGATCGGACCCATAATATCTACATGAGTAATCCCATTTTCCTCTAAAACTGAATCAACGTACTTTCTTAATACAGGTTGTATAATCGTGTAGACAATAATGACGTTATCGTTTTGGTGTTGACGAATTACAAAATCGAAATCCTCTTTTTCCTTAATGTGCGGATAGCGTGTGATAATTTTTTCATCGATTTCAAAATTAAACTGAGAGAGCCCTGCTCTTGCTACAAACTCACCCGTTTCTCCAATGGAGTCTGAAACGATGACTATTTTAAAAGATGCCAAAATATCAGTCCTTCGAAAATTTACTTTGATATGATATTATATTATATTTTTGCTAATATTGGTACCTATCAAAATTACCATGTTCCTTGCATTATTATTATTTTTTATTTATAATAATTGTGAAAGCGAGCTAAGGGCGGTGAAAGCTTAGCAAATCCAAATGGCTTAAAATTATATATATAAAAGTGAGTATAATGTAAGTTTTATATACTAAAATGGGTGGAACCGCGGGCTATATGCTCGTCCCTGGATAACAAATTTTGTTATCCAGGTTTTTTTATGGAAAAGGAGAAGATTAATTTGACAAAAAAACACACGTATACAATGGATGAACTTGTAAACTTTGCGAAAACACGTGGATTTGTATTTCCTGGTTCTGAAATTTATGGGGGTCTTGCAAATACATGGGACTATGGTCCACTTGGAATTGAATTAAAAAATAACGTAAAACAAGCTTGGTGGAAAAAATTCATTCAAGAATCACCGTACAACGTAGGTATTGATGCGTCTATTCTTATGAACCCGAAAGTATGGGAAGCTTCTGGTCACTTAGAAAATTTTAACGACCCAATGATCGATTGCCGTTCATGTAAATCAAGACTGCGTGCTGACAAACTTATTGAAGATGTTATGCACAAGGAAGACGACACTTTTGTAGCTGATGGTTTATCATTTGATGCTATGAAAAACATCATTGAAGAAAAGAACATCAACTGCCCAGTATGTGGTAAACATGAGTGGACAGACATCCGTCAATTCAACTTAATGTTTAAAACTAGCCAGGGGGTAACAGAAGGTTCTACAACGGATATTTTCCTTCGTCCTGAAACAGCACAAGGCATCTTCGTTAACTTTAAGAATGTTCAAAGAACGATGAGAAAGAAATTACCATTTGGTATCGGTCAAGTTGGTAAATCATTCCGTAACGAAATTACTCCAGGTAACTTCACATTCAGAACACGAGAATTCGATCAAATGGAACTTCAATTCTTCTGTAAACCAGGAACTGAAATGAAATGGTTCAATTACTGGAGAGACTACGCTGACAAGTGGTTAAGAAGTCTAGATATGGATATGGATAATATTCGTATGCGTGACCATGATGAAGATGAGCTTTCTCACTACTCTAATGCGACTACAGATTTCGAATACAATTTCCCATTCGGTTGGGGTGAGCTATGGGGGGTCGCAAGTCGTACAGACTTTGACTTGTCTCGTCACATGGAATTCTCTGGCGAAGACTTTAAATATCATGATCCAGAAACAAACGAAAAATACGTTCCATTCGTAATCGAACCATCACTTGGTTTAGATAGAATGACGTTAGCTTTCTTAGCGGATGCATACACAACTGAAGCGTTAGAAGATGGACAATCAAGAACTGTTCTTAAATTACATCATCAATTAGCTCCTTTTAAAGCAGCAATACTTCCTCTTTCTAAAAAGCTTTCGGAAGATGCTATGAAAGTTTACACACAACTTGCAAGTGACTTCAACGTGGAGTTTGACGAAAGTCAATCTATCGGTAAACGCTACCGTCGTCAAGATGAAATCGGAACACCATTCTGTATCACATTTGACTTTGACTCATTAGAGGACAACAAAGTGACTGTGCGTGATAGGGACACTATGGAACAAGAAAGAATCGACATCAAAGATCTTAACGAATATTTAGATAAAAAATTTAAATACTAACAAAAAAATGCACATAAATCCTTCTTGGGTTTATGTGCATTTTTATATATCAAGCATTTTTCTCGCTTTAAAATATTCACCTGAATATTCCAAAAATAACATTTCGACAAATCTAAACATTTTTTTAGCTGTTTCCGTATTAATGTCAATTGAGTTAAGATCGTTTATTCTCACGTGTTTTAAAAATGCAATCAAATACACGATTCGTGGCTCTATAAAAACAGAACGGCCAATACTCTCTTCTGTTTGGCAATCTGTGCAAAGCAATCCGTGAAATTTAAAGCTATAACGATTTAATTTCTTAAAATCATATGATCCACAAGACATGCATCTTTCAATATTTAATCCTACTCCGTATTTTGGAAATAGTTTAATGAGTACGAAAGATAGGACAGCGTACATTTCGCTACCATCATCCAATCGGTCGAACGCAATTTTACAAAGGTCATAAAGATTCTTATCAGGATAGTCTTCCTCAACAACCCTACTGATAACTTCAAGTACATAACTCGCCCCTGTATATAAATCAAAATCGGCATTCATATTTCTATAAGGATGAATTACATCTACTTCAGTAAGTGTTCCCATACCGCGATACCTCGAATAAGTAAACAGTATGTTTTGGAATCCTTGTTTCAAACTCGTAAATGGACTATTTATCTTATTAAAGCCTCTCGCCATAAGTGGAACACTTATACCATTTTCTGTCAGTATAGTAATAATTCGGCTAGACTCACTGTAGTTTGTCTGCCGAATCATTATTGCTTTATCTTGGTAAATCATAGACTCACCCTAATATTCTTCATCTCTATAGCCCAGGCTACGAATAAACTGTGTCTTATTTCTCCAGTCTTTCTGGACCTTCACCCAAAGCTCTAAATATACTTTGCTACCAAGTAGATTCTCGATGTCTTTACGCGCTAACGTTCCAATACGTTTAAGCATTTTACCGCCTTTACCTATAACCATACCCTTTTGTGAATCCCGTTCTACATAGATCGTTGCTTGAACGTGTACTTTTTCACCTTCATTTTCAGCTTTCATCTTCGTCACTTCCACCCCGATCGAGTGTGGGATTTCTTGTTCAGTTAAATGAAGTGCTTTTTCTCTGATTAACTCGGAAACAATAAAATGTTCTGGATGGTCTGTCACCCTGTCTTTAGGGTAATACATTGGCCCTTCAGGTAAGTGAGTTTCGATCACTTTTAAGAGCGAATCAACGTTGTTTCCTTGTAGCGCACTGATAGGTACGATATCACTAAAATCCAGCTCATCTTTGTAGCTTTCAATAATCTCGATAATTTCATCTGGATGAATTAAATCGATTTTGTTAATAACTAAAACTATCGGTGTTGAACTGTTTTCAAGCATATCGATGATGTATTTATCTCCAGGTCCCTTTTTTTCAGTGGCATTAACTATAAAAAGAATCACTTCACTTTCACGAAGTGTGTTTCTAGCGACTTTCATCATGTGTTCCCCAAGCTGATGCTTAGGCTTATGAATTCCTGGTGTATCAATGAAGATCATCTGTGTATCATCTGTTGTGTATACACCTTGAATTTTATTTCGTGTCGTTTGTGGCTTATCACTCATAATTGCGATCTTTTGTCCAAGCACACGGTTCATAAATGTCGATTTACCAACGTTTGGACGACCAATTATAGTGATAAAACCAGATTTAAATCCATCAAACATTATTCCATATCCTTCCCAGAGAACCCTAAAGGTAATAATTCATCTACAGTACGCTTAATGACACGACCATCTTTAGATGCCATATAAACCGGCATATCATCTGACGTTAATTCTTTTAAGACTTGTCTGCAGACGCCACATGGACTTGCTGGATCTGGTGCATCGGTAATTACCACAATTGCCTTAAATTTCGTCTTACCGTTCGCATATGCAGAAACAAGCGCTGTTCTCTCTGCACAAATTGTAGCTGGATAAGATGCATTTTCTATATTCGCACCATAAATGTATTCATCATCTTCAGTAATTAATAATGCACCTACATTAAAATTCGAATAAGGCGTATAAGCACGCTTTTGTGCTTCCTGAACCTCAACTAACCACTCTTCTTTAAAAATTCCATCGTTCATATTTAAAACTCCTTATTAATTGAATAAACCTATTATTTTTGGAATAAATACCATTACACCCACTACTACAGCGTAAATACATGCCAAAAGTACAGCTAAAGCTGAGATATCTTTCACATGTTTCGCTAATGGATGATATTCTTTCGTCACGAGATCTATTGTCTCTTCAAGCGCTGTGTTGAGTGCTTCTAATATCAATACTACAATTATTGCTGAAAAAATGAATAGCCATTCTATTCCATTTAAATTGAGCATAAACCCAAACATAATTACTACAATACTCGTTAGGAGATGTGCCACGAAGTGGTAATCTTTCGTAATGATATAATATAGACCTTCAAAAGGATGCTTAAGACGTTTCATTACTTTACCCTCTAGGAATACCAAAAGCGTCTAAAATTTCTTTTTGAATCCCAAACATCTCTTTTTCCTCTTCTTCATTCATGTGGTCAAATCCAAGTAAGTGTAGGAACCCATGTAAAGATAAAAACATAATTTCCCTCTCGTATGAATGTCCATACTCGGTTGCTTGTTCCCTTGCACGATTCGTGTTAATGATGATATCACCTAGCACTGATGGCATTCCCTCAATAATAGGCTCGTCTTCATCATCAAGAAATGCGAAAGAAATGACATCTGTCACTTCATTTTTCTCACGGTAATTACGGTTTATTTCTTGAATTTCAGAGTCTGATACAAAAGATACAGATACTTCCGCTTCGTCTTTCAACTCAAGATGGTTATACGCAAAATTTAAAAGTTTATCAATTTGTGCTTCTTCAACTTCAGTAATATATTCATCTCTATCTGTAAAATCAATAGTAATCATCATTTTACCCCTCATATGCTCGAATTATTTTAGTCACGAGTGGATGTCTCACGACGTCCTCAGCTTTGAAATGATTCACTCCAATGCCTTTGATTCCTTCTAACATACGGACACTTTCAATCAGTCCGCTCGTCGTATTTTTCGGTAAATCAATTTGAGTCTCGTCACCAGTAACAACCATTTTAGAACCAAATCCAAGCCTTGTTAAGAACATTTTCATCTGCATACTCGTCGTGTTTTGAGCTTCATCTAGTATTACAAATGCATCATTGAGCGTACGCCCTCTCATATACGCAAGTGGCGCGATTTCAATGATTCCACGTTCTACTAAGCGGTCTGTTGTTTCAACTCCAAGAACTGTATGTAATCCGTCATATAGCGGTCTCAAGTACGGATCTACCTTCTCTTTTAAGTCACCTGGCAAGAATCCGAGGTTTTCCCCAGCTTCTACTGCAGGTCTCGTGAGTACAATGCGCTTAATCTTATTATCTTTCAGCATTTGACATGCTAGAACAACAGCTAGAAATGTTTTACCGGTACCTGCTGGTCCCACACCAAATGTTAAATCATAATTATTGATCATCTCGACATATTCTCTTTGACCACTTGTCTTCGGTCTGATCGGCTTACCTTTAAAATCTTTTGCAATTGTTTCTTTGTATAAGTCTTCTAGGTATTCAAGTGTGTCTTTACGTGACATTTGGATTGCTGCCTCAACATCACGAAGTCCAATCGTGTTGCCTTGATGCATAATCTTTAACAAATTTTCTAATATAGTTTCAACTTTAGAAACCTCAGCATTGTCTTCGCCCGTCACTCGGATTTCATTTCCAAGTGTATGAATTGAAACATCAAATTCCGTTTCGAGAGCTTTTAAATGAGCGTCATTTGCGCCTATTAATTCCTGTGCCTCATCTAAATTATCTAAATGTATTACATTAGTCATGAACTGACTCCTTTATAATCTACTGCTTTAAATTTACCATATATGGCGTTATCTAGCTAAGGTTTAAGGCTTTATACATCTCGGTTTTTTATATAACAATTCTGAATTACCGACTCTAAAATATAAGGAAGTTCACTGAAAGCACTCTTTTTAAGCACACGCTCACTCACTTTATGTGCATCCTTACCAATTGGACCAATATTAATAATAGGTGCAGAAATTTCACGAATACTGTCAAATGGGATGGAATACGAGCGTCCGAATGATGGTGTATTTTCTTCGTATACAGCATCGCTTAAATTATTTGATGTATATTGTACATAGCTTAAATCACAAATTCCATTAAAGTATCTTACCTCTTCAGAAATTCTACCTAGCTCTGAGGCTGATCTAATGACTTCTGATACTGCGAGTTTAACATCAAGATCATCACTGCTATTCGCCGCAGGATAATATGGTGGTGTATAGAACGTAATTACGGCAGGTCCAATACTTCGCATCACAGTCATTAAATCATCAACTATTTGAACACTTTTCATGTGAGATTCTGTAACTTTTTGTTCTGCTTGATTAATTATGGTTTCAACAGTCTCTCTCCCCAGTTCGTTCACTGCTTTAACATAAAGTTCGCTGTACGTTATAACGGGTACAGATACACCGCCAGCATAGAATCCCGTATCAAATTGTTCGTTTAATACTGTCGTACATGATTCAACAGCTTTTTCTACTACACTGTTAAACGTTTCAAATACTTCTTCTGCATTTCGATTAAATATAAAAGCATTGTATAAACTCACTGTTTTAAACGGAGTCTGGACATCGTAATGATCTTTAATATCTCTCATGTAAAGTGATACGAGTGGCGGTGTGATTTCATCTTTAAAGTTTTCTATAAATAAAGGATTATACTCAAGTGACTGATTGATATAACTCATTATGTAGTTCGAGCTAATACCGTTTAACGCATTACCAACATGTGTCTCTAACCCATATACAAAGACTCCCGGCATGATTTTTCCAATAGTACCTGAATATACGTAGTGATTTGTATCACTACCTTCTTGTTGGAATGTAGGTTCACTGTTTAAATGCAGGCGGATGTTTAGGTTTTTACGTTCTTTTAACTCTTTTAATGTATCAATTGCTGCTAACATACCTTTAGAACCGACTTCCTCATCCGGAACTGTAACTAACACTAGGTTAATATCCCACTCTTCTATTATCGCTTTCTCTATTAAAGACATATGTAACATAAGCCCAGGCTTCATATCCATGACTCCACGTCCAAATAAGTACTCATTTGAATTCAAGTCTTTAATTGCATCATTATCAAGGTAGCTATTATCTTTCTTAAAGTGCTCCGTTATTTTATCAGTATCAAATGCGTACTCCTTGTATTCTGCATAGTCATCAACACCTACTGTATCAAAGTGACTAATTAAAACAATTGTATCTTTACTTGTTTTTCCTTCATAATGTGCAATGAGTGCTCGGCGATCGTCATCCGTGTGTGCAAATTGAATACGATCTTGCTGTCTGAAATACGGGAGTTGTTCAAGATTATTTTTTACAAGATCAACAAAACTTTTTTCTCCCTTTGAGTGTGTTATTGTGTCGTGCAAAACAAACTGTTTAAGTAAATTTTCTCTATCTACACTAGTCTGCCAAAGTTCCATTATTTTCACCTCATACATAGTTCTATAATTTTAGATTACACGTGTTTAAAATTTTTTACTACAATTTTTAATAAATTATCGCAATTTGGATTTTTATAATGTATGATAAAAACAAAAAAGAGGTGGAATATGGAGTCAATTGTAAAATTTACAGATTGGTTATGGGGATATCCCATTGTTATTTTGTTATTCTTTGCAAGCGTTTACCTAAGTGTGTATCTAAAAGGGGTTCAATTTAGACATTTTTTCTATATCATTAAAGAAACGTTCTTTAGTGTGAATAAACCTGCTAAAGGGGAAGGAACAATTACACCAAGACAAGCATTGACATCAGCATTATCATCAACCGTCGGTGCCGCTAACATTATTGGAGTACCTGTAGCAATTGCCCTAGGAGGTCCAGGAGCGGTTTTCTGGATGATCTTAATCGCATTTTTTGGTATGGCGTTAAAGTATAGTGAAGTTGTACTTGGTGTGTTTTATCGTGAGAAGAATGCGGCAGGAGAATTTGTCGGTGGACCGACTTACTACATGAAAAAAGGTATTAAGAATAAGAAACTTGGTGCATTTCTTGCATCGTTTTTTGCTATAGCAATCGTAATTGAAATTATTCCAAGTACAATGGTCCAAGGAAACTCTGTTGCTTCAACAATTGAAGACACATTCAATATTGCACCATGGATTACAGGAGTTGTTGTTGCTATTGTAACTTCACTTGTCGTCTTTGGAGGAGTTAAACGCATCGCAAGTGTGACAGAAATTGTCGTACCGTTTATGGTGTTTTTCTATCTATTATTTGGGTTTGTTATTATCCTTATGAATATTACAGCTATTCCCGAAGTTGTGATACTGGTAATTGAAAAAGCATTTAAACCAGATGCAGCTGTCGGTGGTGGAGTTGGTGCAGCTCTTGCAACGACAATTCGTTGGGGCTTTGCACGTGGCGTTTATTCAAACGAATCCGGAATGGGAACGTCTCCTATCGCTCACGCTGCTGCGAAAACAGATCATCCTGTTCGACAAGGATTCTGGGGGATTGCTGAAATAATTATTGATACGGTGATTATATGTTCGACTACTGCATTTGTTGTCTTACTCTCAGGAGTGTACAAATCAGAAGAGGCTGATATCAATCCAGGTGCGCTCACTGCTCGTGCATTCGGAGACACGTATGGGGCTGTTGGAAATATCTTTGTATCTATATCTTTAATATTTTTTGTAATATCGACAATTATTGTCATCATATTTTATGGGTCACGTATGACTGAATATTTATTTGGATTATGGGCAGGTAAAGTGATGAAATTTATATACGTTATTGCGATAGTACTCGGCGCAATGAGTCTTGGTAATAATGTGTGGAATCTACTCGATTTAACACTTGCATTTGTACTTATACCGAATATAATTGCAGTACTATTACTTGCACCTAAAGTAAAAGAACTTACAATAGATTTCTTTAAGAATGTAAAACCAAATGACTAAAAAACTGTCTCTAAATGAGACAGTTTTTTTAGTCATATCATTAAATAAATTCCACACCACACTGTTACCCAACATGCATGCACAATTTCCATGATTCCTAGTTTCTTTGGTGTCCAACCTTTACCATATACATAAATCGCACGAAGCATTCCAAATACAAATCCAATCCCTAGTAAATAATGCATAAATAGCATACATACAAATACAAACGTATTATAGCCAAAGCTCAAATATTTATAGAGTGGGTTATTCTTTTCTCTAATAACTGTTTTAACAACAAACGTTACACCCAAAAAGTATAAAAATGAAATAGCGAATGTAAACAACACACCGAAATTAATGGCATGTGCATTTAAGTATGATACTGCTGCTCCAGCAATAGAGAAGATTATAATTGCAGATACATCATTTAAAATATTTCTCTCATCTTTTTTCTTTGCATAATATCCATTTACAATTCCAAACGGTATCATAGTTAAAAAGAAATATATGATTCTGTAATCAACAATAAATGGATATATGAAAAACACTAAGGCGATACTCGCAAAAAGAACTGCAGATTGTATGTAACCATACTGCTTTTTTCTTAACATTTTAATAAAGAATAGAATTTGATCTGCTGCAAGAAATATCAGCAACCATCCGATTATAAAAAGAACCTGTGAAATATTAAAACCATTTGCAAGTATTCCAATAATTGGTGGCATAAATACCATTGCCCATGCACCATGTTGGTTTTGCTTTTTAAACTTCATGATAAGCACCTCACAACTATAATTATAGCGAAATAATTATAGTATGAATGGTGAAACTTTCACATATTTGTGAAAAAAAGAAACGAAGATGTTATCTTCGTTTCTTTCTTGATTTAGGTGAACCTAGTATTTCATTCATAATCACACCATTTACAAATGCTTTTTCATCGAATGTAATATCAGCAACGGTGAAGATTGATTTTAACTTCGGATCCTTAACATTATCCGCTTCATCAATCACTTGTTCTGAAACTTGAATAGTAGATTCTACAGCTTCTGAAGTATTTACTTCTGATCGTGAAACTTGGTATCGTTCGCGCACTCTATTTTCAGTACGTTTACCAGTGTCTCTCGCCGCTCTCTTTGTACGTTCAATACGTCCATTAAGATCTTGTTCTAATCTTTTAGAATATTGCTTAGAAGTATTTAGTTGTTTTGGTTGTTGCTTCGTTTGTTCTTCTTGTTCTAGTTTCTGGTATTCCTCTTTGAAGTCATCGACAAGTGTTTGCCAAATACTTTTGTTGCTGTCATCAAGATTCTCATTATTTATGGGTTTTTGGTTAGGTAAAGATGGATACCTAGATTTTGGTCTCTCAAGCTTATCTAAATCAATTCTTCTTTGTTGCCTCTTTTTTGACTCTTGAGCAGATTGTATGACTGAAAAGGCAATACCTATACCAAAAATGAGTAGTGGAACTATAAATTCCATGTGATCACATCCTACTCTTTATCGTTATATTGAGTTGGGTTCGTCAACTTATTGATTGAATCTCTCATGCTTGTATCTGCTTCAATATTTTTTAAATCATAGTACTCTGATACAGAAATATGACCTTTTTCTAATGCTATAGCGAATGCAAGAGGGACTTTAGATTCTGCTTCTACAACTTTAGCTCTCATTTCTTGAACTCTTGCTTTCATCTCTTGTTCTTCTGCTACAGCCATTGCACGACGTTCTTCTGCTTTTGCTTGAGCGATATTTTTATCTGCAACTGCTTGTTCTGTTTGAAGATCTGCACCAATATTTTTACCGACGTCTACGTCAGCAATATCGATTGAAAGAATTTCAAATGCTGTACCTGAGTCAAGACCTTTATCTAGAACAGTTCTTGATATACGGTCTGGATTTTCAAGAACCGATGTGTGATGTTGTGATGAACCAATTGTAGATACAATACCTTCACCAACACGCGCAACGATTGTCTCTTCACCTGCACCACCTACAAGTCTTTCGATGTTTGCACGTACTGTAATTCTTGCTTTAGCTTTAACTTCAATTCCGTTCATAGCTACACCCGCAATAAATGGTGTTTCAATAACTTTAGGGTTTACAGACATCTGTACTGCTTCCAATACGTCACGCCCAGCTAGGTCAATTGCGGCACATCTTTCAAATGTAAGACTAATGTCTGCACGTTGTGCTGCGATTAATGCGTCAACAACACGGTCAACGTTACCACCAGCAAGATAGTGTGACTCAAGTTGATTCGTTGTCACTTGTATACCCGCTTTTCTTGCCTTAATTAATGGTTCAATAACTCGCTTTGGCTTAACTCGTCTTAACCGCATCCCAACTAGTGAGAAAATACCTACTCGAACACCTGCTGCAAGTGCAGAAATCCATAAACCGATTGGTACAAATGAAAGAATAATCGATAAAACAATTAGTCCGATGATTAGAAAAAAGACTAATGCGACTGCTCCTCCAGAAAGAAATCCAACTGTCATATAAAATCACTCCTAATTAGTTTACAGGTCTAACAACTATCCTAGTTCCTTCTACATACACTACTTTAACATCCACGTTGGCATTGATAAAGGTACCTTCTGCAACTGCATCTATTCTATTATCATTAATTAAGACAGTCCCAGATGGTCTTAAAGGAGTTAATGAAACCCCAATTTCACCGACAAGGTATCCCCTGTCGTCAAACGAAGTATAACCGCTTTCAGTATCTGTAGCATCAGTCAAAATTAAGCGTTTCCATATAGGAACTCGTTTTTTCTTCATTTTAATAAATACACCTACTTCTATTAACGTGATGACAATTACTATTAGAAGTACAATCCCATATATTTTTGGATCAGAGGTAACCATTATAATACTAAATATAATCATTGCTAATCCAACTGCTCCAAGAATTAATCCGATAACAAAAAACTCTATAGTAAGTAATATGACGCCAAAAAACAATAGTATCAATGACATATACGTAAAGCCACTATTAAAAAAATGTCCGATGTAATAGATACTAATTGACATGATTGCTAATAGTGTCGATACATTGATTTTTTCAGAAAATACTTGGTAGACGATACATGAAAAAAATATCAACAGTAATATACCTGAAGTCACAGGATAGGTAATAAATGATACAAAAGATTCCATATTGTTAGCCTCCTTTTTAGTATACATGAATCAAATTCAATTAAACAATAATATATAAAAAAAGAGACGATATAATTATCGTCTCATGATATATAGTCATGTTACTCGAGGGAGCTTACACTCAACTATATAAAATAATTTATTATCTAAATTTACGTTTACGTGCTGCTTCTGACTTCTTCTTACGCTTTACAGAAGGCTTTTCGTAAAATTCTCTTTTTCTAGCCTCTGCAATTGTACCGTTCTTAGAAACTGTACGCTTAAAACGACGAAGTGCATCTTCGATTGATTCGTTTTTTTTGACTACTGTCTTACTCATAAGTGTGTCCCTCCCTCCGAAATAACACATAGAACATTATTAAAGGTACAAGTGTACCATAGAAATATTATATTATACATTATCAATGATGGTCAACTATTTATTTAATAATTAGAGTCACTGACCTCATGATTGACGATTTTAACTCCGCTTGAAGCGCCGAGTCGCGTGGCACCTTTTTCAATCATTTCAATCGCATCTTCATAACTGCGAATTCCACCACTGGCTTTAACACCAAGGTCTTCACCGACTGTCATTCTCATTAATGCAACGGCTTCAATAGTAGCACCACCACCGTTAAATCCAGTGGATGTTTTAACGTAATCTGCACCAGCTTCTTTAGATAGTTCACACACTTTTATGATTTCATCTGAATCTAACATTGCAGATTCGATGATTACCTTCACTAATGCTTCTGTATCCGCTGCATCACATACTGCTTTGATATCATTATATACAAGATCAAAATTTCCTGATTTTAATGCACCGATGTTAATTACCATATCAATCTCATCAGCACCATTTTGAATTGCATTTACTGTTTCAAATGCTTTAGTTTCACTTGTTGATGCGCCTAGAGGGAATCCAATCACAGTACATACTTTCGTGTTTGAATCTTTTAGAATATCTGCGCAAGTTTTTACCCAAGTGGGATTGACACAAACACTGAAAAAGTTGTGTTCTTTTGCTTCTTCACACAATTTAAAAATATCATCTTGAGTTGCTTCTGGCTTTAATAAAGTATGGTCGATATAATTTGCTAATTTCATGAATGTTTCCTCCACTTAAATCTCGATTTTATTGATTAATTTACGGTCAAGATATGCATATTCTTTAACCATTGGTTTTTCAAGTACTCTAACGAGTTCACCTTTAGAGACAGGGTATCCGGGTTCAGTAATTTTAACTTTAACAAGTTCACCCGTCAGAGATTCGTCACCATCGATTTCAACTTTAAGGTAGTTATCAGAGTGTCCAATTAACTTACCCTTTTTTGAAGTCTCGGGAATAATTTCTAATACATCATCTCTAAACCCTTCAGCATAGCTTGTTGCTAGACGGTCTGATAATTCGATTAGTTTGGATACACGCTCATGCTTAACGGTCTCATCTACTTGGTCAGACATTCTCGATGCTGGTGTACCTGTCCTGATAGAGTAAGGGAAAACGTGTAGCTCTGAGAAATTGTGTCTCTCTATAAAGTCATAAGTCTCCATGAACTCTTCTTCAGTCTCACCTGGGAATCCTACGATAACGTCTGAAGTAATAGCCACACCTGGCATGATACTTTTCAGTTTTTCAATTCGTGATTCAAAGAATTCCATCGTATACTTTCTTCTCATACGTTTTAACACAGTGTCACTACCAGACTGAATTGGAATGTGTAAGTGCCTAACAATCTTATTCGATTTATCGATAACTTCAATCACTTCATCAGTTAATTGACTCGCTTCAATGCTTGAAATACGCAGACGGTTTAAGCCTTCTACCTCTTCAAGATCGCGTAATAACTGTGCTAAATTGTAGTCTTTCAGATCTTCACCATAACCACCCGTGTGAATACCAGTTAGTACGATTTCTTTATATCCTTCTTGTACAAGTTTAGTTGCTTGTTCAATAACTTTTTCTGGATCTCTTGAACGCATTAAACCACGAGCCCAAGGAATGATGCAGAACGTACAGAAATTGTTACAACCTTCTTGAATTTTAAGAGTCGCACGTGTTCTATCTGTGAAGTAAGGTACATCCATTTCTTCGTAAGTGCGTTTTTTCATGATGTTTTTTACACCATTGATCGGCTCACGTTCTCTATGATACTGTTCTACATAACCTAAAAGTTTGTCGCGATCCTCAGTACCGATGATAATATCTACACCAGGGATTGCCATAATTTCTTTAGGAGCTGTTTGTGCGTAACAACCAGTAACAGCGATAACTGCATCTGGATTTTTACGGATAGCACGACGAATAACTTGTCGACTCTTTTTGTCACCAGTGTTGGTAACTGTACATGTATTTATAACGAATACGTCCGCGTTCGTATCAAAATCAACTCGTTCGTATCCGTCTTCTTTAAATATTTGCCACATTGCTTCAGTTTCATAGTGGTTCACCTTACAACCAAGCGTATGAAATGCAATTGTTTTGTCATTCATGAAATCAAATCTTTCCTACTTAAATTTAGACTAATTCTAGCATAAAACCCTTGTAGATACAATGTGCTCTTATTCCATTACAGCGTCAATTACAGATAACATATATAATGGTGCTGTCTCAGCACGCAGAATTCTTTCACCGAGTTTTACAAAAGATAAATTATCAACTTCAATTTCTTTTTTTGAAAAACCGCCTTCTGGCCCGAAAATAATAGATAGATTATCAAACTTTTTATTATTATTTAACACATCGATGAGTGATTCTGACTTTGTAAAATTCAAATCTTCATATGCAAATAAATTTAAGTCATACTGAGATAAATCAATCGACTTTAAATTTCCCACGAATTCTATAGTCGGCACTGTTAATCGTTTCGACTGCTCACTCGCCCCTTGAATAATTTTTTTGAATCGCGTTAAACGATTTTTTCTCTTTTTATCATCTAATTTCACAACTGCACGATCTGCCTCGTAGATTAAAAATACATCTGCACCAAGCTCAGTAGCTTTCTGAATCATAAAGTCGAATTTTTCACCTTTTAATAATGGACAAATGACAGTTTTAGAGATATTACTCTTCTGAACATCTATTTCTTCTATTGTTAGGTATGTAAGTGGTGAAACTTCTGTAATCTCTGCTTTATAAACTTTGTTGTCTATGTCAACAATTCGGAAAGTATCACCTAAAGACATACGCATCACATTTAACATGTGATGCGCGTCTTTTTCTAAGTCTGTATAGTTTTTATTTAGTTTTAGAGTATTTAAAGAAAAGAATTGTTGCATAGTTAGTCCTCTTTCTTAGCGAGTATACTTATCCAACCGTTATCTTCTAATAGTTCAAGTACTGTAAATCCAGCACTTTCCAGTTTAGTTAATATATCCTCTTTTTTCTCTACAATGATACCACTTGAAATAAAGTGACCTCCAGGTATCAGGCAGTTGTATGCATCTGTGATCATCATCTCGATAACATGAGCGAGAATATTCGCCATTACGATAGTATATTTACGCGTTTCGTTCTTAAGTAAATCAGAACTGCGTACTTCTACCCCATCGATATCGTTTAATTTTAAATTTTCTCTTGCTACTTTTAATGATAATTCATCAATATCTGTTGCCGTTAAATCTCTTGCCCCCATTAAATGAGAACCAATAGTAAGAATACCTGAACCTGTACCAACATCGATAATTTTATCTTCTGGTTTCACAATTTTTTCAATGAATTTTAGGCACATTGAGGTTGTAGGGTGATCGCCTGTACCAAATGCCATACCGGGATCTAATTTAATTAGACGATCATCTGCTTTAATTTCGTGATCATCCAGTTCCCAAGAAGGAACAATCATAAACGTTTCCGACACTCTAAAACTATGGAAATACTTTTTCCATTCGTTTTCCCAGTCTGTTTCTTTTACTACATCTTGAGTTATATTTATATCATCTTTATCAACTAAGCTTTTTGTTTCTTCTATAAAAGTCCTAATTTGAGCGAGTTTTTGATCAACCGACACACTTTCATCAAAATACACTGTTAATCTGATATCTGACTCTGGGTAATCATCTGGATTTAATCTAAATTTATTATCGAAATCTTCAACTCCTGATTTCATAATGTCCATAGAGTAATCTACAGAGATACCATTTGAAATATCTGTTAAAAATTCCGTAAGCATTTCTTCATTTTCAACACTCGTATTTATAGAAATCTTGTGCCAGTTCATATATTATTCTCCTTTAAAGAATCTCTTTGCCTTTTCTGTAAAGCTTTCATTTGATTCTTTTATCGTTTGTCCATTTAATTCTGAGAGTTTTCTAAATAAGTCTCTCTCTTCTTCAGATAATTTAGATGGTGTTTGCACTTTAACTGTAACGATTTGGTCACCATATCCAAAGCCATTGACGTTCTTAATTCCTTGTTCTCTTAATCTAAACTTACGTCCTGATTGTGTTCCACCAGGTACTTTCAGAGATACTTTACCTTTAAGTGTAGGAATTTCAATTTCATCACCTAGTGCTGCTTGGGAGAATGTGATTGGTAATTCATAGTGCACATCGTCACCATCACGCTCAAATCTGTTGTCTGGCTTTACTCTAAATACGATATATAAGTCTCCTGCTGGACCACCATTAATTCCTGGCTCACCTTGACCTTGAAGTCTAATTTGTTGCCCGTTGTCAATTCCCTCTGGAACTGTCACTTCAATTTCTACATTCTTAGTGATTGTACCTGCACCATGACATTTGTTACATGGATGTTCGATTTCTTCACCTGTACCTCCACATGTTGGACAAGTCCGTTGTGTATGAATTTTTCCAAATGGCGTATTTTGCTCAACAGTAACTTGACCCGTACCAGAACATGTATGGCAGGTTTTTTTAGAAGTTCCAGGTTGAGCCCCTACACCATCACATACGTCACAAAGGATTTCTTTTTTGATTGAAACAGTCTTAGTTGCACCGAATACTGCTTCATCAAATTCAACTGTCATTGTGTATTGTAAATCATCTCCGCGTCTTGGTGCGTTTGGATCCATTCTTCTTGAGCCACCGAAAAAAGAACTGAAAATGTCTTCGAAGCCGCCGAAGCCACTTGCTCCTCCAAATCCACCAAACCCATTTCCGCCTCCAGCGCCTCCACTAAAAGCGCTGTGACCGAAGCGATCATACTGTGCACGTTTTTCATCATCATAAAGTACATCATATGCTTCTGTTACTTCTTTAAATTTTTCATCTGCATCGTCGTCTTTATTTATATCCGGGTGATATTTTTTTGAAAGTTTACGATACGCTCTTTTAATATCATCTTTTGTAGCATTTTTCTCGACGCCTAGGACGTCATAATAATCTTTTTTAGCCAAATTCTCGCCTCCAACATTCCAATATTATCATTTAAAAAAGTCAAAGCCAATCCATTTGGCTTTGACTTTTGTTATTAGATCTTATTTATTATCGTCATCTTTAACTTCTTTAAAGTCTGCATCGATTACATCTTCATCTTCTGAACCAGTAGATGTTTCTTCAGTGCCAGCTTGTCCCTGTTCTTGTTGCATTTCTTGGTAGATTCGCATTGATACAGCTTGAAGTGCTTGTTCTAGAACTTCTTTCTTAGCCTTGATATCTTCTGAGTCATCACCTTTTAATGCTTCTTCTAATTTAGATTTAGCATCTTCGATTTGTGATTTTTCATCATCAGAAACTTTCTCACCAAAGTCTTCAATAGTCTTAGTAGAAGAGAATACGAGTTGGTCAGCTTCGTTACGTAGATCTACTTCTTCACGACGTTTTTTATCTGACTCTGCATTTTCTTCTGCTTCTTTAACCATTCTGTCGATATCTTCATCAGATAGGTTAGATGATGATTCGATTGTGATTCTTTGTTCTTTACCAGTACCTAAGTCTTTTGCTGATACGTTAACGATACCGTTTTTGTCAATGTCAAAAGTCACTTCTATTTGTGGTACTCCACGAGGTGCTGCCGGAATATCAGTTAACTGGAAACGACCCAGTGTTTTATTGTCAACTGCCATCTCACGTTCACCTTGTAGAACATGAATGTCTACTGCTGGTTGGTTATCAGATGCTGTTGAGAATACTTGAGATTTACTTGTTGGAATTGTTGTGTTTCTTTCGATTAATACAGTGTTAACGCCACCCATTGTTTCGATACCAAGTGAGAGTGGTGTTACGTCAAGTAAAACTACGTCTTGAACGTCTCCTGCTAATACTCCACCTTGGATCGCTGCACCCATTGCTACTACTTCGTCTGGATTTACAGAACGGTTAATTTCTTTACCAGTTTCTTTTTTGATTGCTTCTTGTACTGATGGGATTCTTGTTGAACCACCAACTAAGATTACTTCATCAATATCATTGAAATTTAAGCCAGCATCTTTGATTGCATTTCTTACAGGTACCATTGTTCTCTCAACTAAATCGTGAGTTAATTCATCAAATTTAGCACGAGAAAGAGTTGTTTCTAGGTGTAATGGACCAGCTGCTCCTGCAGAGATAAACGGTAATGAAATTTGAGCTGACGATACACCTGATAAGTCTTTCTTGGCTTTTTCAGCTGCATCTTTAAGTCTTTGCATTGCCATTTTATCTTGTGATAGGTCAATTCCATTTTCTTTCTTAAATATATCCACTAAGTGAGCGATGATCTTATCATCGAAGTCATCTCCACCAAGCTCGTTATCTCCGCTTGTAGCTAATACATCGAACACACCATCTCCAAGCTCTAAGATAGATACGTCAAATGTGCCCCCACCTAAGTCAAATACTAAGATTTTTTCTTCTACTTCATCTTTGTCTAACCCATAAGCAAGTGCTGCTGCAGTTGGTTCGTTAATGATACGTTCTACTTCCAGTCCTGCAATTTTACCAGCATCTCTAGTTGCTTTACGCTGTGAGTCGTTAAAATATGCAGGAACAGTGATAACTGCTTTCGTTACTTTTTCTCCAAGATAGCTTTCTGCTGTTTCTTTTAATTCTTGTAAAATCATTGCTGAAATTTCTTCTGGCGAATAAGTTTTTCCTGCTGCTTCTTCTTTGTGGTCAGAACCCATATGACGTTTCACTGACATGATTGTATCTGGGTTTGTGATCGCTTGACGTTTAGCAACTTCACCTACTTGACGCTCTCCATCCTTGAATGAAACTACTGATGGAGTTGTTCTGTTACCTTCACGGTTAGCAATTACTTTTGCTTCTCCACCTTCTAATACAGATACTACTGAGTTCGTTGTTCCTAAGTCTATACCGATAATTTTACTCATATTATTAATTCCTCCAATATTTTATTATTCACTTACTTTAACCATTGCTGGTCTTAACACTCTTTCTTTTAACATATAACCTGTTTGGAATACTTCAATTACAACTCCACTGGATACACCTTCAACAGCCTCTGTCATTACTGCTTGGTGGAAGTTCGGGTCAAAGTCTTTGTCTTGAGCATCAATTAATGTGATTCCATTTGAATTCAGTTTATTAATAAAATCGTTATAAACAATCTCTACACCTTTATGAAGTGATTCAAACTCTTCAGAATTTCCAGAAATTTGAAGTGCACGTTCTAAGTTGTCAATAACTGAAAGTAAATCCTCAGCAAATGATTGATTTTTATATTTATTATTTCTTTCCGCTTCTTCTCTAGTTCTACGTTTATAGTTTTCGAACTCTGCATAAAGCTTCAAGTATTTGTTTTCTTCTTCTTCTAATTTAGATTTCAAAGTGTTTAATTCTGAACTTTCTTCATCCACTTC
This sequence comes from Phocicoccus pinnipedialis, assembly GCF_903994035.1. Taxonomy (GTDB): domain Bacteria; phylum Bacillota; class Bacilli; order Staphylococcales; family Salinicoccaceae; genus Phocicoccus; species Phocicoccus pinnipedialis. The sequence goes on from NZ_CAJEWB010000010.1 coordinate 330,400, forward strand.
TGGCTCTGTAGTTATTTCTACAGTTTCTTCATTAGAAGATGCCCCTTCATCTAAAACTGGCTCAGTGTTTTCTTCTTCATTACCAGTTTTTGTGATTTCTTCATTTACATCTTCTTTTTTCACAAAGTCACACTCCTTATTTTCTAAATGCATTCACTGCTTTAATTACATTTTTGTACCTCATCATCTCTGGTCCTATAATCATAAGCTGTCCTTCAAAACCATTCTGATTAATATCCGTCGTAATTATAGATAGTGTTTGATAATCTTCTCGTAGTTCGTGACCGAATAATACACTGATTGGATTATCGTCTGTTTTAACCACTGGTAATCGTGCATGTTCAATATCTTCATAAAGTGTTTCTAACGTTTCGATTTCACTTTGGAAATCTTTTAATAGAAACTGTAGTCCAGAATAAGCAACAATCTTGTTATTCTCACTAATATTTTGTTCAATTTTATGGACGAGCTTTGTCACAAACTGCTTGATTCTAAAGTCATCTAAATAGTGGTAATACTTTAGAATGTCCATCACGTCTACAACAGGTCTTTCTCTAAGTAGATTATTTAGCACTACACCAACTTTTTCCATTTCTTTATCTGATATATGTGCTTCCTTTTCTACAGTGAACTTCCGAACAGATTCACTATCCATCACTAAGATTATGAGTACCAAATTCTCTGATATCGGTGTCAGATAAACACCTTTAATGATCGCTCGTCCATCAGTTAGAGTAACATATGTTAAATGCTGTGTCTCTTCACTGAAAGAATGTGCGATTGTTTGACCTAGAACCTCAATATCAGAAAGGGACGCGTCTATCTCAAATTTAAGACTCTTTTTTGAATCGTATTTCATTGAGATATTTTTTATATAATGTTTAAGTCCATTTCTTGATGGAATTCTACCTGATGAGGTATGTGCTTTTGTGATGTACCCTTCTTTTTCTAAAACTGCCATTTCATTTCGAACAGTTGCGCTAGAAATATTCATATTGTACTTATCAATTAAGTGTTGTGAACTCACTGGAGTACCATCATCTAAAAAGTCGTCAACTATAAAATAAAGAATTGATTTCTGCCTTTCCGTAAGCACTCTACCCACCTCGTTAGCACTCTTATCTATCAAGTGCTAATTCAATATTAACCCATTGGTCAAAGTATGTCAACACTTAACACTCATGTTTTTTAAGCACTTTAAACTATTGGTACATTAGTGTTTAGAGACTTTATAATTATATTAATCAAATAAGAACAATTAATATATTAGCAATAATTATTAAAGAGTGCTAATAATACACATAAAAAAGAGTTTCCTTTTGGAAACTCCTTTAATCATCTATTAGAAAATCCACGAATATATCGTTACCGATCATTCTGCCTTCATCTGTCAAACTTATATAATGGTCATTCTGTTGTAAGTGTCCGAGATTTATATGCTTATCTAATGCTTTACCATAGACATCATATATAGGCATATTAAATTTATCTTCAAAGCGTTCAATTGATACACCTTGATTTAAGCGAAGTCTAAGAAACATTTCTTCTTCCATCATATCCGTTTTATTTAATTTGATTTTTTCTTTTACTACGTTTTTATGATCATTCATCGATTTAATATAATGAGTAACTGGTTTAATATTGTAGTATCGCATGTCTCCAATGTAACCGTGACTCCCTGCTCCAGCTGCTAGATAGTTTTCATTTAACCAATAAGTCTTATTGTGTTGAGATTGAAATTCTTTTTGACTAAAGTTAGATATTTCATATTGTGGATATCCAATGTCATTCAGTCCGTTGATTACTCTACCGTATATTTCCCCTTCTTTAATTGATGAACCTATCGACATCTGTCCTCTATTAATTTTGTTATAGAATACAGTATGCGGTTCAATAATTAGTGAGTACCATGATATGTGCTTTGGTTTTAAAATTTCAATATTCTTTAAACTATCTTCAATATCCATTAACTTTTCACCTGGTAAATTATACATTAAGTCGATTGAGTAATTATCCAATCCAATCTTATTCATATGTTCTATTGAACGATAAATATCATCAAAATTATGTGTACGACCAAGAACTTTTAATAAATCGTTGTTAAATGTTTGAACCCCTAGAGAAATACGGTTTACGTCATAATCTTTTAGTAGAGAAATTTTCTCTGTCGTTAATTCGTCCGGGTTTGCTTCAAATGTATATTCAGACACTTGGCCAAACTTATTCTTAATTGTCTGTAATAAAAACTCTAGCTGCTTCATAGATAACGATGTTGGTGTGCCTCCACCAACATAAATCGTTTTTAAATCTGTAACTGGAAATGAATCAATTTCTTGCTTTAATGCCATTAAGTATGCATCTACTGGTTGGTTTTTAATGAGTACCTTATTGAAATCACAATAAGTGCAAATTCGATTACAAAATGGAATGTGAACATATAAACTTCTCAAATCACCACTCCTAAATATAAAAGAGAAATCTTTCGATTTCTCCTAGCCTTAATCTTCGTCCATTTTTAAAACTGCTAAGAAAGCTTCTTGTGGAATTTCTACAGATCCTACTGCTTTCATTTTCTTTTTACCTTCTTTTTGCTTCTCTAGTAACTTTCTCTTACGCGAGATATCCCCACCATAACACTTCGCTAGAACGTTTTTACCAATAGATTTAATGTTCGTTCTTGAAACAATCTTGTTTCCAATCGCTGCTTGTACTGGTACTTCAAATTGTTGTCTCGGAATAAGTGTCTTGAGTTTATCTACTAAAGCTTTACCTCTTTCGTAAGCAAAGTCCCTATGAACAATTAAACTTAACGCGTCAACTTGTTCCCCATTTAATAGGATGTCCATCTTTACAAGTCTTGATTCTCTATATCCAATGATTTCATAATCGAGTGATGCGTAACCTTTAGTGTGAGATTTTAACTGGTCAAAGAAATCAAATACGATTTCTGACAAAGGTATCTCATAGATGATGTTTACACGTATATCATCTAAGTAATCCATTGTAATGAATGTTCCACGTTTACGCTGACATAGCTCCATTACAGCACCTACGTAATCACTTGGCACCATGATTTGTGCTTTTACGTAAGGTTCTTCAATATAATCAATCTTTTGTGGATCAGGCATTTGAGATGGGTTATCTACTTTAAGCTCGCTTCCGTCTGTTAAAGTAACTTTATAAATAACGGATGGTGCAGTTGCAATTAAATCAATGCCAAACTCTCTTTCAATACGTTCTTGAATAATCTCCATATGAAGCATTCCTAAGAAACCTGTACGGTAACCGAATCCGAGTGCTTGTGATGATTCTGGTTCGAACTCTAATGCTGAGTCGTTTAATTGAAGACGTTCTAGTGCTTCTCTTAAATCAACATAGTCCGCTGAGTCAATTGGATATAAGCCACAGAACACCATAGGATTTAAACGTTTATATCCAGGTAATGCTTCTTCAGCAGGTCTATCGTTTAGTGTAATTGTGTCACCTACAGGTGCGTCAGAAACTGATTTTATTGAGGCTGCGAGATATCCTACGTCACCAACAGTTAATTCTTTAACTGGCAGTTGAGCTGGTGTGTTTATGCCAACTTCTGTAACTTCAAACACCTTACCATTAGACATCATTTTGATTTCATCTCCAGCTCTTACAGTTCCTTCCATGACACGTATAGAGGAGATGGCACCTCTGTATTGATCATAGTATGAGTCGAAGATTAATGCTTTTAGTGGTGATGCAGGGTCTCCACTTGGTGCAGGTATGATTTCTACAATTTTTTCCAAGATATCATCAATACCAATGTCTGCTTTTGCTGAAGCCGGAATTGCATCTTCGGCAGGAATACCAATTACATCTTCAATCTCTTGAGCAACACGATTTGGATCTGCTGCTGGTAAGTCAATCTTGTTGATGACTGGCACCATTTCTAACTCATTATCTAACGCTAAGTATACGTTAGCGAGAGTTTGTGCTTCAATACCTTGTGCAGCATCTACTACTAGTATCGCACCTTCACATGCTGCAAGTGAACGAGAGACTTCGTAAGTAAAGTCTACATGTCCTGGTGTATCAATCAGATGAAAGATATATTCTTGACCATCACGAGCAGTATATTTTAATTGTACTGCGTTAAGCTTGATCGTAATTCCACGTTCACGCTCTAAATCCATCGCATCCAAAAGACGATCTTCCATGTCTCTTTTTGCTACAGATTCTGTATGTTCTAACAGACGATCCGCGAGACTAGATTTACCATGATCGATATGTGCGATGATTGAAAAGTTTCTTATATGTTTTTGTCGTACTAAACGTTCTTTATCTGTCATAAAATTTCCAACACCCTTTTCTACAATGCTAATATTTTAACATTTTGCCCCGTTTTTCTCAATTCATTTTCATCTCAATATTGCAAAATCAATATAAATTTGGTAAAATATTTCTTGTTGCAATCAAAGTTGTACAACTTTTTAACTCTGGAGGTGTAACATAAATGGCAAATATCAAATCTGCAATTAAGCGTGTTAAGACGTCAAACGCTGCGGGCGAACAGAACATTGCACAGAAAAACCAAATGCGTACTGCTATCAAAGCTGCTCAAATGGCTAAAGCGGACGGCGCAGAAAATGCTGATGAATTAGTAAACGTTGCTTTCAAACATATCGATAAAGCTGCTAAGAAAAACTTAGTTCACAAAAATAAAGCAAGTCGTATGAAATCACAACTATCAAAATAAACTTCTCTTTCTAGAGAGGTTTATTTTTTTACGTATTTTCATTTGAAAACGCTTTATAATTAAAAGTTCTGAAAATTCCTTTTATTATAATAACTTTCATGTATAATGAGTTTTATTAATCTTTAGGAGGAGTTTAATGAATTTTGAACCAATCGTAGCATTCTTTCTGCTACTTCTATTACTAGCAATTGGAGAGATTATCTCTATTTGGACTAGAGCACGGATACCAATGTTGTTAGTCGCAATGATTGGATACTTAGTTTTAACATGGACTGGCGTGTTTCCTGAAAACATTACAGATCAGTCCACGATTCCAGCATTGGCATCTGTCGCAATTGCTCCTCTTATTGTACATATGGGGACACTTATGGGCTTAGATGTTTTAAGGAAACAGTGGCGTGCAGTTGTTATTGCTCTTGGTGGTTTAGCTGGTTCTTTAATATTAGTGCTTACAATCATTACGTTAATATTTGATTTTCAAACAGCAGCCAGTGGTATTGGCCCGATTTCCGGTGGTGTGATAGCCCTCTTAATTACTACAGAACGCCTCACAGAACTCGGATTAACATCTATAATTGTAATACCTATTATGATACAGGCATTTCAATCACCAATTGGCATGCCACTTGCTACTTACTTCATGAGAAATTATAGTAAATATTTCTTAAGTCATAAAGAACAATTTAAAGAAAGTTATGCTTTAAGCTTTAATGAGGAAAATCATGCAACGAAAAGACCGAATATTTTACAAAACAATATCATTTTACTTACTATTGTTATTGGCTTTGGAGCTCTCGCAATGTTACTTGGAAATGTAACACCAATACATTATACGCTTTACTCACTCGTGTTCGGTATTCTGTTAGTTCATTTAAAAATTATTCCAAAAGCAGTTTTAGATAAAGCAAACTCATTCTCTTTTTTAATGGTTGCTCTTATGATTGTTGTCATAAACACAATGGGAGGAATTACGCCTAGTGATGTTATTAACAACCTACCGGCAGTGTTAATGTTACTGTTAGTCGGTATTTCGGGTCTTTTAATTGGTGGTTTTATCGTTTCGAAACTTGTAGGATGGCATCCAAATAAAGGTATGCCCGTAGCACTTACAGCACTTTTTGGTTTCCCAGCTGACTATATTCTTTGTGAAGAAGTTGCACGAGGAGAAACGGATAATGAGAGAGATAGAAAAGTACTCTTTGATGAACTTGTATCACCAATGGTCATCGGTGGTTTTGTAACAGTGACTATATCATCAGTGTTTATCGCAAGTATTATTATGGGTATGATTTAGGAGGATTTTATGTCAAAATTATTAGTAAAAAATATTAGTTTAATAAACGGATCAGGTGATCCATTAAAAGAAAATACATCTATATTGATTGAGGATGGTGTATATACAGCAATCAATCCTAAAAATATTAGTGATACTGCAGATGTTATTGACGGAGAAGGTAAATATTTACTTCCGGGTATGATTGATACACACGTGCATTTAGCAACTGAGTTTCAACCTCTTGCAGAAAAAATTGCAACACCATTTTCTTATAATTTCTTTCATTCTATAGAGTTTGCAAAACGTACGATTGATGCAGGAGTCACTACTGTCCGTGATGCTTATGGTGCAGACCTAGGATTTAAAAAAGCAATTGAAGATGGACTTATAGATGGACCACGAATGCAAATTTCAGTATCTGCACTTTCAATTACAGGTGGTCATGGTGATTCTATGAACTATTCCGGAATTGAAGTTCCATTTATCAAGCCACACCCAGGATTACCTTCAAACATCGCTGACGGTGTAGAAGAAGTTAGAAAAAAAACGCGTGAAATTTTAAGAGCAGGAGCTGATGTAATTAAGGTGATGGCAACTGGCGGTGTATCTACACCAACAGATCATCCTAGGTTCACTCAGTATTCATTAGAAGAGTTAAAAGTAATTGTAGAAGAAGCAGAATTCAGAAACGGTGTTAAAGTCATGGCTCACGCTCAAGGAGCTGAAGGTATTAAACAATGTTTAGATGCAGGCATTCATTCAATTGAACACGGCATTTACCTTACTGATGAAATTATAGAACAAATGAAAGAACAAGGAACGTACCTAGTACCTACCCTACTTGCACCATTATCAGTTATTGAATTTGCTGAAGAACTTGGAGTATCAGCAGTTGGTCTCAAAAAATCAAAAGAAGTATTACAAGATCATATTGATAGCTTCAAAAAAGCATACAAGGCTGGGGTAAAAATCGCAATGGGAACAGACGCCGGAGTTTTCAAACATGGGACGAACTTAAGAGAATTAGAACTCATGGTACAACACGGTATGACTCCAATGGATGCAATCGTAGCATCCACTAAAGTTGCTGCAGAATGCATGCAATTGGATAATGTCGGACAAATTAAAGAAGGATATTTAGCGGATTTTATTTTAGTAGATAAAAATCCTTTAGAAGACATTGCAATTCTTAAAGACATTGACAACATCTTAGTTGTTGCAAAAGAAGGAAAAATTTTAAAAGATATTAGATAATATAAAAATGAGATGTATAATTTTTTACATCTCATTAAATTTTAGTTAAGAATACTTCAAATAACGCTTCTCGTTCAAGATAGCTCGTCTTAAACTGATAGTCCATATCCCTACATAATATCATTTTGTTTAAAAGATAGTTTAATGGATATCGATCAATGGTTCTATATGCAAGTTTAACCCGATACGGATGTACTCTTAGTCTCTTCGCAATAGCGTCAGAGTTCAGACCTTCTTGTTTTAAGATTTTAGTTTGATAAAGCAGTCTAAATTGTCCTGCAACAAGTCCTAATAACTTTATTGGTTCTTCTTTTTGCAGCATAAGATCTCTAAACAGCATAACTGCTTCTCGTTTCTCGTTTTTAAGTAAATAATCTGTAAGTAAAAATACATTCTGCTCTAAGCTTTTACTGATTACTTCTTCTACATGTTTAGTTGTGATTTCATCATCTACATATAGTAGAAGTTTTCCAAGTTCTTGTTTCACTGTGTCGTAATGAATACCTGTTCTTTCAATGATCATATTTATTAATGAGGGATTGAACCTCACATTCTCTCTTTCTATTACAGAGCGTATGTAGTCACGAAGTTCGGCTTCTTGCATTTCTTCTACTTCAAACAATTCACTTTTCGTCTTAGCAATTTTAGTAATCTTTTTACGACTATCAAGATTTTCAGACTGAACAGAAAATATCAGTAGTGTATCATCTTCTTTATTTTCCAGATACTTAATCATTAAGTCTATATTGTGGTCTACTGTATTTCTAGAACGTATTGCAGTAAAAAGCGTTGCATTTTGAATAATAATTGCTTTTTTATTACTTAGAAATGGTAATGTTTGTGCCTCTTCAATGATTGATTCTATTGTTGTATCATTATAGTCTAATACGATTCTATTAAAATCATCTACTTCGCCGACATAATCTTTCACAAGAGTATTTACTTGCTCTTCGACACGGACTCTATTTGTCCCATAAACAATATTAATTAATTTCATTTCATCCTCCATATCATCTCTTGTTTATTATAGTATAGATTTTTTTCTCATTCTACATTATACTAGAGATAACGAATAAGGGGGTTATGTCATGAACAAGTTCGAGAAAAATGTACAATCTAAAAACAACGACGTAATCGATTCAGGACTCGCATTTGTAGTTGGGTTCGCAGCACTTACTCTAATTTATGTAATTGCACAAGTATTTGGAATCGTTGCTGGATAAAACAAGCTACTATGCATGTAGCTTGTTTTTTTATTCTTTTTTTACGCAATGATCCTTCTGTTTAGACAATTTGGACCTAATACACATTTTATTTCTCTTAATAATCATTTCAATCATTCCATCATCTTTTGTATTTAAAATGAACTTATCATTTTGCGTTAACCGTTCTATTACTACATTATGTGGATGCTTATATCTATTATTTACACCTGCACTAACTAGCGCATAATTAAAAGATAACTGAACGAGTTCTTCACTAGTACTCGTATCAGAACCATGATGACCAACTTTGAGTACATCAAATGTGTTTAGTATTGGTATTATCTTTTTCTCTTCTTCAATTCTCGCATCTCCTAAGAACAAAAATGAAAATTTATTTAACGAAACATCTAAAATAATTGAATTGGCATTTGATTCTTTAGTGAATTGCTCTTTTATTGTTAAATTCCTTATTCTTATATTTCCAATGTTAAATTGGGATAAATGATCACTGTGTATTAACTTTGAATGTTCTCCCTGATATGACTCTAAAAAGAAATCAAGCTTATCATCATTTAAATTAATCATAATTCGGTTTACATCTATGTTTTCATATATATGACTAAATTCTCCAATATGATCATTATCAAAGTGCGTAAGTACGAGTAAATCAATCTTCCGTATACCCTGTTCTTTTAAATAAGGCAACACCGTCTTATCTGAAAGTCTAACCCTTGGTGCTTCTCTATAATAACGTCCACCAGTATCTATTAATATCGCAACATCGTTCTTTAGATCTTGTATTAAAAGTGAATCTCCCTGACCTACATCTATCATTGTCACTTTAAAATCATTTTTACTGTAGTTAGCAAAAGTAATAATAACTGTAAGAAGTAGGACGATGTGAACGACCAATTGCTTAAACTTCTTTCTTGCGACTGTTTTAATGATAAAATAAGTGAGTAAGATAATTAAGATAGTAATATACGCGTTAAAATTTTTGATGACAACACGATGTTCTATCACAGTGCTTAGAAATAAAATAAATTTATGATTGTATGAAAAGATTATATTTAGAATTGAGTCGAGTGTTACAGGAAAGATTGTGAAGAGTGCAACGTTAAATATTAATGTTGCAGGAAATATAATAAGCGTAAACAATGGGTCAAAAATTAGGTTCATTAATAGACCACTTAAAGATATCTCATTGAAGAACACGAGTATTATTAACAGTGTTGAGAATTCCGCTATAAGTGTTATTAAGAAAAGTTGTAAGATTGAATGCATATTAGAAATGTTTTTTCTGCAAAGTAATATCGTAAACGTCGTTAAGTATGAAAGTGCGAATCCTGCATTATAAATAATAAATGGACTAAACCCCAATTGAACAAGTGCAGAGATAGATATGACCGCAACATATGGCTTCTTTTTTAAGAACGAGGATATTATTAATAGTGTTGACATAAATACTGCTCTAAATACACTCGGATTGAAAACGTTGATTAGTAAAAATAATATAAGCATAATAATAGTTATCATTTTTATAATCTCAATTGGTATTCTAAACATCTTTAATATCACAAAAATAGCAACTGACAAGTACGCAACGTGTGTTCCTGATATTACATACAGATGATAGATTCCAAGTTTTTGTAGTGCATAAAATAATTCATTCGTAAGAAAGATCTTACTTCCTATAGAAAGCATCAGCATATCTCCGATGTAAGAATGCTCTGAACTTGCTTTCACTTTTACTATGTAGTTAAAACGCATTTCATTTAATTTAGTGATAAACGTATGTTTATATCTATAACAGGTAATTTCTGATAAATCTTCCAAGTATATTTTGCCACTAAGATTCTTAGACAAGTTTTTCCTAATCTCATTACGCTTAATAAAGTTGCGTTCAATTTCAGCATTAACCACATCAACTTTTGTTAATGTGCGACAGACACTTCCAATTGGAATTCTCTCTCCTTTCTCTACATACATAATAAAATTTTTATTATCAGATTCAATTTTATAACCTATATTATCCTCATAATATTCATAATCAATTACTCTAAATGTAACTATAGGTGATTCTGTTGACCTCAAGTCATAGTTATAATAAATAGTACCAAATATTATTAAACCTAATGCATACAATACCGTTTCTTTTAGATGGAATCCTTTTCTAATAAGCTTAAAGATAAAAACAGACAAAAAAAATAACCCAAGTACTGGGTTACTCACAATTAAACAACTGATTACAATGATCATCACACTGTTAAAGAATATCATAGTGATGACTCGTCTAGGAATTTTTTTAGGCGTATAATATCCAAATCTACTTTAGTAGCTGTAGCACCTGTCTTTTCAATAAGTTCAATCGCATATGGATGATTTCTATAGTTTTCTCTATAGTAGATATTAATAACACCGGCTTGTAGTAAGGCTTTTGTACAGTTAATGCATGGAAAGTGTGTAACGTACACACTAGCTCCTTCAGTTGACACACCATTCTTAGAACATTGCAATAGTGCGTTTACTTCTGCATGTATAGTACGGATACAATGTCCGTCTTCTATATAACATCCGTGATCTGTACAGTGGTGTTCACCAGATACTGCCCCATTATATCCACCAGCAATAATACGGTTATCCTTTACTAAAGTCGCACCCACAGAAAGTCTTGAGCATGTCGATCGTAATGATAGTAACATCGCTTGTGCCATGAAGTATTCATTCCAATTAATTCTCTTCATCATTTAATCTCCTATTGTTATATAAGGTTTTAAATTCTCTAGTGTTTTCTCGCCAATACCAGGTATGTTAAGTAAATCTTCCATTTTCATAAACAAACCATTTTCTTCACGATAAGCTAAGATTGTCTGAGCTTTCTTCTCACCAATACCATTTAAGGTCATGAGTTCTGCTTCATTTGCTGTGTTTACATTCACTTTTATTTCCTCATCCGTTTTTGTGTCATTTAAAGAGATTGTTTTAGGCATCGTTTCACCTTTAATCGGCACATAAATTATCATTTCATCTTTAAGCTTCTCAGCCTGGTTTATGAGTGCTAAGTCCGCATCACTTGTGATTCTTGCAAGTTCTATAACATTTTTCACACGACCATCTTTCGGCACTTCGTAAACTCCTGGATTATAAACTGCACCTTTCACTTCAACAAATACTGTGGAGAGTGGTTCAGGTGTTAATTCATCTTCTGTTGGTGCTGCACTGATACTCTCTATTTCTGAGTGTTCTATGACTTCAATCGGATGGTTTTTATCCTTAAAGAACAAGAATAATGATGTAAATAAAGCAACAAACACAGCAAAAAATCCTAGCCATTCTTTGTATTTAAAAAATAATTCAGTAATAGTTTACACCTCCATAAAAGAATCTCTTATAAACATATAGGTGTTTTTACTGAATTATCTTTTTTATTTTAATTTAATTATGAAAAAATTTCTTTCGCATACGTCTAATACATCATTATCAGGATCAAAATCACTGAACGTTGAGATAACATCAAAACCTAATTCATCCAGTAGTTCCACAACAGTTTGATGTTTAAATCCCTGCTGATAATGAGTTTCTTGATACTTATCGTATTTGTTGTCTTCATCTTTAATAAAATAGGTGATATCATGAATAACAGACAGCTCTTCGACGCCATTTGATACTTCCCAGATATAAGTAATTTCTGGTGTATCATCCATATAGATTTCTCCGTCGAATTCATTCAATATTTTAAATTCACTATGCATATCAAAAATAAATACACTGTTTTCATTCATATGGTTACTTACACTTAAAAGAGCGGTCTTTAATTCATTAATATTAGAAACATAGTTCAATACGTCAGCTGTAGCAATAATGAGATCAAAAGATTCATCAAGTTCAAAATATTTCATATCTTGCACATAGAATTCACAGTTTGGTGCATTACTCTCAGCTATTTCTATCATTGTAGCTGAATTATCGATACCAACTCGTTTGTCTGCTACAAGCCTATTCAGAATTTCACCTGTACCACATCCAACGTCTAAGATTGACGTGTTTTTATTATATTTATTGATAATGTCTAACCAAAGATTATAGGGAAAGTCGTAGTTCATGACTTTGTATACATAACTAAACTTTTCGTATTTAGACTTCAATTGCTTCTCCATCATAGAAGAGACGCTCAAGATTATAGTATTCACGTTCTGTTTTCATAAACACATGCACAATCACGTCATCTACATCGATTAATACCCACTTACCTTCTCTGTATCCTTCAATATGTGTATCAATCTCTAATTCTTCTGCTACTTCTTGTACTTCATCAGCAATCGCTTTAACTTGTCTATCTGAAGTACCGTGACAAATAATCACGTAATCACTTACCGAGCTCGTTTGACTCACATCGAAGACACGAATATCGTATGCACGTTTGTCATCAACGGCATTTGTTAATTTATCTAAAATTAATTTAGAATCCAAAATATCATTCCTTTATATTACTGTAATAGTTATAACATTCAAAAGTTTTACTAAAAATCATGCGATCCTTAGAAATTAAGTGTAATAAGTTTGCTTTAGTAATTAAGAAAACAGCTTTGTCTAAATTCTTTTCACCAAAGACTACTTTTCTAATACCCTTTACTCCGGGGATTTCTCTTCTAGGTTCAATATAATCTGCAACAAACACAATTTTTTCAACAAGCGTCATATTACTTCTACCTGAAGTATGGTTCTCCATCGCATATAATACATCTGCATCAGTCACACCGTGTTCTGTTTTCATAATATGTGCTGCGATAGGACCGTGCAATATTTCAGATTTAAACTGGAGATATTCAGGGGCTAAATGAAACTTCTTAACAATTTTTTGCATGCCCTTTAAGTCATCATACTTCGCATAATCATGAAGCATACCAGCTAAAAAACACTTTTTCTCGTTAGCTCCAAAAATTTTTGCCATCTGAACTGCAGTATCTGCAACTCTACATGAGTGTTGGAATCTACGGTCAGGAAGTTTCGCTTTTGCTAGATTGATTGCCTCACTTTTCTTCATAAAGATTATGCTCCTTAATATATGTGTATACTTGTTCATTTAAAAGGTGTGAATATTGTTGTTCAAGTTTAATTCTCTTTCTAATCTCACTTGAACTGACTTCAAAAACACGTGTCTCTTTCTCTAGAAACGGCTTATCTATTCTTATATTACTTCCAGAACGTCTTAAAACGATAAAATTAGCAAGTTCTAAGAGTTCTTCATAATTATGCCACTTATCAAATGAGTTGTATTGATCTTCCCCCATTATAAAATAAAGTTCAGCACCTACGTGTCTTTTCATAAGTTCAAGCATCGTGTCATAAGTGTAACTCACGCCACTTCTTTCTAGTTCAAGTGAATCTATTTCTACAAAATCCAAGTACTTCGTTGCGCGTTTAATCATCTCAACTCTGTCAGAATCTTTAATAGGCTTATCCGTTTTATGTGGTGACTGTGCAGCGGGTATCACGATCACTTTATCTAAATCAAAATGCATCTTTGCTTCACCAATGGCATTTACGTGTCCGAGATGAATCGGATTAAAAGTACCTCCGAAGATACCAATTTTCATTATGGTAACTTGATTTCCTTGTTCTCTTTAGATTCACGATATAAAACAATTGTTTTACCAATGATTTGTGCAACGTGTGCATGTGTGCCTAATGCTAACTTTTCAGCGACATCATTTTTATCTTCTGGACTGTTCTGTAAAATAGACACTTTTAGGATTTCGTGGATTTCTAAATAATCGTCTATTTGAGATATTAAATTATCGTTCACGCCATCTTTACCAATTTGAAATACTGGTTTTAAATTATGAGCTATACTTCTTAAATATCTGCGTTGTTTTCCTGTTAAATTCATAAATTTTCCCTTTCTATAAAAGCGGCTCTTACCACTTCTCGGTTCCCTTTTTTATCTGTCCAAATTTCATATGCATCCATCGCTTGGCCGATCAGCATATCGAGACCATTCTTATTGTTTTCAAAATGACTCATAAATGGAGTGATTTCTGAATTATAAATTAAATCCATTCCAATTGTATCATCGTGAACTACTTGTTCCAAATTGAAAGATTTAAATGCATCTTCTCCGTTTAGACCAAGCGGTGTCGCATTAACAATGACATCGAATTTAGATTCATATTCGCTGCCAAAAATATGAATTTTAAAATTTTTATTCTCGAAACTTTTAAAGCTTTCCATGCGTCTCGCAGCAATCGTCACATCATGACCGAATGATAAGTGTGCCGAAAGAACAGCTTTGCTCGCACCACCAGCACCTAAGATAAGTACTTTTTTAAAGTCTTCACCAAATGCATCGGAGTATGATTGCTTATACCCTGTAACATCTGTATTATACCCTGTATATTTACCATCAACAATTTTTACCGTATTCACTGCACCAATAACACGTGCGCTATCGGATATATAGTCTAGATAGGGTATTATCGTTTCTTTGTGTGGCACTGTAACATTAAAACCTGAGAGATCATGAATCCTAGTAATTCCTCTTATATTTTTAATATCAATCGGTTCAACATCAATCGCAGAATATCTATGTCCATCATTATTCTCTGTGAAATTTACTTGATGTAAAAATGGTGAAAATGAGTGTGCAATCGGATGACCAATAACTGCAAAATTCATAATTACACTCCTTTAAATACGGATGGTCGAAGTGATACTTCTACCCCTTTTGGAACTGTAACATCTACTTCAACACCTTCATCAATAGATACAAAAGTTAGACCACTTATTAAGATATCACTTCTCTCTGTCGTTCTAAATGAAAATATGTCTGTGTCTTCGATTAGAATCGGACTCTCAATCTCTGGGGGTGCTAGTAATGTGTCGTAATGTTTACTATAAAAATCTGTTGCTGTTTCAGTTTTTGTTCTATGAATTTTAAGTTTATCTGACGCATAAACTGTGAAGCTACTTCTCTCACCTTTAACAAAATCGACGCGTGCTAGACTAGAGATGAAAAGTGTCTGTCCTTCATTTAACTGGAAATTTTTCGGTTTGATCTCTTTTTTTGGCATAATCACTTTTAAGTCTTTTGGTGAAATAAAGTGCGTCATCTGTGAATCAACCACAACCCCCGGTGTATCAATAAAGCTCTGTGTTTCTGAAATTGGAATATCTATTAACCCTAGTGTCGTACCCGGAATATTCGATGTCGTGATAACATCCTTCTCTCCAGTACTGTCTTCTATTAATTTATTGATTAACGTTGATTTTCCTACGTTAGTTGTACCAACAATATAAATATCCTGTCCTTTTGATTCTTTGCTCACAATGTCAAGTAACGCCTTTAAATTATGCCCTTTTATTGCAGAAATAGTGATTGTTTCGTGAGCTGTAATCCCCTCATCTGCAAGCATTTTTTTCGCTCTTGAAATCACACGATTCATGTTAGTTGATTTAGGTAATAAATCGACTTTATTAATTACCGCAATGACACGTTTATTACCTACGATTCTGTTAAATGATGGTATTAAGCTACCTTTAAAATCAAATACATCAATAATTTTAAGTACTATACCATCTTTTTCAAAAATCGAGTTTAACATCGTCATGAATTCTCCCGATTCCATCATGACATCTGGCGTTTCATTATAATTTTTTAATCTAAAACATCTCTGACAAATAACGTCTTCATCTTGCATTCTGTTTGCTGGTACGAATCCAGGTTGAGTCTTATCTTCTGATTGAAGCGCTGCTCCACAACCAATACATTTATACATTGCCACTATTTTCCCTCCAATTAATGAGTTCTTTATTGTCCATCCATTTCATAACAACGCGTTCCATACGTCTATTTAAGAATGTTGCATATCCGTCTTTATCTTTAATTGGTAATACTAGTATTGAATCAACGCCTACACGATTAGCGCCTAACACGTCTGTCATAAGCTGATCGCCTACCATAACAACTTCACGTTTTAACACATTTAACATGCGTAAACCAAGGTGAAAATTTTTCATTAATGGTTTTCTTGCGCTGTGAATATAGTTTAAATCGTGCGGTATAGCAAATCTTTCAACACGATTACGATTTCCGTTAGATAAAATCAGTACTTCGATTTCATTTTCTTTTAACTCTTTAATCCAATTAAGAACTTCCTCATTTGCATTTGAATCATCAAAAGCAACTAAAGTATTATCCAAGTCGATCATAACTGCTTTTTTGTTTTTGTTTTTTAACATCTCCACACTAATTTCTGAAAAACGGTTAACATACTCACTTGGTAGAAAGTACTTTTCAATCAATTTTTTCATACAAATACCCTCATTTTAAATATAATACAAAAAAGCGCCTAATAATAGGCGCCATTTTATTACTCTTCAATCTCAAATTGTTCAGCTTCTGTATCTTTGTATACGAAAAAGCCAATGATTGTTGTAATAACCACTGCAAGAATCATTAAGAAAAGCATTGTACCCCTCCGTTATCACAGTTTCCTTAATACTAATTTTACCGTGTTAGATGAGTGAATACAAGCTTTTAAAAGAAACTCATCATAATTTATATCAGCACTATTATCCGCTTTATCACTCATAGATCGCATGATTAAACATGGGACTTCAAATCTGTGACACACTTGTGCAATAGGAGCAGATTCCATATCAACAGCAAGTGCTTCATTGAATTCATTTAATATAAATTCCTTACGAGCATCGTCATCTATAAAACTATCTCCACTTACAATTAAACCTTCGTGGAAGTTCACATCTCCATACTCATTGAGCGCTTCTACAGCAACTAGTACAGTCTCCTTATCGCCTTCATAGACAAGTGGCATACCTGGTACTTGACCGTATGCATACTCAAAATTAGTTGCATCTACATCGTGATGTATCATTCCACTACCTACTACGATATCTGCAATATCAAGTTTTGGAGATAAAGACCCAGCTACCCCTGTGTTAATAACTAGGTTGGCGTTGAATTGTTGAATTAATAATGTAGTTACAATCGAGGCGTTTACTTTACCAATTCCACATTCAACCAATACAACATTTTTCCCGTATAGTTCACCTGAAAAATATTTAATACCCGCAATCTTCACAATATCTTCAATCGTCATATCATTTTTTAATATTTCGATTTCTGGTTCCATTGCACCAATAATACCAATGATTTTTTTAGTCAATTTTAGTAATCTTAACTTTCATTTCATTGCCGTTTGGTAGTGGTACTTTAACTTCGTCGTTTATTTTCGCACCAATTAAAGCTTGCGCAATAGGTGATTCGTTAGAAATTTTACCTTCAAAAGGATCTGCTTCTGCTGAACCCACGATTTTGTATACTTCTTCGTCACCTTTCGGTAACTCTACGAAAGTGACTGTTTTACCAATTTGAACAGTTGTGTTATCTTTTGAGTCTTCGATGATTTTTGCAAAGCGAATCATCTCCTCAATTTTAGAAATTTCCTGTTCAACAAATCCTTGCTCGTCTTTAGCTGCATCGTACTCCGAGTTCTCTGATAAGTCTCCAAAGCTTCTTGCAACTTTTATTTTTTCTACTACTTCTGGACGTTTTACCGTTTTAAGATGCTCAAGATCCTTTTCTAATTTCTCAAAACCTTCTTGTGTCATTGGGTATTCTTTATTTAAGCTTACATTTTGTTCCATAATAAATTCTCCTTTAAATTAAATCGTAATTACTAATAGTCCGTCACCAACATTAAAATACATGGTGTGATCATAATTTTCTTTGACATAGTGATTAAAGCGGTCTACTTTTTCTTTTAATTTTCTTTTATTTTTATTTTGAATTGTTTCTTCAATTACTAGACCTCTAAGCAAGATATTATCAACAATGATAAATCCACCAGGATTTAGTAAAGGTTTATACTTTTCAAGGAATAGCTGGTTGTTACCTTTTGAAGCGTCAATAAATATCATGTCAAAAGTACCATCTATTTCTACTTCCTTAGCGTTGCCATGAATATTATTCACTCTATCTTGCACATTATATTTTTTAAAGTTTTCATCTGCAATCTTATAGCTATCTTTATTTAGTTCAACTGTCGTAAGCTGAACATCATCATGAACAGAAACAATGTGCAAACCACTATAACCAATTGCTGTACCAATTTCTAAAACTGATTTCACTGATTTTAATTGAATAAAGTTTTTAATGATATTAAGTGCATCACTATCAATAATCGGTATCTTGTTTTCAAGAGCATATTGATAGATATCTGCAAACAACTCGTCTCTAATATTCAGCGCTTCTATATACTGATTTTCATCCATTACATCACCACAAAAAATAAACAACCGACACTAATGGTGTCAGTTGTATAATCATTAATTTGTACTATACCACATACAGAGTAAAAATGAAACTGTTTTCTTTTTCATCATAAAAGTGCAGAAACTCATTAAAAAAGACGCATCCAAAGATGCGCATATTATTAGTCTGCATTAATATATTTCTCTCGTTTTTCTTCGTGTTCTTCTAGCGTCTCAGAGAAGTGATTCACTCCATTTTTGTCAGCTAAAAAGTAATAGTAGTTTGTATTTGAAGGGTTTAATATACTCTGAACTGATTCTGTACCAGGGCCTGCAATTGGACCTGGAGTTAATCCTCTATGTTGATAAGTGTTGAAAGGATCATTCACTTCTAGGTCTTCATATAAAACAACATCTTTATGCTTTCCTTGTGCATAAAGGACTGTAGGATCCGTTTGTAAAGGCATAGAAGGCTCTAGAGCAAGTCTGTTTAAGAAGACACTTGTAATTTTTGCACGATCTGCAAGTGAGGTTGCTTCTTCTTCTACTAGCGAAGCTAACGTCAGGAATTGATGAAATGTTAATGTTTCATTATTACCTTCAATATTTATATTGTATTCATCAACAGATTTATACAGGTTATACGTATTAATTTTAGTTGCGTCTAACATTTGTCTGATCAATTTGTCCATACTCGGTTCTTCTTCAGTGATATCATATGTCGCTGGGAATAAATATCCTTCTAGTGGATATTTGATATCCTCGTCTAATATCTCATCAGTTAACATGTCTGGATAATCTTCAATTAGTTGTTTCATATATTCCTTGTCCTGAATCTTATTGATGAATACTTCTTTTTTGACTGGAAGTGTATTTTCGATTGTGTCACCAATCTCATCAATTGTATAACCTTCAGGAATTGTTAATTTATAGACTACTTCTTCATAAATGATGCCTGTTTCTAACGTTTTAGAAATTGTTTCGAAATCCATTGATGGTGACAAATTATACTGGCCTGCTTGATAGTTAGAAATACTATTTAACCTTAAATACATTTGAAACAAGAAACTATTCTTAATAATTCCACTTTCTTCAAGCATATCACTAATATCACTTGAACTCGCCCCAGAAATAATTTCAACTTGTACAACTTCTTCAGAATCTGGATTTAGTGGTTTAGAACCTGATTTAACGTAGATAAAACCAGAAATTGCTAAGACGATTAGAACTACCGCTAAAATAGACACAATAAAGAGTGAAAGATATGAAGAAACATTCTTTGAGAATCTCACGTCATCATTTTTTTTCATAAGTCCTCCATTGTTTATCTTTAAAAAGTGCTTCCAATTTAAATCGAACTGGAAGCACTGAAATTAATTATTTAATTATTCAACATCATCGAAGTTAGTGTTTACGATTTCTTCAATCATGTCCCACTCTTCGTCTGTCTCAACTGGTAAGAAACGTCCTGTTTCACCATCTTCATCCGGCTCTAAAATCATTGGGATGAGTTCAATTTCAGTTTCGTCGTCATCGTCGTTGAAGTTACCTTCTTCAGCTAATATCACATAGTGTTTATTGAATCCAGGATGTTCAAATTCAAGTAACTTTCGGTAAAGTACTTCATTACCTTCCTCATCGTATAGAGTTAGTAGTTCTTCTTCATTGTTCAAATTTAATTCTTCAGACATATGTCTTCTCCTTAATGGCTATCTAAGTAGCCTTGAAGTATAAATACTGCAGCCATCTTATCGATGACTTTGCTTCTTTTTTTTCTGGATACATCTGCTTCAAGTAATGCGCGCTCTGCTGCAACAGTACTGAGACGTTCATCCCACAACAC
Organism: Phocicoccus pinnipedialis; assembly: GCF_903994035.1. Lineage (GTDB taxonomy): Bacteria > Bacillota > Bacilli > Staphylococcales > Salinicoccaceae > Phocicoccus > Phocicoccus pinnipedialis. Next base: position 350,979 of record NZ_CAJEWB010000010.1, read on the forward strand.
AATTTTAACACCACTAAAATTATTTTCAAGCAAATTGGAGAAGTACATTGTACGTTCCCCACTTTCGCCAATGGTATTGTTCATATTTTTGGGTAACCCCACTACAATTGTTTTAACCTGATACTCTTTGATGAGTTCTCCAATCGCATCAATCCCATAATCATCATTTAAAGTATCGATTTTTAGTGTAGTTATACCTTGAGCCGTCCATCCAAGCATGTCACTCACGGCAACCCCAATCGTTTTTGTACCTAAATCTAGTCCTAGGGTTCTATCCATCGATTTCTCTCTCAATGTAGAATTTAACTAAGACTTCCATAATCTCATCACGTTCGATATGGCGGATTTGATTTCTTGCATCATTATGTCTAGGAATGAATGCAGGATCGCCACTTTGTAAGTAGCCGACGATTTGGTTTACAGGATTGTAACCTCGCTCTTCTAGTGTTTTATACACATTTGTAAGTACATTCTTAATGTTCATTTTATGAGTATCCTCAACACTAAACTTCATTGTTTTATCGAATTCGTCCATGTAAAACACTCCTGACTACATAATTCTAATGATTATTATACCAAAGAAAAATGCTTATACAAAACTTTTAATATACTCTTCAACAAATTGTAATGCTGCGTTAATATTCCCAACGTTCGTTCCGCCACCTTGAGCTTGATCTGGTCGACCACCACCTTTTCCGTCGACACGCTCTGCCATACCTTTCATGATATCGCCTGCTTTAATATCTTTAGTCAGTGGTTTGGGAACGGATACTATAAGTGAAACTTTGTCGTCAATAATCGATGCTAAGGCAATAATTGAATTTTGCTCACTAGATTTAATCATGTCCATTGTATCTCTTAATTCAGATACGCTTCCTACGTTTACTTCAGTTTTAATCACTGAATAATCGCCAATCTGCACTGTATCATTGCTCAGATCGCTAAGTGCATCTTTCTGTATTGCTGCTTTAAGTTCTTTCAACTCTATTTGCAGTGCTTTTTCACTTCGCTCAAGTTCCACAATCTTAGACTCTACATTTTGTTTCTTCACTTTTAATGAATTTGCAATACGTTCAACTGTTTTCTCTTCTTCTTGTAAGCGTTCGACAGCGTATTTGCTCGTCACTGCCTCAATCCTTCTTACACCAGCACCGATTCCTGATTCAGAAAGAATTTTAAATGTGCCGATTTGACCTGTGTTCCCTACGTGTATACCACCACATAATTCAATAGAATACCCATCGATATCAACAACGCGTACAGCATCGCCATATTTTTCACCAAACAAAGCCATAGCACCTTTTTTCTTAGCATCTTCAATCGGCATTTCTGCAATCTCTACAGCTAAACTTGCATAAATTTTTTCATTTACAATTCTTTCGATTTGTTTAAGTTCTCTATCCTTAAGACCTTCGATATGTGTAAAATCAAAGCGTAGTCTTTCCTTTTCAACCAGTGATCCTGCTTGGTTTGCATGATTACCAATGACATCCTTAAGGGCCTGGTGTAGTAAATGAGTTGCTGTATGATTTTTAATAATAAAATTACGAGCTTCTTTGTTTACTTCTAGACTAAATACATCTGCTATATTAATGACACCTTCTTTTACATGAACTGTGTGAATGTTCTGGCCGTTTGGCGCTTTCGTTACGGCAACAACTTCCATCTTCGCATGTTCATTTTGAATAATTCCAGTATCAGCAACTTGTCCACCAGAAATCGCATAGAACGGTGTTTTATCAAATATAACTTCAACAAAATCATTTCCCTCATATGAATCTAATTTTTCATCGTCTTTAATGATATATAGAAGTTTACCTTCGGACTGAACTGATTCATACCCAGTAAATACGCTTATATCTTTAATACTTGAGTACGTTGCAGATTGCACATTCATTGAATTACTATCTTTTCGTGATGAGCGTGCTCGGTCTTTTTGTTTTTTCATCTCTGTATTAAACCCATCGATATCCACAGTGATTCCGTCTTCTGCTGCATACTCAATAGTCATCTCGATTGGGAATCCGAATGTGTCGTAGAGTTTAAAGGCCTCAGCACCACTAAGGATTTTAGTCGTATCTTTAACGTTGTCTCTCATATCTTCGTAGATTTTAATACCTTCATCAAGAGTTGTTAAGAAACGCTCTTCTTCTTGATGGATCACTTGCTTAATAAATGATTCAGAAGCGGCAATCTCTGGATAGTAATCATTCATCACTTCTTTCACTATTGGAACTAGCTCAGATAAGAACGCTTGTTTAATTCCAAGTTCTTTCCCAAAGCGTGTTGCACGACGGATCAAACGACGTAGTACATAACCGCGTCCTTCGTTTGAAGGTAACGCACCGTCACCAATTGCGAATGCAACTGTTCTAATGTGGTCACCGATGACTTTAAATGAAACGTCATCAACTTCTGAAACACCATATTTTTTTCCACTTAGGTCTTCAACCTTCTGAATGATAGGTATAAACACATCCGTGTCAAAGTTTGTTGGAACATCTTGAATAACACTCGCAAGACGCTCAAGGCCCATACCAGTATCAATGTTTTTGCTTGGTAGTGGGGTATAAGTGTGATCACTATTATGGTTAAATTCAGAGAATACTAGGTTCCAAATTTCAAGATAACGTTCGTTTTCTCCACCTGGATACATCTCACTTCTCTCTTCACCAAAGTCATATGACTCTCCACGGTCGTAGAAAATTTCTGAGTTTGGACCACATGGGCCTTCACCAATATCCCAAAAGTTCCCTTCGATACGAGTAATTTTTGATGGATGTAATCCAATGATTTCATTCCAAATTTTAAATGACTCTTCGTCTTCAGGGTGAATCGTTACAAAAAGTTTATCTTCATCAAAATTCAACCACTCTTCACTTGTTAAAAACTCCCAAGCATATAAAATTGAGTCCTTTTTGAAATATTCTCCAATAGAGAAGTTACCTAACATTTCGAAGAACGTATGGTGTCTTGCAGTAAATCCAACGTTTTCAATATCGTTTGTGCGGATTGATTTTTGTGAGTTTACGATTTTTGGATTCTTTGGGATTTCAGTTCCATCGAAGTATTTTTTTAATGTTGCAACTCCAGAGTTGATCCATAAAAGTGAATCGTCATTCACTGGTACGAGTGACGCACTCGCTTCAATATCATGGTTTTTAGATTCGAAAAAGTGTAAAAACAAACGTCGTAATTCATTAGTAGATAGTTTCTTCATTAATTTTCCTCCGTTAATATAGATAAAAAAATAGAATTCTCCCTAAAAGAGGGACGAATTCTATCCGCGGTACCACCCAAATTATGATTAAATCATCACTTTAGCTTTATTTATTTTTCATACAAATATAGCACGTTAACTATTCTTGTGTTGTTTTCACCAATCACAACATCTCTTCTTTGCCAAATAATTAACTCAGTATTTGTTTATATACTTATAAGAATAAATTATATGAGAATATACTTGAATCGTCAATTAAAATCGAAGGGTGTTACGCCATTCATGTTAATCATAGGGTCTATTCTTTTCTCTATAACCATAGATTCTGTCAACATAAATGACTTTGGATTACTTGATTCTTCAATAACGATATCTTTATCTTCTAATTTTTCATAGATTTTAAATATTTCGTGCAAATATGTTTCGAGCATCGTGTTTCTCTTGATACCCTCACGTTTGATACCATTTAAAAATGAGTTTGCATCTCCACATATAATTAAGCTATCTTTCGCCCTTGTAACTCCTGTATAAATAATATTCTTCTGAAGCATATGATAGTAACTTGGAACAATTGGCATTATGACGATTGGGTATTCACTTCCTTGCGCTTTGTGAATACTTGTGCAGTAAGCGTGTGCAAGTTCTGATAAGTCTTTTCTTTCATACGTAATTAAGTTGCCATCAAAATCTACTGTGACACTTTCTTTACTGCCTTCGTGTGAGTCTACAATTGAATGAATAATTCCAGCGTCTCCATTAAACACATTGTCTTCACGTCTGTTGATGAGTTGGATTACTTTATCGCTTTCTCTAAATACTTTTTCCCCAATTACAATTTCATTCTTTTCATTTGTTCTTGGATTCAAGACTTTTTGTAAGACTTGATTTAATGCATTGATACCAGCTGGTCCACGATATATTGGTGCTAATACTTGGACATCTCTCATGTCAAAACCACGTTCTACTGCTTTCTTTACAATGATATCTACAACATCTGCAATCTGATCCGTACGTGCTTCTATGAACGAACGGTCATCGTGACGCTCTTTTATGTTCACCTGTTGACCATTGTTAATTTCGTATGCAAGCTTCACGATTGAAGAACCTTCCGCTTGTCTATAAATCGTTTTCAACTTCGTTACAGGAATGACCCTAGATTCAATTAAATCTTTAAAAACTGTTCCCGGTCCAACGGATGGAAGCTGTGCGTCATCTCCAACAAATACGATTTGAGTTTCTGGCAAAACATTCTTAATGAATTGATAAAAGAGCCATGTATCTACCATAGACATCTCATCGACAATAATAAATTCTGTATCAATAATATTATCTATGATTTCAGTGTCTTCGGTTTCACGGCCCCATCCAATCAATCTGTGGATAGTAGAAGCGTCAATTCCAGTTGTCTCTTTCATGCGCTTTGCAGCACGACCAGTAGGAGCGGCAAGCTGAATTGGATATAATCCGTCAGAATTATCATGGTCAATAAAAGGCTTGATGTCATTCAACTGACGTATTGTCTCAATGATTCCTTTAACGATCGTCGTCTTACCGGTACCTGGCCCCCCAGTGATGATAGAAAGTGGTGAACGAACTGCATGTGTAATCGCATCCTTTTGTTCTTCGTTGTAAGTAATATTAAGCTCTGTCTCAACACGGTTGATTATGCGTTCAATCTCTTTTGTACTCACATGTTTCATTTCTACTTGAGATAATTCATAGATTTTATTTGCTGAGTTTTTTTCACTATAGTAAAATAGTTTATCTGTGATTCTGTCGTCTTGTACAACGAGTTTGTCATCTGATGCGAGAGTATTCACTTGCTCTGTTACGTCTTCAGTATCAAAATAACTAACTTCATCATTTAATAGAGTTAATGTGTCTGTTATTAGATTGTCAAGCGTAATATATGTATGTCCTTCTTCGTTTAAAGCACGCTCTAAACAATAGTGAATGCCAGCTGATAGTCTATCACTGGAATTTTTCTGAATACCCGCTTTTAGAGCTATAAGGTCTGCCTTTTTAAACCCTATGCCAAAAATATCCTCAACGAGTTTATACGGCGTATTTGTTAAAATGTTTAATGTTTCACTTTGATAAGTATCAAATATTTTTGCACGCTTAACAGGTTCAATACCGAGCTCAATCATTATGAGATCTGCTTCTTCAGTCGCATAGTTCTCTTTAATTGTTCTATAAATCATGCGTTTTCTAGAATCAGAAATACCAGGTACATCGTGAAGCACTGTATAATCTTCAGCAATTTTTTTTAACGCATTGATGCCGAGTGTATTTACAACTGCTTCTGCAGTTTTAGGCCCGACACCTACAAATTTATTTCCAGATAAATATTCTACAAGCCCATCTTCAGATCGTGGAATATCTTTTTTAAATTCTTTAGCTTGAAACTGTTTGCCATATCTTTGATGTTCAGTTACTTGACCAGTAAAACGGTACGTTTCACCTTCGTTGATGTCATAAAAGTTGCCTGTGACAATCGTTTCATCTATTAATTCAGTGTTTGTTTCATGAATAAATAAGACACACACATAGAAGTGATTGTCTTTGTTATGAAAAATTACACGGTCAATTTCACCAATAACAAATGGCTCATCATCAAGTGTCATCTGTGTCATATTTATTCTCCTTACTTTACTCATCTAATTGCTTATTAATCTCTTTTAAAACATGGTGCGCTAATAGATGATCCTGTTGAATTCTAATTGCTGTTTCAAAATGAGTTTTAGCACGCAATAAATCACTATCTCTAGTCAATTTCACAAGTCCGAGATTGTATTCCGCATCCGCATGTTCTTCTAGGGATGTAACTCTATTAAGCAATGATTCTCCTTGACCTAACAGACCTAACTGACATAGAAGTACACCGTACTGAAATAGAATTTCAGCGTCATCGTTATCTTTAATTGCCACTTCAAAAAATGGAATAGCCATGCGCGCTTCGTTTAAATTCACATGACATAAAGCGATCATATAATTTAAATCAATATCTTCAGACATTTTATCATATATAGATAAAAACAGCGTTCGCGCATCATAATATTTTCCTTCTTCATAATAAATGTTTGCCAATGAGTATATTGCGAGTGTATTGTCTTCAGCAATTTTAATTGCACGCTCTAAGAATTTCACTGCTTCTTCTAATTTATGAAGTTTATATAGAACAAGTCCACCATTTATATAGTGGACTTCATTATTTTTTTCAATCTCAATTTGCTCAAAAATTTTCTTTAAGGCCGCTTCATAATCACCCGATTCAATTAAGTGTTCATAAGTTAGAGTCATGCGAGATACTCCAATCTCTTGCCATTTTTGAAGACTTTATCGATTGTTGCGCCTCCGATTACACGTTCTCCGTCATAGAGCACAACGGCTTGACCTGGTGTAATTGCACGTGTAGGTTCTAAAAAGGTTACTTCAATTACATCTTCACCAATTCTTTTAACAGATACTTTCGTGTCTTTTTGACGATATCTGAATTTAGCTGTCGCTGTGAATTCATTTAAGACGTTGTTAATGAAGTTGACTTCCGTTGCAATCAAGCTTGTAGAATATAGATACTCGTTGTCATAACCTGAAACAACATAGAGTTCATTAGTTTCTAAATTTTTACCAGCAACGAAGTACGGACCACCTGAACCGCCAATACCGAGACCTTGACGTTGACCAATAGTGTAATACATTAAGCCATCATGATTACCTTTTTCTTCACCAGATTCAAAGTCAATAATCTTACCAGGGTTTGCTGGAAGATAATTTGAAAGAAACTCTTTAAAGTCTCTTTCACCAATAAAGCAAATGCCTGTTGAGTCTTTTTTGTCTTTTGTTGCAAGATCATATTTGTGGGCAAGTTCTCTTACTTCACTCTTCTCTAAGTGACCAAGCGGAAACAATGTTTTTTCAAGCTGATTTTTAGTTAATTGGTTTAGGAAATACGTCTGATCTTTGTTATCGTCGACTCCACGTAACATTTGTACTTCACCATCATGTGTAACACGTGCATAGTGACCTGTAGCAACATAGTCAGCACCAAGTTTCATAGCATAGTCTAAGAATGCATTGAACTTAATTTCTTTATTACACATGACGTCCGGGTTTGGTGTACGTCCTCTGTTGTACTCTTCTAGAAAATATTTAAATACACGATCGTAATATTCTTTTTCAAAGTTTACTGCGTAGTATGGGATCCCAATTTGTTCCGCAACTTTTCTTACATCCTCATAGTCCTCAGTTGCTGTACAAACACCGAACTCGTCTGTGTCATCCCAGTTTTTCATAAAAATTCCGATAACATTATATCCTTCGTCTTTCAGAACTTTGGCTGTTACGCTTGAGTCAACACCTCCACTCATACCGACAACTACGGTTGTATTACTATTATCTTTCATATTTTTTCATCCTTTATTTTAAACTTTCATATATTTCTTTGAATATTGTAGCTGCTTTCTTAATTTCATCTTCTGTCGTCATATAATTTAAGCTCACTCTAATTGAGCGGTTGGCACGATTTTCATCATACATATCAGTAATCACGTGTGATGGTTGAACAGTGCCTGCGTTGCATGCAGATCCCCCTGACACATACACATCTTTCAAATCTAATCTCGTCAACATAATATCTGTCGTGACAAACGGTAAATATATGTTGATGATGTGAGGACTCACATTTTTTGATGCATTTAGCTCATATGGGACACCAAGTGAGTTTAGTTCTGATAAGAATAAATTTTTTAATAATTGTTCTGTCGCTCTTCTCTCATCAAAGTCACGTACTGCTTTGCGTACTCCTACTGAAATTGCATGTGCATAGATTAGATTCTCGGTTCCTGCACGGCGCCCGCGTTCTTGTTCTCCACCATAAATTAATGGGTTTAACTTACTATCAGATTTAATATATAGTAAACCAATCCCTTTTGGTGCCCCTATTTTATGACCACTGATACTCATGTAATCGACATCTAATTTTGACATATCAAGTGGAACATGACCGAGTGCTTGCGCTGCGTCAATGTGTATTAGTATACCCGTATCTCTTAACATTTCACAGATTTCTTTAATTGGCTGGATCGTACCTGTTTCATTATTAACATAGTGAATTGTTATGAGTTTCGTGTTGTCTCTTATTTTAGATTTTAAGTCATCGATGTTAATGAGACCTTCACTATCTGTCTCTACAAAGCTTACCTCAATATTTTTATCTTGTTCCAGTTTTTCTAAGATAGACTTATGCTCAAGCTTCGTTGTAATGATGTGTGCATTTTTGTTTGCACGACTTACACTCTCTAACACCGTATTATTTGATTCTGTTGCACCACTAGTAAAAATAATCTCATTTGGATCTACAAAGATGTTATCTGCGATTAGTTCTCTCGCACGTTCTAATCTTATTTTTGCATTTTTTCCAAGTTTATGAACGGAAGATGGGTTACCATAATGTGTCGATACCATCATCATCTTACTTAGAATTTCTCTATCTAGCGGATTCGTTGCCGCATAGTCTAAATATATCGGTGTGTTTTCTTGCATTTTAAGCCTCTCCTTAGTACTTTATCAGTTAACTATTTTACCATGTTTGTTGCCCAGTTTATAGTCCACTGCTCAAAGCAATTAAATAGACTTTTAATGTATGTTTTATAATAATAGTTTTGAGGAGAGATTACATGAATAAAAACTTAGCAATTTCGGTTTTAAATTTAGTATATGTAAGAGAAGGTTATGATACTAAAGATGCGCTTGATAGAATGGTCGAACTTGCGCAGCACCTCGATCATTCTTCTTATAAAAGGTATTGGATTAGTGAGCATCATAATATGAGGTCAATCGCCTCGAGTGCGACGCGCCAGCTAATTCACTATACAGCTTCAAAAACAGAAAAGATTAGAGTGGGGTCTGGTGGTGTGATGCTACCAAACCACACTCCATATATAGTAGCTGAAGATTTTGGTACAATGTTTGAACTATACGGAGACCGTTTTGATATTGGACTTGGGCGCGCACCAGGGACAGATATGATGACAGCACGTGCAATTCGTCGGGATATCAATGTCGGCGTGTTTAATTTTAAAGATGAAATTCAAGAACTTCAATTCTTTTTATCTGACCAAGAATCACAAGTGATCGCGAATCCCGGTACCGGAACAAATATTCCATTATATGTATTAGGAAGTTCAACAGACTCAGCATACATTGCTGCAGAACTTGGATTACCATATGCATTCGCCTCACACTTTGCACCTAAAATGATGGAAGAAGCTTTTGAAATTTATGAGCGAAATTTCCAAGCAAGTGAGCAATTAGACAAACCATATAAGATGGCAACGCTAAATGTAATCATGGCAGATACAGATGAAGATGCTGATGTTCTTGCATCGAGCCACTATCAAAACATATTGAGCATGATTAAGCATGATAGAGCACCAATGAAGAAACCAATCGAAGATATGAGTAAAAAGTGGTCAACTCATGAACAATTTGTTATAGAGAGCCAGTTCCCTATTCAAATAAAAGGTAGTAAGGATACTGCTAAGAAGCAGCTAGAATTCTTCCAACAAAAACACAATGTTGATGAACTGATTATCGCATCTGCAATTTACGATACAGAAGCTTGGAAAAAATCATACAATTTATTTGAAGAAATCGTAAACGAACTTTTAGTTCAATAAGAGAATAAGCACCTAACGATATCGTTAGGTGCTTATTTTCTTGATTAAGAAATTAATAATCTCTCTCTTTATTTTTTCTAATGTATAAAATAATAACTGTGAAGGCAGCGACTTGAATTAATAAAATTGGAATGATTATCACTAGTAAATTAATCATTTAATTTTTCGTTCACTCTTTCTAATGTTTTTAGAGTAACTTCAACCATCGTCTCTACTCCATATTTTAGCGCATCTTCGTTTAATTTAAAACCTGGGTTATGAAGTGGTTTTTGACCTTCACCAATTGATGTACCAAGCCAGTAATATACACCAGGATACTTTTTTAAGAATCTTCCGAAGTCTTCTCCTCCGAGCGAAGGTCTTAAGCTCGGTACTGATTCTTCACCATATTTTTTACTTATGACTGATTTTACTTGAATAGCGATTTCCTCATCATTCACCGTTGCCGGATATCCATCATAGTAATCAATCTCTACTTTACCTTTGAATGCAGCAATTGTTTCTTCAACCACTTCATGGAAGCGTCTCTTAATGAGTTCTTTTACATCATCTGACTGAGTACGGATTGTTCCATTTAATTCAGCCTCTTCAGCAATTACGTTATATGCAGTTCCTGCTTTTACTGTACCAATAGTAAGCACTGCTGGGTCAAATGGATCGACATTTCTAGACACTATCGTTTGTAAGTTTGAGATCAATGCATTCATCATAATGATTGCATCGTTCGTTTCATTTGGCATTGCAGCATGTCCGCCAGTTCCAGTTATCTTGATTTTGAATCGATCAGAATTTCCCATGATGGGCCCACTCATCACACCGAATTGTCCAACAGGTAAACCTGGCCATACGTGTTGAGCGAGTAAAACATCTGGTTCGTATTCATCAAAAATACCATCGTCCATCATCGCTTGAGAACCTCCTGTTGGTGAGTTTTCTTCTGCAGGTTGGAATATAAGTAAAATCACTCCACTTATTTCTGATCTACGTTCGTTCAAAATCCTCCCAACAGTTACAAGCATAGACGTGTGGGCGTCATGTCCACATGCATGCATTATATTTTCTACTTTAGATGAAAATGGTTCTCCACTGGATTCATTTATGGGTAAAGCATCCATGTCAGCTCTAATCCCTACGATTCCACCCGGTTTTTCACCTTTGATAATTCCTAAGATTCCATGCTTTGCATATCCTTCCTTAAAAGGGATTCCATATTCTGTTAGCTTTTCTTTAACTCTTCTCGATGTATTTTCTTCCATCATAGATAGTTCAGGATTCTCGTGAAGTTCCCGCCTAAAGTTTATTGTATCTTGTATGTAATTATTCATAGTACACACCTTTCTTTTATACACTCAATTATAAACAAATATTTCCTAAAGGTCACAAACGACATATTTTTAAATAAATTAACTCTTTTACAGCCTTGCATTTGTAAGTGATTGCTATAATGAAGGGTAAGGTTTTAAAATCAATAGAATGATTTATAAGTTCTTTACTTTTAATATTACGTCTCATAAATTTGATAAAAAGTCAACAAATCAATTGCTATACATCATGTTGTTTAAACTTTAAAATAGAGTTATAAAGAACATAGAGGTGCACGCCATGTTATTAAAAAAACAAATAAAGTATTTAAATCGTTTTAGAGAAATTGCTGTTTTATTTTCAAAAAGTGGCCTCGGTTTTATAATTGAAGAATCAGGGTTAGACAGAATTCTCTCTTTGCCGAGACGCCTAATCACTAAACAAACCGTTTCAGATGAAAAAACTTTTGCAGAACGCATTCGAATCTTTTTAGAAGAAGCGGGGCCTACATTCATAAAGCTTGGCCAGATCGCTTCTACACGTGGTGATATTATACCAGATAATATCATCTCAGAACTTGAAAAACTTCAAAATCATGTGCCTCCATTCGAAACTGAGGTTGCAAAAAGCTTAATAGAAGAATCGTTAGATATTAAAATTGATGAGGTCTTCTCTATTTTTGAGGATGAACCCATCGGTTCCGCCTCCATTGGACAAGTTCATCGTGCTGTCCTTCATGACGGTCGCGTCGTTGCGATCAAAGTCCAAAGACCAGATATTGAAAAACAAGTACGTGCTGATCTAGAAATATTAAGAACGATCGCGCAAACTGCTGAAAATCATTTTGGTTGGGCAGAACAATATCAAGTTACAAGTATTGTTGACGAACTTGCGAATGCAATGATTGATGAAATGGACTATATGATAGAAGCAAGAAGTATGGAACGACTTAGAAAAGCATTTAAAGACGATCCAAACACCGCTTTCCCAGAATGTATACTCCAATTAACTAACAAAACCGTGCTTACAATGGATTATTTAGACGGTGTATCTATTAGAGATACTGAAGTAATAGAAGACTTAAATATCAGTACCGAAAAGCTTGCAGAAATTTTATCGAAAACAATATTTACTCAAATTTTTAACCTTGGATTTTTTCATGCAGATATCCATCCAGGTAACATCATCGTGTTAAGAGATGGACGTCTAGGCTTTATTGACTTTGGAATGGTTGGAACACTGACAAATGATTTACGATACAATTTCGGAAATATTCTGATTGGTATGATGCAACGTGATTCAACTAAGGTAGTACGTTCTATCATCCGAATGGGAGTCGTACCAGATGTTGTTGACGTAAATGATCTATATCGTGAAGCGGAAATATTACAAGATAAATACTACGATATTCCGTTAGCACAGCTCAACTTTAGCGATGCTGTAGATGATTTATTCTCTATTACAAACCATTATCACATTCGTCTACCTAAAGACTTTACGTTATTAGGTAAAACACTCATTACTCTTGAAGGAAATATTGAGTTACTCTCAAAAACATTCAGCATTATCGATGTTGCGGAACCATTCGGTAAAAAATTGGTCTTAGAGAGATTCAACCCGAAGCGTTTCGTAGAAACTAAGATGGTCGATTGGGTGGAAATTCAAGAAGATGCGGCAAATGCTGCACAAAATTTACATCAATTTACAAAAGGTCTTAAAAACAGAGAATTACCAATACGAGTCAAAGTTGATGGACGAAAAGAGATCAGCAAGCATGCCGATAAAATCATTAATAGACTGAGTTTCAGTTTAGTATTACTTTCACTATCCATTCTAATGGTAGGGCTAATCATAGGTGCGTCGATTCTTGGTGAAGGCTCTATATTATTTAAGTTTCCTATTATCGAGATTGGTTCTGTACTCGCAGTTTTCATGTTCCTATGGCTTATTTACTCCATATTTAAAACAGGTCGGTTATAAACTGACCTGTTTTATTAAATTAAATGTAAAACATATATTCTTCTATTTCGTCAGGACTAGTGATGAGATCATAAAGAGAAGTATTTTTCATAACACCACTAATTGCATCTCTCATCTCTCGCCATAAATATTTTTCATTTTTTGTATCTTTTTCATCTTGTTCAATGATGAGTATATTTTCTCCTACTGCTTTAAAAATCATATACACTGAAATTTCTTCAGGTGGCATGTTTAACTCATACCCCCCGTATGCTCCACGTGTGCTCTTAACTAGTTTTGCTCTTTTAAGTTTCGCTACAATTTGTTCTAAATACAAATCACTGATTTCACGTTCAGTTGCTACTGACTTAACAGAACGACGCTCTACGTTGTAGCTATCAGCTAAAACTGTCATGAAATAAAGCCCATATCTTCCTTTAGTTGAGATAAACAAAGTTTCACCTCTCGAATTAAGTCTGAAATTAATGTACAATATACACTACTTCATTATTATATAAATGTCAGGTGAATACAATGGCAAACCAACCACTAAGTTATAGAATGAGACCAAAAACAATCGATAACGTTCTCGGACAGAAACACCTTGTTGGCGATGGCGGCATTATTAGGCGTATGGTAAAAGCGAAGCGACTCTCGTCAATGATTCTCTATGGTCCTCCTGGAATTGGAAAAACAAGCATCGCAAGTGCCTTAGCAGGATCTACAAATTTAATGTTTAGAACACTTAATGCGGTCTCTAATACTAAGAAAGATATGGAACATGTTGTAGCTGAAGGTAAAATGTCAGGCTCTGTAATTTTAATGTTAGATGAAATACACAGACTCGACAAAGCGAAGCAAGACTTTCTGCTCCCTTATCTTGAAAACGGAACTATTGTACTCATCGGTGCAACAACGTCAAATCCATATCATGCCATCAATCCGGCAATTCGCTCACGTGCTCAAATATTTGAACTTCATCCATTAAGTAGTGAAGAAGTAAAGATAGCAATTTTGCACGCATTAGAGAATAAAGAAAACGGATTGGGAAATTATGATGTTGAGATAGAAGAAGATGCATTAGAGCACTTCACAAATAGCGCACAAGGAGACATCAGAAGTGCCTTAAATGCATTAGAGCTTGCTGTTTTATCTAGTGAGTCCGTTGATGGTAACATCAAAATTACTTTAAAAGATGCACAAGACACAATGCAGCAGACTACTTTTTTACATGACAAGGATGGTGATCAGCACTATGACGTGATGAGTGCCTTTCAAAAATCGATTCGTGGAAGTGATGTAGATGCAGCTCTACACTATCTCGCTAGACTTATTTCTGCAGGAGACTTAGTCACTATAGCAAGGCGACTACTTGTTATTGCATATGAAGATATTGGACTTGCTAATCCTGTACTAACCAGTAGAACATTAGATGCAATAGTTGCAGCGGAACGACTTGGATTTCCAGAAGCGCGAATTCCACTTTCACACGCAGTGATTGAATTGGCCTTGTCACCTAAGTCAAATACTGCGATAAAGAGCATTGACAATGCATTAAGTGATATTAAGCATGGGCGTGTAGGGATTGTTCCAAAACATCTGAAAGATGGACATTACGCTGGTGCAAAAGAACTCGGAAACTCAATCGAATATAAATATCCACATGAATATCCGAATCATGTTGTTAAACAACAATATCTACCAGACACACTAAAAACTAAAAAATACTTTAAAAACGATGGAATCTCAAAATATGAATCTCTTTTAAATGATACGTATAACAGGTTAAAACACTATTTTAATTAGAGATAAAGACACACAATTCGAGATTGTGTGTCTTTATTTTGAAAATTTTAAAATAAAAAAAGCACTCCATTCGGGATGCTTTTAATCTATATGCCTCTAAAAATATTGCGTCGAGCTTGCTTTCTTTTCTTTAGTAGCTCACACATTTTATCTTCATGTTTTGTTTGTTTTACTTCATTTAGTTTTTCATCATTGGCTTTGATTACATGTGCCATTAAACACCCGCAACCTTTCCATTTCAAATTTACGTTTATTATGATAACACACATTTTAATAAAATAAAGTGATTTTAATAAAATTAAAAATATAAAAAAGCAGCCAATAAATTGACTGCTTTAGAAATACCCAACATAAGCCGTGTGTATTTGTCGATTAATTTGGCCTGCTCATTGCAGGTGGGTGCCCTGTTCCAATTTCCGAACGTCCCAACATCGTCATGTAGGCATGCTCTTCCAATGAAAACTCGTGCTCCCGATTTAAAAGGTGTTAGGTCAAAATACAACCGACACATCACGAACCTTTCAGGAATTTCTTATTAATATAATTTTATCACTCAACTTTATAGATTGCAATAAATATGACTAAAATATCTGACAAACGTTGATATCACAGTTCTCGCAGTTGTTAATACGCTTTAATTCTTCTAGTTCTAGTATAGTAATTTTCTTCTTCTCAATACTCAGAATTCCTTCATTCCGCATTTCTCTCAAATATCTATTTACTACTTCTCTCGAAGTTCCTATTAATTTAGCTAACTCTTGGTTCGTTAATTTAGTGTCAATCAACACTCCGTCACTTTTTCTAACTCCATATGTATTTGTAAGGCGTATTAAAACACTCGCAAGCGCACCGTACTTTCCGAACATAATTAGATCTCTTATTTTAGTGGAATGTCTTGACCGTTCGAGATCCACCCATTTCATCCACTCTTTCGTATAATCTTGATGTGAGTATACCGCTTCTTCAAACTTGTGTTTTTCAATACGAATTAATTTACAGTCTACCCTCGCCTGAGCAACTGTGTTGAATGTTTTGGGTCCACAAAAAAGCGTCACAGCTCCAAAAATTGAATGTGTTTTTAATAAATGAGTTACCAACTCTATCCCTTCTGGTTGCATTCTAGATATGAAGACCTCACCCGAAATTAATAAATAAATAGAGTCTGTATGATCTCCAAAATTGTATATATAATCATCTTTTTTAACTTGAATTGATGTACCATTCTCCTTAATAAATTGAATTATTAAGTTTGGCTGAAATAATTGTGTCATCAATATCTCACCTTCTCATCATTACTAAAAATTCTATCACAAAATGTGACATTTATCACTTTTTTACGCAAAAAATTGTCATACAATGTTCATAACAAGAGATTATGGAAGGTGATTACATGTCAAATAACAAAAAGAAAAAAGACACTGTAAATGAGAATCATCACGACGGAATGAACCTAAAAGGAACATTCCTTATGGTTATGACACTCGGTGTCATAATGGTGATATCGTGGTTTGGTGCATTTATGCTGTTTATGGAGAGAATGTAGAGGATGGTGAACAATTGTGCATAAATACGAAAAAATTTGGCTGACATTTGGTACGAGTGCTTTAGTTATTTTCTTAGTTATTTTAGGTATATCAGCTGTGCATCAGGGACACTCACCTGCTGCAAGTGGTATTGAAACGATAAATCCAGAGCATGTCAGAGATGACGCAAGATTTAAAGAACCTGGATTGTACGAATCAGACACTGATGAATATGACTATGAATTATATTTTGTAGCGAGTGCGTTTCAATATGAACCTCGTGAAGTAGAGATTCCAAAAGGTTCTAGAGTAAGAATTCATGTGACAACTCCGGATGTCATTCACGGTTTTGAAATCGCCCAGACGAACGTCAATATGATGGTTGAACCAGGTCTAATTTCAAAATATACTGCAAATTTCAATAAAGAAGGCGAATTTTTAATCATTTGTAACGAGTATTGTGGTGTTGGTCATACAGATATGACTTCATTAATTAAGGTAACTGGAGGTGAGGAGTAATGTCTGTACAAAATTACACAGGGAATATGATTTTTGATAAAAATACTATAATCGATCCAAAAGATGGACGTCTTGTGCTCGCGAATATGATTTGGGTAATCGTGGCACTACTCATCGGTGGTACAGCTGGATTACTTCAAACACTAGTACGATCTGGACAATTTGAACTTCCTTTTGGAATCGGTTATTATCAATTACTTACATTACATGGAGTCATTTTAGCATTAGTACTTACGTTCTTCTTCATTATGGGATTCCAAACAGCAGCAGTTTCACGCGTTTGTGGACCGTTGAATAAAACAGAAAGAAGGCTTGGTTGGATTGGGTTCTGGTTCATGACAGTCGGTACACTTATGGCTGCAGCAATGATTGCAACGAACCAAGCATCAGTATTATATACGTTCTATGCCCCGCTTCAAGCACATGGTTTGTTCTATGTAGGTCTTACACTCGTAGTGATTGGCACTTGGCTTACAGCGACGAGTCAAATAATCAGATATCAAAGATGGAGAAGTGAAAACAAAGGGCAAAAATCTCCATTACTTGCTTTCATGGTCGCAGTGAACAACGTCATGTGGTATGTATGTACATTGGGTGTTGCATCAATGACATTATTCCAATTCATTCCTTGGTCATTTGGATGGATTGAAACGATAAACGTTAAACTTACACGTACTCTATTTTGGTACTTTGGACATGCGCTTGTATACTTCTGGTTATTGCCAGCATACATGGTATGGTACGTAAGCATTCCAAAGATCGTTGGTATTAAAGGTTTTTCAGATAAGCTTGCAAGACTCAGCTTTGTATTATTCCTATTCTTTTCAATACCGGTTGGAATTCACCACCAATTAGTAGAGCCAGGAATTGATGCATTCTGGAAAGGTCTTCAAGTGATTCTTACATTCATGGTAATCGTCCCATCATTAATTACGGCATTTAGTCTATTTGCGACATTTGAAACATACGGACGTAAACAAGGAGCAACGGGACTTCTCGATTGGTTTAAAAAATTGCCATGGAAAGACGCTCGATTTGTACTCCCATTTGTTGGTATGTTGTTCTTTATCCCTGGTGGACTTGGTGGGATTATCAATGCGTCAGGCCAGATGAACCAACTTGTACATAATACAATTTGGATTGTCGGACACTTCCACATTACAGTAGGTGCTCCGGTAATTCTTACGTACTTCGGAGCGATGATGTTCTTATTACCACACATTACTGGTAAACGGATTTCATCATCAATGAATACGATGGGATTGTGGCTTGCATACACATGGGCGCTTGGAATGGGTATCATGTCAATGGCAATGCATATTGTTGGACTTAAAGGTGCACCACGACGTTCTACTTTCTCAGAATACGGTGGACATGAACTTGCACAAGAGTGGATTTCTTATCAAATGATGCAAGCAGTTGGTGGAGTATTCTTATTCATTGCGATTATTATTGCAGTAACCTTATTTGTTCAGCTTATTATGGGACCACCTTCAGCAGAAGTAGAAGAATTCCCAGTAGCAAAATTCCTTGATGAGGATGTTAAGAATGTTGGATGGATTGAGAACTGGAGATTACTTGTAATCATCACAGTGTTCCTAGTATTAATAGCTTACACAATGCCAATATCACAGATATTTACAGAAAACATTGCAGGATCTAAAGGATATAAATTCTGGTAAAATAAAATGCATCTGCCACAATTTTGCGGCAGATGCATTTTTTATTCGTCTTCTTTTGTTTTGATGATATCAATGTGCAATTCTTCTAATTGCTCTTTTGATACTGTAGAAGGAGATTTCATCATTAAGTCTGATGCACTTGTAGTTTTAGGGAACGCGATTACATCACGAATGTTATCTGTTCCAGCAAGTAGCATAACAAATCTATCTAGTCCGTACGCAATTCCGCCATGTGGTGGTGCACCATATTTAAATGCCTCAATTAGAAATCCGAATTGTTTATCTCTCTCTTCATCAGTAAACCCTAATGCTTTAAACATTTTTTCTTGTAGATGCGGATCTGAAATACGAATCGATCCTCCACCTAATTCATAACCATTTAATACAATGTCATATGCGTTTGCTTTCGCCATTGTTGGATTTGTTTCCAGTAATCCCTCGTCTTCTTTCTTTGGTGAAGTGAATGGGTGATGAGCCGCAATGTAGCGTCCTCTTTCTTCATCGTATTCAAATAATGGCCAGTCTGTAATCCATACAAAGTTGTACTGTTTCTTATCAAGTAATCCTAAGTCTTTAGCTAACTTATTACGTAGGTTGCCGAGTGAAGCATGTACAATTGAAGGTTTGTCTGCAACAAATAGAACTAAGTCATTGTTTTCAACGCTTAATAATTCTTTAAGCTCATCTTGCTCTCTTTCTTCAAAGAATTTAGCAATTGGCCCTGTGAATGTATCTTCGTTGTACTTTAACCATGCAAGTCCTTTTGCTCCATAGTTTTTAACATATGCTTCTAGTTGGTCGACATTCTTCCTTGAATACTCTGATGCTTGGTTTTTAACAACAATTGCTTTAACTACCCCACTGTTTTCAACAGTTGATTTAAACACTTTAAACGCCACTGTCTTAGAAAACTCGCTTAGGTCTTTTAACTTCATGTCGAAACGTGTGTCTGGTTTATCTAGACCGTATTCATTCATTGCTGTTTCGTGAGTCATACGTGGGAATGGTATTTGTACATCTAAACCTTTTACTTCTTTCATGACATGACTTATTAAACGCTCATTCATCTCTATGATATCTTCTTGGTCAGTAAATGACTTTTCAATATCGATTTGAGTAAATTCAGGTTGTCTATCTGCTCTTAAGTCTTCATCTCTAAAGCATTTAACAATTTGATAATATCTTTCAAATCCACCAAGCATTAATAATTGCTTATAAATCTGTGGTGATTGTGGTAATGCGTAGAATTCACCTTCGTGAATTCTTGAAGGTACAAGATAGTCACGCGCTCCTTCGGGTGTTGACTTTGATAGAAATGGTGTTTCGATGTCTACAAACATTTCCGCGTCTAAGAATTCACGCACTGCCTTTGTAGTCTTATGTCTTAATCTTAAAATATTTTGTAATTCTGATCTTTTAAGGTCAACGTAACGATATTTTAATCTAATATCTTCATTGATGTTGTCATCGGAAATTTGAAACGGAGGTGTTGCTGCTTTTGATATAATCATCACTTCACTTATAATCACTTCTAAGTGACCAAGCGCATTGTTCTTATTTACCTGACTTTCGTCACGGCGGACGACTTCACCAATTGCTTCGATAACAAATTCTGTTCTCAATGTTTCTGCTATTTCAATCGCTTCACTTGAAACATCTGGGTTAAATACGATCTGAACGAATCCCGATGCATCACGGAGGTCAATAAATATTAACCCTCCCAAATCACGACGACGCTGTACCCAACCATTCAATTTTACTTTTTCACCAATCATATGTTCTGTAATTTCATTTACTAAACTACGCTTCATCAAAATTCACTTCCTCTTCAAAACAATCGAGATTTGCCTCAACTTCTTTTCGTGTATCCATATTTCTAACGTGAATTTTTCCTGATTCTAATTCACTATCTCCGAGTACAATCATATATCTTGCTTTTTTTCTATCAGCATCTTTAATTTGTGCTTTCATACCACGTTTTTTGTAATCCATGTCCGCACTAAATCCATTTGTACGTAAACGATTCAAGATTATACTCGCTTCAATACGCGCTTTTTCTCCCATTGTCACAAGATAAAAATCGATTGAGTCATCGATTGGTAATTCAATAGATTCGGCTTCTAATGCTAGTAATAATCGTTCTATTGACATACCAAATCCAATTCCTGTTTCGTTTGGACCGTCTAACATCTCAATCAATCCATTGTATCTTCCGCCTCCTGCAAGTGTCGTGATAGAACCAAATCCTTCAGCGCTACTCATGAGTTCAAAAGCAGTGTGCGTATAGTAATCAAGTCCCCTTACTAAGTTAGGATCTACGATAAAATCAATCCCCATATTTGTAAGAGTTTCCTTAATTGCTTCAAAATACGCTTTTGAAGACTCATTTAAATAATCTTGAATATTTGGAGCAGTCGTCATTAATGGGTGTTTCGCATCTGCTTTACAGTCTAAAATTCTCATCGGATTCCTATCGAGTCTTGACTGACAGTCTGAACAAAACTCACCAATTGAAGGTGCAAAATGTTCTCTTAATGCTTTTTGATAGTCTTCACGGCTTTCGAAGTCACCAATTGAGTTAATGTGTAACTCTAATTTTTCAAGTCCAAAGCTTTTGTAGATATCTAGTAAAAGACTGATTACTTCAACATCTATCAACGGATCTTCGACGCCAATAACCTCAACACCAAATTGTTCAAATTGACGGTAACGCCCTTTTTGTTGGCGTTCATATCTAAACATCGGACCTTGATAAAATATTTTAACTGGTTGATTAGGATCACCGTGCATTTTGTTTTCAATATAACTACGTACAGCAGGTGCAGTACCTTCTGGACGTAGTGTCATACTACGTCCACCCTTATCAGTGAACGTGTACATTTCTTTATTTACGATATCTGTTGTATCGCCCACTCCACGAACAAATAATTCTGTTTGTTCAAAGATAGGTGTACGAATTTCTTTATAATTAAAATTACGGCATGTTTCTCTTAACACTTCTTCAATATATTGCCATTTTATAGAATCTACAGGCAATATATCCTTAGTTCCTCTTGGAATTTGTATCATAATTAGTTCCTCCATGTATAAAAATATCCCTTATACCCGTTAAACGGATATAAGGGACGAAAAAGTCGTGGTGCCACCCTACTTTTTGCACAATCGTGCACTCATTTAAGCTATTAAAGTGAAATAGAAGTGTCCAGACAAGTGTTGTATTCATTACTCGCACCAACCGTAATGTCTCTAAAAATACGCTACCCTAAGTCTTCTATTCGTTTATTATAATAGTAATAATTATAAAGTGTTGTTACAACCTAGTCAAATCATTTCTTCTTATTCACATAATTGTCGATACCTTCAGCAATGCCGTGGACCATTCTCTCTTGGTAACCCGGATCATTTAATAATGAATCATCCACACTATTTGAAAGATATCCTAATTCAATTAATGTTGCAGGATAATCGAGTTGCCAAATCACCTGATAACTCATCTCTTGTGTACCACGGTTTGCTATGAATGCATACTGGTCAAGTGATTCACTAATCGTTTTAGCAAACTCAATCTGGTTTTCATATCTATAGAATGTCGTAAAGCCTGATACTTCACTGCTTTCGAATGCATCACTATGTATACTAATGAACATATCACCCTCCAACTTACGATTATCAAGTGAGACAGTTTCATTCTCTTCACGAGTAATCACCACGGTTGCACCCGAATCTTCAAGTACTTCTCGTAATTTATTCGCAACGGAATAGACAATATGTGCTTCATTTACACCAAAAATACTCGGAGCACCAGGATCATCCCCACCATGACCTGGATCTAACACGATCGTTTTTCCCTCTAGGTTATATGATTGCTTCTCAAAGCTGATTTTTATAGGTTCATACGTATCATTTGGTTCATATTTTTTAACGATAAACACAAAAGTAATTATAAACAAAACAGAAACTGTTAATAAAAAGAGTGGTTTCACATATAGATGTTTCTTATACTTTAAAAACTCACCAAATTTTTTAAGTATTAATTTTAAAACATCCATTATAGAATTTTACCCTCTTTTGATTCATAAATGATCGTAATTGGACCATCATTTGTAAGTTTTACATCCATATTCTCACCGAAGAATCCCGTCTTCACAAGTAATCCTTGGTTTTCTAAAGCTTCATTAAACTTTTCATAAAGAACTTGCGCCTTCTCACCAGGAGCTGCGTCTGTAAACGAAGGTCTATTCCCTTTTTTTACATCAGCATATAAAGTGAACTGCGACACACTTAGGATGTCGCCATTCACTTCTTTAATTGAACGGTTGATTTTACCTTCATCGTCTTCAAAATTGCGTGCATTCGCAATTTTTTCAGCGAGCTTTATCGCATCCGCTTCAGTCGATGATGTACTTACACCAACAAGCAATAAATAACCTGTATGAATTTCGTTAAATAATTCGTTCGTCGAAACTGAAGCATGGGATACTTTTTGTAATACGATTTTCATTTTAAGACCTCACTTA
The DNA here is from genome assembly GCF_903994035.1 of Phocicoccus pinnipedialis. Taxonomy (GTDB): domain Bacteria; phylum Bacillota; class Bacilli; order Staphylococcales; family Salinicoccaceae; genus Phocicoccus; species Phocicoccus pinnipedialis. The sequence continues at coordinate 374,187 of NZ_CAJEWB010000010.1, forward strand.
AACACACGTTCTACACTATATATATCAGGTAGTTGTTTAATTTTCTCTACTAATTTATATAATTCATCGTTAGATAAAACCATGACAGACAGTGTGATAACAGCATATTTGTTGATATCAGCTTGACCATTTACTCTTGTGATAGGAATTTTTTCACTTGAGACCAGGTTCAGTACTTCATTTACTAAGCCACTTCGGTCATAACCACTAATTTCAAGATCTACTTGGTATCTCTTATCCTTCTTCTTATTAGCTACCCATTCTACTTCAATGAGACGCTCTGTCTCATTTTTAATGTTCGGACAGGTTTTTACGTGAACTTTTACGCCGTGACCTTTAGTGATATAACCAATAATGTCATCTCCAGGAATCGGATTACAACACTTAGCAAGATTTACTAACATGTTGTCCATACCTTCTACGACTACGCCACTTTCAGATGAAATTTCTTTATAGTGTTTTGAACGATCAACGTCAACAACCACATTTGATTGAATAGCTTCCGGTAACTTGATGTTTGCAGTTAAGCGGTTTGTTGCTTGAGAAGGGGTAACTCCACCATAGCCTACTGAGGCATATAGATCGTTCTTTTCTTTTAAGTTATATCGTTCTAAAACATCTGATATGTTTTTATCAAATAATACTTCTTCGACTTCATAACCGCGAGATTTGATTTCTTCTTCAATTTGGATTCGACCTTTTTCTATATTTTCAGCACGGTCTTGTTTCTTGAAGAATGATCTAATCTTGCTCTTAGTGCTCGATGATTTAACCATTTTAAGCCAATCTAAGCTTGGGCCAAACGATTGCTTACTCGTTCTTACTTCTACAATGTCACCCGTTTTAAGCTCATGATTGATAGGAACAAGTTTACCGTTCACTTTCGCACCGATCATCTTATTGCCCACTTCGGAATGGACCTGGTAAGCAAAATCTATCGGGATTGCTCCACTTGGTAGTTCAATAACGTCACCATTAGGCGTGAATACATATATCTTGTCAGATAGCAGATCATTTTTTAATGCCTCCATAAACTCCTGAGCATTTGAATAAGATGATTCCGTATCGACAATATCTTTCACCCATTTATTTGCAGATGCAGCGTCTTTTCCTTCTTTATAAGCCCAGTGTGCGGCAACCCCATGTTCTGCAACTTCGTGCATCTCGAAAGTACGAATTTGAATTTCTAGTGGGTCACCATTTGGACCAACAACCGTCGTATGAAGTGACTGATACATGTTAGGTTTAGGCATAGCGATATAATCTTTAAAGCGTCCAGGCATCGGTTTCCATATCGTATGGATAATACCGAGCGTTGCATAACAGTCACGAATATCATTTACGAGTACTCGAATTGCAAGTAAATCAAAAATTTGGTCGAACTCTTTGTCTTGATCGTTCATCTTTTTATATATGCTATAAATATGCTTAGCTCTACCAGATAAGTCATGCTCAATCAGTGTTTTTTGAAGCTCTTCTTCAATCATTCCAATCGCACGGTTGATGATGATTTCACGCTCACTACGTTTCTTCTTCATATAGCTCACGATTCTGAAGTAACTCGCTGGATCAATATATCTGAGAGAGATATCTTCTAGTTCCCATTTAATACTAGAAATACCTAGACGATTCGCAAGCGGTGCATAAATCTCTAACGTTTCTTTGGAGATGCGTACTTGCTTTTCTTCAGGCATTGCCTTCAGTGTACGCATATTATGTAACCTGTCTGCAAGTTTAACTAAAATCACACGAATATCATTCGCAATCGCTATGAATAATTTACGATGATTTTCAGCTTGTTGTTCTTCAACTGAACGGTACTTAACTTTCTCAAGCTTAGTTACACCATCGACGATTTCAGCAACCTCTTCGTTAAACATGTCTACTAGGTCACTGTGAGTATATTGGGTATCTTCTACAACATCATGTAAGAAGCCGGCAACGATCGTGGGCATATCTAATTTAAGCTCGGCTAATATTCCAGCAACTTGAATAGGATGTGCGATATAAGGCAATCCATTTTTTCTGAATTGACCACGATGGGCTTTTTCAGCAAGATGATACGCTTTTTTGATCATATCAAGTTCTTCGTATTTAAGATATGCACCACACATAGTGAAAACGTCTTGATCCGTATATGGATACTCCTTACTCATACTCATGTTCCGATACCCCCTCCATCATTTTAGATTTAAACTTAATTTTACACTATTTTGGTTTACAAAAAAAGCCTGAATTATCAGGCTTTAAAGCTATTAATCTTCGTATTTAATTAATGAAATATAGTCGTATCCATCAAGCAATGATTTTCCGTTCAGGTATTCAAGCTCAATTAGAAACGCCATTCCAGCTACAACTCCACCTAATTCTTCAATAAGTTTAATTGTTGCTTTAACAGTACCTCCAGTTGCCAATAAGTCGTCAGTGATTAATACACGTGCACCTGGTTTAATGGCGTCTTTATGCATTTCTAAGGTGTTTTGGCCGTATTCTAAATCGTATTCAAACGCAACAGTTTCTCTTGGGAGTTTGCCCGGCTTTCTTACAGGTGCAAACCCAATACCAAGTTTATAAGCCACTGGGCATCCGATGATAAACCCGCGTGCCTCAGGTCCTACAACGATATCTATGTCAAGGTCCTTCGCGTATTCTGCAATTTGGTCAACTGCATATCCGTATGCTTTACCGTTATCCATGATCGTAGTAATATCTTTAAATTGCACACCTTCTTTAGGCCAATTCTCTACTTCTGAAACATACTGTTTTAAATCCATGATTTCCTCCCAAGGACATTACTTTATTCATATATTTTACCATACTAATGTCTCTATTACATTCAAATATTACTACTCGTAATTAAGTCTTCTAAATATTTCTTTAGTTCAGGTCGCGATGACATCTTAAGTTTCGATTCAGATGCTAACTTTTTCTGCATATCCGTATATAGATTAGATTCACTTACTAGAATAGTTTCTGTAATTTCTGGATTGTAGAATACTACACCATTTACAAGCTTAACTCTGTTTAAGTCTATTAAGATATTCATGATTTTTTCTAAGTTTTTCATCGATACATTTAATCTTTTAGCAAATCTTGGTGCATGTACCTTTAAGTCGATTGCACCATTTTTTACTTCTGTTATTAATTTGTATGCCTCTCTAACTGTAACCTCTTTTGGAATACCATTGAAGAACAGTTCTTCCTTTTGGTTTAAAATCGCTATAATCTTACCAACTTTCAGTTCTCTCAAAGTAAATTCGAACGCTTCTAAATCAATCGGTAAGTCTCTCAATACCAAAGATGATGCAATAAACGGTATGCGTTCGCCGTAATGGAAGTAATTACTACCGAGCTTTTCTTTACCTTCTTGTATCAAGAATATATCTGTCTCTTTGATTAGATTAAATTTCTGATCTGCTTTTGCACGCATATCGAGTACTCTTAGTTCATCCATTTTAATATCTTCTACAATCATCTGTAACTTACGATTGCCGTTAAAAACATTAACGTTTATTTTACCGATTACACTGATGTAATCATCGTTAAACACTTCATCCGCAAAATGACCAAAGTTAAACCCAATATAATCTAATGGTGAGTCTTTCAACTTAAATTTAAGATGAGTTTTATCTCTGCCAATTTGTCTAATTTCTTCAATCGGTTTTTGTTCTTTTAAAAATACTGGTGCAGAAAACCCTTGTCCAAAAGGACCGAGCTTATAAATTTCGTTAAGATCATCTTCACTAAATGAATCTGAAAGTTCTAAATCCACATATCGCGTTGGCTTTGTCTTCTTTATATTTTCATTAAAGTAATTGATTGCAGCTCTTTGAAATGTTTCGATATCTTCTTCTGGCACAGTGATACCGAACGCTGCAGCATGACCGTGCGCCGTAAATGTTGCATCTACACTACGCATTAAAGATAAAAGATCCACTCCATCTATAGAGCGGCTCGATCCTTTATATACACCTTCGTCATGTGTCAATAGAATCGCAGGTACACCGCACTCTTCTACTATTCTAGAGGCAACAATTCCCAAGATTCCAGGATGCCAATCTTTACCATAAATAATTTGCACTTTGTTTTCTCTATTAATATCTTCCTTAACCTCTAAAACTGTCGTTTCAACCATATCTTTGCGTGTATTATTCAACTCTTCTATTTCCGCGGCTAACATGTTTGCGTAACTAATATCATCTGTGAGTAATAACTCTACTCCAATAGAAGCGTCACTGATTCGTCCTGTTGAATTAAGTCTTGGTCCGAAGAAAAATCCGATTGTCTCAGTATCAATAGGGTCTGTGTTATCATTTAGATTCATGAGTGCTTTTAACCCAAGTGGTATGTTTTGATTTAATTCTTTCAATCCATCGATAACTATTTTCTTGTTTTCACCAAACATCGGTACCATGTCTGCTACTGTTCCTATCGCGGCAAGTCCAATGTGATTTGGTTGTAATAAACCTAGTGCTTCCACGACTTTGTATGTTATACCTACACCAGCAAGATATGGATCACTGTAATTCCCATTCGGATGGTTTGGATGTATGACAATCGCATCTGGTAACGTGTCACTGAATTCATGGTGGTCAATGATAATCGCGTCGACTCCATTTTCTTTTAGCAGTTCAAATTCTTTTACAGCTGTAACACCATTATCGACTGTGATAATTAACTCCACGTTACCAACGACTTCATGGTCAAAAAAGTCGAAATTTGGTCCGTAACCATGTTCTACTCGGTTAGGAATAAAGAAATGTACGTTATCTGTTTTCTCCAAGAGCGCTGAATAGAGGAGCACTGTACTCGTAATGCCGTCAGCATCATAGTCACCATATATGAGTATTGTACTTCCTTCATCAATGTGCTTATTGATTAAATTCGTCGCACGATCTATATCATAAATATCATTATAATTACCAAATTGTGGATGTAATACTGCTTCTAACTTATCATTAGACGTAATTTGTCTGCCTTCTAAAAATTCTTTTGCCAAAGGTGAAATAGAGTAATTTTTGACTGTCTCTTCATCAATTTGCTCTGTCTTTTTATGCAAAACCCAACGATATAATGATTTGAACATACAATTCCCCTTTAAAAAAACGCCTAGTTTCCTAGACGTTTCATTATTATACTACTACTTTGTCTGTATCTTTTTGTGAATCGTCATAAACTACAAGTGTGCCACCATTTTTACGCAATTGTTTCTTTTTAAGTACGCCCCATAATTGAATCGCAATAAAGAGCGATGAGTACACTCCGCTAATTAAACCAATTAGTAATGCAACTGAGAATGTGAAAATCGCTTCACTACCCATAAATACTAAGAACACAACGACTATTAAAACAGTCAGCACAGTATTAATAGAACGCGTTAAAGTCTGTCTCAATGACGTATTGATTAGGTTATCAATATCTGCTTCACTGCGGTAGACTTTCATCTTCTTATTGTTTTCCCGTATTCGGTCAAAGGTTACGATTGTATCGTTGATGGAGTAACCGACGATTGTCAGCACTGCAGCAATGAATGTAATGTCAACCTCTAATCTAAAAATTGAGAAGACCGCAACCATTATAAACACGTCATGTAGTAATGAAAGAACAGCAGGGAGACCCATGCGCCATTCGAATCGAATTGTTACATAGATTATGATACCAATTGATGCATAGAGTAATGCAAGGCCTGCATTTCTAACAAGTTCTTGACCAATTACTGGACTCACCGTAGAAAGCATTGGTTCTTCACCGTATTTATCTTTGAAATATGTTTGTACTTCAGCAACTTCTGTTTTATCTAAATCTGTTGAGTAACGTGCAACAACTGTGTTATTTCCACTTGTTGTAATGCTCTCAGGCTCTACACCTAGGTCTTTCAACTCTTTGTTTACAACGTTAGCTGTCACTCCATCCGTCACTTGGATATCCGCACGTGTACCACTTGTAAAATCGATACCTAGGTTTAGTTTAAAGATAAAGAGAACAACAATCCCTGTAGCAATAAGTATCCCACTCAATGCGAAGAATTTACTTGCATGCTTCGCAAAGTCCATCCTATCCCAAACTGTTGTAAGATCTTGGACGTTCACACCTTCGCTGATCGAATGAATATCACGTTCTTTAAGTCCGAAAAATCTTGGTTTATTGCTTAAATAACCTGAACTTACCAGTAAAGTCATTAGTATACGAGTTAAGAATACTGCCGTAACAAAGCTCATTATAATAGAAATTAATAGCATCGTTGCGAAACCTTTAACACTTGAAGTACCGAATATAAATAACACAATCGCTGCTATTAAAGTTGTAAGGTTTGCATCGACAATTGTCCATAGAGATTGACCAGCAGCTTTTTTATATGCTGCTTTAATCGTCCGACCAATTCGCAGCTCTTCTTTAATACGTTCATAGAGGATGATATTAGAATCCACTGCCATACCGACCCCAAGAATCAGCGCTGCAATACCTGGAAGTGTAAGAACTCCATTAATTAGGTTAAATGCAAACACCGTAAAGAATACATAGACGATTAATGTAATTGAAGCGACAATACCAGGTACTCTGTAGAAGAATATCATGAATAGAAGAACGACTCCCACACCAATTGCACCTGCAAGTACAGTTTCATTTAGTGCTTTCTCACCGAATTGAGCACCAACTGAAGTTGAGTAAATTTCAGTCAGTTTAACAGGTAGCGCACCTGAGTTTAAGAGTGCCGCAATATTTTGAGCTCGCTCTAATCCTTCTTTACCTTGAAATCCACCCGAAATCATAACATCTGTGGAGTTAATTGGTTGTGCCACGTTAGCAGCTGATATGAATTTTGGATTCTCTTTTTGTACCTCTTCATTATAAGAGTCTACGCCTTCTTCAAAGTCCATCCATATAACCATAATATTTTGACCTTCAGGCATTTCTGAAATCTTTTTAGTCACTTCATGGAACTTTTTTGCGTCTTTCAATTTAAGCGAAACCATCGGGTTGTTGAGTTCGTCATAGCCCTGACTTGCTCCACCCTGTTCAAGGTCTCCACCTGAAAGCATCACATTGTCTTTTATGTCACGAATTGTTAGTTCTGCTTGAGTGGATAAGAGTTCACGTGCTGTTTGCTGGTCTTCTACACCTGCAAGCTGTACACGAATTCTATTTCCTTCCTCTATTTGAATGTTTGGCTCACTAACTCCGAGTACGTTGACACGAGAATCTAGAGTTGAAGCTGTTGCCCGCACTGCAGTATCATCTATCTTTTCCCCGTCACTCAATGATTCTACTTGGTATAAAACTTCAAAACCACCTTGAAGATCTAATCCTAAATTTACGTCTCTGAATACATCTTTTGCTGTGAGTGCAATAACAGTAAATAGTAAAACAACAATCATCAGCCACGAGAGTATTCTATTTGGTTTCTTTTTCACCTCGTCACCTTACCTTTCAATAGCTCAATTATAAACTTATTTACCTAAAAACTAAATGGAAAATAAAAAAAGCCGACAGAGTCGACTTTTTAGGCATTGTTTACAACTTGATGTAGTGCGCGACGTTCGAATTTTACAACAGTTCCGTCACCAAGGTCCACATACATGTGGTTCGCATCAAATGAAGTAACTACGCCGTTAATACCGCCAACAGTTACAATCTCGTCACCTTTTTGAAGGTTAGATTGCATGTTGTTCATTTCTTTTTGACGTTTCTGAGCCGGGCGAATCATTAAGAAATACATCACAGCAAAGATCGCGATAAATGGTAATAACATTCCTAAGATATCCATTATATAATTTCTCCTTAAAAGTTTTTTGGGTTCTCTTTATTTAACCCGTACGCTTCAAAGAAAACTTCTTTAAAATCAAGCAAACTATCATTTAATATTGCTTTACGTACATCTTCCATTAAGTTTAACAGAAAATACAAGTTATGGTAAGTCGTAAGGCGTGCACCTAGAATTTCATTCGATTTAAACAAATGTCTAATATATGCACGTGTATAATTTTTACATGTGTAACAGTCACAGTTTGGATCTAGCGGTGTGAAATCACGCTCATATTTTTTGTTCTTTACAACTAATCGACCATTTGATGTCATGCATGTACCATTTCTTGCGATACGTGTCGGTAACACACAGTCAAACATATCGATTCCACGAATTACACCTTCAATTAATGCATCCGGTGAACCAACACCCATGAGGTATCTTGGTTTACTTTCTGGTAAGTACGGAACTGTTTCTTCTAACATTTCGTACATCAGTGGCTTTGGTTCTCCAACTGATAATCCTCCAATTGAGTATCCAGGAAAGTCTAAGCTCGTCAACTCTTTCGCACTTTGTTTACGAAGATCTGGATACTCTCCACCCTGGACGATACCGAAAAGTGCTTGTGTTTTGTCTTTACCAGACTTCGTGTGATATTCTAATCCACGTTCAGCCCATCGTGTTGTACGTTCAAGTGAGTTTTTTACGTAATCTCGAGTGGCCGGAATCGGAGCACATTCATCAAATGACATAATGATATCTGCGCCTAAGTCGTGTTGAATCTTCATTGATTTTTCTGGAGATAAAAAGAGCTTAGACCCATCTAAATGACTTCTAAAATGAACGCCCTCTTCTTCAATAGTTCTCATGTTTTGCAAACTGAAAACTTGGAAACCCCCACTGTCCGTTAGGATAGGTTTGTCCCAGTTCATAAATTTGTGTAAACCACCTGCTTCTTTTACGAGCTCGTTACCTGGACGGAGCCACAAATGATAAGTGTTAGAAAGAATAATTTGACTCCCAATATCAGCGAGCTCCTCAGGTGTCATCGTCTTAACAGTAGCAAGCGTACCGACTGGCATAAAGATTGGTGTTTCAATCACCCCGTGTGGTGTATGAAGACGACCAAGTCTCGCACCCGACTGCTTACATGTGTGTATATGTTCATAGCGAATCGCCATTAGTTCACATCCTATAAAATAATCATCGCATCACCAAAGCTAAAGAATCTATATTTATGATCAATAGCATGTTGATAAGCTTTTAAAATATTTTCTCTTGTGCTAAAAGCTGAAACAAGCATCACAAGAGATGATTTTGGCAAGTGAAAGTTTGTAATAAGACCATCAATAGACTCGACTTCAATACCAGGATAAATAAATATATCTGTAAATCCACTATCTGATACAAACTTACCGTGTTTTTTATAAATCGTTTCGAGTGTACGCGTTGAAGTCGTACCTACGCTGATAATTTTATTTCCACGCCTACGCGCTTCATTAAGTGCTTTGGCAGTTTCTTCACTCATCGTATAAAACTCGCTGTGCATTTCATGCGTTTCTATATCTGTTACTGAAACGGGCCTAAATGTTCCTAGCCCAACATGAAGTGTCACCATATGAATTTCGATGCCACGTTTCTTTATATTTTCTAATAATTCTTCAGTAAAGTGTAGACCCGCTGTAGGAGCTGCAGCACTTCCACTTTCACGGGCAAATACTGTTTGATATCTGTCTTTATCTTCTAAACGTTCCTTGATATATGGTGGCAGAGGCATCTCACCAAGTTGATCTAGAATCTCTTCTAAAATTCCTTCGTAATGAAGCTTTACCATGTGAATGCCATCATCGTGTTTTTCAACGATTTCAGCAACTAATTGACCGTTACCAAAAGTTACTCTCGTACCTATTGAGACGCGTTTAGCTGGTTTTACAAGTACCTTGTATAACGAATCCTCTGGATTTAAGAGAAGAATTTCTATCTTAGCACCAGTATTCTCTTTCAGGCCAAAAAGCCTAGCAGGCAGCACTTTCGTATCATTTAAAACGAGACAGTCTCCAGGATTCAGATATTTTACAATATCATAGAAATTTTTGTCCTGTATGTCACCTGTCTCTTTATCTAAAATAAGAAGTTTAGACTCTGTTCGATTTTTAAGTGGTGTTTGTGCAATTAATTCTTCCGGTAACTCAAAATCAAATTCATTAATATTCATTGTATTGTTCTCCAAACGATTTGCTAAAATAGTCGATGCTTTTTGCTGTAGCTTTTCTACCTCTCGGAGTACGCTCTAAGAATCCTTTTTGAATAAGGTAAGGTTCATAGACATCTAAAAGTGTAATGACCTCTTCGCCAATCGATACCGCAACTGTTTCTAGGCCAACTGGACCACCGCCATACGTTTCAATGATTGTCTTCATAATCTTATGGTCAACTGGGTCTAACCCCTCACTATCTACTTCTAATACGTTTAGCGCATAGTTTGTCGTCTCTAAAGTAATAGACTCTTCTTGTTTTACCATAGAGAAGTCTCTGACACGTCTAAGTAAACGGTTCGCAATACGAGGAGTTCCTCGACTACGTCTTGCGAGTTCGTGTGCAGAATCTGAGTCAATATTGCTTTCAAAAATATCTGCAGTTCTGTTGATGATTGTTTCGAGACTTTCTATATCGTAATATTCAAGTCTTAACTGAACACCAAAACGGTCCCTTAAAGGGGCAGATAGACTGCCGAATCGCGTTGTTGCACCAACTAAAGTAAATGGTGGTAAGTCGATACGAATGCTTCTTGCCTCTTCTCCTTTACCAATAACTACATCAATGAAAAAATCTTCCATTGCTGAATATAAAATTTCTTCGACAATTCTAGGCAGTCTATGAATTTCATCGATAAAAAGAACGTCACCTGGCTCTAAGCTTGAGAGAATTGCTGCGAGATCCCCTGGACGCTCAATTGCGGGTCCTGTCGTTGTTCTAATGTTAACTTCCATCTCATGAGCAATAATGTTAGACAATGTCGTCTTACCGAGTCCTGGTGGTCCATGTAAGATGACGTGGTCCAAAGCTTCACCGCGCATTTTAGCAGCATCAATAAATATTTTTAAGTTTCTCTTTAATGCATCTTGACCAATATATTGTGATAAAACGATGGGACGAAGAGACAACTCGACCATTTCTTCGCCAGTTTCTTGCGCGTCATTTAGTATTCTATCGTCCATATTTTCCTCCCGTATTTATTCAACAATAAATTTTAATCCCTGTTTCACTGCTTCTTCAACAGTTTCAATATCTAATTGTTTCAGGTGTTTATCTAACTTTGCAAGTTCACGCTTACTATACCCTAGAGCTTCTAATGTCATAATTGCCTCATCAACAATCACATCGTTAGATTTCGATTTTACGACAACTGTGTCGATTAATTCTTCGTCATAGGAAAGCTTCCCTTTTAAGTCTAAGATGATTTGCATTGAAGACTTTTTACCGATACCCGGAAATTTCTGAAGGTAAGCTTGATCTTCGTTTTCAATCGCATGAATAATTTCATTTGGAGTTGATGCAGCTAAGATTGCAAGCGCACTTTTAGGCCCAATTCCTGTTACTTTAAGGAGAGAGTTAAACATGTTTTTCTCCTTTTCTGTCTTAAATCCATACAATGTTAAGCTATCTTCGCGTACAATTTGCTCAATAAAAATCTGTACTTCAGTGTTTAATGCACTCTCAAATCTGAATGGATTTGGCACTACTATTAAAAAGCCAATATTATTATTTTCAAGCGTGACAAAAGTAGGTTTAACTTCTGTAATTACTCCCTTAATATATTGATACATTTTTTCACCTATTCTACAAATTCAAATTCAAAGTCCATAATCCTAACGATTTCACCTGTCTGAATTCCACGTTTACGTAACGCATCGTCGATACCCATAGAACGCATTTGCCGAGCAAAACGGCGTACTGCCGAGTCTCTAGAAAAGTCAGTCATCATAAATAGACGTTCGATACCTTCACCAGTTACAACAAACGTGCCGTCCATGTCACGTGTAATCTCGAATTGGTCACGACCTTTTTCATGTTTATATACTACACGAACATCAGACTCTTCGATTTCAACCTCTTCAACTTCTTCGTAGTTATCAAGAGTATCTGCGATTTCATATAATAACTCGTCAATTCCTTGACCCGTTACAGCAGAGATCTCCATAATTTTAGAATCCGTTTCGACTTCTCTCTTAAATCTCTCCATGTTTTCATCATCATTTAAAATTTCAATCTTATTCAACGCAATGATCTCAGGACGAGATAAGAGTGATTCGTTATATAGTTCCATTTCTTTTCTGATTGTATTATAATCTTCAACTGCATCTCTGAATTCTGTTTCAGCAATATCGATCACATGAACAAGTACTTTAGTACGCTCGACATGCCTTAAGAACTGATGTCCGAGACCTGTACCTTCAGATGCCCCTTCGATTAAACCAGGCAAATCAGCCATTACGAAGCTACGTCCGTCTTTAGTATTAACTACACCAAGGTTAGGCTTAATTGTAGTGAAAGGATATGCTGCAATTTTTGGTTCAGCACGGGAAACGCTACTTAGAAGTGTCGACTTCCCTACACTTGGAAAACCTACGAGACCAACATCTGCCATGAGTTTTAACTCAAGGATAACGTCAATCTCTTGTCCTGGTTCACCATTCTCTGCGAAGTCAGGTGCTGTGTTACGACTTGAGACGAAACGAGAGTTCCCACGTCCACCTCGACCACCCGTAGCGACGACAGCTGTTTGACCATCTGTTGTTAGGTCAGCAATTGGTGCACCCGTTTCCGCATTTTTAACGATTGTACCAGGTGGTACTTTAAGAACAAGCGCATCACGACTCTTACCGTGTTTGTTCGCGTTCATTCCATTTTCACCATGTTCTGCTTTAAAATGGCTTTGGAATCTAAAGTCCATTAACGTACGAAGTCCTTCGTCCACTTCCATGACGATATCAGCGCCATTACCACCATCTCCACCAGCAGGACCACCCATTGGTACATATTTTTCACGACGGTATGCGACTAACCCATTACCACCATTACCTGCTTTTAAATGTATTTTTACATAATCGACAAACATTTCGTCACCTCCATTAAATTTATAAAAAAAAGCATCAGCTTCTGCTGATGCTACAATTACATTACTTTGCTTCTTGATAAACAGAAACACGTTTTTTGTCTCTACCGAAACGCTCGAACTTAACAACACCATCGACTTTAGCGAATAATGTATCGTCTCCACCGCGTCCAACGTTCGCACCTGGATGAATTTTAGTTCCACGTTGACGATAAATAATAGATCCACCTGTTACAAACTGTCCGTCTTGACGTTTAGCACCAAGTCTTTTTGAGTGTGAATCACGACCGTTTTTAGTTGAACCTACACCCTTCTTAGATGCGAAGAATTGTAAGTCTAATTGTAATTTAAACATTTAAGTCCACCTCACTTATAACTTATTTTAATATATTCTTGGTATGACTCTTCTATCGTTTTTAGTGATATGATCATAGAATTCAGAATGAGGTCAGCACGTTCATCAAATTCTAATATCTCAATTTTTAAATAGCCACCATTAGGATCTTGCTCTACGGATACCTTTCCATCAGTAAGTTCGAACAACGCATTTGTTGAACCAAACACTACTGCGGAAGCACCTGCACAAACAATATCTTGACCATGAACATCATAGTCTGCATGGCCACGCATTGTGATACGCTCAATTTGATTAATGTTACTCTTCTTGATTTCTATTTCAACCATTAAGCATCAATCTTTTCGATTGTTACTTTTGTGAATGGTTGTCTGTGACCTTGTTTACGATGGTAGTTTTTTCTACGTTTAAACTTTATCACGTCGATTTTCTTAGCACGACCTTGTTTTTCTACTTTCGCAGAAACAGTAGCACCTTCAACTAATGGAGCGCCAACTTTAACGCTGTCTCCACCAACGAATAATACTCTGTCAAAAGTTACAGTTTCGCCTTCTTCAACGTCTAATTTTTCAACGAAGATCGTTTGACCTTCCTCTACTTTTAGTTGTTTACCGCCAGTTTCAATAATTGCAAACATACTTACACCTCCTGAATATTAAGACACGCCATATAGGTGGATTCCTCACTTAAAACCTTGTCTGAGCGGTTGATGTTTACAAATTCATCAACTTCTATATTATAAGATAATTCATTTTCTAAGTCAATGATTAATAAATACAGATTTACGAACTTTAGAAAGTATGATTACGACAACTAATACTGGTATATAGAGTACAGAGTTCAATAATAGACTAGGTACCGCGCGCAATGCGAAGTAATCAAATGTCGGCATCTCTATTATACCAATCACTTTATACATAATAAAAATATAAGTATCAAATAAAAAGGTGTTCATTATGACAACAAAAAACAATGTTACGTAGTCTCTATAGAACACTCGGAATGCCGTATTCATAAATAAAACAAACGTCGCAAAACCAAATAAATGCAAACCATAAACAGTACCGACGTATACATCAGTCATGAGTCCTAACAGAAGAGCAATCATCAAGCTCCACTTTACTCCTAAATAATAAGATAGAAGTAAGATAAACATAAAGAGAAGTTTAGGTACAAAATAGACACCTAAGCCAGCGACATCTACTGGGCTAATATTAGTAAAAGAAATATCTACATATAATAGAAGGAACGAGATTAAAAACAGAAATATCATTCTCATTTAATCACCCAAAGACTCCGGATCTCTCTTTAAAACAAACACTGTGTCAATGCTATTGATGTCACTAGCTAAAGACACATGTGCATTTTGACTTAATCCGTATGAATCATTCTCAGAACTTACAACCTCACCAATGATGACACCCTCGGGAAAATCACCAGTAAGACCAGACGTATAAACTTTTGCATTCTTATTGATGCGTCCTTCATTCACGATATTATTAACAATTAACGTTTCCGTTTTTTCATCATATTTCTCGATAGTTCCGTAATGCTTGTTTTTACCATCTCTAATTTCAACAGAAATGTTTTCCTTAGCTGTATTCGTGGCGATGATTTCAACGTACGAAGACATACCATTAACACGTTTAACGATACCGATTAACCCTTTTGGCGTCATTACTGCCATGCCCTCATTAATGCCATCCTTCTGCCCTTTATCTATAACTAAAGAATTTAGCCACTGATCAGGAGCACGAGAAATGACACGCGCATTGATTGCTTCATAATCAAATTTAGAAGAAACTTCTAAGGCATCTTTTAACTCCTTATTCTCTTCTGCAAGACGCTCGTTGTCAGCTTTTAACTGAGGCAATGCATCGAGCTGTGCCTCAAGTTCTTTTATTCTTTTGTCCGCACCAAATCCACTAAAAATACCTGAAAAAATATTACCAATAAAATTAAATGGCGCATCTATGATGCGTTGAGTGGTAGCTGTAGTATCCGCTGTAAATTGTTCAGCTTTAGTAGTATGCGATCTGTCAGATAATGAGAATCCGATTAATAGAATTAACACGATTACTGAAACAATAACGATGATCATTCTGTTTCTATTTAAAAATCGCATGAACCCACCTCCATATATTCCATACAAGTTTACCACAATCTAACATAAGACTTCTATTGTAATTGTGGAAGATAAAAAGTAATATTTAAACATTTAATTAACATGACAAAAAAAGAAAACCACTAGAGATGGCGCTCTCTAGTGGTTTAGGTTTTAGACTAGCTAAAACGTAACAGATAATAATATGATATCTAGCAGCATGTGCTATCGGTGAGTGACTGCTGTCTCAAAACAGTGTCCGATCTCTATGTCTTACTATATTCTCATTATATTTTAATGTTTAAGAGAATGCAAGGGTATTCATTAATTTAATGAATTATTGCATAATTAAAATCTGAGGTATAGTTACTAGGGTTATGATAGTCATAGTCACCTGACTTTATAGCTAATTAGTAATACTAATCAAATTATATATACTTGAACTGAATTTTGTCGAACAAATCTTTAAATTAATAGAATTTTAGAAATGGTCCATCTCTTTCATACTAATAAATTTCCCGTTTCCAATAACTATATGGTCTAAGAAGTCTATACCTATTAATTCACCACCCTGTTTTAACCTCTTAGTGACATCTATATCTTCTTTTGATGGAGTTGGGTCTCCACTTGGATGATTATGGACACAAATAAATGCCGCTGCACTACGTTTAACCGCTTCTCTAAAAATTTCTCTTGGATGTACGACTGTTGAATTTAATGAGCCTTTAAAAATTGTTTCTTCATGAATAACCATATATTTTGTAGATAAATACAAGACGATAAAGTGTTCTTGTTGATAATATCTCATTTTTTCCATAAGTAAATTAGAAACATCTTGTGGTGATCTGATATAAATATCATCTTCAAGGCTGTGACTGTGCATGCGAATCGCAAGTTCAATAACTGCAAGTATAGTAATGGCTTTTGCTTCACCGATCCCCTTAATATCCATCAATTCTTGAAGTGTGAGATGCCTAATTTCTCTTATTGATTTTACATTACTTAAAATCTTATTAGCAAGACTTAACGCACTTTCATTCTTATTCCCTGTATTTATGATTATTCCTAACAATTCTTGATTTGTTAGTTTTTCAGCACCGTATGTTTTTAATCTTTCTCTTGGTTTATCTTCAGAAAACATTTCTCTAATTAATAATCGCTCTGTCATTATAGACCTCCAAAAATTATTTTTAAATCTTTTAATGTAATCATTACAATAATAAATGATGTTGTAATAAACGGAACAAGTGGATATATAGTATTTTTATCTTTTAAAATAAAATCGAAAATTATAGCTGCTATACCACCAATTATAAAAGTAAATAGAAATATGATAAAAAAAACATTTATTGGGAAGAGTACTAAAAATATGGTGAATAATTTGACATCACCGAATCCAATCAAATTTGAAAATAGAGGGTATAATATATAAGTTATAGCAATCAAAAATATCTTTATCCATAAATATTCCATGTGAATAGGTAACAAAACAATTGAACAAAAACTAAATAAAAACAGCATATGATTTGGAATAATGAATTTCTCGAAATCTAGGATTGAAAGAGGTATTAAAAATGATGAAATTAAAAAATAGTGAATGTAATATTCATTTTCCAAACTGAATAATAAAGGAAACACATAAACAATTCCCATTAACAACTCTGTATAAAAACATCCCTGTGATATCTGTACTTTACAGTTATTGCATTTTCCTTTTAAAAATATAAAACTAAAAATTGGTATGAGTTCATACCAATTTAGATGCTGCTTACATTGGTCACACCGACTACGTCTATTGAGAAATTGTATGTTTATTTTTTCAGTATAAGTAACAACAAACATAAATGATGCAACAATGGATCCAACAATAAAAAAGCCCAAGTTATCCCTCCTATTAATAACAAGGATACTTGAATCATTCCTTGAATCAAAATTACTATTAATAACATTTAACAACAATTTTTTAATAGCTGTAGCACGTGATTCCCTAACCTATATAAATAGTCTATCAATTCCCCTATATATTGCCGTATATCAATTTCCACACAAAAACCCACACTTCCTAAGTGTGGGTTAATCATCTATCTACTCGTCTTCTTTTTTATTCCGCTTCGCACTTAGCACAGCTGCAATAACGACTACCGCAGCTACTGCAACCATTATTCCTACCATCAAAATCATCATCATTGTCATAACTGATGACATGTCGTCATCTCCTTTGTCGGATTAATTTCCGTTTATAAAATCGTTTCACTCATATTAATATAAGTTACATATTAAGAATAATATCGGGAATCCTTATACAATATTATTTCTTTTCGTATTCTTTTTATAAGCGAAGTTGTCGTAATGTTATTTTTATATTTGACTCCTTTAGTACTTCTTAGTCTAATTCCTATATCCCAAGTTTCTGATGGAAGAATAGGTTTTCTAACATACTGATGACTTTTAATCCTATAATTTAACTTCTATTACATATTTTATATGGAGTTTTTAATTATTAAAATAATATCTTTAAATGATTGAACCGTGTTCTAATTGAGTTAGTTATAATTTTATAAGCGATTATTCCTCAGTTTCTGTGGCTTTCTACCTTTATTGTTCAGATTTAGTTAAAGTTTTAACATCTTTAATAATTTCTTCTTTAGGGAAGCTTGTGTTTCCATTATCGACACCTGAGTAATCTTTAATAATTTTACCGTTTTGATCAATGAGATAAAATGCTGTTCCGTGCGTCACTTGGTTGCTTCCTTTTGGTGGTGGTGCAACGATTGTCTTAAAGTTTTTCTCAGCGAGATGTCTTATATAATCATAATCGTATCCTGTAACGAACTTCCATTCAACATCCTCTGGAATTTCATAATAACTCATGTATTCTTTAAGAACTTGTGGTGAATCTGTTTCCGGATCTACTGAAAAGCTCAGTACACCAAAGTCTGTTACGCCGTCATCGTTTAATTGGTTGACGACGTCTGTCATGTTCATTGTCATTGGAGGGCATACTGTCGCACAGTTAGTGAAGATAAAGTCAACTAACCATACTTTGCCATCCATATCACTTTCCGTAAATATTTCATCATTTTGATCTGTTACAGAAAATTCTTGCATTGTGTTTCCATAGCGACTCATAACTTCAACGTCAGACTTGTTACATGCAGCAAGTAACAATGACACCGAAAGTATTAAAAACAAGAACTTTTTCAATTTAATTCCTCCGTAGTTTCTCTATATTTTAATATATCAATTTTTTTAAGGATGATTCCATATATTTATAATGTTAATTTGACAATGGTGTGACAAGTCTAGTCTGACTACGTTCGTCTAATGTTTCTACATACAATATATTGCCAATCATAGACTTCAATTCTTCGACGTGTGAAATGATTCCGATCATTTTACCTGATTTTTGGAGATCAAATAATGTATCAATCGCTACCTTCAATGTTTGTTCATCTAAAGTACCAAATCCTTCATCAATCAGAAGCATATCCATGTCAATACTTCCCGATTCGTGTTGAATAATTTCTGATAATGCGAGTGCGAGCGCAAGTGCTGCTTGGAATGACTCACCTCCGGATAACGTTGCGACGCTTCTTCTCGCATTGTTAAAGTAATCGAACACATCGATGTGTAATGATTGGTCACTCCTGTATGACTCAGCACGGCGAAGCTCGTAGCGACCGTTAGTCATCTTACGGAGACGAATGTTCGCTTGATTTAATATTCTCTCTAAATAATAAACAAGTACAAATCTAGAAAGCGTTGGAGTGCCTTGCTTGCCACCGAGTAGTTCTACGAGTTTAGCTAGCTCTGTAAACCTACTCTCTTCATGGTTGTATGACTCTATTTCATTAACTATTCTATTATAAGTTGCATTGTATTCTTTAATTTTGCTCTCTAACTGCCCCACTAATTTTGATTCAATATTGATTAATTCGCTTAATTTGGATTCTTCTTTAAGCTTTTCTGTTAAATCAACTATTTCAAATGACTTAATGTCTTTTTTAATGTGCTCAATTAGACTCTCAACCTGCATGACTTCGTTATGAAATGATTCAATCTCAGATTTTAATGCGTCATTATCAGCTTTAAATAAAGACTCGAGATCATTTAATGATACATCTTCATGCTCTGATAAAAACAAACTTACTTTTTTGCTGTTTTCATCAAGAATATTACGTTCTGTATATAACTTGTATTGAATAGAATCTAGTTGACTCTCGAACTTTGCTACTTCAACCATTAGTTCTTGCTTTTTACTCTCTAACTTATTTAATGTAGATTCGTATGCATCAATCTCACTGTTCATTTTAGTCAAAGATTGTTTAAATTCTAAAAAGCTTCCAAAGTTAGTTTCTTGTTTGAATTTTTTAAAACGAATATTCAAAGACTCTAAATCTCTATTAGAAAAATCTAGTATGTGTATCATCTCATGAACTTCAGAATTTAATTCTGTAAGGTTTGATTCAAGTTCGTGTTTTCTCTTAAGCTCTAATTCAATCCTTATGATTTCTGTTTCATAATTTGAGAGCTCATCTTTCAGAACAGAAATATCAGACTCTATTTCACTACTCGATCTTATTTCTTTAAAACCTTTTTCAGATAAAATTAAGCGTTTAATTTCCATTGCATCTAAATCTTTTGTTTTCAATTCTAAATCTCTATAAAGATCCACATCATAATTTAATGTATCTGGAATTTGAGACACTGTTTGTTGACATATTACACAAGGTTTACCTACTTCAAGATGAGTGATCATATCGTTAATTGTCTCTATGTCTATGTTATCTAGAGACTGAACGTCATTATTTTGTTTTTCAATATTTAAAGTTAACTCATCAATTTCTGATTTTATTAAATTAATTTTCTCTATTAACTCATTATGTTCTTTTCTATTTTGTTCAACTTCCTTCGCAATGATTAGCTCATTTTCAATCTTAAAAAGTCTTTCTTTAAGACTGTACATATCGACTTCAGCAGTCCTTAACATAGTGTCAGTAACGTCAATTTCAAATATTTTCTTTTCTAAAGCTTCTAGTTGTTCTTGTTTAGTTACAAGGGTTTTGTTATTTTTTTCAATGTCTTTTTGAAGGTTTTCAAGTTCACTTTCGATGGTCTGATATTCGCTATTATCAAATTTTGAAATTTGTTTGATTTTTTCTTTATAGCTCATAATTTTCGAATTGTTTTTAGAAATTTTTTCAAGTTCACGATCTATATTTTCCTGGTAAGCAACTCTTTCTTTATATATATCATTAGTTTTGTCTATTAATTTCTCGGTCGCACTCACTTTCGATGCGTATTCTTTATAACTATAGTAGGCATCTTTAATCGTTAGTACTTTCTGAGTTAAATTTAATCTGTTCTCTTTCTCTCTAATGACACTCTTTTGTTTCAATAGAGTTTCAAGGTTATTCTTTTTATTAAAGTAAGATTCTACTCTATCATTATTTTCTTTTATTTTTAAGATTTCATTCGATAATTCTTGTTTTGATTCTAATCGTTCAGCATAATTTATTTCTTTTTCTTTCAGTTCTTTTATAGCAATTTCTTGTTTGCTAGTAAACAATTCCAAGTTTTCTTTAAATGATGTAGATATCTCTTCATCAACAAGCACCTGACTAAACTGATTCATGATGAGTGCATGATTCATGATGAGTTTTTGTTTATTAGTATCATGATCTTTTTTGAGTTTTTGATAAAGTGCGTTGAATCGTTCTGTTCTAAATAATGCTTTTAGTATTTCTTCTTTATCGCTTGAACTGGCAACTAAAAACTTGCGGAACTCTCCCTGAGGTAAAAGTCCAATTTGTCGGAATTGTGATGCGCTGATTTGTAGCAGCTCCGTAATAAACGCAGTTACTTTTGTTAACCCATTTTCAATTAGTTCTCCAAACTCATCATATATAGACGATTCTGGCGGTGTCTCTGTGGTGTTCGTGCCTCTAAAGTATCTGAGTCGTCGCTCTACTTTGTATGTCTTACCCCTATACATAAATGTGAACGTGATGATAGAGGGTTCTGTGCTTGGAGCAAATTGACTCCTTAAACTCTCTGTACCTCGTACTGACGTCGATGCAGTCGCAAAAAGTGCATGGGTAATTGCATCAAAAATCATAGACTTCCCTGATCCAGTTTTACCACTAATTAAAAACAATGTTTTATTGATATCTTCAAAGTTAATCGTTTCATTCTCATATGGCCCAATATACTTAAGTTCTAATTTAATCGGTCTCATGGATAACTTCCTTCATCGTGTGATTAAATATCTCACTTTCAAATTGTGTTGGTTTTCTACCTTTGAATTTTTCCATAAATGATTCGAATATTTCAGCATCTGATTGTTGACTCACGTCAATCATCGTCATATCATAATTCATTGTTTCAATTTGCCTTGATAGTACTAATGTGTTTGGATACAGCTTTTTAAGAGTTGCCATTGGTTCTGTCGCACTTTCCATATCCGATAGCACAAATTTGTAATAGGCGTCCTCTGGCCCTACATCTATTTTGTCTTCGACAACTGATTTGTAGCTACCATGATATTCAACCACATCGTGCTTACTCTCAAGCTGAACGAATTCATGTGTCTTTTCTACTAAATCAATAACTTTAAATCCTTTAGGTTGATTGGCTTCATCAAACGAATATTTTAATAAAGATCCACTATAGTGAATGGTGTCACTCGAGATAGCAAATGGATGATGAAGATGTCCAAGAAGAGTGAAATCAAAATCATTAAGTAGAGAAGCTGAAATCTCCTCTATAAGAC
Source organism: Phocicoccus pinnipedialis (assembly GCF_903994035.1). Lineage (GTDB taxonomy): Bacteria > Bacillota > Bacilli > Staphylococcales > Salinicoccaceae > Phocicoccus > Phocicoccus pinnipedialis. The sequence continues at coordinate 396,278 of NZ_CAJEWB010000010.1, forward strand.
CAACATTAGTCTTCTCTTCAGAATCAGATTCTTTCGCATTCTTAACGAATAAATGCCCGACCAACACGTTCGTTTCGTCCGTATTCATATCTTTTTTCATATCGCTTAAGACACGTTCGTATGCATGTTCGAAAGTTGTAATATTTTTATCTTTATAGAAGACACGTGCTTCAGCCACTTCAATGTAAGGTAATAGATAAAAATTCACATCTCCAATTCTGACTTTCTCGAAGCATTTTTCTAAACATGTATTTACAAAAAGCTGAGTCTGTTTGTACCATTCAGAATTTCCGTCCAAATATGGTTTTCCATCATGATTTCCACTAATCATAACAATGGGTACTTTTAGATCTAAGTTGATACGTTTTAAATAAGTATTAACTGTATTCATTGCACCTTGTGAGGGGTTGACTCGGTCGTATACATCACCTGCAATCACTACGACATCAATATCGTTTTCTTCAATATATGTACAAATTTGTTCAAGAACAAACGCTTGATCTTCAAGTAAATTTTTGCCTGCTAAACGCTTACCAATATGCCAGTCTGCAGTGTGGAGTATCTTCAACACAATCATCCTCTCTATTCTAATATATGGTACTAGAAAACCATATATTTGTCAGTATCACATAAAACAGTTACTAAAGATCTATCTAATAAAATTCTATTAACTGTTAAACATGAAAAAGCACATTTAACGCCTGGTTGGAAGTAAATGTGCTTTTATATGAATTTATTTTACTGTGAGATTTGTTGTAAGGTTAAAATTAAGTCATCGAGTTTTCTCTCTACTCTGTGAAGCAAGAAAAACGTGATGGCTGCCGGAACCCCGACGTCACTCACAAATGGCACCCAGTCCATTATAGCAAGACAGTTGTGTCAGTCTGAATAACCTTAGCACTAATTAGAGATACCGGCTTACCCGCAGATGGTCTAAGTACATCTGCTGCAATGATCTTATTAGCTTCACGAACGATATCCGCTTGTGTCAAACCTTCCTTTGGATCATTGATTGTCATGTTAAATTTTTTGTCGTACTCGGTGTTAAATGTTAATACCAATTTTTCTGCCATTTTGTACTCCTCCTAATTATTTAATAATATGTGTAACATTTTTCTCAACTGCGTAGTAGATTTCATCCTTTAATGCGCCGTATGCTTCACCAAGTAATATAACATCTTGGTCTGGTGCATCGATTGATAATCCAAAAATTGAACGATACTTTAGACGTTCTTTTCCATCATCATCATGAACAACAAAGTAATATCTAGCACTTAATTCTTTAACCATATGTGTCACCTCCTTTATGCTATATATATCGTTTTGTGAGATTAAATGGACAAATATTTTTTTGTTTTTTATAATATGTAAGAGAGGTGAAGAAAATGTATGCTGATTGGGTCATGATCTTAATTGCCGTATGGGGATTTATTATGATTGGTTTACTCGCTATTGGTGGATATTTCATGTTCAGAAAGTTTTTAAAAGCATTGCCGAGAGAAGATGGTTACTCAGAACTCGATTGGCAGGAGTATTACATTAATGAAGCTTTACCGCTCTGGAACGACGAAGCGAAAGAGTTATTAAACGAATTAGTAAGTCCAGTGCCTGAACTGTTCCGTGACGTTGCGAAGCAGCGCATTGCGGGAAGGATTTCTAAAATTGCACTTGATGATAAAGTAAACACAATAAGTTTAGACGAGATTATGAAGGGGTACATCATCGCAACACCAAAACGCGATCACAAGTTTATGAAGAAAAAGTTAAATGAACTAGATATCGACTATACAAAATATCTTCCACTATTTGAATTAGCTGATGATGAAAAACAAAAGTTTTCTATATTTGAGCAAACAGAACTCGCAACAAAAAAATCTCGACAAGAGGATTAATTTCCTTCTTGTCGAGATTTTTTAAATTTAAGATAGTGTCGTAACATTGAAATACGCCAGATAACAATCATTGTGAATGCTAGTAAAAAGAACATTCCGCCGATTTCACCTGGTGTCGTGTTAACACTTAATACTTGTTTCATAACTGTACGAATGATGAGTAAACCAATTAAAATCACTGGAAACAGTTTAGATGGTTTAACAAATAACTCATCTCCACGTGCTTCATATTTTGTTGTGATTAAAAGTAATAATGAGAATATTGCACCTACAACGATCGATTCTATTATCATTGCACCATCAAGTCTAAAATACGGAAAAACAAACATCAATGCACCCGTACTCATCATAATGGGGGGAATAATAATCTTTTTAAGATAAAGTGGTGTCTTCGTCTCTTTATTTCTCCAAATTATCACACCGATACCCATGAAAATGGCACCGATTGATAAGATTATAAAGAGCGTATCTTCTTGTTCTTTTAAAAAACTTAAGAATTCATTCATTTAGAAACCTCTAAACTCACCAAAATATGGTGCAATCCATATGATGATTTTCGTTAGTCCATCAAAGTATAATAGGATACCCATCAATATCATGAGCACACCACCAACCTTCATTATTACACTAGAATACTTTAAAATCCAACGTGTTCTAGATACGAAGAATGATAATACAAAGAATGGTACTCCAAATCCGAGACAATATACTATCATTAACATTAGAGCATCATTGGGTTGGCTTGCACTCATCGCAAAAATTGCACCAATGATTGGACCATTACATGGTGTCCATCCTGCTGCGAATGCCATACCAATTAAAATTGAACCGATAAAACCAGACGGACGATTTTTAAATTCTACTCTATGATTCTTCATTAAGAAGTCTACTTTAAAGACACCTAAGATAATTAGTCCAAAAATTATAATTAAGATCGAACCCAGTTGACGAATAAGATCTGAATGTTCAATTAAGAATCCGCCAAAAAATGACGTACCAAAACCGAGGGCAATATAAATTAAACTAAATCCAATTAAGAAGAACAGAGTATGTAAGATTGCTCTCATGTTAAACTTCTGTTCCTGTACCTCACTAAAGCTCATCCCAGTAATATAAGATACAAAAGCTGGAAATACAGGTAATACACATGGTGAAACAAATGATAAGACACCGGCACCAAATGCTAGTAGAAATGTAACATCACTTCCCATGAAAAAACCCCCTATTCCAACTAAGTGTATCAAACTTAGTAATTAGGGGGAACAATTTTTTTATTTAATTATGACAAATTTGTAATACCATTTTGTAATTGATACATCTTATGGTAAATGCCTTTCATTGCGATGAGTTCTAGATGAGTCCCCTTCTCTACAATTTCTCCACGATTTAAGACTATAATTTGGTCTGCGTCTTGTATCGTTGATAATCTGTGTGCAATTGCAAGTGTTGTACGATTCTTCCGCATTTTCTCTAAACTTTTCTGAATCTCTTCTTCAGTTCGAGAGTCAATGTTTGCCGTGGCTTCATCTAAAATAAGTATCTTTGGTTCAGTTGCGATCGTTCTAGCAAATGCAAGAAGTTGCCTTTCTCCACTCGAAAAACTACTCCCTTTTTCTGTTACCTTTTGATGATACCCTTCGGGCAATGCTTCTATAAAAGTATTTGCGCTTACGAATTCTGCTGCCCGCTTCACTTCTTCAAATGTCATTGTAGGATGATACAGCTTAATATTTGACTCCACAGTACCGTAAAATACAAAAGGATCTTGAAGTACAAGCCCTATGTTTTTTTTCATGCTTTCTCTACTTATATTTTTGATAGAGTGAGAATCAATCAGTATATCACCTTCATTAAATTCATAGAAGCGCATAATGAGATTGATGATAGAACTCTTACCTGAACCTGTGTGACCGACTAGAGCTACGGTTTCTCCTGGTTTGACCTCGAAACTAATATTTTTTAATACATCTACTTTTCCGTCGTAACTAAAAGTTACATTTTTAAATTCAATGTGTCCGTCTGTAATGACTTCGGTTTCTTTTATTTGCTCGGGCTCATGTCTTTCATCATCCATAAGTGTAAATACACGGCTAGCAGAAACAAGCGCTTGTTGTAGTATATTCAAGTTTTGAGATACTTGATTAATCGGTTCGAAGAACCTTTCCATATATTGAATGAATGCAAACACTACCCCCGCTGTTACTACTGATCCGAAGCTCATCACTCCAAAATAACTTAGGATGATACTAATCGCTAAAATGTAAATCATATCAAATGCAGGTCTCAGTAATAGCCCATCAAGTTTGATATTTTTAACGTTGTAGTGGTAGAAGTTGTGGTTCGTTTCTTCAAATTCTTTTTGTAGTCTTTCTTCTTGGTTAAATGCTTGAATAACGTTCATTCCGTCTATTGATTCTGCAATTTTTGCGTTTAATTCAGATAAATACCCACGTGCCTTACCAAAGTAAATCGCAGAATATTTGCGATAGATTCCAATGATTAACACGATAATTGGTACAAACAAGAATGCAATGAATGCGAGTTTAAAATCAAGAATGAACATCATTACAAAGCTCGATAGTACCATGAATAACGCCATCATAAATGTTGATAGTACACTAACAAACATATCTACTATTGATTGAGTATCATTGGTCAGTCTTGAAACAACACTTCCACTTGGTACTACATCAAAGTATTTCATACCTAATGTACCAATCTTTTCAAAACTATCAATTCGTAGTTGCTGTATTACTTTAAAAGCAAGTACTTGAAATAAATATGCTTGGAAATACCCGCAGACTACAGCAATAATTTCTACAATGAAAAACAATATGATAAGAATACTTATATCCTGCTCTGGAAATTGCATAGGTGATAAGTAGTTATCAATGAATATCATTACTAAATATGGCACCATAACCCCAGCAACAGTTGTTAAAATTAACATCAGGAATGCGAGTGATATCAAACGTTTATACGGAAATACGTATTTTAAGAGTCGAGCTAAAACTTTCATCTGATCTCTGAATGTCAAGTTTATTGTCTCATTAATCATGATCACTCGCCTCCTCATCTGTAATGACTTCTAAATCATGCTCTAGCGATTGAATTAATGACTGAGTCTTGTAAGTATCATAATACCAACATTTATTCTCCATTAACTCATCGTGAGTACCCATTTCTAAAACAGTACCATTACTCATGACAATGATTTTATCAGCATCCATAACCGCACTCATTCGATGTGCCGTAATAATGTTTGTCTTACCACTTCTTAACTTCTCTAGATTATTTAGAATTGCTTTTTCTGTTTCAGCATCTACTGCAGATAACGAGTCATCTAATATGAGAACATCCGGATCCATAATTAAAGCACGTGCAATTGAAATTCTTTGCTTTTGTCCACCAGATAAAGACACACCCCTCTGTCCCACAACTGTATCATAACCATATTGGAACCTTTCAATGTCATGGTGGATATAACTGTTTTTCGCCGCTTCAATAATTTCCTCCATTGGAGCGCCTGGATTTGTGAACGCGATGTTGTCTCGGATTGTTGTTGAGAACAAAAAGTTTTCTTGAGGTACGAGACCAAACTTTTTACGTATCGTTTGAACATCAAAATGACTGAGCGGTTGTCCTCCATATGTCACTTCTTCTAATTTATTCGGATCATACTCACGGAGCAGTAGGCGAATCAGGGTAGATTTACCAGAGCCTGTTTGGCCAACAATACCAACAGTATCCCCTGGACTCACTGTGAAATGTACATCTCTTAGCGTAACCGTGTCTGAGTCATCAAAACGGAATGTATCAATTTTAAATTCGATATCACCTTCAGGAACTGAAGATATTTCATGTGTCACTTTAATCGAGTCTTTCGAATTTAAAATCTTGATAATACGATCATATGACGCATTCCCGCGTTGCAAAATATTAAAGAACATTCCAAGAGCGAGTAGTGGCCAAACCATCATTCCTAAATACGTTGTGAATGTGACCAATTGACCAATTGTGATTTCATCACTTATGACCATCTTAGCACCAAAGAAAATACTTAAGAAATAACTTATCCCTATTATTGCTGTTATCGTTGGGTTGAATAAAGCATCGATTTTTGCAACACTCAAGTTCTTACGTACGACTTCTGCACTTAGGTCCGTGAAGTCTTCTAAGTCTTCTTTTTCGTAACCAAACGTTTTTGTAACTTTTATACCTGCAATGGATTCTTGTGTTTTATCATTTAAAGAAGAAAACGCTGCTTGGGCAACCCTAAATAATTTGTGAAGCATTAACCCATAATAGCTTGTCAAAATTACCATGAATGGCAGTGGTATCATCGCAATCAGTGTTAGTTTTGCATCTACAGTAACTGCCATTGTGATTAAAACAGCACCACCCGAAATTATACTGTCTGCAATCGTAAGTATTCCCGCACCAGCTACCATATTTACTGCGTTGATATCATTCGTTGCATGTGCCATTAAGTCACCTGTACGATGCTTTTGGTAGAAGGATGGTGACATGGAAACATATTTTTTAAACAATTGGCTTCTTAACTCTAAGCCAAGTCTGTTAGCTGTAGCAAATATTAATAGTCGCCATAGATATCTAAACAGGTACATCAAAAGTGCAACTGCGATAAGCAAAACGACGAGTCCAATGAGGATATTCACAGTTAAGGTATCTGTATTAATAAAGTCGATTGTACGGCCAATAACTTGTGGGGGGACAAGTTGTAACAAAGCAACTAAAAGCAACATGATTACACCTAAAATGTAATGCTTATAATATGCTTTAAAAAACCATGCTAGATTTTTATAAACACGCAAATTGTTTCCTACTTTCTACACTTTCTTTTGATTTATCGTACCATTATCATTCGAATATTGAAATAGTTCTCATGGCCTATAAACAAAATAAAGCACTCCAAAATATAATGTTTGGAGTGCTTTATTACTAGATCATTATTAAGATATACGAATGTTTTAAAATCATTTATTATATAAGTTAAATTTCTTATTATTAGTAATGTATACGCCTAGGATATTAAATATTACGTTAATTAAATTAAACACTGATCTTCAATAAGAGTCAGTGATTAAAAATATAATTGTCAATTAATATAAAAATAGTATCGCCAGTTTGACGATACTTAGTACATTACTTTTTCTTTTTCTGATCTTGCATATTTTTATTCATCATCGACATCATTTGATTGATTTTTTTCTGCGACGGTTTCTGTCCCATCTGCATCATCATCATTCTGAGCACGTCTTCATTAATTGGTGGATTCTTTTCAAGATAATCCATCATATATTTTCTAGCTAGGAAGAACCCTAGTGCAACACCACCCGCTAACGCCACGATTACGATAATAATCCAAATCCAAGTTGCCAAAATGCTCACCTCTTTCACTTTAAACCATTATTAAGTTTACATTAATTATCCTTAAATATCAATATTTATATTAATGATATTAAAGCAGAAATTAAAATTAAAATGCAAGAAAAACCCGGGTTTTGCCCGGGATTTCTATTAATTTTCTTTAATAATATTTACTAAATTATCAACAGTAAAACCATATTTCTCCATCACTAAGTCTCCTGGCGCACTGGCACCAAAAGTGTCAATCGTTAGTAATTTACCATCCATACCAACAAAACGATGCCAACCAAGGCTTGCCGCCATCTCAACAGCTGTTCTGTTTTCAATATGTTTATTTAACACGGAATCAATATATTCTTTATCTTGTGAAAGGAATGTTTGCATATCAGGAATCGATGCAACTTTAATGTTTACACCCTCTTCATGTAATTTTTCAGCTGCATTGATAGCAAGTGGCACTTCACTACCTGTTGCAAATACGATCGCATCGTCACCTTTGTCGTATGCGATGTAACCTCCCTTACGAACTCCTGCTTCAAGTGTGTCTTCTTCTACATCAATAACTTCAATGTCTTGTCGCGTTAACACAAGCGCTGTTGGAGTTGTTTTAGACTCAAGTGCAACTTTCCATGCAACGCGTGTTTCGTTACCATCTGCTGGTCGAATCACTTTTAAGTTAGGAATTGCACGAAGCCCTGCAAGTTGTTCGATTGGTTCGTGAGTCGGTCCGTCTTCACCAACTGCGATTGAGTCATGTGTAAATACATATGTGACTGGTAGACCCATTAACGCGCTTAGTCTTACTGCAGGTTTTAAGTAATCGCTGAACACAAAGAATGTTCCAACATAAGGAAATACTCCACCATGTGCAGCCATACCATTTGCTGCTGCTGCCATTCCAAATTCACGTACACCGAACCAGATGTTACGTCCTTTGTAGTTGTCTTTTAAGAAGTCCTCTTCATCTACAACATTTGTTTTGTTAGATGAAGCAAGATCCGCCGCACCACCAAATAGAGTTGGTACAGTTTTTGATAAGTTTTGGAGCATGTCACTTGAGTTACCGCGTGTTGCTTTTTTAGTACCTACTTCGTATTTTGGCAGGTTGTTTGCGTAGTCTTCAGCTAACTTACCTTCGATGCCATTTATTAGCGCTTTGTATAACTCAGGCTGTTTTTCTTTATAGTCTTCCATTAATTTGTTCCACTCTGCTTCTTTTTCACTACTACGTGAAGCAAGTGTTTCATTAAATCTGTCGTACACTGAATCTTCAACGTGGAAGTCCTTATTTGAATCTAAACCGTAGTTTTCAAACGCAAGTACACGCTCATCGCTACCAATTGGCGCACCATGTGCTGCACTCTTTCCAGATTTATTTGGCGAACCATAACCTATGATTGTTTTGATCTCAATCATTGATGGTTGTTTTGTTTCTTTTGCTTTTTCAATCGCACGGTCGATTTCAGTTAAGCTGTTACCGTCTTCTACTAATTCATAATGCCAACCGTAAGATTCGAAACGTTCCTTAATGTTTTCTGAGAAGCTCATAGATAAATCTCCATCAAGTGAGATATCATTTGAATCGTATAGAACAATCAATTTGTCTAACTCTAAGTGACCAGCAAGAGAAGCTGCTTCGTGAGATATACCTTCCATTAAGTCTCCGTCAGATGCTAATACGTATGTGTAGTGATCTATTACGTTATGAGTTTCAGTATTAAACTGAGCTGCAAGATGCTTTTCAGCCATAGCCATACCTACACTCATAGCAAATCCTTGACCAAGTGGTCCTGTAGTGATTTCTACTCCATCAGTGTGACCATACTCTGGGTGCCCTGGAGTTTGTGAACCATACTGTCTAAAGTTCTTCACTTCTTCCATAGGTAATGTACCGGATAAGTGTAATAGACTGTAGAGCAACATAGAACCGTGTCCTGCACTTAAGATGAATCTATCTCTGTTGAACCATTCGACTGACTTAGGGTTGAAGTTCAAATGGTTCTTCCATAATGTATAAGCCATTGGCGCAGCACCCATAGGAAGTCCCGGATGTCCTGAGTTCGCCTTTTCAATCGCATCAATTGATAAAGCTCTTATTGTGTTTACTACTAATTCATCTGTTTTATCAAAGCTCATTTAATACTTACTCCTTTAAAGATATTATTTTCTTTTTTGAATTTCCTTGATTTTCTCTGGGGTAACATCGTTACCTTCTGGGTCAATAACTTTTGTTTGTTCAATCTGCTTTTTAAATGAATTTCTAAAATTAGTGAGATACTCTTGTCTTAAAGTTGTTAACTCTTCGAGCTCATCCTTATTAATTTTTAGCTCTCTCTTCTTTTTAGCGAGTGCATTTAAACGATCTAACTGTTCTTTTTCTAACATAAGCTCCCCACCCTTCTATATAAATTTACCATAAAAATAGGCACCAGGCTAATGTTCCTAGTGCTTTATCATAAATATTTCTATCATATTATAATCTATTTATTTGCCTGTTACTTGGCTCAGTATTTTTACCGTTACTTCCGAGTCAATGTTCTGTATCTGTTCGTTATTCATTCCGAACATCTGCGTCATACCACTGAGACTTTCAACAGAATGTGTGTTCCCTGTAAAGTAGAAATCTATATATAGATAAATGCTTAACAGAAGCATAAATAGCGCAATAGTAGTAACAGTTAATTGTTCTTGCTTTGTCATTGTATTCATCTCCCGAACATTTGTTTGTATTTACAATATACTAGAACGCATGTTCGTTGTCAACAGAAACACGAACAAATGTTTGATTGTTCGTTTTATCTATGGTACGATTAAATTAATAAAAATCTGGGGGCACTAAATATGAAAGAACTCACAACAAGGCAAAAAGAAATTCTTGATTTTATAAAACACACAGTAAGTAATCAAGGGTACCCACCAAGTGTTAGAGAAATTGGAAATGCGGTCGGATTACAGTCTAGTTCTACTGTACATGGCCACTTAAACAATTTGGAAGAAAAAGGATACATCAGACGAGATCGAACAAAGCCACGTGCAATCGAAGTAGTGTCTCCGGAAGACGAACTCACTACTCCAGTGATTCATGCTCCTGTTCTTGGTAAAGTAACTGCAGGTCTTCCTATTACAGCTATTGAAAATGTTGAAGAGTATTTCCCTTTACCAGAGCACTTCACTACTGGACACAACAGCGAGATTTTTATCTTAAACGTTGTTGGTGATAGTATGATTGAGGCTGGTATTCATGACGGCGATAAAGTAATCGTTAGAAAACAAAATATTGCACATAATGGTGAAATTATCGTTGCGATGACTGCAGATGATGAAGCAACAGTTAAACGTTTCTACAAAGAAAAAGGATATTATAGACTTCAACCTGAAAATAGTACAATGGATCCAATCTTAGTAGATTCAGTAACTGTACTCGGCAAAGTAGTTGGTTTATTTAGAGAAATGTAAAAGCGCAAATGCGCTTTTTTTGTTTACAATTAAATTTACTAGGGTAGAAATTAAACTGATTTAAAATTTAGGAGATGGTTTAATTGAGTCAAATGCGAGAAATTGCAAAATTTGCATTCGCATATACTGGCGTAGTGGTTGGAGCAGGGTTCTCTACCGGCCAGGAAATAATTCAATTTTTTACTAACTATGGAATGTACAGTTTCTATGGAGCTATTTTGTCAGGATTACTTGTCATGTTTATTGGTCGACAAACTGCAAAAATCGGATCAATATACCATGTAGATTCTCATGAAGTGCCCCTAAATAAATTATTCGGAAAAACGATAGGAACAATTATAGATTATACATTCTCATTCTTTATGTATGGACTTGCTGTAATTATGATTGCTGGTAGTGGGGCTAACCTGAATGAAGGATTCGGAGTACCTGCAACTGTTGGGTCAATTATTACTATTATGTTAGTTTTTATTACCTTACTCATGGATTTTGATAAGATTATGAGAGTCTTAGGTGCAGTAACTCCAATCTTAATTATCATTGTCCTAATCATGACGGTTACAAACATAGTTACGGCAGATACTTCATTCAGTGAAGCAGCATCACATGCGGATATTTCAAAAACACCGAACGAAATATGGTGGTTTGATGCAGTTGTATACATGGGACTTACAATGGGCGTTTCTTTTAGTTTTTTAACTATTATGGGGTCTGATGCAGATAAATATGAAATTGCCAAAAAAGGTTCTATTGCTGGCGGTCTAATCGTATTAATACTTATTGTTTTAATGAACGCATCTTTACTTACCGTAATTGTAGATGCAAACCAAGTATCAATTCCATCACTAGTAATGGCAAACAATGTACACCCTATTTTTGGATCACTTTACTCAGTTTTAATTATCGCACTCATATATAATACTGTTGTAGGCTTAATGTATGGATTTCTAGCAAGATTTACTAACCCAAAATCGAGAAATTATAAAATTATGCTTGTTATTTCATTAATTGTTGCATACATTTTTACATTTGTTGGATTCGTCGAACTTGTGAACACGTTCTACCCTATCTTTGGTTATTTAGGAGTTATACTTGGTATAGCATTAGCAATACTTTGGGTTCGTAAGAAAACCCAAAGAAAGTTAAATTAAACCTAAAAAAGCATGTTTCCAAAATTTCAGGAAACATGCTTTTTTATCTATCAAGTTCCACAAGTTGTATTAAAGTTGTGGTCAGTCGGTTGTTTTAAATATTCAGGTACTCGGTCGTTATATGGTTTCGTTATAAACTTCTCCAATTCATGCATTTTACTGTAATTACCTTGTAGCGCTAGTTCTATTGCAGCATTTACGGAATGGAATCTTGGAATAAATGAGGGGTTTACAGTTTTCATAAGTTCATAATCCGGTATATACTCTCCATAATCAGGTCTAAAATCTAATGTACCAAGAGCCAGTTTTCTAAATGTATCTGTGTAATCCAGTTTTTGTTCTTCAATTTCATTTAAGAAATCTAACACGATGCCCCTGTCTTCATCACTCATATAATCGTAATTATTTATACCAATCTTCTCACCCATAAGCATGAACCAGTGATTAAGATAATAAGTGCCAAATCTATCTAATACTTTTTGTAAAACTGCAATTGCTTCTTCTTCAGCATCAAAAAGTTTCACTAGTGAATTTCCGAGCATCCCTAAATTCCAATGCATAATGCTTGGTTGGTTATTAAATCGATAGCGTCCATTTATATCAATTTCACTATACCATTTATTTGGATCATACGTTTCTAAGAATGCGCATGGACCAAAATCAATTGTTTCACCTGAAATTAATACGTTGTCAGTATTAATAACACCGTGTATAAAACCAATTGATTGCCACTTAGCAACGAGCTCCGCTTCTTTTCTCACAACCATATCAAAGAACATTTCATATTTCGCTGTATGATGTTTTAAATATGGATAATGTCGATCAATTGCGTAATCAACGACTTTTTTCAATTCATCTTTTCCTTCTAATGCTGCGAGTTGGATTGTACCCACTCGTATATGACTATCTGCTACACGTATAATTACGCCTGCTTTTTTCTTTATACCACGGTCAATCATTTCATCTAATTCTAATATCGCAAGACTTCTTGTCGTAGGGATATTAACATTATAAAGAAACTCAGAATAGATATACTCTTTTAATACAGCTTCAAGTGGTGCTCGGCCATCACCGTTTCTACTATATTTTGTTACGCCACTACCTTTAAGTGCAATGTCAAAACGCTCACCATCCACTACACGTTCACCTAATATATGCGCACGGCCATCTCCTAAGGTAACAGGAGAACCAAACTGGTGCCCCATATAACTTTCAGAAAACGTGTTTTCATTAAACTCTAATAAATCCTCAATTCTTTCAATATCTAACTTTCTCATTAATGAGTGATTCACTAGATCTATATTTTTTACATTTATATCCGGTTGATTCACATGATAAAACATATCTGGTAAATCTAAATATGTGTATTCTAACATCATTACTACACCTTCTTTTAAGTACTAACTCAATTGTAAAATAAAAAAGCTTTGTAATATAGTACAAAGCTTATAAAGTATCTTCTATATATTGATCTTTAGCAGCAAACAGTCCAAAAATACATAACAGAACACCCATTATCAAGAAGATAAAGTTATTGAAATTCCATGATTCTGTAAGATCAAATACAAATCCCATAAATAGCGGGCCAATTGCAGCTAATATATAACCAATAGACTGCGAGAAACCAGATAAAGCGATACTACCATTATATGTTCTTGCTTTAACAGAGAAAAATGTCATACATGCACTGAATGCCGCACCAATTCCTGCACCTGATATTAGTACACCGAATAGAAGAGCAGTTTTGTTTTCAATGAATAACATACTAAATCCTAAGATAAAACATCCGAGTATTATGAACATTGGAATCGTTTGTTCTTTAACTTTTGCAACAAACTGTGGAAAGAAAAATGCGATTGGAATTTGCAAGAACTGGCTAAACATAAAGTAATATCCTGCTTGATCTGGTGTGAGTCCACGTTCTACTAAGAGACTCGGTAACCAGGCAACGATACAGTAAAACACCATAGATTGCATTGCAAAGAGCATAGCAATTGACCATACCATTCTACTCTTCACTAAGGCTTTCATCTTTATATTTGGTTCTGATAAAGTATCGTTATTTTCATTTGTAGTATTCATTTTATTATTAAGTTCAGTCATCCAAAATAATATTGCAACTACTACTAATACTCCCCATATACTTAGCGAGAGTTTATAACCAAGTGGGGACATCGTTGAAAGTGGTACAGATAATCCACCACCTACCCCTGCCATTCCGTTCATGGTAGATCCGTATAAACCAGTAACGAGACCTACTTGTAGTGGGAACTTTAGTTTCACAAGGCCAGGTATAGTAACATTCCCAACAGCAATACCAATACCAAGAAGTGCTGTACCTAATAAGAATAATTCAATTCCACCCATTGTACGAACAAGAATTCCAACTAAAATAATAATAAGTCCGTAAAATACAGTCCACTCAATTCCAATACTGTTAACTATCCTAGGTACAAATGGCGAAACGATACCAAATAACAACAAAGGAATTGTAGTGAGTAATCCTGCAATTGTATTTGAGATTAAAAGATCATTTTTAATTAAATCAACAATTGGCCCTACTGACGTAATTGCTGCACGAAGTATAGAGGCTACAAGTATGATTGCAAGTACTTGTACCCAATTATCTCTAATTCTCACATTTAAATTAGAGTAAATGCTAATCTCCTCCAAAAAATTATTTAATATGAGAGAGTGAGGCTTCAATCGTAGTTTTCTCTGTAGCCACAATTATTGACACAAAGCTAAATAAACCAATTATTAAAAAGATAATTATATTCATGTTTGTAGAATCAAACAAGTCGAATAAAAGACCCATTAATATTGGTCCTACTGCTGCAAAAATATAGCCTACTGATTGCGCAAAACCACTCATACCAATGCTTCCACTATGTGTTTCAGCTTTTAAAGCAAAGAGCGCCATACATGAACTAAAACTTGCACCAATACCAGATCCTATCAGAAGCATTGCAATAAATAGAAGTATTGGGTGTGTCATAAAGAATAATAAGAATCCTACTAGAAAAAAAGAACCTATTAAGTAAGCAATAACCTTCTGGTTCTCTAATCTTGCTATAAGCATTGGGAACACAAATGTTGTTGGTATTATAATGAGCTGTAACGCCATGAAGTAATAACCCGCAGCATGTAGTGAAATACCTTTGTCAACTAACATCGTAGGTGCCCATGCAACTAGACTGTAAAAAATAATTGATTGTCCGCCAAATAAACCGGTTATCGCCCATGCAAGTTTAGATCTTGCAATATTCTTAAATGTAAATTTGTTGCCTTCACGATTTACAACGAAACGTGCTAATGTTTTTGGATTTAAGAATAATTGTCTAATCCAAACAACAAGTGCGATGAATGCAAGTGCTGCCCAGACGCCAAGTCCAAATTTATATCCATACTCAGAACTATGTGCAATTGGCACTGCAAATCCACTACCGAGACCTGAAACTAGATTCATTGTTGTGCTGTATATCCCAGTGATAATACCAATCTGGAATGGGAATTTTAACATTAC
Organism: Phocicoccus pinnipedialis; assembly: GCF_903994035.1. Classification (GTDB taxonomy): domain Bacteria; phylum Bacillota; class Bacilli; order Staphylococcales; family Salinicoccaceae; genus Phocicoccus; species Phocicoccus pinnipedialis. The sequence continues at coordinate 411,694 of NZ_CAJEWB010000010.1, forward strand.
AAAGCTGGGCATTGCCACGTTTGTAAACGCAATTCCAACTGCAATAAGGATTGTGCCAGCAATAAACATATAGATATCGCCCATCACTCTAATTAATAAACCTAAGAATATAAAAATAATGGCAATAAATACTGTATGTCTAAGTGAGGATACTTGTACTATTCTAATTACATATGGAGAAACGAGCCCAAATATAATTAATGGAATTGTAGTTAGAAGCCCTGCCACTGTATTTGATATCATCAAATCTGACTTAATATCACCCATTAATGAACCAACTACAGTAAGAGGAACACGCATCATTGTAGCTATAAGTACAATGCTAATTAAAAACTTCCACTCTCCGAATATCGGGTGGGGATTTAATTGGTTATCTATACTGTTCATGTATGTCCTCCTTTTAAAATAAACTCAAAAAAAGAACTAAGCAACTCGTGTCGCTTAGCTCCTAAATCCTTAAGATTCCTGAAGGGTTAGTGAATTATAGAGTAATTCTAGTTCCTGCTTTGCCTTCAAGTGCTTCTACTGCATCTTCTAAAGCACAGATGATTGCAACTTTACCAGTTTTTGCGAATTCAACTGCTGCTTGGATTTTTGGTAACATAGATCCAGCAGGGAACTGATCGTCAGCAATGTGTTTTTCAGCTTCTTCAACCGAGATATTTTCAAGTTTTTCTTCATTTTCTTTGCCCCAGTTAATGTAAACGTTAGATACATCAGTTAGCATCATAAATACATCAGCATCAGATTGTTCAGATAGTTTAAGTCCGGAACGGTCTTTGTCGATTACAGCTTCAACACCGTGAATTTCGCCATTTTCGTCTCTCCATACTGGAATACCGCCACCACCAGATGAAATAACAATTGAACCTGCATCGGATAATGATTTAATTTCATTTACACCATGAATCACCTGAGGTTCTGGTGAAGGTACGACTCTGCGGTATCCACGTCCTGCATCTTCAGCCATTTTGAAACCTTGTTGTTCCATTTCTTTAGCTTCTTCTTCTGTAAAGAATACACCTATTGGTTTTGTTGGGTTATCGAAAGCTTTATCCTCTTTATCTACTTCAACCATAGTAAGTAAAGTTACTACGTTTGTGTCGTTTCCAGCTTCTTTTAATTTGTTTTTTAGAGCTGTTTCAAGCATGTAACCAATCATACCTTGTGATTCAGCGTTGTTTATAAAAATTGGCATTGGTGAGATTTTATCCTTAGCAGCTTCGTTTTGTGCGATAATGTTACCTACTTGTGGGCCATTACCATGTGTTACGATGATATCGTGACCTGCTTTTGTGATGTTGACCATTGAGTCAGCAGCACTTACTACGTTACCGTATTGGTTTTCGAAGTCTGGATGTTGACCTGGTCTTAAAATGGCGTTTCCACCTAATGCTAATACTACTTTTTTACCCATTATATAATTCACTCCTGATTTAAAGTTTTGTAAATTCCGTACAGGGTGTCGAGACCTGATGAAGAGCCTAATGTTTTTAGTCTGTTCATCGTCTCTACACTTGGATCATGATGTAAGTCCGTAATTCTTGAACTAAAAATTTCATTTAATGCAAGTTGAATAAAACTCTTTGAAACTAATGTTGTAATGTCTTCGTTGTAAAGTCTCTGTATCAATCCATAGCTTCTGTCATCAATAAACTTATTTAATGCATCCCCGTAAAGTATGCCTGTAAGAATATCATCACCTGTTGGTGTTAGGCCATTACCACGTCCAATAAAATACCTTAACTGTGATTCAAGTTCTGGACTATAGTTTTTAAGTCCATCTAGCAAACACTTCATTTTTTCATGGCTAAAATCTGAATCCGCATAGCTTGAAAAATCAATCTGTTTTAAATTTTCGCGTAGAAGACCGATATCTGCTAAATGAAAATCAAAATCAGGTCTATATTCTTTAACCTGATTCAAAATGATTGAAAAATCTTTGTGTCTGATTTCTTGACGATTAATTGTGATTTTATCTTGTGGCCTTGATTTAGTAATTACCTTTTTAGTGCTAAAAGGATCTAAAGTGATGCCGAACGGAAAGTATCCATTCTTATCTGTTCCGATAAATATAAGACTCCCAGTCTTACTAACAAGGTTCATACCATTGTTAAAAACAGAGTGGACGTTTAGTTCCCGCTCTGTTTTTAAAAGATGCAGTGCAGCCGTACCTGCTACACCCGCAGTATATATCATTACTTCATACCAAGTTTTTTAGCGTATGCTGTAATTGCTTTTTCAAAAGCTTCCATTGGTGGTGTAACTGTTCCTGCACCAATTTGACCACGACCAGCAACTTTATTTGCAATACCAGTGTTGATTACCGGTAGAATTCCAGTTTCAACAACTAGACGTGCATCGATTCCTGTTGGCGCTCCTCTGAAGTTCCAAGTTGGAATAATCCAGTTTGGATTTTCAGCAATTGTGATTTCAGCCATATCATTTGATGTTTCAAGTGCATCGTTAAATCCACCCGTACCTACAAAACGTGTTACAGCAGGAGCAGCGATCATTGCCATACCACCAACACCAATTGTTTCTGTGATTGCTGAGTCACCCATATCTGGGTTAGCGTCTTCTTCTGAGAATCCAGTGAAGTATAGACCTTGTGGTGTATTGACTGGACCAGTGAACCACTCGTCTCCCATACCTGCAATACGGATACCGAATTCATGTCCGTTACGGCACATTGCTGTGACAATAGTACCAGATTGGATTTCATTACGTGCAGTGTCAGTCATGACTTTACCTGCCGCCATTGCTACGTTTAAGAAGAATTGGTCAGTGTCGGCTAAGAACTGGATGACATCTTCTTTATCTTTTTGTTCTACGTCTTCTAGAGCCGTAATGATTGGTGCTAAGTCACGTAGAAATGCATATGAAGCAGCGATGTTACGTTGGTGGAACTCGTCACCCATTGCAATTGCACGAGCGATTGCACCATTGACGTTCATTCCGCCATCGATTTGTCTTAATGCTTTAGATAATACTGGTCCTAATACATCACGTTGCCATTCTAATCTTTCGATTACTTGTGGACCGAATGCTCCGAAACGTAATACTGCACCGATACCTTCGTTTAAAGTACAGTATGCTGTATTTTTTTCTGTTTCGTTGCTTGTATCTTTAACAACTAATACTGGGAAGTTAGCTGAAGTGATTCCACCCATTGGTCCTACACCATTAACATGATGGAATGGTACAAAACGAATTTCATCATTTTCTAACATTTTGCGCGCATCTTCTTCATTGTCAGCCCATTTTTCAAAAAGTACAGCACCAACACATGAACCTTGCATTGGATCTGACATTTGGTCAAAACGGATAGGAGGTCCTGCGTGTAATAATGTTTTTGTGTTTTCATCATTTAGCTCAGGAATTACTGATTTTGCTGGCACAACATCAATAAGTGTTGGTTGTGTTGAAATCATTCTTTGTACTACTGCTTCGTTTGCTTCATCAATTGTTTTGAATCCCATTATTAAATGTCTCCTTCGTAGTGATTTAAGAACTGAAGTACTTTCATTAATTCTTCGTTACCACCTGCTGATGGTCTCCAATTGAATTGAACATAATCTACTTCTTGATCCACTAGAGCTTCTGTAAATCCTTCTAGACCAATGTTAATTACTGAAAGTTCTCCTGAAATTAAGTCTTTTAAGCTGTCTGCAACTGTAAGATCTTCATTTGTTTTATCAAATGCTTTAACTTCTCTTGTTGGTTGTTCAGCTTTTTCACCGATTAAATTAAGTGCTGTACGAACCATTTGGTCGTTTGTGTCACAAATTACTGCGCCAGCACCTTCTAAGATACGACGTTGAGAGTCGTAACCTTGTACGTCTTTGTCTGTACCTACAACAGTAGCAAGTACAACTACTTCTTGGCCAGCATCTTTCTTAGTTGCAATGAATTTCTCTATTGCGGGAGCAAGTTGAGCTGCCATATTCTTGTGTGATCCATAACCAAGTACATTATCTAAAAGAACGACCGCGATTTCATCATCAGAAGCAGCTTCTTCAAGCGCTTTGAGTCTGTTAGCTGGATCAATCATTGGGTGAGGTGTACCTTGCGTGTACATGTCGTCACCTAAGTCAATGATTTGATGGTGTTCACTCTTATAAACAAATGCTTCATCATCAGCAGACTCTTCACCAGTAGCATGTTCGATTAACATAGCAGCTTCAGTAGCTAAAGTACCACCAGAGTAGAATCCACGAATTCCAACTTGTTTCTCATTAAATTTCGCTGTTACATCTTCTTTTAGCGATGGTTCGAATTTAACTTCTTCACCTTTAGATTTTTGTAATGAAACAACCGCTGCCTCTTCTAAAGTATAAGCGTGGAAGATGTTTTCTTCAGTGTATGCTGGTTTGTCACCTAGGTAAAGAACGACTACTGGCTTGTCTAATGAACGTAGTACGCTGTTTACTTTGTTTTGGATTTTTTCAGATGATGGTTTAGATAAAACAGTAATAACATCAACAGATGGGTCACTGTTTAGCGCTTTGATTGCATCGATCATAGTGATTGCTCCGATATCATCATTTAGGTCACGACCACCTGTACCAATAGCGTTTGTAACTCCTCCACCTAAACGGTCAATAATAGTAGTAACTTCTTGGATACCCGTACCAGAAGCACCTACAACACCGATGTTTCCTTCTGTGATTACGTTAGTGAATGCAAGAGGCGTACCGTTGATAACTCCAGTACCCGCGTCAGGGCCCATTACGAGTAATCCTTTTTCGTGTGCAGTTTCTTTAAGTTTACGTTCGTCTTCTACTGACACGTTGTCAGAAAACATGAATACGTTAAGATTGTTATGAAGTGCATTCATACCTTCCATAGCAGCGTATTGACCAGGTAATGAAATAAGTGCAACATTTGGCTCTTTAGCAATTGCTAAAGCTTTTCTCCAGTTGTTTGCTTCTACTTCTTCTTCGTCATCTGCGCCACCAGCAAGTTCTGAATCAACTAAAACTGAGATTTCCTCTACTTTAGACTCATCATCAGTATCTATTACGATAACGATGTCATTAGCACCTGCTGCTCTCATTTCTTCTGTTTCAAATCCCCCTCCAGCAAGGATATCTTTGTTTGCTGGAGTTGCCATCATTGCTTGCGCTTTATTTACACCCTCAACTTCGTTTAGTTTGTTAGAAAGTAACATCAAAACGATAGAGTCTTGATAAGTGTTTGGTTTAGTAATTGTGTATAACATTATGTGCCTCCATATTTATATTATTCAGCAAATTTATTTTTGCCATGAAATCGATCGTAATGTATATCATCACTGATTAGGTACTCATAAATATCATCAACGATTTCAATTCCGCCAGCTTCATCGTACTTTTTAGCTCGGAGTAACCCGCGTTCACCTGGATAGTATATTTCTCCATATCCTGGTGCTGCAGGTTGTTCTTTGAGCTCATCTAGCATAGTGCTAATCTGTTTTTTAAACACTTCTATTTCAGTGAAATATCTTGGATTGATTACTATGTGTAATTGACCAAGATCACGTCCCTTAGTTAAATCATGATACATAGAAGATACATGTTTTCCAAATGGTAAACCAAGTAAGCTACCAGAAAGAACATCCACCATCATCATAAGGCCATAGCCTTTTGGACCGGCTACCGGAACAAGTGCATGCACATCTTTTGAATCTGTAGTAGGTGCACCATTTTTATCTACAGCCCATGTATCAGGAATTTTTTCGCCTTTACTTCTCGCATCTAGTACTTTACCCCACGCTTGGACAGTTGTTGCCATATCAAAAGTTATAATTCGATTATCATTTGATGGCGCACTGAAAGCGATTGGATTCGTTCCAAAGTATGCTTCAGTACCACCGAATGGGACTACCATTGGGTCAGATTGACATACCGATAAAGCGACCATGTTTTGTTTTGCCGCCATTTCAGTGAAGTAGCCAAGTGCACCGCTGTGTGACATGTGCTTAATACCTACCACTGCAACGCCATTTTCTTCAGCAATTTCAATCGCTCTTTCCATTGCATAGCGTGCAGCTTCGTGCCCTGCCCCATTATCGGCATCTAAAACAGCAGATGACGGACCCGTTTTTTCAAATTTGTATTCTGGACTATTAGTGATTCCACCTTTAGCAATACGCTCTGCATAATACTCAACGCGGACAGCACCGTGAGAATGAATCCCACGGTGATCTGCCCACACAAGTACTTCTGCCATTGCATTAGCAGTTTTTTCATTTACACCAGCTTTAACAAATTTATTCTTCATAAGTTCAAATAATTTTGTTTTTTCTACGTGCACTAAACACACCTACTTAATTAATATAATCGGTCAGATTCTAAGAATTCTACAATATCTTCTGGAATAGGAATTCCATCTTTATCATACTCTTCTTTTACAGCATTCATAAGTTCACCAGGGTAGTACACTTGGTCAAATCCAGGTGCTGGTTTTTGGTCATGTAACTCTTGAACCATTTGTTCCATTTTCTCTATTAAAGCTTCTTTTGAAGAGAAAAAGTCAGGATTTATTACGATGTGTAATTGACCTAGGTTTCTGTACTCAGATAAATCAGCATACATTGAAGATACATGTTTACCAAATGGTAAACCAAGTAATGATCCAGCGAGTACATCTACCATCATCATTAGCCCATAACCTTTAGGTCCTGCAACTGGTAGTAATGCATTTACTTCCCATGGATCTGTCGTTGGTTTTCCGTTTTTATCAACCGCCCAAGTATCAGGAATTTCTTTGTTTTTACTTCTTGCGTCAAGAATTTTACCCCACGCTTGAACTGTAGTAGCCATATCAAAAACGATTGGTTTGTTACCTTCAGCTCTTGGCGCTGCAAAAGCAATTGGGTTAGTACCAAAGTATGGTTCAGACCCTCCGAATGGAACTACCATTGGATCAGATTGTACTACTGATAAAGCCACCATACCTTTCTCAGCTGCTTTTTCAACATAGTAACCAATTGCACCTGAGTGTGAAAGTCTAGACATTCCAACTACTGCTACACCATTTTCTTCAGCCATTTCAACAGCTTTTACCATCGCTTCGTGAGCAACGTAAGTTCCCTTAGCGTTGTCACCGTGGAAAATTGCAGTTGATGGACCCGTTTTTTCCCATTTGAATTCTGGGTTGTTGTTAAATCCGCCTTTTGCTTGACGTTCTGAGTAGTATTCCATTCTCACTGAACCGTGTGAATGAATACCACGTTCGTCAGCCCATAATAAAACGTCTGCTGTACGGTCTGCAAATTCTTCTTTCATTCCGTTGGCAATAAATTTATTTTTAAAAAGTTCTCTCAGTTTATCTGAAGAGACTCTCACTAATTTCTCTGACATAAAGATTCACTCATTTCTCTCGCTATTTTTATAGTTCGATATCTCTGTTCGCGTCTTTAGAGTAGATGTAAGAGAATTCTTCATCTAATCCTACTGCATAAGTTGCTTGTGGAGTGTAGGCTGCCATAAAGATATAGTCTCCTTTGTCAACTGGCATCCAATCGTTATCTAAGTTGTAAACACCGCGTCCTGAAAGTACATATGCACCATGCTCTTGGACGTGTGTTTCAATATATCCGTGTGAAGCACCTGGTTTGAATGAAAGAATATGGATGTTCATATCATACGCAAGATCTGCTGGTAAAAAATCAGTTACTTGTACTTCTTCCATTCCCTCGTATGCTTTCCATGTTAGGTCATTCTTGTTACCAGTAATTACTTCAGGTTGACCAACGCCTTTCGCTTCTTGGTAACGTTTCTTATAAAGGAATACTCTTGAATCTTGACCTTTATTGTTGTTAACAAAAGTCATTTCTAAGTGCGGTGGTGCATATACGTATCCACCCTCTGTTAAGTCGTAATCTTTTCCGTCAACTGTTACTGTAATGTTTCCATATACAACATATATGAAAGTTTGGATTCCGTTTCCACCAAAACCTTGAGTGTTACCACCATTGTTTTTAAGTGTAACTAAATAGTCTACAAAACGTGCACCAATTCTCGGTGAACCGAGGATAGTGATATCACAGTCGTCAAATCCTGGAACAACGTTATTCACTAATCCGTCTGGTGTCAAAACAGCATAATTATCTTTCTTTACTACTGATCTAAGTTCTAATAGGCCTTCTCTATAGCCTTGTTGATGGTTTAAGTAACCCATTAATAATTCCTCCTATTTTTTTACATTAATTAGTATGCAAGTTTGTACATTGTTTGAGCAAGTACTTCGATACCTCTAACTAGGTCGTCCATATCTGTTTCTTCTTCTATGTTGTGTGAAATACCACCGATTGACGGAACGAAAATCATTCCAGTTGGTACGAACTCTGCAAATATTTGTGCGTCATGTCCTGCACCTGATGGCATAACTTTATAGCTGTCTCCAGCGAATTCTTTTGCAGATTCTTCAATTGTTTTGATGATTTCGTCATCCATTAACGAAGGTGATTCATCCATCCAAAGGTTGATATCTACTTCCATACCATATTTTTCAGCGACTTCTTTGATTGTTGTTTCTACAGTTTCACCAAATTTATTAAGTTCTTCTTGGTCTATGTGACGAGTATCAATCGAGAATTCAACTTCACCTGGAACTACGTTAACTGTATTTGGTACTGGTGTAACGTGACCGAATGTTAATACAAGAGGATCACCGATTTCTTTCGCTTTACCTACTAAGTTTTGTACAATTTCAGAAAATGCAACTACTGTATCTTTACGGTAGCCCATTGGTGTAGTACCTGCATGGTTTGCTTGCCCTTTCAGGTTAATTGTGTAACGCTTTTGTCCAACAATTCCGGTAACAACACCGATTTGTTTTTTCTCTAATTCTAATACTTGACCTTGCTCAATATGAATTTCTAAGAATGCTTTAATGTCATCTCTGACTTTATCATCTGAGCGGAAATCAAATCCTGATTCTCTCATAGCGTCTACGAATTTAACGCCATCTGCATCAACGATATCTTGAACATCTTTATTATCTTGAAGATTAAAGAAGTTTTTAGAACCCCAAAATGTATATGGGAATCTACTTCCTTCTTCTTCTGCCAATGATAATACCTCAATTGAACGTTTCGGCTGACCATACTTTTCTTTTAGATAAATTGCTGCGGTAAGCGCTGCTAAAATACCGTATTGTCCGTCTAAATGTCCTCCACGTGCTACTGTATCAATATGCGATCCTGCCATAATTGTTTCATTTGGTTTTTCAGAACCCTCGATACGTCCTGTGATGTTACCAATACTATCTTTCTTCACTTCAAAACCATTATCCTCAAATTCTCCGATAAGGGCTTGAACAGCTTCTCTCCACTCTGGAGAGTATAGAAGACGTGTAATACCTTTAGGTTCTAATCCTCCAAAGCCAGTAAATTTTTTATCAAGTCTTTCAAAAGTTGAACGAATTTCCATAATTGCATTCACTCCTTTATATTGTTATATATAATTATACCCATTAATACCTTTCTATACATTGACACTTTCAACAAACACAAGGTGGTCTTTTATATACTTTAGACAAAACAATGACCTTTTTCTTAAAAAAAACGATTATTATTAATTATTAAAGGAGTAATACAATGTTAAAAAAAGAAATCACGATATATGAAAGTGATAATTACAAAATAGATGCGACATATTATACTTGCCAAAATGCATCCAATGGTTTAATGATATATCTACATGGCGGAGGACTAATATTTGGTTCTAAAGATGATCTTCCAAAAGAATACATCTCTATTTTAGTAGAGAAGTTCGATTTATTAAGTGTGAATTATCGTCTTGTTCCTGAGTCTACACTCGCTGATATACTAAAGGATTTAAAGCATATTAATGATTATATAAAAAGCAATTTTAGTGTTGATGTTTACGTTATGGGAAGAAGTGCGGGCGGATACTTGTCATATCTTTACAGTAAGCACTTTGATGTAAAAGGTTTATTTATATTATATGGATACTTCAATTTTGATCATAATGATTTTTCAAGAATTCCTGCAGATCAAAAAAAATTATCCGGTATTCTAAATGAAAGTATAGAAAAACAAAACGTAGAAACTAATGTAGTTACTGAAAAAATGCCGAATCCACGCTATCTACTCTATCTGTATTATAGAAATAAAAACATATGGAGAAAAAAACTAGGTGTTGATCTTGATGATGATACTTATTACTTGAGTGATGAGAATTTATTACAGTTACCACGGACATTTATAGCACACACTATTAATGATCCTGATGTTCCTTATTATTATGCGAAACATGCATCTATGATTATTCCAGAATGTCGATTAATCACTCTAGAAGGGAATCTGCATGATTTCGATAATATCATTAAGGATGAGAATTTAAACATTTATAAAGAGGCTATTGAATATCTTACAAAATAAAAGTAAGGAACATTATGTTCCTTACTTTTTAAATAAATTTACCAATTTTTACATCTGATACGCCGTTTTCTAAAGAATATACCTCTGTACCTCTTACAATTGTCATAGCTACTTGAGCACCATATTCACGATCAAGGTACGGCGAAATTTTGTTTCTATATTCTAAATCCTCTGCTTTTAATACATGTGGAGAATTCGGCTTAATTAATACGAAGTCCGCGTCTTTACCAATAGCGATACTTCCTTTATCCACTAAACCAAATCGTTTAGCAACATTTGTTGCAATAACATCAGCGAACAATTTTAAAGGCATATTTCTCTTTTGAACTGCCTCATCATAAAACATGTCAACGTTACTTTGAAGTCCTGAAATTCCACCCCATGCTTCAAAAGCGTTTTCCTTATCTTTTAAATCTGGAGTACATGGTGAGTGATCACTTACTACCATGTCAATTTTACCATCAAAGAGTCTGTCCCACATACCAGGCATACGATCTTTTTCGCGTATTGGTGGTGAACATTTAACTACAGGGCCAATGCTATCTAATTCTTCTTTATAGAAGTATAAATAATGTGTGCATGTCTCACATGTAATGTCTACTCCCTCTTCCTGTGCTTTGACAACTAAGTCCACACCTTCAGCGCAAGCTACATGGGCAATATGAACTTTGCATCCTGTTTCTTTCGCAAAGAGAATAATTTTTTGAATTGGCTCTACCTCAGTAAATACCGGTCTAGTATCAACGTAGGCAGCGAGTGATGTTTCTCCATTTTCGTAAGCAATTTGACCTAGTTTATCTGTAATTGGAGCATTCTCAGCATGTATTGTCAGAACTTTACCAGTTTTTGCAATCTGACGCATGCCTTCATATAGTGAATAATCATCAACATTCATAAAGTCGCCGTCAATAGAGCGGTCCCCACATGTTGCTACGAATGCTTTATATGCCACGACACCTTCTTGATCAAGTTCTTGAATACCACCGTCTAAATTAAAAGGTACTAAGCCACCATAACTATACACATCTACTGATAGTTTTCCTTGTCCGGCATCAACTTTTTTATTGAATGAATCACTATCAACAGTAGCAGGAACTTGGTTTAAAGGCATTTCCATGAATGATGTGACTCCACCTTTAGCAGATGCACGTGTCCCAGTATCGTATCCTTCCCATAGATCTCGGTATCCTCCGCCAGGCTCTGTGATGTGAACGTGGGCATCAATCATCCCTGGAGAAACTACTAGACCTTTGGCATCAATCACCTTGCCATCAGTACCTAGATCTTCTGCTATTGCTACAATTTTACCATTTGAAATTCCAACATCTACATGTTGCTCTCCTGTTTCTAAAATAACCAAACCATTTTTAATAATTGAATCAAACTTCATTCTAAATCACCTTATCTTTCATTTTATATTTTTTAAATTAAATCCATTTTCTAAAAGAGGAATTTTTCTCCTTTATTCAAAGTTAAAACATAATATATTGCAGCTGCTGAAATAAATCCTACAAACCAAGCAGTATCTCTAATAAATTCGAATCCAGGTAAATTACCTAATAAAGTGATAATTAATCCAGCTATTGTTGCAATATAAGCCGGTCCATTTATTCGAACTGCTGCTGTTTCAGGTTTGTTTTGATCAAAGTATAACTTCTCAATATTAATTTTTTGTTTAGCTACTTTATAGAAGTGAACAATCATTACTCCAGCAACAGGTCCTAGTATTGATCCAATAAGACCTAGAAATACCATGATACCACCTTCACCTTGTACTAGTTTCCAAGGCATAATTAATACTGAAGCAACAGATGCTACTATTACTCCACCACGATAGGTAAGTAACTTAGGCATCAAAGCACTCAACTGGTATCCTGCTGGTATGATATTACCAGTAGCATTAGTAGAAATTGTTGTCATTAGTAATACAAAGATTGCAAAATAGATAGCCCAATCACTATCAAACTTTTCAATTATATCTAAAATATCAAAACTAGTGATTCCTAGAGAAATCGCTCCACCGACTAAAATCGCAACAGATGAAACTGCGAATAGTAAATGTGCAACAAATAATCCAGAAAATTGACCAATAATTTGAGTTTTAGTATTCTTAGAATTCTGTGTAAAATCTGCTACAGAAGCACCCGGAGCTGCCCAAACTGATAGAAATGAACTAAATACAACGAGAAAACCTATGATCGCTGGATACGTTTTACCTGAAGTAGTAGGTACTTGATAAGCTAAGATTTCTCCAAAGCCACCTGCTGCTTTTATACCCCAAATCATCATACCACCAAACACTACATATATTAATGGGTTTAAAATAGCTGTGAATTTATTAAGAACGCTTCCTCCACCAAATCCTATCAAGAAGTTAACTGCCCAGAAAATCATGAAAGCGATAAATATTGGAATAGTTATTCCTAAAAATTCTCTGCCCCCTCCAATTTCTGTAAAACTTGGGAATACTTTTTTCAAAATAATCATCATTGCAATAGCACCAAAATAGGTTTGCACTCCAAACCATGCTATTCCTGCAACTACTCCACGTAATATACCTGGTAACTTGGCTCCTATATCACCATATGTGTGTCTTAAGTGCATGGCAAAAGGTATTCCATACTTTGAACCCGCAACACCATTTACAGTCAGTAATGCTGCAATGATAAACGAGCTAAGCAATACAGCGATCATCACTTGAAGTGGCGTTAGTCCAATCATTAAAAACGTTCCAACCATTACATAGTTTGGAATGTTATGGACAGATCCCATCCATAAAGTGAAAAAGTTAAATACTGATGAATCTCTTTGCGATTCATTCTTAGGCATGATATCTTTGTTATAACCTCGATTTTCATAAAATTTCGGGTCCTTTAAATCATGCTCGATTTGGGTATTATCCATCCCAAATCCTCCTCTCTATATTTTTTATATATTGTATACTAGTAATACACTAGTTAAATAACTAATTTCTGTAAGAGTTGGGGTTCTTATATGACCTCCAACTTCTATCTTAATAGTACTACAAAAAAAAAAAAGATGTTTGGTATATTAGACACAAATCCCTTATGTTTTTGTTCATAATGTACAATAAATCACAAAGGAGTTACAGTAATGGTTACTTTCCAAGAGTTACTTAACGTAGAACATTTCTCTGCACTAAAACCTTTAAACAAAAATGCGGATTTAACAAGAGTAATAGGAAGTGCTGATATCACTGAAACACCTGATATTAAGAGTTACGTTTCACCCAATACATTTCTCTTAACAACAGGTATATTCTTTAAAGATCACCAAGAAGGGTTAATTACGTTAATAGATGAGTTAAATAAAGTACCTATCGCAGGTCTTGGTATCAAAACAAGTAGATTCTTGAATTCAATTGACGAAAAGGTTTTACAGCATGCAGATAAGTTAAAATTTCCTATTATAGAAATTCCTGAGAATTGGAAACTTGGCCAGGCAATTCATGAAATTATTTCATATATTTCAAGTGATGAATCACAAAAGCTTTACTTTGCATTAGAAGTTCAACAACGCATGAATAATATGCTGATTCAAGACCATAGCCTTGAAAGAATGGTCAATTCTCTTGCTAAGTTTTTAAGGTTACCTTTAATTTTAGTTAATCCTTTTTCAAAAGTTGAAGTCAAAAGTTATCAGTTTAATAATAAAAGGATGTTAGAAGAGCATTTAAGATATTTTCAAGATATATATCTGCCTGAAAAAGATAAGAAACGTGTGAGTTTAGATGAAAAATATGCTGTTTTCGAAGTACCTGCATTAAAGTACTTTCCCTACCATTTAATAGTAAGTGATATCCAAAATATTAATTATCCTTTCAGTCTTTTAGCAATTGAACAAGCCATCAACACTTTGTCTTTTGCGATTTATAAAAACACTAAAATAAGAGCAACTGAGCAAGATGATGCTAATCTTTTTTTTAAGTCAATCATAAGAACTACGGATTCATCTCCAATAAATATGCAAAGTAACCCTGAATTCTTTGAACACTATAACTTTATTAGATCAGACTATTATAGAGTATTTGTTTGTGGAATTGATAAACACTCTGATATAGAAAATAGTGAATATATTCAAGAAAGATATTACTTGACGTTCCAATGGCTAGAAAATGTACTTAAATCACTAGATGAAAGTATATCTATATTTGGATTTGGTGAACTTAATAAGTTCGCAATACTTTTTCAAAAGAAACATGAATACTATATACCTTACCTTAAATATTTACAGCAAGAATATAAAAGGTTCTTCAAAGAAAGCCTTTCGTTCGGTATAGGAAATGAAGTTACTGAAATTAGTCAAATAGGTTCTGCTTTTTTAGAAGCACTAGAAACCTATAACACTCATTATTCTGAAGGTAAAATGGAGTTTTTAGAAAAATATCGTACTAGAAATTTAGAAGAGCTCATGCAACTTCTTCCTTTTGATAAACTCAGACCTTTTGTCAATTATACTTTAGGAGATTTAGCATTTCCTACAAACACTAAAGACAAGGAATTAAAAAATACTTTAAAAGTATATATGGAAAATCAGTTTGATATCACTAAGACATCAAACCTTATATATGTTCATCGCAATACAGTTAAATACCGTATAAATAAGTGCGAAGAAATTTTAAATACTGATATCACAGATCCTAAGAAGTCTTTAGATATCCGGTTAGCTTTATTCATATCAGAAACCATTAGCTTTGAATAGACGAATAAATTTTAATGTACATTATACAAACATAAAAAAATCATTGTTCATTATGAACAATGATTTTTATTATTATTTAAACTATTATTAATGGAGAAATTAAATATAGGAGGTCGACATTATGTCACAAGGTGTACAAAACAACAATTATTATAAGAAAATAATTGTAGCACTTGTACTTGGTTGGGTTGCAATCTGGATTTACAGAACAATTCTGACTCCAATTTATCCACAAATACAAGCAGCGCTTGGAGATGTTTCTCAAAGTCAAATCGGGTTGATCGCATCATGTTATTTCTTTGCATATACAGGTATGCAAATTCCATCAGGATTTTTAGTTGATAAGTTCGGTCAAAAAACAGTATTAATCCCGGCATTTATTGGATTCGCATTAGCAACTTTCATTATCGGAACTTCAACTGGAATTACACAAGTTTACATCGGCTCTATCTTAGCAGGTATTTCAACGGGGTGTTACTACGGTTCAGCGTTCTCGCTTTCTGCGAAACATGTCCCACAGCACTTCAAGAGTACAGCAAACGCAATAATCAACTCAGGTTCTGCACTTGGTATGGTTATCGGTTTAATTGGTTCATCTGTTCTTGTAGGTGCTTTAGATATCCAGTGGAACTTCATGCTTTACGGTGCAGGTATCCTTATCTTAGCTGTAACAGCAGTATTCTTCTTCTTAATAAGAAATGACAAACAAGATGAAGTAACTACTGAACAGGTTACAACGACTGAAGTACTAGAAGATGATTCCAATGTAGCAGTTAAATTATTTACACCAGCTCACTTAGTAACTTACTTTACATACTTCGCGGTATGTTACGGTTACTATATGATTGTTACTTGGTTACCAGCATTCTTAGTAGACGAAAAAGGGTTCGCTCAAGGTTCAGTGGGTTATGTAGCAGCAATCGTAGCAGTAACAGCTATTCCAGGAGCTTTATTCTTTTCAAGATTTGTAGATAAGAACCCTGGTAAACGTAATATAACAATCGTAATGTTATTACTCGCAGCAGCAATTACTATTGGTTTAACTGTATTTTCTCCTAACCCATGGGTATTATACGTTGCATTAGTGTTATACGGCTTCCTTGGTAAACTTGCAATTGACCCTGTGTTAATTACTTTTGTATCAGATTCTGTACCGCACTCTAAAGTTGCAAAAGCACTCACTATTTTTAACACATTCGGTATGGCGTCATCAATTGTTGCTCCTTGGTTGACTGGTTATATTGGAGATACAACGGGTTCTAAAGTATTAGGATTTTACATTGGATCTGGACTTCTACTCGTAGCAGTAGTTCTATTCTTCCTTGTAGTAGCTTCAAGAAAAAATCAAGTAGCTAACTAACATCTTAAAAATAGTAAAGATATTAATATCTTTACTATTTTTTTAATATTCATTCATGAAAACGGTTTAAATTTAATAGTATTTTGCTATAATACCTCTATCCTTATAATTACACTTTAATCAATTAGGAGGGTTTATATGACATCACATACTGAAAACATGCAATTATCCGTTCCGAAACTAATTGGCTTAATACTTGGACCATTATTATTTGTTTTAACGCTCTTATTCATGAATGCTTCTGAAGAGTTGTCAAATCAGGCAATCTTTGTACTTGCAACTACACTATGGATAGCAGTATAGTGGATCACTGAACCGATACCGATTCCTGCGACATCGCTTATGCCACTTGTGTTATTTCCACTTGGGGGAGTAATGGACGCAGGTCAAACTGCAGCAAACTATGGTGCTGACATCATCTTCCTATTCTTAGGTGGGTTTATGCTTGCAATCGCAATGGAACGTTGGAACTTACATACACGTGTTGCATTAAACATTATTAATGTAATTGGCACAACAACATCAAGAATTATCTTAGGGTTTATGCTTGCAACAGCTATCATGAGTATGTTCGTATCTAACACTGCAGCTGTTATGATCATGATTCCAATCGGACTCGCTTTGATCTTAGAAGCTGAAAGTTTAGTTGGTAACGACAACAACAAAGTTATTAGAAAGTTTGAAAAAGTACTTGTACTTGCAATCGGTTATGCTGGTACAATCGGAGGATTAGGTACACTTATTGGTACCCCTCCACTCATTATTCTTTCGGGACAAATGCAAGAGATGTTCGCATTCGAAATTAACTTTGCAAAATGGATGATGGTCGGTATTCCAGTTGTAATTATTCTTTTAATTTTATCTTGGTTATATCTTACAATCTTTGTATTCAAATCAGATTTGAAGGAATTACCGGGTGGTAAGGAAACGATTCAAAATGAACTTAAACAACTAGGTAAAATGACTATGGAAGAGATCACTGTTCTTGTTGTCTTTTTCTTAGCTGCATTGCTCTGGATTGTTAGAGGTTTCGTTTCAGATATCCAACTATTCTCACTCGTACAAGACGGGACGATCGCCATATTTATTACGGTTTTATTATTCATCTTGCCTGCAAGATCAAAAGGTGGAAATATTTTAGACTGGTCAGTAGCAAAAGACGTACCTTGGGGCGTATTATTACTCTTTGGTGGAGGTCTTACAATTGCAAAAGCAATCACAGAATCTAGCCTCGATGTTTGGTTATCTGCGCAACTTGTTATGGTTAAAGGCTTACCAATTATATTGATTGTTGCAATTGTCTCACTGTTTGTGTTGATGTTGACTGAGATTACGTCCAACACAGCAACAGCGACAATGATACTGCCTTTGCTTGGAGCTCTGGCAATTACATTAGACGTACATCCAATGATTCTTATGGCACCAGCAGCAATGGCTGCAAACTGTGCATTTATGTTGCCAGTAGGAACACCACCAAATGCAATTGTATTTGGTACTGGAAAAGTGGCAATCAAAGATATGGTGTCTGTTGGATTCTGGCTGAACATCATTGCTTGGATTGTAATTGTAATCGTTGCAATTGTATTGTTACCAATTGTATTCAATTTCGATATCTCACCATTCCCATCAACATTTAAATAAGTTATTTTAAACCTTCTGACATATGTCAGAAGGTTTTTTTTCAAGAATGTATATTACATCCTACTTTTAAAAAAATCACCCTTATGTTAGATTTCTCTAATCATAAGGGTGATATCTAAAAATATATTTAATTTGTTTCTTCTGTGTGTAGCTCTAATTTCTTATGTTTTTTCATTCGTTCAATATTATCTGACTCGTCCAGTAAAGCAGATGCGATAATACCTACTAATGTAAATCCTGCTGCTACATAGAATGCCATATTGAAGCTTCCAGATACATCAGTGATCCAGCCTGTAAGTCCTGGTGCTAAAATAGATGCTGACATACCAATGAAGTTATATACACCAAATGAAGTAGATAATCCAACACGTGGTGCTGCGTCAGCTACTACAGCAATTAAAACAGGATTAGTTGATATCTTACCAAATAATCCGTAAAGGATTAACGCTACGTATAATACTGTCATACTGTCGAAGAATACAATCGAAATCATAGAAATAAATGCGACTGGTAACATAACAAGTAATACAGGTTTACGGCGCCCTAATTTGTCAGAAATCCAAGATAAAATCAATGATCCTGGAATAGCAGCCCAAGGTACGAGTGAAGTTACAAATGCAACGTCTGATCCTTCTACTCCACGTTCGTTTAATAGGTACGTAGGTAACCAAGTTAGGATAACGAAGAATCCGTAAATCGAACAGAAAATTGTAATGAACGCTAAGATTAAGTTTCGCTTCTTAAATAAGTCGAGAATTTTAAGTTTCTCTTCAACAACAACTTCTGTGCCGTTTTCTCTTTCCTGTTGTTTCATTGCTTCTATATGTGGTGCACGTTCTCTAACTAAAAACATCATAGTTAGACCAAGTAAAATAACTGGAATTGAGATGATAATGAATGGCCACTTCCAGTCCATTCCTAAATCAAATACTGTAATAGTTGAAATATACATACCTATTGAAGTACCAAACGCCATACCTGAGTTAATCAAAGCGGATCCTAGTGTAATTCTTTCTGGTGGAATCGCCTCAGATGATAGCGCATATTGTGGACCGTAGTACATTCCCTGGAATAACCCAACTAAAAACCATGCGACAATAAATAGTAAATATGTTGTCATCAATCCAGTAATTGCTGCAAATATACCAAAACCAATTGTACCGATAATTACCATCGTTTTACGACCAACTTTATCTCCTATAATTCCTGATGGAACTTGAGATAAAGTATAACCTATAAAGAATATTGACATAATATTACCCGCTTGGCCATTAGACAGGCCAAACTCAGCCATAATTGTAGGAAGTAATGGCGCAAGCACTTGGCGTGTCGCATAAATTACAAGCCATCCTAGTGTGAACAATATAACTAGCTTAATCCAATACTTATTGGATATTTTAGAACTTAACTGAGACATGAAATTCCCCTTTGTTTAAATTTAAATTTATATAAATAAGTAATATACTCTATTACTTGATCATTGGTGAAATAATGTAGTTCAAAATACAAACTATTGTAATGAGTACCAAACTATACTTTAAAGTAAATGAAAGTATTTCAGATTCTTTACCATTTTTTCCAACTGCCGCTGCAGCAATAGCAATAGAAGTCGGTGCTATTGGCTTTGCCATACTCCCTCCGACAGTGTTTGCTGCTACAAATATTGAGGGATTCATACCTATTTGATTTGCAGTCACTACCTGTAAACCTCCGAATAAAGCATTATTATTTACAACAGATCCTGTTAGAAAGACACCCAACCAACCAAGAAGTGGACTAAATAGAGGGAAAAGTTTACCCGTATTAGCTAATGCTAAGCCAATTGAAGCACTTAGTCCCGAATAGTTGGATAAGCTTGCAAAGGAAAGAACTAATACAATAATTATAATTGGTGTAGATAACTCTTTAATTGTTTCTCCTAATAATTGAAATCGAACTCTATATTTTAATACAGGAAAAAATATTCCTGTAACTACAATCGCTACTAAAATTGCAGTCCCTGTTGAAGAGATGATATCCCAATGGAATATAGCAGGCATTGGTGTGTCTTGCATTGCAATTGGTTGACTTTGTATAATTCGTTCGTGAAGTCCGGGTATTTTTATATTCAGTGAAGTAAAATCTAAGATACCTCCTGGTTCAAAAATCCTCTTAAATGAAGGTATGCTCCATATTCCGATAACTAAAGTTAAGAAATAAAATGGAGACCAACCTGCAATAATATCTTTCATTGTTTGTTTAGTTGGCAGTTTATCTCGATCTGCACCTGGTTCATAAAAAATGTTTTTTGGTGCCCATTTTTTTGCTAAGAATGCAAGTGCAATCATTGATAATAATGCAGGAATAACATTCGTAAGTTCTGGTCCAATATAGAATGATGTGATAAATTGAAACACTGCAAATATAGTACTTACTGTAATTAATGCAGGAAAGATCTCTCTAATCCCTTTAATACCGTCTTGAATAAAAATAAGCATAAATGGTACTATAAAGGAAATTATCGGTAGTGTAAGACCAGCTAGTGAAGATAATTCAGCTACAGGCATGTTCCCTACCTCTGCACCTGTAAATACTCCTATTCCAACTGTTCCGAACGCTCCTGTTGCAGCATTCGCTATTAAACAATACCCAGCTGCTTTTATTGGATTAAATCCAAGTGACACTAATAATGCGGAACAAATTGCAATAGGTACACCAAGTCCGGCTACCCCTTCTAAAAATGATACAAAACAAAAACCAATAAGTAATAATTGAATTCTTTGGTCATTTGAAATACCAATAATACTTTGACCTACTACGTCAAACTTACCTGATTTTACAGCAATTTTATAAAGCCATACTGCCATTATTACAATATATCCAATTGGCCATAAAGCTTTACTCACACCTAACAAAATCGATAATAAAGCTGCATCAAAAGGCATTTTATAAATGAATACAGTCATAAATAAAGTCACAACTAAAGTCATACCAGCCGCATAAATACCCTTCATTTTAAAAACTGTTAATCCCAAAAGGAATAATAGGATTGGTATAAACGCAACTAGTCCACTAATAATTTCGTTTCCCATTGGATTATATTCTTGTAACCACATATTCAACCACACTTTCTTAATATTTTATACTTAAAAAAGTGTCCATTAGCTAAAGCTATGGACACAACACCTTATGCATGCTCATGCGGTATAAACCCAATAGGAGTTGGCCCTGCTATACCAAGCATTACAAAGTCTTTATCAGAGTTATTAGTCATTCCATGTTTTTCACCAGCACGAGCAACAACAACATCTCCGGCCTTAATCTTGACTGTCTCACCAATTTCTGGATAGAAATCCGCTTCTCCCTCTATAACAATCCAAATATCATCGGCTTTCTCATGCGAATGCATTGGAAGTGTTTGTCCGGGATGCATACACCAAATTGCACCAACAGTATTATTAGTTTCATAAAAGATTGATTTTGTTGCTTCTTCTTTATTAAATCTCTGAAGATCTGGCCAATGGAAAATTCTATCAGTAAAATCTGTTCTATTTCTTCTACGTAGCTCCAAATTAGACATAATTATATACTCCTTTCAAAAGGTTATAAAACTTATCTTTTTACAACATTAGAAGGTTTACCTTCTAGGAAGTTCAGTGTGTTTTGAAACGCTATTTCTGCACGTAATTCCATTGCTTCGTTTGTTAAAAATCCTATGTGAGGTGTAAGTACTGTATTTTTAGCATTTAGCAACTTATAATCAGAAGGAATTGGTGGTTCCATATCATAAACATCAATGCCTGCACCCGCAATTTCACCTTTGTTTAAAGCTTCTGCAAGAGCATCATTATCTATAACCGCACCTCTTGCACAGTTAATAATAATCGCATCCTCTTTCATCTCCGCAAATTGATCTTTGCCAATAAGATGTCTCGTAGAATCTGTTAAAGGTACATGAAGAGTTAAAATATCCGCTTTTTTAATTACGTCTTGGAAAGGTAAGTATTTTACTCCAAGATCGAGAGCATCTGGATTCTCAGATGAACTATCTGCTGCGATCAATTCTGCACCAAACGCCTTGAAAAGTGCTGCAGTTTCTACACCGATTTTACCTGTACCAATTAAGCCGACTGTTTTACCTTTTATTTCTCTACCTTGGATAGCTCCTGGAAAATCGTGTGATTTTCGTGTATCCTCATCACCCTGAGAAATTTTTCTAAATACATCCAGTGTCAGCCCTACAGCAAGTTCAGCTACTGCAGTGTTTGCATATCCCGCTGCATTAGAAATTATAATATCTTGGTTAGAAGCCTCTTTGATTTCAACGTGATCTACTCCAGTAAACGCTACATTAATAAGTTTTAAGTTTTTGTTAGACTCAATAGCCTTTAAAGGGTATGGGTTATTTGCAATCATAATCACATCTGCATCTTTACTTCTTTCAACAAGTTCATCTTCATCCGTTGTCTTAGTATTGTAATAAACAAAATCATGTCCCTTTTCTTTTATTGGCTGAGCAAGTTTCTCAATCACCTCTTCTGATACATTTAATGGTTCAAGTAATTTAACTAACATAAATAATTCCTCCTATTTAGTGAATTTTTTCACATATTAGACATAGCATAATATAAAGCTAAATTTTCCTTTAACTTTAAGCTATCACCTTGTTAATTCTATTTTATAATATTTCGATTAGATTACTATGTCTAACAGTTACAAACTCCTATTTTCATTTTGTATAGTTTAGACATATTTGATTGAAAAATTCTGAATTTAATTTTTTAATCCTTCTAAAATGAAGTCTAATGCATACATAACATGCTCAATTGTGAGCCCACCTTGTACAAAGGCAATATATGGTGGCTTGATTGGTCCGTCAGCGGAAAGTTCTAATGATGCACCTTGCACAAATGTACCTGCTGCCATGATTACTTCATTTTCATATCCTGGAATGCTATCGGGAATTGGTAAGAATCTGGAGTTTACAGGTGATGCACTCTGGACCATTTGAATGAATGTAATCATTTCTTCTGGATTTTTAAAATATACACTTTGAATAATATCTGTGCGCTTTGCATCGAAACTTGGGTTTGTAGTAAATCCAAGTTTTTCTAAAGTTCTACTCATTAATACTGCACCATTAAGACTCTCGATTACAGCGTGAGGTGCCATGAAGAATCCCTGATACATTTCATTTAAACCAGAAAGTGTTGCTCCCATCTCTTTACCAATTCCAGGTACAGTGAGTCTATAGCTGATGCGTTTAATTAAATCCTCACGACCAACAATGTAACCACCCATTTTTGCGAGTCCACCACCTGGGTTTTTAATCAAGCTACCCGCAACAACATCTGCCCCTACTTCTACAGGTTCTCTCGTCTCGACAAATTCACCATAACAGTTATCAACAAAGATGATAATTTCTTTATGTCTTTGTTTTATCTCACTGATAATATTTGAGATTTCAGAGATTGTTACAGATTTACGTTCACTGTATCCACGCGAACGCTGTATACCTATTATTTTAGTGTTAGGCTTGATACTTTCCAATATCTTCTTAGTATCAAATGTATCATTTTTTAAATCAACAGTATTAAATTCAATGCCCGATTCCATCATGCTACCGACATCATCTTCATTAGTACCAATCACTTTTTCCAATGTGTCATATGGCGTACCTGTGATATAAAGTAATTCTTCACCTCTATTTAAAAGACTTAATAGTGATAGTGAAATCGCATGTGTCCCTGATATAATCTGTGAACGAACAAGAGCGTCTTCTGCTTTAAACACATCTCTATAGATGTCCTCTAACTTATCTCGACCAGTATCATCATATCCATATCCGGTCGTTCCATAAAAATCGCTCTCCATAACTGAATGACTTCTAAAAGCTGACATTACTTTCTTAAAGTTCATATATGCAATTCTTTTATTCTCTTTAATTATTGGGTCTATCTCTAATAATGTTTCTTGTATTAAATCAAAATTATTCATGGTTACTCCTTCAATGTTCTCTTTACAATACTCATGTGTTTAGTATATCCTTCAATATCATATTCTAACGAATCCTCATTAAATACTTCATTTTTTACATATGTGTCACGTTTCAGCGTATATAATTCATTTGTATCTGCCATTGTTAAGTGTCTCTTAAATGGAATATAATGCGCTTCTATCAGAGATAACAATTCAGATTTAATGGCTTCCTTATTCATATTGTAATTTGTGAACGTATACCTCTCTTCGGGTATGAATCTGATTTCACTGTTTAAATCACTCTTGTTGAAGCATACGAGCTGTGGAATATCTTCCATTCCAAGCTCATGTATAAGTTCTTTTACAGTTCTGTACTGACTCATGATGTCTGGGTTACTATTGTCAATAACATGAATTAAAAAGTCACTATCTGCAGCTTCTTCTAATGTAGATTTGAAGCTCTCAACTAGCATAGTCGGAAGTTTTTGTATAAAACCAACCGTATCTGTTAAAAGCACTTGGAATCCTGTATTAAACTCTAGTCTCTTCGTCTTTGGATCCAATGTTGCGAACAACTTATCTTCTTGTAATTCATCCGCTTCAGTTAAAGTATTAAACAATGCAGACTTACCTGCGTTTGTATATCCAATCAAACTAAACTTCGTGACAAGAGTTTTATTGCGATCTTCTCTATAGCTTTCACGATGCTTTTCAATTGTCTTTAATTGATGCTTCACTTCTTTAATACGCTCTCCGATGTGACGACGATCAGTCTCTAACTTCGTCTCACCCGGACCTCTTGTACCAATACCTGCACCTAGTCTGGAAAGATTAATACCTTGCCCTCTTAACCTCGGCACTAAATAATTGAGCTGTGCGAGCTCAACTTGTAATTTACCTTCACGAGATTTTGCTCTTTGGCTAAAGATATCTAAAATGACTTGTGTACGGTCAACCACTGACGCATCAAATAATGCTTCGATGTTTCTGTTTTGAGATGCGAGTATTTCATCGTTAACAATTACATAGTCGATTTCCTCATACATCTCTCTGACTTCATTTAAAAATCCACTGCCTGCGTAGTACTTACGGTCTTGTCTTGAACGATTTTGAACGTGCATACCAACAATCTCGATATCTATCGATTCTGCAAGTTCCTTTAATTCATTTACTTCTGTTTCGATATTATATGTCTCTGGAGTATTCACAGCGACAATGACGCCTTTGTATTTAAATATCAAATCAAATCACTCCAATCAGTTTTTAAAATAATGTTTAACATCTGCTTTTTTAGTCTATTACTTAAAGACGATAGTTATAGGTGGTATCAAATAATGAAGCAAAGTTTATACAATTTCTCTGTAATGAATAATGACGATGAAGAAGTCCCGCTATCTCGCTACAAAGGACGAGTTCTACTTATATTAAACACAAACTCAGATGACATATATCATACAGAATTTAAAACACTTGAATACTTATATAAAAAATATCAACCGTTTGGTTTAGAAATACTTGCCTTCCCTTCTAACAAATTTTCTGAAGGCATGATCTTAGAGGATTATGATTTAAAATTAGATTATAAACGCAAATACGATATACAATTTGACGTTATGAAAAAAATTCAGTTAGATAAAAACAGAACTCACCCTCTGTTTAAGTTCCTTACAGAAAGTAGAAACCGCATGTTTAAAAATGAAATTAAGCGTGCATTTACAATGTTTCTAATATCAAGAGAAGGACGTATCGTTAAAAGATTCAACTCAGAAAAAACAGTTGAAGAAATAGAGAAGTTTATACAAAAATATATAGAAGGATAAAAATCCTTCTATATATTTTTTTCTAGGAACGCATTTATTACTTCAAACACGTCTTCTTTTGAGTCTTTATCTTTATCAAACCATGTAACAGGTAATTTATTTCTGAAATAAGTCAGCTGTCGTTTTGCATAATTTCTTGAATTCTTTTGTATATTCTTTTTTACTTCATCAATTGTAATTTCGCCATCAAAATATGGTAAAAACTCTTTATAACCAATTGCACCATTTGCTGTATAACTGAACGCATACTTACCATATAGCTCACGAACTTCTTCTTCAAGTCCCGCTTCAAACATATCATCAACACGTGCATTAATTATTTCGTATAGTTTTGCCCGGTCTCTATTTAGTCCGATGACTAAAGCATCATATTTAATTTTTGTGTCTGTTTCATGGTCCTTATCAAACTTAAACTCATATAAAAGTGCTTGAATATAGAATCCAGTACCTCCAACGATGAAAGGTGTTTTACCTCTTTCATATGAATCTTGGATAAGAGATTTTACAGTTTTTTGAAATTCTGCAACAGAATATATTTCTTCTGGTGTGATAACATCAATCAAGTGATGCGTCACACCGTCCATTTCATTTACAGTAATTTTACCTGTTCCAATATCCATTCCTTTATAAATCTGCATAGAATCTCCACTGATTACTTCCATGTTATACTGTTTTGCAATCTCTATAGATAGCTCAGTTTTACCTATTGCAGTAGGACCTACAAGCACAATTATTTTATTATTCACTTTTTTTCATCCACTCTATTATTAAATCGTAAATATCGTATCGTGCACCCTCATTTAACACTTCATGGCGATATCCTTCATAAAGAACAGCTGTAGTGTCCAAATTGGCTGCTGTAAATTTATCTTTTAAAATTTCAATATCTTTTCCGCGGTGCCCAAAAGGATCTTCTTTGCCTGATATAAATAAAAATCTCGTATTTTTTGAATACGTTTCAATATACGATTCCTTATCACATTCTTGAACTGCATTTAAAGTTTCAAGTAGCGCTGTGTTCGACATCATGTTGCCACTCAATGGGTCGTTGTTGTATTCATAAATGTTAGCATAGTTATCTGATAACCATCTATTTCTAGTATTCCCTTTAAATTGATTGTCATAACCTAAAAATCCTAACATATTAATAATAGGACTACGTCGTGTTGGAAATCTATTCACAAGTCTACTTATGAACATACCACTAAGTGCATCAGTTGGATGATCTTTTCGACCTGTACCTACTATGATAGCACCATCTGGATCGATGTATTTCAGTAACATTCTAAGTATTATACTTCCCATAGAGTGACCGAGAACAAATTTTGGTAAATCATCAGGTAACATATCATAAACTGCTCTCGCATCGTCAATGAGTTCATTAAACGAATTAAAATGTCCGATGCCTAAATTTGCTCTTGTGCCATGTCCTCTATGGTCATAAATGACTCCATAGATACCATTGTCTTGGAAATATTTCAACATCGAATTATATCTTCTTTTATGTTCTGCCATACCGTGTAATACGAGAATGCACGCTTTAGGGTTATCTGGAGCATAGACGCTGATCTTAAATTTGGTATCTTTTCTCTTCACTATTTCTGTCGTAAACATTTGTTCGCCTCATTTCATAATTCTGTTGAACATGCGTTCAATTTCATAAGTCGTAAAGTGAATAATAATCGGTCTACCGTGTGGACATGTAAATGGTGATTGACATTGCGCTAACTCATCCAGTAGATTCTGCATCTGCCTCTTATCTAGATAATGATTCGCTTTAATAGAATCTTTACAACTCATCATTATTGACATTTCTTCTTTGTAATCTTCAACGCTAAAACGATCTGTGTTTGATATAAAATCTATCACAGCACGAATATCCCCTTCAGGATCTTTCGCATTAATCCAACTTGGGTATTCCACGACCGTGTAATTCTTCATACCAGTCTTCTCGATGTTGAAGCTTAGGTTGCGAAGATCTGTAAGCTTTTCATCGATTTTAATTACATCGTCATATGCAAACTCGAATGTGTACGGCAGAAGTAACGGTACCTTGTTATCTCGGTTCTTTATGTGACTGTAGTAATACTCATATTTGATTCGCTCTTGTGCTGCATGTTGATCCATTAAAAATAGACCTGTTTCATTCTGCATCAGTATATATGTGCCATGGAATTGACCGATTATTTCAAAGTAAGGTAACCGTTCTTTTTTTACTCTTTGTGTCTCTTCTTGCGTAACATCATTGAAGACTCCCGATGAAGTTTCATTGACGTTTGAAATATTTGGTGGTACTTCTTTCTCATCGTTTTTATTGTCGTAGCTCAAGTTATTATCTCTAAATGATTTATTCTCTTTTTGAAAATTTTGTTTAAGTTGATTTTTTACTGTTTGAGTTCTTTGATTTATAACATCCGTAATTGAACTGAAGTCGATCGACTCTTGTTCGTTACGTGGTTTCTCAAATTTTGCAGTTTGGAATGTCGTATGTTCAATAGAATCTGGAATCAACGTTTCGCCGTGAAGAATACTTTTAACAGTCTCCTCTATGAGTGATTCAAGTTCTTTGATTTTAGATATTCTAACTTCTGTTTTTGCAGGATGCACGTTGACATCCACGATTTTCGGATCCATATCCACGTTTAAAATGACAATCGGATATTTATCTTTTGCTAAGAGCGTATGATAAGCACGAACCACGCTATTTGTTAGTCTATAGTCTCGAATCATACGATTATTAATTGAAATGTTGATATAGTTACGATTGCTACGAGTCATTTCCGGTCTAATAATATATCCCGTCAGATGATAATCGGGTGATTTAGCGTCTACTTCTAAAGCTATACGTGCAGTATTTAAACCATAAATATCCGCAATTATTTCCTTTAAATTACCATTCCCTTTAGTCGCGAATCTCTGTTTGTTATCAAACGTTAGCTTAAAACTAATATTCGGATGATTAAAGCTAAATTTCTGCATGACATCGATGATCTTACCCGCTTCAGTTGTGAGACTACTAACATATTTATAACGTGCAGGTGTATTAAAGAATAAGTCTTTGACTATTACTTCTGTACCCTTGCGTTCAGATGAAGGTTGACGGACTACTTCTTCTCCACCATACATTTCAATCATGAAAGGTTCACTTGATTCGTTGTAACTCTTCACAATTGTTCTAGATACTGCGCTGATTGATGCCAGCGCTTCACCTCTAAAGCCCATCGTTCGAATAGTGAATAAATCATAGTCAGATTCTATTTTTGACGTCGCATGGCGTTCAAAGAGTAGCGGTGCATCGTCTATTAGAATTCCGTCACCATCATCGATAATTTTGATAGACTTCATTCCGCTCTCTTCAATGAAGACTTCAATGTAACTCGCGTTCGCATCGATGCTGTTCTCGACGAGTTCTTTTACGATAGAACTTGGTCTTTCAACGACTTCACCTGCTGCGATTTTATTTTGAATAATAGGATCTAATATATGAATGTTCGTCAATGTACTTCACCTCTCTTTCATTATCTATTTATAAATAGTTCATAACTATGGAAAATAAAAATCCCAATGGCAATAAAGAAGCCATACAGCCCACTCCAATTATGAGATCCGCATTTTTAATTGTAGGAACAAAATACATTGAATCACTTAAAAATTGAAATTAATATAATATTTTTTATGATGAATCTATTTCATTTCTTTTTTAATTTTATCAATAAACATCAAAGCATCTAATGGTGACAATTCGTTGATATTTAAGTTCTTAATTTGATCTATAATCTCATGATATGTCTCGCCTAAAATCGTTGATTCATTGTCTGCTAAGTCGAGTTCCAATTGTCTTAAATCAGAAGTTTCGTTCACTTCTAAAGTACTTAATTTATTTCTTGCTTCAACAATTACTTCGAGTGGTAATCCCGCAAGTTCAGCTACATGAATACCATAACTTTTTTCTACTGCCCCGTAATCTACTTTATGCAGAAAGATGAGTTCTCCGTTGTGCTCAGTTGCTTTAACATGGACATTCACGAGTCTATGAAGACGCTTGTCTAGTTCAGTAAGTTCATGATAGTGCGTTGAGAATAAAGTTTTGGCACCAATTTTGTTATGGATATAAAGAAGCATTGCTTCAGCTAAAGCCATTCCATCATACGTTGACGTCCCTCGACCAATCTCGTCGAAGATTAATAGAGAATCTTTAGTTGCATGTTTCAACGCGTCATTTGCTTCCATCATTTCAATCATGAATGTGGACTTACCGCTCGAAAGATCATCACTTGCTCCAATCCTTGTGAAAATCGCATCAAAAATTGGTACAATCGCTTTACTTGCAGGAACGTACATCCCCATCTGTGCCATGATTACAATTAGTGCAATCTGACGCATATACGTGCTCTTACCACTCATGTTAGGACCTGTTATTAAATAGATTCCAGTGTCTTTATCGAGATGTACATCGTTAGGTACATAATTTGTTTCTCCGCTCATTTTTTCAACTATTGGGTGTCTTGAGTTTTTGAGTTCTAAAATTGAATCGCTAAACTCTGGTTTTACGAGTCTATACATGTTTGACACAGTAGCAAAGCTTATAAAAACATCCAGCATGGCAAGTTGTTCTGCAATAATTTGAAGTCTCATGATATGTTCACTCAACATATCTTTTAATTCTAAGAACATGCGATACTCTAAAAGAATGCTCTCATCCTCTGATTTTAGTATTTTATCTTCCATACTCTTAAGCTCATCAGTAATATAACGTTCTGCGTTTGTCAAAGTCTGACGCCTTGTATATCCAAAACTATCTGAGTCAAATGTTGCTGCTTGGCCTTTAGATATTTCAATGAAGTAACCAAAAACTTTGTTGAAGCCAATCTTCATATTTTTAATACCTGTTCGTTCTTTTTCTTTTTCAAGATAATTTTCTAACCATTCTCTTGAATGATCTCGAATTTCTCTTAACTCATCGAGTTCTTCGCTGACCCCGGACTTAAAGATTTCACCCTCACGAATGGTTTTCGGTGCTTCGTCTTTTAGCACTTTCAACATATCGTAGATGTCACTTAGATTATCAAAGTTTCTAAAAATACGATTATTTGTAAGTTTTGTTTCGTTAAGAAGATCTTCGATTTCAGGTAAATGTTCTAGTGAATCTCTTAATTGAATAAAACCTTTCACGTCGATATTTCCGAAACTCATTCGTCCTACAAGTCTCTCAATATCGTATACATTGTTAAGGAGTGACTTCATATCTTCCCGAGGTAAGAAGTTGTCTAATAGTATCTCTACAATGGCTTGACGATTCATAATGTCGTCTTTATTAACCAAGGGTTGCTCAATGATTCGACGTAATCTTCTTTTCCCCATCGGTGTTTCTGTATGGTTTAGATACCAATATAATGATCCCTTTTGTTTTTTAGTCTGTAGGTTTTCTAAGAGTTCTAAGTTTGACAATGCTGCATAGTTCAACTTCAAATATGCGTGGACATTATATTTTTCAACAGGTTTTAAGTGCTCAAGTGGTTTCATGTTTTGTGTTTCAATGTATGAAAGTAATAAATCCACAGCATTTCTATTTAAAACATCTGGATTCAGTTCAATTTCATGCGTTTCGAATGAGTCTCTCACTGTAATCATCGGTAGCTCATAAAACATGTCGGTAACGCTTTTCTCTGCACTATGATTCACAACGATTTCTCTCGGGCTAATTCGTTTAATTTCACTCGTTAAAATTTCTAAATCTGTCGTATCAAATTGGTAAATTTCACCTGTAGAAATATCACTATATGACACTTCATATGTTTGATTATTAAAGTATACTGACAAAATAAAGTTACTCTGATCAGAGTCTATTCCAAAGTCGTCAATTAAAGTACCGGGTGTAATTACACGAACGACTTCTCTCTTCACCATACCTTTAACTTGTTTAGGATCTTCCATTTGCTCACATATAGCGACTTTAAATCCATTATTAATGAGTTTCTCGATATATCCCTTCGCAGAATGATGAGGCACGCCTGCCATAGGTATATTATTTTTTTTGTCTCTAGTAGTAAGCGTAATTTCTAATACTTTTGCAGCAGTCACTGCGTCGTCATAGAAGAGTTCATAAAAATCCCCAAGTCTAAATAAGACAAGCGCATCTTTATGATTTTCCTTAACATTAAAATATTGTTTCATCATCGGCGTAACATTCGTCATTACTCACACATCCATCATAAAAATTTAAAAAAGAGGCGACCTTAATCGCCTCTCCACTTCTTATTTAACGTCTTTACTCGGTCTGTTTGCCATTGCCGCACCAGTCTCACCTTCGAGATGATCTCCACCAGTACGTTCAATGATTTCATGTGTTACAGTGCTGCTAATTGCATGGGACACCATCTGTAAGATGCTGTTCACATCATCTTGTGCATCCATGAACTGATTTACAATTGGCATATTATCTAATTCTTCTTCAAGAACAGCAATCTTTTTCTCAGCTAATTGATGTGCTTTTTCTTTACCATAGCTTTGGAAGTTTACTGATTGTTGTTGAAGTGAACGTAAACTCGCCATCTTTTCTCTAACATCTTTGTTCTCGTGAATTTTCGCTTCTGCTTTTTCGAAGAATTTTACTTCGTCTGTTTCCGCAATCATTTTTCCAAGTTCTTTTGCGGCTGTAACTATTTCCTCTTTTGTATACATTTAATTCTCACCTTTAATTAGTCATTATCTTCATTATAAAGTGTTTTAGACGATTACTCAACACTAGCCATTCACCATTTTATAATAGATACCTTTATGACTTAATAACTCTTCGTGAGAACCCATTTCTTTGATAATTCCTTTTTCTAGAACAATGAGTCTATCCACTGCCTGCACTGTGTTTAATCTGTGTGCAATAATAATTGATGTACGACCTTTCATTAGTTCTTCTAGTGCATCTTGAATTTCGATTTCAGTAATCGTATCAATTGACGATGTCGCTTCATCTAAGAATAATAGACTTGGATTTCTGACAAATGCTCTTGCGATAGAAATGAGCTGTTTCTGTCCAGTTGATAGACTCGTATGTTCTTCGTCGATGATTGTGTCATAACCATCTGAGAGTTTCATGATAAAGCTATGTGCGTTAGCACGTTTCGCAGCTTCAATGATCTCTTCGTCTGTCGCATCAAGGTTTCCAAACTTAATATTCTCTTTAATAGATGTCTTAAATAAAAAGGGATCTTGTAGTACGAAAGCAGAATTATCTTTTAATACATCTCTCTTGTACTCGGTAATTGGTATTCCATCAATCTCTATGACACCTTGGTCGACGTCATAAAATCTATTTAATAGTTGAACGATAGTTGTCTTTCCAGCACCTGTTGCACCAATTAAAGCAATAGATTCGCCACTTTTAATTGAGAATGATATATCCTTAATCGTTGGTTCGTGTTGATCTTTATTATATGAGAATGTGACATTTTTAAAATCTATTGCGCCTTTAAGATTCGTGTCCTCAATTAAACCATGATCTTTTTCTACATCAGTATCAATGATTTGGAAAACACGCTCCGCACCTGCGATTGCTGATAGTACTTGGTTGAATTGGTTTGCTAAATCTGCAAGTGGTCTAGTAAACTGTCTAGCGTACTCTGCAAATACTACAATTGTACCGACAGTAACGACATTGTCCATCGTCAGAGCAAGAAGCCCACCTATCCCTGCAACAATTGTGAAACTCAAGTTGTTTAACACGTTCATTAACTTAGGTATCATTCCTGAATACAGGTTTGCCCAAAATGTCACGTCTCTGAGATTCTTTGTTTTCACTTCAAAATCTTTAATGACACGTTCTTCTTGCGAGAATACTTTTACGATTTCTTGTCCTGAGATAACCTCTTCAATATATGCGTTCAGTTCTCCTGTTGTTTTCTGACGAATCTTATATAACGGACCCGTACGGTTTGTTATAAATTTTATCCCAACAACAAGTAATGGAATAATCGTTATTGTTAACACAGTCAGTATTGGAGATAAGTATAGCATCACCGAAATCGTACCAATTAATGTAATGATGCTCGTCGTAAACTGTATGAATGATGAGTTCAATGTTTGAGAGAGGGTTTCAATATCGTTTGTCATACGACTCATCAGTTCACCATGTTGTCTTCTATTGTAAAAATCGATTGGCAAATACTGCATATGATTAAATAGTTCATATCTCATATTAAATATCGTACGTTGCGACGCACCAACCATTAGGAATGATTGTGTTAATGTAGTCAAGGAATGTAGTACATATATGAATAATAGTAATAGTAGCACTTTGCCTACACCTTCAAAAAGTCCAGGGACAAAGTATTTATCAATAATTTGTCCAACCAGATACGGTCCTAAAATTCCAAGTAAGCTTGTTATTACTACAATACATATGATAAATATAATGACATTTTTTTCGCCACGCATAAACTTCCATAAACGTTTAAGTGTTCCGGTAATGTCATTCGCACGACGCTTGTTCTTCTTATTTCCAATATCCTCTTTATTTAATATGCGTTTTTGACCAAATGGTTCTCTTAAGAAGTTAATCATCGAATGACCCTCCTCTCGATTGTGACTCCACGATTTTGTTGTAAAGCTCTGACTCTCTAAGAAGTTTTTCGTGAGTTCCAATCGCACTGATTTCGCCTTCATCTAAAAGAAGTATGCGATCCGCTGCTTGTGCTGTACTAATTTTCTGTGAAATTACAATCCTTGTGACCTCAATGTCTTTGATTGCATCCCATAAACTTGTCTCTGTCGAAACATCAAGAGCAGATGTACTGTCATCTAATATTAAAATAGCTGGTCGTTTTACAAGTGCACGTGCAATCGATAATCGCTGTTTCTGTCCACCAGATAATTGCACACCACGTTGGCCAACCTGCGTATCATATTGATCGTCGAACTCTAATATAGATTCATGTATTTGTGCTTTTATTGTACTATCATAGATGCTCTCTTCATGTGCTTCCCTATCACCCCAAAGCATGTTCTCATAAATAGAACCTGTGAAGAGAATTGCGGATTGTGGAACATATCCAACCTTCTCTCTAAGTTCAGCGATATTCCATTCTCTGATGTCTTTATCATCTACAAGAATTTGTCCCTCAGTTGCATCATACATACGTGGTATTAAGTTAACAAGTGTACTTTTACCTGATCCTGTTGCACCCATGATGACTAGATTTTCATTTTTCTCAATCTTAAATGAAATGTTCTTTAAAACTTTGAGTGTATCATTTGGGTATTTAAATGATACATCTTTAAATTCAACCGAACTTCCAGTTTTTGTCTTTTCAAATTCATCATACTCATATTGAGTAATTGGTGCTTGAAGCACTTCTTCAATACGATCTGCTGATGCTTTAGCTCTAGTTGCCGCGATAATCAACCAACTGAACATAGAGAACCCTCCCTGCATTCTTAGTGCGTAGTTGATAATCGCAACGAGCTCTCCGACCTGTATACTTGATGATTCAAGCAAATCTCTCGCTACAAATAACACGATAAGTAAACTTCCATTCATAATCAGGAGTAAGACTGGTAAAATCGACTCCATTAAACGTAGTCCAAAAATCATGTCGTCTCTTAGGTCTCCTGCAATCTTACTAAATCTGTTAGATTCATACTCCATACGGTTGTTTACTTTAATCAATGTCATCGCAGATAAATTTTCTTGTATGAATCTGTTAATTCCGTCTAACCTTCTTTGAATACGTGAAAAAATCTTGGTTCCATATCTCGCAGTAATGAGTAAGAACACGAATAATAGCGGAGTTAGCATCGTTAGATAAAATCCAAGTTTCACGTTAACGACGAATGACATGATGAGTGAGCCGATCACCATTAAAGGTGCTCTTAGTAAAATTCTCATACCCATAAATACGAGGTTCTCTGACATGAGAACGTCTTGTGTTAATCGTGTAATGAGTGTTGAACTGTTGAATTTCGCGAGCGTACCTAAACTAAACCCCTGAATCCTTCTAAAAATTGCATTTCTTAAATCATTACCAAATGCGTTTGTTGCATAACTGGAAAAATATGTATTGAAAATACCTGCAATAAAAGAAACCGCACTCGCTCCAAGCATTAAGAATAGATAGAGATAGGCTTTTTCTAAACTATTTTGTTGTATCCCCTCATCAATCACCCCTCTGATGAAAAGTGGTTGAATTAATTCTACCCCTAATTCTACGAGCATTAGGACTAATCCAATTATTATAATCCATTTATATTTCAATGCATAACGGAAAACTGTTTTCATGGAACACCTCTTTTATTTCGGAAATCGAATGGTTTATTTTAATTATGACACAAGTTGACTAAAGATTAAATCAACCATTTGACCGATGTTAAATAATTCTTAAAATTTTAGATAAAAAAACGACATCCGTAGATGTCGCACTCATTAATTATTTAAATGCTGCCATGATATCATGGAATTGATCATTTTCAAGCTTAAGTTCACGTTCAACAAGCGGCTCATCTAGATAACCATCAAGGTGTTCTGCATATGATTTTCTTTTAGTATCTCTATATAGAATTCCTGTAAGCATACCTTCATTCTCATTGATGTGTCTTACAACCTTATTCGAATCTGTTTCGTCATATCCGTCAATTGTTTCAATAGGTACGATGTGCTCTTTAAACCAGTCATATGTGTTTACTTTGTTGTATGTTACACACGGACTGAATACGTTCACGAAACTAAATCCTTTGTGCTTCATTGCTTCTTCAATGATTTTAGTTAGACCTTTGATGTCACTTGAAACACTCTGTGCTACGAATGTCGCGCCTGATGCCATAGCTGTTTTTATCGGTACAATTGGTGCTTCAATCGAACCATCGGGGGTAGATTTTGTTACAAATCCTGTGCTTGATGATGGTGATGTTTGCCCTTTTGTTAGCCCATAAATTTGATTGTCCATTACGATATAAGTTATGTCAATGTTACGTTTAAGTGCATGAATTGTGTGACCCATGCCAATCGCAAAACCATCTCCGTCTCCACCCGATGCTACAACTGTTAAATCATCGTTTGCCATTTTAACACCTTGTGCTAGAGGTAAACTTCTACCGTGTGTTGCGTGGAAACCGTAGGATTTAATATATCCACTCACGCGTCCACTACAACCGATACCTGAAATTAATGCAAGATCCTCTGGCTCAATACCATTGTTTGCTGCTGCACGTTGAATAGCCGCTTGAATACTGAAATGACCACACCCTGGGCACCAGTTTGGCTTTACGTGGTTTCTAAAATCTTTAAATGTTGCCATTTAATTCATCCTTTTTATAATATATCGTTGATATAATTTTCAATTTCTACAGGCTTGAATGGCGTTCCGTCATATTTAACAAACGTATGCATCTTGTCATGCCCGCCGTAGTTCATTTTGATGATGTTAAATAATTGACCTGTATAGTTCTGTTCAATTACAACGATTTTTTTCGCACCTTCTAAGTAAGGTTTTAAAGTTTCAATAGGTACTGGGAATAACTGTCGCATGTGGATGATGCTAATGTTTTCATCAAATCGCTCTACCGCTTCATCAACCACTCCATTAACACTTAAGAAGCTGATGACTAATAACTCACTATATGTCTCACCTTTAACTTTAAACGGCTTATCTAATGCGAAGTCATTTAGTTTCATCATTCTCTTATCCATTTGTTCTTTACGGTTAACTGAACCTTCGTTTGGTGTACCAATCGTGCTGTGTTCAACACCTGTCACGTGGTGAATGCCACCTTTGACACCTGGAATTGGACGATTAGAAATGCCATCTTCTGTAATCTCATAACGCGCGTAGTAATCGACGTTTTCATCAGCAATCTGTTCCGTTATCATCTTACCTCTATCAATTACTACTTTACTCAAGTCATAAACTGGTGATGTTTGTTTACCAAGTGACATCTGTAAATCTGAAAGAAGGATCACGGGTAACTGGTATTTATCTGCTAAGTTAAATGCTTCAATTGTTAAGTAAAATGCATCTTCCACATCTGTTGGGGAAAGAATAATCTTAGGAATATCGCCGTGAGTACCATATATCATTTGCATTAAGTCTGACTGTTCTTGCTTTGTCGGTAGTCCGGTTGAAGGACCTCCGCGCATTGCATCTATGATTACAAGCGGTGTTTCAGTCATGCCAGATAATCCTATAGATTCCATCATAAGAGATAGACCAGGACCTGATGATGAGGTGAAGCTTCTTGCACCTGCGTAGTTAGAACCGATTGCCATCGTAACAGCTGCAATCTCGTCTTCTGTTTGTATAACCGTACCATTTAAGGTTGGTAAGTGCTGAATCATGTACTCCATGATATCACTTGCTGGAGTGATTGGATATGCAGCCATAAATCTAACACCAGCATTTAGTGCGCCGAAAGCAATGGCATCATTACCAATCAGATAAAGTTGGTCACGCTTCTCGACTTTCTCTAACTCAAAGTCACCTTCAATGAATTCTGATTTATTTTGAATAAATTCATATCCAGCAAGAAGTGCCGCAATGTTACTGTCGACAATTTCTTGTCCTTTTCTAATGAACATGGTGTAAATCATATCTTCAAAATCTTCACTATGTAAGTGCATGAGTCTAGCACTTGCACCTACAGCGACCATATTTTTCATTAATTTGCTTCCGTGTTCCTGAGCGATTTCAGTAAAAGGAACTTCAATTAATGCTGCTTTTACACCTTCTGGTTTCGTTGGTTTTAATTTTGCGTCAGCTAAAATGACACCATCTGAAACAAGTTCGTGTGCGTTGACATCGATCGTTTCTTGATCAAAAGCAACCAATATATTTATGTGATCGGAAATCGATCTTACCTCTTTTGATGAGATACGAATGTTGTTGTTTGTATGTCCACCTTTAATTCTTGATGAGAAATGTCGGTAACTGTATAAGTGGTACCCCATTCGATTTAATGTAGTGGAAAAGATTTCACCAGTCGAGTCGATACCTTCGCCTTGCTGACCGCCGACTTTCCACGATAATTGACTAATCATTATTTCTAGCCTCCTAGTAATGTAACTATAACAAAAATAATGCCTTTCTTTAAGAAACTTAGTGTGCTTTTAACAAAATCAGTCTATCGGACGACTAGCCTTCTAGCCTAATCTTCTCAATGGTTTTCAATTTAGTGTCAATAACAACTGCAGATAAAAGCCCAGGACCAATCTCTGGTACAATATGACGTTGTGGGAGTTGGTCAATAAAACGTTCTATAACTGCCTTACGATCGATACCTAGAATACCTTCGCTATATCCAGTCATTCCAACATCAGTAATATATGCAGTACCTTTCTCTAAGATTTTCTCATCATTTGTTTGAACGTGCGTATGCGTGCCTACTACTGCATTTACACGCCCATCTAGGTAGTAGCCCATTGCAATTTTTTCACTTGTCGTTTCTGCGTGAAAATCTACAAATGCTTCGTCATATGTATTTTCTTCTAAAATCTCATCGATCTTGGCAAACGGATTATCGATTGCTTCCATAAAACTACGACCTTGAATATTAGCAATGAGTAGTTTCACACCGTTAACGTTCACAACTTTAACTCCATCACCCGTAACACTATCCGGGTAGTTTGCTGGTCTAATGATATTTTTTGTCTCTAATAGTTCGTGGACTTCATCTTTATGGAATGCATGATTTCCTAATGTGATGAAATCTACACCGGCAACAGTCAGCTCTTTGTAGATGGCTTTTGTAATTCCTTTACCATGAGCACTGTTTTCACCATTCACGATTGTATAGTTGATATGATATTCCTTTTTAAGATCTGCTAAATGTTCTTTAACCATGCGTCGGCCAACCTTACCAACGATGTCCCCAATAAATAATATTCTCATAATAATCCTCACTATTTTATTAAATAAAAAAGATTGGAAACAGAGTTCCAATCTTTATTTGGCATATTCTACTGCCCTCATCTCTCGGACAACTGTCACTTTGATGTGCCCTGGATATTGCAGTTCATCTTCTATTTGTGCTTTTATGTCGCGTGCAAGACGATGAGCTTTGACGTCATCGATTTCTTCCGGGCTAACCATAATGCGGATTTCTCTACCTGCTTGAATCGCAAATGATTTCTCTACACCTGGGTAACCGAGAGCGATCTGCTCTAAGTTTTCTAATCGTTTAACATAGTTTTCTAGAGTTTCTCTACGTGCACCTGGTCTTGCAGCACTTAATGCATCTGCCGCTGCTACAATGATTGAAATTATATTTGTTGGTTCTACATCACCGTGATGCGACTCAATCGCGTTAATTACAATATCAGATTCTTTATAGCGTTTCGCTAAGTTTACACCGATTTCAACATGAGATCCTTCAATTTCATGGTCAATCGATTTACCGATATCATGTAATAACCCTGCGCGACGTGCTAATGAAACATCAAGTCCGAGTTCTGCGGCAAGCATACCCGCTAAGTATCCTACTTCAACTGAGTGTTTGAGGACATTTTGTCCATAACTAAGCCTGAATTTCATCTTACCTAAGTGCTTGATGAGTTCAGGATGTAAGTTGTGAATGTCCACTTCAAAGGCTGCTTGTTCACCTGCATCTCGTATTTCTGTTTCAATATTACGACGTGCTTTGTCTACCATTTCTTCAATTCTACCTGGATGGATACGTCCATCTTTTACAAGTTCTTCTAAGGCGTTTTTTGCAATAGTACGTCGAATTGGGTCGAAGCCTGAAAGAATTACTGCTTCAGGTGTATCATCGATTATTAAATCGACACCTGTGAGTGTTTCAATCGTTCTAATATTACGACCTTCACGTCCAATGATTCTGCCTTTCATTTCGTCGTTTGGTAGGTTTACAACTGATACTGTAGATTCACTTGTGTACTCAGCTGCATAGCGCTGTGTCACTGTCGCAAGAAGTTCCCTCGCGTCTTTTTCTACAGTTTGTTCCATTTCGGCTTTCTTTTCTTTGACCATTACAGCCATATCATGTGACAGTTCTTTTTCGAGTTCAGCAAAAATTTCTTGTTTTGCTTCATCTCTAGTTAGTCCGGAGATGCGAGTCAATTCTGAATTTTGTTGACTGATAATTTCGTTAATCTTTTCTTCTCTGGCATCTACCATTTGCTGTTTTTCTTCAATTTTTGCTTCTTTTGAATCAAGCATCTCGTCTTTTCTATCTAAGAGTTCACTCTTAGAATCAAGAGTCGTTTCACGATTCAAAAGCCTAGATTCAAATGATTTCAACATTTCACGTGACTCACTTGTTTCACGTTCAAATGCTTCTCTTAGTTTTTGATTCTCTTCTTTTGCTTCAAGCAACTTTTCTTTCTTCAAGTTCGTTGCTTCTTTTTCAGCTTCCGCAATAATATGACTTGCTGACGTTCGCGCTTGTTCCTGTCTCTTAGTTAACATATTATTAACGATAAAATATCCGATAACAACACCTAGGATAATACCAAATAAGATTAAGAAAATGTTTTGGAAGTCCACAAAATACACCTCCCTAAAGCTTATTTTTCAGTGTGTTGATTATAACGTATTTTAAATTTTTGAATTTATCATACATATTTATAGTATAGTTTATTTAAAAATAAATCAAGCACTAGGAATACCTAGTGCTTGATAAAAAATTAGTTATCGAATAATTTTTCTTCGTCCGTTTTCTCTTCTGTTGACTCTTCTTCCTTTTCACCATTGAAACCAAGTGCATCTCTTAAACGACTTTCA
Source organism: Phocicoccus pinnipedialis (assembly GCF_903994035.1). Classification (GTDB taxonomy): domain Bacteria; phylum Bacillota; class Bacilli; order Staphylococcales; family Salinicoccaceae; genus Phocicoccus; species Phocicoccus pinnipedialis. The sequence goes on from NZ_CAJEWB010000010.1 coordinate 453,310, forward strand.
ATATCTTCAAGAATTTCTTTGTTTTCGGATAGGTACTCTTTAACATTTTCTTTACCTTGACCAAGTCTCTCTCCATTATATGAATACCAAGCACCGCTTTTATCTACAATGTCATATTCTACACCTAAGTCGATTACTTCACCTGTACGTGAGATACCTTGGCCATACATGATGTCTACTTCTGCGATTCTAAATGGTGGTGCAACTTTGTTTTTTACAACTTTAATTTTAGTTCTGTTACCAACGATATCTTGTCCGAGTTTCAGCTGTTCAGCACGACGTACTTCTAAGCGAACTGAACTATAGAATTTTAGCGCACGTCCACCAGGAGTAACTTCTGGGTTACCAAACATAACTCCTACTTTTTCACGAATCTGGTTAATGAAAATCGCAGTTGTATTACTTTTCGAAATTGCACCTGAAAGTTTACGTAACGCTTGTGACATCAGTCGTGCTTGTAAACCAACGTGTGTATCTCCCATCTCCCCTTCGATCTCTGCTTTAGGAGTAAGAGCTGCTACTGAGTCTACTACTACGATATCAACTGCACCACTGCGTACGAATGCTTCTGCAATTTCTAATCCTTGCTCACCTGTATCCGGTTGAGAGAGGTAGAGGTTTTCAATATCTACGCCTAAGTTTTTTGCATAGACTGGGTCTAATGCATGCTCTGCATCAATGAAAGCAGCGATCCCGCCTTGACGTTGTACTTCTGCAATTGCGTGGAGTGCAACAGTTGTTTTACCTGAAGATTCTGGTCCATAGATTTCAATAATACGTCCTTGTGGATACCCACCTACGCCGAGTGCACGGTCAAGTGTAATTGAACCAGAAGATGTCGTGTTTACTTTACGACCTGGGTCATCACCAAGTTTCATAACTGATCCTTTACCGAATGCTTTTTCCATATTTTTAATTACAGTGTCTAATGCTTTTTGTCTTTCGCTCATAATAAACCTCCGAAATTTCCGATATATAAGTTCTATCAAATTATAACACAGCAAAAATAAAAAAGCGAATATACGTTCGCTTTTTTATTCGCAGTTATTTAATTTTACTTATGCAAAATTTAGCATATACACATAAATTATACCGTTGCTTAATAACTACTTTATTTTTGATTCTTAAATACATTTCTGCCTTTATAGAAATACTCAATCATTGAAAGTATTGTAAATAGTACAGCGATATACATAAATACCATACCAAGTGAGAACCCAGAGTATTTTACTAAGATGTCACCGAACAATAAAAATACGAGTGCAAGCATTTGGAAGACTGTTTTTATTTTGCCAAGTTGACCTGCTGCACTTACAAACCCTTGTTCGACTTGAAGCAGTCTTAAACCTGTTACTGCAAACTCGCGAGCGATGATAACAATTGCTATCCAGCTTGAGATTGTATCCCACTCAACTAAGACGATAAGTCCACTTGCTACAAGAAGTTTATCGGCAAGAGGATCTAAAAACTTACCCATATTTGTAATTAAATCTAATTTTCGTGCAAGGAATCCATCTAATGCGTCAGTTAAACTCGCAATTACAAAGATGATAGCAGCAATTAACTGCTCTACACGTATCTCTAATCCACCTAAAAAGCTTGTATTACCAAATCCGAAGTCGTTAATAGCAAAGATGATAAAAACAGGAATCAGTAATACACGTACTATAGTTATCTGATTTGGAAGATTCATAATTATTTCCTTTCTATATTAAACTGATAGAATACTGTTTTTTTGCCACTTCTATCTTCAGGATCTAACTGAATGTTGTTAATAGTAATGTTCATACTTGTTGCATCCTCAACAGCGAATAATAATTCTGTCGCATCATCGTTGATTTCATATTCACCTTCACTGATTGAGTCATAGACATATCCCGTATTTAGATTATCTGTTAAATTAACGAGTGTGTTTTTGGAATGGAATGCAAAGACAATAGGTTCAGATGTCTCAATGTTATAGACCAATGTATTACCATCAAGACCTACAAATTCCACTTTAGAATCTTTTTGAACTTCATCTTTTTGCTCTTTTACGACTGCACCTTCACTTGACACAGCATCATAAATTGGCTTTTTAGTAAATAAATTGCCGTCTGCTCCAATTTGTAAAAGTATAAACCAGATTACAAAAAGAGATAGGATAATCACACCAAGAGTGATGAGTGATTTTTTAAGATATAAAAACGAATCATTTTGGCTCAACTGTCTTGTTTCTATAATTTCTTTTTTTGTTGGTAACTCTTCTTTATAGCGCTCGATCAACTCATGTCCATTTAAGTTGAGTACCTCAGTGTATTCAAGTATTAATAACTTTGCGTGTTTTGGATTTGGGAGCTTTAAGAATTCCCCTGTTTCTATAATTTGTATGATAGATCTTTTTAAACCAGAACGTTCGGACATCTCTTTAAGAGTAATACCCGATTGTTCACGCCTTTTTCTAAGCAATGAACCAAGTTTCAATCGTTTCACCACATTTCTTTAATTACCATTAAGTATACCAACCACCATTAATATTGAATACCTCTCCAGTGATTGATTTTGAAGATTCACTGCAAATAAATTCGATAAGTTTCGCTACTTCATTTGGTTCTATAAATTTATTTTGTGGAAGTTCATCTAATAATATTTCCTGATCTGTCGTGCTCAGTTCATTCGTCATATGACCACTCACAACACCAGGAGCAACAGCATTAACCGTAACATTTGTTAAAGCAAGCTCTTTAGCTAGTGATTTTACAAGAGTATTTTGTGCACCTTTCATTGAGGCATAAATACTTTCGCAACTTGCACCAGCCTGCCCCCATATTGAAGATACAACAATAATTCTCCCATACTTACTCTTTTTCAATAATGGAAGTGTCGCCTGAATAAACAGCACCAAGTTCTTCATAGATAATGTGTACTGCGTATCCATATCAGTTATTGTTACGTCCTGAATCATTCCAAAATGCGAAAAACCCGGTGTGTAAATGAGAGCATCTAAATGAGTCAAGTCTTGCATCATTTCGTGTAAATCACGCAGGTTCACTTCTTTAGTTAGATTCATAAAGTAGTGTTTACTTGTAAATTTTGGTGTCCTCTTATTTGACACACTGATTACTTTGTCATTTTGAAATAGTTTATGAACAGCATTTCCGATATCTCCTGTTGCGCCAACAATTAATATATTACTCATAAGGTACAACCAGTGATTCTGACATATATTTAGGATCTAGTACTTCAACGAATGTTGCCTTGACATCCTCAAGTGTAATTTCTTCAACTATTGAAGGAATTTCATAAAGGTTATTTCCATCAAGTAAATATTTTGTATATTGATTTGCGATGTACTCTGGAGAGTCTAGTGAAGATAAGTAATCTCCGAGAAGCTCTCTCTTTTGAGATAAGAGCATTTCTTCAGTGAAGTAATCTGTAGTCTTCACTTCTTCAATAATATCTAAGATTCTATCAACAACTTCTTTAGAGTTACTACCGCGTGAAGTGAACAAAGTATGTCCATACGTATGTTCTGCAGAGAAACCAAAGTTAAATGACTCATCTATTAAAGATTCATTAATCATCTCATAGTAAAATTTCGACTGTGCTCCAAATACCATGTCTAGCGCAAACATCATGATAATATCGCGTTTGGCCTCATTATATTTGTCTTCTTCACCATGCTCTAAATATTTAAACCCTAGCATAAGTCTAGTATCTGAAACATTCATTGAAGTCTCAGATATTCTTTCTAGAACCGCTTTTGGCTCAACTTCAAAATGATGAGTAATCTCTTTTAAATCTTCAATGTTTCTGTTTTCTTGATGTGTGCGGATAAAATCAAACAACTCTTCAGTATCGAAATCACCAACGATGACCATAACCATATTGTTTGGCGCATAGAAAGTCTCATGACATAAGTATAGAGTTTCTTTTGTGATTTCACTGATCGACTCTAAAGTACCCGCTATATCAATACGAATCGGATGCTTTTGATAGAGTGATTCTAGTAGTTGGTTATACACTCTAAATCCTGGGTTGTCTTGATACATCTTAATTTCTTCATTAATAATACCTATTTCTTTTTTAACTGATTCATCTGTGAAAAATGGTTTCTCAACCATATCCATGAGCAGTTTTAAGTTTTCATAGAAATTTTCTGTACATGAAAATAGATAAGTTGTCCTGTCATATGATGTAAACGCATTCGCATTCGCACCTTTTTGAGAGAATTTATTGAATACGTCACCATCTTCTTTTTCAAACATTTTATGCTCTAAGAAGTGTGCAATACCGTCTGGGATTTTATAGCGCGTGCCGTCCACAGTAAAATCATTGTCAATTGAACCAAACTTCGCTGTATAAGTAACAAATTTCTTATTGAATCCACTCTTTTTTATATAAATAACTTCTAGCCCGTTGTTCATTTTTTCATGATAGACTGTCTCATCAATATCTTTATAATGTTTCACTTTCATTGGTTTCACCTCCAGTCAATGTATATACAGTATCGAGATGAGTATGTTTAGCCACATTTATTACAGATTCTCTCGTTACACGTGACAGTTGTTCATCAACGTATTCAAAATCAACGCCTGCTAAAAAATGTCCATATAGTGTTGCGATAACACCTTTTGGCTTATCCATTGAATCAAGTCTTGCAGATAAAAACTGATTTTTTGATTCTTCTAGAAATTCTTCAGTAAATTCTCCATTTCTGAATTTGTCTAATTCCTTCATAACATGAATTTCAGTTTCCTTCACTCTATTGAAATCAACCCCTGCAATCGCGAATAAAACACCATTTTTTATATCAAGTTCAGAATGAATTTGGTATGCGAGTGATAATTTTTCACGTAGATTCATGAAGAGATATGATGCGGCACTCCCACCAAACATTCTGTTGAAGATACGAGCACTCATCATGTCTGCTTGTTTTTTTTCGATTCTAAATCCTAGAATTGTCTTCGCTTGTTCAATCTTTTCGTAATCTGTTTGATAGTTGATGACATTTGTTATTTGTCCGTCGAATCCATGATATGGAAGCTTCACGTAATTATCCCGAGAATAGATTTTTTTCAAAGATTCCACTTCTTCGTCTGAAGTTTGACCAACAACAAGGATGACCATTTCATCTTCTTTCATCATCTTTTTGTGTTCCCTCATAATATCATCTAAGGTAATCGAATCAATATGTTCTATTTTACCAAATGACATATGACGGTTTGGTTCATCTTTAAACATGATGTTTAACATGTTGATATACGCACGCTGCATAGAACTATCCATGAGAAGTGACAACTTGTTCTTGTGAAGTCTCTTCTCTTGCTCAAGAAAAGCACTCCACTCCTCATTATATTCAAATGGTGTTGTGAGCATATCATTTAAGAATTCACATAAATCATTAAAGATATTTAAATCTTCGTGAATGAAGCGTTCATTTGCAAATTCAATCGTGAAGTTCACGACATGTGAGTCACCACGTTTAGTAGTCCCCTCAGTAAGGTGAGCCCCATAATATTTTGCCAAGAACTGAACAAGCTCTGTTTCAGTTCTTAGCTTCTTCGTACGCTTTACCATCATGCGTGACAGTATATTTCTAACTGTTGTTGTTTTTTCATCTAACGTATTTCTAAATGAGATACGTATCGTAAATGTTTTAAACTTATCTGTTCTAATATCGATAATTGGGATATTGTTTACAGTAGTTTCATTAATTTTCACATATAAAACCCCTTATACATCTTGCTCTTGTACGAGTACATTACGTGGTTTTGAACCACTTGCCGGTCCGATGATACCATTTCTTTCTAGATCATCAACGAGTCGTGCTGCACGGTTATACCCAATTCTAAATTGTCTCTGAAGTAAACTTGCAGAAGCGCGCTGTTCTTCTATAACGAACCATTTCGCTTCACCGTATAGTTCGTCTTCTGATTCAACTTCCTCTACCTCTTTTTTCTCTTGATTTAAAATAACCGATTTTTCGTAGTTTGCTTTCATTTGTGATGTTACAAATTCTACAACGTCGATCACTTCTTCGTCTGATAAAAACGCACCCTGAACACGTAGTGGTTTAGAGCGTCCGGAAGGTAAGAAAAGCATGTCCCCTCTACCGAGTAGTTTTTCTGCTCCACCAGAATCAATGATTGTACGCGAATCAGTAGATGAACTGACGGAGAACGCGATTCGCGATGGAATGTTTGCTTTAATAATACCTGTAATAACGTCAACAGAAGGACGCTGAGTTGCAATAATCAGGTGAATACCTGCAGCACGTGCCATCTGAGCAATTCTCGTAATTGATGCTTCGACATCTTTTGATGCGACCATCATCAGGTCTGCCAACTCGTCAATAATGACAACAATATAAGGCATCTGTGTGACCTTTTCCGGATTCTCAGCGTTTTTCTTTAAATATTTATTGTAAGCTGAGATATTTTTCGTGTGTGTCGCACTGAATAAGTCATAACGACGTTCCATCTCATTCACGATTCTATTTAACGCATCTGCAGCTTTCTGTGGATTCGTCACGACAGGACTAAGCAAATGCGGAATCCCATTATAAACATTTAATTCTACCATTTTAGGGTCAATCATCATCAGTTTCACTTCATGCGGCTTTGCATTAAGTAGTATTGATACGATAATCCCGTTAATACATACTGACTTACCACTCCCTGTAGAACCTGCTACAAGTAAATGAGGCATCTTGTTAAGTTCTGCCATGATCGGTGCTCCGGAAATATCTTTACCAAGCCCTACTTCTAATACGTTACTAGATGATTTACGCTTCATCACTTCACGTAGAGTTACCATCGAAACAACCGAGTTGGGCACTTCAATACCCACTGCTGATTTACCAGGAATCGGTGCTTCAATACGAATATCTTTAGCTGCTAAAGAGAGTGCAATATCATTTTGTAGATTGATAATTCTAGAAACTTTAACCCCGATATCTGGCTGAATTTCAAATTGCGTTACAGCCGGACCAATACGAATCTTAGAAACTTTCGCGCTTACACCAAAATTGTGTAGTGTTTCCTCTAAGACTTTCCCCTGCTGTAAAACTTCTTTGTTTGATACTTTCTCAACATTATCGGCATCTTTAAGCAATGTGATTGGTGGTACTTTATATTCGATAAGTGCTTTGATCTCAGAATCGTCGAGTTCATCTTCTTCTGTATTTGCTTTAGGTGCGTCTATGGTAATCGTTTCGTCAAGTTCTTCTTCCTCGTACTCAAGCTCTACAGAGTCATCTTTCTCAGTTTCAATCTTGAGGTCTGATTCTTCCTCATTAACTTCTAAAGTTGAGCTTTCATTAGTATCTTTGTACTCCTCATCTGAAACAAAAATTTGTGGTTCAAATCTTTCTTGAGCCTCTTTGACTGTCACTTCATCTTTCGTTTCTTTTTTCTTAAGGGCATCTAGAAGTGGCTTCTTACGCGAATGCTTCTTTTTTAATCTGGAAGCATTATCTTCACCAGAAGGTGTATCAGACTTCTCTTTATTCTCTCTAGCTTTAGATTTTACTCTTTGTGATGATACAGTTTCACTGATCTTCATGAATATACTCTTGAACATTTCGCCAACTTTAACGAAATCTCTTCTGAGCACTGCTTCAATACTTTGGTTTCTAATTAAAATAATCGCAAAGTAGATAAATACGAAAGATAACATCACCGTTCCAATGAAGCTAATTCCACTGCTTAAGAATGAGAACATCGACTGACCAATTGTTCCACCACCAGTGAAGTTTTTAAACCTTGTTTCTTCAATAAGTGCTCTGGTTTCCATAAATGTGTAGTAATTTTTAGTGAGTGGACGATTCGTAAAGTAAAGAATACTGTGGAATAAGTAAATGAATCCAAATTGTAAGAATACATAGCCCATCATACGTCTAGTAAACGGGAAATGGTGGTTCATTGCTACATAAATACTAGTCAGCACAATTATTACATACGTAAAGTATCGACTCGTTCCAAAAAGATACGTAAACATGGAATCGATATATGAACCAACTGAGCCAAGTTGAAAGAATGAAATTAATATAATTAAAATTAATACAAAGCTCGTGAGGGCAAAATATCGTTGTCTATCCTTCTTTTTACTACGTCTCGTACTTTTCTTTCTCGCCATAGCAAAAGTCCTTTCAATAAATAAAAAATGAGGAGATACTTGCGAGTATCTCCATAGTGTGATTATATTTCAGAAACGATTGGAATAATCATTGGTCTGCGTTTGGTGTTTTCAAATAGATACTTTCCTAGAGCATCTCTTACATTTTGTTTAAGTGTACTATAATCGACACGTCTATTTGATAACGACTCTTCAACAATTTCTCTTACGAGAGCTTCTGATTGTTTTAGTAGTTCTTCGCTCTCTTTAACATACACAAACCCTCGTGATTGAATCTCAGGTCCTGCTTCAATAGTTCTTGTCTCACGGTCAATTGTAACTACCGCAATGAAGATGCCATCTTCACTTAAGATTCTCCGGTCACGTAATACGATGTTACCAACGTCGCCAACACCTTTACCGTCGATTAATACATTACCCGCTGTTACTTTATCACTTGAAGACATTTCTTTCCCATTAAAGCTTACAACATCTCCTTTTTCTAGTAAGAAAATCTTTTCAGGATCAACACCTGTTTCTGTCGCAAGTTTTGCGTGTGCAATTTGTTCTTTAAACTCCCCTTGAACTGGGATGAAGTATTCTGGTTTAAATATGTTTAACATCATTTTTAATTCTTCACTTAAGCCATGACTTGAAGCATGAATGTCTGAAGTAGGTGTATTAACTTCTGCACCAGCTTTTACTAAATCGTTTATCGTACTGTATAATACTACTTCCATATTTGAAGATGGAGTCGTTAAGATATATACCTCATCGCCCTCTTTGATGTTCGTCACATCATGGGAACCTCTGCTCATACGACCTAAAGCTTCAATCGGCTCACCTTGTGAACCAGTAGCTATAATGACAACTTCGTTGTCAGGGTATTTTTTAAGTTCGTGTGAAGGAATTAATAATCCTTCGGGAATATCAAAATAGCCTAAGTTTCTGGCAACTTTAAAGCTAGACTCTAGAGTCTTCCCTAAGAACGTCACTTTACGGTTCGCTTTGTGCGCATTGGTTAATACTTGTTGAATTCTAACAAAGTTAGAAGCATAAGTAGATACGATGATTCGACCGCGAACTTTTAAGAAGCCACTTAATATATGACTCTCAATGATGTTTTCAGGTGTATTGTAACCACGTTTTTCTGCTTCAGTAGAATCACTGATGAGTGCAAGTACATCTTTGCTCTTAGCAATCTCATACATTTTACCCATGTTATAACCGTAATCACCTTCTAGACTTTGATCGAACTTAAATTCACCAGTGTAAACAATCTTCCCCCATTTCGTCTCAATTGAGCATCCGTATGAGTCTGGGATTGTATGTGATGTTTCAAAGAATTCAAATGAACAGTTTTTAAAGTTCATTCTTGATTCACTATTGATTGTAAAGAATTTTTGTTTCTTTCTAACCCTATGCTCTTTAAATCGCTCTTTAATTAAACCAATTGTTAATTTTGATGCATAAATTGGCGCATTTAACTCTTCTATGATGTAAGGTAAAGCACCAATTGAATCCTCATGTCCGTGAGAAACAAAGATTCCTTTTAGGCGTTCCTTGTTCTCTTTGACATAAGTAATGTCAGGGATTACGACATCGACACCGAGCATTTCATCCTCTGGGAACATCAATCCTGCATCTAGGATAAACATTTCATCCTCTACTTCGACGATGTACATGTTTTTAGCGATTTCGCCAACACCCCCTAGAGGGATGATTTTGATTTTTACTGTATCTTCTTTTTTCTCTGCCAACTTTACCCCTCCTTACTTATCTTTTTTCTCTTCATCATTCTTTAATAATACTTTACGTGATGCATTTACCCGGCCTTGTTTATCGATTTCAGTTACTTTAACTAAGAACTGATCGCCAATTTTAACAAAGTCTTCCACTTTTTCAACACGCTTGTTGTCGAGTTGAGATACGTGCACAAGTGCGTCTTTACCTTTATATAATTCTACGAATGCACCGAACTTTTCAACGCGTTTAACTGTGCCCATGTACACTTCACCAACAACAGCTTCTCGTGTGATGTCTTCAATAATTTTACGTGCTTTTGAGATCATTTCTTGATCTACTGCACCAATGAAGATTGTACCATCTTGTTCGATATCTAGAGTTACACCTGTAGCATCAATAATTTCATTGATTTTCTTACCACCAGGTCCAATAACATCGCGGATCTTGTCTGGTTTGATTGACATTGTTTCAATTTTAGGCGCATATTTTGAGAGTACTTCTCTTGGTGTTTTAATTGTTGCTAACATATTTTCTAAGATGTGTAGTCGTCCAACTCTCGCTTGTTCTAATGATTCGCGAAGAATTTCTTCTGCTAAACCATCAATTTTAATATCCATTTGAATTGCGGTGATACCTTTTTCAGTTCCTGCTACTTTAAAGTCCATGTCACCTAATGCATCTTCCATACCTTGGATATCTGAAAGAATTGTGTAGTTACCGTCTTTCATCATCATACCCATAGCAATGCCAGCTACTGGTGCTTTGATTGGTACACCTGCATCCATTAAAGCGAGTGTTCCACCACAGATCGATGCTTGTGAAGATGAACCATTTGATTCTAATACTTCAGAAACAACGCGGATTGTGTATGGGAATTCCTCAGTTGATGGAATTACTTGTTGTAATGCGCGCTCCCCTAATGCACCGTGTCCAATTTCACGACGACCAGGCGCACGTAATGGCCCTGTTTCCCCTACTGAGAAATGTGGGAAATTATAATGGTGCATAAAACGTTTTTCACTTGCTTCACCAAGGCCGTCTATGATTTGATATTCACTCATAGAGCCTAAAGTTGCTACTGAGAGCACTTGCGTTTGCCCACGTGTAAATAGACCTGAACCGTGTGTTCTTGGTAATAAACCAACCTGGGAATCTAATGATCTAATTTCGTCTGGCTTACGTCTGTCTGGACGGATTTTGTCTTCAGTAATTAAACGACGTACTTCATCGTATATCATTTCTTCAAATACACCACGTGCTACTTTAACGTCCGTTTCATACGTTTCGCTCTCTTCGTCAAAGAGTGCGATTACTTTTTCACGAATTTCACCTATTTGTGATTCACGTTCTTGCTTGTCCACAGTAAGAATCGCATCGGAAAAATTGTTTTTTTCTACAATTTCAATGACTCGAGCTTTTAATGAAGGGTCAACTTCTGCTGGAACGAATTCCATTTTTTCTGGGTTGATTGTTTCAATAATTTTGTTTTCGAAATCGATAACTTTCTTTATTTCTTCATGTGCAAAAAGAATCGCTTCTAGCATTTTATCCTCAGGTACTTCTTTGGCTCCCGCTTCAACCATATTGATTGCTTCGTAAGTACCTGCAACATCTAATTCTAATTCAGATGAGTTTAAAGCATCTTCACTTGGATTCACAATGAATTCCCCATCAACCAAACCAATTTTAACGCCAGCAATTGGTCCGTTAAATGGAATATCAGATACTGATAATGCAAGCGATGATCCTAGCATAGCTGCCATTGCAGTAGACGCCTCTGGATCTACTGATAATACAGATGAGATGATTTGAACATCATGTCTAAAGCCATCTGGAAATAAAGGTCTAAGCGGTCTATCGATCAGTCGGCTCGTCAATGTTGCTTCTTCACTTGGACGACCTTCGCGCTTATTAAATCCTCCCGGGATTTTACCTGCTGCATATAATTTTTCTTCAAAAGCAACTGTTAATGGGAAAAAGTCGATATCTTTAGGTTCTTTGGATGCTGTAGCTGTAGATAAGACCACAGTATCTCCGTAACGTACAAGTACAGCTCCATTCGCTTGTTTAGCTACTTCGCCATACTCAACGATTAATGGACGTCCTGCCCATTCTGTTTCAAACACCTGTTTGTTTGTTTCGCTCATAATTTTTATACTCTCCTCTATATACACTCTCTTTATCATACCATTTTTATTCCTTATATTATACCAAAAAAGTGAGTCTAAACATTGTGTTCATTAAGGAATTTGAATTCGCGATTCTTTTTTTAGCGATATAATAATACGCTTGTATATCTATAATATAAACCTTAAAAATAAAAGGCATGCCTCCTATAAAATAAGGAAACATGCCTTCATTCTACTATGTTAACGACGTAAGCCAAGTTTACCGATTAATTCACGGTAACGTTGAACGTCTTTATCACGTAAGTAAGTTAATAGGTGTTTACGACGACCTACCATTTTAAGAAGTCCACGACGTGAGTGGTGGTCTTTTTTATGAGTACGTAAGTGTTCGTTTAAAGTGTTGATTTCTTCAGTAAGAACTGCGATTTGAACTTCTGGAGATCCAGTATCAGTTTCGTGTACGCGGTACTCTTCGATTAATTGTTGTTTTCTTTCTTTTGACATTGACATAGCAATATCCTCCTTTTTCTTTATACGCTAATATCCGAGTGACAGTTGGAGTTTCTAATCACCAAGATAAAGCACTTAGATAAGTATACAAAACTCGACTCACTTTATCAAGTGATGTGCGCATTTCTATTTATCTTTTAATAACTCAATTGCCTTGTTTTTATCGTCTTGAATTGCTTCGATTAGAGCATCTAACCCATCAAATTTAAGTTCATGTCGAATGAAATGCTCCCAGTATACCATGACTGTCTCACCATAAATCGTTTGGTCGTAATCAATGATATGAACCTCGATTGTCACTTTATGGTTTTCATGGAATGTTGGTTTCACACCAATAGATGCGACACCTTTATAGATTTTAGGATCAGATCCAATCGTCATTGTTACCGCATAAACTCCAAGTGATGGTAAGAAGTATTTGAAAGACGGTTCGATGTTCGCTGTCGGAAACCCAATTGTACGTCCGCGTTTCTCACCCTGAACAACAATACCTTCGATTCCGTATGAACGACCAAGTAATCTATTTGCCTCTTCTAGCTTGTCTTCACTGAGTAATTTTCTGATGCGAGTCGTAGAAATTTTCTTTTCATGGTCTATTTCTTTTACAATACTCGTAGTATTGAATTCTTTGTATTGTTCAAGTGTGGAAATGGAACCCTTACCCAAACTCCCGTATGAAAAATCAAATCCTGCAATAACTTCTTTTACGTTGTTACCAATTAGATATTCTCTTACAAAAGTTTCAGGTGACAACTTTGCAAAAGTACTTGAGAAATTAATTACAAACAGATAATCTACGCCGTACTCTTCAAGTATTCTCTCTTTGATAGGGAGAGGCGTGATATAGGTTGTGCGTTGTTGTTTTGGATTTAACACAACAGAAGGATGTGGGTCAAATGTTAACACCGCTTTTTTTAACCCTTTTTTATCTGCGATTTCAATCATTTTGTTGATAACTTTTTGGTGTCCAATATGTAATCCATCGAAAAAACCAAGCGCAATTGCAATGTTTTCATTCTCATTTATTTTAAATTCATTTGGGTACTGCAGTCTGATAACTTCCATTACTTCATTAAATCCTCTCTTGTTAAAAACATTTTAAAGGGTTTATACCATCCAGGCTTTGTTGGATGTTTACGATAAATACCCACCGGCTTTTCTTCATAAGTAAATAGTACGCGATCTAAATCAGAACCAATTATTTTAATCATATCAATATCTGTGAGTTTTTGCCCAGTTGCAATACGAAAAATATCATTCTCATGTACGAGTTCTACTTTTTTTATATCATCTAAAATATTTATAATTGGGATTAGGTCATCTGGTGTCAAATCAACAAGTGGTGTAGTCTCTTCTATGAAGATACCGCAAGATAACGTACGCCGAAGTTTTGACATATGGGCATGAACACCTAGCTTACGTCCGATATCAACAGCAAGTGTTCTAACATACGTCCCCTTAGAACAGATGACATCTATGTCGAAGGAAATCGTATTTTCATCTTCTACGATATCGCCAACACGCGAAATCTCTTTAATTTCCACAGTGCGAATTGGACGTTCAACTTCGATATTCTTTCGTGCATATTCATATAATTTCTTACCGTTAATACGTACAGAGCTATACGCTGGCACTTGTTGGTCGTAATCACCTAAGAAGCTCTCAATTACTTCGTCAATCTTAGAAATATCAACTTGGTTAATATTTGACGTTTCGACCACTTCTCCTGTCTGATCTTCAGTGTCCGTGCTAAATCCGAGAGTCACAGTCGCACGATATCCCTTATCTCTCTCTTGCATGATTTCGGTGAGTTGAGTTGCACTACCAACAACAATCGGTAACACACCAGTCACTTCTGGATCGAGAGTCCCCGTGTGCCCTACTTTTTTCAAATTTATTAAACGCCGAACTCGTGCAACCACATCGTGGCTCGTCATTCCTACCGGTTTATCAACTGCAAAAATACCATTATACATAAATTTATCTCCTAAACTTTATCATTATAATTATACCGAACTTGATCCCGGTCAGAAAGTATAAAGATTAAAGTTAAAAAAAGCATGCTCCCATTATGGGAGCATGCTTAAACACTTTACTTCTCTTCTTTACTAATTTTGTTTAGTAATTCGTCAATACGGCTTCCGTATTCTACTGATCCATCGTAATTAAAGAAAATTTCTGGTGCTTTTCTCATACGTATTTTTTTAGCAACTGCTGTTCTAAATAATCCTTTGTATTTGTTAAGCATCTCTTTTGTTTTTTCTTTATCGTCATTCAGAGTCGTGAAGAACACATTCGCATTCTCCATCTCTTCTGTTACTTCTACTTCTGTAATCGTAATAAGACCTAAGTTGTCTTCTTTTTCATTTACTTCAGTAATTAAAGTTTCGCTGATTATTTTTTTAATTTCTTCAGCTACTCGGTCAGATCGTTTTACCATAATTAAACCCTCTCAATCTCAACCATAATAAATGCCTCAATAATGTCGCCTTCTTTAAGGTCATTATAATTTTTTACAGTGATACCACATTCGTATCCTGCAGCAACTTCTTTCACATCATCTTTGAAACGTTTAAGTGCATCAAGTTCGCCTTCGAAAATTACAATGCCGTCACGGATAACGCGGACGCCTGAGTCTCTTGTGATTTTACCATCTAACACGTAAGATCCTGCAATTGTACCAACTTTAGATACTTTGAATGTCTGACGTACTTCAGCATTACCAATAACTTTCTCTTCGTACTCTGGGTCGAGCATACCTTTCATTGCTTGTTCAATTTCTTCAAGTGCTTTGTAGATAACTCTGTGCAGTCGAATATCTACTTTTTCTGAATCTGCAGTACGACGAGCATTTGCATCTGGTCGTACGTTAAATCCGATAATAATCGCGTTTGACGCATTAGCTAACGTTACGTCTGATTCGTTTATTGCACCTACACCAGTGTGGATGATGCGGATGTTTACACCTTCAACATCGATTTTCATAAGTGATGCAGCAAGTGCTTCAACTGTACCTTGTACATCTGCTTTTAAGATTAAGTTTAAGTCTTTTAGTTCGCCTTCTTTAAGGGTTTCGAAGAGATTTTCTAAGCTGACTTTGTTTGTAACCTCTCTGTCACGAAGCACTTTATTTTCAGCACGTTGTTCACCAATTTGTCGTGCTTTCTTGTCATCTTTAAAGACAACAAAACGGTCTCCAGCTTCAGGAATATCATTTAAGCCAGTAACTTCAACTGGTAAACTTGGTCCTGCAGTTTTAATACGTTTACCTAGGTCATTTACCATCGCACGTACTTTACCGTAAGTGTTACCCACTACAAGTGTATCACCTACATTTAATGTACCGTGTTGAACAAGTAAAGTCGCAACTGGTCCACGTGATTTATCGAGTTCTGCTTCAATAACTGTTCCGATTGCTTCACGATCTTCAGTAGTTTTAAGTTCTTGCATCTCACTAACAAGAGTGATCATTTCAAGGAGATCATCGATACCTTCACCTGTTAATGCTGATAGTGGTACGAAGATTGTGTCTCCTCCCCAGTCTTCTGGGAATAGTCCATATTCACCTAGCTCGGTCATTACTCTATCTGGGTTGGCTGTTGGTTTATCCACCTTGTTTACAGCTACAATAATCGGTACTTCTGCTGCTTTAGCATGGTTTAATGCTTCGATTGTTTGTGGCATTACACCGTCATCAGCTGCTACAACTAGCACTGTGATATCTGTTACTTGCGCACCACGTGCACGCATTGTTGTGAATGCTTCGTGTCCTGGTGTATCAAGGAAAGTGATATCTTTGTCGTTCCAATTGATTTGGTAAGCACCGATATGCTGTGTAATTCCACCCGCTTCACCATCAGTTACATTTGCATTTCTGATAGAGTCAAGAAGTGTCGTTTTACCATGATCAACGTGTCCCATGATTGTAACGATACTTGGACGTTCTTCATTTAGAACTGATTCATCAAGTTCAAAGTAAACGTCTAGGTCCGTGTCATCTACAATCACTTCTTGTTCAGCTGTATAGCCGTAGTTATCAGCAACGATCTCTACTGCCTCATTATCTAATGATTGGTTGATATTCGTCATGATACCTAACATGAATAAGTCTTTAACAACTTTAGATGCATCTACGCCAATTTTTTCAGCAAGTTCACCAACAGTAATTCCTTCAACAAACGTGAATACTTTAGGTCCTTCTTCTTTAGCTGGTGCATTTTTATCTTTACCATGGTCTTTTTTCGCATTGTTGTCTTTATTTTGTTTGTTCTTGTCTTGCTTATTGGTTTGTTTCTTATTGTTCTTACCATGAGCTTGATTTTGTTTCTTGTTATTTTTATCTTGCTTCTTGTGTTCAGGTTTCTTACTTTCAGGCTTCTTACTTACTTTTTTAGGCTCTGCCTTCTTAAATTTTTCATCGAGGACTTTAATGTCTTCTTCCTCTAATGATGCCATATGGCTTTTGAAATCTCCGCCATTAGCATTTAATGTGTCGATTACATCTTTACTCTGTAAATCATGAGCTTTCGCGTATTCATGAATTCTCATCTTACTCATTGAAACACGTTCCTTTCCTATAAGAGCTCGAGCATGCGTTTTCTAAATCCACTATCCATTACTCCTATAACTACCCTATTTAATGCCCCGGTAGCCATAGAAAGTTCAATTTTTGTAAACTCTGTCACAAGTGGAATATTTTTACTTTTGCATTTATTTTCGATTCTCTTTTTTGTACTATCTCCTGCGTCACTCGCTAAAAATACGAGTTGAACTTGGTTTTTCTTAATTGCTTCTAAAGTTAATTCTTCACCGTTGGTTACTTTTCTAGCCCGTGTTGCTAAACCAAGCATATTGAGTACTTTACTCATCGCTTTGGAATATCCTCTCGGTAAATTAAACGTATGATTTCGTCATAAACTGGTCCGAGTTTTTCTGAGTCTACTTTTAATTTTGACTCCAAGATTTTTTTCTTGCGCGCATCATTAACTTTTTCTAAATCTTTGACCACATATGCACCGCGTCCATTTTTCTTACCTGTCTCATCTGCAAATACTTCTCCGTCTTTTGTTTTCACAATACGAATCAAGTCTTGTTTTTTAAACATTTCACCAGATAAAATATCTTTTCTCATCGGTATTTTACGCACCATATAGAAACACCTCTTATTCAGTAATTTCTTCTGCGCCTGTGTCCGACTCATCGTCTTTGTTTTCAAAATCAGACTCAGATATGATGTCGATTTTCCAACCAGTAAGTTTAGCAGCTAGTCTCGCGTTTTGCCCGCGTTTACCAATTGCTAATGATAGTTGATGATCCGGTACAATTACAGTTGTTGATTTTTGTTCTTCATTAACATTTACATTAATGACTTCTGAAGGTGAGAGTGCATTTTTCACATAAACTTTAGGGTCTTCATCCCAAAGTACGATATCAATTTTCTCTCCAGAAAGTTCGTCTACAATAGCCTCTACACGCGCGCCACGTGCGCCTACACAAGATCCAACAGCATCAACGTCACTGTTAATAGCGTGTACGGAAATCTTTGAGCGCTCTCCCGCTTCACGCGCAACACTCATAATTTCTACTGTGCCATCATAAATTTCAGGCACTTCTTCTTCGAATAATCTCTTAAGAAGGTTAGGATGTGTTCTAGACACATAAATTTGGGGACCGCGTGTCGTTTGTTCTACTTTGTTTAAGTAAACTTTTATACGATCTCCTGGTTTATATTCCTCACCTGGGATACGCTCTGCTTCAGATAAAACAGCATCTGTCTTACCAAGTGATACGTATACGAAACGGTGGTCAATTCTATCAATTACACCGATAATAAGTTCATCTTCTTTTCCAATGTATTCTTCAAATAGAATTTCACGTTCTGCATCACGAATGCGTTGCATCACTGCTTGTTTCGCTGCTTGAGCACCTACTCTGTTGAAGTCTTCTGGTGTTACATCCTCATCAAACGGGTCACCAATTTCATAAGCTGGGTTGTAAGTACGCGCTGTATGAAGATCGATTTCTTCTCTAGGATCAAGTACCTCCTCTACAACGTCTTTACGAGAAACGACGCGGTAATTACCTGTCTCCATGCTTAGTTCAACGCGGACATTTTTATGATCCACATAGTTTCTTTTGTAAGCAGTAAGTAATGCTGCTTCAATAGCTTCAATCAATACTTCAGTCGGAATATTTTTTTCCTTTTGAATGTACTCAATCGCATTCAATAATTCCTGATTCACTAAACTTCCTCCGTTCATAGTAAAACTGCTTTTCTAATCGTAGCAATTAAACTTCTATCGATATCAACTGTTTTTTCTCGACTTTTATCACGGTACATCACTGTTACCGTGTCTGCATCGAAAGACTTTAATATTCCAGTCCACTCTTTATTACCGTCTATGTTTTGGTAAGTCTTTACATAGATACCATTATCCAGTGTCATTTCTAAATCTTCATCATCCTTGATTGGACGCTCAGCGCCAGGAGATGACACATCTAAGAAATACATTCCGGGAATTAAATCCCATTCATCAAGCTTATCCCCGAGGACCTCACTTGCTCTTACACAGTCATCCAGTGTAATTCCTCCTGGCTTATCTAGATATATTCTTAGAAAATAGTCCGGACCTTCTTTTGCATATTCAACTTCAATGAGTTTGTAGCCGAGTTCACGTACAACGGGTTCAGCATGTTTAAAAATACTTGTTTCTCTACTATTCATGTGTCACTTCACCTCAATCAGAACGTAAGAAAAGAGCGTACTTGCGTGCGCTCTTCTCCCCATTACAGTATTTAATATCAATGATATTATACCATGTATCAATTTAAATGTCGAATATTGAAAGCTGTGCTTTATCTGGTAAATGGTCCAAGCTGCCGAGCTCTGTTAAATACTCTACTACTTTCTGAGATACACCGGCTTTTTTGTTCAGATCTTCTTTAGAGATAAACTTCTCAGTTTCACGCACTTTAGCAATTGTACGTGCAACTCCAGCACCAAGACCCGGTACTGCAACAAACGGTGGAATTAGGCTATCTCCATCGATGATGAAGTTAATTGGATCCGATTTTTCAATGTCGACAGGCTTCATCTTAATATCTCTATGAAGCATTTCGTTTACGACTTCTAATACTACAAGTAAGTCTCTTTCCTTCTTAGATAAGTCATTGTATTCATCTTTCATTTCTTTTACGCGTGCACTCACCGTTGAACGGTCTCTTGTCATAAGGAGTAAGTCGAAGTCAGTTGCGCGAACTGAAAGGTATGTTGCATAGTACTCTTTCGGATAGTGGACTTTATAGTACGCGATTCTAAATGCCATTAATACATATGCTGATGCGTGAGCTTTAGGGAACATGTATTTGATCTTCTTACATGATTCGATATACCAATCTTCTACACCATTTTCTTTCATGATGTCAATCCATTCAGGACGAAGGCCTCGACCCTTACGCACACTCTCCATAATTTGGAAAGCTACTGCTGGTGGAAGTCCTTTATACATTAAGGTCACCATGATGTCATCACGACAACCGATTACGCTTGATAGGTCACAAATTCCTTTTCGAATTAAATCTTGTGCGTTCCCAAGCCATACGTCTGTACCGTGGGACAGCCCTGATATTTGGACGAGTTCACCGAACGTGCTTGGCTTCGTATCTACTAACATTTCACGTACGAAGTTTGTACCGAATTCTGGTACACCATACGTACCTGTTTCTGAGTGAATTTCTTCCCTAGTGACACCTAAAGTTTCTGGTCCTTTAAAAAGGCTCATCGTGCGTTCATCGTTTGTAGGTATTGTTTTTGGATCAAGACCTGTTAAATCTTCAAGCATACGAATCATTGTGGGATCAACGTGTCCTAATATATCAAGCTTCAGGACGTTTTCATCGATTGAATGGAAGTCAAAGTGTGTTGTACGCCACTCTGCTTCAGTATCATCTGCTGGATATTGAATTGGTGTGAAGTCAAACACATCCATGTAGTCTGGAATTACAATGATACCACCCGGGTGTTGTCCTGTTGTTCTTTTAATACCTTCCGCTTCACTCGCAAGACGATCAATTTCAGCCTTACGTTTGACGAGACCATGATCGTTCATATACCCGTTAACATAACCGAATGCCGTTTTATCAGCAAGTGTTGAAATTGTTCCTGCACGATATACGTATTCTTCACCAAAGAGCTCTTTCGTATAAGCATGTGCATGTGCCTGATATTCACCACTGAAGTTCAAGTCAATATCCGGTACTTTGTCTCCCTCGAATCCTAGAAACGTTTCGAACGGAATATCTTGTCCTTCTTTTATAAGTCGAACGTCACATACTTCGCAATTTTTATCTGGTAAGTCATAACCCGAGCTATATTTACCGTCATTAAAGAAATGACTTTCTTTACACTTTGGACAGATATAATGCGGTGGCATTGGATTTACTTCTGTAATCTCCATCATTGTGGCCACCAGTGATGATCCTACTGACCCACGAGAACCAACTAGGTAGCCGTCATTTAGCGACTTCTTAACGAGTTTTTGAGAAATCAGATAAACCACACTAAATCCGTTACCAATGATGCTCTTAAGTTCGAATTCTAAGCGCTCTTTTATTATCTTAGGAAGGTTTTCACCATATAACTTTTTTGCATTAGCATAAGTCATATCTTCGATTTCTTGTTCTGCATTTTCGATTTTTGGCGTATACAGATCTTTCTTGATGACTTCTACATCTTCAATCATATCTGCGATTAGGTTCGTATTTTTTACGACAATTTCAAAGGCTAGTTCTTCACCTAAGAAATCAAAGTCTTTCAACATTTCAGTCGTCGTTCTAAAATGTGCGTCTGGAAGAACCGAACGTGAAAGCGGGTTCCCTGGGTTACCTTTAATAATAATCTCTCTTCTAAGTTTATCTTTAGGATCAAGGTAGTGTACGTTACCTGTCGCTACTACCGGAATACCCAACTCTTTTCCTAGTGCAATCATGTTGTGCACAATTTCTTCATACATGTCATCATCTTTTATCATCTCACGTGCGAAAAGGTTATTGTATAACGATTTTGGGAATATCTCTAAATAATCATAGAAGTGTGCAACATCACGTGCGGCTTCATAGGATTTTTGTAACATTGCACTGAAAACTTCGCCGTTGTCACATGCACTACCGATTAACAACCCTTCGCGATGCGCTTCTAATACACTTCTTCGCACACGTGGTACTTGATAAAAACTATTTGTCAGAGAATCTGAGACAATCTTGAATAAGTTTTTCAATCCTTCTTGAGTCTTAACTAGAATTATTGCGTGATCTGGTAGCCCAAGTTTATATGCATCTTCTCTTGCTAAAGTGTTCAGTTCACTATGTTTCTTAATACCCACTTCTTTTAACTGTTGAAGCATTTTAATAAAGATGTAACCCGTCGCTTCTGCGTCATAGATAGCTCTATGGTGACTGACCAATTCAACGTTATAGTATCTAGAAAGCGCAGCTAAGTTATGTCGTTTTAAATCTTTGTTTAAAACTTTTGTTATCTCTAGAGTATCAATCACTCCATTTATAGATGGCCCAAATCCAAGCTTTTCATACGCTGTGTCGATAAAGCCCATATCAAATGTTGCGTTATGCGCAACAAAAATTGCGTCACCAACCCATTCTTTAAATTCAGGGATCACATCTTTAAACTCTGGTGCATCAACGAGCATTCCATCTGTGATACCTGTTAAGTTTTTAATCACTTCTGATAATGGCTCATGTGGATTGATGAAACTCTCAAACTTATCGACAATTTCACCATTTTGAACTTTCACTGCTGCGAGCTCAATAATTTTATCGAATCGACTCGATAAACCTGTAGTCTCAACGTCAAACACGACAAAAGTGCTGTCTTCAAATAAGACATCTTTCTCTTTAAATGCCAGGCGTGCACCATCGTTAACAAGGTTTGCTTCCATACCAAAGATAACGTTGATGTCTTTTCCTTTCGCATAGTTATACGCTTCTGGGAATGCTTGAACGTTATTGTGGTCTGTGATTGCGATACTCGTATGACCATATTCTTCTGCACGGTCAATGAATTCTTGAACTTTCGTTACGCCGTCCATCGCACTCATCATTGTATGAAGATGTAGTTCAACACGCTTGCTTTCACTGCTGTCCGTGTGTTTTGGTTTGTCGATTAGCGTCAATGCACGCAAGTTTAATACGAGGTCACGAGCAAATTCATCATATTCCACGTTACCCTCAATGATGACCCAGTCACCTTTAGATAGTGCTTCGAATACATCTTCCTCACCATTACGTCCGAACTTCTTCACTTGAATCGAGTCAGTATAATCCGTAACTTTCATGTTAAGTATTTTCTTACCCGTTCTCGTTGTGATGACATCTTTAGAGAATATTACGCCTTCCACTTTTACGTTAAATTCTTCTTCAATGACATTTTCAAGTGGCCGTACACCATCAAAGTTTAGGTGCTTGCCAATCTGTTTAACAACTGGGGTATCCTCTACCTCATACTTTTCACTTTGTGCCTTCTGGAACTCTTCTAAAAATTTGATGCGTTCTTCTTCTAAACGCTCATCCATTGAATTTTCTTTTTCTTGTTGAACTGCGATATCAACTATAGATTCAATCGTCTTAATGTTAATGCCAAGATTTGTATATTGTCTGAGCAAATTAGCCTTGATGTTTTTATCAAAATAATCCTTTAAAATATCATTGTTAAAAATAAATCTGAGTACATCATCCTGATATGTTTTTCTTGTATTCAGAACTTGGCGTAAGAAGTTTGGGCTCACGTTAATACCTTCTAAGCAAGATTCCAAATACTGATAAACATCGTTATCATTGTAGTCGTCAGTCGTTACAATGAGTTCTACATTCGCAATCATACTAAAAGTCTCATGAATGTTTACTTTTAATTGTTGATAAATTGGATATGAAATAAGAGTCTCAAAATGAATGTGTAGTTGCCACTCACGATTATTATCATCTACAACGACACGTTTTAATTGACCTGTATTGAGCGCGTTATCAGTACTCTCCATATTTAATTGAGTTAAAAGCACTTTAAATTGCTCTTTTGTATTCACAAGTCCCACTCCTAAATAAACGCGTAAATCATGTGATTTACGCGTTGTAGTTTTCTTCAATGAAGCTGTTTAATTCTTCTAGTTTAATTTCATGTTTTTCTTCACTATTTCTGAACTTCACTTCTACTATACCGTCAGATGCGCCACGTCCAACAACTACTCTAACTGGTATGCCAATTAAGTCAGAGTCAGCAAATTTAACGCCTGCGCGTTCATCTCTGTCATCGTAAAGCACTTTGTATGACTTCTCAAGCTCTGTATAAAGTGATTCAGCAACTTCTACGATTTCATCTTTTTTGCTATTCATCGAGATGATATGAATATCGAATGGTGTGACAGATTTAGGCCAGATAATTCCGTTTTCATCATGGTATTTCTCAATAATTGCTGAAAGCGTGCGTGAAATACCAATACCGTAACAACCCATTAATACTGGGGTCGAACGTCCATTTTTATCTAGTACAGTCAGCCCCATTGTTTCAGAGTATGTTGTACCTAGTTCGAACACTTGTCCTACTTCGATACCTTCTCTAAACTTCACTGGTCCGCTACCATCAGGTGCCACTTCACCTTCAGTAATAAATCTAAAGTCACCAGTTCCTTCTACAGGAAAGTCTGATTCATTAACGTTCTTATAGTGATATCCGTCGATGTTTGCTCCTACTGGATAGTTTCTCATCGCTTCGATTTGGTAGTCGATATACACTTTAACTGGTGAGTTTATAGGTCCTAGAGATCCTGGATGTGCATTAAATATTTCTAGTATTTCTTCTTCCTCAGCAAATTCAACGTCATTTTGAGCGTCGAAATACTTTTTAACTTTAATGTCGTTTAGTTCATGGTCACCACGGATTACAATCATAACGAGTTCTCCGTCGATTTTCACAACCATAGTTTTCGTCGTTTCTTTTAGGTCGATACCGATTAGATCAGCTAACGCTTGACATGATGCAACACCCGGTGTTTCAATTTTCTCAACTTCTTTTTTCTCTACAGTACTAAACTCTGTAGGTTTTAAACACTCAGCTTTTTCAATGTTAGCCGCATAGTCACTATTTTCTGTGTACGCTATAGTGTCTTCACCGATTTCTGATAAAGCCATGAACTCATGTGTGTGTGAACCACCGATAGCTCCACTGTCCGCTTCAACCGCTCTGAAATCCAGTCCTACTCTCGTGAAGATGTTTGTATATGCTTGATACATATCTTGATACGTTTTTCTAAGTGATTCTTCATCAACGTGGAAAGAATATGCATCTTTCATTATGAACTCTCGCCCACGTAATAGTCCAAATCTCGGTCTAAGTTCATCTCTGAACTTTGTTTGAATTTGATATAGAGTTAGAGGTAATTTCTTATAGCTCTTTAACTCGTCACGAACAAGTGAAACTATTACTTCTTCATGGGTTGGTCCTAGAGCAAAATCACGGTCATGACGGTCCTTCATTCTCATTAATTCACTACCGTATTTTTCCCACCTGCCAGACTCTTCCCATAATTCTTTAGGGTGCATTACTGGCATTAGAACTTCTGCTCCTCCAATTGCACTCATTTCTTCTCTAACGATTTGTTCGATATTATTTAAAACTAATTTTGTGATAGGCAGATATGTATATATCCCAGCAGCAAGCTGTTTAATCATTCCTGATCGTAACATCAATCTATGGCTTAAGCTCTCTGCACTAGATGGTACTTCTCTTTGTGTTGGTATAAACATTTGTGTTTGACGCATTTTTATCCCCCTATAATGAATGTTTTAATATCATTCCAAGTTACTAATATCATAATTAAAATAACAAATAATACTCCAATTATTTGGATATTGATTTCAACTTTTCTATTAACTGGTTTTCTGAAAATCATTTCGTATAATGCGAATAGAATTCGTCCACCGTCTAATGCTGGAATTGGTAATAAGTTTACTATACCTAAGTTAACACTAAGCATCGCTGTTAAGAACGTTAGTTCGATGAGACCTTGTGCTGCTACAGTCTCTGTTACTTTATAAATTCCAACTGGTCCATTTAACATATCAAAACTAAATGTTCCGTTAAAAATAGAACCAATCATCTGTACTAATAATTTAAAAATCTTCGTTCCGTTATCATAAGTATCCTCGAGACCCCAGAGAATCGGAGCAAATGTCCCCTTATCTCTGACAGGCATTACACCGATGATGAGACGTTCATGGACATTTCCATCTGGAGTTTCCATTCTATCTACTGCCGGTTTTAAATCGATATTTTCATTTATACCATCGCGTTCAACCTGAAGGTTAAGTGTCTCTCCACCTTCACCGTGCTTTTGGATTAAGACAGTCATATCCGTCCAATCTTTCACAGCCTCATCATTGATTTTAACAATTTTGTCGTTGCTCATAAGTCCCGAAATTTCAGCAGGCGATTCGCTTTGTACTTCACCTATAATTGGCTCAGTACTTGGTCTACCCAGTGCATAAGCGAGCACGATGAAAAGAACTGCTGCTAATAGAAAGTTAAATAACGGCCCCGCAAAAAGTGTCATGAACTTAGCAAACGGCCCTTTAGTTTCAAAGCGTTCATCACGTCTAGGAATTCTTTCTAACTCGGAATTCTCTACATAGTAAGACGTCTCTGCAAGTTTATAAGTTATGACTTCGTTATCACTATAACGATTAGCTACAAGAATCATTTTTTTCATGAAGTCATTTTCAATCACTTCAACTTTTTCGACATTCGTGAAGTTGTGTTTATCATCCAATAGAACGTGAGTGATTTCATTTTGTTGATTTAGACGAATACCGATACTCATTCCGGGTTTTAACGGGTTAACCTCCATGTCGGCACTCGACATTCTGACATATCCACCAACTGGTAATAGTCGTATAGTATAGAGTGTATCCTTATATTTATATGAAAATATTTTTGGTCCCATACCAATCGCAAATTCTGGACAGTAAATACCTGCACGCTTCGCAAATATTAAGTGCCCAAGTTCATGGACTGTAACAAGTACACCAAAAACGACGATAAATGCTAAAATACCTGTCACTCGTTTACCTCCGCTCTTTTGTATAGAGCATCATAATATAGGATTGTGTCTAAGTCTGGATCCTGCACTACTTTGTGCTGGTTCATTCTACTTTCCACAATCTCTTCTATTTCTAAAAACTCTATCTTTCCTTTTAAAAACTCTGCAACAGCAAATTCATTTGCTGCATTCATAATTGCAGGCATTGTCCCACCAATTTCTAATGCGTCGTATGCAAATTTTAACATCTTAAAACGCTCGAAATCCATTGGTTTGAAGTTCAGTGTGCTGATCGTGTCAAAGTCTAATGGATTATTTTTCCAATAACGTTTAGGATAGCTAAACGCATATTGAATTGCCGTTCTCATATCAGAGTTGCCAATTTGAGCCATCATACTGTTATCTACAAATTCTACCATGGAATGTATGATACTTTCACGGTGTAAAAGTGTCTTTATCTGAGGGACTTCTAATGCAAATAGATGCTTTGCTTCGATGACTTCAAGTCCTTTGTTCATCATCGTTGCACTATCTATCGTAATCTTTTGTCCCATAGACCAGTTTGGATGGTTCAATGCATCTTTTAACGTGACTGTTGTTAGCTCATCACGTGTTAAATCTCTGAAACTACCCCCACTTGCTGTAATAATGATGTTCTTGACTTCTGAGAGATGTTCACCATTTAAACACTGATAAATTGCCGAGTGCTCAGAATCTACAGGAATAATTTTAACATTATGCTTTTTTGCTTTTTGCATCACAAGACTACCTGCAGCAACAAGTGTCTCTTTATTCGCAAGGGCGATATCAACACCATTTTCAATCGCTTTTAATGTTGGTACAAGTCCCACACTTCCCATTACTGCTGTCAGAAGTAAATCACTTCTGTATGTAGCAACATCTATAAGTCCTTTGTCACCATAAGTGAATTCAATTTTTGGATATTTTTGTTTTAATCTATTGTAATCCGCTTCATTCATAACCGATACAAGCGGTGGATTAAATTCATATAGCAATTCTTCTAGGAACTCAATATTTCTTCCTACAGAAATTGCGCCTAACTGAAATTTATCTTTATGTGTTCTTAAGACATCAATTGCTTGAGTACCTATAGAACCTGAAACCCCAAGTATAGATATGATTTTCATAATTAGTCTCCTATTGGATAATTGGTAAAATATTCATGAGGGGTAGAACAAAAATAAAACTATCGAAACGGTCTAGTATACCCCCATGACCTGGCAAAAGTGTTCCTGAATCTTTCACATCAAAATGACGTTTCAGAGCAGATTCAACAAGGTCACCCATTTGACCAAATATACTTAGCACTACTGTATAAAGCGCAAGTGGAATAATCCCAATATCAAGGTAGTTCATTGATGAGAAGATAATAGCGAGTGCAACTGCACAAAGTGTCCCTCCTACTGAACCTTCGATCGTTTTATTCGGACTAATTCTCGGCCATAATTTGTTTTTTCCAAGAGCACGTCCAAATAGATATGCTCCAGTGTCAGTAACCCAAACAATGAGAAGTCCATAAATTAGATAGATAAATCCAGCATTTCTCGTTTCGTAAGCATACATAAAGCCAATGCCAATGTATGCAACAGCAAGTACACAGAAGCCCATATCCACAAAGCTAAATCTATTGTTAGAAATTACAGTGAATGACAACATGATCAATGAAATACTAATAAGTAATTCAATCTGGTGCCCATGTAAAAGCGGTAAATAACGATCGTTAGGACTGAGTACAAAGAATAGAGCAATCATGGATAAAATCCCAGGCATGCTGAATATATGTATTCGGTTCATTTTCAATATTTCATATAGAGCGATATAAGCTAATGCATAAACTGCAATTAAAAATGTTAATCCTCCATAAATTACAACAGGCAGGGCAATCAGCAATGCGATTACGGCAGTAATTGTCCTTGTCTTCATGCTATTCCTCCTTTAACCCGCCAAAACGTCTCTCTCGATTTTGATATTGAGATAAAATTTCTTCAAAATTTTGAGGTGTAAATTCTGGCCAACTTTCTTTTACAAAAAACAGTTCACTATACGAAATTTGCCAAAGTAAAAAGTTACTAATACGATATTCTCCACTTGTTCTGATCAAGATTTCTGGATCCGGGACACGCTTAGTGAAAAGATGCTCACTAAACAATTTATTATCGATATCATCGACAACGATTTCACCGTTTTTAACTGAATTAGAGATCGATTTCACAGCATGAATGATTTCGTCACGTGAACCGTAGTTCAGTGCAAAAATTAGTTCCATTCCCGTGTTATTTTCTGTGTCATTGACTGCTTTTGCTACAGATTTTTGTGTATGTTTTGGTAATCCTTCAAAATTACCAATAGTTTTAATTTTAATATTTTTTTCTTTTAATTCTGGTAAAAACTTACCTAAGAAATTACCTGGAAGTTTCATTAAAAAAGACACTTCTTTAGAGGGTCTCGTCCAGTTTTCGGTAGAAAAAGCAAATAGTGTTAAATATTTTACTCCACACTCATTTGCCGTGAGAGCAATGCGTCTCACGTTTTCCATGCCTTCTTGGTGTCCTTTAACGCGTGGTAATCCAAGACGCTTAGCATATCTACCATTCCCATCCATAATGATGGCTACATGTTTCGGTAAATTCTCCATTAAAGTGTCCATTCAGTGTAGCCCCTTTTATAAAATAATATGCATGTATTTTTTAAGCATAGATATTATATAATTTTATCATAAAAACATACAAAAAAATACAGGTACCCTAGTTACCTGTATTCTTTAAACCTTAAATTAAACAGCCATGATGTCTTTTTCTTTGTTATCGCAAACTGTATCTATTTCGGCAGTGTACTTATTTGTTAAATCCTGTACTTGTGTTTCTAAAGTACGCAATTCGTCTTCACTGATTTCTGAATCTTTTTCTTGTTTCTTGAGTGCATCATTTGCGTCACGTCGAATGTTACGAATTGCAACTTTCGCTTGCTCACCTTCAGCACGTGCTTCTTTAGAGAGGTCTCTTCGACGCTCTTCTGTAAGCTGTGGAATTGTGATACGAATCATCGTACCGTCACTTGTTGGATTTACACCTAAGTCAGCGACTTGAATTGCTTTTAAAACATCCTCTACTGAGCTTTTGTCATAAGGTGTTACAGTTAACATACGAGCTTCTGGTACTTGGATGTTCGCAAGTTGGTTTAGTGGCGTGTCTGCACCGTAATAGTTTACAGTTATGCGGTCTAAAAGACTTGCATTGGCAGTACCCGTACGGATGCCAGCAAGTTGTCTCTCTAATGCATTAATAGATTGTTTCATCTTGTCTTCTGCATTTTTTAAAACTTCGTTAGCCATTTTGTTCCCTCTTTACTTTGTAATTGTAGTCCCAATATTTTCGCCTGTTACAGCGCGTTTAATGTTACCATCTTCTGATATAGAAAATACCACAAGTGGAATAGAGTTGTCCATACAAAAGGATGTTGCAGTTGCGTCCATTACTTGTAAGTTCTTCTGTAATACTTCGATATATGAAAGTGTATCGAATTTTTTAGCGTTAGAATCGAGTTTTGGATCCGCAGAATAAACACCATCTACATTGTTTTTACCCATAAGAATTACGTCTGCACCAATCTCAGCTGCTCTTAGTGCTGCTGTTGTATCAGTAGAAAAATATGGGTTGCCGATACCTGCAGCAAAGATAACTACTCTGCCTTTCTCGAGATGACGGATTGCTCTTCTACGAATATATGGCTCTGCAATTTGCTTCATTTCAATTGATGTTAATACTCTAGTATCTAATCCGAGTTGCTCTAAGCTATCTTGTAATGCTAGAGAGTTCATAACAGTTGCGAGCATACCAATATAGTCCGCAGTACCACGTTCCATACCTAAGTCGCTTCCTGTCTTACCTCTCCAGATGTTACCACCACCGACAATAACAGCTATTTCTACGCCAAGATCACGTGCTTCAGAAATTTCCTTTGCTACATTTTTAATGATGTCCGGCTTAATACCAAAACCCTCGCCACCAGCTAAGGCTTCACCACTCAACTTTAAAACAATGCGTTTATATTTAGAAGTTTTCATTTTCTTCATCCTTTAATATGTTTTCAGCTATATAGAGAAAAAAGACACCGAAGTGTCTTTTTATATTATTGGCCCATTTGACCGAATACTTCTTCAGCGAAATCTTCATTACGTTTTTCTAGACCTTCACCAAGTCCATAACGTACGAATGTTTTAAGAGTAGCGCCATGTCCTTTAAGGAATTGTTCGACAGTTTTGTCACTGTCTTTAACGAATGGTTGGCTAGTGATTACGATTTCTTCTAAGTATTTACGCATTCTACCTTCGACCATTTTGTCAACGATATTTTCAGGTTTACCTTCGTTAAGTGCTTGGTTACGTAATACTTCTCTTTCTTGATCTAATTCATCTTGTGATACTTCATCAGCTGAAGCATATTTAGGATTTAAAGCAGCCGCGTGCATAGCAACATCTTTAGCTACTTCTTCGTCTGTTGTACCTTCAACAACAGTTAACACACCGATAGTACCACCCATGTGTTTATATTCACCGAATGCATCGTTGTCTGTTTTAGATTCAACTTGGAAACGACGGATGTTCATATTCTCACCAATTGTTGCAATTGCTGATTTCATTAACTCATCTACAGATTGTCCATCGATTTCTGATTTATTTAATGCATCAAGGTCAGCAGGTTTAGTTGCAACGATATGATTAGCGATTTTTTTAACTAAGCTTTGGAATTGTTCGTTACGTGCAACGAAGTCAGTTTCAGCGTTAACTTCAACGATTGCAGCATCGTTACCATTAATTGCAATTTCTACTAAACCTTCGGTAGCAATTCTATCTGCTTTTTTACCAGCAGAAGCAATACCTTGCTCACGTAGATAGTCGATTGCAGCATCGATATCTCCCTCAGTAGCTTGTAGCGCTTTTTTACAATCCATCATACCTGCGCCTGTTTTGTCACGTAATTCTTTTACTAATTTAGCTGTAATTTGAGCCATTATGAATTCCTCCACAATAATAATTTTTATCTATATTTTCAAAAAAAGGTGATAAGAAACGAGTTACTTATCACCATGTTGTTTATATTACTCTTCAGTTGATGCTACTTCTTCAATAGTTTCTTCTTCAGTTAAATCAATATTTTGCTCTTCAGCAACTTCTTGGTCAGATACACCTTTTTGTGCTTCTAAAACTGCGTCAGCCATTTTTGAAGTCATAAGACGTACCGCACGAATTGCATCGTCATTTGAAGGAATTACATAATCAACTTCATCCGGATCGCAGTTCGTGTCTACCATTGCTACAACAGGAATATTTAATTTTTTAGCTTCGTTAATAGCGTTTCTTTCTTTACGTGGATCAACGATGAAGATTGCTTTTGGCATTTCCTTCATGTTGCGGATACCACCTAAGAATTTGATTAAGCGGTCGTATTCTTTACGAATTTCAACTACTTCTTTTTTAGGAAGTACTTCAAATACACCATCTGCTTCCATTTTTTCGATTTCGTCGATTCTCTTAATACGTCCTTTGATAGTATTGTAGTTAGTTAAAATACCACCTAACCATCTTTCATTAACGTATAATTGACCAGCACGTTCAGCTTCTTCTTTAATCGCTTCTTGTGCTTGTTTTTTTGTACCTACGAATAAGACTTGTCCGCCTTCTTCTGCGATACCTTTAATAAAATCGTAAGCTTCTCCAACTTTTTTAACAGTTTGTTGAAGATCGATGATGTAGATACCGTTACGCTCAGTGAAGATATATTTCTTCATTTTTGGGTTCCAACGGCGTGTTTGGTGTCCGAAATGTACACCCGCTTCTAGTAATTGTTTCATGCTAATTACTGACATTTTGTTTCCTCCTTGGTTTTTACCTCCGATATAGCGATGTCTACCACCTGAATAGGCACCGATAAACAGCTTGCTAAATCGTGTGTAATTTGGCTTTCAAGCCATTAAATATATTATCATACAATAAACGTATTTTCAAGCATTAAAACCTTTCTTTACTTAACTCTTCCAAGAACCCAGGTTTTCTAACTCTGATGAAAGTACCTTTCATACCGAGTGAACGTGATTCAATTACGCCTGCACTTTCTAATTTACGTAGTGCGTTAACGATAACTGAACGCGTAATACCTACTCGATCTGCTACTTTAGAAGCAACAAGAAGTCCTTCTGGTGCATCTAATTCTTCAAAAATATGCTCGATCGCTTCTCTTTCTGAATAAGAAAGTGAACGAATTGCCATAGCAATGCTCGCTTTATCTCTAGCTGCTTTTTCTACTTCATGTTGACGCTCTTGCATCATTTCCATACCTACTACAGTACTTGAGTATTCACATAGAACAAGATCTTCTTCTGTGAATTTCTCCTGGACACGACCGACAATTAAAGTACCAAGACGTTCGCCTGAACCGAAAATTGGAATAATACAAGTTTCAGATGTTTGATATGACTCTTCTTCTGGGAAGATTGTCATCGTGTTTTCAAAGCCTATGTTTTCTAAAGTGTCTTTTAAGACCATGATTTGTTTCATGTAATAACCTGGGAATTGACGCTCTTCAATCATTTCTTTCATTCTTGGGTTAGATAATTCCTCGTGGTGTGTTCCATATCCAAGTAAGGCACCTTTGTCTGAAACAATAAATGTATTACAGTCTAGAATATGGCTCATTTTATCTGCTAATTCTTCAAAGTCCACGTTCTCTTGGATTAAGTTCTTTAATTCTCTAGCTCGTTTTAATAACGTTGCCATTTTAAATTGACACTTCCTATTCTTATAAAATAAATTCACTCAAGTTTTTATCACTTTTAATTTTTTCTAGTTTTGAATCTACATATTGTTCAGTAATCTCAACATGTGTACCTGCCATACCACTTGCTTCAAAGAGTAATTCTTCCAAGAGTGTTTCCATGATCGTATGCAGTCGTCTTGCTCCAATATCATCAGTGTCACTGTTAACGTCATGAGCATAAATCGCTAATTTCTCAATCGCTTCATCAGTATAGGAGATTGTCACTTCTTCAGTCTTCAAAAGTGCCTCGTACTGCATGAGCAGCGAGTTCTTTGGTTCTTTTAAAATTCTAATGAAGTCATTAGCTGATAATTTAT
Organism: Phocicoccus pinnipedialis; assembly: GCF_903994035.1. Taxonomy (GTDB): domain Bacteria; phylum Bacillota; class Bacilli; order Staphylococcales; family Salinicoccaceae; genus Phocicoccus; species Phocicoccus pinnipedialis. The sequence continues at coordinate 487,044 of NZ_CAJEWB010000010.1, forward strand.
CGAGCTCAACTCTTATTGGGAAACGTCCCTGTAACTCTGGAATTAAGTCGCTTGGCTTAGACACGTGGAATGCCCCTGCACCGATAAATAAAATATGCTCAGTATTTATCGGGCCATATTTAGTTTCAACGACACTTCCTTCAACGATTGGCAAGATATCGCGTTGAACTCCTTCACGTGATACGCCAGCTTGATTGTTGTTATTCATAGCAATCTTGTCAATTTCATCGATAAAGATAATCCCAAGCGACTCTGCAAGTTTGATTGCTTCTTCATGTACATTATCTGTATCAATTAAAAGTTCAGCTTGCTCGCGCTTTAAATATTCGCGTGCTTTTTTTACTTGCATAGTACGTTTCTTTTTCTTTTTCGGCATCATGTTTTTTAGCATGTCCCCCATGCCATTATCCATTCCAGGCATTATCATACCAAGACTATGCTCTTCTGTTACTTCGATTTCAACATCTTCTTCTTCAAGTAGTCCTTTTTCTAAATCATTCGCGATATCTCTTCTCTTAATGCGAACAGAATCGTCTATTTCTTCGATATCCTCTTGTTCTTGACCAAAGTTTTGCAACATTTCAAATGGATTCGTTGTTGTTTTCTTTTTAAAAACTCCTGGTGCTAATAACTTTACAAGTTTTTCATTTGCAAGCTTTGTCGCTTCAACTTCAACATCTTTAACAGCATGTTCTTTTACTAATTTGACACTTGCTTCAACTAGATCACGAACCATAGATTCAACATCTCTACCTACATAACCTACCTCAGTATATTTCGTTGCTTCTACCTTTGTAAAAGGTGCTCCAGTGATTTTAGCCATACGTCTCGCAATTTCAGTCTTACCGACACCTGTAGGTCCAATCATCAGTATATTTTTAGGAATCACTTCAATTCGAAGTGATTCATCTAAAAGCATTCGTCTATATCGGTTTCTCATTGCGATTGCCACTTTACGTTTCGCATCTGTTTGACCAATGATGTTTTCATTCAGTTTTTCTACTATTTCTCTAGGTGATAAATTGTTCAGCATAATCGTACTCCTTTACTCACCGTCAATTGTTTCTAAAATAATTCTATCATTAGTGAACACGCATATCTCACTTGCAATCTTCAGTGAATCATATGCAATTGTACTTGCAGTAAGATTTTCACCGTGTAACTTCATTGCGCGCCCAGCACTCAATGCGAAGTTTCCACCACTTCCAATAGCCAGTATACCGTCATCAGGCTCAATAACTTCACCTGTTCCTGATATAAGTAACATTGTGTCTTTATTCATTACTATTAGCATTGCTTCAAGTTGGCGGAGCATCTTGTCGCTTCTCCACTCTTTAGCTAACTCCACTGCTGCACGTTCTAAGTTACCGTTATACTGGAACAGTCGTCCCTCAAACTTTTCAAAGAGTGTGAATGCGTCAGCCACACTTCCCGCAAATCCAGCGACTACCTTGTCTTCATATAGTCGTCTAACTTTACGTGCATTGTGTTTCATAACTACTTGGTTTCCAAGAGTTACCTGTCCATCACCTGCCATTGCAGATTGACCTCTGTGTTTAATAGCAAATATCGTAGTTCCTTTAATTGCCAATTTAATCATCCCTTCTGTTTGATGGGTGTGCGTTTAAATATTCTCGTCTAAGTTGTTCTCTAGATAGGTGCGTGTATTTCTGTGTTGTCGATAACGATTCATGTCCAAGCAATTCTTGGACTGCTCTAATATCCGCACCACTGTTTAACATATGTGTAGCAAATGTATGTCTTAATGCGTGTGGATGAAGACCTGACTGAATCGCACTTTTTTTCATTAAATCATTCACAATATATCTGAGACCTCTATCAGTTAATGGCCTTAAATTATGGTTTAGCCAAAGTGCGTCGTGTTCTATAATTTTATCTTTGAACATGTCAATATACTCCTTTAGTGCTTCTGTTGCATGTTCGTTAAGTGGAACAAGTCGGTCTTTTTTACCTTTACCTGTCACTTTTATGATTCCCATCTTTAAATCTATTCTACCAAGACTTAAAGTGAGAAGCTCATCTGAACGTATACCTGTCGCATAAAAGAGTTCTAAAATTGCTTTGTTTCTCGTATACATTTTTGTATCTTTATCTAAAGATTCAAACAAATCATTCATTTGGTTTTCAAACAAAAAGTCTGGTAAATGCTGCTCTTCCTTTGGAAAAGGCACATTTAAAAATGGATTCGTCTGTACAAAACTATTTTTAACTAAATAATTATAAAAACTTCTCAGACAAGAAATTTTTCTAGAGACACTCGATTTTTTTAGTCCTTGATCATATAAAAACGCTAAAAAATTTCGTGCATCTTGATATCGAAAGGTTTCTAACTTAAGATGCTCTTTCGATAAGAACACGTTAAATATTTCAAGATCTTTTTCATAACTGGCGACTGTGTGCTCCGAGTATCTCTTTTGGTGTGTCAATAAATCAAGATATTGTTTTTCTAATGACATAAGTCTTCACACTTTCTAAACTGTCCTTAGATATTTTAAACCATTTGTTAGAAAATTGCACTCATTTTATAATATTCAGAACACATAAAAAAGTATCTAGCTAGGCTAGATACTTTTATGATGCATCTTCTTCATAGTCACAATTCGAACATTTAACTTTTACATTCTTACCTTTTCTCGTTTCAACAAGGTAATGATCGCATTTCGGACATGTTCTTCCAATAGGCTTGTCCCATGATACAAAGTCACAATCCGGGTATTTATCACAGCCATAGAATATACGCCCTTTTTTAGACTTACGTTCGATGACTTCTCCCTCTTTACATTTCGGGCAGCTCACACCGATTTTCTTGACGATTGGTTTAGTATTTCTACAATCCGGGAAGTTTGAACATGCCATGAATTTACCATAGCGTCCCATCTTGAAAACCATAGGTGATCCACATTTCTCACAATCGATTCCTGCCGGTTCGTCTTTGATTTCAATTTTTTCCATTTCTGACTCTGCTTTTTCTACCTGTGGACTAAATCCTTTGTAAAAACTATCAATTACTTCAACCCAGCCTTTTGTTCCATCAGCTATTTCATCAAGTTGTTGTTCCATTTCTTTAGTAAATGCAACGTCAATAATATCTGGGAAATAATCTGTCACTTGTTCATTAACGATTTCACCAAGTTCAGTTGGAATGAAGCGTCTCTGATCAAGTTTTACATAGTTTCTCTTTTGAATCGTCTCAATAGTTGGAGCGTAAGTAGAAGGTCTACCAATTCCAGATTCTTCAAGTGTTTTGACGAGTCTCGCTTCCGTATATCGTGGTGGTGGTTGTGTGAAGTGCTGTTTAGGATCAATTTTTTCGCCCTTCACTTTTTCATTTTTACTTAATTCTGGAATTCTGTTTTCTTTATCTTCTTCTTTTTCATCTGTACCTTCCTCGTACACTCGCAGGAAACCGTTAAACTTGAGGGTTTGCCCATTACTTCTAAAGATAACATCGTTGTTATTTAAGTCAACACGTACTGTATCGAATACTGCAGGAGCCATCATGCTTGCAGTGTAACGATCCCAAATCAATTTATATAATCTGTATTGGTCACGTGTAAGATAAGGTTTCATTTCTTCAGGAGTCCTAAGAATTGACGTTGGACGTACTGCCTCGTGGGCATCTTGAGCACCTTCAGTCTTCTTATCATTACGCCTTAACACGTATTCTTTACCGTATTCTTTTTCAATGAAGTTATAGCCTTCTTCTTTTGCAATAGGCGAAATACGTGTTGAGTCTGTTCTCATATAAGTGATTAAACCAATTGTACCTTGCTTCTTAATATCGATACCTTCATATAGTTGCTGCGCAAGCATCATTGTCTTACGTGCTCGGAAGTTTAATTTACGAGCCGCCTCCTGTTGAAGCGTTGATGTTGTAAATGGATATGCAGGGTATCTGAGCTTTTCTTTCTTTTCAATCGAATCTACGTTGAAAGATTCTCCGGAAAGTTGAGCTAAGATTTTATCGACGGTTTCTTTATTAGGAAGCTTTGTCTTTTGTTTATCTTCTTTTAGCTTATAAAACTTACCTGTAAACTGTGATCTTTTATATTTGAAAGAGCCTTCAATTGACCAATATTCTTCTGGTTTGAAATTACGGATTTCATTTTCACGATCTATGATTAGTTTTAATGCAACAGACTGTACACGTCCTGCCGACAATCCTTTTTTAACTTTCTTCCATAATACTGGAGAAATGTTGTACCCTACAAGACGATCAAGCATACGACGCGCTTGCTGTGCGTCTACCAACTGGATATCCATTTCACGTGGATGTTTAAAGCTTTCTTTTACAGCTTCTTTAGTGATCTCGTTAAATACCACTCTGTAGTATTCATTATTTTCACCAAGTGCAGTAGCAAGATGCCATGCAATAGCTTCCCCTTCTCTGTCAGGGTCACTTGCTAGAAATATTTTTTTCGCTTTTTTTGCATCTTTCTTTAATTGAGTTAGAAGTGGGCCTTTACCACGAATTGTTATATATTTCGGTTCATAATTATTTTCAACATCAATACCTATTTGACTGCGGGGCAAATCTCTTACGTGTCCCATTGAAGCAACAACTTTATATCTTTTACCAAGATATTTACCAATAGTTTTTGCTTTTGCTGGGGATTCTACAATAACTAAATTATCTGCCAAAATTATTGCCTCCCAATTGATTTCTGTATTCAACAACAAATGATACACAGAACAAAAGAATATTGTCAAACTTTTCGTATCAATTTATTTTTGATTCATTTAAAATTGTTGTAATATCTTCCGGAAATACAACGGGTATGCATCCTTCTTGAATTCTTAAATTTGTTCCAATACTTAAGCTAGATGTCATATTACCTGGAAGGCAAAATGCGTGTCTGTTTTCATCCATTGCTATTTCTAAAGTTATGAGGCTTCCACTTTTAATTTCAGCTTCAGTAACAAGCGTACCTTCTGATATTCCTGCGATGATTCGATTACGACTCACAAATTTCCATCGTTCAATTTCTGAATCTGGTGGAAATTCACTAATTGTTAAATAGTTTTGTTCTATAATACTACGAGTCTGTTCTGTGGTTTTTGGATAATGCGTATTATGTCCAAATCCAAGTACGCCGATAGTTGGGATATTATTTGCGATTGAAATTTTGTGGGCAATTTCATCTGCTCCATAAGCAAGTCCAGATATAATTACATAGTCTTTAAGATGGGGGATAATATAATTTAAGGCGGCTTTTGTATAAGTCGTTGCTTTACGACTTCCGACGATTGCAAAGCTAGTTTTTTTTAGAAGTGAAATATCTCCTTTGTAATAAATGATATAAGGGGGATCATACGTTTCTTTAAGGAGTAATGGATACTCAGGATCATTTATAGTGATGAATGACACGCCTGCATTTTGTAGTGTTTCTAATATTCTGTCTGTATTAAGGTTTTTAGAAAACATTATCTTTTTATAAAGGTGTTCGTTTGGTTGTTTTAAATTTTTATATTCACGTGCTGTGATTTGAGCAAAACTATATTTTAATTCTTTCATATTATACCTCCAACTATATTATATGAAAGATATTCATCAAGTGTGTTTACAGGTTGACTACAAAAATTAAAAGAAAACACTAAAAACACGTTAGATTTATATTATTCTAACGTGTTTTTCATGAAATTAATTCAATTTATTACAATTATTTTACAGTTAAACATTTTTCATATAAACCGTCTTCTTTCTTAATACGGTTAATAAGAGTTTCACCTATTACAGAAGGTGTTTCTGCTGTTTCAATTCCAGCAGCGTTAAGTGCTTTAATTTTTTCTGCAGCAGTACCTTTACCACCTGAAATGATTGCACCAGCGTGACCCATACGTTTTCCTGGAGGTGCTGTTTGACCACCAATGAATCCTACTACAGGTTTAGTCATGTTCGCTTTAATCCATTCAGCAGCTTCTTCTTCCGCTGTACCGCCAATTTCACCAATCATAACTACAGCAAGTGTTTCTGGATCTTCGTTGAATGCTTTTAAAACATCAATGAAATCTGTTCCGTTAACTGGATCTCCACCGATACCTACAGCAGTTGTTTGACCAATACCTTCTTCAGTTAATTGGTGAACCGCTTCGTAAGTAAGTGTTCCAGAACGGCTTACTACACCTACGTGACCTTTTTTGTGAATATACCCAGGCATGATACCTATTTTAGTTTCATCAGCAGTGATGATTCCTGGGCAGTTTGGTCCTACTAGTCGTGTCTTTTTATCTTCTAAATATTTAACAACCTTAACCATGTCAAGTACAGGAATATGCTCTGTGATACAGATGACTAAGTCAAGTTCAGCATCAGCCGCTTCCATTATTGAATCTGCAGCGAATGGTGCTGGAACGTATACTACTGATACTGTTGCTCCAGTTTTTTCTTTCGCTTCCTCTACAGTGTTGAATACAGGAACGCCTTCAACCTCTTGGCCACCCTTACCAGGTGTAACTCCTGCTACAATTTTAGTTCCATACTCAAGCATTTGCTTAGTGTGGAATAATGCTGTAGAACCAGTGATTCCTTGTACAATTACTTTTGTGTCTTTGTCTACAAATACAGCCATCGTTTCTGTAACCCCTTCTTATTTGCTTTCATCTAATAAAGCAATGATTTTTTGTGCACCTTCAGCCATCGTGCTTGCTGGTGTGATCGCGAGACCTGATTCGCGTAAAATTTCTTTACCTTTGTCCACGTTTGTACCTTCAAGACGAACTACTAATGGAATTTCGAGTCCAACATTATGAACTGCTTCAACTACACCTTCAGCGATTACATCACAACGCATGATTCCTCCGAAAATATTTACGAAAATACCTTCAACGTTCTCGTCACTTAAAATTAGTTTAAATGCTTCAGTTACTTTCTCTGCAGTAGCGCCGCCTCCTACATCAAGGAAGTTGGCAGGCTTTCCACCAAAGTGGTTGATTGTGTCCATTGTTGCCATAGCAAGTCCGGCACCATTTACCATACAACCAATGTTTCCATCTAATGCAATGTATGAAAGATCGAATTTAGATGCTTCAATTTCTTTTGGATCTTCTTCGTCGAAATCACGTAATTCAAGAACTTCTTTTTGACGGTATAACGCGTTTTCGTCAAAGTTAAGTTTTGCGTCAAGTGCCATTACGTCTCCGTCGCCAGTTGTAACTAATGGGTTAATTTCAACGATTGAGCAATCTTTTTCAACAAATACATCATATAACGATAGTAATAATTTTGCTGCTTTATTAATGAGTTCTGTTGGAATGTTGATGTTAAATGCAAGACGTCTTGCTTGGAATGGTAGTAAGCCAGTTGCTGGGTCTACTACTTCTTTGAAGATTTTTTCAGGTGTCTTTTCAGCCACTTCTTCAATATCCATTCCACCTTCTTCAGATCCCATAAGTACTACTCTATTTGTAGCTCTGTCTACAACAAAGCTGATATAGTATTCATCTTTTATATCGCAACCTTCTTCGATTAGAAGACGACGTACTTCTGTTCCATCTGGACCATTTTGGTGAGTAATGAGTGTAGAACCTAAAAGTTCTTCTGCAAATGCACGCACTTCATCGTAGTTTTTAGCAATTTTAACTCCGCCTGCTTTACCACGGCCACCTGCGTGTATTTGAGCTTTAACTACATAAACCTCACTATTTAATGTTTTTGCTACTTCTACCGCTTCGTCTGGTGTTAATGCTACTTGACCGTTTGGCACGTTGACACCAGCATCGCGGAAAATTTGTTTCCCTTGATACTCATGAATATTCATGGTTTGCCTCCTAAAGGTTGTATGATAATGCTTTCATTCCTAATTATAAAAAAGACTGACTATAAAGTAAACCAAACGCCCCCTAATTTTCTTAGATTAATGATAGAAAAAGGGTTTCGTTCATCATAAGTAAAAATTTATACTTATGTTTTGAGTAACATATCCTTGATGGGTTGAAATGTTTTTCTGTGAATTTCAGTTACTCCGTATTGTTCAATACCTTTTAGGTGCTCTTTTGTACCATAGCCTTTATTATTGACAAAATCATATCCTGGATACATCTCACTGTAGTCTTTCATGAGTTTATCTCTATGTACTTTTGCAACAATGGAAGCTGCGGCGATTGAGTTTGAGACGCTGTCTCCTTTGATGACTTTAGTTTCTGGGATACCGATATCTAATTTCATTGCGTCAACAAGCAGGTGGTCTGGTTTTAATTTGAGTGCTAGAACTGCGCGTTTCATAGCAAGCTTAGTCGCTTCGTAGATATTTACGGAGTCTATTTCATCGACTGTTGCTATACCTATTCCGTAATTGCATGTGTCGATGATGATTTGGTACAACGCGTTGCGCTTTTTCTCACTGAGTTTTTTTGAATCGTTGAGTCCTATGATTTTATCGTTTAAAATTACTGCTGCTGCGACAACTTCACCTGCAAGAGGTCCACGACCGACTTCGTCAATCCCCGCAATATAGTTAGCATCAATGCAATCTTCGTATTTGTTCATTTCGTTGTACTTGTTGATTAAATCGGCTTCTTTTTGTAATGAGTTTAATTTTTGTTTAAGAAGCTTTTGAACACCAATACGCTCGTCAAAGTGTAGTGATAGCATATTATATTCATCTATTGAATTTATTGTTTCTAAAAAGTCTTTCACTTCACTAATTTTCATCTAAAATCTCTACCTTATCAAAAGTATATCTACCGATTGTCCCATTACGAATGTCATGGATAATGCGGTTTGTTACAGCTTCATAATCGATTTCGTTTCCAGGTAACTTCATACCACGACTCATTCCAATTGCGTCATAAATAGATAACACATCAGACTCGTCGTAGTTACTGATTTTATAAAAAGCATCGAACGTGTTTTTATCTTCTTTAATTAAGTAGTTCATGCCATAAATTGCTACTTCGTCTAGAGGAACAACCGTGTCTTTGATGGCACCTGTTAGTGAAAGTTTAAGGCCGACAGTCTGATCTTCAAACTTTGGCCAAAGAACACCAGGTGTATCAAGAAGTTCGATAATATTACCCGCTTTAATCCATTGCTGAGTCTTAGTCACACCAGGCGTATTGCCCGTTTTTGCAGACTTTCTGCGTACCATACTGTTGATAAATGTCGATTTACCGACGTTAGGAATACCAACGATCATCGCTCGAATCGGACGCGGTTTTATACCACGTGCAATCATTCTGTCAAATATTTCTTGAGTCGCTTCACGAACGATTGGCTCAATTTTCTTTAAAATATTTGTTTCGCGAGAGTTCAAGGGAATCGGGTAAACACCACGCGTTTTCAATTTTGCGACCCATCTATTCGTCTCTTTTGGATCTGCTAAATCCATTTTGTTTAAGACAACAATTCTCGGTTTGCTTTTTACAATCTTGTCCATCATCGGATTCTTACTCGAATATGGAATTCTAGCATCCGTAATCTCGATGACCACATCTACTTTTTTTAAATTGTTCTCAATTTCACGACGTGCCTTGGCCATATGCCCTGGAAACCAATTAATCGTCATAATCTCACCTCTAATATCAATATCTTATTTTACCATACCTTAAAGGTATTAGAAAAAGCGCATACGAATTTGCCTAGTTATCTAGAAATTAGAATTATTTTGTACACTTATAACATTATCGTATTTCTAATTTACGTTTCTCAAGATAAAAATCACTAATCAGCACATCCTACACTCGCCATAAAACACAAAAAACTCAAGACTTGAGTCTTGAGTTTTTTTCAAATTAGCGAACTTCTCTAATACGCGCTGCTTTACCACGTAATTTACGTAGGTAGTAAAGTTTAGCACGACGTACGCGTCCGCGACGTGTTACTTCAATTTTTTCGATTTTTGGAGTGTGTACAGGGAATGTACGTTCAACACCAACACCGTAAGAAATCTTTCTTACTGTAAATGTTTCAGAAATGCCTCCGCCACGGCGTTTAATTACAACACCTTCGAACATCTGAATTCTTTCACGTGATCCTTCAACGATACGTACGTGAACTTTAACTGAGTCACCAGCTTTGAATTCTGGAATATCAGAACGTAACTGGTCTTTTGTAATGTCATTTAATAATTGTTGTGACATAATAATTCTCCTCTTCTTCCAATTATCTTGCATAATTCATGCAGCGGATTATTGTGATATATATGCATGTGCACTCGTATAATAATAGCACAACGTACTTTCTAATTCAACTTATTTTTCATTCTTTTCGTTAAAATTTTCGAGTAAATCTGGACGGCGCTCGCGCGTCTTCTTATATGATTCTTCTTGTCTCCACTCTTCGATTAACTTATGGTTACCACTCAAGAGTACGTCCGGCACTTTCATACCGCGATATTCTCTCGGGCGCGTGTAATGTGGATATTCTAATAATCCTGTGGAAAAACTATCATCCAAATGACTTTCTTCCTCTATCACACCTGGTATCAATCGCACAATAGCATCTGTCATCGTCATTGATGCAAGCTCTCCACCTGTCAGTACGTAGTCTCCAATTGACACTTCATCTGTTGCAATATTTCGAATACGCTCGTCATATCCTTCATAGTGCCCATTGATAAACACTATCGTCTCCTCTTTCGACAACTCTTCTGCAAATTTCTGATCAAATGGACGACCTGACGGGCACATGAGTAACACGCGTGCATTTTTAGTATTGATTTCATCCATCGCGTTGTATACAGGCTCTGGTTTTAAAACCATACCTGCACCACCACCGTAAGGATAATCGTCAACTTGATTATGCTTATTCTCTGCATAGTCTCTAAAGTTTACCGTATGATAGTTCACGATACCTTTTTCTCTCGCTCGCTTCAAGATAGACTGATTTAATACACCATCGTACATCTCTGGAAATAGTGTTAAGTAATGGATATTCATTCTATCATCCCTTCAATTGGAGTGATTTGAATGAATCCTTTTTCTAAATCAACTATTGGTATGAATTCTTCTACAAACGGAATCATAATCTCTTGTTTACCTTTGATCACGAAAACATCTTTTGCTCCAGTCTCAACGATGCTTGTTACCTTACCAAGAACCTCTCCAGTTTCAAGTAACCGTGCCTCAAGTCCGATGATATCTTTGTAATGATATTCATCTTCATCAAGTTCATTCTCTTCAGTAACCTCACCATATATCGGCTTTCCTTTTAAGTGTTCTACCTCATTGATATTTATAATACCTTCAAAAGTCAGTAAGTGGAAACCTTTATGTTTTCTGTACCCGCTAATCGTATATTCAATGTTATCTATTTCTACTACACTACCGGGTTTAAAGCGAATTTCTGCAAAGTCTGAATCACTCAAGACTTTTACTTCGCCTCTAATTCCATGGAAATTAACTAAATCTCCAATAACAATTTTCATCCTCGTTCACCTCAATAAAAAAACACATCACAAAGTGATGTGTTTTTAGTCTACATCGACAAACACTCTTTTTTTGTGATCATTATTTGAGCTAGACATAATTGTACGCACTGCTTTGATCATACGTCCTCGTCTGCCAATAATTCTACCGATATCACTTTCATGTGCATCGATATGATAGACCACTTTACTTGGCGTCTCTTCCACCGAAAGAGTCAAACTCTCCGGATGCTCTAGCATCGGTTCAAGAATTGTTTGTAGTAGTTTTTTCATAATTATTTACCGAATTTTTCGTTATGGAATTTCTCCATAAGACCTTGTTTACTGAAGATGTTACGTACAGTGTCAGATGGTTTAGCACCATTTTTTAACCACTCGAGCGCTTTTTCTTCGTTTAAAACAACGTTCTCTTCGTTTTTAGTAACTGGATCATATGAACCAATTTGCTCGATAATTCTACCATCTCTTGGGCTGCGTGAATCTGCAACTACGATACGGTAGAAAGGATTTCTTTTAGAACCCATACGAGTTAATCTAATTTTTGTTGCCATTTATATGAACTCCTCTCTAATATTCAATTTTACTTTAATAACTATACCAGATGAAAAAGAACTTGTAAAGGCCTTTCCCTTTACAAGTTCAATTTATTTTTAAAATGGTAGTCCCATACCGCTGAATGGATTTTTCTTCTTTCCTTTACCGTTTGTAAATTGCTTCATCATTTTCTTCATCTCATTGAATTGCTTCAGTAGACGGTTCACTTCTTGAAGTGAACGTCCGCTACCTGCGGCGATTCTACGCTTTCTTGAAATGTTAAGTTTCTCTGGTTTTTCACGTTCTTCCATAGTCATAGAACGAATGATAGCTTGAACGTGATCAATCTCTTTACCGCTCATCTTAACTTTATCAAGACCTTTGATTTTATTTGCTCCTGGCATCATCTTGATGAGCTCGTCAAGTGGACCTAAAGTCTTCACCTGATCCATTTGTGCAAGGAAATCATCTAGAGTAAATGTGTTTTCTTTAAGTTTTTGTTCAAGCTCAGCTTGATCCTCTAAGTCAACATTCATCTGCGCCTTTTCAATAATAGATAAAATATCACCCATACCTAATATACGGCTTGCCATACGTTCTGGGTGGAATGGTTCTAGGCCATCCATTTTTTCAGAAACCCCGATAAATTTAATTGGTTTTTCTGTTACAGAACGAATTGAAAGTGCTGCACCGCCACGTGTGTCACCGTCTAATTTCGTCAGTGTCACACCTGTGATATCTAACAGGTCATTAAAACTTTCAGCAACGTTCACTGCATCTTGCCCCGTCATAGAATCTACAACGAGCATGATTTCGTTTGGTTTCGCGATTTCTTTAACGTTCTTTAATTCGTTCATAAGGTCTTCATCGATGTGCAGTCGACCTGCTGTATCAATGATCACTGTGTCTAAATGATTTTCACGGGCATATTTCAAACCGTTTTCAACAATTGTTTCTACCTTTTCTTTATCTCCCATAGAATATACGGGGATATCGAGTTGTTTACCGATTGTTTCCAGCTGATCGATTGCTGCTGGACGATAGATATCGCCTGCGATTAACATTGGTTTTTTATTGTGAGATTTACGTAAAAGTAACGCGAGTTTACCTGCGGTCGTTGTTTTACCTGCACCTTGTAAACCAACCATCATAATCACTGTTGGTGGTTTTTGACTCATGTTAATCTTCGAGTTTTCTCCACCCATTAAGTTCGTAAGTTCTTCTTGAACAATTTTAATGACTTGCTGTCCCGGTGTTAGACTCTTCATTACGTCTACACCATTCGCACGCTCAGATACATCTTTAATGAACTGGCGTACTACTTTAAAGTTTACATCAGCTTCAAGCAAAGCAAGGCGCACTTCACGCATCATCTCTTTGATGTCTTGTTCTGTAACCTTACCTTTACCCTTGATGCGGTCCATGATGCCTTGTAATCGTCCACCTAATCCTTCAAAAGCCATAGTGTTGCCTCCTAATCTAAATCTTCAAGTTCTAAAAGTATTTCTTTTATGTCTGTTGGTACGTTCCCAAGTTTTTGTTTTAGCGTCTCTAACAATTGTACACGATGTTGATAGTTTTTATACATCGAAAGGTTTTTCTCATAGTGTTCTAAGAGTTCCGAAGTACGCTTTAAATTGTCGTACACTGCTTGTCTAGTTACATCTAGGTTTTCAGCGATTTCTGAGAGTTGTAAATCCTCTAAATAATACATCTCTACATATATCTGTTGTTTTTCTGTCAGAAGACTATGGTAAAAATCATAGAGATAGTTCATTCTCATTGTGCGTTCTAAATCATTCGTCATTCTCTTCACTCGTTTCATCGATCATGTCTGAGAAGAGTCCGTATACATAGTTTTCTGCACTAAATACTTCTAGGTCATCGATTTTTTCACCAAGTCCAACAAATTTAACTGGAATTCCAAGTTCATTCTTGATGGCAAGTACAATTCCACCCTTAGCAGTGCCGTCAAGTTTCGTTAGAACAATTCCTGTAATCTCAGTAACTTCGTTGAATGCTTTGGCTTGGCTAAGCGCATTTTGACCAGTAGTTGCGTCTAACACAAGTAATACTTCGTGTGGCGCATTCTCGTCTACCTTCTTGATGACGTTTTTAATTTTTTCTAACTCTTTCATGAGGTTGCCTTTATTTTGTAGGCGTCCCGCAGTATCACAGATTAAGACATCTGTTCCACGACGCTTCGCAGCATTCACTGCATCAAATACAACTGCTGCTGGATCTGACCCTTCAGATTGTTTAATTACATCTGCGCCAACACGGTCTCCCCATACTTGTAGTTGGTTGATTGCTCCTGCACGGAACGTGTCTCCTGCTGCTAACATTACGCTCTTGCCTTCTTTAACGTAGCGGTGCGCAATTTTACCTATTGAAGTTGTTTTACCTACTCCGTTCACACCAACTACAAGAATTACAGTAAGGTCATCTTGCATGTTCATCTCTTCACTGATGTGATTATTTCTTTCATAAATTTCAATCATCTTTTCAACGATTACTTCTTTTAAATCTACTGTTTCGGTGATGTTTTTTAATTTTGCGTAATCACGTAATTCGTCTGTTAATTCCATAACAGTATTGAAACCAACATCCGCACTAATTAATACTTCTTCAAGTGCTTCAAAGAAATCTTCATCGACTGTACGATGCGTCGCCATTAATTGATTAATTTGAGCTTGGAATCTTTCTCGTGATTTTTCAAGTCCCATGCGGAATTTATAACCAATTTGTTCTTGTTCCCACTCTTCAAACTCTTCTAGGGAAATCAGACCATCATCCAACTCATCTATGAGCTCATCGCTCTCTTTATTCTCTATTTCTTCATCAGTATGTTTTCCGGAAAATTTTTTCTTTAAACGATTAAACAGACTCATTGTTAATTTCTCCTTCATTAGGTTCTAAATAATTCTTAAGGTCTACGCTGATTAACTCAGAAATACCCCGTTCTTGCATAGTAACTCCGAAGAGTCGATCACTCTTTTCCATTGTACCTTTCCTGTGTGTGATAACAATGAATTGTGTGTCTCTCGATAGTCCACGTAGATAGTCTGCATAGCGAATCACATTGGATTCATCAAGCGCTGCTTCTACTTCATCTAAGATAATAAATGGACTGCCTTTCACTTTCAGTACACTAAAGAGCAAGCTGATTGCTGTTAACGCACGTTCTCCCCCGCTCATCAGTGACATCTGAGTAAGCTTCTTACCAGGCGGTTGCGCGATTATTTCGAGGCCGGAATTAAGATAATCGTCATCATCGAGGAGTCTTAGCTCTGCATGACCACCACCAAACATTTCTTTAAATACTTCTGTAAATTGTTTGCTGACTGAATTAAATGTTTCTTTAAAGCGTTCAGTTACTTCTTTGTCCATTTCATCAATGACGGATAGCAATGTGCGTCTCGCTTCAAGCAAATCGTCCTCTTGCTCTTTAAGATATATATAACGTTCATGAACGCGTTTATATTCATCGATTGCACCTAGGTTTACGTTACCTAGTTCTTCGATGCTTCGCTTGTTTAATGAAATCCGCTGTCTCTTTTCTTCGATATCTTCAAAATTGTTATACAGCGCTTTTGCGCGTTCGAATGTGAGTGCGTACATCTCACTGAGATAATCAATTTTTTGACTGAGATGTGTAGAAATTTTTTCTCTTTTGCCATGAATTTCTCTGAGTTCAATTTGAAGATTTTCGATATCTGCCAGATGACTCTGTCTTAATACGATGCTTTCTTTATATGACTCACTAAGTTCTGTAAGTTCCGTTGCTAAAGACTCTGTTACTTGTGAGAGTTCATTTAGCCCTTTAGACAGTCTTTCTTTATCTTCAATTAGCGCACTGATATCGAGCTCTATATTTTCATTTTCTGTCATTTTAATGCGTTCGTTTAAAGAATTAATTTCTGACTCGAACTCATCGATTGTTGATTCAATAGAAATGAGTCGTTCTTTCTCATAGTTAATTGTCGTTTCTAGTTTTGATAAGTCGCGACGCTTCAAATGCAGTTCCTCTTTCTCTCTTAAGAGACGCTCTTCTTGATTTAAGGTCTTATCAGATAACAATGCAATCTCGTTACTTAACTCAGTAATTTCTAGTTCTTTTTCTTTGATTAGAATTGCGTAGTCTTCGAAATCACTAGAACTATCTAAAGAATCAAGTTCAGAAACGAGTGATTCATATGTCTCATTTTTAAGTGAGTATGAATATCTTAAACGTTCAAGTTCACGGTTAATTTCTTCATTCTCTTCACTTGTTTCTACCCCGCGTGCTTCTTGTCTTTTTAGTTCAACTATTAGATCTGCAATTGTTTCTTTGATTTCTTCTAATTTAGATGAGAGATCTTTTGTGCTTTTTTTATAAGATACGAGTCGTTCTTTACCATCTACAACGTCTT
Source organism: Phocicoccus pinnipedialis (assembly GCF_903994035.1). Classification (GTDB taxonomy): domain Bacteria; phylum Bacillota; class Bacilli; order Staphylococcales; family Salinicoccaceae; genus Phocicoccus; species Phocicoccus pinnipedialis. The sequence continues at coordinate 503,374 of NZ_CAJEWB010000010.1, forward strand.
GCTTCATCTTAAGGACTGAGTTTTGTCGAGTTTTCGATCCACCACTCATTGCACCGCCTGGAGTTATCGTATCTCCTTCCAATGTCACGATTCTTGCTCTGTAAGATATTTCATTCGCAAGTTTAACCCCTTCGTCTAATGTATCTACAACAATTGTCGTGTTGATTAGATGGTTCACAAGTCTCATCAGTTTTTTATCAACATTAACGATTTTCGAAAGTATTTTGTGATTAACTGTAGTTTTACGTAAAGTATCTAATACATCGTGTGGCAAGTGTCTTTCCACAATTGTAGAAAGCGGTAAAAATGTTGCGAATCCGTGTCGTTCACGTTTGAGAAATTGAATCGCATGTTTCGCATCTTGATCGGTCTTTACAACAATATTTTGGCTACCTGCACCAAGAGCCGTGTCCAGTGCCGTGACATATTTTTCTTCAACATCAATTAATTCACCTACAGCTCCAACAATTCCGTTAAGCTTATTTTTATTCTTAAGCACTGTACGCACTCCAGGATAATATCCTTGAAAGTTCTCTTGCATGTTGATTAAGACATCGAGTCTTGATGATTCTTGTTTAATTAAGCTCTCCGCTTTTTGATAGCTTTCACTTAGTCTGTCATACTCACTATTTTTCTCATTATATTCAGATTTAAGTTCGCGGTATTTATCACGCGCTTCGTTTAACGCACGACTTGAAGTCACTTCTTTTTCTAAAAGGATTTCAATATTTTTATTCAGTTCCTTAAGTTCTAAATATAACGCTTCTTTTCTTTCTCTCTTATCGTTTTCTGAAGCATCCATGCGATTTTTTGATTCGTTTTGTTGCGCCTCTTTATTTTCTAGATTTGTCTTTTCAACCATCAATGCATAGTACCGATCTTTTAAGTCTTCAATAGAAACGTCATCTTGACTTGTTAATCGTTCGATATTTTTACGAATCGATTGGATTTCTGTTTTTAAAGATTTCTCTTCAAATAAAAGCGTTTCAACAAAATTAGTTTTTTCAGATAAAAGTCCTTTTTCTTCACATACACGAGATTCTACCTTTTCTTTCTCCATTTGAAGATCCATCGAAAGCTGGCCGCGTGATGTTTTACGTTCTTCAAAGAGTGCCATCTTACCATTTACTATTTCAAGATCACGCGTTAGTTCAACGATTTTTTCATTATGGTTACGTTCTTTTTGAGCGACTGCTTCACGTGAGTCACGCAAGTTCTCAATTTCAACGTCTAGAAGTGAAACATGATTCTTGCGCTCTTCTAATAATCTCTCACTGCTTTTATATTTCGTATTAAGCGTGTTTTCTTCTTCTAAGAAAGTCTCAATATCATATACTGAGACTTCTATATCGCTCGATTTCATCTCTTCCATAAGAGCAAGATATTCTTCTGCTACTTTACTTTCCATTTCAAGTTGTGTATTACGACTTTCAAGCTCTGAAATGATATCGTGCACTCGGTCTAAGTTTTGTTTAGTATCTTCTAACTTACGCTCCGACTCCCTTTTTCTGTGCTTGTATTTGACAACACCTGCTGCTTCTTCAATGACTGCACGACGGTCTTCAGGCTTTGCGCTTAAAATATCATCTACTTCACCTTGAGAGATGATATTATATGCGCTTTTACCTATGCCCTGATCCATGAATAATTCAGTAATTTCTTTAAGTCGCACACGTCCACCGTTTAGGTAGTACTCACTCTCACCACTTCTATAGAGAATACGTGTCACTTTTACAGTGTCTTCATTGACTGGTAATACACCATCTGAGTTATCTAAAGATAATGTCACTGTTGCACTGTTTTCCGCGCTTCGTTTAACTGTACCGTTGAAGATTACATCTTCCATCTTAGAGCCACGTATTGAACGTGCAGATGTTTCTCCTAAGACAAAACGAATGGCATCGATAATATTACTTTTACCACTACCATTTGGACCAACAACTGCTGTGAGTCCTTTATTGAATTCAATTCGTGTTTTTTCAGCAAAAGATTTAAATCCTTTTGCTTCAATATTCTTTAAAAATACCATTTCCTACTCCTTAGATTTCAGGTATAAAAGTCCCTCTTTAGCAGCAATCTGCTCTGCTTCTTTTTTAGAACTACCTGTGCCTTCTCCGATAATCTTTCCATTGTGTTCTACTGCTTGTGTAAAACGTTTATTATGGCTCGGTCCTTCTTCTTTAACTAATATATATTTGACATTGTCTTTGAAGTGTTTATGCACGAATTCTTGAAGTGCCGTCTTATAGTCGACCACTGCTGAATAATTCTTTGAAGTAATTTTAGGAAAAACATACTTACTTAAGAATTTGTGTACTTTATCTCTACCTTGGTCTAGATACAATGCACCTAAAAATGCTTCGTACATGTCTGAGATAATTGATGGTCTTAATGCCCCCCCTGTTTTCTCTTCACCAGGCCCTAAAAGAAGCATCTCTTCCATCTTTAAATCGGTCGCGAATATTACAAGTGATGGTTCACATACGATGTTTGCGCGAAGTTTTGTTAAATCACCCTCAGGCAATGTTTTAAACTTATTGAATAAAAAATCTGAAACCATCAATTCTAATACCGCGTCCCCTAAAAATTCTAAACGCTCGTTGGATTCAATTCGATCTGCCCCTAAATTATACACAAATGAACTATGCATAAATGCCTGAATATATAGATCAATATTATCAACCTCTAAATCAATCTTTTCGCGGAACTCAGAAAATAATTCTAAAAACTCTTTTACTCGAACCTTTGAATGTGAGTCATTTTTAATTTTGCTTATTGCATTATTCATTTCTTTCACCACCTCTATTTATTCTACATAAAAGCTTCTAGACATCATAGTTAAAACATGAAAAAATCCACTTCGAAAAGTGGATTTTAAAAATTATTTTTCTTTTTCTAACTTCTCGATATAATCAAGAGCGTCACCAACTGTGTTGATTTTTTCAGCTTCTTCATCAGGAATTTCCATGTCGAACTCGTCTTCTAGTTCCATTACTAATTCCGCAATGTCTAAAGAGTCAGCACCAAGATCATCTTTGAATGATGCTTCTTTAGTTACTTGATCTTCATCGATACCAAGTTTTTCAACAATAATGTCTTTTACTTTGTCAAAATTTGCCATTACACTTCACCTCCTTATAATAATATCACAGGATTTAACCCATGTACATTCCGCCGTTAACGTGAATTGTCTGACCAGTAATGTAGCGTGCCTCATCGCTTACTAGGAATGAAACAGTGCCAGCAATATCATCTAATTTACCAAAAGATTTTAATGGTATTTGCTCGAGCATTTTATCTTTAACTTCGTCAGATAACACATCCGTCATATCACTTTCGATAAACCCTGGCGCAATTGCGTTAACTGTAATATTTTTACCTGCAAGTTCACGTGCAACAGAACGAGTCAGTCCGTCAATGCCTGCTTTAGAAGCAACATAGTTTGCTTGTCCAGCGTTACCTAAGCTTGCTACAACACTTGAGATGTTGATAATACGACCTGATGATTTTCTGATCATTGGTCTAGATACGTTTTGAATTACGTTAAACGCACCCTTTAAGTTTATGTCAATAACATTATCAAAATCATCTGGCTTCATGCGCATAAGTAAACCGTCTTTAGTAATACCCGCGTTATTAACCACAACATCTATTTGTCCATACTGATCAATAATATATTTAATCATTTCTTTTACACTGTCATATTCTTGTATGTGGCACTGGTATGCTTCCGCGTTTCCACCGTTTTCTTTAATCTTATTTACAACTTCTTCAGCACGGTCTTTACTTCCTGAGTAGTTCACAATTACTGTATATCCATCAATACCAAGACGTTCTGCAATACTGCTTCCAATACCTCTTGAAGCACCTGTTACTAATGCAATTTTACTCATTAATAAATCCCTCCACTTGTTCAAACGTATCAATATTTCTTGTCGAAATCTCTTTACTAATCTTTCTTACAAGTCCAGATTGAACTTTTTTAGGACCAACTTCAATTGATTCTGTAACACCAAGTTCATGTGCTGTCTCTATACATTCAACGAAACGTACAGGTGACGTAATCTGCTCAATTAAATTTTTCTTGATGAGATTTGCATCTGTCTCTGCTTTTGCTGTAACGTTTTGAATAACAGGGATTTCTGCATCTTTAAACTCAATATCATTTAAAAATTCACCGAATGCAACTTTTGCATCTTCCATTAAATACGAGTGGAATGCACCGGATACTTTGAGCGGGATTGTACGTCTTGCACCGCGTTCTTTCGCCACCCTCATGAATGCTTCAACCTTCTCTTTATCACCAGAAACTACTATTTGGTCTGGTGCGTTAATGTTTGCGGGGCTTACTTTTGCAGTGTCCGTAGAGATTTCTTCGCATAACGCTTCTAAATTGTCCTGCTCCATTCCAATGATTGCTGCCATGGCACCTGAATCTGCTTGACTCATGAGCTCACCACGTTTAATTACTGCTCTAATACCGTCCTCTAAAGATAAAACACCTGCATGCACAAGAGCTGGTAATTCACCTAATGAATGTCCAATGAGATAATCTCCCTTGATATCTGTCGCTTCTAGCACAGCAAGCGAATGCGCAAATAATGCTGGTTGCGTATATTGTGTTTCATTTAGACGTATATCGTCTTCACTAAACATAATTGTTTTTAAATCAAAATCTACTTCGCTAAAAATCTTATCGAGTAATTCGCATGCTTTCTCGTTTTCTTCATATAAGTCTTTAGCCATTGTGCCGTATTGCGCACCTTGTCCTGGAAACAGTACTAATTTAGACATTATCTTTTATACTCTCCTTAATTTTGTCAATCGCATTAGATTCTGCTAATTTTCTTGCGACACGAATTGCATTTTTAATTGCAAGACTGTCACTTGAACCGTGTGCTTTAAGCACAATGCCATCTAGACCGAGTAATGGTGCTCCACCAAATTGGCGATAATCCATCATATCTTTTAAAGCTTCAACATCTTTTTTAAGTACAAGCGCTGCTACTTTATTAACTGCACGTTTTAAAAATATTTTCTTAACTTCACCAAGTAAGCTCATCGAAGTACCCTCGATTGTCTTAAGGATGATATTACCTGTAAAACCATCTGTTACAGCAATATCATATTTACCTGATAAAACGTCGCGTGTTTCAAAGAATCCTTGGAAATTTAAATTACTCTCTTTTAATAATTGATATGTTTCTTTTGTTAATGGCGTACCTTTAATTTCCTCACTACCGTTATTCACAAGTCCAACTGTTGGGTTTTTACGTCCCTCAACTGCTTCAATGTAAATAGTTGCCATTTGAGCAAATTGTAGCAAATGACTCGGTTTGTTTTCTGAGTTTGCACCCATATCTAACAACATCAGTCCTTTATCACCAGTTGTTGGAATCATTGAGGCAATCGCTGGTCTTTCGATTCCTTTAATTCTCCCTACAACAAATAATCCAGCCGTAAGTAATGCACCAGTATTACCTGCAGAAACAATCGCGAGCGCTTCTTTATCTTTAACTGCTTGAGCTGCTCTTACAAGCGATGAGTCTTTCTTTCTACGTATAGATCTTACAGGATCATCTTCTGAGTTGATCGCTTCTGTAACTTCTATAAATTTTACACGTTTATGCTCGTGTGGGAATGAACCTTTTAACCCGTATGCTAAGACTTTGATGTCATCATATTTGTTAACTGCTTCTATCACACCATTTGCGATAGACTCAGGCGCATTATCCCCACCCATTAGATCTACTGCAATTGTCTTCATTCAACTTCACCTTCATTTTTAAAATACATCTCAAAGTCCCCTACAAATACGAGGGAATCTTCTACAAAAGATTCTACTTTTATTGTAGCAATTTTTCCGATCGTTTGAACTACTTTAGCATGAGCAACTACTCTATCACCTAGATGAACTGGTTTTTTAAATTCTATATTGGCACTTTTCGTGAGTGCAAGCGGCACGTTAATCATTGCGACACATAGTGAATTTGCCTGCGCAAATAAAAAATGACCGCGTGTAATCGTCTTATTATTAAACACATGTGTTTCTTCAACTGTAAATACAGATGTTCCGCTCTCATTTAATTTAACATTCAAAATATCTCCGACGATGTCCTCAAGCATGATACTTTTGATTTCATCTACCTCTTTCGCCACAGCTTTAATTCGTGCACGTAGTTCAGGTATTTTTAGAACTTGTCTATCTAATCGTATCGTTTGAATAGATACATTTAATGATTTTGCAAGTGCTTCATCAGTTAAAAAAGGATCTCTTTCGATATATAACTGTAAAAGTCTTTGCCTTTCTGCCTTTTTATATTTAACCAAGTAATCGCCTCGTTTAGTAGTTGGTACTAATTCAGTATATAAAACTTAACTCATAAATTCAATTAAAAAAAGGCTAGTTAATCAACTAACCTTTATCGATTATTTCTGCTTGTACAATCAATCTTTTTTCAAACAGTAGTGTATCAGGATTATAGTCTTCGCACGTAATCAATGTGAGAATTTGTGGGTCACCTTCGTGTTGATCTAGCACGTCAACATCCGTCGGACTTACCTCGTACATGTCGTATATCTTATATTTCCTTACACCGTCACGAGTGATGAATTCAATCGTATCTCCAACTCTCGCTTTGTCTATATAATTAAAACGAATACCTGCACCTTCAACGCGGTGACCCGCAATAGGAATATTCTGCATATCAAGGTTATCGGTCTCCTCTAATAGACCAACTCCGTTACGTAACTTTTCTTCTGTAAGTGGACCATAATATACAGGTTCAAAAATGTTCGCCGATTCAATTTTAAGGATTCCAACCATATCATCTTTAATATTTATTCCAGCTTTATCTGAAGGTTTCACTCCTGTAATGAACTTTTCAAGCGCATTGACCTTAATGTCGTCATCGTCATTTACAAAGCCTTCAATTATTTTATTGTTTAGACGATCCGTAAATACTTCCCTAATGTCTTGCCAAAAAAATAGTGTAACGGCAGTTAGTATTAACACAACACCAAGTACTCTAGTAAAGTTTTTCATAATATTTTACCTCTTAAATAGCTGAATTGCTTCGTCTCGAGCAATCTCAAGCATTTTATAGTCCTCTGCTAAATCTGCTGCTTTGAATTCAGGAAGGCCACTTTGTCTGACCCCAAAAAAATCTCCTGGACCTCTCATTTCTAAGTCCCGTTCAGATAAAATAAAGCCGTCTGTTGTTTCTGTCATAATATTCATTCTTTCTGCTGCCTGTTCAGTCTTAGGATCACTTATAAGTATACAATAACTCTGCTTGTCACTTCTTCCGACACGGCCTCTCAGCTGATGAAGTGTAGATAGACCGAATCTTTCTGCGTTGAAAATCACCATAACGGTCGCGTTAGGAACGTTTATTCCAACCTCGATTACTGTAGTCGAAACTAAGATACGTTTCTTCAATGTTTCGAACGTATCCATCGCTTTTACTTTCTCATCGTTCTTCATTTTTCCGTGAACTAAGACAACTTCTTCACTTCCAAACTCCCTCAAGAATAACTCATAGATTTCATTGACTGTGATGAGATCGAGCGTTTCTGATTCTTCAATTAAAGGAGCGACAACATAAATACTATGACCTCTGTTATGTTCACTTCTGATGAAGCTCATTACTTCACTAAGTTCATTCGAACGTCTCCATGTTGTTTCAATTGACTTACGACCTGCGGGCATTGTTTTGATAATAGATACATCCATATCACCGAACGTCGTAATTGAGAGCGTTCTAGGTATTGGTGTTGCTGTCATGTACAACACGTTTTTATGACGCGCTTTTTCATTCAGTTTTTCACGTTGATTCACACCAAATCGGTGTTGTTCATCCGTAATAATGAATCCGAGGTTTTTGAACACAACATCATCTTCAATTAGCGCATGTGTACCAATGATTAGATCCATATTACCATTTTTTAGCTGGTTAAGTATTTCACATTTTTCTTTCTTTGTTGTAGAACCAGTAAGTAGCGCAAGATTCAATTCACCACTAAATGTCTCAGATAGTGATTCAAAATGCTGGTTCGCAAGAACTTCCGTTGGTACCATAAGAGCACTTTGAACACGTGCGGTCTTTGCAGCGTATACACAAATTCCAGCAACAATCGTCTTACCGCTGCCCACATCGCCTTGCAATAGGCGATGCATCGAATACTCAGATAGAAGGTCTCTACAAATGGAGTTCACACTCGTCTTTTGATCATTAGTGAGTTCAAACGGTAATGTTTGAATAAATGCTTTTAGCTTATCAATATCATAAGGTACGATTGAATTAGCATCACGAACGCGCTCTGCTCTTCTTTTTTCCATAATCTTTACTTGATACATGAATAATTCATAAAACTTAAGCGTTCTGCGTGCGCGACTCACGTCTTTGAATGACTGTGGGAAATGTAAGAGATAAAGTGCATCACTAATTGGCATCAGATGATATTTCTCCCTGAGTTCAGTTGGAATATCATACTTAAATTGAGCATGCTTAAAGGTTTCACTGACGAGATTCTTAAACGTTCTGTTATGCATCGCTTTATTTAACGCATATCTTATCTCCATATCTTCTTTAGAGCCTAAAATAAGTTTTTTGCCACTCATCTCTTGCTTTAGCTTATTAAATTTACCATGTACTTTCACGGTTTGATTGACCTTAATTTTATCTCTCAAATACGGTTGATTAAAAAATGTAACCTTAAGGTAAATATCATTGGCTTCCATAAAGAAGACAAGTCGATTCATACCACGACGCATATAAGTGACCGAAGGCTCTGTCTTCACGGTACCTTGTGCGGTAATAGTCTCTTCAATTTCTACTAAATTTAAATTAACAGGAATGTGACTCATATAACTATTCGGAATTTTAAAAACAACATCGTTCGCATTAAAAATTTGAATGCTATTTAGACGCTCTTTTGTTTTTGGTCCGACGCCTGGTAAGTCATCTATTAAAAATGCAGGTTCAATTACATTATACATAATTAACTACCAAATAATTCTTGTTTTAATCTTTCGCCTGTTGGTGTTGCTGCGAGTCCACCACGTCCTGTTTCTCTTAGAGAAGAAGGCATCGTTAAGCCGATTTTATACATCGCTTCAACCACTTCGTCTGCTGGAATTCTAGATTCGATGCCAGCTAAAGCCATATCTGCTGCTGTTAAAGCATTAGATGCACCTGCAGCGTTTCTTTTCACACAAGGTACCTCAACAAGTCCTGCTACTGGATCACAAACTAATCCAAGCATGTTTTTTAATGCAATTGCAAATGCATGAGCACACATTTCAGGTGTGCCACCGTTCATCTCAACGAGCGCAGCTGCTGCCATTGCTGAAGCACTACCGACTTCTGCCTGACACCCACCTGCTGCACCTGAAATACTTGCGTTGTTTGCAACTACAAGACCAAATGCACCTGCTGTGAACAAAAACTTTACCATTTCCTCACGTGTAAGATCTGGATTCCTCTGTTTCATAGCAAATAATACTCCAGGTACTACTCCTGCAGAACCCGCTGTTGGAGTCGCACAAATTTGCCCCATCGCCGCGTTTACTTCATTCGTACTTACAGCATATGCAATTGCATAAAGATTTAAGTCTCCAGATAAACCTTTACCACTCTCAATGTACTTTTGCATTTTTAGTGCGTCCATACCTGTGAGTCCTGTTGTAGATACAACCCCTCCGATGCCTTCAGAAGCTGCATTTTCCATTATATTTAAATTTGCCAACATATCGTTCATCACATCTAAAGCTGTGTAACCGGAAACTTCTACTTCTTGTTCAATCATGATGTCCGCAATCGACTTTTGTTCGTTTTGTGCTTTAGTTACAAGTTGGTTTATGCTGTTAAAAATTGCCAATATGATTTACCTCTCAATCTCCGTGAAGCTCGATAATACGCTTTACACCTTTAGTATTATTAATTCTATCTACTGTAGACTTTTCAATAGAACCATCAAGTTCAATTGTCATCAAAGCAATTTGGCCGACCTCTTTTCGAGATACGTTCATGTTACCGATATTCACTTTTTGGTCTTTTAGGATTGCAGTAACGTCTGCAATCGTACCGAATTCGTCTACATGGAATACGAGTAACGCATGATAGTTTCCAGAGATGTTAATTGGATAATCGTTGATAGATACGAGTTGAATCTTTCCACCCCCGATAGAAATCCCCTCTACCATGAGCTCGTCATCACCTTTAAATAAGTGTAATAATGCAGTATTTGGGTGGCTTCTTTCTTCCATCATCTCAATGATATTGATCGTCACACCTTGTTCTTTTGCATGGTCTAATGCATTAATAATTCTGCTGTCGTCTGTGTTATATCCTAAAATACCACCAACGAGGGCAACATCTGTCGCATGCCCTTTATATGTATCCTTAAACGATCCATATAAATAAATATCTACCTTATCTGGCAGTTCACCAAATAAATGCCTTGCAGTAAGGCCAATACGGACCGATCCTGCTGTATGTGAACTTGATGGACCAACCATTACTGGCCCAATAATATCAAAGACACTTTTATATTTCATATTAACCATCCATTCTATAAAAGCCACACCGATTGGTGTGGCTCTTATACTATTCTGCTGAAATTAAGTAACTATATACTGGTTGTTTACCATCATGAATTTCAAATTCAACATCGTCGAACTCTTCTTCAATTTTCTCTAATACACTATCGAGTGTATCATTGTTTCCATCTTCACCTACAAAAATTGCCATAATTTCTGTGTCTTCGTCAATCATCTTACGAATTAAGATATCTAATGTTTCTTTATCCGCGTCATTAGACGTCACGATTTTACCATCTAGGATACCCATGTGTTGATCCTTCTTAATATCGATCTCATCTATCTTAGTGTCACGTACTGAGTATGTGATTTGACCAGTCTTAACATGCTGAATCGCTTCAATCATATCATCTTCATTCGCTTCTAACGATGCATCTTTAGTGTATGCAAACATTGCGCTGATACATTCAGGAATTGAACGTGTTGGAATAACGATGCTTGGAATTTCAAGTAATTCTTGAGCTTGTTCCGCAGCCATGATGATGTTTTTATTGTTTGGCATAATGATTACTTCTTTAACATCCTCACCTTTTATGATGTTAATAATATCTTCAGTAGATGGGTTCATAGTTTGACCGCCGTTAATGATATGTGTAACTCCGATACTCCTAAGCATCTCATTAATACCTTCACCACTTGATACTGCAATGACTGCTGTTTCAATTTGTTCATTAGTCTCTTCTTTAACTTCTCGATTATCCTCGATTGCTCTAAACTGTTCGCGCATATTCTCTACTTTAATCTTGATGATTTCGCCATATTCAGCACCGTAAGTAAGTGCTTTACCAGGTTTTTCAGTATGCACGTGGACCTTAACGATTTCCTCATCATTGATCACAAGTAATGAATCTCCGAACTTATCCATATCGTTTCTGAATTCTTCTTCGACAAATTCTTTTTTTCCATCTTCAAAACGAACCATGAACTCTGTACAGAAACCGAATGTAATATCTTCAGCTGTCATGAAGCTATCAAATTCATGTGTATCATTAATAAACTCTTCTGTGTCGACAGAATTCTCTTCTTCTACGATCTCTTCACCAGTTAGTGCTGATAAAAAGCCTTCATATACGTAAACGAGTCCTTGTCCACCAGAGTCTACCACACCAACTTCCTTTAACACGGGTAATAAGTCAGGTGTTCTCTTAAGAGAAGCTTTCGATTCTTCAACGACAACTTTCATAAGTTCTACGATGTCAGAAACAGACTCTACTGATTCGACAGCCTTGTTTGCTGAATCTTTAGCAACAGTTAGGATCGTTCCTTCTACTGGTTTCATTACAGCTTTATAAGCTGTTTTAACTCCAGCATTTAATGCTTCAACAAATGAATATTTATCTAAAGTTTCTACTTCCTCAACATGCTTAGAAAAACCTCTGAACAATTGTGATAAAATTACGCCTGAATTTCCACGAGCACCCATTAAGAGTCCTTTAGAAAAATGTTTACCAACATCACCAACATGTGTAAACTTTATATCTTTCACTTCATCTGCGCCAGATGACATTGATAAATTCATATTTGTACCAGTATCTCCATCGGGAACTGGGAATACGTTAAGTGAATCAACGTATTCTGCGTGCTTTTTTAAGTTTTTCGCCCCAAGTAAAATCATCTGGCGAAACTGTTGACCATCTATTCTCTCCATTTTAATAAATCCTCTCTTATTACTCGTCAGAGTTAATAACTCTAACTCCTTGTACATGAATATTCACAGAATCAATTTCTAGTCCTAAAGTCTTCTCGAGTGTATATTTTACAGTTGATTGCACATTACTTGCAACCTCAGAAATCTTAACACCATATAGAACGATAATATATAAGTCTATCTTTAATAAGTCAGATTCATTATCTACTACTACACCACGTGAATAGTTCTCTTTACCTAATAGTTCAGCAAAACCATCTCTAAATGTCTTTGATGCCATACCGACTACACCGTAGCTCTCACTCATGATACCACCGGCTATGTTTGCGATGACATCTGTTGAGATATCAATTGTTCCTAATTCATTCTTAATTTCTAGTGACATTTTACTCACTCCTAATCATCATATTATTATAGTCAATTTACATACCTATTGACAAGTGTTAGAAAACAGGGCATTATTAATAACAGTTGTAATTTACGATTTTTATCTTGAATATAATATTTTCTTCATGTATTATATTATAGTATTCGTAAACTAGAATTAGCAATTAAATTGTAAAGGAGTGGGACGAATGGCAAAAGTATGTTACGTAACTGGTCGTAGAGCAAGATCTGGTAACAACCGTTCTCACGCACTAAACGCAAGCAAAAGAACTTTTGGTGCAAACTTACAAAAAGTTAGAATCATGGTTGATGGCAAACCCAAACGTGTTTGGGTATCTGCACGTGCTTTAAAATCAGGTAAAGTTGAACGCGTTTAAGCGCGATATAAAAAAGAACATTGCAATTCGCAATGTTCTTTTTTATTTTGTCTATTTTTTTCATGTTTTTATTTTTAATTAAAAAAACTTGTAATCCAAACCATGATCATTCCTACAAAAATCGCTGGAATCATGTTTCCAACTCTCATCTTTGTGACGTTAAGCATGTTAAGTCCAATCGCTAGTAAGATTACTCCACCTGTTGCGCTCACTTGAGCTGTCATATCATTAAGTACTGCTTCTGGTATAAAACTCGCGAATCCTCTCGCACCCAAAGAAATCCCCGCTTCATATAGAAATGTTGGAATACCTGAAATAACTACCCCTAGTCCATATGTTGCCGTCATTACAAGGGCAATGAAAAAGTCCATGATTGACTTTGTGAACAGTACATCGTGTGAGCCACGTAGACCTGCGTCTAAACCACCGACAATACCCATTGCTCCAATAATGAATACGAGTGCACCTGATACAAGACCTTGAGAAATATTACCACTGTTCTTATTCCCCATTTTATACTCAATCATGTGACCCATTTTGTTGAGCTGATTTTCGAGTGCTAATACTTCACCGATTACAACGCCGACTATTAAACTAAGTAATGTTGTTAAAACGTCTGTTGAACCAGCAACCATCTGTATACCTAAACTCATGATTACGAGTGCTTGTACTTTTAGTATTGAATCTTTGATATGTTCTGGAATAAATGTAAATATGAGTCCAAGTAGTCCACCTATGACTATGGCAAGACCGTTTACAAAAGATCCAAGTAAAATCATCTACTCACCTCTCATCTTTCGAATGTATTAATAAAACATCTTTCGAATGTATTAATAAAACATCTTTCGAATTGGTAACATTACAAATTTCTTTTTTTAATTCATTGCTTACTGTTAAAGATTTTCCTGGTGACACAACTTCATTTGTTAGATCATATTTAAATCCTTCTAGAGATAAAAAAGTATCCTCATGAAGCGGTATAAATGAAACGTATGTGAATCCCTCGTTCATTATTCCATGTTTACCACTCTTTAACAGACTTAAATCATTTTGTTTGTCCTTTAAATGTATATTAACATCTCGTAAAGCTTCGTTTTGAAGTAGTTGTATATTTATCAATTCATGGTCAATTCTGCCTCCAAACGCCCCGTATACGTCAATTTCAGTATACCCCGCTTCTACTAGTGATAAAAGACAGAGTTCCGTGTCCGTATAATCTTTCTCACTCTGTACAACTTCGACTTCAATTTGTTCTTTTAAAACTTTAAATTCTGTCTCTGTTACTGAGTCGAAATCGCCAAAGGCATACTTTGGAATAATACCCGATTTTAATAGGATAAGTGCACCCTTGTCAACACCTGCCCAGTCGCCATTTAAACTTAAAAGAGAGACATTCGTCTCTCTTAGTAATACGTTAATTTTCATTTTTCTTTTATATCCATGATTGTTTGTTTAGGATCTTCTGATTTAAATAAGAATGAACCACTTACAAGCAGGTCAGCACCCGCTTCTCTACATAACTTGCCAGTTTCCTCATTCACTCCACCATCTACTTCAATTAAAAAGTCTAGATTTTTTGAGCGTCTTAATTCATCGAGTTCATTAATTTTATCGACACCACTCATGATAAAACTCTGCCCACCGAATCCTGGGTTCACTGTCATAACAAGTACAAAATCAACAATATCTAGTACATAATTTATTGCTTCTACTGGCGTACTTGGATTTAATACAATACCCGCTTTCATTCCCTGAGACTGGATGTGAGTGATTAATCTATGAGCATGTGATGTTGCTTCGATATGGAAACTTAAATATTCCACACCCATTGCAGCAAATTCCTCTACAAATTGTTCAGGATCTTCAGTCATTAAGTGGACGTCTAATGGAATGTTAGACTTCTTAGCGATTGCTTCACAAACTGGTATTCCGTATGAAATGTTTGGTACGAATTGACCATCCATAATATCTAGATGAAAAATGTCTGCACCTGCTTCTTCCATGCGTTTCATATCAGATCCTAATTTTAAAAAGTCACTTGCTAATAATGATGGTAGTACTTTAACCATTAATATCGCTCCTTATAGTTTTCTATTTCCTCATAAATTTGTAAATAACTGTCGTATCTCCATTGTTTGATGTCACCAGACTCAACTGCATTCTTCACACCACACTTCGGTTCATTGATATGGTTGCATCCACGGAATCTACATGACTCACTCGGTGTATCAAAATCTACAAAACAATATTTTAGAGTTTCTTTATCAATATGTGTGAATTCAATAATAGAGAACCCTGGAGTATCTGCTACTAGACCACCGTTTTTTTCAATCAGTTCAACGTGCCTTGTTGTATGTCGACCACGTCCGAGTGCCTTACTCACTTCACCAGTTTCTAAGTCAAGCTCTGGTAATAAAGTATTTAACAACGTACTCTTTCCAACACCAGTCTGTCCGGCAAGTACAGATAACTTATTTGTAAAAATATCTCCTAAGTCCTTATCAAAGTGCTCTTTTGACGTAAAAAATATTTTATACATTTTATATGTTTCTTTTATTTTATCGATTAAATTATCGTCAATATTTAGATCTTTTTTCGTTACTATTAACACGGGTTCTATATCAAATGATTCACTATATGCAATGAAGCGATCTGTCAGATAAAAACTGAAATCCGGACTTTTTAAACTCATCGTGATAAGAATCTGATCCACGTTCGCAACTTGCGGCCTATTCAGTGCATTCTTTCGTTCGTGGATATTTATCAGTGTCCCCTCTTTTAGATTATCTGATTCAAAATCAACTATATCACCAACTAACGGGCTGTACATTCCTGATTTACGGAAGATACCTCGAGCTCGTGTTTGATAGATTTCCTCGTCAACTTTGATGTAATAAAATCCTGAAAGTGCTTTTACTAATCGTCCTGTTCTCATGACACGCTCCTCAATATATTTATCTATCATATTATACCAAAAAACTTAATATCTATGGTAGTTGGTCAAAATATACTATACTAATAATCATACTGTTTATCTACAACACAATAGGAGGAATCATTTTGGAAGTAAATATTAATGAGGTAAAAAATCTTCTTAAAGAAGAGAACGTAGAAATTTTAGATGTAAGAGAACCACAAGAATTAGTAGACGATGGTTATATCGAAGGAACACACCATATACCAATGTCTGAATTTGACGTAGAAACCGTTCCTTTAGATAAAAGCAAGAAATATTACGTTATGTGTCTTGCAGGAGGACGCAGTGCTAGAGTAGTTGAGTACATGGAAAAATGTGGCTTTGATGCGACTAATTTAGAAGGCGGCATCAAGGCGTACACTGGTGAAAAATTATATAAATAATAAAAGCAGTTGAACTCCAAATAGAGTTCAACTGCTTATTTCAATTATACAGGTAACATTTTTTCTTTTTTACTCTTTATGATATTGAGCACAAATACAATTATCACAACAGCCAACCCAATAATATCTGTGATTGTTTCAGGGATAATCAGTGATAATGCTGCCGCTCCTATTAAAATTCTAAACAACCAGTTTAAGTTTGTAGCAAAGTAACCTTCAAACGCTGCAGATATGGCAACTATACCAATGACTGTAGTAGTTACAACTATGACGACATCCATCATATTTGCCATTGGATACTCACGTGCGTTCGTTGCGAGTCCTTCAACATCAACCATTAATAATGCTGGATTAAACACAAATACAAATGGTACCAGGAATCCAGCTAGTGATAGCTTAAACGCTGCAAACCCTGTCTTCATTGGATCACCGCCAGAAATACCCGCTCCAGCAAATGCTGCGAGTGCTACTGGTGGAGTCACGTTTGCGAATATACCGAAGTAGAAAACAAACATATGCGCAACAAGTACCGGTACACCGTATTCTGCAAGCGCTGGGGCAGCCATTGTTGCAGTGATGATATATGCTGGAATTGATGGTAATCCCATTCCAAGTACTAGTGATGCAATCATCGTAAAGATACATGTTAAGAGTAATGAACCAGCACCGAGAGCTGCAATCGCTGAAGCTAGAACTGAACCGAAGCTTGTAAGCGATACAACGCCGATAATTACACCAACGATCGCACATGCAATCATAACAGATAATGATTGTTTTGCACCAAGTTCTAAAGCTTCAAAAACATCTTTAAATGACATACGGGTTGTTTTCCTAATTTGAGCGACTAAAATCGTGATAACAATAGTATAAATAGCTGCTCTACCAATTGGTAAGTTTAAGTAAAGCATATAAATTAAAGCTATAATCGGTAACAGTAAATGTCCACGCTCTTTTAAAACAGTAGAAATTTGTGGCAATGCCGCTTTACTGATACCACTTAAGTTATTTCTACCAGCTCTTAAATGTACCTGCATAATTACTGCTCCAAAGTACAAAAATGCGGGAATAACTGCTGCAAGTGCAATTGTAGAGTATTTAATCCCCGTTGTTTCTGCCATGATAAATGCACTCGCTCCCATGATCGGTGGCAAGATTTGTCCACCAATTGAAGAGCTCGCTTCAACAGCACCAGCAAATGTTCTGCCGTACCCCACTTTTCTCATTAGTGGAATTGTAAACGCACCTGTACTCACTACGTTCGCTACAGCAGCTCCGTTGATACTACCCATGAATCCACTTGAAACTACTGCAACTTTTGCAGGCCCTCCTTTATAACCACCAGCAAGCGCTAATGCTAAATCGTTAAAAAACAGTCCCATTCCAGACTTTTGTAAAAACGCACCAAATAGAATGAATAGAAAAATAAAATTCACTGAGGCCCCAATTGCTGTAGAGTATAATCCTTCAGTCTTCGTATACAAATGTGCAAATACATCAGCAAAATCAAATGGACGCGTGTATAGTAAATTTGGCATAAAATCTAATGAACTTATGAATGGGTAAATTAAGAATATAAGTGCAAGTATTGGAAGTATAAAACCAGTTACCCTTCTCGTTGCTTCAAAGATTAGAACAACAGTCAATACTGCAAAAACAAGATCCATAGTATTTGGAATACCACCACGTTCACTCACAATCGCTGTGTAGTTTAACACGATATATCCCGCAGTCGCTAATCCTAGAATCGCGAGTATCCAGTCATAGATAGGGGCTTTCGTTCGATCTGAGTTTTTATATATTGGGTAAAGTAAAAAAATCAGTGCTAGACCTACCGCAACGTGAATTGCACGTGCTTGTAAAGTAGGGATTGGATTGAAAACAAT
The DNA here is from genome assembly GCF_903994035.1 of Phocicoccus pinnipedialis. Lineage (GTDB taxonomy): Bacteria > Bacillota > Bacilli > Staphylococcales > Salinicoccaceae > Phocicoccus > Phocicoccus pinnipedialis. The sequence continues at coordinate 521,632 of NZ_CAJEWB010000010.1, forward strand.
ATATACGTGAAATAACGCATAGAATACCGCAATGAGTGAGACGATTATCGCAACATACTTTGATTTAAATTCACGAGTCGTAGAATCTCGATCATATTTTTCTAATACTTCCTGTACATTTGCTTCTAATCCATCGCCTTTTTCTGCAATAATATTTTCAGCGGTTATGACATCTTTCTCTTTGTATCTCGTCATATTGAACCTCCTAAATACGGAATAAGTATAATATCAGTGGTATTGATTCAACACTTACCTCCACTGAGCTATAATTTTCGTAAATTTCATAAAGCTTAAGGTCTATCGTTTCATAATGAATGGTTGTTTCAACATTTGATGACACTGTTAGTAATAATGACTCTCTAAATTGATTTATCGTTAATTCAACAAATCCATCATCATTAATTTTCGATTTATATTTCACATCTGTAGGCACACCAGCACCATAAGTTTTAAATGAAGACTTTGTTATAAAAAGCTTATTTTCTCTTATCTCATACGTTTCATACCATTCTTCTTTTTCAACAGAATGAATCCAGTGAATCTCGAAAGTGTCTGTATAAATATTTTCTACATGACCATCTTCACCAGAAATTTTTATATATTCCACACGCTTTAAGATTAGAAAAAGGAGCATTAAGATAATGCTCCCTAGTATGAATAAGCTCTTACTGTTCATCATAGTAGCGTTTCGCACCTGGATGCAGTTCGCCTACTGAGATTTTTTGTGCCTCTTCTAATGTTATATCCTTAGCTGCTTGATGTGAGTTTTCTAGTTTATCTAAATTTTCAAATAGATATTTAGTTAATTTGTAAACATCGTCTTCACTCAAGTCAGAACGCACAACAAGTGCGTTTCTGATCGCAGCAGTTGGAATATCTTCATCGTTACCGTATGTTCCAGCTGGAATTGGTAATGATTCAAAAATTGCTACACTCTCTTGAAGTCTCTTAACTGCTTCCTCTTCAATAGGTACAATCTTTAAATCTACAGAGTTTTGAAGTTCCATTACTGAGGCGTTTGGTAAACCACTTGTAGTAAATGCAACGTCAATTGTTCCACTCTTAAGAGCGTCGGCAGCTTCAGCATACCCGAGATAGTCAACTTCGATATCATCGTATGTAATGCCGTGTGCCTCGAGCACTGCTTTAGTTGCGATTTCTACACCTGAACCTTGGTCACCAACTGCGACACGTTTACCTTTTAAATCTTCAATATTTTCGATACCTGTTTTTCCAGTAGTGATGACTTGAACATAGTTCGGATATAAGTTCGCTAAAATCTGAACATTTTCAATTTTTTCTTTAAATGCATCTGTGCCTTCTAGTGCTTGCATTAAAGCATCACTCATAACAAATGACATCTCTACTTTTTCTTGAGCCATTAAGTTTAAGTTCTCAACAGACGCACCCGTCGTTTGTGTTCTTGAGTTAACACCGAACTCTTTAGAGTAACCATCAGCTAAAGTCGTTGCGATGATATTGTATGGACCGGAAGATCCACCTGTCGCAATTGTAACAATTTTAGTATCTAATCCCTTATTATCACTACTCGTATCTTCGTTCTCTTTTTTATCATTACTACAAGCTGTTAAAAAAAGAGCAACTGCAGCAAATAAAACCATGACTATGCGTTTATACATATTTATACCTCCATTTTTATTATTACTTAAAGTATACATTAAAATAAAGGATATGAAAACGCTTTATGTCAGAATATTAAAAAAGACACCCGACTTCTCGAGTGTCTTTTTTTATTATGAGCGGTCTACGTTCTCGCGTACGTTAGAAATAACCATACCACTGTTTACGTATCCTGGAATACTGTTTAAATCTACATCCATGTCTTGCTCTGGTACATCGTAAACAATTTTGTTTGCAAAGTATTTGAATGTTTCTTCCATGATAATTACTGTGATCCACTCACCCGCACAACGGTGGTTAGTCCAGTAGTCTCCTCCACCTTGTGGAATCAAGTCGAATGGTGATCCATCCCAAGTTAAGAATCTCTCTGGGTTGAATTCGTTTGGATTATCCCAAAGTTTTGGATCGTGTGTTGTTCCGTAAACATCAAGAACAAGTAACTGATCCGCAGGTAATGTTACACCATCTACTTCAACTTCTACCTTCGTTTTACCAGGTAAGAATGGTACGAATGGGAAAAAGCGTCGTACTTCTTGACTGAACATATATGGGTAATCTTTAACTGTTTTCATTTTTTCTACTGCTTCAGGGTGTTTATGCAATGCTAATACACCATAAGCTATAAAACGGTTGATGGCAATTAACGGACGGAATGTATTCATCAAATCAATTGCACAAAGTCTAGAGTCCATTTGGTTTCCTTCGTAGTCTGTCCATCTTGAGAACTCATAAAGCGCAGTTCCTTTTGGAGGGTGAATTTCACCTTTACGTGTTTTTATAACTTGATCCTCTAGCCAATCTTCAACACGTTTACGTGCAGCTTTTGATGCTCTGTATCCTTTAAATGCCCCACCTAGACCCTTAAATGAATCAATCATAATATCCATATCTGTAGCGATTTGCTCGATTTCAGATTCTGGAGCTTGTACACCTGCCCAGCGCGTTCCAACGCGTGTTAAAAGAATGATAGATTCACGGTATACGTTTACTTCATCCATTCTTTCCATGCGTTCAGTGTTCGCCATCCAGAAGTTACGTGTAATTTCACGAACATACTCAAGGTTACCTTCAGTCATTAATGACATGAATAAAGCTTTTCTGTCGATGTGCTGTTTTCCAGTTGTAGTATGAATTGCACCTTTACCAAATAGTGTATTTACAACACGTTTAGGTAACGTTCCTTGACGCTCGATTTTATCGTTATCATAGAACAGTTCAGCTGCTTCTTTACCATTAAGTACAACGTAAGATTTACCGCCAAGAGCTCGTGTTTCAAACACATTTGTATTTAGACGCTCTCTTTGGTTACTTGTATATAAATAACCTTCTCGCATCACTTTTAATGTGTTGTCTAATCCTTTGTCTCTTTTTAAAGTTGCCATTTTTTCATCCTCCACTTGAAGTTTCCATATTCAATTATACAAATAACTTTGCCTTAGTGCCAATATTTAATCGTTTTCTACTTCTTTTTCAATAATTTTTTTTCCATCGACTTCAACTTTATATTTCCCCGTCTCATTTTTTTCAAGAGCGAGTGTTATTGTATGCTTTCTGTCTTCAGTAATTTCAAACTCTTCTAGTACATCGTCGTAGTCGTGATCCTTATCTTCAATATAGATTTTTACCTTGCTCGGTTTTTTATCTTTTTTACTTGATGAGTACGGAATTTCGACGTTTAGCTGATATTGGGTAATTTCTTTCGGTTCACTACCCTTGGATACTATTAGATTGATTGGGGAACCTGGTAAGAATGAGCCGTAGCTAGGATCTTGACTGACAATTGCTCCATTAGCCACGTCATCTGAATATATTTCATTGATGATGTTCACTTCAAAACCGAATGATTCGAGTTCACTTCTAGCATCTGATAACTGCCATCCGACATAGCTTGAAATCTCCACTGGTTCCACACCGTCACTCACAGTTAATGTGAGTACTTCATTCTCTGGGAATATGGAGACACCACTGCGAATCGATTGATCCATAATTACACCTTTAGGAACTTCATTACTATACTTTGTTTCAATATTTAATTTATCAAAGTTAAGTGCATCTATATCCGCTTGAATTTCGTCGATATTACTGCCGACAAAATCAGCCATAGAATAAGGTTCTGGACCTTTTGATACAACGAGATCCACTGAGGCTCCCTCCTCAAGGACTGCACCTTTTTTAGGCGCTGAGGCGATAACATTTCCTTCATCAAAATCATCGTTGTACTCTTCTGAGACATCTCCAAGTACAAGATTTAGCTCGGTTAGCTTCTGTTCTGCATCTTTCTGTGACATCTCACTTAAATCAACAAGCTCTACTGTTTTTGGATCTTTAGGCCATAGTAAATAAATCACAGTTGCAATTGAAACAACAACTAATAGCATGAAGAGAATCCATGGCCAGATATGTCTCTTTTTCTTTTTCGCCTCATCTTTAACCGGGGCCACAAGTGGCCCTTTCTTCTTTACTTCTTCTTTAGACGTGTCTTCTTTTAACGGCAATGGAGTTGGTGTTATTATTCTTTCAGGTTTTTTACGTCCTTTTTGTAAATAATGAATTGTTTCATTTCTGTAATTTAGGAGTGCATTAATTACTTCTCTAACATTAGAATAACGGTTCTCAGGTTCTTTTTCTGTACATTTAAGTACAATATTCTCGAGTCCTAACGGTGTTTCTCTATAATCATTGATGTTCGGCATATCATCTTGGATATGTTGAAGTGCAACAGATACTTGTGTCTCTGATTGGAATGGCAATTTGCCTGTAATAAGTTCAAATAACATAATACCAAATGAATAGATGTCCGCACGTTCATCTGCACTCTTACCCTTTGCCTGCTCAGGTGAAATATATTGAACTGATCCCATGACTTGGTTTGTCTCAGTCAAACGTGTTTCACTCATTGCTTTTGCAATACCGAAGTCTGTAATCTTAATATTCCCTTTTTTATCGATTAATATATTTTGAGGCTTGATGTCTCTGTGCACGATACCTCTGTTGTGCGCATGTTCAATTCCGCTTAAAACACTGATCGACAATTCTATAATCTTTTCAAAATCAATCGGATTGTTCTCATTAATATATTGCTTTAAGTTTGAGCCATCTACATATTCAGTAACTAATATATTGTACTCATCGGAATCATCGACGTCTAAAACTGTGACAATGTTCGGATGAGATAACTTTGTAACGTTTTGTACCTCACGTTGGAATCGTTCCATTGTCTTCTCTTTATTATATGGATCCGCCTTGATGAGCTTGACTACCACTTCTCTATATAGGATAATATCCTGCGCAAGATAAACAGAACTCATTCCACCGCCAAGATACTTTTTTAACAAATATCTTTCGGCTATAATTTTTTCACTCATAATGTTCTACCATCTTTCAACTGTGCAAGAATTACACTTATATTATCTTTCGATTTCAAAGACTCCGCTTCTTCTACTAACATATCTGTGATGCGGTCCACATCATTATTAGAATATACAATTTTGTGAAGTGTCTCTTCATTCATTTTATCTGTCAAACCGTCCGATGCTAGAAGTAGGTAGTCATACTGTCTATTTCTTAATTTGAAGACATCTGGTTGAACAAGTCTCGTTGTTCCAAGTGCTTTAGTCACAATATTTCTTTGCGGATGAACAAATGCTTCTTCTTGGGTGATTTCACCTGATTCCACAAGCATATTCACAAACGTGTGGTCTTTAGTAACCTGTAATATTTCGCGTTTATGCAATGCATAAACACGCGAATCTCCTATGTTTAAAACGAAAATAGAATCGTCTGTTATTACTGCCATAGCAAGCGTTGTTCCCATATTGTGTTCATTTGTTTCTTCATTAGAATATAAATAAAGTGCCCGATTTGTTTTTATGACTAAATCTCTAAGGAAGGGTTCAAGTTCTTGTTCATTAAAAAAGTTAGATTCAACCCAAGTTTTCTCTATTTTATCGATGACATATTGAGCAGCAACCTCGCCTTTTTCATGTCCACCCATACCATCTGCTACTAAGAGGAGCGTTTGTCCAGTCTTATTTTTAACTACACCGATGCGGTCCTCGTTAATTTTTCTAAAATTACCTGTAATGCTCTTCTGACTAATGTTCACAATTGACCTCCATTGGAAGATTATGTTCGCTTAATAAACCGTGCAATATAAAATCCGTCTGTACCAAATTCATGTGGCAGAATTTGTCGATTCGTACCTTCAAATCCAAATGGTTCGATGTGGAATGTATCAAACTCAATATCATCATTAGTTTTTTTAAAAGTAAAAGCAACATTCTCATTTTCCATTTGATGTAATGTACATGTAGAATATACTAAAATTCCACCTGGTTTCAAATACTTCACTGCATTATTCAAAATACTAAGCTGTAATCCTACGAATGACTCGATATCTTCTTCACGAATATTATATTTGATTTCTGGTTTTCTTCTAATAACACCAAGTCCAGAACATGGTGCGTCTACGATTATTTTATCGTAAAGAGTACCATAATCGCCCGTTGCAGCATCTTTACATGAGATTGAAAGGTTCTTATGTCCAAGACGTTTGGCTTCCTGCTTAATGAGTATTAATTTATGTTCATGTACATCACAAAAGTCGACATGTCCACCTTGCATTGATTCTAAAGCATGGAATCCTTTCCCACCTGGAGCTGAACATGCATCGAGTATAGAGTCATTCGTATCTGGCTGTAAGGCATAGTTGACACACATAGAGCTCGCGTCTTGTATACCAAATAGACCGTCTTTATAAGCATTTGTTTTTGTGAGCCCTCCACCTTGAACATGAATTGCGTCTTTATGAACAGGTGACTCTACAGCTCGAACATCTTCGTTTATTAAAGTCTCGATTAGAGCTTCTCTGTCAATCTTTTTCTTATTTGTGCGAAGGTACATCTTCGGCCTCTCGAGTAAGCTCTTAGCAATCTCTTCTGTCGTTTCTTCACCATGATGTGAAATCAACTGCTTCACAATCCACTTTGGAAGAGAATATTGCAGGGATATACGGCGTGTCGTGTTTTGAATAGTCTTAGGATCTCTCTTCTCACTTCTTAAATAGTTTCTTAAGATACCATTAATTTGGTTGGCACTCTGTCTTCCACCAATCTCTTTCGCGATTTTAACAGCTTCATTAATAACTGCGTAGCTCGGAATTTTATCTAAATAATCAAGTTGATAGATTGATAAAATCAGCAAATTACGTTGCCATTTCTTCACACGTGTTTGTATGAACGGGGCGAGTCTATATTCTATTGTCATCTTGTTGCTAATTGCTCCATAGACGATTTCTGTGAGTAATCCTCTGTCTTCTTTAATGATATCATTCTCTTCAATCATTTGATTTAAGACAAGGTTAGAATAACCACCCGCATCCATTATGATTGTGTATGCGTCAAGCGCAAGTTCTCTTACATTCATATTAAGCTCCTAAGATTAACCCAACTAAGTTTGGATTATTGTTAATAAAATCTACTGCCTGAATTCTCTTCTTACCCGCTGGTTGCACCTCGGTAATAAGTAGCAACTCATCTTTTGTTGCAACCATGAATCCATCTTCAGTGATTTCTAAGATTTTACCTGCTGGTTCTGTCGTCTTTTCATCTGTAAATTTTGCATTGTATAGCTTTAATCGTTTGCCGTCTAGTTTTGTATAGCCTCCAGGGAACGGATTAAGTCCTCTAATATGGTTGAACACATCTCTTGCACTTCGGTCAAAATCGATATATTCATCATTCTTAGAAATATTTGGACTGAATGTCGCTTCGTCGTGGTTTTGAGGCGTACGATCATTTGTACTGTTAAGTATACTAGGTAGAACTTCTAAGAGTAAGTCTCGGCCTAAAGTGCTCAGTTTATCATGTAGGGTACCAACGTTGTCCACGTTTAAAATAGCCACTTCCTTTTGAGCAATAACGTCACCACTGTCCAGAGTTTTTTCCATATACATGATAGACACGCCAGTTTTCTCATCACCTTCGATGATACTTCTGTGAATCGGTGCTCCACCTCTATGTTTTGGTAAGAGACTTGCGTGTACGTTGATTGCACCAAGTCTTGGTGCTTGCAAAATCGCTTCACTCAGTAGTTGTCCATATGCTGCTGTGATTATTAAATCTGGTTTCATTTGTTCGATTGTTTCAAGCCCATCTTTTGAAACGTTCTCTGGTTGATAGACGGAAATGCCGAGTTCTTTCGCAGCAGCTACTACTGGTGGCGCTGTCATGACCCGCTTTCTACCTACTGGTCGATCTGGTTGTGAAATCACTAGATCTATCTCGTATTCTTTGTGTACCGCTTCTAAAATGGGTACCGAAAAGTCTGGCGTACCCATAAAAATAATTTTAGTCATTCTTTCACCTACATTATGAATTGTGGGTCTACATCGATTCGTAGTGAGACACCACTTTTTTTATATGCAACGTAATATCTTTGATCTAATTGTTCCAAGATGTCTTTTAGTGTTGGTTCATGTCTATATTTAAGTAAGATTTGGAATCTAAATCTGTTATTAATTCTTTCAATCGGACTTGGACTCGGGCCAATTACAATGGATTGGTTTGAAATATTTTCGAGTAATATTTTGCTGATGTCATGTGACGCTTTGACGCAATGTTCTAAGTTTTCACTCGTGATAATGAAGAGCACATGGAAAAAATATGGAGAATATCTAGCAATACGTCTATATTCCATTTCTTTCATGTAGAATTCCTTGTAGCGATTCATTTGCGCATCTAATATTGAATAGTGGTCAGGGTTATATGTCTGGAAAATAACCTCTCCCGTTTTATCACCACGACCGGCACGGCCAGCGACTTGTGTGAGCAATTGGAATGTGCGTTCATTGGCTCTAAAATCAGGAATATTTAATGTTGTATCTGCGTTTAATACCCCAACAAGTGTAACATTAGGGAAATCTAGCCCTTTCGCAATCATTTGTGTACCAAGAAGTATGGGTATGTTTTCATCTTCGAAGTGCATGAGTAGTGTCTCATGCTTACCTTTATTACGTGTTGTGTCGATATCCATGCGCACGACTTCAGTGTTGAACATGTCACGAAGAATCTCTTCAACTTTTTCCGTTCCAGAACCTCTAAATGTAATAGAGCTACTCTGACATTCTGGGCACTTATTCGGAACCGAAGTCTCATAAGCACAGTAATGACACATTAAAGTACCATTGGATTTGTGATACGTCAGTGAAATATCACAGTTTGGACACATCGGAACATGTCCACAGTCTTGGCACAGTAAAAAATGTGCATACCCTCTTCTATTCAAAAGGAGAATGATTTGCTCTTCTTTTTGTATGCGATCAATGATTTTTTCTCTTAAGATATCTGAGACGATCGAAATATTACCTTCCTGTCTAGATAGAGCCATGTCCACGATTGTCGTTTCAGGTAAAGGTTGTGCTTTCGCACGGTGCTTTAACTCAAGTCTCGTGAACACACCTTTTTCACTTCTCGCATAAGATTCTAAGCTTGGTGTCGCACTTCCTAAAATAAGTGGACAGTTGAAGTATTCAGCACGCCATTTTGCAACTTGTCTCGCATCATATAACGGGCGTTCCCCTTGCTTATAAGTAGACTCATGCTCTTCATCTATTATAATTACGCCTACATTTTTAAATGGCGCAAAGATACTGCTTCGTGCACCTATTGAAATACGTGCACGCCCTTCTTTAATTTTTCTCCATTCATCATACTTTTCTCCGTGAGAGAGTGCTGAGTGAAGTACTGCAACGTAATCGCCAAATCTAGCTTTGAAGCGGTTAACCATCTGCGGCGTGAGAGCAATTTCTGGAACGAGCATGATTGCATCTTTGCCAGCCTCTAGAGCACTCTCAATTGCTTCAAGATACACTTCAGTCTTCCCACTTCCAGTAACTCCGTGAAGAAGAAAAGTCTCATGCTTATACTGTTTCATCGAATATTCAATTTTATTGAAAGCGACTTGTTGTTCTTTGTTCAAAGTGTGTCTTTCGGCTTCGAAAAACACACGTGACTCGTATGGATCACGGTCTACCACGATATCTACACGTTCAACGAGTCCTCGTTTTTCTAATGCATCGATAACTTGAACAGAATATCCAGCATCTTTAATTGAGAGGAGTGTGACCGGTTCGGCTTCGCTCTCAATCCACTCTAATAGTTCTCTTTGTTTAACTGCACGTTCACTCGGCATCCGGTTAGTATTTAAACTTCTCACCGCGCGATTTGTTTTCTTTTTCGTGTGTTGTGCGACGATTGTCTCTTCTACAAATTCACCCGATTTCATAAACGGAATGATACTCTTTAAGTGGTTTTTATCTAAGTTGCTCACGACAATCTCGTTATTTTTTTGGAGTTCATCAAAGAGCTCTGTTGCATTACTTCCTGCAGTCTCGCTTAGCTTTAGAATCGTTTTCGTCTTCGCTTTTAGTGCAACCGGCAGTATTGCTTCGATCACAGAAATTTGTCTATCGATGTAATATGTAGCGATTTTCTTGGACAGTTGAATGAGTTCTTTAGTTAGGACTGGGGTACCATCCATGATTCTATTAATTTCTTTAACTTTAGAAATGTCGAATTCCGTTGTCTCTGTAATATCGATAACAAAACCTTGGATGTCCCTATTTCCAAAAGGGATAAAAACACGATGCCCAACACGTATTGTATCGACTAATGAGTCAGGAATCTTGTATGTGAAAAGTCTATCGACAGAGTTGCTCGATACCGATACGATTACTGAAGCAAACATGTTTACTCTACCCTTTCAATAACTGTTTCTAAAATTCTTTCTGCAATTTTATCTTTATGAGATTTAGGAATTCTTAAATCTCCGCCATCTTTAAATATCATCATGACTTCGTTTTCGTCGCTATTCATGCCAATATCTTTACGAGACACGTCATTCATGACGATGCAGTCAGCATTTTTCCTCTTTAATTTCTCTCTTGCATAGCGCTCTACATCATGCGTTTCTGCTGCAAAGCCAACAACATACATGTCCTTATTATTACTCCCTACATATTGTAAGATATCTGTTGTTTCTTTAAGTTCTAAGGTCAAGTGTTCCTGTTTTTTATCTTTTTTCATTTTGTTTTCACTGACAACTTTTGGCGTATAGTCACTCACTGCAGCAGAAAAAATTCCGATATCCGCATTCATGTGTAACTTTACAGCTTGAAACATGTCGTCGGTTGATACGACATCAATAACTGTGACACCGTCCGGTTTTTCGATATTAACTGGACCACTAACTAGTGTTACGTCAGCACCCAAATGATTCGCGACTTTTGCTAAACTATACCCCATTTTGCCACTAGATATGTTTGTAATATAGCGAATTGGATCTATTTTTTCACGTGTTGGACCTGCTGTGATGAGGACTTTTTTACCTGTAAGTGGTTTATTGACTCTATCTTCTAGTATATGATTCATATACTCAATGATTGACGCAGTGTCTGCGAGACGACCTTTTGCGATATATCCACATGCGAGAAAACCAACCTCACTGTCTAAAAATCTATAACCAATGGATTTTAAGTACTCAATATTTTTCTGTACAGGTGGTTGTTCTAACATAAATACGTTCATTGCTGGAGCAATGATCACCGGCTTGTTTGTAGCCGCTAAAACGTTCAACAACATATTGTCATAAATACCATTAGCAAGTTTTCCAATCGTATTCGCAGTTGCTGGAACAACTAAAATAACATCTGCCCATTCACCGATATGAATATGGGAAATGACACTCGGATCTTCTTCTTTAAAAGTATCTATATAAACATGGTTTCTACTAATCGCTTGAAATGCGAGTGGTGTTACAAATTCTAAAGTATTGTCTGTTAATACAACGCGAACACTGTGTCCATTCTGAATGAGCTTACTTGTTAGATCAATCGCTTTATAACTCGCGATACCTCCTGTAACACCAATGACGATATTTGCCATCAATTTCACCCCTATATCAAGAAAAGCTGACAAAAATATTTTTGTCAGCTTAGTTAATTTTGATTACTTTATGTTTTGCGATTTCTTCTAATGCTTTTCCTACGTTTTTATAGGATTTATAAGGACCAAATACTGCGTAGTCCGGATGGTCTTGTAACTCACGTGCACGTTTTGCTGCCATTGTTACGATCATATATTTTGAATCCACGTTTGATTTTAATTCGTGAAGTGCTGGGTATAACATTAATTATCTGCCTCCAATAATAATTTTCTTAAAGTACGTTCAACTCTAGAGCGTCTTAAATGACTTGCTTCAACAATACTATGTATTTTTCTACACGCTTCATCGACAGAATCGTTGATTACGACATAGTCATATAAATTCATGAGTTCAAGTTCACGCTTCGCTTCCTGTACTCTATGGTTAATAACCTCTTGTGAATCTGTACCACGCCCAATTAGACGGCTTTCTAAATGCGCAATGGACGGTGGTGCTAAGAAGATAAACAGAGCTTCTGGAAATCTATCCCTAACCTGTTTGGCACCTTCAACTTCGATTTCTAGGAATACATCGTGACCATTCTCGAGTGTCTCACGAACAAAATCCACAGGAGTCCCGTAGTAGTTACCTACGTATTCAGCATATTCTATAAATTTGTCTTGTTCTATTAACTTTTCAAACTCTTCGTGAGACTTAAAGAAATAGTCGACACCGTCGACTTCACCTTCTCGTTTCTCTCTTGTAGTCATCGAAATTGAGTATTTAAAGTCTGTATCTGGGTTGTCAAAAACCGCTTTTCTAACAGTGCCTTTCCCTACACCAGATGGGCCAGAAAGTACAATGAGTAAACCTTTATCAACAGTCATTTCAAGAAACCTTTCAAATTGTGATTATCTAATAATGTACCATAAATCTGACTTAAATTCATCTCAAATTTTTATAATGGTTTCTTTCCATGTTAAAATAGGTATATTAATTGATTCGGAGGAAATAAACATGGCACTAGATGGAAATTTTGTACATGAGTTAGTAGATGAACTTTCATCTCTCGTTGGTGGAAGAGTGAACCGTGTACACCAAATTGATGATATGACAGTCACGATTAGAATTAGAAGTAACAGAGAAAATCATCAGTTACTGATCAGTGCACATCCAACATATTCGCGCTTTCATATCACGAACGAAAAATATGAAACTCCTTTTGACCCACCAATGTTTTTACGAATGCTTCGTCGCGATATCGAAGGAGGATTTCTGAATAAAATAGAACAGGTTGGAAATGACCGTCGCGTACATTTACACTTTAACAATATTGATGAGATTGGCGACCCGATTGAGCGTGTTTTAATATTGGAAATTATGGGACGTCACTCAAATATTATTTTGACAGATGAAAATAACAAAATCATTTATGCGATTAAACACTTGACCCCAAATAACAACGAGCGTACAGTGATGCCTGGATTTGCCTATACGGCACCACCTACTCCTAAAAAACTAAATCCAAGAACTGAAGCACTTGACGAGTTACCAAAACACATTGACTACAATAGTGGAAAAATTGGTAGGCAAATCTTGAACCATGTTGAAGGTTTCAGCCCGCTCTTTATAAGTGAACTGGAACATCGTGCGAAATATTTTAAACCCGATACGATTGTTTCTACGATTCGAGACACATTGTCGAGTATGAAGCGCGAACCCGTACTTTATCACAACACGAGAGAGGATTTTTATTTTTCACCACTCACTATCTTTGAAGATAAAGAGATTGATAAGACAACTTACAAGACGCTCTCTGATTTACTCGATGATTTTTATCATAATAGATATGTACATGCTCGTGTAAAACAACAAGCACAAGATTACTATCATGTAGTTGCACAAAACATCACGAAGACAAAACGTAAGCTCGAAAACTTGGCTGCAGACCTAGAAGAATCCAAGTCTATGGACTTGTACCAAAAATACGGTGAATTACTAACTGCGTATATGCACTCTCTTAATCCATATAGTGAATCCGCGAAAGTGTTCGATTATTACACGAACAAGGAAATCGAGATTCCACTTAAAAAGCATTTATCACCATCAGAGAACACTCAACGTTATTACTCTCTGTATAACAAGATGAAAAACAGAAAATTCGAAGCAGAGAAGCAGATTAAAATTACTGAAGATGATCTTGAGTACTTTGAAAATCTCTTGCACCAAATGGAATCTATTACGACGAGCGATGAAGTAGAAGAAATTCGCGAAGAGCTAGTAGAACAAGGTTTAATTAAATTTAAAAAAGGACGCAGTAAGAAGAAGAAATCAAACGTCACTTTAAATGAGTTTAAGACATCAAACGGACTACGAATTTTAGTCGGTAAAAACAATAAACAAAACGACTATCTAACAAATCGTCACGCACAGAATAATCACCTATGGTTTCATGTTAAGGATATGCCAGGATCACATGTGGTAATTACACATGCGATGGACGAGATAAAAGACAGTGACATTTCAGAGGCAGCAATGATTGCAGCTTATTTTTCAAAAGGAAAACAATCAGAATCCGTTCCAGTGGACTACACGCTTATCAAACATGTAAAAAATATACCCGGAACAAAACCTGGATTCGTGACATACAAAAACCAAAGTACAGTATTTGTGACACCGGATGAAGCGGCAGTCAAAAAATTAGAAACGAAGACTCCTTAAAAATTTTGAGGAGTCTTTTTCTTTACGTGGTATAATACAATTTTTAGAGTGGTAAATAGATTTAAATTCCAAACCACTAATTATAATGAAAATAAATCGCTAAAAAAATTATGAGTACATCAATCATCAGTAATCCAGCAAGTTGTTTAAAGGTTCTAAAAAAACTTTTAGGTTGATTATCAACTGTTCTAATACTCATAAAACCTAATATTGACACTAAGATAACACTTACGATAAAAATAATAAGTTTGTTCATAAGAGCCTCCTTACTCAGTAATATATACATATTATAAAGCGTTTACAAAGTATATCTAAAAATGTTTTAAATTTATTTAAATAATTACACTATTTTTTAATTAAACTCAAAGTTATATAACTTATCATGATGTGATATAGCTATATAACTTTCTAGTTCTGCACTCAATTTATCATGATGATCGTTCAGAACTTCTTTCAAAATATCAGTGCCACATAAAAACATTCCCCGAACTCTTTTATAGTCATACACTCTTTAGTAGTTCGAGGATTATATTGATTGTCTTATAATGAATCGCGGAATGCCTTAACAACTTCAACTTGTTCTTTAGAAATTGCGTTACTTTTCTTGCTCTCTTCTAATAATTCATCTAAGTTTGTGAGAGTGTAGTACTCGAGTGATTTTGCACCAAAGCTGTCTTTAAGCTTCTGAAGTTCATAACTAAAGATCGCACTAACACCTAGCACTTCTGCACCACTCTCTTTCAGTGCGTTTACTGCTTTTAGTGAACTGCCACCAGTCGATAAAAGGTCCTCGATGACAACTGTCTTTTTACCATCCACTTCGCAACCTTCAATCTGTTTCCCAGCACCATGCGCTTTTTTCTCTCCACGCACATAAACCATAGGCAACATCATTTCTTGCGCGATAAAAGCTGCATGTGGAATACCAGCAGTCGCTGTTCCTGCAATCACTTCAACTTCTGGAAAGTGTTCCTTAATGCTCGCAACAAATGCCTCTACCATTTGAGCGCGCTTTTCTGGAAAGCCGATAATTTTACGGTTATCACAATAAATTGGTGAAAGAATTCCACTCGCCCATGTAAATTTTTCGTCTGTGTTTATCTTTACAGCACCTATGCTTAAAAGAATTTCTGAAATCGAATTACTCATTATGACCCTCCCAAAGTGATTTGATGTGATGGTATGCCTCAACTGGATTGTGACTCTGTGTGATCGGACGACCGACAACAATATAATTCGACCCAAGTTCTCGCGCATGTTCTGGAGTTACAATACGCACTTGGTCATCATTTCTATTCTCGCTCATTCTAATTCCTGGTGTCACTGTTACAAAGTTTTCACCAATTTTTTTGTGAATTAAAGGACTTTCTAATGGGGATGAAACCACCCCATCTAGCCCCGCTTGTTTTGTTAGAGCTGCTAGATTCAAAACCGATTCTTCTAAAGAAATTTCAGATCTCAACTCATTTTTCACCATGTTTTCATTTGTACTTGTCAGTTCTGTCACTGCAATACAAATACCATCAGGATTGTGTTCTTTAAATGCCAGGTTCGCACGGCGCATCATTTCGCTGCCCCCTCTTGCATGAACATTCACCATTTGAACATCGAGCTTTCCAAGACCTGCCATTGTTCTTGCAACAGTGTTCGGAATATCATGAAGTTTTAAATCTAAGAATAAGTCATGCCCCATCGCACGAATTTCTTTGATAACGTTTCTACCTTCTAACATATATAACTCCATCCCTACTTTTACATATAGAGATTCGTCAAATTGCCCTAAAAATTTCTGCACTTCATCGAAAGTATTAAAGTCGAGTGCGATAATTGGTTTCGTCATAATGTCCTCCAAAGCTAATTTTTAAACACGCGACCTTTCAAGTCGCTTAAGTGTGCAATATTATTTTTAATGAGGTATTCGTCTAACTCTTTTATGAGCTTTGGACAAATCATCGGATCAGTGAAGTTCATCGTTCCAATAGCGACTGCATCGGCACCAACAGAGATAAAATCAATAATATCTTCGACGGTGGCGATACCGCCCATCGCGATAATTGGAATTTTAGGTAATGCTTTTCTGACCTGATATACCATATTAATAGCGACTGGTTTAATAGCAGGACCACTGAGCCCACCAGTTAAGTTAGCTAAAATTGGCTTACCAAAATTATCGAGTCTCATACCTACAAGTGTGTTAATCATCGTGATTCCATCGGCATATTCTGCAACCGCTTCAGCCATTTCAACAATTGAAGTCACGTTTGGTGATAACTTAACGTATACAGGCACTTCAGAAACTTCTTTAACACGTCTCGTCAGTTCTTTAGCAACCTCAGCATCTGTACCAAACTGAATGCCACCTTCTTTAACATTAGGACAACTTATATTTAACTCTAACGCCTTCACAACAGGAGACTTTGAAAGCTGTCTAGCAACTTCCACATAATCCTCAATCGTATTTCCTGCCACGTTCGCAATAATCGGAGTCTCAAACTGCCCTAAAAATTTAAGTTCATGATTTAAAATATGTTCTAGTCCAGGGTTTTGTAGACCAATTGCATTTAACATTCCACTCGCTGTTTCTGCAACGCGTGGTGTACTGTTCCCCATTCTTTCTTCAAGTGTTGTTGCTTTGATCATAATCGCTCCTAGTGCGTTTAAGTCATAAAACTCCGAGAATTCTTGACCAAAACTGAAACAACCAGAGGCAGGCATGACTGGATTTTTTAATTCTAGCCCAGGTAGAGATATATTCATGTTACTTTTTCTCACAGCAAAATTTCTCCTTTTTCAAATACTGGACCATCTGTGCACAGCTTCACTTGTGAACCATCAGACTTCTGACACACACATGCGTAGCATGCTCCAAATCCACATCCCATTCGTTCTTCTAAAGAGATATATCCTGGCATCGGCAACGTGCTATCGAGCACGCTTAACATAACTTTGGGACCACATGCATAAAATTTATCATATTCATTCATGTCTAATGCTTCCAATACATGCGTAACAAATCCTTTATGGCCGTACGATCCATCTTCAGTTACGACATATGTTTTGCCGTATGTATTAAATTCTTTCTCATAAAAAACATCCTTTTTGGACCTAAACCCAATCACATGAGTCGTCTTTACACCTGCAGCGTTAAACTGCTTAACTAACTCTAATAATGGTGGCACTCCAATTCCTCCACCGACAATCAAAACGTGTTCGAGAGCTTCAACAGTATATCCGTTCCCTAGTGGTACGAGACAATCGATATAATCTCCTGCTTTAAGCTTCGCCATTACCTTGGTTCCGGCGCCTTCAGCACGGTAGACAATTGTGAAGAAACGATGGTCTTTGTCAATCTCAGAAATAGAAATTGGACGACGTAGCACGTGCTCTGTCGTATCACCGACTCTTACATGTACAAATTGTCCTGGTGATTTTAACTCCTTTTTTATGAAGTTATCATCCGAATCTTTGATACTCATTTTATAAATATTATCCGCAATCATTTCTTGCGACAACACTTCTAATATATAATTCACTGAATGCACCTACTTATTTTTGATACACACACGTACCGTCTACAATAGTCATAAAGATATCTGAGTCTAAAGTTTCTCCAATGAATGGTGAGTTTGATGCTTTAGATACAAAACCGTTTTTAGTAATTGTCACTTTATCATCTAAATCAATTACTGTAATATCTGCTTTTTTGCCTACTTCTAATGTACCTGCATCGATATTAAACACTTCACATGGTTTGTTTGTCATCCATTCAATCACTTGCTCAAGCGTGAACACACCTGTCTTAACAAGTTTCGTGTAAACGAGTTGGAATGCATGTTCTATTCCTACAATTCCAAATGGGGCTTTTGCAACACCTTGTGCTTTTTCATCTTCATGGTGTGGTGCATGGTCTGTGGCGATAAAATCAATCGTACCATCAAGTAGTCCTTCAATGAGGGCTTCTCTATCGTCTCTACCACGAAGTGGTGGATTCATTTTAAAGTTTGGATTGAGCTCAGTAAAGTCTGTTTCATCTAATACCAGATGGTGTGGTGTTACTTCAGCAGTTACTTTGATTCCAGCGCGTTTTGCGTCCCTGATTATACGTACAGATTCTTTTGTAGACACGTGACAAACGTGGTAATGACAATTCGCCGCTTCAGCGAGTAACACGTCACGTGCGATCTGAGTAAATTCAGCTAGACTTGGAATTCCTTGTATACCTAGACGTTCACTGACATTTCCTTCATGGACGGCACCACCATGAGCAAGCGAGTTATCTTCTGTATGTGCAACGATTGCCATATCCAGTGCTGCAGCTCGCTTCATTGCATCGAACATTGTTTTTGCTGTTTGTACACCGACACCGTCATCTGTGAATGCAAATGCCCCGTGTTCTTTCAACCCTTCAAAGTCTACAAGTTTATCTCCTTTTAACCCTTCTGTAATAGAAACATAAGGCAGAACTTTAATTACTGCTGTATCGTCTATTATTTTATTGACTCGATCTAATTTCTCAACATTATCTGTGATTGGATTCGTGTTTGGCATTGGGCACACGAGAGTGAAGCCTCCGCGTGCAGCTGCTTTTGAACCAGACTCAATCGTTTCTTTGTGTTCAAATCCAGGTTCTCTAAAATGTACGTGTACATCTACAAGTCCGGGTGTCACAAGCTTACCGTTTAAGTCAATAACTTCACCATCATAATCAATGTCACTTTCAATCTTCTCGATTATGTTGTCATTAATTAAAATATCTGTTTCAATAAAAGTATTATCTCGCCATAACTTTGCTTTTTTCAAGAGCACGGTCTTCATCTCCTTGGATTAGTTGTTCAAGAATACTCATTCTTACAAATACCCCATTTGCCATCTGTTCGAAAATTACGCTCTTATCTCCTTCAACACAAGCGTCTGTAATTTCTACGCCTCGGTTCATTGGTGCTGGGTGCATAAGGATTGCATCGTCTTTCATTCGTGCTACTCTTGCTTCATTAATACCATACTTTTCGTTATACTCTTCGTTCGTCATTGACATTCTTCTGTCATGACGTTCATTTTGTACACGTAGCATCATAACTACGTCACATACTTCGATAGCATCATCAAGTTCCATGTATGGTACGTCTAGCGTTTTATCTTGGTATTCAGGTGGACCTGAGAAGTATACTTTAGCACCCATCTTTTCTAGTGCTGTTGCATTTGATTTTGCTACACGTGAATGAATAATGTCTCCTACAATCACAACTTTAAGGTCGTGAATTCTTCCATGGTGTTCATACATTGTCATCATGTCTAGTAGTGACTGAGAAGGGTGTGATCCACTTCCATCACCACCGTTGATGATTGGGATTTTTATGTTTTTTAATTGCTCATAATATTTTACGTCAGGGTGTCTGATAACTAACGCATCAGCACCAATCGCTTCTAATGTTTTACAAGTATCGTAGAGAGATTCTCCCTTTTGTACTGCAGATTGAGAAACTTCAAATGGAATTGCGTGAATACCTAATTTGTACTCCGCCATTTCGAAACTTGATTTCGTTCTAGTAGACGTTTCAAAGAATAAATTTACAATCGTTTTATCTGATGAAAACTTGTTGTAATTACCTTTTTTAATTTCTTGTGCTCTTGAAATAATCTCGTAAATTTCTCTTGGGCTAACGTCTTCCATTGATAATAAGTTTTTCATTATTCATTCTCCCCTTCAGGTAAGATTAGATTTAGTATAATTCCGATGAATGCTGCGAGTGCCATTCCTTCTAAGTTAAATGGAATTTGTCCGATGACGAAGTCTAAATGTGCCTTACCTATTCCGATAACTAGGATAACTGATGCGATTACTAAGTTACGTTTGTTATCAAAATCTACTTTTGCGTCAATCAGCGTTCTAAGCCCACTAGATGCGATGATACCGAACAGTAGAATCGATACTCCACCCATTACTGGACTCGGGATACTTGTGATTACAGCTGTAAACTTACCAATAAAGCCAAGTATTACCGCGATTACAGCTGCTCCGCCGATTACCCAGACGCTAAATATTCTCGTAATTGCAAGTACTCCGATGTTTTCACCATATGTTGTTGTTGGTGGTCCTCCAATAATGCTTGAGAACATTGTAGCTACACCATCACCTATTAAAGATCTGTGTAACCCTGGGTCTTTAAAGAAGTTTCTACCTACAATTTTATTTATAACCACTTGGTGGCCGATATGCTCACTTATTGTTACAAAGACAATCGGTAGCATAACTAGGAAGAGGCCTAGATTTATTTTTGGTGTGTAATCGCTGAAAGGTATATGTACTTGTGGTAATTGTAACCATGATGTTTCTTTGATTACTGTGAAGTCTACAATCCCAAAGAGTACCGCTGTGACATAACCCCCTACAATACCTATTAATATTGGGATAAGTCCCCAGACACCTCTAAAGAATATTGAACCAAGTACTGTAATTCCGAGTGTGATGAGTGCAACCATGATGTACGTAATGTTATATCCCGTCAAATCGTTTGGATTTTCGTACATTGCCATGTTGACTGCAACTGGAGCCAGTCCTAACCCGATGACCATGATCACTGGACCAACCACGATTGGTGGCAAGAGTTTCATGAGCCACTCAACACCTACGAAGCGAATAACCACTCCGATTATTACGTATACAACTCCACTAAAGAAGAGGGCTGTTAATACTTCTCCAAGACTATTACTTTTCAGTGCTATCGTAATCGGAAATATAAACGCAAAGCTCGATCCCAGGTATGCTGGTATCTTTCCTTTTGTAATCATGATGTAGAGTAGCGTTCCTATACCACTTGCAATCAGTGTTGCTGAAACAGGTAAACCTGTTAAATATGGAACCAGGACCGTTGCTCCGAACATCGCAAATAAATGCTGGATGCTGAGTAGTAACGCATCCTTTGGGCGCGGTTTCTCATGCACATCTAGTTTAGGTTCAACCGTTCTTACATAAATCTCTTCCTGATCAAATGCCATTTAAGCCGCCTCTTCTTTCCTAAGAAATAAATACTCTTGTTTCTCCATCGACTTCTTCAATGTTGACACTAACGTTTTCGTCTCGTCTTGTTGGAATGTTCTTACCGACATAATCTGGACGAATCGGAAGTTCTCTATGTCCTCTATCAACAAGAACTGCGAGTGAGATTGTATTTGGTCTTGCATATTGCAGTACTGCATCGATTGATGCTCTGATCGTACGACCTGTTTGGAGTACGTCATCTACCAAGACGACATGTTTTTCGTTTAGGTCTGTATCGATTTCTACACCTCTAGCATTTATATCTCTCTTTGCATCATCTCTGAAATGTGTGATATCAATTGTCCCTTGCGGAACTTTCACACCTTCTATGCCAAAGATTTTCTCTTGCATGCGCTCCGCTAAGAACTCACCGCGTCTTTTGATTCCGAGTATCACTACATCGTCGCTTCCTTTGTATCTCTCTAAAATTTCATGAGACATACGTGTTAACGCACGATTAACTCCTACCTCGTCTAAAATTGTTCGTTTTTCCAACTTAATTCCTCCCTGATCATAAAAAAATACTCATGCCTAAAAGACATGAGTATAGTCGTTTGGAGCTATAGATGTATGAGCGCACTCATCTCCTATAACTCTATATATTCATGTCTTATTGGCCTCTCTGGACACAATTTAAAGACACATTCGTATTCAGTTATGTTCCTAGATTATATTACGCATGTGTAAGTTAAATGTCAACTAATAATTGACATTTAACGTAACTCATTTAGGACTTCTGTAAATTCAACCGGTAAATCTGACTTAAAAACTAAGTGTTCTTTAGTAGTTGGGTGTATAAAACCAACAGTTCCTGCATGTAGTAACTGACCATTTGTTTTGAAAGTCGTCTTTTGACCATACTTTGGATCTCCTACAATTGGATAACCAATATAGTTCATATGAACACGAATTTGATGAGTACGACCGGTCTCTAAAATACATTCAACGAGTGTATAATCATCGAAACGCTCAATTACGTTAAAATGCGTGATCGCATCTTTTCCATTATCCACTACAGCCATTTCTTGACGCTCTTTCGGATTACGTCCAATTGGTGCATCAATTGTACCCTTATTGTGTGGAATAATTCCATGAACAAGTGCAACATATTTTCTATCTACAGTTTTATTTTGCAGTTGCTCACTTAAGTCTCTGTGTGCCACGTCGTTTTTCGCAACCATTAAAAGACCACTCGTATCTTTATCGATTCTATGAACGATACCCGGACGAAGTTCCCCATTGATGCCCGAGAGTGTTTCGAGCTGATACATTAAACCATTCACGAAAGTTCCGCTGTTATGTCCAGCAGCTGGATGGACAACCATACCTTTTGGTTTGTAAACAACCGCAACATCATCGTCTTCATAAATAATATCTAAGTTTAAGTTCTCTGGTTTAATTTCAGAATCTATTAATTCTCGTTCTTCAGATTCAATGATGTCGTCTGCTCTTATCTTGTAGTTTGGCTTAACGATATTACCATTAACGGTAATTAAACCCTCTTTAATACGATTTTGAACATCTGTTCTTGATGTATCTTCAATGATTTGGACTAAATACTGATCCAGTCGTTTTCCAATTGCATCTTCAGTTAAATTAACTTTCATTTTTGTCCCCCTTATCAAAGAAGAAAATTTGAACCATCATTAATATTACACCTATCGTAAGCGATCCATCGGCGATATTAAATATTGGGAAATCATATCCAAAAATAATTGTATCAGCAAAATCTACAACTTCTTGGAAGAGTAGTCTGTCAATAAAATTCCCAATTGCACCAGCTAGTAATAATACGAGCGATATTTGTAATAAGAGACTTGATTTTGCTTCTCGTCTATAAAACATGATGAGCACTACTATAACGAATACTGTGATGATATAAAACAGCCACATTTTTCCTTGTAGCATGCCCCATGCAGCGCCTTCGTTTCTATGTGAAGTAAGATATAAAAATCCGTCTATTAAAGGAATAGACTCCCCGTATTCCATGAATTTGACTACGAGGAGCTTAGTTATTTGGTCTAGAAATATTATTGCTATTCCTAATATAGACATCGGAATGAGTCTATAATTTTTCATTTTTTCACCTTACAGACTATCTACTACGTCACGGCAACGATCACATACGTCATCTTTACCTGCTACTAAATTTTCGTCTGTGACATAGTTCCAGCAACGGTTACATTTTTCGCCGGCGGCATGTTCAACTTTAATCGTAGTATTACCATACTTAACACCGTCAGTTAATTCGTTAACAATATCAGCTTGTGAAACGATGAATAATTGATTTAGTTTTGTACCTACGCCAAGTTCAGTAATACCTTCAGGTAAAACAAGTGATACTTTCGCATCTAGTGATTTACCGATGATTTTCTCGCTTCTTGCTACTTCAAGCGCCTTATAAACATCATCACGAACGTCCATTGCATTTTCCCATTTATCAAGAAGGTCTAAATCGACTTCACCTTTTTCAGGCATGTATGTTAAATGAACACTTTCTTTTTCTGTATGTGGTGTGTGGTCATAGATGTCTTCAGCTGTGTGCACTAAAACAGGAGCAAGTAATTTTGTTAATTCTGTTAACACTTTGTAAAGTACAGTTTGTAAACTACGACGGATGTGTGAGTCTTGTTTTTCAATATACAGAATATCTTTTCCGTAGTCTAAGTAGAAGTTAGAAAGATCTACGTTAATGAAGTTCTGTAATGCCTGATAGATTGAAAGATAATCATATGCTTCATAACGATCTAAAGTTTCGTTTGCGAACTTAGTGAATTTGTTGAACATGTATTTATCAACATCCTCTAAGTTATCGTAAGAAACTGAGTCTTTATTTGGATCAAAGTCATTCACGTTTCCAAGTAAGAACCTAAATGTATTTCTAATTTTACGATAAACTTCAGATACTTGTTTAAGAATGTCATCTGAAACACGAACGTCTTCTTGGAAGTCCGAAGACATTACCCAAAGTCTTAGGATATCCGCACCCATTTGTTGCATTACTTTATTCGGGTCAATTACGTTACCGATAGATTTAGACATCTTTCTACCTTCTCCGTCCATAACGAAACCGTGTGAAAGTAATTCTTTATATGGTGAGATACCGCGCGATGCGACACTAGTAATCAATGAAGAGTTAAACCAACCACGATACTGGTCAGAACCTTCAAAATAAAGATCTGCAGGATATGTGAGGTAATCTCTATAATCTAATACACCACGGTGTGTTGAACCTGAATCAAACCATACATCCATAATATCCATTTCTTTAGTAAATTCTCCGTTTGGAGAACCTGGATGAGTATATCCTTCTGGAAGTAATTCTTTTGCTGTTTTGCTGAACCAGATGTTAGAACCATATTTTTCAAATAGATTAGCAACATGATCAATTACTTCTACATCTACGATTTCTTCTCCGTTTTCAGCGTAAAAGAATGGAAGAGGTACACCCCAAACACGTTGACGTGAGATTACCCAGTCTCCACGGTTTTTTATCATATTAGTCATACGATCACGGTTCCATTCAACTTGGAATTTCGTTCCGCCTAACTCATCGATAATATCTTGACGTACTTTATCGATTGATGCGAACCATTGTGGTGTAGCACGGAAAATAACTGGTGTCTTTGTTCTCCAGTCGTGTGGATATGAGTGATCATAGAAGTTAAGCTTGATTAATGCGCCTGCCTCTTTTAGATCTTCAGTGATGATTTTGTTTGCATCATCATAGAATAATCCTTCGTATTTGCCAGCTTCACTTGTGAATACACCTTTATCATCCACTGGCGAAAGAATTTCTAATCCATATTTACGGCCAACAATATAGTCGTCGTCCCCATGACCAGGTGCTGTGTGAACAAGTCCAGTACCTGCATCTGTTGTTACGTAATCACCCAAGATAACGAGTGATGTTTTATCGAATAATGGATTTTGTGCTTTAATATACTCAAGCGCAGAACCTTTAACTTCTTTAGTTCTAGTCACTTTGTCTTTGTCCCACTCAACAGCTTCCAAATAATTATCTAGCAAATCTTCAACGATTACATATTCGCTACCTTCATATTCAAATTGAACATAGTTTAAGTCAGGATGTACAGCTATGCCTTCATTGGCTGGAAGTGTCCAAGGAGTAGTAGTCCAGATAACAAGCTTTACTCCTTCGTCTAGCACATCTTTACCTTCAACCACTTTAAACGATACGAAGATTGATGGTGAACGTTTGTCTTTATATTCAAGTTCCGCTTCAGCAAGTGATGATTCAGATACTGGCGACCAATATACTGGTTTCTTTCCTCTATAGATAAGATCTTTTTTCACCATGTCGCGCAGAACTCTTAATTGTTGAGCTTCAAATTCAGGTTTGTAAGTGAGGTATGGGTCATCCCAAATCCCGTCTATACCCATTCGTTTAAAGCCATCGCGTTGGATATCAATTTGTGAGTCTGCGAATTCGATACATTTATCTCTGAACTCTGCAGTTGTCATACTGTTTCTGTCTACACCTTTGTTTGTCAGTGCTTGCTCGATAGGTAAACCGTGCGTATCCCAACCAGGTACGTAAGGAGTGTAGAAACCTCTCATTTGCTTATTTCTGTTTATGAAGTCTTTAATTATTTTGTTTAATGCGTGACCTACGTGTAATGCACCATTTGCGTATGGCGGACCATCGTGTAGAACGTATGGAGTATTCCCTTTGTTTAGTTCTAATTTTTTGTTGTAAAGATCCATCTCTTCCCAACGTTTTTGCATTTCAGGTTCTTTAGTTGTTAAGCCACCACGCATTTTAAATGCTGTTTTTGGCATTAACAAAGTATCTTTATAATCCATGAATGTGCTCCTCTCAAATATATAAATTAGTAAAAAAAGTGAGCGCTCGTCAAAACAGGGACGGAAAACCGCGGTACCACCCTATTTGACGTAAAAACGCCCACTTTCAATATATGTCTTCAATTTAATTTATGGATTAGTGATATCAATATGACGATTTTCTAGAGCTTTCACCATCCTCTAGTCGCTAAAAAAAGAGCGTCTACTGCGTGTCTAATACACATATTATGCGAAAATTTTGATGATTAGTCAACTACTATCATCATTCTACATAAACTTTTATTGCAATTCGATACTTTCCTTTTCTCGTTTCATGAACAAGTTCGTTTACAATAAATCGACCAAATCTACGAACGGAAATAATATCACCTATTTCTACATTGAGTGCAGGATTCGTTACTATAGAGTGATTTATCTTAACTTTCTCTTTTTCTACTCGTGTTTTAGATTTTGATCGACTTTCTTTTAGTACTTCACTAACGATTGTGTCAATTCTATATGATGAAGCTATTATTGTAATATTGCGTGTTTCAATATCTCCCGTGATCATCTCATCATTTGGAATTTCAATTAATTTAATAGGGGTATTTTTAATCCGAGTTAGCTCCATGTTGATATAATCTTTTAAATTCGAATCGACTGCAAACTGAATAGATTTTCCAAACACTATATCTCCGAGCTTTGCTCGGTCAAACCCAAGCGCCATTATGGCACCTAAAATATTTCTGTGTGTTAAATCCAAAAACTTCTCAGGATAATCGAGTCTATATACAGTGATTTGAAAATCATCTCGGGAGATAGGAATTAAACTTGGATGGACTACAGCTCTCATACGT
The DNA here is from genome assembly GCF_903994035.1 of Phocicoccus pinnipedialis. GTDB lineage: Bacteria > Bacillota > Bacilli > Staphylococcales > Salinicoccaceae > Phocicoccus > Phocicoccus pinnipedialis. The sequence goes on from NZ_CAJEWB010000010.1 coordinate 548,617, forward strand.
TCTCTATCTTCATCTTGCCCGCCACCAAAGTATTCAACTTCAATATCACTAAAATGTCCGCTAATATTATCTACAATTACTCGTTCTCTTGGATCTAAAAAGTCGAGCAATACAGGATAATAATCTCGTTCTGCAATCTCGAATTTCGAATAAATTTCAATAATCTTCTCTTTTTCCTCAGATCTAAAATGTTGAAATATAGCTTCCATATATTCTCCTAAAAAAACATAGAGAACGATTAGTCTCTATGTTAATAATCCGTTTATGATTGTTACAAAAATTGAGCGCATTCCGTAGTTGAATAGCTGTAAGACTATAATGAATGCTATTGGTGAAAGGTCGAGCATACCACCAAGTGGAGGGATGATACGTCTAAACGGCTCCAATAAAGGCTCGTAAACGCGCCCCAAGATATCCCCAAATTTTGATTCCCTTAGTCCAGGAACCCAACTTGATAAGATGTATATAATGAAACCCCAAGAAAAGATTGGGTACACAATCACATATACATCAAAAATCATTTTAACAATTTTTGCAATTTGTATATTATCCATTTAAATCTCCTTACGCGTTTTCAGAATCAGAAATTTCCCCTTCAACACCTACTGAATTTGGTGTGCATAGAAAAATGTCTGTACCTACACGCTTAATGTCTCCATCTAATGCATATACTGTACCACTTAAAAAATCGATGATGCGTTTTTTCGCATCTCTGTCTAAGCGTGTTAAATTAACAAGCACTGTCTGTTCGTTTTTCAACTCGTCCGCAATGTCTTGAGTTTCAGAAAAGACATACGGTTCAAATAAACATACTTTGGAATTGATTCCACTCATTTTGTTTTTCCCACCAAGCAATTGGTTTTTCTCTTCACTCACTCTACGTTTTGACTGCTGCCTTACATCTTTTTGTGGACGTTCACGTCTCTTAGTTGTCTCTGTAAAATTTACAGAAGTCACTTTACCAGAATCATGAACTTTGTTAGTTTGAACTTCATTGATTTCTTCGGATTCAACGACGAACAAGTCTTTAATCATTTTTCTAATTGCCATATTCAGTCACCTATCTTCCCATCAATTTACTTCCTATGCGAATAAAAGTTGCACCTTCTTCTACGGCAATTTTATAGTCATTACTCATGCCCATACTTAGTTCAGTAATAGAAGGATACGTTTTTGATAGTTCATCACGTAACTCACGCAGTTCTACAAAACAATTACGAATTTCGTTTTCGTCATCAGTCTCAGGTGCCATTGTCATAAGACCAACAACTTTAACTTTAGAGTATTTCTGTAAAGACTCTACGAACCCTTTAACTTCAAATGGTTTTAGACCATGTTTTGTCTCTTCTCCTGAAACATTTACTTGTATAAAACATTTTACCTCATGTTGGGCATGTTGTTCAATACGTTTGGCTATTGATTCTCTTTCTAGGCTGTGAAGATAGTGTAAATCATCGATTACATCCTTTACCTTTCTAGATTGCAGCGTACCAATAAAATGCATTTTACCATCAGCTGGAATGACCTCACGCTTTTCGTTAAAACCCTCAACTCTATTTTCACCAAAGTTACGTACACCAGCATCATACGCACTCATCGCTTCATCATTTGTATGATATTTTGTAACAGCAATGACTGTTACCTCTTCCCCAATTTCATTTAAAATTTGATCATAATTTCTCTTAATCATGTAGATCTCCTTCCAATAAATCCGAGTGCACGGCCAGTGTTTCCTTTTTCTAATCGAAATGAGAAAAATTCTTCCATCTCTGTACCGTAATGTGTTACATGTATTTGTGATTCTTTTAATCCATATTCAAGTGCTTGCTTACGATTGATTTCTTTTAAATCAAGGAAGAATTTATCGCCATTAACTTCAATTGCACTTTCAGGAATATCCCATGTGCCATCGACAACATTGCTATCGACTTCGTAGCTTTTCTTATTGATTGTTACACCAATGATTATACGCAAGTCTTCAATGTCACCTTTATATTCTTTTAATAGTATCTTAATAATTTCTAATTTAGTGCCTTTCCAACCAGCATGTGCGATACCAATAAAATTATCAGTAATACTGTAAATAAAAACAGGCGCACAGTCCGCATAGTTCATGCCCAATAGAATGCCCTTCTCATGTGTGTACATTGCGTCTATGTCCATAAGTTCTTCACTTAGCGTTTTGACATTGGTCCCTTTATAGGCTGAGGTAATTTCTAAGACATTATTGCCATGACGTTGATTGGGTATAACCCAGTTTTTAGTTTCAAAATCTATTTCTCGTGCTAATATCTCTTGATTCTTATCCACGTTAGTTATGTCATCATCAACATAGAGTGCCATATTTAACGAGTTTTTGGGGTAGTTACTAAACCCATCTACACGTTTTGTATATCCGAGAACTAATTCCTCATTGTTTATACCAACATAGTGATTAAAATCTTGTAGCATAAAGTCCTCCCATATAAATAAACGGAGATATTGAAATCAATATCTCCGTGAGTTCTATTTAATAAGATTATCTTCTACGGTTACGTCTTCCGCGGATGAACGAAGGAACATCTGTGTCGTTCTTTTCTTCACGACGTCCGCTTGGCTCTTCATCGTATGTTGGTCTAGAAGTTTCAAAGTTTTTTTCTTCAACTACATCACGCTCATCGAATGATTGACGTGATTGCGCTGGACGTTCAACTTGTCCTGGACGTACTGTTTCTCTAGCAACTGATTTTTCGTTAAAACCAGTTGCGATCACAGTGATGATAATTTCGTCTTCAAGTTCTGGGTTAATTACCGTACCAAAGATCATATTAACATCTTCATCAGCAGCATCTTGAACGATGTCTGCTGCTTCTTGTGCCTCGAATAGAGATAAGTTTTCGCCACCAGTAATGTTCATAAGAACACCTTGAGCTCCAACAATAGACACTTCAAGGAGTGGACTTGAGATTGCTTTTTTTGCAGCTTCTACAGCACGGTTTTCACCAGATGAAACACCGATCCCCATTAGTGCAGAACCTTTGTCAGTCATGATAGTCTTCACATCGGCAAAGTCAAGGTTTACTTCACCACTTACAGCGATTAAGTCGGAGATACCTTGTACTCCTTGACGTAATACGTTATCTGCTTCTTTAAAAGCTTCCATCATAGGTGTAGATTTATCAACGATATCGAGTAAGCGATCGTTAGGGATAACAATTAATGTATCTACTGCTGCTTTCATTTGTTCAACACCAGCTGCTGCTTGTGTTTGACGTTTTCTACCTTCAAATGAGAATGGGCGTGTAACAACACCTACTGTTAATGCACCCATCTCTTTAGCAATTTTAGCAACTACAGGTGCAGCACCAGTACCAGTGCCACCGCCCATACCAGCAGTCACGAACACCATGTCCGCACCTTGGATTGCATCTTCGATTTGTTCACGTGATTCTTCTGCTGCTTTTTTCCCAATTTCAGGATTAGCACCTGCTCCAAGTCCACGTGTTAATTTTTCACCAATCTGAATTTTAGATTCAGCTTTAGATAAGTTAAGCGCTTGTCCATCTGTATTAATAGCAATAAATTCAACGTTTTGCATACCCTCGTCAATCATTCGGTTTACAGCGTTGTTACCACCACCACCGACACCAATCACCTTAAGAGTTGCTTGATGGTTAAACCCAGTTTCAAATTCCAACATCTAATCATTTCCTCCCAATATACTTACTCGAATAAATTCTTAAATACTTTTTTAAAGAAGCCCGAATTATCTGTTTGCTTCTTCTCTTTAGGCTCTTCGTCAACATAATTGATTTCGTCATCAGAGTCTTCTGACTCGAACACAACATCATCCTCTTCGTAACGTGCCTCTTCGTTGTTGTATGGTTCTTCATAAGAGATATCTTTTTCTTTACTATCCTTATTTAAATTCGCATTCTTTTCCTTACGTTCTTTAAATAGTGATGAGAAGAATGAACCATCTGTAGTTTCGACGATTTCATCGTCTTCATCTATATCTTCATAGACGTTATCATAATTATCAATTGTAACATAATCTAATAGTTCATCAAATAAAATACCACTCTCGATTGTTGCAATCGCACTTGTAAACTCAGGTTTTCTTGCGCCCATTTGACTCGGGATGTGAATTCTCACTTTTTCTGAAACGATATCTTGTACAAGATCCTTAATTCCTCTTAAATTCGCTGTACCACCTGTAATGACAAATCCACCATTCACACGTGTAACACCATTTTCTGCTAAATCTTCAAAGATTTCCATAAAGATATCTTCAGTTACGATTTCAATCACATCAGCAAGTTTCTTAGCACTTAATTCTATGTCACCATCTTTGTTGTTCTGAGGTAACGTTAATTTTTCAGTATCGCTCGCTTTTTCATAAAATGCGTGACCATATTGTTCTTTTGCACGGTTAGCAAAATGATAGTCTGTATTGAACGCTTCAGCAACAGCGTATGAGATGTCATTACCACCAACATCGATTACGTTTAGATAGCGAAGTGTCCCTCTTTCGTAGTATGCATATTGCGTTAAGTCAGCGCCGATATCAATGACAACTGCACCGAGTTCTTTTTCTGTATCTGATAATATATGAGTATAGTTAAATCCATCTGATGTGACATCAATGATATCAAGACCCGCTTCTTCAGCACAGTTACCCATGTTGATGAATAACGTACGGTCTACCGAAATAACCCCAGCGCGTACTGTTAAACTTTCTCTTGCGAGTATTCCTTTTGGGTCCTCTACTTCATGTAGGTCATCTACTAAAAAGGATACTGGAAATACAGTAACAATTTCTTTCTCTGATGAAATTTCTTTTAATCTAATATTCTCTAATAATTCTTCAATCAGTTCACCGTCGATTTCAGTTTCTCTGCCTGTAAATCTTAGTGTTTCTGTTTCAAAAACAATATCCGAATTCGTAATCGGTACTTTTAAAAATACCTCATCGATTTCAATGTTAGATAAGAGTTCAGCTTTTTTAACTGTATCTATGATTCCACTTTTAGCGAGATCGAAGTCTCGGATCATACCTTTTGATACACCATCAGTGAAGGTTTGGCCGGTTCCAATGATGTTTACGCCATCGTGAAATTTCTCCCCAACCACGACTTTTACACTCGATGACCCTATGTCAAGGGCAACATAATACTGTTCCTTCACCTGAATGCCTCCTAATATTGATTCTTTTCACAATAGTCTAATCTATAGTTTACAGTATATAACATTAATTGTGAACTGAATACAATAAGTTTTCACAATATTTTATGCTTATTCCTTATTATCTATTTCGAGCGCTTTTAAACTACGTTTAATCTTCTCTAGAGAGGATTCTATTTCTTCTAGATATGGTACTTGACTTGGGATGTTACGCATATTTTGTTTGATTCGTACTACCTCTTCAGAAATGTAGGGTAAGAATGTGTTGCTCACTTCTAAATCAAGTATCCCTTTTTTATTACCAATCTCTTTTTTTATACCTGCATAATAGTCAATTTTATCGCCGATTGTATTATAATCTGCAATAATTTCTTGTCCATCATTCATATATAGCTGAATACGAGAATTTGTTTCATTGTTCGGTCGATAGAAGATTTCTGAGATCATCGCTAATATTTGTGGGTTCATTTGATTTAAACTCTTCACCATACCTTCAAATTCTACTCCATCAAAAAAGTGGATAATCGGCGCATCTATTGGTGTCATGTCAAATCCACGCAATACTTGTTCATTTTCTAATACTGGATAGTAACGTCCTTTACTTTCTACATATGCAACAACGTCATACTCTTTAACTATAATATTTACTGTGTTTGGGAAATCACGTTCAACTTCGATGCTTTCTACAATAGGTAGTAAAGAGATGTTTTGTTCTGCTTTTCCAGTATTCGTTAGATACATCTTATCTTCTTCTTTTATTTCCGAACGTCCTAATATTTCTTCATCTGTTAGATGTTCGTTACCTTCAATTACTATATCTTTTACGTTACTCTTACTACTAATTAAGTATGAAACTACTAGGAAGACTGTTGTTGCTGTAAAAAGAATAATTGCCAATTTAAAATAATTAATACTTCTCTTAGCATTTCGTTGCTTCACTTCTTTTTCTCGTTTAGGTTCTGAATCTTCTTCTCTAGCTGCAGTTAATTCAGTGACTTCAATTGTCTCTATTTCATCATTTAATTCAATACTGTCACTGTCTTTATCTACAGAATCATCGTTATTATCTTTATAATGCTCAACTACTGATTCATCGAGGTAGTTATTATCTTCAGGTTTCTGTTGGATAGCCTCCGAATCTCCTGATGAGAGGGTCGAATCTGATTCTTCTATTGTTTCTTTATGTCCTATATTGGTTGGTTCAGTACTTCTTTTTTTTCTGAGCTTTTTCTTCAACTCATCAATGTTCGGTTTGTCTTTCATGGCTATCCTCCTTTCTTATAGCGCGTCAAATCCTTCTTTAAAATGATTACCACGCGTTTCGAAATCTGTATATTGATCCCATGAAGCACAAGCAGGTGAAAATAATACCACATCACCCTCATTACTTAACTCATCCGCAATTTTAACTGCTGTATTTGGGTTTTCAGTTTCGACAGTTTGAATTTTATGTGCTGATAAAAACTGTGCTAACTTATGTTTCGTTTCTCCGAACACAATTGCGTATTTAACATGCTCTAAGTAAGGAGTGAGTTCTATGAAGTCTTGGCCACGGTCGAGACCTCCAGCAATCCAGATTGTATCTCTCTCAAAACTTCTTAAGGCAAATGTCGTTGCAAGAGCATTCGTTGCTTTTGAGTCGTTATAATATTTAACACCGTTCTTATCTCCAACAAATTCTAGACGATGCTCAATTCCTTTAAAAGTTGTCAGTACATTCGTAATATGCTCCATCGGAACACCCTTTTCATCAGCAACGAGCAAGCTCGCAAGAATGTTCTCTAAGTTATGTGGACCCTTTAATACGATGTCGTCGACATCGATTACGTATTTTCCATTAACATATACTTTGCCCGCTTCAACATAAGCATCTGTTCTTTCTTCTATACTAAAGTATTTAATTTCTGAAGGACAGTTCACAGCGTTTAAAATATCCCTTTGTGCATAGTTAAAAATAACTACGTCTCTTTCTTTCATGTTTTTTAATAAGTTTAACTTTGCATTTCTATATTCTGTCGCATCCGTATGATAATCAAGATGTGCATCATAAATGTTTGTGATTACTGCAATGCTTGGTTTAAAATCAATAATTCCCATGAGTTGGAATGAAGATAACTCCATAACAAGGTCTTCATCATCATTATTTAATACTGCCTCTGCAGCGGGATATCCAATGTTTCCACATAGAATCGGATGATGTATATCATCCGTTAGCATTTCACCAATTAGTGTTGTTACAGTCGTTTTTCCATTTGTTCCAGTGATGCCAATAATATCTTTTTTTCTTAGTTCATATGCGAGTTCAACTTCTGTTATGATTGGTACTTTGCGTTCCAATGCTTCTTGTAAAAATGGGATTCTATATGGAATACCAGGATTCTTGACAATTAAATCTGCATCATTAAGCAAATGAGACGGATGATGTCCATCAACGATCTGCACCGTTTGTTTTCTAAGTTCTTCTAAAACAACATCATCTACTAAGTTTTCATTTGTTGTCAGTGTGACACGTGCACCGAGTTTGTTTAAAGCATTCACTGCACTTCTACCGCTTCTACCATAGCCGAGCACAATAATGTTTTTATCTTTATAACGATTCATATACTACACTCCTAAGAATACTCCGATTATACCCGCAATTAGTCCGACTGCACTAAATACAATTACAATCTTCCACTCACTCCAATTCGATAACTCGAAATGGTGATGTATAGGTGTCATTTTAAATACGCGTTTTCCAGTCATTTTAAAACTCGTCACTTGAATAATAACTGAAGCCGTTTCTACTACGAATACAATACCGATAAGTAGTAGTAATAAACTGTTATTTAGCATAATTGAAACAGTCGCGATTATACCACCAAGTGCGAGAGAACCGGTATCTCCCATAAACACTTTCGCTGGGAACTTGTTATAGATGAAAAAACCAATTTGCGCACCGATTAAAATGAATAAGAACAGACTGATTTCTGTTTCTCCTTTAATAAGTGCAATTGTTAAAAATGATGCAAAAGCAATGATTGTAGTAGATGTTGATAAACCATCGAGTCCATCTGTTAAATTCACCGCATTAGAGAAACCTACTAACCAGAATACAATCCAGACAACAAAGAAGTATCCAAGTGGAATCAGAAAATCAGTTCCTGGGATCTGAATACCTTTTTCAATACCGGGAATGAACATAAACATGATGACAAAAATGATGACTGAGACAACTACTTGTAACAGTGCTTTTTGTTTCGATGATAATCCCTCGTTCTCTTTTTTAACGACTATGATATAGTCATCTAAAAATCCAATCAGACCAAAACCAAGTGTTACTATAATCAGAATGATGAGTTTTGATATATCATCAACGAAGAATAACGCAACTATTGATAGAATTGTCGTTACTACTATAAAACTGATACCACCCATAGTAGGTGTCCCAGTTTTAGCCAAATGTGCTTCTGGTCCCTCTTTTCTAATCGACTGTCCGAACTTTAATCGTTTTAACATGGGTATGAGATATTTCATTAATACCGCAGATGATATAAATGACATTATTAAAAATGCATAATACATGATTTCCTCCTAGTTGTTTGGATCGTTAGAATCCAGTTGTATTGTTAATGATGATTTTTTACCAAGTTCAGTTCCTGGCGCAATAGACTGACTCTTCACATAGCCTTCTCCTTTGATGCTTGCTTTAATTCCAAGGAAATCAAGCAATGTAATAACCTCACGCTTAGATAATTCACGCATATCAGGCATTGTAAGTGCACCCTCTGTTTTTACATATATTGTATCGTTTTTAATAAGTGTTGTGTTCTTTGGATAGTGATCCTTGATTACTTCACTCTTACCACTCGTAATTACGTTGAGTGAGTCATTTGTCAGTACAGCAATGTCTTCAATTTTCCTATCTGTATAGTCCTCAACTTTCACTTCGTTAACGTTGATGCCTTCAGAGCTATCTGTTACTTCTAAGTATTTTAACGTACGTTCCATAAGCGGATTAAACCCAAGGCTTACTCCATAGTCCCAAGTATCACTTTTGTTTTCAGATGCCTGCTTAACACCGTAATAAACGATTACTTGAGGGTCATCTTTTGGTGCATAACCTATGAATGACGTGATGAACTGGTATGGTTCATCAATGTAACCACCAATTTCCTCGTCATAGATTTGAGCTGTACCTGATTTACCAGTTACTCCGTAGTCATCTAATTGATACATTGGATTTCTGTCCAAAGTGCCGCCTACAAGTGTATTCATCTCTTCAACCGTTTTCTGGGCTGCCTCTTTTGAAATTACTTGTCTAACATTTGTTTCTTTACCCTCATATATAGTATTTCCATTTTTCGGGTCTGTCACTGACTTTACAATGTATGGTTTTTTCATCATGCCGTCATTTAATAGTGCAGTCATCCCTTGAATCATTTGTATAGGGGTAACTGATAAGGTCTGTCCAAATGATGAGGTTTTTTGTTGGAGTTCATTGTCCCAAGCGATTTGCCCACTAGCTTCTGTGCTAAACTCAGAGCCGGTTACTTCTCCGAAACCGAACTTTTTATAATAATCGAGCATTTTATCTGCACCGACTTTGTCTTGTAGGTCCATCATAAGGGTGTTTGATGAATACTGCATACCTTCGTTGTATGTGATTGTTCCCCAACCTTCAGTTTCCCAGTCATAAATCGTAGAATCCATGACGTCTCTAGACCCTGTCTCATAGTACTCATTAGAATTGTACTTTCCTTCTTCAATAGCAGCAGCTAGTCCAAATACTTTGAATGTACTCCCAGGTTCAAACTGATATTCATACAGCATGTTTAACCAGCTGTTACCAAACCCTTCTCGTGTATCGGGATTAAATGATGGTCTTTGACCTGCACCTAATATTTCGCCAGTTTTAGCATCTGCAACAAATGCGAATAACTCTTTTGGCTCGAAATATTTTTGCATCTCATCAAGTGATTCTTCTAAATAGAGTTGAATGCTAGAATCTAACGTTAGTTCTACATCCATACCGTCAATTGCAGACTCTGTTTCAAGTGTGCCTGGTACAACATAACTCCAAATATCTTGAGTGTAGTTCGAAAATCCAGATTTACCATCAAGCTCCTCATTGTATTCACGTTCAATACCAAGTGATCCGACAAGTTTTCCGTCCTCATTTGGTTCTGCAAATCCGATGATGTGGGATGCAAAAACTCCGTTAGGGTAGAACCGTTTTGTTTCAGGTAAAAATGTAAGACCGTCGAGTTCTTTACTTTCAAGTAGCTTTCTATTCTTATAGCTTACATTTCGTCCCTTAGTTCCAAATTCAACTTGGAATCTATCACTTTTTATTCCTTCATCTATCATCTTAATAATCTCTTTTTCAGACATTGACATTACTGTTGATAGTTCTTTAGCTACTTTCTTTTTGTCAGTCAGATGGTTAGGATAATTATCATCAACAATTACAGCAATACGATAAGCTTCCATATCACTTGCAAGAATTTCTCCATGACGATCTAATATCTGTCCTCTATTTGATTCGAGTATTATAGACCTCGTGAACTTCTCCTCTCCGAGTTTCTCTAGGTCTGAATCATCTATACTTTTAAAGATCATTAATATAATAAAGTTAATTACGATTAAAGCAAAAAACACTCCTAATATGATATAAATCAGGAGTGTAAATTTTGGGATGTTATGTGTGTTGATTGCTTTAAAATCTTTACTCATTCTGTTTTTCATACTTCTTTACAACCTTTACATTTCCATTTTCCATTTTGAGCCCAAGTTGATTGGCTTTTTCATAAATACGATCGTATGAAGAAAGGTGTGTGACTTCAGTTGTAAGTTCATCTATCTCTTTTTCCTTAAACGAAATTTCATTCGTGAGTTGCGCTTGCGTTGCTTGATGTGCGTGTGCTTCTTGTTTCGTATGCAAGAAGAAATATGCACTAAGTGCAACCATAAGAATTAATACAGCGTAAATAAGCAGCTCATTAAAGCGCAAGTTGACCCACTTAGATTTCTTGACATACTCGTACTTCGGCTTATCTACATGTTCACTTCGCTGCTCAATTTTACGTATTCTTTCCGCTTGCATATTCTACACACTTCCGATCATTATTTCAATTTTTTTGCGATTCTTAATTTCGCGCTTCGTGCACGTGGATTTTCGTTCAATTCTTCTTCTGATGCAAGAATTGGTTTCTTATTTACTCTCTTTAAAACCGGTTCGTACCCTTCTGGTATAATCGGCATATTTTTAGGTAGCTCTGGCCCTCTTTCGTACTCCTGGTAAATCTGTTTACAGATTCTATCTTCTAGAGAGTGGAATGTAATCACAGATACTCGACCATCTTTATTCAATAGCTCTATTGCTTCTTCTAAACTCTTTTCAAATACTCCTAGTTCGTCGTTTACCGCGATTCTAAGCGCTTGGAAAACCCGTCTAGCTGGGTGCCCTGACATTTTCAAAAATTTAGCGGGAATTTTACTTTTAATGATACTTGCAAGTTCTGTCGTTGTTTCTATAGGTTGTATTTCACGAACTCGCTCTATTTCACGTGCAATTTGTTTTGAGAATTTTTCTTCACCATATCTGAAAAAAATTCTTACTAAATCTTCATAAGGATATGTATTCACAATTTCGTAAGCGTCGAGTGATTGTGATTGATCCATTCTCATATCAAGTCTTGCTTCTTTTGAGTGTGAAAAACCACGCTCAGTGATATCGAGTTGTGGACTTGAAACACCTAGGTCGTAAAGAATGCCATCGATTCCTTCAATTCCTAGACGACCAAGCTCTGTTTTTAAGTGACTAAAATTACTGTGTATGAAGGTGATGTTTTCTACATTTTTGAACTTTTCTTTCGCTATGTTAATCGCGTATATATCTTGATCAAAAGCAATCACATGTCCATTAGGGACTTGACTAAGGAGATACTCAGTATGTCCGCCCCCACCAAGTGTTGCATCGACATAAATACCATTTGGTTTTATATTCAATCCATCGACTGTCTCTTTTAAGAGCACTGTATTATGTTTAAACATGTTTTCACCTCTAAAAATTGAAGTCGATTAGCTCTTCGGCAATATCTTCAAAATTATCTTCAGATTCATCATAGAAATCGTTCCATTTATCAGTATTCCAAATCTCTACTCGACTAGAAACACCAATAACAGTGCACGCTTTCGTTAAGCCTGCATATTCTCGTAATTTTTGTGGGATGTTAATACGACCTTGTTTATCAACTTCTACTCGTGTTGCTCCTGAGAAGAACATTCTCATGAATTTACGTACATCTTTTCTAGTTAGTGGGAGTTCTTTCATTTTCTCTTCAATACGAGACCATTCATCGTTTGTATAGATAAACAAACATTTATCGAGTCCACGTGTAATCACAAATTCGTTAGAGAGTGAATCTCTAAATTTACTTGGCACAATAATTCTGCCCTTTGTATCTAAATTATGATTATATTCACCCATGAACACAGTCTCACCCCACCTCTATATTTCTAATTTACCACAATCAACCACTTTACTCCACATATCATAGAATATTTTATAATAATTTTTATAAAAATAAAAAAACGATTTTCCATATTAGGAAAATCGCTTGATATCAATATTTCTATTCTTTTATTAAAACGAGATTCTCGTGGTAAGTGAGTGGGGAATAATCCCACATTTGCGTATAAAATGTGAGTGGATGATAAATTCTTTCCTGTAGAACTCCAAAAGGGAGTAAAATTTGTTCGATTTCTTTTAAATCACTCAACTCATTTCTGATTTTTCTCATTGACTCAACTTTGTATCTTCTCTTTAAGTAGCCAACTTGTTTCATCTGCGCTTTATAGTTACTTTCAATGAGTTGTCTTTCCCAGTCTGACTCACAACAATGCTTTAAATCATCATATTGATTCATGACTTTTGCCTCTTGTTTTTCAAGTGCTTTTAAAAGCCGGCTATTTTCATTGTCTTTCATTAGCTCTTTTCTCTTCTTCTGTAAATCAGAAATTAAATCTTTGGTGAATGTCAGCTTATACTTGTCGAGTTTTTTACTAATCTCTTTTGGGAGATACATAAATTCCATACGTTTTAAAACTAGTGGCATTGGGACTTCTAGTGTTTCAAACACTTCATGTAATTCACCCCAATATTTCACTTCTGCACCACCACCAACAAAAATGAGTGTGTTAAACAAACACTCCTGCATGACCGGTCTGGTCACAACGTTATTGCTCATCTGCACAATGTCGGAATCAATCAATTTCAAAATCTCATCTTTTGTGTAAATCTCATCTTCTGTACGATAAATACCATCTTCAAATTTTAGAAGTGCCCGTTTATCATTTGAGTTAATGAAGAGATGTACGTTAGTCTCAGTGTCAATCGTCTTGTCGACATTAAAGTGTGAAGTGAATTTTTCTTGACCACTTCTGAATGCCTTATCGATTTTTTCGTGCTTCAGGAACATCTTTTTGAATATTTCTTTTTCTAACTCACGAATCCCTTCACTGTGTGCGTTGACAATTAATAATCCTTTATCTTTAAACAGCTCATGAACGAGTGACGTAAAAAAATCTGTCCATGAATGATAGTCCTCTAGCTTTTCAATAATAGAATCTTTTATTCGGACGAGTCGAGGTTCGTCTTTTAAATAGTTAAACATCTCGTCAACTACTGATTTCATTGCTTTCTTATCAAAATCATAGAAACCGATACTCATCGGAACTGTTAAGTTTGATTTGTATGAAATCTTCTTCACTCTGTTGTGATACTTGTCATATACATGCGTGTGATTCACTTCTTCATAATCGTGATCTTCCCCTGCAATCCAGAACACTGGTATAGCATCGTAATCGTAATTTTTCTTTACATCATTTTGAAGTATGAAAAGCGAAATGATTTTATGAAGAATATACATTGGACTCATTAAGAGTCCAGCTTGTTGTCCACCAATAATTACGCGGTGCCCATTTTTAAGCTTTTCAATATTTTTTATTTGAGCATCATCTAGTTCAAAAACACGCATTCCTTTTTCAATTTCATCAGCAAGTGCCTTCGTATGTTCGTGTACTGGTCTTTCAGTTATTTTACTAATCGTCTCTTTAGATAGTGTGTTCATTTCAAAGAACTTTAAGTCATCTAGTTTGTTCTCTCTAATGAGCGGTTCATTATAATCAATATATTCGAAGATCATTTAAAATTCTCCTAATGTTAAGTGTTACTGAAATTATAAATAAATGGCGCGCGTTTCTCAAATCACACGCTTAAAAGTAGACATAAAAAAAACACGGGGATAACCCCATGTTAATTAGTTAGCTACTGTAACTTCTTCGCCTTTATATGATCCACATTCTGGGCATACGCGGTGTGATAACTTCATTTCACCACAGTTTGGGCACTCTGTCATACCAGGTGCACTTAGTTTAATGTGTGTACGGCGTTTATTTTTACGAGTTTTAGATGTTCTTCTTTTAGGTACTGCCATTGTTTAATCCTCCGTTTCGTCACTATTAAATAGTGATTGTAATTTTTGAAGTCTTGGGTCAACAGGTCGTTCTTTTTCAAGTTCCTCTTCACTCCCAAAGACTTTCCAATTATCAGTGTTTGATGAACTTGGCAATGATTCACTTTCCGTATATACATTCGGGATATTTACTATGATTAGTTCTCTCACAATTGGCTCAAGGTCAATTTCGTGAAGAACAGGATGGAGATTGTCATCTTGTTCGTCAATCTCACTATCTGATTCAATCGATTCGTCGAATATTTCAACTGTATCAATTGACAGTGGATAAATCACGGGTTCTCCAGAGCGACTATCTATCATAGATACATCCGCTTCGATATGTAAGTTCACATCAAATCGTCTATTGCTATGAAGAATATCACCAGAAATTTCAATATCATGAATATGGAAGATATCACGTCGGTCTGTAACATCCTCTAATTGAATGTTTTGGTTAAAAGTAAATGCATTATCTTTAAACTTCCTAAGCTGTGAAAGTGACCACTTCATCTCTCTTCACCTCTTATAAGCACAACAAATATTGTACAGAAATATCGGTTTAGTGTCAAGTTTTTTTCTTAACACAATTGCTTTTAATTTAGTAATCTTTGATATACTAATTATAACTATATCATGGTGGTGTTTAACTTGAAAATACTTTCTCTTATAACTGAATATAACCCGCTTCATAATGGGCATATTTATCATATTAAAAAATCAAAAGAACTAGTGGATCCAGATGTCACAATCGCAATAATGAGCGGTAACTTTACCCAACGTGGTGAGCTAGCAATCATCAACAAATTTGACCGTGCAAAAGAAGTCATCAAACACGTTGACCTTGTGATAGAATTACCACTTATCAATGCAATCAGCTACGCAGACGATTTTGCAATTGGTGCTATAAAAATGGCAATGGAACTTGGCACGACAGATATATGTTTTGGAAGTGAATCTGGAGATATAGACGCTTTTAAAGAAGCATTAAAAAGCGAACGTGAAGTTAATCAAGGTGAACTTAAATCACTTATTAAGTCAGGTATATCATATCCTCGTGCAATCGAATCACTCACGTATAATACTTTGCTCTCTGAACCGAATAACACACTCGGCATCAGTTATTTGAGAGCAATCGAAACTCTTGGAGCAGGTATCACGCCACATACTATTAAACGTAAAGGTAGCGGTTTTCATGATGCACATGACGCAGCGAATGATTTCCAAAGTGCCACAGGTCTACGTAAATTACTAAAAAATAAGGAAGAGCAAACCGCTGAGAAATACATGCCCTATCGTCTTGCAAGAAAAATTATTACCCGTGGTGTTGTAGACAATGAGATCATATTCGATACATTGAAGACAATAATTCTAAGAAGTACACCGGACGAATTAAAAACAATTTATACGATGACTGAAGGTCTTGAGAACAGATTAATTGAATACATTAAACAAGCAAACACTTATGAGGAATTTTTAACATTAATTAAAACAAAAAGATATACTTGGACAAGACTCTCGAGACTCTTAATCTATGTATTGTTAAATGTTACTGCTTACGATGTGGAAGAAAGAGATCTACCCACTGCTGTGCGTGTACTTGCCATGAACGTTACTGGACAATATTACCTTTCAACATTAAAAGGAAAACAGGTTTTCACAAATATCAATAAAAAAACGAGCACTTATTTCAAAGATGAAATCAAGGCAACCGCAATCTATAACACACTGACTGGAACAACAATGAACGACTTTAATACACCCGTCATAATCCATAGAAGAGTATAAATAAGACCTTATACCAGAAAGGGTATAAGGTCTTCATCTTTAAAAACTACTTTTTAAATTTTTCTTTTAATGCGTTTTCTACATTTGGAGGTACCACGTCACTTACCTTGCCACCGTGACGTGCCACGTCTTTAGCAATCGAGCTCGAAATAAATGAGTATTTGTTATTTGTCATTATGAACATCGTTTCAACGTTGTCATTAAGTTTTCTGTTCATTGACGCCATCTGCATTTCATACTCAAAGTCAGAAACAGCACGCAATCCTCTGACTATAGCAGTTGCCCCTACTTTATTACAAAAGTCAATTAAAAGACCATCAAACATCTTAACTTCTACATTATCGATTGTTTTCATCGTCTCTTCAATTAGTTCTATGCGCTCCTCAGGCGTAAATAAGCCTGTCTTGTTCGCGTTTGTTGAAACACATACATAAACTATGTCAAATACGCGTGATGCACGTTCTATGATGTCCATATGACCATATGTGATTGGGTCAAATGAACCTGAACATACAGCGATTCTTTTAGTCATCTAAACCTCTCCTTAAAAATTGACACTTTGTCGTTCCCTGCTCGATTACTTTTTCTATTGTAAATGGCGCAACTTCGATGTTTTCATTTTTCGCACTCTCAACAATGATTACCCCATCAGATTTTAATAAATCTAATTCATCGATCATGTGTATCGCGATATTTGCAAGTTCTTTATGATATGGTGGATCTATAAAGATAAAGTCAAACTGTCTCCCTCTTTTATGTAATGCTTTTAATGCTCTTCTATAATCATTTCTGTATACTTCGATGTCTTCTTGTAAATCTCGTATGTTACTTTTGATGACTTTTAATGCATCCACTGCACCGTCTATTATAACCGCCCGTTCGCCACCTCTTGAAAGTGCCTCAATAGTAAGGGCACCACTCCCACCAAAAAGATCTAGTATATCTCCATACATACTACCTAAAGAACTAAACATGGACTCTCTTAACTTCTCTCCTGTTGGACGTGTATCATTTTTCTTTAATGTTTCAATTCGTTTGTTTTTATACTTTCCTGCGATAATACGCACGATATCACCTTTCTTTCTCACCAAATTAATTTTATACTAATAGATAGAACATGAATAAAAGGAGAATTCCCTTGCAAAAATTTATTTTACTTGGCCATGGTTACAGCGAAATTTTTGAGTTGCAAGCATTGATAGAATATAACCACGCCCGCATAGATAAAGCCGTTTTTATTCATCACGAAGATGCACCTTCAACATTCGTACTCATCATGAAGCCTGCAGTACAGAACTTCCAAGCACTCTATACAATCTTAAGAGGTTTGCGTAAAGGCTATGAAGGTGAAATGTATACGCTCATTTCTAAATGGTTAGATAATAAAAACATACAAAAAATTGATATGTCTTCTAGAGATCCTGAGGATTTCCATGAAGAAGATCTTTATTACCAATACATTATTGGCGTGTTACGGTTAAACCACATCATCCCACCACTTAACTAGTCTGGTATGGTGGTGAAAGTGTACCTTCATCATGCTTTTTATACTCAGTTTTAATGTTTCTATACTCTGACTCTATAACCTTTGTCACATATTTTAATTTAGATAAATGATCGAGTGTTTTATCGAGTTCAGATTCATTAATATAAACGAGAAGGTATTTCTGCTTAGTATTCACATATACGACATTCCCATAACGGCGTAATTGTCGTATAAATTTATTTTGTTTAAAATATATATATAAACCGATACGTCTTGTTAACATATTACTCACCTTTATATCCCTTTAGACGTATCATAACATATTTATGAATTTTACTAATATACAAAAATGGAGGATTCATATGACCAATATAAAAAATATACTTCTAAGCAGCGTACTAATTGGTGGTGCAATTTACACTGCTACTAAGCTGATTAGACTTCAACCTGTGATGGAAATAAAACCCTATTTTAAAAGAAAGTCTCCTTACCTATTCGCACACCGTGGCGGCTTAGGATTAAGACCAGAACACACGAAACTTGCGTTCGATAATGCATTAAACTTCGCTGTTGACGGATTTGAAATAGATATTAGACTGACTAAAGATGAAGAAATCGTAGTCTTTCATGACGAATACATCGACCGAGTGTCAGATGGCTTTGGTAAAGTCTCAGATTACACGTTAGAAGAACTGAGTGCATTCGATTTCGCCTATCACTTTAAACTCTCAGATGATAGTTATCCATATCGAGGGCATGAAGATGCTAAGGTTATGACGCTTGAAGAGCTTTTGGACAAGTATCCTGACATGCTCATTAACATCGATATCAAAGATCCAATTGAAACAAGAGCAGGCTGTATCGTAGTAAAAAAACTATATGATTTGCTAGAAAGAAAAAATGTAAGAGATCGCGTACTCGTTACGAGTTTCCAAGACGCCCAGATCAAGCAGTTCGATTTATACGCTAAAGGAAAATATGCGATCGGTGCCGGGGTTGATGAAGTGCTTAAAGCATACACGAGTTTCGTAACAAGTCTCGGACATATGTACACACCGACCAGAGACACATTCCAATTACCAATTGCGGCCGGAACAATAAGACTAGACACGAAATCGTTTATTAACTTCATGAAAAAATTAAACATCGCACCTGGTTACTGGGTAATTAATGATGTTGAACAGATGAGTCAATTGCTAGATCGCGGTGCACAAACAATCGTAACGGACTATCCAGACATTGCTTATCATGTATTAAGGGATCAATTTCATATATAATAAAAAGACGTGTTCTCATAAGAGAACACGTCTTTTTATTAACTTGCACAGCTACATGAACTACCAGTACTGCATCCGCCGCCTGTCTTTCCACTAAAGAATGGGTTGTGACTTACGACGTTTGCATGTTCAGACACGGACTGTCCAATAATGTACATAACTTCGTCTAAGATATTCTGTAGCAGATACTCTGCCCTGCGGTATTCTATTACCACTGGATTGAGATCAATTTCTTTCTTCATTTTATTCACTTTTCTTCGCATCTCATTAAAGTCTGGATGATATCTTCCAAATCTTTCTACTTCACTGAACTCTTCCTTCAATTTAGTAAATGCATTTATAAGCTTACGACACTCATCGTCTTTATGTAGTAAATCTTGATATTTTTTATAAGAATGATATTCCTCTGACTCACGAATCATCAGACCAACTTTTTCTAACTGATCTAATATTTCAATATCTGAAAATGTTAAAAACATAACGCTCACTCCCTATCGCTATTTTATCATAAGCAATTGATTAAATCTTAAACAAAATGTATTTGTATTTAAGGTTTGAATAGATTAAAATGATAGTAATGGAACTAACGGGAGGGCAATTCGATGGTATTTGAAAACTCTGGTATTGAAAACATAATTATACCACAAGACGTTTTACAATTAGTGATGAATAAAAACGGTTGTGTACTTGGCGGAAGCTGGGACTACGAACGTATGACTTTTGATTACAAATATGAAATTCCTGAAGGAATTTACTACTTACGCTTCCCTGGATACGCAGTTGAAGGTGATGTGGGTGCGCGTAATGCAAATCTACAACTCATGGACCCATACATGGGTAAACACTACTATCCAACGGGAATCGAATACGGTAAAGACGAGTATTTTCCTGAGCGTATCGTAGATCATGCAATCCAAAAAATTAAAAAGATTCATACTGACCTAGTTGAATTAGCATAAAGAAAAGCCCGAAGTGATTATCACTTCGGGCTTTTCTTTATCTTTAATACTTACTTATGGTTAAAAATCGCTTCAAAGAGGCCTGCCTGTTCTCCACCTGGATACATTATGTAAAGTAATACATAAACCATGACTCCAGTTATTGCAGTGATGAACCAAATCACTGAAGTTAACATACCAAGCTTTCTATGAATACCCAGTTTATTCTTTTTACCAGTAAAGACTTGGTATCCACCAAGCACTGCACCGACCGTTGACAAACTAATGTGTGTAATCAAAAAAATTACATAGTACGTTTTCAAAGTATCTGGTCCTGCAAATGTTGTACTACCAATAAATACAGTTTTAGAAACGTAGATCACAAAGAAAATCGCTGCAAAAATTGCCGATAAACTCATAAATCTATCATGTGCTTCTAAGTCTTTATTCTTTCCGAGAATCTTTTTTAAACCAATCGCCATCATGACCGCACTTAATACAATAAATGTTGTACTAATCGTAGGTAAAATAAAGTGTAAGTTCATAATAATTATCCTCTTATCTAAATTGTCTATCTAGTTCTTGTTGCTTAAGTACTTGTTCTAAGTTTTTTCGAGTAATCTCTTCTTGGTCTCCACTCTCTGATTTCCACCAGTTGTAAAAGATGTAACCTAAAATTACTGAGAAGAATACCTCTTGTAGAATCTTCATGATGATTCCACCTGTACGCTGATCACTTAAAGGAGTCATCGTACTAAAGTATTCTGGACCTGAAATCATGTTTTGTCCTTTCAATGCATCTAAAACACCTGCAGGTACACATAATTCCATTGCTTTTAGCCATGCAGCGTTTTCTGTGTATGTTTTAAACATAGGTGTTTCAGCAAAGATAATTAGTCCACATGCTGGAAGAAGTAATCCACCGATACCAAATATATATAACATTTTGAATAATCCACCCATGTGTTTTTCAGGTGGGTCAATTTTGTTTAAAACTGGCCAGAAGCACATAGTAGCTGTAATAAATAAAACTGCTAGTGCTAGTACGTGTAATGATTGACTCATTTTAAGTGCATCCATTACAACTGGAATATGGTAAATACTAAATGCCGCACAGAATACTATAAGAACAACTAAAGGTTTTTGGCATACTTTATGGAGTTGTCTTAATACGGGTTGCTTAGCAAGATAACGCCATAAGTAATCTGGAATTGCAAAGTAAAGCATTGGCGGAATCATAAGTAAACCTAGTGCCATTTGAATCATATGAAATGTAAATAAAATATGACTCAGTATATCTATTGGTGAACCAAAAGTTATATAGAACATTATGAATACGCTCAGAGACATGAAAATCTCAAGTGGTGTTAGTTTTCTCCCACCTTCGAACTCATCGTACCATTTCATCGTAAGTAAGAAATACGCAATTGCTACTGCGATTACAAATACGAGTAGAAACGGGCTCCAGTTAGCTATAAATCCGAAGATTCTAATAGATAGGAGTCTATCCATTATTCATCACCCTTTTTTATTCGATAGCTTAATTATAAAGCATTATACAGAAATCTCAATAGACCCTTGTTGACGATATTATTACAAATTAAAAAAGAGACTAGATTATCTAGCCTCTTTTAGGTATTAGATTGGGTTACCAATCCAAACGATCATAATGAAACATACAACAAACGCGATTGCGAAATATAATCCAGTTAGGATAAGTAACTTCGCGAAATCATGACCTTTATCTTTCATATGCATGAAGTAGTAGAACTGTAGTGCGACTTGTATAAATGCAAGTCCAATAACAATCGGTACAATAAAGTTCTTGTCTAACTCTAACGCTACTAAAGCGAATGCAATAAATGTTAAGAAGATCATGAGACCAAATGAAATCATTTGGATTCTCATTTCCTTTGTACGTTCCGTTCTTAGATACTTAAGTTGCGTTTCAGTTAATTGTTCTGGTTCGTGATGTGCCATTTATAACACCCCTAACAGATAAACAATCGTGAAGATGAATACCCATACTACGTCAATGAAGTGCCAGTAAAGTGAAGCAGTGTTCACTTTAGCTGCAGTGTACACTGAGAGACCGCGGTTAGCGTTACGGATGATTAAGAGCGTAATCCAAATCAGACCAACGATAACGTGGAATCCGTGCGTACCAATTAAGAAGTAAAAGGCACTACCAAAAGCACTTGATCTAAATGTATGTCCGATACTTACATATTCTACGAACTCGTAAATCTCGAGTGCTAAGAATCCTGCACCTAGTAGCACAGTAATTCCAAGCCATAATTGCATCTTCCCAAAGTTATTGTTTCTCATGTGATATACAGCGAATACTGATGTAAGTGATGATGTTAATAAGAACATCGTCATTACGAATGCAAGTTCTAAATGATATAGTTCAGCTGCTACTAAGTGATCTTGACTAGGTACTTGGTCTTTTAGTGCTAAGTACGTTGCAAATAAACTAGCGAAAAGTACAGTCTCTCCAGCTAGGAATGTCCAGAACCCAACAAATTTGTTACGTCCTTCTAAAGTCGCCTTTTCTGGGTGCACTGGCCATTGGTCGTTTGGTACATTGTATCTCATTTCAGCCATTAATTCGCACCTCTTTCTCTAGCTTCTAATTCTCTTAAATCAGCTTCTAGTTCTTCTTTAGTTATATAATAACCTAAATCATCTTTCCATGATCTTACACCCATTGAGATGAATGTGATTGCAAGACCTGCAATTAACACATATAGTGCCCATGGTCTAACTGGTAAATCTGCTACCGCATCGATAGCCCAAGGCTTTCCAGATGCAAAGTATAATGCACCGAAACCTGCTATAAATAAACCAAGTGAAATCATAAATGGAATAAATGAGTTATTTGGCATATGGATTGGTTCAACAGGACCCGCTGAAGGAATTGTTCCATCGCCCTCTTCTTTTTCTAATGCTAATACATCAATGCCACGAATAAGTGGTGTTTGAGCAAAGTTGTAATAAGGTGCTGGTATTGGTAATGACCATTCTAATGTACGACCGTCACCCCATGGATCTCTCCCAACTTTTTCATTTTTAACAAGTGTTTTAATGATATTAATTAACAGTATAATTACTGCAACCGCCATCAAGGCTGCACCAATTGATGAAATCATATTGGCAGCGTTGTAACCTTGTCCATCGAGGTATGTGAACACACGTCGTGGCATACCCCATAAACCTAACCAGTGTTGAATTAGGAAAGTACAGTGGAAACCAATAAAGAATATTACCATTTCTAACTTACCTAATTTTTCACTTAGCATTGTTCCAGTCATGATTGGCCAATAGAAGTGAAGTCCCGCGAGCAATGCGAACACTACTCCCCCAACGATGACGTAGTGGAAATGGGCTACGATGAAGTAAGAGTCATGGTACTGATAGTCTGCTGGCGCTGCAGCCTGCATGATACCTGTTACACCACCCATTACGAATGATGGAATAAATGCTAATGCATAGAGCATTGGTGTTGTAAATTCGATACTACCGCCCCAAATTGTTGCAATCCAGTTAAAGATTTTGATACCAGTCGGAACTGCAATAGCCATCGTTGCTAAAGCAAAAATTGCGTTCGCAGTTGGTCCAAGCCCAACAGTAAACATGTGATGCGCCCATACCATGAATCCGAAGAATCCAATAAGTACTGTAGCGAATACCATTGCTGAATAACCGAATAGTCTTTTACGTGAAAATACCGAGAATATTTCTGAGAACATACCAAATGCCGGCAGGATTAGTATATACACCTCTGGATGTCCGAAGATCCAGAATAAGTGTTCCCATATAATTGTGTTACCCCCAGCTTCTACAATAAAGAAGTTAGAACCGAACATACGGTCAAATATCATTAAGAAAACACCGATTGTAAGTGGTGGGAATGCAAATACGATAAGAATAGCAGCTACAAGAGTTGTCCATGTAAATAATGGCATTCTCATGTAAGTCATACCAGGAGCTCTCATCGTAATAATCGTTGTTGCAAAGTTAATACCTGAAATTAAAGTACCTGCTCCTGCTATCTGCAAACCTACTGCATAGAAGTCGATACCGTGTCCAGGTGATGCAATAGATAGTGATGCATAGCTTGTCCAACCAGCATCTGGTGCTCCACCTAAGAACCATGAAAGGTTAAGGAAGATACCTCCAAATATAAATAACCATACACCTAAACTGTTTAAGAACGGGAATGCTACGTCACGTGCACCAATTTGTAATGGAACAACTGCGTTCATAAACGCGAATAACAGTGGCATTGCCGCTAAGAAAATCATTGTAGTACCGTGCATTGTGATTACTTCGTTAAACAGTCCTGCTGATAGGAAGTCGTTGTTAGGTATTGCAAGCTGCGCTCTAATGAGCATCGCTTCTATACCACCTAAAGCGAAGAAGAATCCGCCGGCAATCAAGTAAAGAATTGCAATTTTCTTATGGTCAACTGTTGTTAAGTAATCCCATAGTACTGCACCAAAGCCAGCTTTTTTACCTTTTACCTGTGCCATTACTTATCTCCTCCTTCGTCTTTTGTCTCTCTTAATTTAGATTTGTCGCCTGTACCTTCATCAACTTTTAGAGTCATAAGATATTCTGCAACTTTTTCAATTTCTTCGTCATTTAACTGATATTTACCAGTCATTTTGTTACCTGGTTTAAGTGTCTCAGGATCTTTGATCCAGTCAACTAAGTTTTCTTTATTATGCTCTAAGTAACCAGCAACTAGTTCGCGGTCACCAAAGTTTGTTAAGTTTGGTCCCACTGCACCAGCGCCTGTAGGTGTCACTGCGTGACAACCAATACAAGAGTTGTTAAAAATCTCTTGACCTTCTTTAGCATCTCCTGCGTCAGCTTGTAATGGCTCTTCAATTTGTTTCATATCAGCTAACCATTGTTCATAGTCATCTTTTTCTAATGCTTTGACTTTAAAATCCATTAGTGCGTGAGATGGACCACAAAGCTCGGCACATTTACCATAGAATAAACGGTCAGCATCTTGTGCTTTATCGTCATCGAATACTAAGAAGAAACTGTTCACTCCGTCTACGTTAGTGTCGAGTTTTCCTCCTGCTGCTGGAATCCAGAACGAGTGTTTAACGTCTGCCCCTTTAAGGTTGAAGAATACTTTCTCTCCAGTTGGTACAACTAAATCTTGAGAAGTTACTACACCCTCGTGCTCATACTCAAACTCCCACCAATATTGATGTGCTGTAACGTTGATAATTGTTACATCTTGGTTTGGTTCACCTTTAGCATTCACCATTTCAGTTGTATCCCCTTGTTGGAAAGTGAAATACACTGTAGGAATTGCAAGGATGATTAGTAGAACAATCGGAATAGAAGTCCAGATGACTTCTAACGTGTGGTTACCAGCAATTTGCTTAGGTTTAAAGCTCTCACCTAACTGGCTCCTTCTACTCTTGAATACAGCGATACTAAACGCAACTGTAACAACGACAATTACGAGTACCATGATTGCGATGGAAATTACCATCAGATTGAATTGTTGTCTCCCAACTTCACCTGCAGGTTTTAATGCGCTGAGATGATTCTCTCCACACCCTGCAAGGAACATAGTAAGAACAGACATTAACATAATGAATTTTGTTTTTGTCCAACTGTTCTTCATCTAATTTAACCCCACTTTCAAAAGTTTATGGTCAGATCAATAGTCCGGCAACAATGATCATCACATAGAATATAAGAATGTAATTCAACGAGAAGACAAATACTCTCCCGGCATAACGATTATAGTCTTCAATTGGTTTGAAATTGTTAAGTGATATCACAAGCCAACTTATGTTAAGCAAGCTCGAAACAACGACAAACCATGTTCCAAGTTCTGTCATTAAAACTGGTGTTAGAACGAGGAGCATAATCCATATAACAATGGAATAAGTCGTACGTTTATTACCTTTGACAGAAGGTAACATCGGTACTTGCGCATTGCTGTACTCGTCTTTTCTTCTAATCGCAAGTGCATAAAAGTGTGGCGGTTGCCAAATGAACATTACGATAAACATCGCCCATGCGAGTATATGTAAGTTTGGTTCAATAACTGCCCAACCGATTAACGGAGGTGCTGCACCAGGTAATGCACCTATTACAGTGTTTGAAACAAGATGTCTTTTAGAATATATTGAGTAAAGCACAACATATCCAAATCCTGCAATCAATCCAATGACACCCGCCGTACTGTTAATCATGAAGAGCATTATCTCTCCAAGCACTACCATAGAAAAACCAATTTTTAAAATGTCCGGACCAGAAAAGGTGCCGTCCAAACTCGGTCTATCTTGTTTTGAAGTCATAACACGATCGATATCACGATCATAGTAGTTATTCAACGCACAGACACCGCCAATTAAAAGAGTCGTAGCGAGTAACATGAGTAGTAACAATGGAATGGATTTAAAGAATGACTGATCATAATACATCACTGCTAAGAATCCTGCAGCAAACGCTGGAATCAAGTTCGCTTTTATGATACCTTCCTTTATTAGAACTCTGAATGCACTAATTCTCTTACTGACTGTCAGATGTTGTCTATTGCTAGACACTTCAGCATGCATCTATACGCCTCCCTTCAAAGACATTACTCCCTTATAATGATAAAGGATATTACTGACTGAATCTATAGTATTGGATAAAAAACCGTGATAAAGTTCAAAATTTGTTCATTAATAATTAAATCTGAACCTTTTGTTTTATTCTATACTATAGTAAGTTGCCATTCACATATTGATTTTACCACATATTTACGATTTGTTAAGTGTATTTCTTAACTTTAATGATTGCAAGAAGCAGTTATTTAGTCTATATTTATTATTTGTAAAAGATAAGCAACTCAGGAAACTTGGGGTGTTACATTTTGTATAGAAATTTGAAAATTGTCGCAGTGATAACAACCCTGATTATGATTTTCGTACAAATTGGTGGTTCACTTGTTACGAAAACAGGTTCTGCTGAAGGATGTGGAGATTCTTGGCCACTCTGTCACGGACAGCTACTCCCAAAGGATTGGCCACTCGACACAATAATTGAGATTGCACACAGAGGTGTGTCTGGTCTTGCTATCATATTCCTAATTTTATTTGGAGTAATGGCATGGAGACAATTGGCGCATGTACGTGAAACTAAGTTTTTAGTATATGTATCTCTGTCATTTATATTAATTCAGTCTTTAGTAGGGGCCGCAGCAGTTGTCGGACTCTGGCATGGTGATTTCGTCTTAGCAGCACATTTCGGTATTTCACTCATTTGTTTTGCTGCAGTATTTGTATTAACTTTACTTGTTTTTCATGTCGATCTTAAGTACGATACAAAAGATTTAATCATCAAACGACCTCTTAGAAATCATACAATTGGAATTACAATCTTTATTTATTTCGTAATTTATAGTGGAGCGCTTGTCCGACACGCGGATGCGTCTCTAGCATGTACATCATGGCCACATTGTATGCCAAACCAGATAATACCGACGAACTTCTATCAGTGGATTCAGATGGGACATAGATTTTTAGTATTAATTTTATTTGTATGGATGGTCATTGCACTTATCCACGTTTATAAGCATTACAGTAATTACAGAGTGATCAAAAATGGTTGGACAATTATGTTCGTGTTGTTACTTCTCCAAGTGTTGACAGGCGCACTTACGATATTTACATACGTGAATATCTTTATCGCCCTGTTCCACGCACTCTTTATTACATTACTTTTCGGAATGTTATGTTATTATATCTTATTGCTATCAAGAAACGAATACAGAGAAAAATAAGACTCGGGGAATTCCCGAGTCTTATTTTCATTCTTCTAAACTTTTTCTATATCTAATTTCTTTAGCTGCTACTGATAAAAGCGCCAATGCAATCGATATACTTAAGAAGCTTGATCCTCCGAAACTCATGAGTGGTAACGGCACGCCTGTCAGAGGGAGTGCTCGTGACATTCCTCCAACATTAAGGAAGCACTGAATTGTAATATAAATCCCAATTCCAAATGTGATTAATTTTAAGAATAAGTCGGTAGAAATGGTTGAGTAGTAGAAGCATTTATATACTAAAAATGCATAAAGCATTAATACAACAATTACCCCAACAAGTCCAAATTCTTCAGCAAATACCGCAAAAATGAAGTCAGTCTGAGGCTCTGGAATATATCCAAGTTTCATGATTCCATTTCCAAGTCCTGTACCAAATAATCCTCCATGAGATATCGCGATAAGGCTGTTGGATAGTTGATATCCACTACCTAAAGTATCTTGGAATGGATGCAAGAACGTTTGTATCCTATTCAATTGATATGCCGGTATAAAACTACCATCAAATACGATTACCGCTAAAATAAATATTGCCAGTACTGTCGCCATCGTGCCAACGATGATAAATGTATATTTTCTTGGAAAGTTTAAATAAAAAAACATCCCGAAGATGATTGATAATATAATTAATCCTGTACCAAAGTCGTTATTTAAAATCCAAGTAGCAAACGCTAGCATTAATGCAAACGGTGCTAAGTGTTTCCAGTCTGTCGCTTCTAAACCATTGTGTACTTTGTTTCTAAGGTCATAGATGTAAGCTAGGTAAAGTATTGCTACAATCTTTAAGAATTCCGAGCCTTGAATGTTGATAAAACCAATTCTCACCCAGTTTTTCTCACCGTTTACTTCATCACCCATCACCGCAATCATGACTAGGAGTACAAATATTCCAGCTACCATTAAAACTTGGAGCCACGTTTGTTTATAAAAACTACTCTTCGTAAAGAAAAGCATAAAAACAAATACTGTAGATCCAATAACTGCGTACCTGAGCTGTGAGTTAAAGAAGAATGCCGGATTGTAATCTAAGTTTGGGTTTTGTCCAGCACTTACCATCGTAGCGCTCAATATTGTGATGAGACCGATGACCGTTAAGACGATATAAATTAATGGTATTGTGTAATCAATATACTTATTGAGCTGCATAGTATTTTTTCTTTTTACTTTTTTCGTTCTCATAAAAAAACTCCAATTTAAAAAAGTCTAAAGAATAATCTCTAGACTCGATTTTTTTCTTTATGTTTATAGTAAGCATCGTGAACCTTTGATACCTCTTTTTCAAGGTGTTCTAAAATTTCCTTACCTCTATCTTTATCTACAAGGCCAAGTCTCACTGCGAAGTTAATTTCTTTAGATAAACCAAACATTTGAGTATCTAGAACTTCTTCATAAACTGGACATTGTGGCATTGTTAAGTTATCCATTTGAACTTCGATGAGTTGCACAATTCGATTCGCATCTATTTCTAGTTGTTCATAAGCCATACGGCTGAGAGTTTCGATGTCAGACACATGAGACAACCCCTTTCATATCTCATTTAAATATTACTCTAGATAATAGAGATTTACAAGGCAGAGCAGAAATATGAACAATAAAATATGTACAAATTAAAAAAACTGTTATACTTTAATTTGAATATGAAAGGAGCACCACAATGTTACTAACTATTTCGGGAAAAGTAGAGTTCACTATTACACTAGATTCAAGTGCTTGGATATTTGATGATCGTAAATTACACCTTGATACTCTAGTGTCTACTGAAGATGAAATCTCATTTGAAGATAGTAAAGAATGGAATCGTCAAATCATTGAGGGAGAAACACTACCACCAACTTTAAAAACTGAAAAGCAATTTAAATCAACAAAACAAGAATTACTTGAAGGTACATTTGTAATGAATCTTTCACCATTCCTTGAATATGCTGAGCCAAAGACATTTACCTACAGAATCACACATAAAAATGGCGTGACAGAGTTACCGTATAAAGACCGTTATAGTCATTATGCACAGTTCTCTAACGAAGGAAAGCGTCTATATGATGACGGTATGATTGATTTACTCATTATTGAAAACAATCTCCTATTAGAACGTTACGAATACGTAACTAAAATAGAATTTATATAAAAAATGCATGTCCGAATTAAGGACATGCATTTTTTGTTTTAGTGTATTATTCATTTTTCACTTTGATTTTACCACTCTTTTTATCCTGGTGGAGTCTGAATCTATACATACCCATTACTGCTGCAATGACTACCATACATTCAGCTACAGGATAAAATGCCCCAAACAATGTTAGAGGCAGACATCCGATAAACATCAGTATATAGATGACGATATTTTGCCAAAGTTTAATTTTTCTAGCGAATCCGAGCACGTATGAAAGTACGGCTAACAGATAGATAGTTATGAACAATAACCACATGCCGACTTCTGGATTTGTTTCTACTCCAAAAAACCTCGCAAAAAACGATAGTCTATTATCGAGTAAATTTGCATCCGTGTTCAGCAAAACTTGAGGGAAAAACAATTAATTTCACTCCTCAGATTTCTTTTTTTCTCTCTTTGCAGCGCGGTCTCTTTCACCTTTATCGAGTATTTTCTTACGCATACGAATCGATTCAGGCGTTACTTCAACAAGCTCATCCTCGTTGATATATTCAAGCGCTTCTTCCAGCGTTAAAATTCTTGGACGCTTCATTGTTTGTGTTTGTTCTTTAGTAGCAGAACGTATGTTGTTCGCTGCTTTAACTTTTGTGATGTTAACAGTTAAGTCATTATCACGTGAGTTTTCGCCAACGATCATCCCTTCATATACTTCAGTTCCAGGTTCCATAAAGTTTGTACCACGATCCTCTAAGTTAAGGATAGAATACGTGCTAGCAGAACCTTTGTCCATAGATACAAGTACACCGTTTCTACGTCCACCAATACGACCATTTAACAGTGGTCTATAGTCTTCAAACGTATGGTTAAGTATACCATAACCACGAGTTAACGACATGAATTCTGTTGAATAGCCTATTAATCCACGTGCCGGAATATGGAAGATTAAACGCGTCTGTCCATTTGCACTCTGTGTCATGTCAGCCATTTCACCTTTACGTGTACCTAGAGACTCAATAACTGAACCAGAATATTCACTTGGTACATCGATTTGTACACGCTCATAAGGTTCCATTTTTTTACCATCGATTTCACGAATGATAACTTCTGGTTTTGAAACTTGGAGTTCGAAACCTTCACGTCTCATATTTTCAATAAGAATTGATAGGTGTAATTCACCTCGTCCGGATACTTTCCATGCATCTGGACGATCTGTTGGATCTACTCTTAATGATACATCTGTTTCTAGTTGTACGTTTAAACGCTCTTCAATTTTTCGTGCAGTTACAAATTTACCTTCACGACCAGCAAAGGGTGAGTTATTTACGGAGAACGTCATTTGTAAGGTTGGTTCGTCAATCAGTGGCGCTTCCATAGCTTCTTGTGCATTTGGCGGCGTTACTGTTTCACCAACGTTTATGTCTTCAAGACCTGATAAAGCAATGATATCACCAGATTTTGCACTCTCGATTTCATGTCTTTCGAGTCCAAAGTAACCAAACATCTTACTGATTCTAAAATTTTTAACTGAACCATCTAATTTAATTAGAGACACTTGCTCTCCAACATGAAGTTGCCCTCTAAAGATACGACCAATACCGATACGTCCAACATAGTCGTTATAATCGAGTAATGAAATTTGGAACTGTAGTGGTTCATCGCTGTTATCCATCGGTGCTGGTACGTGTTCAATGATAGTGTCATATAAACACTTCATATTCTCATCTTGAGTTTCTGGGTCTAAGCTCGCAGTACCATTCATAGCAGACGCATATACTACTGGGAATTCTAACTGATCATCATCTGCGTCAAGTTCAATGAATAACTCAAGCACTTCGTCAATGACTTCTGTTGGACGTGCTTGTGGCTTATCAATTTTGTTTACGACTACTAATGGTTTTAAGCCAACTTCCAATGCTTTCTTTAATACAAAACGTGTCTGTGGCATAGTACCTTCAAATGCATCTACAACTAAAATTACGCCGTCTACCATTTTTAGGATACGTTCTACTTCTCCACCAAAGTCTGCGTGTCCAGGGGTATCTAAAATGTTAATGCGTACACCTTCATAGTCAATTGCTGTGTTTTTTGAAAGAATTGTGATCCCACGTTCTCTTTCAATATCATTTGAGTCCATCGCACGATCAGCGACATGCTCGTTTGCACGGAAAATCCCTGATTGTTTCAGTAACTGGTCTACTAATGTTGTTTTTCCGTGGTCTACGTGGGCAATAATTGCAATATTTCTGATATCTTTTCTTAAGTTCATTAAATAATTCCCTTCAATCTGTGTATCTAACTAGAATATTATATCACAATGACTGTTCTTATATGTGCTACAATAATTATAAATATTTATTTTTTTCTGGAGGCGTCACTTTTGAAACCAAAATCTAAAGCACCATTTTTAATTTTAGCAATCTTTGCAGTACTCTTAATGGTACTATTCGCAGTACTCTTAGCTGAAGAAATGTGGTTACTCGCAATCTTCACAATCGGTTTATTCATCGCTACATTTGGCGTAGGTTTTACCTTAAAAAAGAGATATAGAGAAAATGATTGGTTATAAAATTGAATAAATATCATTATTAGACACAGTTCTTAAGCTACTAACATACTGTTAATAGAGAACTGTGTTTTTTTGTCTCTAAAACTTATCATCAACATTTTGAATTACATAAGAACACCTATTATACTGATAAAAACTATCGAGGTGATCACATGAAAATAAAAAATGAAAAGCTTAAAGTCTATGAATTCCTTTACAATCGCGTGTCCTTTAGCGAAGAAGAGCTGGAAGAGTATGCACATTTAAAGCGTATGAATGTGTTGGAATCGATGTTTAATTCCTATCTTAAAAAAATTGACCCTTCAAACATTGAAATATTTTGGCACTTAACGCTCCCAATCGAAAAACGTAAAGAAACTATAGAAGTGATGATTGTCACATCAACTACGGTTCACCTGTTTAAAATCCTTGATCTTTCCGGCTTACATACCATCAATCCATTCAATATCCTGTTAAAGAAAGATTTACCTATTCTTGATCTAAATCTAGGAACTCTTTATTACAATGTGATTAAAGATACGAAGATAGAACAAGACGGTTTTAGTAAACCAATTTTCTTAAACTACGTCGTTCTCGACGAAACGTTTTCGCTTATTGGTCAATCAAATTATCCCTTCCTAACTCCACGAACTCTAACTGCCTATTTAAAAAAAATTGAGGAAACGAGTAAGTCAAAAAAGCACAACGCCCTGTTTTAAACTTCGAGTTAAGGTCACATGAATTTAAAGAATCCTTTAAGACAGGGCTTAAGTGTAATAAGTGTCACTCTCTAGAGGTAAAAATCAATACTCATACACTATCATGTAGAATCTGCAAGACTTCTCATGATGTTGAGCCACTTGTCATTTCCTATATTAAATACGCTTTTAACCAGCCATTTAAAAAGAGTGACGTTTACAGTCACATTGGAGGGGAACTATCACTTTATCGCATACAGTATATCCTGAAAAAACACTTTAAAAAGGTGTCATCTAATGGTCACTACTATGAATGTTATGGAACTTATCGTGAGCCAAGATAAAACCCTCATCATTCTTCATGATTTCTAAAAGTTCTTTTTGTAACACACTATTTGTCGCTAAAACACTTGTGCGCTCTAACCATTCATTTTCTCTACCAAGAAAATCTGTAGTGATAATCCCGACTTCCTTACCGATAATTTTTCCTGCTGAGAAGTCCCACGGTGAAAGTCTAAAGAACATAGATGCTTCAATTCTACCTTCAATGAGTTGAACATACTCAAGTGCTGCACTACCAAGTGATCTTGGACTACGACACTTTTTTACAATTTCTATTAAGGGTCCTTTAATATCTTCTCTCACTAACCATTTATGACTAATGCCAACAATAGAGTTCGACAGATGTGATGTCTTAACTTTGCTTAATTTTTCATCGTTCACAAATGCACCATTACCCGCTTCAGCATGGATGAGTTTGTCTTTCATAACATCTAAAATTAAACCGGCATATGGCTCACCATCTTTATAAATACCAATGGAAATTGCAAAGTTCTCTCTCTGGTGTACAAAGTTTAACGTACCATCAATTGGGTCAATTACCCAAAGATAACCCACCTTGCTATCTTCCATATCCGCTTCATATTCTTCGCCGATAATATTGTGATTTGGATAAGCCTCTTTTATTTTCGTTCTAATATATTGTTCGTTCTCTAGGTCTACTGTTGTCACTAAATCATTTGGATTTGATTTTCTTTCAACTTGAAAGGACTCCTCCATACGACCTCTTATAAATGCCCCACTGTCTCGTATTAATTCTTTTGCGAATAAATAAACACTCATGCAATCCCCCCATTTGAAAGTTTCTTATCTTTATTTTATCATACAAGAGTAGATACATAAGTACACTACTGGAGGATAATATGACTAAATTTAAATTTACGAAAAGAGATTTCGATGTGTTTAAAATCGATGGTCTTGAAAATAGAATGGAAGAATTAATAGAAGTAACGCGTCCTAAACTAGAAAACCTAGGTAAAGAACTTGCTCCTTACTTATCAGAATTAACAGGAGAAGAACATTTTGTTCATGTTGCAAAGCATGCTAGACGTACAGTCCATCCACCAGACGATACTTGGGTTGCATTCTCTACAAACAAACGTGGATATAAGATGTTGCCAAACTTTCAAATAGGACTATTTAAAGATCATGCGTTTGTCCAATACGGTATCATCTATGAAGCACCTGGTAAAAAAGATGCAAGCAAAGTTTGGAAGAAACAAGTAAATGACATTGAAGCACTTGGTAAAGATTACTTTATTACACTCGACCATATGAAACCTGACAAAATGATGATTGATGAAATTAGTAATACGGAAATCAATAAAGGGCTAGATAGACTGGCGAACGTTAAAAAAGGCGAATTTCTAATCGGTAAAGTGTATTATCCTGGTAGTGAAGCTTTACTTACAGATATGAATTTTTTGGAAGATATTAAAGACACATTTAAGACACTTTCAAAATTTTATATCAACGAATAAAAAACACTGTACAGATTTGTACAGTGTTTTGAGTATGTTGCCTATTCATAAGCAATTTTGTCAAACTCAGCAAATCTGCTGATATCGACATTGCTACCACTCACACGGTGCCAGCCTAATTTCGCGTCTATTGAAGCTTTAGTTAAACTCTTGATTGAATGCTCAAATCTTGTCTCTGTTAAAGAAATCTGTCACTGCTCCTTTAGAAGAGTTAGATACAATGTGCGCATACTTTCCAAGTACTCCTTTGCTATATAATGGTGGCAAAACTAATGCTTCCTTACGTGCTTTGTATTCATCTTCATTAATTTTGAATGACAATTCTTTCGTATCTTGATCGATTACTACGATGTCACCTGTTTTAATAAGTGCGATTGGTCCTCCGTCTTGTGCTTCAGGTGCAACGTGACCAATCACGAGACCGTGTGTCCCACCAGAGAAGCGACCATCTGTAACGAGTGCAATATCTTCACCTAGTCCTTTACCAACAATGATCGACGATAAAGATAGCATTTCCGGCATACCAGGTCCACCTTTCGGTCCTACATATCTAACGATAACCACATCGCCTTTTTCTACCTCATTATTCATGACTGCATCTGTTGCCGCTTCCTCTGTATTAAAAACTTTCGCGGGACCAACGTGTCTGCGTACCTTCACACCCGACACTTTTGCAACTGCACCAAGTGGTGCTAAATTTCCAGTTAGGACAATGAGCGGACCATCTTTACGTTTTGGATTTTCTAGAGGTAAGATGACATCTTGCCCTTCTTTAAGAGGTTCAATTCCCTCTAAGTTTTCGGCAATTGTCTTACCTGTACACGTGATACAATCTCCATGGATAAGTCCATTTTCATATAGATATTTAATAACAGCTTGTACGCCACCAACCTCAAAAAGATCTTGGAATACATATTTACCCGATGGTTTTAAATCGGCTAAATGGGGGACTTTTTCTTGCATTCTGTTGAAGTCTGAAATATCTAAGTCAACTTCAGCAGCATGAGCAATAGCAAGTAGATGCAGAATCGCATTGGTAGAACCTCCAAGTGCATAGACTACTGTAATCGCATTTTCAAATGCTTTTTTCGTCATGATATCTCTTGGAAAAATACCTTTTTCAAGCATTTTTAAAATCGCTTTACCTGCTTCATAGACATCTTTTTCTTTATTTTTCGTTGAAGCTGGATTTGAAGCAGATCCTGGCAATGACATTCCCATTGCTTCTAATGCAGATGCCATCGTGTTTGCCGTATACATACCACCACATCCACCAGGGCCAGGACATCCGTTACACTCAATCGCATTTAATTCCTCGTCTGTAATATCACCGTTATTCCATTTACCAACACCTTCAAATACACTGACTAAATCAATATCTTGACCATTAAGTTTTCCTGGGGCGATTGTTCCCCCATACACAAAGATAGAGGGTACATTCATATTGGCCATAGCTATTGCAGCGCCGGGCATATTTTTATCACATCCACCAATTGCAATTAGTGCATCCAAATTTTGACCGCCAACCATTGTCTCAAGTGAGTCCGCAATTATATCTCTAGATGGTAGGCTAAATCGCATCCCAGGCGTACCCATCGCAATACCATCAGCAACCGTAATTGTGTTGAACTGTATTGGTACACCACCCGCTTCCACGACTCCTTCTTTTGCAAATTGTGCGAGATCATTCAGGTGAATATTACAAGGTGTTGTCTCTGCCCAGTTTGCTGCTACTCCAATTTGTGGCTTTAAAAAACTTTCATCAGTAAAACCAACTGCACGAAGCATGGCTCTGTTTGGTGCTTTAATATTACTATCTGTATAGACTTGACTATTTATTCTAAGATCTTTTTTGTGTACCAAGGTTAAACACTCCTAAATCAAATTTCTGTTTTTACTGTATATAATTCAGTCTTTTCTTTATTTTTATTATCAGTCATTTTGCTATAGAAGTTCGCTACGATACTTCCTGAGAAGTTATGCCATACACTGAATATTGCTCCTGGTACAGCTGCTATTGGATCAAAGTGTGTTGTTGCTAAAGCAGCGGCAAGACCAGAGTTTTGCATCCCCACCTCGATGGAGATTGTTTTTTGATCTGCTAAATCGAATTTAAATAATTTACCTATAAAGAATCCAATTACATATCCGATTACGTTATGTAATACAACAACAAGTAAAATGAGTAGCCCAGACTTAATAATATTAGTTGTGTTATTCGAAACGACTGCTGTTAATACACCGATGATTCCAACTACTGAAATCAGTGGTAATAACCCAATTGCTTTTTGTGTCGTCTTCTCAAAGAAGAATTGAACAGCGAATCCTAGGATAATTGGTATTAAAACAATTTTAACAATCGTTAAAAACAGACTATTAAATGAAACAGGTAGGTATGCCCCTGCAAGCCATAACGTTAGTGCTGGTGTTACGATCGGAGCAAGTAGCGTAGTAACTGAAGTTGCTGTTACAGATAAGGCCACATTTCCTCTCGCAAGATATGTAATTACGTTAGATGAAGTTCCTCCTGGACAACATCCAACTAAGATTACACCGATCGCAATTTCTTTCGGTAAATTAAATGCTAAAACGAGTAACACAGCAATGAGAGGCATTGCAACAAATTGTGCAACCGCTAAAACTAAAATTTTAAAAGGTGCTTTCAGAACGTTCTTAAAATCTTGTGTTGTAAGAGTAAGGCCCATCCCAAACATAATAATCATGAGTAACGGATTAATAAATGGTGCAATCCACGTAAAAAGACTTGGAATCAAAAACGCTAAGACGGCAAATATAAGTACCCATATGGCAAATGTATTTCCGACAAACGTACTAAATCGAGTTAAAGTTTTCATTGTGTGTTCCCCCAAAAAAGTTAATACATGTTATATTATCAGAAAGTTAAGAGTATTGTAATAGAAAATGTTAAAATTTTTAGATAATTCCGAATAAATACGCTTTCATCTGATTTACTAACGTTAAAAGAGGTTATTGTGAGAAGCTAGACATTGAACAATAGAATAAATATTGTGATATAAATCCAAATTCTGTCAAAATTCAAGTATCTCACACGGTATGATTTTTAAGGTTAAAGATATAAAAAAAATAGGATGACCGTGATCAGGTCATCCTATCTCTATCTTATAAATCGTCATTATTTCGTCGATCAACATTCTCTCTTCTAGTTCTTGCAGCATCTTCAATATCAAAGTTATATTCTTCTTCTGTTACTGGATAATCTATTTCTTGTGTAGTAAGATTTTCATCCACAGCACTAAATTGACGCGTTTTTTCTAAATCAGTATAATCATCTCGCTCTTGACGCACTCTATCTAGCTCTTTTTGGTTATGTGATTCGATGTCACGTTCATATTGCGTTTGATTTTTACTTCTTAAACGGTCAAGCTCTTTTTGGTTATGTGATTCGATGTCACGCTCGTATTGCGTTTGATTTTTATTTCTTAAACGGTCAAGCTCTTTTTGATTATGACTTTCAACATCACGTTCAATTTCATCATGATGACGCTTTACTGAACGTTCATTACTGTCATAATTTTCTCTCGCATACTCTGGTCTTCTGTTGATATACTCTCCCGTTGCACCTTGAGTAATTATCTTGTCTTTACGTGCAAATAATAGGATTGCAGCAATTACAAACATGAGTGACGAGAATAAAGTAAGCACAAATGGTGCAATTATAATTGCAGCTACAAGTAAAAGAATACCTGATAAGATACGTTTACTCATTTTAATTAGTGCAAAAAACGCGATGATAATTGGAATTAACAAGACTACAGCTAATAACCAAGAATTTTGAGTAAATTGTTCAACGAACTGTACCAATTGGTCAGCTGATACATCTGCACCTTGTGCCATTTCTTCAGCGTTACTACGAATTGACTCTAGGAACATTGGATCACGTGCAGTGAATAATGAGAAGAAAGCAATATATGCTGTTAATGCAACTAATGCAATAAATCCTAACCATCCAAATATTTTTTCAGGAACACGGCTGACTGGTTGAACAACCTGTGTATATTCTTTAACCATATTAATTACCTCCGAAGTATGTTTCTTGTCTATAGGTGCTATATACCCGTAAAGCGAGTTTGAAAAACACTAATCGAGTGACATTTTAAATTCCAATAATAATTCATTATAATATTCCGTCCACTCTGGACCTAAATCTCGGTAAACTTCTAGCTTTTCCATCGTCTCTTTATCTGGATAAAATTCTTTGGCGTTTTTAACTTCTTCATCTAACTCTTTGAATGCTGCCTGATTCGGTGTGGCATAACCAACCCAATCTGTGTTCTGGAGAGCAACATTTTTGTCTAACAAGAAGTTGATAAATTGATGTGCTCCGTCAATATTTTTTGCAGAAGACGGGATCGCCATTGTATCGAACCAGAGATTTGTTCCCTCTTGCGGGATTGTATAAATAAGATCTTCATTCTCATACATGATGTCCATAGCCATACCACTCCATACAACAGCGACTTTAGCTTCGTTTTCTTTCATCATTGAAGCAATTTCATCGCCAACAATTCCACGAACGTTAGGAGAAAGTTTTTCTAACTTTTGTTTTGCTTGATCTAACTCCTCTTTATTCGTTGAGTTTAATGAATGACCTTCACTGTTCAGTACGAATCCAATCGTTTCACGCGCACCGTCAAGTAAGAGTACGTCATTGAGAAGTGATTCATCCCACACACTGTCCCATGTGCTAAAGTCCATTCCTGTTGTTGTTTCTGGGTTGTAGAGAATTCCTACAGTTCCCCAGAAATATGGAAGCGAATATTCGTTGCCGGGGTCAAATGAAAGACCTAAGAATCTCTCATCGATATTCTTGATGTTAGGGATTTTGTCAGGATCAATCGGTAAGAGTAAGTTGTCTTTTTTCATCTTTTCTACTGTATATTCACTCGGGAACACTACGTCATAGCGTTGTTTTTGTTTGATCTTAACGAGCATCGCTTCGTTTGAATCAAATGTTTCATAAACTACACGGATTCCCGTTTCTTCTGTAAACTGTTTAATTAATTCAGGATCAATATACTCTCCCCAGTTATATACAAACAGAACATCCGTTTCAGAACTTGACGTATTATTTAATAGTTTCGTACCAAATAAAAAGAGTCCACCTACAAGTAAACTTGATGCGATTAACGTAATTAAGAATCTCATGTCGTCTTGCCTCTCTTTATCTTTTTATCAGACACGAAGTAATAAATGAACGAAATTGTTAACACAACAACAAATATCACAGTAGAAATTGCATTGATTTCAAGAGTGATACCACGTCTTGCCATAGCATAAATTTCTACAGATAATGTGCTGAACCCATTACCAGTCACGAAGAATGTTACAGCAAAGTCATCTAATGAATAGGTGAGAGCCATTAAAAAGCCAGCAAAAATCCCTGGCTTAATATTGGGAATTAACACTTTTGTTACCACGTGGAATGCACTCGCACCTAAATCGTGTGCAGCAAGTACGAGATTACTATTTTGTTGGTAAAGACTCGGTAAAATCATGAGTACAACAATCGGTACACTGAATGCGATGTGTGCCAAGATGACACTCGTGCTACCTAATTTAATTCCAAAAATTGAAAACAGAATTAAGAGAGAGGCACCAATAATTACATCAGGCGACACAATTAAAACATTGTTCAATGTTAACAATGTGCTTTTTACATACTTTTGTCTAATTAAATAGAGAAAAATTGCTCCAAATAATCCGATTATAGTAGCGAAACCACTAGAAATCAGAGCAACTGCGATTGTGTTCATAATAACAGTCATCAGTGCCTTGTTTTCAATGACACTCTTATAGTAATCAAGTGTAAAACCTTCAAAGCTTGTCATTGAACCACCCGTATTAAATGAATAATAAGCGAGATATAGAATCGGAAAGTATAAGAAGATAATTATAACTGTAAGAAAACTCCTGCTTAAAGTGTTCACTTTATATACTCTCCTTTTTTGTTCTTGTTACTAACATGACAAATACCATGAATAAGATGAGGAATACGCCAACCGTCGATCCCATACCCCAGTTTTCGTTCGTCAAAAACTGCTGCTCAATAGCAGTACCGAGCGTTACAACCTTGTTACCTGCTACAAGTCTAGAAAGCATGAACAAACTAAGAGCAGGTATGAAAGTAATCTGAATACCCGATTTAACACCTTCTAAAGATAAAGGAATGATCACCTTTGTGAGAGCTTCCCACTTAGAAGCACCTAAATCATATGATGCCCATATCAAATTCTTGTTGATTCCATTTATCGAATTAAAAATAGGAAGTACCATGAACGGTATAAATATATATACTGCAACTGTAATAAATGCAAAATCACTGAAGAGAAGCTGGATTTTCATAAGCCCAAACTTTTCAAGGACAGAATTCAATATTCCATTAATTCCTAAAATACCAATAAATGCATAGGTTTTAAGTAAGATGTTAATCCACGTAGGAATTATGATGATTAATAACCAGAATGTTTTGTGTTTTAATCTTGATATAACAAGCGCAAGTGGATAGCTGACTATGAGAGTAATAACCGTAATTAAGAAGGCATACCAAAATGAATTAAGCGTCATTTTAATATAGTTACTACTTAGAAACTCTGCGTAGTTTTGTAACGTTA
Organism: Phocicoccus pinnipedialis; assembly: GCF_903994035.1. Lineage (GTDB taxonomy): Bacteria > Bacillota > Bacilli > Staphylococcales > Salinicoccaceae > Phocicoccus > Phocicoccus pinnipedialis. Next base: position 590,441 of record NZ_CAJEWB010000010.1, read on the forward strand.
GATTACCGCTCATGTCATTGAAAGAATAATAAATCATTAAGAAAACAGGTAATATTACAAATACGACCATCCATAATAAATATGGTAGTGCTAAAACTCTTTTCATTAGAGAATACCTTCGTAAAGTTCAAGTCGTTCATTAAATTCGTCTTCTTTTTCACCTGGTACCATGATATGCATATCTTCTTTGTCGAAATAAATGCTAACCTTCTTACCCTCTTCAGTTTTTTGAGTCGTATGGATCACCCATTCGTAGCCATCTTCATCGAGGACACAAATTTCATAATGTACACCTCTGAAAAGTATTGAGTCTACAGTAACGTTTAAGTGCCCTTCTTCAAGTGGTTTTAAAACGATATCCTCAGGACGTACCATTATTTCAACGGGTGTGCCGCTCTTTACACCACCATCTACACATTCATATGCACGACCATAAATTGATACTTTACCGTCCTCTAGCATCTCACCTTCAACAATATTAGATTCACCGATAAAATCAGCAACATATTTATTTAAAGGTTCGTCATAAATATCTTTAGGACTACCCGCTTGTACGATATGCCCTTTATCCATGACAAGAATTTCATCACTTAAAGCTAATGCTTCTTCTTGGTCGTGAGTAACAAAGATAAACGTTATACCTAGTTTTTGTTGAAGTTCTTTTAATTCATACTGCATATCCACACGCAAGTTATGATCTAATGCAGACAGCGATTCATCTAGGAGAAGAATGTCCGGTTCGTTTACAATCGCACGTGCAATCGCAACTCTCTGTTTCTGTCCACCAGATAATTGTTCAATATCTCTGTATTTAAAATCTGTTAAGTTTGTAAAACGGAGTGCCTCCTTAATACGTGCTTCTCTTTCCACTTTAGACACCTTCTTTATTTTCAATCCAAATGCAACATTTTCATATACATTTAAATGTGGAAAAAGTGCATAATCTTGGAAGACGGTGTTAACTTGTCTCTTATTTGCAGGTATTTCATTCATTTTTTTATCACCAAAATAAAGGTCTCCTGAGGTCTGGTTTACAAACCCGCCAATAATTTTTAAAAGTGTTGTCTTACCGCATCCAGACGGACCTAAGATTGTGTAAAATTTACCCTCCAAAAAAGTGAAATCTATATTCTTTAGTATATGTGTCTCGCCAAAATATTGGTTAATATTCTGTAAACGTATCTCTGTCATTTTCTCCTCCTAATCTTTAATTCAATTAATTATATTTTTTTTACTCTAATTTAACAACACAATTTTTTAAACTTTTAAAATGTCATTCGGATCACTCGTATTTAATTGTTTTACAAGTAAAAATGATTCAAGATTTGAAACAGACTTAAATGCTCTAAACAAAGTCTTTTCTTCTGCTTTACTCGGAACAATTTCTTTGAAATATTTATATGCATCACTTAAATCGGATGCTTTTACACCATTTTCGTATCCTTCTTCTACAAGTTGAAAAAATTTGACAACTTTAATCATTTCTTCAGTGTTCCAATCTAAATCTAGCGGATAGCTATAAGATTTTTCCATTTTTATCTCCTTTCGGTTATAAAAAAAGCGTCCCGAGGGACGCTAATTAAAAATTTACATTGAGTGAATTGGACGACCAAGTGCTGCTTCTGCTGCTTCCATAGGAATTTCTCCTAGAGTTGGGTGAGCATGAATTGTAAGAGCGATGTCTTCTAATGTCATGCCAGTTTCCACTGCCAGGCTGAGCTCTGAAATAATATCAGATGCACCATTACCAGCGATTTGTGCGCCGATAACAAGTCCGTCTTCTTTACGTGCAACGATTTTAACAAATCCATCTGTTTTGTTTAGACCTAAAGCACGTCCGTTAGCTGCGAATGGGAAACGACCAGTTACATAGTCGAGACCTTCTTCTTTCGCTTGTGTTTCGTTATATCCAACTGAAGCAAGTTCTGGTTCAGTAAAGCAGACTGCTGGCATTCCGATGTAATCTACCTCAGATTTTTCTCCAGCAATTGCTTCTGCTGCAACTTTACCTTCATAGCTTGCTTTATGTGCAAGTTGTAATCCAGGAACAATGTCTCCGATAGCATAGATATTCTCTACGCTAGTACGGCTTTGTTTGTCTACTTCAATAATACCGCGATCTGTCATCTTCACACCGATTTGCTCTAAACCAATCTCATCAGTGTTTGGACGACGACCTACAGTTACAAGAACGTAGTCTGCTTCAATCGTGTGAGCATCACCTTTTTTATCTTCATAAGTAATTACCACACCATTTTCAGTTTCTTCAGCTGATTTCGCCATCGCTTGAGTTACAACGTCAACATCTTTTTTCTTAAGGTTACGTTTAACAAGTTGCGTCATGTTTTTCTCAAAACCACCAAGGATGTCTTTAGTACCTTCTAAAATAGTCACTTGAGTACCGAAGTTCGCATATGCAGTACCAAGTTCAGTACCGATATATCCACCACCGATTACTACTAATTTTTCAGGCTTTTCTTCTAAGTTTAAGGCACCTGTCGAATCGATGATACGTTTTCCAAACTTAAAACCAGGGATTTCAATTGGTCTTGACCCAGTTGCAATAATTGCATTTTTAAACTCATAAGTCTGTGAGCTGTTTTCCTGAGCAACTTTGATACTGTTGTTAGATGAGAAATACGCTTCACCGTGAACAACTTCAACCTTGTTACCTTTAAGTAGTGATTCTACGCCACCTACAAGTTTTTGTACAACACTATCTTTAAATGATTGTACTTTTGAGAAGTCGAGTTTAACGTTTTCTACAGTAACTCCCATTTCTTCAGAATCTTGTGCTTCTTGGAATCTATGAGATGAAGAAATTAATGCTTTAGAAGGAATACAACCCACGTTTAAGCAAACCCCTCCAACTTTTTCACGTTCGACTAATACAACTTTTTGACCGAGCTGAGCAGCACGGATTGCAGCTACGTATCCACCAGGACCGCCACCTACAACTACCGTATCTACATCAATTGCGAAATCTCCAACTACCATTCTTTACCCCTCCATTAATAGTAAATCCGGATTATTTAATAAGCGTTTAACATGATTGAGTGCTTTCTGAGCTAACGCACCGTCAATTACTCTGTGGTCATAGCTAATAGAAAGTGCTAAGACACGTGCTGCAACAACTTCACCGTCGCGAACTACTGGTGCCTCCTCAATTCTACCAATTCCAAAAATCGCCACTTCAGGTTGGTTGATAACTGGTGTGAACCATTTACCACCTTCAGAACCTAAGTTAGAGATCGAAATTGATCCGCCTTTCATTTCATCCATAGTAAGTTTACCGTCGCGTGCTTTTGTTGCAAGATCAGTAATCGTATCTGCAATTTCAAACATTGATAATGCATTCGCATCGCGTACTACTGGTACAACTAATCCACGTTCAGTATCTGCTGCGATACCTACGTTATAATAATGTTTCTGAATAATTTCCATTGTATCGTTATCAATAGAAGTGTTTAATTCAGGATATTTCTTAAGTGCTGAAACGACTGCTTTAACAACATATGGTAAGAATGTCAGTTTCGTACCTTGCTCAGCTGCAACACCTTTGAAGTTATTACGGTGTTCCCAAAGTTTGTCTACAACTACTTCGTCAATGTTTGTAACGTGTGGTGACGTCTTTTTAGAATTAACCATTGCATCTGCAATCGTTCTTCTAATTCTAGACATTTTCTCACGTGTTTCACGTTCGCCAGTAGAAATCGCTGCAACTTTAGACTCTTCTTTAGTTTCAGTAACCTCTTCTACAGTTTCAGTTGATTTTGTAGATTCAGACACTGACTGATCGCCACTTAAGAATGCATCGATATCTTCAATTAGTATACGCCCATTTTTACCGCTACCAGTAACTTCTTTAATATTAACGTCATGCTCACGTGCATACTTACGTACGCGAGGCATTGCTATAATAAATTTCTTATCTGACTCAGAGTTTTTTACCTCTATATCTTTTGATGCAGATTCTTTATTAGGTGCTTCTTTAGGTTCAGCTTTCTCTACCTCTTTAGCAACTTCATCTTTAGTTTCTTTTTCTTCTACTTCTTCGTCTTCTTTAGATTCAGAAGGACCTGAACCATCATCTATGGTAACGATGATACTCCCAACAGTAGTCACCTCTCCTTCAGATACATGAATTTTTTCAATTGTACCTGAAACTGGAGATGGTAATTCTACAACTGCTTTATCGTTCGCAATTTCTACTAGGGTATCATCTTCTTCAATTTTATCGCCTTCGGCAATAAACCACTTTGCAATTTCACCTTCATGGATACCTTCACCGATATCATGAAGTTTTACTTCATATGCCATTTACTTTACCCTCCAACTGGTTAGAAATTGATTGCGTCTTTTGCTTTTTCGATAATATCTTCTTTGTTAGGTAACCACACTTTTTCAGCAGCTGTGAACGGGTAGACTGTATCCGGAGCAGCTACGATCTTGATTGGTGCTTCAAGAGATAAAATCACACGTTCTTGTAATTCAGCAGCAACTTGTCCTGCAACACCTGCTTGACGTTGGGCTTCTTGAATCACGACTGCACGGTTAGTCTTCTCGATAGAAGCTACAAGTGTTTCATAGTCTACTGGAGAAACTGTACGTAGGTCAATGACTTCAGCACTGATTCCATCTTTTTCAAGTGCTTCAGCAGCTGAAAGTGATTCTTGAACCATTGCACCATATGCGATTAATGTAATATCTGTACCTTCTTTTCGTACCGCCGCTTTTCCTAATTCCACTTCATACTCTTCTTCAGGTACATCTTCACGGAATGAGCGATATAGCTTCATATGCTCTAGGTAAATTACTGGATCATTAGAACGGATCGCTGCGATGAGTAATCCTTTAGCATCATATGGAGTTGATGGAATTACAACACGTAATCCAGGCGTTTGAGCCATCAGACCTTCTAAAGAGTCTGCATGTAACTCTGGAGTGTTTACTCCACCACCGAATGGTGCACGGACTACGATTGGTGTTGGTTTCGTACCACCTGAGCGTTGACGATGACGTGCAATCTGTCCTGCAATTCCGTCCATCGCTTCAAATAAGAAACCAAAAAATTGAATTTCAACAACTGGTCGGAATCCTTCTAATGTTAACCCCAAACCAAGTGATGCAATTGCACTCTCAGCAAGCGGAGTGTCAAAGACGCGCTCTTCTCCAAACTCCTCATGTAGTCCTTCTGTAGCACGGAATACCCCACCGTTGACACCAACGTCTTCGCCGAATACTAGAACATTTTCGTCATTCTTTAATTCAGTACGCATCGCATCTGTTATCGCTTGAATCATTGTCATTTGTGCCATGTTACTTTGACTCCTTTTCTTTGTAGTAGTCATATTGCTCTTTAACATTGCTTGGCTTTTCGTCAAACATTAAGTCCATTAGCTCTGTTACTTTTTGCGGAGCAGCTTGGTCTGCTTCTTTGATTGCTTCTTTCACGTCTTCGCGCGCTTGTTCAATCACTTCATCTTCTTTTTCTTTAGACCATAAGCCTTTTTCTTCTAGGAAAGTACGCATACGAGTTAGTGGGTCTTTCTTCTCCCACTCTGTCTCTTCTTCCCCTTCACGGTATCTTGTTGGATCATCACCAGCGAGTGTGTGCGCACCATAGCGGTATGTCACTGTCTCTATGAGTGTCGGTCCTTCCCCTTTAATAGCACGTTCTCTCGCGTCTTTAGTTACTTTGTAAACAGCTAATGCATCCATACCGTCTACGTAAACTCCCGGAATACCTGCTGCAACTGCTTTTTGAGCTAAAGTTTTAGCTGCAGTTTGGATATGTCTTGGTGTTGAAATAGCATACTGGTTGTTTTGTACTACAAAGATTGCCGGTGCTTGATATGCACCTGCGAAGTTAATGCCTTCATAGAAGTCACCTTGTGATGTACCACCATCACCTGTATATGTGATTACTACATTATCTTTTTTACGTTTTTTGATACCAAGAGCAACACCAGCAGTCTGAACATACTGAGCACCAATAATGATTTGTGGGCTTAGTGCATTCACACCTTCAGGGAATTGATTCCCTTCGTAATGTCCTCTTGAGAATAGAAATGCTTTGGATAAAGGCAGTCCATGCCAAATTAGTTGTGGTACATCTCTGTACCCTGGTAAAACATAATCCCCTTCTTGCATTGCATAATGACTTGCAATTTGTGATGCTTCTTGTCCTGCAGTAGGCGCATAGAAACCAAGTCTACCCTGACGGTTCAATGATGTCGAACGCTCATCTAGTACGCGCGTCCAAACCATTCTTGTCATAAGCTCAACAAGCTCCTCATCAGATAAGTCAGGCATTTCTGATTCATTTACAATCTTACCGTTCTCATCTAAAATCTGGAAAAGTTCAAAAGACTCTTCAATTTGTTTTAATTGAGCTACCGGGTCAAAACTTTTGTTTTTCGGTGCCATACTTGTTCACCATACCTTTCAATAAAATGCTTACATTCATAATATCATAATCCCTCGATAACCGTAAGTTTTTCACTGTTTTTCATCTATAAGTAAGGCTGATGATAAGCGATTACAAAATTCTTATGTGAAGCGTGAAAATTATACTGAGTTATAGTATAATTAAGAAATGTATTTTAATAGGAGGCTAAACATGCTTACAATGAAAGATGTTGTTCGTGATGGTCATCCGATTCTACGAGCTAAAGTAGACGAAGTGACAACAATTGACGAACAAACTCAAAAAGAGCTCCGTGAAATGAGACAATTTTTAATTAACTCACAAGATGAGGAAATTGCTGAAAAATATGATTTGCGTGCAGGAGTTGGACTTGCAGCGCCACAAATAAACTTAAATAAACGCATGCTAGCAGTCTATTTAACCGATGAGGACGATGAACCAGTTTATGATTTGATGTTAATCAACCCAAAAATCATCAGCCACTCAGTTCAAGAATCTTTTCTGCCATCTGGTGAAGGCTGTCTAAGTGTAGATGATGACATTGAAGGCATAGTGCATCGTAAAAAGAGAATTAAAGTGCGTGCTTTGGATATTGATGGAAATGAAGTTGTAATTAAAGCGAGTGGTATGCTCTCAATCGTTTTACAACATGAACTCGATCATTTGGACGGTATTTTATTTTATGATCATATTAATAAGGACACTCCATTACTTCCTAAAGAAGGAGCAGTACCACTCGAATAATTAAATAAATTCGTCAACCCGTTCAACAAACCGTATACCTCTTTCAATGAGTAACGGTTTCAATTGCTCGTAAGTCTCTGCATTTAAAATATCAGGATCTACATCGTGTCTATACGTGTGGTGATCATCACTGCTAATATAAGCATTCGTTTGGTAAATGATATTCATGATAATAAAATTGTCACGTTTGTTAAATTCAACATAATCGAAAGGCTTATCTTCTCGCTTTTCTTCCATGCGTATTTTATGATATAACGCTTGAGCATCCATACAACTCACCCCTTACTATTAGTATAAAGTCTTTGCAACAGGAAAGTCTATAATGTAAAATAAGGTTAAGAGATAAAGGTGTGATTTTCATGTTGAGAAGATTAAAAGAAAAACTCAAGAAGAAGTTGAAGAGCATCTTAGGTCGTAGCGGGTTACTGCAACAGGAGTATATGAGGGATAAATAATCCCTATTAATAGATGTGCTTGCTAAATAAGGAGCACATCTTTTTTATGAATAAACCACTATATATTTTTAAGGAGAATTGATTTATGAAAACATTTAAAGTATTTTATCAAGACCACAAAACTCAACGCTTAATTAGAGAAGAGACACTAATTATGTATCTTGAGGCTGAAAAGATTGAAGACGTAAGAAAACATTTACAAAACGAAGAAATCACGATCGAGTTCATTGAAACACTCAGTCCCGACCATTTAGAATATGAGCGTGAGCATAATGAAGACTTTAAGGTTACAAAAGTACAATGAGTAATATTAAAGATGTAGGTGTTTTCGCCCTCGGGGGACTAGGTGAAATTGGAAAGAACACTTATTGTATTGAAATCGGTAAAGATATACTAATGATCGACGCGGGTATAAAATTCCCAAATGATGACGAGCTCGGTATTGATTACGTTATTCCTGATTACACATATTTAAAAGAGAATGAACACCGCATTAAGGCGCTGGTTGTGACACATGGCCACGAAGATCACATCGGTGGAATTCCTTTCTTATTGAAAGAAATTTCAGTACCAATTTATTCAGGTCCACTCGCTTTAGGCTTAATTAAAAATAAGTTAGAAGAACATAAGCTCATGCACCGTACGAAACTCATTCCAATTGATGAAGATACGGTTCTTAACTTCGATAGTTTCAAGGTAGAATTTTATCTAACTACACACTCAATTCCTGAAGCATACGGAATTGTAGTTAAGACACCCGTTGGAAACATTGTTCACACTGGTGACTTCAAGTTCGATTTTACACCCGTTGGTGCTCCAGCGAACATCGCTAAAATGGCGCAGATTGGCGAAGAAGGCGTGCTTTGTCTCTTATCTGACTCAACTAACGCAACAGTTCCAAACTTCACGATTAGTGAGAAGCAAGTCGGACAAAATGTAGAAGACATCTTTAGACAATGTGCTGGACGTATCATTTTTGCAACGTTCGCATCAAACATCTATCGAGTTCAACAAGCGATCGATGCTGCTGTTAAGTTCGACCGCAAGATTTGTGTGTTTGGACGAAGCATGGAAAACAACATTAGAATTGGTACGGAGCTCGGTTACATCAAAGCGCCACCAGAAACTTTTATTGAAGCAAAGCATATCAACCGTTTTGAAAAACATAAAATTATGATTCTTTGTACGGGATCTCAAGGTGAGCCAATGGCTGCATTATCTCGTATCGCAAACGGTACACATAGACAAATCAGCATCATTCCTGATGATACAGTTGTCTTCAGTTCATCACCAATTCCGGGGAACACACTGAGTGTAAACCGTACAATTAATGCACTTTATAAGCGTGGCGCTGAAGTTATTCACGGTCGTCTTTCAAACATCCATACGTCGGGACACGGTTCTCAGGAAGAACAAAAACTGATGTTGCGTTTAATGAGACCAAAATATTTCATGCCTATCCACGGTGAATACCGCATGCTTAAGATCCATAAGGACCTTGCGGTAGACACTGGTGTTGAAGCGGATAATGTATTCTTAATGGACAACGGGGAAGTCTTAACTTTATCAGAAGACCATGCCGAAGTAACCCATTCTGTACCAAGTGGTACAGTGTTTGTTGATGGTATTGGTATCGGCGATATTGGTAACATTGTACTTCGTGATCGTAAGGAATTATCTGAGGAAGGACTTGCGGTTATGGTCGTGTCTATCGACTTCGAAGACCAGACACTCCTCTCTGGACCAGACATCATTTCACGTGGTTTTGTCTACATGAGAGAATCATTCGGATTAATCCGAGGTGCAGAGAAAAAGTTACGTGAGTCAATTGAAAGCTTATTAGCTTCCGAAGAAAATGTTGAATGGTATAACGTAAAACAACTTATCATTGAAGAGCTTTCTGCCTACCTTTACCAAAAAACACAACGTAGCCCGATGATCCTCCCAATGATCATGCGAGTAAACGACAAAACATTAAAATCAAAATAAAATATATACAAAAAATCCTCCAAATAAGAATATTTGGAGGATTTTTCTTGAAAATTATTCATCAGTCCCAAACCTTGTCTCGAATCGTGATAGATCTGTATCTTTCCCGATTAGGATTAAAACATCATCTGCCAAGAGCTTCACGACTGGGTCTGGATTGACGATAATTTGATTACCTCGCTTGATAGCAAGGATTGAGACATCGTACTTTTCTCGGAAATCAAGCGTTAATATCGATTTGTTATATAAGTTTTTAGTTGTTTTGAACTCTACTATAGAGTGTTCTTCTGAGATTTCTAATATATCGAGAGTATGACTCGACACAATCCTATGTGCGAGAAGTCTACCAATGTCGCGTTCCGGGTGAATAACATGGTCTGCTCCAATCTTTTCGAGAACTCGACCATGATATTCATTCTGAGCTTTTACTGTAACCTTCTCTACACCTAGGTCTTTTAAAATTAATGTTGTCAAGATGCTGCTCTGAATATTTTCACCAATCGCAACGATGACGTGGTCAAAGTTTGTAATACCGACACTGCGAAGCACCGCTTCATCTGTCGTATTTCCAATAACCGCTTCTGTAACGATATCTTTATATTCATTCACGACTTCTTCGTTCTTATCAATCGCAAGCACGTTTGCATCTAGCTCTCTTAACTCTTGTACGATACTCGATCCAAATCGGCCAAGTCCGATTACGGCAAATTCTTTTTTCATACTCTAATCTCCTTAGTCCTCTTTACCTTGGACATAGTCCTTATCAAATAGGAACATTCTCATTAATATTATAAGACTTGGAATTAACAGTAACAATCCTAAAATGAATACGACCGTCAGCCAGAAGGCCATCGATTCATTTACGACACTTTCGATTCTTACATAAGGATATAGGATATACGGTAATTTACTGATTCCATATCCAAAGAATGCACTTAAAAATTGTAGCATTACCATAATGAATGCCATACCGTATCTTCTTTTTTTGTAGATTAAATACACGGCTATCCACATAAATACTAGAGATAAGCCAAATAGGTACCAATAGTTCTGTGCGTTCATAAAGTGCGCTTCGTTGTTCGATCTTAATCCTAAGAATACGAACTGAGAGCTTACTAACATAGGAATTGTCCAAATCAAGAACCATTTACGAATAATTTCAACTGCTTCAAAAGCTCTCGCTCTGTTTGCGTAGAATGTTAGGAATGAACTTGAAATGTAGAGAACTGAAATCACTGCTAAGAATACAACAGACCATGCATACTGACTAAAGAGTAATTCCATTAAGTTTAAATCAATGCCGCCAGCTTTCTCTTTAATAAACCCGCCTTCAGAGATTACAAGCGTAACGGATAGTGAAGCAGGAATTAGTAAACCCGTACCTCCGTAGAGAAATGCCCATACAATATTCGAATCTTTTGAGTACTGATTAAACGCGTAATAACTTCCGCGTATCGCCATTAAGATTAACGCAATCGATGCTGGAATTAGTAAAGTCGTACCAAAGTAATACGCTGTATCAGGGTAAAACCCAACGATCCCAACGAAGAAGAACACAAAGAATACGTTTGTTACTTCCCAAACTGGGTTTAAATATCTAGTAATAATAGGAGTGATGATGTTCGACTTCCCTGTCGCTTTCGCGTAGAAGTTATAGAACCCAGCACCAAAATCTACAGATGCAACAATTACATAACCGTAAAGGAATGTCCAAAGTGCCGTAATCCCAATAATCTCATAATTCATTAGAATCGACCTCCTTGTTCCATCAAGCTCTCTTTGCCGTAATATGCAATTTGTGAGTCACGTGCTGATTCGTTCTTAAACATGTTAACCATAACTTGAATAGTAGTGTACCCAAGAATGAGATATAAAACACCAAACATAATCATCGTGATTCCAAGCCCATCTGCTTGTGTAATTGCCTCGGAAACTCTCATGTAGCCTCTTATAATCCAAGGTTGACGACCGAGTTCTGCTGTAAACCAACCCGCTTCAATAGCCGCGAAGCATAATGGTCCCGATAGTGCGTATAAATATAACATAAATCTTGAATGCGCCCACTCTTCTCTCTTGAAGAGCTTTAATATGAAGTAAAGTGCAGATACACCTAGTCCAAACATTCCAAAAATAACCATGATGTCGAAGAAATAATGGACAACGAGTGGTGGCCATTCATCTTTTGGAATATCATTTAACCCTGTTACTTCTGTAGAAGGTTTGTTTCCTGACAGAATTGAAAGTGCTGCCGGGATACGTAGCGCTCCCTTAACTTCTTGATTTTCTTCATCTAAAATACCAAAGAGAATTAAATCTGCGTTCTCTTCAGTTTCAAAATGCCACTCGAATGCTGCAAGTTTTTCTGGCTGTTCATTGTGTAAAAACTTTGCTGATAAATCCCCAGCTAACAGAGTGAGTGCCGCAGCTGCAAGACCAATAATCATATTAACTTTTAGACCTTTTCTATGATACGCTCTGTCTTCAGTGTGTTTAGATCTTAGTAATTTAACTGCTGCTACAGTTACCATGAAAAATGCTGCTGTCATATAAGCTGTTACAACTACGTGAAATACACGTACGCCTGTTGAGGCGTTAAACATTGCCATGATTGGGTCTACGTTTTTAAACACACCTTCAACAAGATCAAATCCTGCCGGTGTGTTCATAAAGCTATTAACTGTTGTAATAAATACTGCGGATAATGAAGAGCCAATAACTACTGGAATAGTAAGTAACCAGTGATGCCATCTATTTTTAAATCTATCCCATGTGTATAGATAAATACCAAGGAAAATTGCTTCAAAGAAGAAAGCAAAAGTTTCCATGAATAATGGGAGTGCTATAATTTGACCTGCAAGCTTCATAAAATCTGGCCAAATCAGGCTGAGTTGCAGACCGATGATTGTTCCAGTGACTACTCCTACTGCCACAGTAACGGTATATCCTTTAGCAATACGTCGTGCCATCGTTAAATAGTGATAATCATTTTTCTTAATACCTAAGAATTCGAATACCATTATGACGATTGGAATTCCGACACCAACTGTTGCGTAGATAATATGGAATGCGAGTGTCATTGCAGTTAGAATCCGTCCAAGAAGCACATCTTCCATTAAAAAATTCCCCCTATATAATACGTTAATTAATATATATACTTATATAAACTGTACATTATATCATGTTAACATATTCACAAAGTTTTGATAAGTGATTTATTTGTGACGAATAATCTTTGCTACCCTATCCATCATTTCACTTTCACTTTCTACTTCGTAAATGTGACGTTCAAAAACATGCAACTTTCGACTGTCGAGTTCATGGATGAATTTTCTTAACTTTAATACATGTGACGGGTGCACACTGAGTGAGTCTATTCCAAGTCCCAGCAAAATTGGAATTGCTTCCCTATCATGTGCGAGTTCTCCACATAATCCAACTTTTATATTCTCTTTGTGTGCACTTTTAATAATATAATGGATTAACTTCAGTAATCCTGGGTTCAACGTTTCTACGAATGATGAGACGTTTGGGTTCATACGGTCTGCCGCCATGACAAATTGCGTTAAATCATTTGATCCGATGCTGAAAAAGTCCGCATGTTTTGCAAGATATTCAGCATGTATCGCAGCTGCAGGTGTCTCAATCATGATGCCCAGTGGAATTCTCCTATTCAATGATAATCCAAGCTTCTTTTCTTCATCTTCAAAAATTCCTGCAAGCTTTTTAAACTCAGCTACTGTATTAACCATAGGAAACATTACACGCACGTCACCATATTGACTTGCACGAATAAAAGCACGTATCTGAGTTCTAAAGACATGCTCATTCAAAAGTGAGAAACGCACCCCACGCGTCCCTAGGAAGGGGTTTGTCTCATATTCATGATCGTAGTATGGCAAGTATTTATCTCCACCAACGTCTAACGTTCTAAACGTCACTGGCTTACCATCCATCCTTTCTACTACATCTTTATAGATCTCAAGTTGCTCTTCTTCACTCGGATAGTTCGAACGGCTCATGTACACGAACTCTGTTCTAAATAATCCAACCTGGTCTACATTAATGTCGAGCGCCTCATCGACAGTGCCTCTCGTCGAAACGTTCGCACCCAAATTAATGCGTTTCTTATCCGCTGTTTCCGTAATCTTCGTCCGATACGGAGCTAGACGTTCACTTGCCTTTGACTTATCACTCTGTTTTTTAAGATAAAACCACGTGTCTGAAATGGATGCGTTGAAGACGACTTCTGCGTTATCCCCGTCTACGATCATCATGTCGAAAGGACGCGCCATCTCCAGTGCATTCTTCACGTTAGAAACCAGTGGAATACCATGACTCATTGCAATGATTGCTGTATGTGAGTTCTCAGAACCATTCTCTAGTACAATTCCTTTAATAACATTTTTGTCGAGCTGTGCAACAATTGAAGGTGGTAAATCTTTGGCCACGATAATTGTTGGTTCATACAACTCTGTTAGGTTTAGCGTCTCGTGACCTTCTAATCTATACAGCACACGTTTCAGTACATCATCAATATCTTGTTTTCGCGCACGTAGATATGCGTCATCAATCTTCTCAAACGATTCGATGATATGGTTCTTTTCCGTATATAATGCATGAGTGACATTGTGAAGTTCGTGTACCTTGTTTTTAATATTTTGATGAAGCTCTGGATCATCGAGCATCATAATTTGTGCTTCCATGATTGCAGCATCCGTATATTCACCATTCTGAATCGTTCTGTCTTTAATTTTAATAAGCTCATTTCGTGCAATATTTACTGCAGAAACGAGCTTATCAAGTTCAGTCTGAATTTCTTCTTCTGGTATTTTGTTTTCATCAATATTAAAGACAACTTCTTGGTATTTAACGACTGTACCAAAACCGATACCGCCTCCACCACGATTACCTTTAATAATTTCTGTCATTACTCAGTCAGTCCCTCTTGTTTTAATGCCTCAGTAATTTTTTCTAATGCTTCTGCTTCGTCAGAACCATCCGCATAGATTGTAACTTGTGCGCCTTTACCAACACCAAGTGACATAACACCCATGATTGATTTCAAGTTGACTTTTTTATTGTTATATTCGAGCTCAATGTCTGATTCGAATCGTGTCGCTGTTTGAACTAAAATCGTAGCAGGTCTAGCGTGAATTCCTGTTTCATCTACAATATCAAATGTTCTTTGTTGCATATTGGTAACTCCCTCATCAAATTAAATTAATAGTTTCACAAACTATTGTACACGATTACATAAACAAATGCACATTAAATAACTGTCTGGTTGTCTAAATATTTTACTACCTTTTCGATGTGGTCCATTCCGAGCTTTCTCATAAGTGTATAACTCACAACTGCACTTGTTCCATGAGTGACAACCGTACCTACAGATATTGGGCCTACTTTTGTACGTTTGTTGCGGTTTTGAAGTTGCTTTAATACGACTTTCGTTGTTTGCTTAGCAATAAATTCACCTGCACCACTTGTAACCATAATAGCGAGACGCGTCTTCATCGAATCATTATTATCTTTTAACTCCTCACTTGTTACACCAAATATTTCGTTTATATCGTCTTCAATTTCTGTCATTAATTTATAGTCTGTACCCATATCAAAAAGTGGTACTGGAACGATTGCTGCGAGACCGGATTGCCTTGCTTTTTGTTTTACAAGTTCAACGGCCTCTTGTTTTCTTCTTTCAATTTGCTCTTTAGTTAATGCCATAAAACCACTCCTTATTTAAAATTATATACCCTTAATTACACATTTTCATTCTTACTGTTTAAAAATGTCACAGATAAAAATGCGGCAAGAGCACTTGTCATATCATCTCTATCGTGTTCAGGTGAGACTTCTGAAATATCGAACGACACTAAATTGTTTAATTTTGCAAAGTGTTCGATGATTGTTTTTATCTCTAAACTCGTAAATCCATTCGAGCTTGGTGCAGAAACACCAGGTGCATCGCTCGCCTTTACTGAATCCATACACAGCGTCATGAATACTTTGTCATAGTTCTGTAGTGTAGTTGATAAGGTAAAAAGTAAATCTTTGTTTTCTCTAATCTTATCGATTGTATAGTATTCAACACCAAATTGATTTGCTGTCTCAAAAAGTGTTTTTGTATTTCCAAGTGGCTGAATCCCGAGCACTTTGTAGTGGATATTTTTATCTGAAGATAAAATTTGGTGGAACATTGTTCCGCTAGATGATGTTTCGTTTCTTAAATCAAAATGCGCATCAATATTTAACACACAAATTTTCTCGTCTTTAAACGTCTCACGTACTCCTAAATAATGTCCATAAAGTGTTTCGTGTCCACCACCTAATATTAAAACAAAGTTATCTTTCTTTAATAAATTACTAATTTGATTCCCAAGTTCAGCTTGTGACACTTCGAGTTCTGTCGTTCCAACAACAGAACCTACGTCAAAAATTTCTCTAATATATGGTAAAGATGCCATTTTTTCGCGAATTTTTACTGGACCTAATGAAGCACCAACTCTACCCTTGTTGCGCTTCACACCCTCGTCTGACATAAAACCAATAATCACATCACTATTTGTTTCATTACTATACTCTTTTACCACTTGGTGAAATCTTTCTTTGATAGAAGGATTATCTGTCCGTCCTGTATAACTGTGTTTTTTTAAGGTCATCGTTTTCACTCCTCGTAAAAGGTTTAAAGATACTGATTAACATTAATGGTAACGTCAGTATTACTAAAAATATGTTGAGTGGTAATATAAAAATCGATAACTCAACGGCCCTAAAGATTGTAATAAATAGGCTGGTACTAAATTTAACAAACAATGCGACAATGATGATCATTTGTCTGTGATAATACTTATCATTCCAAGTGTTCATGATCGTGAAATACATATATAACGAAGCTAAGATGAACGTAATAGCTAAATTCACCCATTCGTAAATGTATTGCACATTTGAAATTTTAAACAACCCTTCGAACACAACACCATTACGATTGTTAAATTCTAAGAATATCATCAAGAACATGACGAGCCCGAGTGTGAGTTCGATATAGTTAATCCTGAACCACGACACTGGCTTGATCTCAAAAAACTCAAAAAACTTTTCTGTTATTTGTGTTTTTAACCTATAGAAGTACTTCATAAAATCAAAGTACTTGTTAAAATCGAGATTTAGTTTGCGTCCGCGTCTAAGTTCCTTTACTCTTGAATATTCTTGATCATTCATCTCAGCTACTGGTTTTTTCAAGATGTTTTCTGCTTTAGATAAGAACACGCCAACCGATAGTGAGAGTAATGCAAGTATCCATGTGATTGAGAAGTACATATTGATAGAGAGTACATCTGTCGGCGTGATGCCACGACCGATATCACTATACACTGCGTTTTGTGTAAAGAAATACGCAATCATGTAGAAGAACATGATGAGAAGATACTGCTCTTTTCTAAATCTGTGATCTAAATGTTCGTTAAAGATGTTATAAAGAAGATGTATAATAAATGCTATTAAGAATAAGATACTTGTATATCCATACACTTGGAACATCAGAACTGTTGTCCAAATAAACATGACACCAGTTAAACTGAAAAAGAAGATAATAAACCTACGGTCATATCGCGTGGTCTTTTTCATAATGCTAGCTGCTTTAAACATCCATGCACCAATCGCTATAAATAATAGGCCGACAACGATAGGAATCAAGAAATGCAATCCTAATATTGGTCCTAATATATTTGTCAGTTCAATAAAAAATACATTGATTAAATCGATTATGTTTTTAATTTTTTCAACTTCTATACTTTCATTTTGACTGCTGATTCGTCCCGAATTAATGACCAGAAACAAACCTTGTATAATAAAGAATATTCCGAGTAAATAACTCGCAATAATCTCTGTATTTAACTTTATCCTATTTAACATGATGTCACCCCAACTATAAGTATTATATCGGAGCGCCTACTATAATTCATCTGATAAGAAAAAAACAGACGCAATTTTTGCGTCTGTTTAAACTAGAGTTCCAAGCGCTCGATGAGCGATGTCTTTTCTATAGTAAAAGTTCTCTGGATTATATGCAAGCTGATCCATATTGTCATAAGCTTTCTTCACAGCTTCTTCTAAAGTACTCGCATATCCTGTAACCATTAATACACGTCCATCAGCCGATACATAATCTCCATCTTCCGTTTGTGATACACCGCTGATAAAGATATCATCCATCAGCTCTTCTGGAATATAGAGTGGTAAGCCTTTATTCACTTCAAAAGGATAATCTTTTGTCGCAAGTACTACTCCTGCTATGAATCCATCTTTCCATTTCATCTCAAACGGTTCTTTATTTTTCAACTTATTTAGCATTTCTAGGAAATCATTCTCAAGTAAACCCATTAACACTTGTGCTTCAGGATCTCCAAATCTTGAGTTGTACTCAATCACTTTAACGCCATCACTTGTGTTCATTGCACCTAGGTACAGTACACCGAAATAGTCGAGACCTTCGTCGACCATTGCGTTTATTGTAGGTTCAATTAGCTTAGTGATTGCTTCTTGTCTAATATCTTCGGTAATATGTGTTACTGGTGCATATGCACCCATACCATTAGTATTTGGACCAACGCCCTTAGCATACGCACTCTTATGGTCTTGTGCGATTGTTTCAAATGCATGATAGGCATCTCCGTTTACTAAGACCATTAGTGAGAACTCTTCACCATCCAAGTGCTCTTCAATAATTAACGGTTCAATGCTGTCATCTTGAGTTACAATTGCGATGTCATTTAATGCTTCCATCGCTTCAGCTGCTGATTTCACAACTCGGACACCGACCCCTGTGACGCTACCGAGTCCGTCTTGCTTAATTACTTTAGGGAAGCACGCATCCTTCAGGTATTCTTTTGCTTCACTAAAAGATCTAAATACTTCGAAATCTGCCGTTGGTATATTATATTTATTTAAAAGTTCTTTCGTAAACACTTTTGAAGTTTCCATCTGAGCCTCTTTCTTACGCGGACCGAACACAGTTAACCCATACTCATCGATTAGATAATCTGCGAGTCCTTTTTCTAATGGCTCAGGAGGCCCAATAATCACCCAGTCTACTTGGCGTTCAATACAAATACCTGCAATAGCGTGAAAGTCATCTTCTTTTACCCTATACATTACTTCACAAAGGTCATTCATTCCTGCGTTACCTGGGATCGCGTAGATCTCGTCTACATTCTTAGATTCAGAAAGCATTTTAACAATTGCGTGCTCTCTTCCTCCGCTTCCTATTACTGCAACATTCATTTAAAAACACCCTTTACGGAATATTTCTGTAACTCTATTGTACTAAAACCGCTTACATTTTGGAATTGAAAAGTAACATTTATGTAATATTCGTACTAGCATTTACATGTATAATTTGGAATAATAAAGATAACACATAGTCTAGGAGGATTTAAATGACAGCAGAAATTCTTAATGGTAGAGAAATCGCAAAAGATTACCGTGCGGATCTCGAACGACAAGTCAATGAATTAAAAGAAAAAGGTGTGACTCCGAACTTAACGGTAGTTATCGTGGGTAACGATGGGGCTTCACTCAGCTACGTTAGATCAAAAAACAAAGCTGCTGAAAACATAGGCATGGAGTCAAGCATTGTGCGCTTAGATGAAAATGCTACAGAAGAAGAAGTACTTAATACTGTAGAATCATTAAACCAAGATAAGAAGGTCCATGGAATCCTTGTACAAGTTCCACTTCCAAAACAAGTAGATGAAAATAAGGTGCTCGACGCAATTACACCTGAAAAAGATGTTGATGGTTTCAACCCAATCAACATCGGTAAACTTTACACAGGACAAGAAACATTCGTTCCATGTACCCCGCTTGGAATCATGGAATTATTAAAACACACTGGTTCTTTAGAAGGTAAAGAAGTTGCAGTAATCGGTCGTTCACACATCGTAGGTCAACCAGTAGCTAAATTACTTACTGACCAAAACGCGACTGTAACTCTAATGCACTCAAGAACTAAAGATATGGTTTCTAAAATCAAGGATTTCGACGTTGTCGTTTCAGCAGTTGGTAAACCAGGATTATTAAAAGGGGCAGATCTTAAAGATGGCGCAATCGTCATCGATGTAGGTAATACGGTAGTAGACGGCAAGCTTGTTGGTGACGTAGATTACGAAAGTGCTTTAGAAAAAGCAAGCTACATTACGCCTGTACCAGGCGGTGTTGGTCCACTTACAATCACAATGGTATTAAATAACACGCTACTTGCAGCGAAACGACAAAACAATCTTTAATAATATATTTAGCTGAACATTTCTATGTTCAGCTTTTTTATTTTGTCTATATCTTGTAAAATAGGAGTAACAATGAATTTTGAGGTGTTCTTTATGAATTCTATTATTATAAAAATGATGATCGCCCTACTCCCAACAGCACCTGTGGTTGGCGAGTATATGGCAGACTATGAACCTGCAAAAACAGAGAATGCAAAACAAGAACAGAATAAAAATGAACTAACAGAAACGATTGAAGATATCCAGGCAAAGGTGACTACGGATTATCCAAAGTTGTTCAACGTAGATGAATTCAACGTACAAGTTGGCGATTCCTTTGACCCAATTGAAGGCGTGTATGCTGTCGATAAGAGAGATGGTGATGTGACAGATAACATTACAACGAGTGGTGATGTGGATACTTCGACTATCGGTGATTATTACTTGAAGTACAAAGTAACGAACAATACAGGCGGTTGGTACGAAATTACACGTATCGTTCATGTATCTGAAAATCCAACAGATAAAATCAAACCTACCCCAAAAACATTCGGTAGAGATTCTGATAAGAATAAAACACGTGTGACATTCACAAGTATCGATGACGTGGAAATTTCAGTAGGTTCAGACTTTGATCCAAAAAAAGGGGTAAAGATCTATGACACAGATGGTCATGACATCACGAATGATGCAATCGTTCAAGGGGATAAAGTAGATACAGAAAAAGTTGGCGAATACTTTATTGCCTATACTGTGATTGACCGCTTTGGTAAAGCAAACGCTGCTGCGAGAAAGGTTACAGTGAAATAATGGGATACACAATTGGATTGATTGCCCTTATTGCACTTGCTGTAATCTCTACATGGTCTGTACGAAATAAAAATAAATCGTAAGAATTAAAAAAGTCTCCTAACTTTGGTTTCCAAATTTAGGAGACTTTTTTATTTAATTTTCTCGTTCCTTTATCTTTGCTTTTATTTTATTTTTAATTGCGTTGATGTGCGCTTTAAATATTGATACATCTGTGAATGAATGTGATCCATAACGCACCTTACTATAAATCTCTATCTCTTCAGTACTAAACACGTCTGACAACTCTTCACGTGCAATCCATTCTTCAATCGTTTCATCAGTGTAGCGTCCAATCCCAATTCTATTCACCCATCGTTCAAAATCAAAATAAACTTGGCGAATTGGATCTTTAGGCTTCTTAAGTTTAATTCGCTCTCTAATTTTATTTATTGGTATTGGAACTATTTTAATATCTAGCTTTTCATTCTCAATGACCGCATCATTCTTACTTCTCATTACAAGAACAATGACCATTATTATAAATGCCACAACAATAATTCCTATTATTATCATATCGAGTGGTAATCTCTCTAAAAGACTTTCTTGCTTAGTATTATGTATTAAATCAAGCACAGTCTCATCCAGACTCTCTCCTGTATTTTCTTCTTCAACAAATTCAGGGGTCTCAAATTCTAGCTTATCCATCCACACGAATAGTGGCTTCATCAAGAAAAATATCGCGTTTAAAATCCCAACAAGTGCAAGTTTGACTAAACTGCTGATACCTTTAAACAAAATTCCAACAACTGCCCCACCTGCTGTTAGAATGAGGCCCACAAATATAATCGTATTTAAATAGTCCGAAACCTTTATGTTATCATCTGTCATTTGAGCTACAATTTTTAAAATGAAATAAGAAATCAGTTGTACAATAAACATGCTTGAATAAAACATGTAGTTATCCGGACTTATAATCCCAGTTCGAATGAATTGCGATAAAATTACGACAATGAGCGACACTACAATTGCATACTTTTGAAAATCTGTCATTCTATCCATATACAGTCGGTCAAAACGAAAGACTGAAATAACACTATATAACATTGCGACTAGCACATTATTCCCTACTAAGAGAAAAAGTATAAAGAAAAACGGTACAAAATAATAGAGCACATATGAGCGTGCCTTGTTTGTAATAATTGTACCGATTAAAAATACCAGAATGAGAACGATACTATTAAAAAGTAACTTCGGTGTCTCATTGAAAGTAGCATTGAGTTCTGCAAGTATAACAATGACTGTCATCATCTCAATCACATATTTAGGAAAAACCTCTTTGAATAGACGTATCATCTTGCACCTCCAGAACGACCAAACTCAACTAATTCATATTTGTCGAGTTGGTATACTGAAATTTGTCTCTTCTGCAACTCGAATAATGCTGTATTTATTTTGTGGTCGGTAGGTCCTGTAAATATTAAGTGGCTCGGTACATGATTGAGATTAGGGACGCTTCTTACGAGATGATCAAAAGGGACTGTAAAATCAATCGATTTTAATCGCGCTAAAAATTCCAACGTACGCTTATAGTGATTCGCTCCACTTCCAATCGGTACATGGAGATAATCATTTAAATGGATATGTTTCACATTAGATATGAGTTGGTAAGGAATTTTGTCACGCGTCAATTGATAAGAAATATATGCAATCTTTTCATAAATTTCTTCAATATACTCAACTGCGACGTATGATTTATCTGAACGTAGATTTACTATTATCAAGACCTCTAGGTCTGTCACTTGTTCATAAACATTCGTTCGAAGTGCGCCTAGTCTCGCTGATTCTTTCCAGTGAATATCTCTTAATTGATCTGTTCGTACATAATCTTTAGAGGCGACTTTCAATATCTTATCTTGGAACAAAGCATTTTGTTTACGATAATTTCCCTCAACATTTCGAAGTCTAAACGGTTTGAATTTTGAAACTTTGACTTCGGGATATACGATCACTTCTGTCGAGTCGATTGATTTTTGCTGTAAGACAATTTGGTTGAATCCAAAAAGATTCGAGTACGATAAGGTGCTCCCAAACACTTTTGAGACACCCCGTTCAATCGCTATGTACTTCGCAGAGACATGAATGCTTCTCTTCGGCATCACACTGAAGAGTAACCGTTTATGTGTTCTTGAAGCTGATCGCTTCTTTTTATCACCAGCAAAAATAATGTAATCACTCGCATAGATATCTAGCGCCGCACCAACAATAGGAAGAAGTCCATGTTGAGTGATCTTAAAGGTCATGACGCCTTCCTCACCCTTATACTTACGCGCAGACTTCTCTACAAACTCAACCTCTAGTTTTCTATGAGAAAGTGCTGCATACAAATCTGACAGGAGCAAAATTGCACCAATGATACCTAGGATATATAAAAGAGTGTATGAGTAATCAGCAGGATAAAAAGATGCCCATACGAAATAAAAGAGAAACACACCATATAAGAATGTATTCAATTTAGATGGCAAGAAGTGTGCTTTGAACTTCATCGTACTACTCCGGTTTCGACTGGTACTTCTACACCTCTCACAATCTCTTCAGCGACTCTTTTAGGTGAATCCACTGTCATACCTTCGATAGACAGCATGATTCTATGACTAATGACTGGTAGTACAATATCTTTAACATCTTGCGGTGTGACATAATTTCGACCGTTAATGAATGCAACTGCACGTGCAGTATTCATAATATGTAAGGTACCACGGGGGCTTACTCCCAGATCTACATAGGGATGCTTACGTGTTTTTCCTACGATATCTAAAATATAATTTTTCACCGTTTCATTTACCTCTACCTTGTATACATCATTTTGAAACGATTTGATTTCTTCAAGTGTAAAGACCGGCGTAATTTCTTCTAATTTAGACTTAACCATATGCTGATCCATCATGAGCATCTCACTATCACGATTCGGATAATCTAGGTCGATCTTCATTAAAAACCGATCAAGTTGAGCTTCTGGTAAATCAAAAGTGCCTTGAGACGACTCTATGGGGTTTTGCGTTGCGAGTACGATAAATGGACGCTTGAGTTCGATTCGCTCTCCATCAATCGTAACTTGACTTTCTTCCATGACCTCAAGAAGTGCAGATTGCGTTCTTGGTGTCGCTCTGTTAATTTCATCGGCAAGTAATACGTTCGTATCGATGGGACCTAGCTTTAACTCAAAAACCTCTTCTTTAATGTTATACATATTCATTCCAGTGATATCTGTTGGTAATACGTCTGGAGTGAACTGTATACGCTTGAACTCTCCACCTATTGCACGTGCGATTGCTTTCGAAAGAACGGTTTTTCCTGTACCAGGTACACTTTCAAAAAGAATGTGTCCTTCTCTTAAGAGTGAGATAAAAATAAGGTCAATCGTTTTTCTGTTAGAGATAAAAACTTTACTAATCTCTTCATTAAATTGATCTAATTTATGTCTAATATCCATTATGTATCCCCTTTCATTTCTTATTAAAAGTATATCAATATTAAAAATATGCCACAATAAAAAACTTCCAACCAAGATTGGTTGGAAGATTAAAAATAATATCTCTTTTATTATTTTAATTGATTTTTGATTTCTCGATTAAAATCTTCGAGGTCATCAGGAGTTCTTGACGATACAAGATTTTTATCGACAACTACAGGCTCATCTTTGAATTCAGCCCCAGCGTTAATAACGTCTTTTTTAACGTTTTTAACAGCTGTCATCGTACGACCTTTTAATTTATCTGTGTCCACAAGTAATTGTGGTCCATGACAAATAGAGAAAACGGGTTTGTCTGTCTCTAAGAAGTGAGACGCAAATTTTGCTGGTAAATCATCTTTGTCTCCACGTAAACCATCTGGAGAGAAACCACCAGGTATTAATAGTCCATCATAATCTTCTGGATTCGCATCACTTACTTTAATGTCAGATTCAAATTCTCCACCTTTTTTACCTTTTACAGTACCGCCATTAGGTGAAACAATTACTGTTTCGTATCCTGTAGCTTCGATTGCTTCTTTAGGGCTCGTATATTCGATATCTTCAACTAAGTCTGTCATTAATACTGCTACTTTTTTAGTCAATGTGAATGCCTCCTAAAAGTTTTATAGTAATCTATTACCATGTGCTCTGTTTTTTAAACATTAAAACCACACTGTATAGATAATGCTAACACTCACAATCATTATCAAGAATGAAAGTGGTGCACCGACTTTGATGTAATCACTAAACTTATATCCACCTGGTCCATAGACAATTAAGTTCGTCTGATATCCGATCGGTGTCATGAAGCTCGATGATGCAGCAATCGTTACTGTTATGACGAATCCAAGATAATCTGTGTTCATAAGATGTGCCATCTCTAAAGCAATTGGGAACATAAGTACAGCTGCTGCCGAATTTGTAATTAGTTCAGTAAAGATGTTTGTTATGATATATATCACTACTAAGAGTCCTAAAATACCTAGCGGTTTGACGATGTCTACTAGATGTGTCGCTAAAAAGTCTGCGAGTCCAGAATTTGTGATGGCTTTTCCGACACCAAACGCACTGGCAATCAAGAGTATCACATCAAATTGGATTGCACCCGTAACATCTTGAATCGATATCAGCTTGAGCATAAACAATATAATTACTAATAATAGCATTGCTTTAAACATAGAAAGGACACCAAGCGTCACGAATCCAATCATCAATCCCATGAGGCCAATGACAAACCATCCTTGTTTTTGGTTTTGTAAAAATTCCTCTGGTGTTTTGACCGCTGTAACGACATAGAAATCGTCGGTGAACTTATTTTTATCGATAAAATCGTTATGGGCAAGAAGCAATAATGTGTCACCCGCTTTAAGTACAATTTCTCCTACTTTGGAGTTAATTCGTTTATTATTTCTATGTATAGCGATGACACCTGCGTTGAATCTTGACTTAAAGTTGGATGTTTTTAAGGTCTTATTTAAGAGTGATGAGTTGTGTGAAATAACCGCTTCAACAAGCACTGTGTTTTCATTTTGTAGAGCGTCTAATGTCAATTCACTACCTGTCCGAATCGAGAGTCCTTTAACTTGCTTCACGACCCCTATAGTATCAAGCGTTGCTGAGAACACAATTCTATCTCCTGCACGCAGTCGCGTGTTTGCAGTGACTTCTGGAAGTCTTTTTTTATCTCTAAAAATATCGACAATATAGATCCCTTTTAAAGCATCTTTTGTCACTTCTAATACCGTCTTATTTACTAGCTCGAAGTCTGTTAATATGTAAGCTTCAGCTAAAAATTCTTTTGTCTCTGAGTCGATTTTCTCCATAGCACCTAATGTATCCGGCAATAAGTTATAACCAATAGTCGCAAGATATATCATTCCGACTGATAAAATTACGATCCCCACTATGGAAAACTCAAAGAATCTAAATCCTTCTAAACCTTCTCCGAGCAGTAGCCCGTGTACAATTAAGTTAGTACTTGTTCCTATCAAAGTGAGCGTGCCACCCATGATTGTGACATAAGAGAGTGGTATTAAAAATTTCGATGGACTGAACCCATTCTTAATTGCCCAGTTTTTGATGATTGGCGTCAATGTTACAACAATTGGTGTATTATTTAGAAATCCTGATGCGATTCCAACTGGTGCAGTAAATTTAATTATCGCACTGCGCTCATTTTTATTTTTTCCAAGCATTTTATAGATTAAGTTCTCTATCACACCATGTTTTTGAATTGCACTTGCGACAATGAAGAGCACGACGATCGTCATTACACCTTCGTTCGAGAATCCAGCAAGCGCATCGTTCGTAGATATTACACCTGTAATTAGAAATATAACAAGGAATAAAAATACAACAAAGTCTGCCCTGATGACTTCAAATAAAAGTAATGTCAGCATAGCAAGTATTAATATAGAAACGAAAATCATTTCACCCGTCATTTTTATCACCTCAAGGGTCTTATTAAATATATCATGCATGTTTTAGACAAAAAAAGAAACCACTAAATCACATTTTGTGACTTAGTGGTTTCAATTTATTCTTCTGATTTTACAAATTTGTGTTTTAAGTTCATTAACATCTCATAAACGACTGGCACAACAATCAGCGTAAGTAATGTCGAAGACAATAATCCACCAATAACTGTTACACCTAGTGCTTTAGAGATTAATACAGAGCTATCTCCACCGAATACTAGAGGTATGAGTGCACCAATCGTTGCGAGTGCCGTCATAAGTATTGGACGTACACGCGTTGTTGCCGCCTCAAGCAGTGCCTCTCTTGTCGGTAAACCAGAATCCTCCATACGAATCACACGGTCAATTAATACAATTGCGTTCGTCACTACGATTCCAATAAGCATCAAGAGCCCTATCAATGAAGGTACAGAGAGTGTTTCTCCTGAAATTAAGAGTGCTACAATCACACCTGTAATCGTAAATGGTAATGAGAATAGGATAGAAAATGGTGCAATACCACCATGGAATGTAAGTACTAAAATTAAGTACACGATCGCAACCGCTGCGAGCATCGCCATTCCAAGTTGCTTAAAGCTATCTTCTATATCTTCTGTTGTACCACCAACTTTGATTGAAACGTTGTCTGGAGTTTTAATTTCATCGATTGCTGTTTGTACATCTTTTGTTGTTGTACCAATATCTTTTGAATTAATTTTCGCATCTACAGTCGTCGAAATATCTCCATTTTTAAGTGTGATTGTGTCTGATGACGTACCTTTTTCAAATGTAACGAAATCAGCAAGCTTCACTTCTTTACCAAGTGGTGTCGTGAATTTTGTGTTTTTCAGTTCTTTCTCTGTCCATGAATCTTTCTTATCGTGGACTAGGATGACATCTGTGTCTACACCGTCAAGTGCAACTGTTGCAACAGTTTCTTTTGGTTCATATTGATTTAATTTCTGTGCGACTTGTCCAGCTGAAAGTCCGAGTTTTGCAGCTTTCTTGTGATCGACAACAAGTTGATATTCTTCATAAGATTCACTCAATGACGATGATACGTTTGATAATGTATCTTGATTATTTAATACATCCTCAACCTCATTTACAGTGTCTCTCATTGCATCAATAGAAGGTCCTGTTACAGACACTGAAACAGTATTTGAAGATCCTCCAGTCGCAACGTCTAAGTTTTTCCATGTACCACCATGTTTTAACTCTGCGATCTGATTTAGCACTCTTTCGGCTTCAGTATCCCAGTTAGGTGTGTCTTTATCATACTCTACAAACATTGCTGTATCAGTAGTTGAACCTGGACTAATCGGGTTTTCTCCACCTACTGAGTACTGGACATTTAAAACATCTTTATTACCATTTAAAATATCTTCCACTGCTTCAGCTTTCTTAACAACTTCACTTTCCGTTTCACCAGGACTTGGTTTATAAGTAAGTGCTAAGAATTTATCATCACCAGTTGAGATGAATGACGTACCCACGAGTGGTGTAAGCATAAGTGAGCCAACAAATATGACGATGGCAATAGTACTTACAATCCATTTATGACTTAATGACCACTCTAGGACGCTATGGTACACACGTTGAATAATTCCTTGTTTTCCCTCTTTGCTCTTAGAATTACCTACGCCTTTTCTAAAAAATACATGTGCAAGCATAGGTACAATCGTGACTGCAATAATAAGAGACGCTATGAGAGCGAATACGACCGTATAGGCAAATGGTCTAAAAATTTCCCCAACTTCACCAGTAACCATCGCAAGTGGGAAGAATACCGCTATAGTTACGACAGTTGAAGACATGATTGGAATAAACATCTCTTTAGTTGCATCTGTAATCAGAGCGCGCCCTTTTAATGGCTCATCTTCAAGTCTCATCCTTCTATAGACGTTCTCTATTACAACAATTGAGTCGTCGATTACACGACCAATTGCTACAGTCATAGCCCCTAGTGTCATGATGTTGATTGTGACGCCAAATTGTTTCAATACTAAAAATGCCATGAGTATAGACATTGGGATAGAAACAACTGCAATTAATGTCGAACGGATATTACGTAAGAAAAATAGTATTGTGATAATTGCAAATAACGCACCAATTAACGCTTTCTCTACCATCGTCTTAATAGAGTCAACAATCGGTTTCGCTTGGTCCATCATAAGTACTGCTTCAGTATTTTCATTTTCTTTTATATACTCATCTACGACATCTTTAACGCCATCTACAACAGATACAGTATTAGATGTCGTTGTTTTAACAATTTGAATTGTAAGAGAATCTTTACCGTTTGTCTTAGAAATAGATTCACGCTCTTGTGTGTTCTCAATCGTTGCAATATCCCCTAATTTAACTGTAGGAATATCTGCTTCTTTCATTTTCTTTTCTATCTCTTTTTGCATCTTTTCAAGTTGCTCAGGAGACATTTGTGCCTTTTCAGCGTCAGAGAGTTCAGGCGTTTCAGCACCCTCTTTTTGACCAGATGGAATTTCTAAATCTTTTAACGCTTCAATCGAAGTAAACTGCCCATCAACCACAATTGATTTTAAGTCATCTCCAAACGTGTATAACCCAAGAGGGAAATCACTCGTAGCAGCTTTGATATATTGAAGCACATCCTGTTCAGAAAGACCATTTTTTTCTAGTGCTTTTTCATCAAAATTAAGATCAATCTCAGTCATTATTTGACCAGAGAAACTTGCTTTAGAAACACCATCAACACCTTCAATTTTAGGAAGTAAGTCTCCCTCGATATCTTTTGTTAGCTTCTCTAGATCATTGTCTTTATCAGTAAAGCTATAGCTGATAATCGGGAACTCATACATTGAAATTTGGTCAATCGTTGTTTCATTCGCTTCTTTTGGAAGTTCAAGAGAATCGATAGCACTCTTTACTTCCTCTTCAGCTTTGTCCATATCTGTGCCGAAATCATATGTAATCGTTATAGCTGACGCATTTTGCATAGACTGCGATTGGACGTCCTCTACACCTTCCATACTAGACACGCGGTTTTCAATAGGTTCCGTTACACTTTCAAGCACGTTCTCTGGAGTCGCACCTGGATAAGGTGTTGTCACCGTGAGAACAGGCGAAGAAATATTTGGTAACATTTCCATGTTCATTTTCAATGCTGAATAAGCACCAGCAATCGCAACAATAAGTGTCATTAAAACAATTGCAAGCTTATTCTTAATCGAGAAATTAATTATATTTTTTATCATACTTCTACACTCCAATCTTAAAGAATTATAACATATTACTAAAAAAATGTACGTTATGAAGCTAGCTCATCTTGAGTGTATCCGCACCTTTATAGAAGGACAGTTCAGAAACTGTAACGAGCTGATACCCCTCAGTTCTTAAGTAATCAATGACTGCTTCAACGACCTCTACACTTTCCATATGGATGTCATGCATTAAAATGACTGAGCCGTCCCTAACGTTCTCTTTTATTTCATTCAGAATAGATTGACCATCATGAGTCAGCCAGTCTTTAGTATCGACGGACCAAAACGCAGTCTCTATGTTGATATTTGAGTTCAGTGATTCATCGAATGAACCATAGGGCGGCCTAAAAAATTTCGGCGTTTGATTCGTGAATGTTTCAATCAGAGACGTTGTATCATTAATTTCTGCTAAAATATTATCTAAGTTTAGTTCCATCATATCCCTATGTGAGTATGAATGATTTCCAATCTCATGCCCCTCACGATCCACTCGCGTCGCCGTATCAGGATACGACTCTATACTAGAACCTAGCATAAAGAAACTCGCTTTCACATTTTTAGCGTGTAATTTATCGAGTAATTTATTCGTTGTATCCGCCTTCGGACCATCATCAAAAGTAAGAGCCACCATTTTTCGGTTTGGATCAAGCTCGCGAATGGAGAGATGTTCTTTGGTCTTGTTACTCTCACTATTACCTGTACCGTTAGTATCCTCAGGCTCTGACTTTTCATCTTTAGGCTTCTTACCAGTGATACAATGCTGGATGGTTTCATCCATTAAAGGAATTAGGTCTTCTTTTAATACTTTTACTTTAGGCGTTCCCATTGCAGGCAGTCCAATTTCCTCAGAATCAAATTGAAAAATTGCGTAATCATCATCAAATTCGATATTCAGAAAGACGTTTGCCTGATTATTTACATACTCTTCAAGTTTATGGTGCTGATAATAAGGATAAATAGAACCATCAGCACTGATGGCTTCATCTAGAATTTTAAACAAAGACTCACGTGTTTTAGAATCTGTCTTTAAAAATGACTCCGTACTACCCACCTGACCACTTTTTAGATTTACAGCAAAAATGTTGTGCTGTGAAAAGAAATCAGAATCAGAGATGCGCGCTTTCTTTGTCTTGTTAAAGAAATAGACATCATCATTGAACTGTTTAGGATCAATATCGATGATTAATAAGTTGTTCTCATTATCATCTTTAACCATTTTGATGAATTCAGTGATATCGTGATCACGGTATCTAATGATTTTATTATTGATATCATCATTTTTAAAAACAGGATATTTAATTTCAATGAGAGGATTCTCTTTAGATTGATACGTGGCAATTTTGAATTCAGTGGATTCCGTATCCTCATGTTTGATGGAATCATGAAACTCCTCGTTGTTGAGATTTTTGGCGAGCTCTTCGTTATTACATGCGGCTAACGTTAGAACGACAAGAATAATACTGAAGAGAAATATGTATTTTTTCATAGGCTGCCTCCAACTTGTAACTATTGTAATGGAATTGTAACATAATAGAGATGGTATCTAAAGTACAAATGCAAATTTTAGAGAGAGCAAATTACTATATAAATTATATTATTTAGAGTTAAAAATTCTATTGTAAAGTCAGTTTAGATATTTGTTTAAAGATTTTTTGAAATAACCCGTGGCAAAGTGTAAAATTGATGTATATTAAATAGATTTAAATATAAAACTCTTGGAAGGATGTTATGAATGATTTATGCAGGTATTTTAGCTGGAGGAATTGGCTCAAGAATGGGTAATGTCCCGCTTCCTAAGCAATTTTTAGATTTAGACAATAAGCCAATTATTGTTCATACAGTAGAAAAATTTTTGCTAGAGAACAATTTTAATAAAATTATTATTGCAACGCCAGAGAAATGGATTGAACACACAAAAAACATTTTTTCTAAACACAATATCGATTTAAATAAGACAGTTGTCATTGAAGGTGGCACTGATCGAAATGAAACAATAATGAATATCATTAAATATATTGAAAATAATTATGGCACAAATGATGATGATATAATCGTAACTCATGATGCTGTGCGTCCATTCTTAACACATAGAATTATCAGTGAAAATATTAAAATGGCACAAGAATACGGAGCTGTTGATACAGTTATAAATGCTATTGATACTATAGTAATATCTAGTGATGGTAAAACTATTTCTAATATTCCTGTACGTGATGAAATGTATCAAGGTCAAACACCCCAATCTTTTAACATAAAATTATTAAAAGATGCTTACTATTCACTCACAGATGAACAGAAAAAAGTACTTACTGATGCATGCAAAATAATTGTTGAACAAGGTGAAAATGTATATCTCGTTAAAGGAGAATTATTTAATATAAAAGTAACTACACCATACGATTTGAAAGTTGCTAATTCGATTATTAAAGGTGGAATTTCAAATGATTAATCAAGTTTATCAACTTGTATCTCCAAGACAATTTGAAGTTACTTATACAAATAAAGATATTAATTCAAACAAAGTGGTTGTAAGGCCAACTTATTTATCAATTTGTGCAGCCGATCAAAGATATTACACTGGGACTCGTGGAAAAAAAGCTATGAAAGAAAAATTACCTATGTCATTAATTCACGAAGGTGTAGGTGAAGTAGTTTACGATAATAAAGGACAATTTGAAGTTGGTACAAAAGTGCTTATGGTGCCTAATACACCAACAGAGACAGATGAAGTCATAGCTGAAAACTATTTAAAATCAAGTAAATTTAGATCAAGTGGCTACGATGGATTCATGCAAGATTATGTATTTCTAGATCATGATAGAGTTGTTGTTCTGCCTGATGAAATGGATTTTAGCACTGTATCATATTCAGAATTAGTTTCAGTAAGCATTCATGCGATTAATCGCTTTAAAAAGAAATCTATTCCGAATGTTAACAGTTTTGGAATCTGGGGGGATGGGAATTTAGGATATATTACCGCTATCCTTTTAAGTAAAATTTATCCTAAGGCTAAAATTTATGTATTTGGAAAAACAGAGTATAAACTTAACCATTTTTCTTTTATAGATGAAACTTTTTATATTGATGATATTCCAGAAGATTTAACTTTTGACCATGCGTTTGAGTGTGTCGGAGGTCGTGGTAGCCAAGATGCTATTGACCAAATAATAGATCATATCAATCCGGAAGGTTCTGTGTCATTATTAGGAGTTAGTGAACATCCTGTTGAAATTAATACGAGAATGGTGTTAGAAAGAGGTCTGACTTTGATTGGAAGTAGTCGTAGCGGTGCTGCTGACTTTCAAGCTGTAGCAGATATTTACACACAGTACCCTGATGTAGTAGATAAATTGTCGTTATTAAAAGGAAAAGAATTAATTGTACGCTCAATTGAAGATGTTATTGTCGCATTTGAAGAAGATCTTTCAACTTCTTGGGGTAAAACAGTTATGAAGTGGGAAATTTAGACAATAGCTAAAATAAAATTTGTTGTCTAAATTAATCAATTATATTAAAAAATATTGAATAAAACTAAGTATGAGTTATGTTGGTTAAAAGATTGAAAACAAATCTAAATATTCAGTTAATAAATGAGTTATGGCTTAATATTATTGACTTTTTTTAATCTATTAAAATCTATTATATTATGCTATTTCATTCAAAATGATCAATGAAATAAATTAAAAAGTTACTGAGTTAAGATAAAACTAAAAGACATATCTCCTGTATAAACTGACCCCCTAATTCCGGACACGGATTTAGGGGGTTATTTGTATGTCAAAATATAGCCATGAATTAAAGTTAGAAATAATAAATAGATATGAAGAAGGATTTGGAGCAATCATTCTTTCAAAAGAGTTTAATATAAGCCATGATACGATAAACAATAGGATAATGGCTTATAATCTCTAGGGCGAAGTTGGTCTAAAGAAAAGTATAACTAAAACACGATATTCTGGTGAGTTTAAGTTATCCGTATTAAAATATAGGATAAATAACGAAACTTCCTATTCAGAAACAGCTCAAGTCTT
This sequence comes from Phocicoccus pinnipedialis, assembly GCF_903994035.1. Lineage (GTDB taxonomy): Bacteria > Bacillota > Bacilli > Staphylococcales > Salinicoccaceae > Phocicoccus > Phocicoccus pinnipedialis. The sequence continues at coordinate 624,350 of NZ_CAJEWB010000010.1, forward strand.
TGGGGCCAAGAATCCATCTACAATAGCTAGTTGGCAGCGAAAGTATGATTTGGAGGGCTATAGCGGCGTATGTGGTACTTTAGGAAGACCAAGAAAGCGTGAAGGAATAACTATGCCTAATAATAACCATGAACCAAAAGAACTATCAAAGTCTGAAAGAGAAGCTCTCATTGAACTTATAGAAAGAAATGAGTACGTTGAAGCAAAGCGCTGCTTTATCAAAAAAGTTGGATGCTTTGCTTCGGGAAAAGCGTGCTCAAACAAAGAAAAGACGCAAGCAGTACTTGAAGTAAGTCAAATTAAAGCAGAGATTAAAATGAGCAGGTGGTTAGAGATTTTTGAGCTGGCAAGATCTTCATTTTATGAATGGAAAGAAAGTTAAATGGCCTGTCTCCTATTCAATTTAGGAAACAAGCCATATAAGAAAATCACGGATAAGGAATGTCCGGATTTATGAGTTCGGTACAGCATTATTCAGAAACACGTCTTATAGTTTAATTAATTTATAACTTTATCTTAATGGTGAACATCAAATTAAGATAAAGTTATTTTGTTTTTTTCCTCTGATAAACTCAGTATCAAATCTATTAGTGGATATCTAACTAGATTAATGTCTCCGTAATGAATATCTTTAGTAGAGTATACTGTTTGTTTTTTTATCTAGCATGAACTTATTTGGTGCTATTAGATAAGTGTCTTGTGACATAGTTCTGGTAGCAGCTGCTATCCAAGTAGGTTTGGATACATGATCTCTGACTACAATTTTTAAAAAATACCATGAGTTGTTTGGAAATATTTATGTTTTGCTTTTATTATAAAAGATTAGATAACTTAGAATTATATACTATATAATTAGCTTTACAAAGATATTAAACATATGCATCGCTATTTTTTAAATTATGCATACGTATCTACAATCAATCTTATTCCACCTAAGTTTTTATAAATTATGTGTGAATTAACATCATAATCATTCGCAAAATAACTATATCTAACTTCAAAATTTTTAGTTTATCCTTCAAAACTTTTTTGTTTAGTAATTAAGAGGTTTTGATAATAAATTTACTTCTTGCAAAAGATTATATGCTAAATAATTTTACCCAGAATTGTTTTAATTTCACTCAATAATTTATAATTTTCTAGTCTATGTGCTTGTTGACGCTCAATAGC
>NZ_CAJEWB010000011.1 GCF_903994035.1 Phocicoccus pinnipedialis
CACCTGTTCCCATGCCGAACACAGAAGTTAAGCTCTCCAGCGCCGATGGTAGTTGGGGTTTCCCTGCGAGAGTAGGACGCTGCTAGGCAATTATTTATTGAAAAATATGTTGATTTTATACAATTAATATGCAATAATAATATTTATGGAGAATTAGCTCAGCTGGGAGAGCATCTGCCTTACAAGCAGAGGGTCGGCGGTTCGATCCCGTCATTCTCCACCATGCCGGCCTAGCTCAATTGGTAGAGCAACTGACTTGTAATCAGTAGGTTGGGGGTTCAAGTCCTCTGGCCGGCACCATTTAGTAAGAGCCATTAGCTCAGTCGGTAGAGCATCTGACTTTTAATCAGAGGGTCACAGGTTCGAATCCTGTATGGCTCATAGTCAAGCGGGTGTGGCGGAATTGGCAGACGCACTAGACTTAGGATCTAGCGCCTTCGGGCATGGGGGTTCGACTCCCTTCACCCGCACCATTCGATTATTATAGTAACGCGGAAGTAGTTCAGTGGTAGAACACCACCTTGCCAAGGTGGGGGTCGCGGGTTCGAATCCCGTCTTCCGCTCCATTAAAAATTAAGTTCGCCGGGGTGGCGGAACTGGCAGACGCACAGGACTTAAAATCCTGCGGTAGGTGACTACCGTACCGGTTCGATTCCGGTCCTCGGCACCATTTAAATTAGCGCCCATAGCTCAATTGGATAGAGCGTTTGACTACGGATCAAAAGGTTAGGGGTTCGACTCCTCTTGGGCGCGTATATAATAACGGGAATTAGCTCAGCTTGGTAGAGCACTTGGTTTGGGACCAAGGGGTCGTAGGTTCGAATCCTATATTCCCGATATACTTTTTATTACTGTGGGGGGTTAGCTCAGCTGGGAGAGCGCCTGCTTTGCACGCAGGAGGTCAGCGGTTCGATCCCGCTACTCTCCACCATAGTTTTAAACATTAAAAGATGAGTATACCAAGGCGGTGTAGCTCAGCTGGCTAGAGCGTACGGTTCATACCCGTGAGGTCGGGGGTTCGATCCCCTCTACCGCCATTTTTAAGGACCTTTAGCTCAGTTGGTTAGAGCAAACGGCTCATAACCGTTTGGTCGCAGGTTCGAGTCCTGCAAGGTCCATTTATCTTTTAATTATAATTTTATACTTTTTATTAACGTGGAGGAATACCCAAGCCTGGCTGAAGGGATCGGTCTTGAAAACCGACAGGGGTGTAATAGCCCGCGGGGGTTCGAATCCCTCTTCCTCCGTTTTTAATATTATTATCGCGGGATGGAGCAGTTCGGTAGCTCGTCGGGCTCATAACCCGAAGGTCGGTGGTTCAAATCCGCCTCCCGCAATTTTTTTATGTATCACGGTCCCGTGGTGTAGCGGTTAACATGCCTGCCTGTCACGCAGGAGATCGCGGGTTCGATTCCCGTCGGGACCGCCATTTAATTAAATATTGTTATTATGGTTCTGTAGCTCAGTTGGTAGAGCATCTGACTGAAGATCAGAGTGTCGGCGGTTCGACTCCGTCCAGAACCATATTTATTTTATGCCGGCCTAGCTCAATTGGTAGAGCAACTGACTTGTAATCAGTAGGTTGGGGGTTCAAGTCCTCTGGCCGGCACCATTGATTATGGAAGGGTAGCGAAGTGGCTAAACGCGGCGGACTGTAAATCCGCTCCTTCGGGTTCGGCAGTTCGAATCTGCCCCCTTCCATATTAAATGTAGGGGTATCGTATAATGGTAATATAGAGGTCTCCAAAACCTTTGATGTGGGTTCGATTCCTACTACCCCTGCCATGGCGATTGTGGCGAAGTGGTTAACGCACCGGATTGTGGCTCCGGCATTCGTGGGTTCGATTCCCATCAGTCGCCCCATTAATGGGCTGTAGCCAAGCGGTAAGGCAATGGATTTTGGCTCCATCACGCGAAGGTTCGAATCCTTCCAGCCCAGTTTTCTGGCGCCTTAGCCAAGTGGTAAGGCCGAGGACTGCAAATCCTCTATCACCGGTTCAAGTCCGGTAGGCGCCTTTTATTAAATGCGGAGGTAGTTTAGTGTTTATAACACTCTTCTTCCTGAAGAGAGACCCTGGTTTAAATCCAGGCCTCCGCTCCATATTTTATTTTGCGGAGATCGTATAGTGTTTATTACAGACCTCTTCCTGAGGTAAGACGTTGGTTTAAATCCAACTCTCCGCTCCATTTTATTAAAGACTTTAGGTCTTTTTTTTTGTAAATTTATTGATAATTTGTTAATTATCAGTTATTATTAAGTTTGTGCAATTTTTATTGCTCCCGTGGCGGAATTGGCAGACGCGTTGGACTCAAAATCCAATTCCTTTCGGAGTGCCGGTTCGATCCCGGCCGGGAGTATTCATTTACAGTCGCTAAGCACTAGCTTAACGGCTTTTTTTGTTGTCTTTTTTTGCACTTTTGACTTTATCTTACTATGTTTTTTCATAGTATAATCAATTGTAATCATGTATAATATGTATATTGAAATTGAATGAAAGTAGGTATTCATTTTGAACGCAAAAGAAACTGAAGTATTACGGTTAATAAGAGAGAATCCTTTTATTTCCCAATCTGAACTTTCTAAGAAGATTGGATTGACGAATGCATCAGTATCTAGAATTATCTCAGACCTAGTAAAGAAAGAATATATTACGGGTCAGGCGTATGTCTTAAATGAAGAATTTCCAATCGTTTGTATTGGTGCGGCTAACTTAGACCGTAAGTTCTTCGTACATAAAGAATTAATTCATGGTACAAGTAATCCGATTCATTCAGCTCATTCCGTTGGCGGTGTAGTCAGGAATATCGCAGAGAACTTAGGTAGGCTCGGTCAAAATGTTACTCTGATAACAACACGTGGTAATGATGCTGAGTGGACTAGGATTGAAAACGAATCAGAAGCATATATCAACTTAGATTTTTCAGCCATTATACCTGGCATGAGTACAGGCGCTTATACGGCTTTAATCAATGGTGAAGGTGAGATGGAATATGGGTTTGCCGATATGGATATCTATGATTCATTCACGCCAGACATTCTTATTAAACAAACGTATATATTAAAAAGAGCTAAATGTATTATTGTGGATCTTAACGTTCCAAAAGTTACGTTAGATTTTATTACAGCATATGCAAAAAAGCATAATATTAACCTAGTACTTATCCCTGTTTCAGGCCCAAAGATGGAGCATCTACCAGATAATCTAGAACCAGTGAACTGGTTAATCGTGAATAGAGATGAGACTGAAGCACACTTCGGCATCAAAATTACGAATGAAGATGAACTAAAGAGCGCTGCACGTAAGTGGAACGAACTCGGTGTAGAACATGTAGTTGTTACTAACGGTTCGAAATCACTCGTTTATTCGTCTTCATTTGATCAAAAGGTGTATAAAATTACACCAAGTAATAAAGTGGTGGACGTTACAGGAGCGGGAGATAGTTTCTCTTCAGCAATCATTTATGGTTGGTTAAAAGGATTATCAATTGATGAGTGTATAAAGATCGGTATGGTTAATTCTAAAAAGACAATAGAGACAGATTATACAGTTAGACAAGATCTTACAGAGAAACAATTAAAAATTGACTTGGAGGAAGTTACAAAATGAAACATTTATTAGACATTACACCAGAGGTACAAGAGGCATTAGATAACAACAAACCTGTTGTTGCTTTAGAATCAACAATTATTTCACATGGTATGCCATACCCACAAAACGTTGAAATGGCGACTAAAACAGAAGCGATTATCCGTGAGCAAGGTGCTGTTCCAGCAACTATCGCAATCATGGATGGTAAGATCAAAATTGGTCTTTCAGAAGAAGATTTAGAAACATTTGCTAAAACTGAAGGCATCGCTAAAGTTTCACGTCGTGATATGGCTGAGATTCTTGCGACAGGTCGCTTAGGTGCAACTACAGTTGCATCAACGATGATCGGTGCGAACCTTGCGGGTATTAAATTCTTCGTAACTGGTGGTATCGGTGGCGTACACAGAGGATACGAAGAGTATATGGACGTTTCAGCTGACTTAGATGAGTTAGGTAAAACAGATGTAGTTGTTATCTCAGCTGGCGCGAAGTCCATTTTAGACTTACCACGTACTATGGAGTACTTAGAAACTAAAGGTGTACCAGTAATTGGCTACCAAACTGATGAACTCCCAGCATTCTTTACTCGCGAAAGTGGATTAAAATTAGCTTCACACTTCGATACTACTGAAGAGATTGCTAAAGTAGTTAAAATGAAGCATGAGCTTGGTCTTGGTGGCGGAGTTTCAGTAGTAAACCCAATTCCAGAAGAGCAAGCAATGGACAAAGAATATATCGATAGCGTAATTAATAAAGCGATTGAGCAAATGGAAAAAGATGGTGTTAGTGGTAAAGATGCAACGCCATACCTACTTGGTGCAATCGTTGAAGCAACTGAAGGTAAGAGCTTAAAAGCAAATATCGATCTTGTATACAACAACGCACGTGTCGGTGGACAATTAGCTGTAGACTACTTCAATCTATAATTATGGAATACCCTAGAACTTGTAACATTATAAGTACTAGGGTATTTTTATATAAAGGAGTGTTTTATTTGAATTTTAAACGATATTTTAACATGAAATTACATAACAATAGTTTGTATTATATTAGCGATGAAAAAGGGAAACGAGAATTATTCAGATATGATATAAAACAAAAATGGTCTAAACAATTAACAAAAACTGATGAAAACGTAAAAGGATATTGGTTTGTTGGAGATAAACTTTACGTATCCATTGATTTTTCAGGGAATGAAAGAGAACAACTTTACTTATTAAAAAATGGATCTCTTGAACCAGTCATCGATGAACCAGAATACTTCCACCATTTTCTCACAGAGTTAAACAACACAGTTTATTTCACGAAAAATCATCATTTAGATGCTGGATTCCGTATATTTAATTTAGAAAATGAAGTTTTAGGTCATTTTGATGCACCAACAAAGATTATCGGTACAATCAATGATAATTATCTCGTTTTAAAAATGGACTATAGTTCGGTAGAATCTGAACTCGTGTTACTTGACGTTAATTCAAATGAAGTAGTTGATATTCCAGTTGAAGGACATCGTTTCTCATCTTTTAAACAGATTACACAAACCAAAGCACTCATCATCACTGATGCGACGAATGGTTTTATGAACCTTCATATGATGAACTTACAGACTTATGAATTAGAAGCGTTAACAGATCTAGATGCGGATATTTTATCTTATAAGCACTTTAAAAATAAAGAGTACATTGTAGATGTGAATGAAGCAGGTTATAGCGCACTATACAGCTTTAGTTTGCATGATTACGTTTTAGATCCATTAGACTTCTATCAAGATGGTGTCGTACACGGCTATGAAGTGGATAATCAAAAGTTATACGTATTATTCTCAAGCATGAACTCACCGATGCAGGTATATCAGTACACGTTTGATAACGGATCTATAAAGCAATTGTTCGGTAACAAACCAATCGATGCTTTTAAAACAACAAAGAAATCATATATGACATTTGACGAGAGAGAAATCGAATATTTTATGTACCCAATCGACGAAGACAATATCCCTACCGTTATTCACATCCACGGTGGTCCAGAGTCACAAGCTCGTCCAGAGTTTAATGAATTGTATTATGATTTATATAGAGATGGATTCCAAGTAGCTATACCAAATATTAGAGGATCTAGCGGATATGGTGTTGATTTCTTAAAGCTCGATGATATTGAGAAACGTTTAGATGCAATGCAAGACATCATTGAGCTTAAGAAACATCTAGTTGAAGGAAACGCCGATAAGGACAATATCTTCGTGATGGGGCGTAGCTATGGGGGTTTCATGACGCTTTTACTTGCCACGCATCACAGCGAAGAGTTCAAAGGTGCGGTTGATATAGTTGGAATCTCACACTTGAAGACATTCTTAAACAACACACCAAGTTGGCGCAGAAATTTAAGAAGTAAAGAATATGGTTTTATCGGAACACATGATGAATTTATGGAACGAATTGCGCCACTAAATAATAGTGAAAATGTAACAATACCACTTAGAATATTCCACTCAAAACACGATGCACGTGTACCAAATAGTGAATCAGTACAAATGTATGAAAAAATGAAGGGAAATGGGCAGGACGTGGAGTTTACATCATATCCAAATGATGGACATGCATATATGTTTAACAAAAATACTGATGATATGCATGTAAAAATCCGGACATTCTTTAAAAGTTTAATATAAAACATGTTGCCTAGCATGTTGTTTTGATGATAAAATGACTTTTGTTACTTTAAAATTGATTGAAGTACGTATTATATTGCGTTTAAATTTTAAAACAGTATAATTTTATATATTCATTAATGTGAAGAATATTTTTAAGTGTTATTCGAAGAGGTGAAAGTAGTGAAGGTGGAATTAACTAAGTTCCGTGTAAAGCCAGGTAAGAGTGATGTTGTCGATGAGTGGATTAATTATATCCATGAATCTATGGACGGCGTTATGAAAAATCTTGAAGGCGATAAGATCTATGTGGAAACAATCTTTAGAGAAGCGTTTAATGATGTCGAGTACCTATACTGGTACAGCATGCAAGATAAAATAGCAGCAGAATCAGAGCCGATTTCTCCGATTGACGAAAAGCATTTAGAATACTTTGATGAATGTATTGATAAGACATTTAGACCAGAAGACATGACAGCAGCTGCTGTCATGATACAAGATAAATTTAAAACATACATGAAAAACTAAAAGCTGATTCTTATGAATCAGCTTTTTCTATAAATTCTTTAATTGCGACTGCTTGGTTGTACTCTTCATTTTTTGCACCATATATAAGCGTTACATTGTGACCATCTGATTTTTCTTTAATCAATTTTAACAAGTTATCATGTCTCTGTAACTCTTTGAAGTACTTCTTCTTAAACTCATCCCACTTTTTTGGGTCGTGATCGAACCACTTTCTAAGTTCTTTAGAGGGTGCTAATTCTTTATACCATTCATCATAGCTTAAAACTTCTTTCTTAACGCCACGTGGCCAAACACGGTCTACTAGGATCTGCATGCCATCTTGAGAACTCTTATCCTCATATAATCGTTTGACTTTTAACACATGAATCACTCCTAAATATTAAATACCCTAATTTATATATGTTAAAATAATTAAATGAGAGAAGGTGAGAAAGTATGGATAGACATGAATTTAAACAAAAAGTAATCGAATATGCACATTCAATTGGAATTGACGAAATAGGTTTTACTCATGCAGAGCCATTTTATGAATTTAGAGAAAAACTCGTAGACTATTATCAGAAAAATTATGAGTCTGGTTTTGAGAAGGGAACAATCGATGAACGAACTACTCCTAAGATGTCATTGCGATCTGCCCAGTCCATCATCTCAATTGCTGTTGGGTATCCAAATAAGTTAAAGGGTGCTCCAAAATCTAAACGTGGTGAACGTCGTGGTATTTTTGCGCGTGCATCATGGGGAGTGGACTATCATGTCTTACTCAGAAAACGACTCGATAAACTTCAAAAATTCATTGAAGAACATATTGAAGAAGTAGAGTGTCTCTCGATGGTTGATACAGGCGTTCTATCTGACCGAGAAGTTGCACTTAGAAGCGGTCTTGGATTTATCGGTAAAAATGGATTTCTGATTAATCCTAATCTCGGTACGTGGAGCTATCTTGGAGAAATGCTTGTGTCCTATCCATTTCCACCTGATGAAGAACTCATTGATAGCTGTGGTGATTGTACACTTTGTATAGATCGTTGTCCAACGCAGGCTTTAATTGGGAACGGTCAACTCGATTCGAAACGGTGTATTTCATTCTTAACTCAAACAAAGACACTCATTCCAGATGAATTTAGAAAGTCGATAGGTAACAGAGTGTATGGATGTGATACCTGTCAGCAAGTATGTCCAAGAAATAAGGGAATCAACACAGAGCATGTAGACATTGTACTAGAGCCTGAATTACTTAAACCAGAACTCACTGGTCTCTTAGAAATTTCGAACCGTGAATTTAAAGAAACATACGGACATCTTGCAGGAGTATGGCGTGGTAAGAATCCAATTCAGAAAAACGCTATTATTGCACTCGCACATTTCAAAGAAGAAAGTGCAGTGCCAGTTTTAAAAAGAGTCGCTGAAAATGATGTTCGTCCAGTTATTAAAGCAACTGCATATTGGGCAATCGGACAGATCTTAGGCAGTGAGGCACTCCCATATATTAATGAAAGATATAAAATTGAACAAGATGAAATGATTAAAACTGAAATGCTGAAAGGTATTCAAGAAGTAGGGTAGAAAAATGAATCATATTGTACTATTTAGACCAGATATTCCTCAAAATACAGGAAATATTGGAAGAACATGCGCAGCAACAAACACAAAATTACACTTAATTAAACCATTAGGATTTGAAATCTCAGACAAGCATTTAAAACGTGCAGGCATGGATTATTGGTATGATTTAGATGTTAAAATCCATGAGAATTTCGATGATTTCTTTGAAAATGAAAAAGGATATTATTATTTTATCAGTAAATTTGGAAAAAATTTCTATCACGAACAAGATTATAATGTCACAGATCATGATGTGTATTTTATATTCGGACGTGAGACCAAAGGACTACCAGAAGAAATTAAAGAGAAATACAAAGATTGCTTGATGAGAATCCCGATGGGAGAAGACTTTAGAAGTTTAAATGTATCAAACACAGTGGCATTAATTTTATACGAGGCACTTAGACAACAAGGATTTAAAAACCTGAGTTAGGAGAATTAAAGTGAACGAAACCATTAAACTTTTACAGAATCACAGGTCGTTAAGAAAGTTTGAAGAAAGAGCTTTAGATCAAGATACGATACACATACTTATTAAGTCAGCACAACAAGCATCTACGTCAAGCTACGTCCAAGCATACTCAATTATAGGTATCACTGATCCTGAGAAGAAAAAAGCAATTAGAGAAATTAGTACGCAGGCATATGTTGAATATAATGGACATCTGTTTATTTTTGTAGTGGACTACAATCGTCACAAACAGCTAGCAAGTCGCTCGGATTATGAAATTAAATTCAATTCAACAGAAAGCTTACTTGTAGGTATTGTGGATGCAGCCCTCGCTGCAGAAAATATGGCAATAGCTGCAGAATCAATGGGACTAGGGATCGTTTTCCTGGGTTCAATTAGAAATGATGCAGCGAAAATGATTGAGATATTAAACTTACCTGAAGGCACATTCCCGATATTTGGTATGGCCGTTGGATATCCAGTAGAAGAGGGAAGTTTCAAAGAAAGACTACCGCTTGAAGCAGTATACTTTGAAAATGAATATCCAGAGTTTGAAGAAGTAAAAGAATCACTTAACGATTATGATGAAACAGTGACACAGTATTATAAAACTAGAGAAGAAAACAAACGTAATGATAAGTGGTCAAGACAAGTTATGAAGACATTATCAAAGAAAGAACGATTAGATGTGCATGACGTCCTAAAGAACCAAGGGTTCTTAGGTCAATAGACAAAAAAAGACTAGACATATGTCTAGTCTTTTTTCTATTCGCGAATTTTATTCGCACCGTCGTCTTTATATCCCCATTCGCTATCACGAGCTGCAGTTAAAATTGCAGTAATGAATGAAGCACAAACCATTAAAATTAAAATAGCTTTCATTCTATATGCCTCCAGTGCATTTCTTTAATAATTCCATTATATATGAATTCACGTGAATAAAAAAGGATAAATTGAATTTCATATACTAAATACTGTTTAAATTGTTCGATCTAGGGTAATCTAATAGTAATAAATCGTACTTTAAAATGGGGGACTTTCAACATGGCTTTAAACTTTAAAATTTTCAATACAAAAGACGACGCAGATTTTTATCTTGCAGATATTATCAGAAAGCAACTAAATAAAGATCCACATACAGTGCTTGCTTTAGACTTAAATGACAAGCTGTCAGATACGTACGATAAGTTCTTAGCGAATTCTAAGAGCAATACTTTAAACTTAGCTAATACAAAACTATTTCTATTAAATAGCGCTGGTAAATCTAAATTTAATCAGCTACAAATTCCAGAGTCTCAAATAAAAAATGTGAGTGATGATACAGCTTTAAGCAATGGGTTAGATAAGAAAGAAAAAATTAACGTTGCATTATTAAATCTAGACGATCATTCACGGGTTGGATTTAAGCAAAGCGATGACCAAGAACAATTACTCACAGCTAAAGAATTATTTATTTATGCTTCTGGCATAGACGCAGCTGAAGCGGTGTTAAAACTTTATAATGCTGATTTAAGTACAAGTGGGTCATTATCTGACATTAAGAAACATAGAATGGTCACTGTAGTATTGGACCAAGAAGCAGCTTCACGTCTAGACACTGATTTCAGAGAATATTACACATACAAATTTGCGTAAGAGGTGAGTATATTGAAAGATGAATTAAACAAGAATTCAGAGCATAAAGAAAAGTTAAAAGAAGAAAACACAGATGCAAATGAGATGACATTCAACAAGGAAGACGTTGAGAAGCTAGGCGATGAGATGGAAGAAATATCTCAAAATAAACACAGTCCAATCGACAGTGATAACTATGGAGCCGATCTCGAACGTTCAAAAAGTGTAAAAGTACACAAAAAGTCAGAAAACTAAATAATAAATGTAAGCGAGAACATTTTTCAGATGAATCCTTCCTGATTTTGGGTTACACTATGTGTAAATACATTTTCAGGAGGATTTTTAAATGTCTTACAGAATTGAACACGATACATTTGGAGAAATTCAAGTACCAAGCGATAAGTTTTGGGCTGCACAAACTCAGCGTAGCTTACAAAACTTCCCTGTTGGTAAAGAAAAAATGCCTATTGAGGTAGTTGTTGCATTTGCTGAACTAAAAAAAGCAGCTGCAATCGTAAACAACGAACTTGGAAAACTTTCTGATGTTAAGAAAGATGCAATTGTACAGGCATGTGACAAAGTTATTGCACGTGAACTCGATGAGCATTTCCCATTAGTCGTATGGCAAACAGGTAGTGGTACACAGAGTAACATGAACGTGAACGAAGTGGTAGCTCACGTTGCAAATGATTACTTAAAAGAACAAGGAAGCGACGAAGTCGTTCACCCAAATGACGATGTGAACAAATCACAAAGTTCAAATGACACGTACCCAACTGCAATGTACGTTGCATTAATGACCGCAGTAGAAGAAAAAACAATCCCAGCGTTAAAAGTTTTAAGAGATACTTTTAAAAAACAAGAAGATAAATTCAAAGACATCATCAAGATTGGTAGAACTCACTTACAAGATGCAACGCCTCTTTCTTTAGGACAAGAAGTTGGTGGATGGAGATATTCATTAGATAAATCACTAGAAATGATTAACGAGTCTAAAAAACAGTTATCTAACCTTGCGATTGGTGGTACTGCAGTAGGTACAGGCTTAAATGCACACCCTGAGTTCGGTGACCGCGTTGCGGCACAAATTTCTAAACAAACTGGTTTAGAATTCGTTTCTTCTGAAAATAAATTCCACGCACTATCACAATATGATGAAGTGGTTTACTTCCACGGAGCATTAAAAGCACTCGCTGGTGACTTAATGAAGATTGCTAACGACATCAGATGGTTGGCTTCAGGTCCACGTGCGGGTATCGGTGAAATCACTATCCCTGAAAACGAGCCTGGATCATCAATTATGCCAGGTAAAGTAAACCCAACTCAGGCTGAAATGTTAACAATGGTTGTTGCTCAAGTTATGGGTAACGATACAACAGTAAGCTTCGGTGCGTCACAAGGTAATTTTGAACTTAACGTATACAAACCAGTAATCTTACTGAACACATTACAATCTATTTACTTATTAGGGGACGGTATGCAAGTATTCAACGACAACTGTGCTGTTGGTATTGAGCCAAACATGGAAGTTATTGATGAGCTACTAAACCGTTCATTAATGTTAGTAACTGCACTTAACCCACATATTGGTTATGAAAACGCAGCTAAGATTGCTAAGAATGCACACACTAAAGGAATCACACTTAAAGAATCAGCACTTGAAACGGGTCTATTAACTGAAGAGCAGTTTGACGAGTGGATTCGTCCTGAGGACATGATTCATCCTAACGCATAGTAGGTGTTTACAATGAAACGATTTGCACTGTTAGATATTGGTTCAAACACAATTCGTTTGGTGTTGTTTGAGTACACGTCAGGCGAAGGGTTAAGAGAAATTAAAAATATAAAAACTCCTGCACGTCTAGCGCAATATCTGGACAATGAAAATGTCATGGAAGAAGCTGGAATTCTTATACTTCTGGACATACTCGAAGGTTTTAAAGGGATTGCAGAAAGATATAATATTACAGAGATACACACAGCAGCCACGGCTGCTGTTCGTGCATCTAAGAACAAAATAGATATACAAAAACGTGTAGAAGAAGAGTTGAAATTCCCCCTTAGAATATTATCTGGTGAAGAAGAAGCATACTTTGGTTATAAAGCTGTTGTACATTCAATTGGTCATAAAGATGCGATCACTATAGATATTGGTGGGGGATCTACAGAGCTTACGTTTTATGAAAACAAAAATCTTGTTTATTCGACGAGCCTTCCTTTCGGTGTTGTGACATTAAAAAACAAGTTTTTTAAAGATGCACACAATAATGTAGAAGCTATAGAAAACACCAGACAGTTTGTTAAAAATGAACTTAAATCAGTGAGATGGATAAAAGATAGAAGCGTTCCAATTGTTGCGATTGGCGGTTCTGCACGTAACGTTGCAAGAATTCATCAAGCAATGATCAGCTACCCAATTGCTGGAGTTCATGGATATTCCATGCAATTAAAACATTTACAAAAAGTTAACAATCTCTTAATGGAAACACCAACAGATGAGTTAGATAGTATTGATGGGCTTTCTAAAGACCGTTCTGATTTGATAATACCAAGTATTATCGTTTTTGAAGAACTATTCGAAATGGTGGATGCGACTGCATTCGAATTTTCTAGACAAGGTCTTCGTGAAGGCATGTCTATGGAGATTATTAAAAATGACTATCCTCTTGCATTCAATAAATTTGAAGTGCTTGAGATTTCCCTTATTGAACTATCAAACGTGTTTCATGTAGATAGAACAAGTGGCAAAAAACGTGCCTCATTAGCTGAAGGTATCTATCATGAGCTTTTTAGACACGGTTTTATTGATGTAAAGAGGAAGCATAAATACTTGATGATGAATGCGGCAAAGCTGTATAAGCTCGGGGATTTTATAGATAGTGATGCTGGATCTCAGCACACGTTTTATTTGCTATCAAACTTTAATATATTGGGGTTAAAACACAAAGATAGGGTGAGACTTGCACTACTAGCAAGCTATAAGAATAATTCGCTACTATCATTTTATATGAGAGAAATCGATTGGTTTACTGAAGAAGATCAAGAGCAAATTCGTAGGATGGGAAGCATCATCAAGTTTGCAGATTCTCTAAATAAATCAGGAACCGATACGATTGTAGATGTGATGATTAGTGACAAAGGCGAACGTTTAGACTTAATAGTACGCTATCAAGGAGATCCTGTTGCGGAGGAGTATCTTGCGATGCGTCACTTGAAACATATTGAATACATTACTGGAAAGCCAATTGATTTAGTTTTTGTAGAGTGTAAGGACTGATTGCAATGGATATTAATTTAAATAATCGTAATTACTACAATAATAGAGAACTCAGTTGGCTGATGTTTAACTACCGCGTTCTAGAGGAGTCAATGGATACATCGAATCCTCTTTTAGAACGCTTAAAATTTTTGGCGATAACTGCGTCTAACTTAGATGAGTTTTATATGGTTCGTGTTGGTGGACTAAAAGACCAAGAATTTGTTGAGTATAATGTTCCAGAGAATAAAACACAGCTGACGGCGCATGAACAACTGATTGAGATTAGTAAATTAAATAAAAAGAACTGTGTTGACGCATATGAACAGTTTCACAAACTTATGGATGAGTTGAGTGAATACAATATTCACTTCACACGTCCAGACAAACTTCCGGAATCACTTAAAAGTGAACTTGAATCTACTTTTGATTCAGAGATATTTCCGACTCTCACACCTCTTGGTATTGATGCATACCGTAGTTTTCCAAAGTTAATGAATAAAAAAATAAATATTTACGTGAATTTATCTAATGATACAAGTGAGGAAATCGCAATTGTACAGTTGCCTAGTGTTCTTAAACGATTCTATGAATTTAGAGAAAGAGGGAACACTTATATTGTAATGACTGAAGATATTATTGAAAAATTTGTTTACAAGTTATTTAATGGGTATACGATAGATCGTACATTTAGTTTTAGAATCACGAGAAATGCGGACCAAACGCTTCATGAAGAAGGTGCGCTAGATATGCTTGTAGAAATTGAGCGATTCTTGAAAGAGCGTGAAAAGGGTGTAGCAGTACGACTGGAAATCGACGTTTCTAAATACAAGAAGATTAATGGATCGTTCCTTAGAAACTCATTATTTTTAACAAAAGAAGATGTGTTCAAGTATGATGGGCCACTTGATCTAACTTTTCTTTTTGAGCTTGTTTCTAGATATAAGAACGAGTTGAAAAACCTTTTATTCAAACCCTTTTATCCGCAAGTACCAAAGTTTTTAGGACAACAAAATATTTATGATTTAGCTTTAGAAAGAGATATATTTTTGCATCACCCATATGAATCATTTCAGCCTGTAGTGGACTTCATTGAACAGGCATCATTAGATCCCGATGTATATGCAATAAAACAAACTTTATATAGAGTATCTAATGATTCACCAATTATTCAAGCGTTAAAAAAGTCGAGTGCAAATGGCAAGCAAGTCACTGTGCTTGTAGAGCTTAAGGCACGCTTTGACGAAGAAAACAACGTACAGTGGGCAAAAGAATTAGAGGATGCAGGGTGTCATGTAATATACGGTATGAACTATCTTAAGACCCACTCTAAAATAACTTTAGTCGTTAAGAAAGTTAGAGACCAGCTCGTAAGCTTTGTGCATTTAAGTACAGGTAACTACAATGACTCGACGGCTAAACTCTATACAGATATGGGAATTATTACAACTGATAAAAAAATCAGCAAAGATGCCATTAATTTCTTCAATTATTTAAGTGGATATTCGAATAAGCCACAATATGAATCATTGCTCGTAGCTCCTTACGAAATCCAAGATAAGTTAGTTGAGTTTATTGACAGAGAAATCGAACATCAGAAGAAACAAGGTAATGGGTATATATTTGCCAAGATGAATGCATTAACAGACAAACGACTCATAAAAAAGTTACTTCAAGCATCTATAGCAGGTGTGAAAATAGACTTGATGATACGTGGAATTTGTTGCTTACGACCAAATATAGAAGGTGTAAGTGATAATATAACTGTTCGCAGTATTGTTGGCAGATTCTTAGAACATTCGAGGATCTATTATTTTGGTAATGGCGGAGAAGAGGAAATCTACCTATCGAGTGCAGATATGATGACGAGAAATATGTTAAAGCGCGTTGAAATCATGTTCCCTGTTGTAGATAAAAATATTCAAGAAGAAGTGAAAGAATTAATCGATATATTTTTGAAAGATAATGTCAAAACACGTATTGGTCAAAGCGACGGAACATATAAATACATTGAAACAACAGGCAAGAAATTTAACTCACAAGAAGAATTATTAAAGCGTGCATTAAAAAATACAGCGTTGCTCCATCTTGATAATGCGAATATAAGTATAGATTAGAATATAAAAGCGCACTAACCGCCTAGGTGGATAGTGCGCTTTTATTATTTTATACAATAATTTTCGGGTAAGTGTTCAAACGCTAACCAATCTCCAGTAATCGGATGGTTAAATCCAATATGTGTAGCATATAGTTCCATGCGTTTAGAACGCATTCCTTCATATACAGTGTCACCGATGATCGGTGCGCCAATATGTGAGAGATGAACGCGTATTTGGTGTGTACGACCAGTTTCTAGCTTCGCAGTGATTTCATAGTGATCGTCTACCGAAGTACATGATAGAATATGTGTCACAGCACGCTTACCACGCTTATGATCCACCTGATGAGTATTTGTCGTATGTGGTTTTTTACCAATACGTGCTTCAATAATTTGTGGTTTTACCTCATTGGATACTCTAGCGAGATATTTTCGGTCAATCAATCTTTCTTCTAAATCAAAATCCAACATCTTTTTAATATATGGATTTAATGCAACTAATAGTAGGCCAGATGTTGTTTGATCTAAACGATGAATTGGCTCAATATAATCAACGCCTAATGTAAACTTGACATCATTGATGAGCGTGTCCGTCTCAACACCGTTTGGATGAGTCTTTTGTCTCTCTGGCTTATGAACGACTGCAAGGTAATTATCACTATATATTACTTTAGCGTTATTTCCACTTGGTTTATAGTTAGACTCTGTTTCGAAATCTGGGATGTCGACGATATCACCTGCTGAAATAGTAGCATTAAGCCTAGCAGGCTCATTGTTTATAAGAATATTTTTTGACATTCTAAGCCAGTGCAACTCCTTTTTAGGAACATGCATAGACTTTAACGCTTCGTCTAAAGTCATATTATTAAGAGAATCTTTTACTTTAAAAATCATTGTTCTTGTGCCGCTTTAATCCAGGCAGTGTAATCTTCAGCTTTTTCAGGTGCACCTTCAGCACGTTCTACTTCTTTACCATCATTGAAGTAGATCAGTGTAGGCGTTACGTTACCTTTGTGCTGTTGCATGAATTCTGGATATTCTAATACGTTAACCTGAACGAGGTTGAAATCTTTAGTGTTCTTAGAGTCAATCAATAGTGGTGTTGCCATTTTACAATACTCACAAACTGGGCTCCAAAGATATACGAATACTTCATCTTCATTTTCAATTTTTTTGTTAGCTTCGTCAGGTGTGAAATTAAATTGATAGTTTTCGTCATCTAATACTTCTTTAGTGGGACCTTGAAGCTCACTTGGCTCCTTATCTGTGTATGGATAGTAACCTGATTTACTTAGGTTTTCAGAAGTTTCCTCCTTTTGTGACATGAAGTAAAATACACCACCAAATACAAGAATAATCGCGACGATTACGCTATAAAATATTTTGTTATTCATTTTGATTTCCTTTCTTAATTAAGATTGATAATACAATTATTATAAAGAATGCTGTAAGACTTAGAAAGGGTATAGTAACAAATCCAAACCAGTTTATAAATATACCTGCACATGTGCCATCCGTACACGCATTTAAATTTTCTTTTAAAAAGTCTAGCTTTTGTAAACCATAATGATAAAGCCCAATTAAAAATCCTATAATTGCCATAATTCTAATGTAGAGACGCGCATTACAATCATCTTTAACATTTGAGATAAATGAAATAATTATAATCGGATACATTAGAATACGTTGATACCAACAAAACTCACAGGGCGTGTAATCTCTAATCTCTGAAAAGTACAAAGATCCAAGTGTTGCAACCAAAGAAACGATGAAAATAAGTTGCATATATATTTTGTTTTTCAATAGAACACCTCATTTTTTGTAAATGTACTGTATTTATTTTATCATGAAGATAATAAAGATAGGAAAAAAGAGTGGCTATTTTATAACAATTATGGTGATAACATGAAAACAAAGTTGCAATTATTAAAAGATATTGCTGAATTTTTAAACGAAGAGACAGATAAGGATCGCATGCTACAAGGTGCACTAAAGATGCTTATTGATAACAGTGAGTTTGCAACTGGATGGGTATTTTTTATAAACGGCCATGGTGAACATGAACTAGGGGCGCATTATAAGTTACCGAAAAGCTTAACGAACGAAGACTTTAGTCATCTAACTTATGGGAAATGTTGGTGTGTGAATCAATATAATAGAAATAATTTAGAGAAGGCAACAAATATTTTTGTATGCTCTAGACTCGAAAAAGCAGCTCGAGCATATGTCGATGAAAATAATGGTATCACACATCACGCTACTGTACCCTTAATGTCAGGGGGAGAATCTTATGGATTATTAAACGTTGCTACACCGTACGTCAAAGAATTCTCACAAGAAGAGCTTAATCTTTTAGAATCCGTAGCTTTTCAAATTGGTTCAACACTCAAACGCATAGATTTAAATAGAAGAGAACGAGAAAACATCTTAGTTCAAGAACGCCAGAGGCTCGCACGTGATTTACATGACTCCGTCAACCAAATGCTGTTTTCAATCAACATTATGTCAAATGGACTAAAGCGTCTCGATGATATGAATAAGATAAAAACAACGATATCATCGATTGAAGATACTTCTAAATATGCAATGAGAGAAATGAAAGCATTAATCTGGCAGCTTAAACCAATTGGACTTGAAAATGGCATGATACAAGCCATTGAGCATTATGCAAAACTATTAGGAGTAGATGTTGACATTGAAATTAACGGATTTTACGATCTTGATGATAAGAGTGAAGCACAGATCTTCAGAGTCATCCAGGAAAGTTTAAATAATATTAAAAAGCACTCAGGAGTAACGAAAGCAGTAATTAAAATTTTAAACCACGATACAGAATTTTACTTAACAGTAGAGGACAAAGGAAAAGGTTTTAGAATCGATACAAAGCATCCATATAGCCACGGCATTAAAAATATGAATGAACGTGTCACTCAAATAGGTGGAGTCTTTAAAATCGAATCTGAGTTAAATAAAGGTACTGCCATTACCGTAAGACTAAAGAAAAAGAAGGGGTCTATTTATGAGTAACATTGTGATAACAGACGATCATGCTGTAGTCCGTGAAGGCATGAAATTTTTACTGAGTACGACAGATGATTTAAATGTGATTGAAGACTTTGAAAGTGGACAGAAATTAATAGAGTATCTAAAATCGAATCATAAAAAAGTAGAACTTGTTCTCCTAGACCTGGTTATGCCTGAAATGGATGGCATTGAAGTTACACGAGTAATTAAACGAGATTTTAAAGATGTGAAAGTCGTTATTCTAACTAGCTACACAGCAGAAGAATATGTACGACCAGTAATCCAAGCTAAGGCGGATGGATACTTAATAAAAGAAATGGATGCTACAGATTTAATTGAATCAATTCGTGGAGTATTAGAGGGTAGAGCAGTGATTCACCCAGAAATCACAAAACTATTAAAAGAAAATAGCGATATGCCGCACCAGAGAAATATTCTTTCAACGAGAGAGTTGGAAGTACTTGGTGAGATGGCTACAGGAAAATCAAATAAAGAAATTGCAGAAACTCTATTTGTAAGTGAAAAAACGGTCAAGACACACGTGAGTCATATATTGACTAAACTCGAAGTGTCTGACCGTACACAAGCAGTCATATATGCGATTCGTCATAACATAGTAAAGTTATAAGGTTTTTTTGAGAGAAGGTTCAAGGTGAACGATTGTTTCAGTATCACCAAACTCTTCTCTTATCATATTTTCAATATCTTCAGTGATTTTATGTCCTTCTACAACATTTAAATGAGGGTTGATTGTAACTGTTACATCGATGAAATACATAAACCCATGGCTACGTCCTTTTATGTCTACTACGTTTATTACTCCTTCAACTTCACCAATTAATTCGCGCATCTGTTTTAACAACTTAGAGTCGAAACCATCTGTCAAAGTTGTCGCAGTTTCTTTAAAAATCATAATACCTGTATAGATAATCACAATTCCAATAGCAAATGAAGCAATGGTATCAAGAGTTTCGATACCAATGAGTACACCAATTATACCAACAGTTGCGCCCAGGGAAACAAGACCGTCTTGGAAGTTATCAAATGATGCTGCTTTTAGTGCAACGCTTTTCACTTTATTTGCGAGTCGATAGTTATATAGAGCGACGACGAGCATGACAACCATCGATCCAATTGAAACATAAAGAGATAAAAGAGAAGGTTCGGCATATGTTTTACTCGTTACTTTATTAATTGCTTGTATAATGACTTGAATACCAACTGCAAACATAATAAATGAGGCAATTAATGCAGCAATAAGTTCGGCGCGGTAATGACCATACGTATGATTTTTATCTCTAGGAATAAGTGCGATTGTTAGCCCAATAAATAAAGCTAATGAGCCAATGACGTCTGTAAAGTTATTTAAACCGTCAGCCAAAAGCGCATGAGATGAATCAACATATCCAACAATAATCTTTATGAGTGTTAAAAAGATATAAGTGATTACTGAGAGTAGTGCACCAGATCGAGCTTTCTTAATGTTTAAACTGAGAGAGTCATCATGCCTCATGCGAATAGCCTCCATTTTTCATTCACTAAATATGATACCATACTCTGCTGTTCATTAAAAAGTCAAGGTTTGAACAAAAAATTTATGAATAGGTAATAATATACTTAATAAATATTTACAATATTTAAATATTAGCCATATAATGAAAATAGTAGCTAACCTTAAAAAGGGGGAAACAAAGATGACAGAAAAGCAAAAGATGTCAAGCAATAAAAAAATGACATATAGTATTATTATTGGGCTCGTTTTAGGTATTATTATTGGGTCTATATTTAACTTATATTATGATATGTCATTTGTTCAAATTGTCGATCAGTACATATTCACGGTTGTTGGACAGATATTCTTGAACTTAATCTTCATGATGGTAGTGCCGGTTGTTTTTGTATCGATTGTACTCGGAGTTGTTAACGTCGGTGATCCTAAAAAATTAGGAAGTATTGGTATTAAAACGATTGTTATGTACCTAATTACGACAGCAGTTGCAATATCGATTGCAATGACAGTAGCAAACATTCTAGATCCGGGTGTTGGTAAAGGGGATTTACTCAATTCATCTGAAGTTTCAGAATATCGTGAAACGACATTTGGTGGAGAAACGAATGTTGAAAATATTAATGCTTCAACGCAAACATTTGACCAAACATTAATTAGCATTATACCCAAAAATATCATAGAAGCCATGAGTACTACTAACATGTTACAAATCATTGCATTTTCAGTTTTTATTGGTATCGCAATGATTGCATTAAAAGACAAGATTCCCACGGTGATTCGTTTATTTGAAGAAGCTGAAAAAGTAATCATGCTTATCGTTATGTCTATAATGAAATACTTTGCAGCAATCGGTGCATTTGGACTTGTTGCTACTGCATTTACTCAAGCAGGATTTGGTGCAATTAAGTCATTAGGGATGTATTTCCTATGCGTATTACTTGCGTTACTTATACATTTTTGTTTAGTATATGGTTCAATGGTAAAATTCTTAGCGAAAAAGAGTTTCATTTGGTTCGTTAAAGGCTTTGCACCAGCTATGACAGTTGCGTTCAGTACATCATCGTCAAACGCTGTACTCCCTATCTCACTTGATTCAGCTCAAAAGAACTTGAAAATTAGAGAATCAATCTCTAGCTTCGTTCAACCTTTAGGAGCAACAATTAATATGGATGGGACAGCAATTATGCAAGGAGTAGCGACTGTATTTATCGCACAACTTTCTGGCATTGATTTAACACTCATGCAGATGATAACAGTCGTCGTCATTGCATCAATTGCAAGTATCGGTACTGCTGGTGTTCCAGGCGTAGGTCTTATTATGTTAGCAATGGTCTTAACAACTATCGGACTTGACCCTGCTGCTATTGGTATTATCATTGGTATAGATAGATTACTAGATATGACTCGAACACTTGTAAATGTTACTGGTGATGCTGCGGTAGCACTTGTAATTGATCATCAAGAAGACCTCAAAGAAGGTAAAAAAATAACAGCTACGAGATAACAAAAAGTTTTAGTTTGAAGGGATGAATCATGAATGGATAGAAAGGCCTTCACAAAGGTAATTCAGTCAAAATTTAAAATCATAAGAACAGAAGCAGGCTATACACAAGACTCAATGAGTCAAACAGTGGGACTATCTAAAAAAACGCTCGTACAAATTGAGAAAGAGCGTGTTATTCCAAACTGGACAACATGTGTATCCATTTGTGCTTTATTCAGAGACAGCGACACATTAACAAGCACGTTTGGTGGGGATCCATTAGAACTTGCGCAAGTATTATCTAGAGGTAATGCATTTTATCCAGACTACTTAAAAGAAAGTTTATATTGGGAAACGGTTAAAGAGAAAGAAGGTTGGACATTACAAAAGAATAAGATGAATGACTTACACAGAGTATTAAATCCGGAGAATCGACCGGTGCATGCATCTTATCTTGAACGTCAATCGACCACATATTTCAAGCAAAAAATAAAAGAATAAAAGAGCGCACTTGCGCTCTTTTTTTAAAGGAGTTTTTAAAATGGCTACAATATACGTAGTCATCTTTATGGCAACTATTGGTGCAGTTATTGGTGGTGTTACAAATACGATTGCAATAAAGATGTTATTTAGGCCTTACGAGGCAAAGTATTTATTTGGTAAAAAATTACCATTTACTCCAGGTGTAATTCCTATGAGACGTGATGAGGCATCTACAAAACTCGGTGCTATCGTAACAGAACATTTACTGACTCCGGAAGTTTTTGTTGAAAAATTAAACTCAACAGAATCACAGAAATTTATTGAACTATTTTTAGACAGACAAATTGAAACGTTAGAAACAGAACAGACGACAATCCGTTATATTCTGGAAAGAATATCTCCAGGGTTATCTGAAAAAATTGTGAACTATCTGAACATAGAGATTAGCGACAAAATAAATGAGTATAGTTTTAAGCTCATGGATAGAGAAATTAAATCACTTCTTCCAGGTGAGGCAAAATTTACTTTAGATAATGAAGTGGCAAACTTGCATGAAAGAATTAACAGTAGGCTAATATTGTATTTATCTAGTGAAAAAGGTGCCGAAGACATTCGCACTATGGTAGATGATTTCATTGAAAATCGAGGTAAGCTTGAAAAAGCAATTAAGTATGTAATTTCGAAAGACTCGCTTACCGAACGCATTCAAAATGAACTCATTAATCTACTTTCACACGGTGATATGAAGAAAATAGAACAAGAATTTATTATGACAGAGTATCAGAAGTTCATCGAAAAAAAGATTCACTGCTATATCAGTGATGTGGATAGAGCACGTGTAACAAGTTCAATTGTTGATGAAGTTAGGAATAAAATTAATATTGATGAACTTTTTGATTATCCGATTGTTAATTTTAGTCCATCCTTGTTTAAATCATTTAAAACAAGAGGTAAGCACACGCTAAGACACAATATTACAGCATACTTTGGAATGAATATGCCTAAGATTATTGAAAAGCTCAAGCTTGCGGAAGTGATTAAGAATCAGATTGATAGTTTTGAGCTAGACAAGTTAGAGTCACTCGTTATGGATGTAGCGAATAAAGAGTTCAAAATGATTATGTTTTTAGGATACTTCTTAGGTGGACTAATCGGACTAATTCAAGGATTAATAATTGGATTTTTGAACTAAACACTTCATTTATGTTACATTTATATTATCAAAAAATAGATTGAGGAGAATTATATGAGCGTTAATGTATACGACCAAGCAAATGCACTTGAAAGTGCGTTAAGAAAATCAGAGGAGTTCACTAATTTAAAAGCATTATATGAATTAGTAAATGGAAATGCAGAATCTAAAAAGCTCTTTGATGAGTTCAGAAACATTCAAATGGAACTTCAAACAAAGCAAATGAACGGTGAAGACATCTTAGACAGCGATGTTGAACGCGCACAACAATCAGCACAAGCTATTGAGGAAGATGAAAACATCAAACAACTAATGGAAGCCGAACAAAAATTAAGTGCACTTATTCAAGATTTAAACCGTGTCATCATGAAACCGATTGAAGAACTATACAAGCTAAATAACTAAAAAACAAGAGAGGTTCATACCTCTCTTTTTTTAATTTTTGGTATACTATAAGGAAGGTAACATGAGAAAGGATCGAGTATATGGTTAAATTTATTCACGCAGCAGACTTGCATTTGGATAGTCCGTTCAAATCTCGTTCTAAAATGCCATCAAACATAGTAAATAAACTGATGAATAGTACATTCGTCGCAGCAAAACGCATGTTTGATTATGCAATTGACCACAAGATAGATTTTATGATTTTGTCTGGTGACGTATTTGACGCAGATAACCGTTCATTAAAATCAGAAATATTCTTAAAAGAACAGTTCGAAAGACTTGAGAACCATGGGATTTTCACATACATGATTCATGGTAATCATGACCCTGTTGTCGATGGTATAAAAACAAGTTGGCCAAGCACAGTGAAAGTATTCGGAGAGAACGTTGAGACTTACCAGGCGATGACGAGTAGAGGAGAAAATGTGTTTATTCATGGATTCAGCTACTATCAGGACGAATCATATGAAAGCAAGCTTGACCAATACCCAACAAATACAAGAAACGATGGTATTCATATTGGACTGCTTCACGGTACTTACTCAAAATCAGTCCGTGACATTGGTCGATACACAGAATTTACGCTAGAGGATTTAAACTCTAAATTGTATCACTACTGGGCACTTGGTCATATTCACATGAGACAAACTTTGACTGAAATGCCATTAATCAACTATTCGGGAAATATCCAGGGCAGACACGTGAACGAATCAGGAGAAAAAGGATTCTTACTCGTTGAAGGTGACAGCATTAAACTGAGCAGCACATTCATCCCTGTTCAAGATATTTTATTTGAAACATATGAAATAGACGTGACAAGTGTTGACCGTATGGATCTTTACCAAGAAGTGACGAAGTTCAAGAATAAGTTAAGGGTAGATGGTAGACAGATTGTTCAACTCATAGCATACTACGATGGCGATGAAGACATCCGTTCGACAGATTTATTCGAAGTCATTAATTTGCTTCAAGAAGATGAAGCGGATATCGACGACTTCATTTGGATAGATGAAATGAAGCTCGAATATAAAGATGCAGAAAGAAACGCATTAATTAATGATATTAAAGCTTCATTTGGAAGAAATGACTCAATTTATAAAGAATCACTGAACACACTCTATATGGATCCGAAAGTGAACAGATATCTCCCTGACATCGAACATATAGACCGTGAAGTATTATTTGAACTTGGTGAAGAAAAACTAAAACTATTAATGAGGAAGTAGTAAGATTATGAGAATACTTTCAATTCATATTTATGGGTATGGTAAAATAATCGATCAAAAATTTGATCTCGACCATGACTTCATTCAGATTTTTGGGGAGAATGAAGCGGGTAAATCGACGATGATGTCATTTATTCACTCAGTATTATTCGGCTTCCCTAAACGTAGTGAGGGTGAGCCGAGAAGAGAACCGAGACTTGGAAATGCGTACGGTG
This sequence comes from Phocicoccus pinnipedialis, assembly GCF_903994035.1. Taxonomy (GTDB): domain Bacteria; phylum Bacillota; class Bacilli; order Staphylococcales; family Salinicoccaceae; genus Phocicoccus; species Phocicoccus pinnipedialis. The sequence continues at coordinate 25,364 of NZ_CAJEWB010000011.1, forward strand.
GTAGAATTCAGATTCAATTTGAAGATGAAACAGCGCCTATTGAAATTGAACGTATTAAAGGTAATCGTGCGATTGGTGATGTTGTTGTTTACATGCCAGACGGTTCAACACGAGGTGACGAATGGTTAACTAAGAAACTTAACTATATTGATAAGGCAACATTCCGTTCTATTTTTAGCTTCGATGTTCTTGGTTTACAGGATATTAACAAGAACTTGACAGAAAAAGACTTACAAGATTACCTTCTGCGTGCAGGTGCTCTTGGCTCGAATAAGTATGAAGACATGCTAGATGCAATAAATAAAGAGCTAGACCGTATCTATAAGAAAAACGGTATAAAACCTGAGTTAAATCAAGAGCTTGAACAGATTCGTATAATTAATGAAAAAATTGCACAGTTTAAGGAATATGAGGATGAGTACAAGTCACTTGTATCAGAGCAACACAAAATAATAGAGAACATAAACGTTAAAAAACATGGTGTCTACACATTAAATCAAGCTTTAGAAGAAAAAATGAAAGACATTCTTTATCACAGCGAAATTAAAGAATGGAAAGAATTAGAAGCAAAGCTTGATGTCGAACCTATTGAGTTCCCTGAAAAGGGGATAGAGCGATATGAAGCACTGAAAAATCACTTAATCAACGGGAAGAAAGATGTAGAGTTACGTGAGGAAAAACTTCAAGCGTTAATTCGTGAAGAGCGTCAACTCGATCTTCCGGAAGATGAGGACATCAATACACTAGAAAATATATTGAAACAAGAGCCTGATATCAAGCATAAGCGATTGGAAATCGAGAGGCTTCAAGTTGAAGTAAGCAAGAATGAAGAACAAATTCATGCCCTTATGAATGATATTGGTTGGCAAGAAGAACATGTTGACGTCGATGATTCAAACATCGTGAGAGAAAACGTGCAATCACTGCTTTCTAAATATGATGAAACAAAACTACAGAACCAATTTTACTCTAAAGAGATCGATCACTTAAAAGCCAACATGAAGCAGATAGAAGAAGAGATTTCTACTTTAGAGAATAAGCAGTTATCCGATTCACAGATGAGAGCAAAGAAAGAAATAATGGATCTCGAATTTGAACTTAAAGAAAAAGAACGTATGTATACGCTCATTGAACGTGATTATGAGCGTGAGAAAAAAGAGCGAGATAAGCGTAACAAGCTACAAAGCACATTGATTATTTCAATTAGCACCGTTCTAACCATCGTTGGAATCTTGTATTTTATCCTAAGAAGCGAGTATACCTTTGGTTCATTATTTTTAGTCATTGGATTGTTATCGTTATTATTGCTGAAACTTGGTAAAAGAGAAGAGACGGATTCACTGAAAACGGATTACGAAGAAGAAGTGAATACATTAAAAGATAAAATTAACGAAATCAGTGGCGCGCACGACGTTAATTTTGACTTCTATGATGCAAAAGATAGAAACACAGAACTTAAGAATCTAATTTCTAAACGTATCACGAACTCAGTTAAGCTCGAGGATCTTGAAGAAACTCTCGCGATTTCTGACAGTTCAATTGACCAGCTAAACTTAGACTTATCAAGAGTCAAAGAGAAGCTAAGAGTGTCTGAGGAAATCGAGAATGGACAAATTAACGCTATCATTTATACGATTCGTGACATCAAACAACTTAGGCGTATGATTGATAAAGACAAGGTAAAAGTAGCGCAATTAGATAGCGATCTTGAAAAATTTAGTTTGGATACAAAAGAGAAAATCAAGAACCTAAATATTGACTTCCACATTAACTCGATTTTCTATGAAGCTAAACTTCTCTTAGATAAAATGAGAAAAACTCGAGATACTTACATGAATTTAAGAGACCAAATTAACCTTTTTGAAAATGAAGTAGGGGTCATCAAGAATAGAAATTTTGTTTCTGAGCAAGAAATGATTAAGCTACTTGATTTTGTAAATGCGAGCGATGAAGACGAGTACTACTACTACGGCAGAATGCACAATGAATATAAAAATAATGAAAATAGATTTAAAGAGCTTAGCGTGAAACTTGAAGAAGAGCATTACGATCAGAATAAGAGAACGATGCTCGCGAATTTCTTAACCGCAGATTTAAAGGCAGAAGAAACACGCATGCGTGAAACAATTAACTCTTATCAAGAACAGATTGATGAAGAACAATCGCAACTCGCTAAAGTAAACCAAGAGATAAATTATCTTGAAAAAGATGGGCAACTATCTGATCTAAATCATCAATTTGAAATTGAGAAAAACCAAATTGAAGTCAATGCGATGGATTACATGTCACTCATGTACATCAAGAATCTAATTGAGGCACATATCAAAGCCATCAAGGATGAGCGTTTACCAATCGTTGTTGAAGAAGCCCGTTCGATTTTTGAAAATATCACAAAAGGACGCTATATCGATGTGATGTACGACAACAATGTCCTCAAAGTAAAACATTCGAACGGTCAGATTTTTGACCCATCAGAAATTTCTCAATCAACTAAAGAGTTGCTATATATTTCTCTTAGAATCAGCTTGATAAAAGCTTTAAAAAGCTATTATCAACTACCGATAATTATAGATGATGCATTTGTACACTTCGACGAAGTACGTACTAAAACGATTCTGAATTATTTCAGAACAAACATAGATGACCAAGTACTCTTCTTTACTTGTAAATTAGAGAAGAGCATACCGTCACAAGATACAATTATTTTAAAAGAAAAAATAAGGAGGTAAATGTGATGACAAATATTTCATCACTCGGCCCTGGTGATAGTGTCGAATCATTTTATCTTGTAAAGAGAGCACAAGATGGTGTAACACAACAAGGTAAACCATACATGACATTAATATTGTCTGATAAAACAGGTGAACTTGATTCAAAATTATGGACAGTCACTCCTGAAGAAATAGAAGCATTAAAAGCCGCTGATCTTGTTAAGGTTAGGGGAGAGGTTATCAACTATCGTGGTAATAATCAAATGAAGATTTTACAAATTCGTCCAGCAACAGAAGAAGATGGACTTGTAATTCAAGACTTCATGGTGGAGGCACCGATCGATGCAGATGAGTTGTATGACAGAATTTTTGATTACTCATTAAAGATTACGAATGCAAATTTACAAAGGATTACGAGAGGCCTTTTAACTAAGTATAAGAAGGAATTTTCAACATTTCCAGCAGCAATGACAAATCACCATGATTTCGTGTCAGGACTCGCGTACCACGTATACACGATGCTGAAGCTTGGTGAGTCATTGTGTGATATTTACCCAACACTTGACAGAAACTTATTATATGCAGGAATAATTCTGCATGACATCGGTAAGGTGAAAGAGCTCTCAGGCGCACTAAACACGTCATACACTGTTGAAGGTAACCTGATTGGGCATATCGTAATCGCTACAGAAGAAATCAATGAGATTGCAAGAGAACTTGATTTAGAGGGAGAAGAAATTTTACTTCTAAAACATGTAATCTTAGCGCACCATGGTAAATTAGAGTATGGTTCTCCAAAAGAGCCGATGCTACCTGAAGCGGAAATGTTGAACTTTATCGACAACATAGATGCAAGAATGATGATGATGAATAAACACATTGAACAGATAAAACCAGGAGAATTTACAAGACGAATCTTCCCGCTAGATGGCAGAATGTTTTATAGAAGAGAAGAAGAATAATTTGATCCCCTTAAGTTGGAATTAAAATCCTACTTGAGGGGATTTTTATGTATTTAAATTTTTCAGAAAAAAATCACGATTCCATAAAAGAATCGTGATCTCTAATTATTTAAATTATTTTTTCTCTTCAGGTGCTTCTTGATTGATGAGTTGATCAACTTGTTTCTTGATGTCTTCGTTAGTGAATTTTACTTCATATTCATCTAATAGATCTTTGTAGAATTCTACAACTTTGTTTTGGTTCTCTTGTAGTTTTTGTTGAACCATAGTTTGTCTTGCGCTTGAAATTTCTTCATCTGAAAGATCTTCTTTTTTAGTGTCTTGACGTTTGATTACGTGGTAACCAAATTGTGTCTTAACAACGTCAGAAATTTCACCTGGTTCTAATTCATATAAAGCTTTTTCAAATTCTGGAACCATCTGTCCTTTAGTAACAAGGCCAAGGTCTCCACCTTGATCTGCACTACCATCATCCGAGTATTCTTTGGCTAGTTCGCCGAAGTCTTCTCCGTCTTTAGCTTTCTTAATTACCTCATCAATTTTCTTCTTAGCGTCTTCGTCTTTCATTCCGCCTTGTTCTGCACCAACTTTAACTAAAATATGTTGTGCTTTTACAGCATCTTTAAGTGCAGCGTCATCAGTTATCTCAAATTTTTCTGCAAAGTACCTGTTGTGAAGTGCGTTTGCAATTTTGTTTGCTTTATATTTTTCAATCGTCATACCTGGCTGAGTTTGAGCTAAGATTTGACTAAATTGCTGCTCGCCACCGTAGTTTTCGATTTCTTTATCAACCTGTTTAGAAATTTCGTCTACGTTAATTTCATCTTTGTATTTGTCCTCTAAAACTTTGTTTAAAGTAAGCTCAAATGTTTGGTTCGCGACTTCAGTCGTACCAATTGAGTTAAGTATGTCATCTACTGTTACATCCCCAGCTTTACTTTCAGCAAGTACATTATCATACTTTATTTCTTTGTCACTGCTTGATTCTTTCTTGTCATCTGAATTATCAGTTCCACACGCTGCTAAAACGAGTAGTGAAGATAAAGATGCGCTCATAAGTAACTTCTTCATTCGCTAAAACTCCTTATTATTGAAATACAAAATTTAATATAGCATAAAAAAATAAATGATGCACAGAATTGTACATCACTCATCTTATTCTGATAGTTTCTTCTCTATTTTAGAAACCCGACTATTAATATCATCTACACCTGTTTTTAGGTTATCTACATTAGGTTCAATATCTTGTTGGAAGTTTGACACGAGCGTCTTAACCTCATCTACAAGTTCTCCAATATTAGAAGTCTCATGTTTTGCACGTAATACTGAATTTTTAATGTTACCAATTTCTTCTTTGATTTGATTAGAAGCGGATTTAATTGTGCTAGAACCATCTGTAAATGAAGACTGTAAGTCTTTACCAGACTTTGGCGCGTTTAACAAAGCAAGTACTAAACCACCCACTGTTCCAACTACAAAACCGACTAAAATATTCTTAAATTTCATAAGTGTTCACATCCTCATTAAATGTTTACCCTAAAGTGAGAAAATTAAGCATCAAAATTACTTTTAATTTCTTCTGCAACCTTAGCTTTTTCATCATCCGTTAAAGCTGGTAATTCATCCCATTTAAATCCAAAACCATCATGCTCGTCTTTGTAACGGGGTATTAGGTGAAAGTGGATATGGAATACTGATTGTGAGGCAAAAGCACCGTTATTTTGAAGTACGTTTAAACCTTCTGGTTGGTAAGTTATGCGCAGTGCCCGCGCAACTTTAGATATAGCTTCCATAACTTTTGCACCAGATTCTGGTGAAAGTTCGTAAATGTTTTCTACTTTAACTTTAGGAACGACTAGCGTGTGTCCTTTAGCCACAGGAAATGCGTCTAAAAATGCGATAACATCGTCATCCTCGTAAAGAATGTTTGCCGGAATGTCTCTGTTGATGATCATTTCAAATATTGATTTTTCACTCATTGTTATACCTCTTTCGTTTGATGTGATATATTTAAAATACATTATACATGATTATTTTGAAAGATGTGGAAGCTATGATACTCGAATTAAAAGACGTAACTGGTGGATATTCAAAAACACCAGTGATTCATAATATAGACTTTAATATTAAAGAAGGCGAAATTGTTGGACTCATCGGATTAAATGGGGCAGGGAAAAGCACAACAATTAAGCATATTTTAGGGCTCTTGCAGCCACATTCTGGACGCATTGAAGTACTAGGTAAATCAATTACAAACATTAAAGACCAAGCACGCACTCATATGACATATATTCCAGAATCACCGATCCTATATGAAGAGCTAACACTCCGAGAGCATATTCATATGACGGCTATGGCGTATGGGATAGATGAACAAACGATAATGAAACGTGCAGATGGACTACTGGATCTCTTTAGGCTCAAGAAGGAACTCGATAAATTCCCGACACACTTCTCTAAAGGTATGAAGCAAAAAGTAATGTTGATTTGTGCATTCGTCGTTCAACCGGAACTATATATTATTGACGAACCTTTCCTGGGCCTGGACCCGATTGGTATTGAGTCACTCATAAACTTAATGGTTGAAGAGAGAAGTAATAATCGATCGATTCTTATGAGTACTCATATTTTATCTACAGCTGAACGTTATTGTGACAGATATATCATCATTCATGATGGCCGAAAAATAGCGGACGGTACAATCGATGACCTTAGAGAACAAACAGGTCTTAAGAATGGGACATTAGATAGCGTATATTTAAAGCTCACAGGTGGCGATTCTCATGTTTCGTAACATTTTCAAGACCCGTATGGACCACGATATTAAGTTACGTGCGTACTACTCAAAGTATATTTTTAATAGCCACTTTATACTTTTTTTATCAATTGCGGCAGGGGTGTTGCTATACACACTTTTAGGCCTTAAAGAAAATCTCGCAGGTAATATATACGTGGATCTCGTTGCGGCAATCCTGATGAGTGTTGCTATCATACCAGTTTATAGAAGTCTTTTAAAAGAAGCAGATGTTATATTTTTAACACCATTAGAAAAGGAATTAGACGACTATTTTATGTCTTCTAAAATTTATTCATTTATACTCGGAATACCTGTACCATTCGTTGTCAGTGCAATAGCGTTTATACTATTAATTATCAACCATAGTGTAGAGAATTCACTCATCATTATATTCACGTTTTACTTGATGGTTATCGGTGTATTCACACTAAAAGTACTCGCAGTGAATTCTAATATTAGTCCGACCGCCATTGTTTATATGTTTATGATTATAAACACAATACTTCTGTTCTTACAGATGCAAAATATGATGTTAATCATACTAGGTATATTAATATACCTAGTAGCATTCATTATTTTAAAGAAAAAAACACGTTCTAGTATAGATTGGTTAGCACAAATCGATCATGAGAAACAAGAACAAAACCGTTTTGATACGATTATCTCTATGTTTGCGAACGTATCTAAACGAAATAAAACATTTAAAAGACGTCCGTATTTTGATGTTTTAATGAAGAAACAATTCATCAAACACTACGACCAAGACCATATGTATGATTATCTCTTCCATAGAAGTTTTTTAAGAGACTTTGACTTACCTATGATTATGATACGACTGTTCATATTATGTAGTATCTTTATTATATGGATGAGTAATCTATATATCAGCATTATATTTATTTTATTTGTACTATACATTATGATTCTTCAACTACAAGGACTATATACAGCACAAGCATATCTATTATGGCCGAAAATCTGGCCGGTGAGTCGTGAAAAAATTAGAAACTCATACATTAGATATTCTAAAAAGTTGATCATAGTTATTTCTATATTTTTTATAATTGTTTTTATTAGCATACATCCTGCTGAGTTCTATATCGCAATCATATTCCCGATATGGGCACTCTTGATTAACAAAGTATTTTCTAAAAATGTATACAAAAAAGAAGAAGCTCTAAGTGATTAAATCACTTAGAGCTTGTTTTAATAGTTATCCTCAAGTTCATTCATTTGTTCACGATATTCATGTAGTGAGAAATATAGTTTAGTTGAGATGTAATCTTGGAACATCGCTTCAATGTTTTGGAATTGTTTAAGAACGTCCATAGTTAAATAATTTTTAAATGTATCGGAGTCTTTAAAGTCATGATATGCACTAAGTTCTACAAAGCTAAGTAGTACAAGATAGTTCTCTCCATCAATATTTTGAGAAATTCTAAATGCATTTAACCCTCTAGCTTGTTTTAATTTTTCAGCAAAGTCAGATAGGTGAGAGATAATCGTGCTTTTCCCTGTACCATATGCTGGAATGTGATATACAGCAAGTGGTAACTTGTCGTTAAGTTCACCCATAGAATTAATCACTTTATATGATCGCTTCGTTTTAAACATAGATTCGTTGTTTGAGTCTTCGTAATATAAGACTGCATTTTCACCATTCGCCTGGAAGTATAAGTTATCGTGCTCTTTGAAAATGGTATCTAGATAGTTGATTGTACCTGTTGTGCTGTGAATATACATTTTAGTCACCTCTATAATATTGTAATACGATTTGTTATTAGTATATCCTTAATGTGACCCTTCTCAAACATTTTAATTTTTGAACTAACTATGACATTTCATTCACAAGTTAAAATCATTCCAATTATTATGATAAAATTAAAATTAATAATTTGAAATTGGAGGCAACAATTGTGTTTAATGATACGATTTTAAGAGCTGCTAGAGGAGAAAAAACAGATTATACTCCTGTTTGGTTCATGAGACAGGTCGGACGTTCTCAACCTGAATATAACAAGGTAAAAGAAAAATATTCGCTTATAGAGATAACAAAACAACCAGAACTTACTGCCTATTTAACTGCGACACCAGTTGAAAACTATAACGTTGATGCGGCTATTTTATATAAAGATATTATTTCACCGCTCTCTCCAATGGGGGTAGATGTCGATATTGTATCAGGTGTGGGGCCTGTGATCCAAAATCCAATTCGCACACTTAGTGACGTTGAACAGTTAAAAGAAATCGATCCATATAAAGATCTCGATTATATATATAAAACAATTGAAATCTTAGTCAAAGAAAAACTAAACGTACCACTTATTGGTTTCTGTGGGGCACCGTTTACTGTAGCAAGCTATATGATTGAAGGTGGACCAACGCGTCATTATCATAAGACAAAATCAATGATGTATAATGATGAAAAAACATGGTTTGCATTAATGGATAAGCTCACAGAAATGAGCATTGTTTACTTAAAAGCACAAGTAGAGTCTGGTGCTAAAATGATTCAAATCTTCGATTCTTGGGCAGGTGCTTTAGACAAGAGAGATTATGAGTACTACCTAGGTGATTCTATGCGCAGAATTATTAGTGAAACTAAAAAATTAGGTGTACCAGTCATTTTATTCGGTATTGGTGCAAGTCATCTGTTGCCAGAGTGGAACACACTTGGAACAGATGTTATCGGGTTAGACTGGAGAACATCGATCAAAGAAGCACGAGATCTAGGTATTACAAAAGCACTGCAAGGTAATCTAGACCCAGCACTTTTATTATCAGATTGGGAAGTTATCGAAAAACGTGCGAAAGAAATTTTAGATCAAGGACAAAGCAAAGGACACATCTTTAACTTAGGGCATGGTGTATTCCCAGATGTCAAGCCTGAAACGCTCAAAAGATTAACTGAATATGTACATTCATACTCGAAAGGACAGTTTTAATTATGGCTAAAAAAGCATTACTTGTTATGGCATATGGCACACCATACAAAGAGTCTGATATTTTACCGTATTACACACATATCAGACACGGGAGACAACCTTCTGACGAGGCGTTGCAAGATTTAAAAGAACGCTATGAGGCAATTGGTGGAATCTCACCATTAGCAGATACTACTGAGCGTCAAGCACGTGCACTTTTAAATAAATTAAATGAGCAATCGGATGATGAGTACGAGTTATTTATCGGGTTAAAGCATATTCACCCATTTATTGAAGATGCAGTTGCAGATATTCACGAAGCAGGCATCAAAAATATCGATACGATTGTTCTTACGCCACATTACTCAGCTTTTTCTGTACAGACATACAATGATCGTGCGAAAGAAGAAGCTGATAAGTATGGAATAACAGTTAAGTCAGTTATTGACTTTTATCGTGATGAGAATTTCATAGACTATTGGGTTGAACAAGTTGAAAATACACTGAACAAAATTGATGTAGAAGAGCATAAAGATACAGCCATTATCGTATCTGCGCATTCCTTACCAGAAAAACTTATTACTAAAAACAACGATCCATATCCGGATCAATTAAAAGAAACGATGGAATTAATTCGCGCACGTGTAAACAAAGGGAATTATCATGTCGGATGGCAATCTGAAGGAAACACGCCTGACCCATGGCTTGGACCAGACGTACAGGACTTAACAGAAGACCTTTATAACAAATATAAGTATAAGCATTTTGTTTATCTACCACTTGGTTTCGTGTGTGAACATTTAGAAGTACTATATGATAATGACTATGAATGTAAGGTTGTCACTGACAAAGTTGGTGCAACGTATCACAGACCTCCGATGCCAAATACGGATGATAGATTTATTCAAGCAATGGTCAATGAAATTTTAAAACTGTAAGGTAGGCGAGAGTTATGAAAAAGGTCGCTATTGTTGGAGCGGGTATCACAGGACTTTCTGCTGCATATTACTTATCCAAAGCAGGTGCATCCGTTGATGTGTTTGAAGCGTCTGATCATATCGGTGGTAAGATAAAAACATACCGAAAAGATGGATATGTCATAGAACTCGGTCCAGAATCCTATATTAGTAGAAAACAATCCCTAACTGACCTTGCTAAAGAGATTGGTATGGAGTCACATCTCGTTCGAAATGAAACTGGACAGGCTTATATTTATACAAAAAGAGGTCTGACAAAAGTACCAAAAGGAACAATGCTAGGTGTACCTACAACGTTAACCTCATTTTTAAAGACAGATTTATTGTCACCACTTGGAAAAGCGAGAGGTTTGATAGACTATGTTAGACCACCTGTTAAGATGAATCGAGATTTATCTGCTGGACAATTTTTTAGAAAGCGTCTCGGCAATGAAATCACCGAAAATATGATACAACCGCTACTTTCAGGTGTGTATTCAACGGACATCGATGAAATGAGCTTGATGTCCACATATCCATTTTTCAAGACACAAGAAGAGAAATATAGAAGTTTAATTAAGGGCATGTTTCATCAAACTTCTTCTGGTAAGACTGGAGAATCAAAAAAGCAACTGAATAACAAACAAGGTATGTTCTTTCAATTTAAAGGCGGTCTAGAATCATTTATTGACCGACTTGTATTCAGTGCAAAGGCAGCTGGAGCGATCATTGAAAAAGAATCTCCAGTTAAGCGTATTGAACCAGTAGAAAACGGATATCGTGTTACAGTCAATGGTAAAACTGAATTATATGATGAAGTAATTGTTACGACAATGCATCATGCCTATAAAAATTTTCTGGATATTAAGGAACTGGAATACTTTAAACATATGAAATCTACAACGGTGGCAAATATAGTGATGGCCTTTAATCAATCACAAGTACGAAATAATCTAGATGGAACTGGATTTGTAATTAGTCGAAATGCAGGAACGTCGATCACTGCGTGTACTTGGACAAATAAGAAATGGGCACACTCGACGCCTGAGGGAAAGGCACTCTTGAGGTTATATATTGGTAAACCAAATGATAGAGAGCTGAATAGGCTTATCAACAAAGGAACAGATGCCGAAATAATTAGAAGAGCACGTAATGATCTCGATAAAATTATGAATATAGAGGGCGAACCAGAATTTTCTATTGTTACACGCATGCCAAATTCGGCGCCGAACTATTTGGTCGGTCATAAAGATATCATTGATTCAATTCATGACGAGATCGATAAAAACTATAAAGGGCTTCACATCATTGGCGCACCACATTATGCAGTAGGTCTACCGGACTGTGTGAAAACAGCAAAAGTTACTGCGGATAAAATTATGAGAGTACATGAGTACTAAAAATCATCCTAAGTCTTGTATAATAGACTTAGGATATTTTTATGGAGGAATATATAATGAAGTTTATTTCAAACAATAACATTACAGATCCGATGATCAATCTGGCAATGGAAGAGTATGTATTAAGAGAAATTCCAACCGATGATTCATATTTTTTATTTTATATCAATGCACCTTCCATCATCATAGGTAAGAACCAAAATACCATTGAAGAAATTAACGAACCTTACACACGTGAAAAAGGAATTAAAGTGGTGCGTCGTGTAAGTGGTGGTGGAGCAGTTTACCATGATCTTGGCAACTTGAACTTTAGCTTCGTAACTGAAGATGATGGAAATAGTTTCCATAATTTTAAAAAATTCACACAGCCAATCGTTGAAGTTCTCAATGACATGGGTGTAAAAGCTGAACTTGTCGGTCGTAACGACATCGAAGTTGAAGGAAAAAAAATCTCTGGTAACGCAATGGTTTCAATCAAAGGACGCATGTTCTCACATGGAACAGTTATGGTAAACAGCGATTTAAATGAAGTTCAAAATGCACTTAAAGTAAACCCGAAAAAGATTGAATCTAAAGGAATTAAATCTGTACGTGCAAGAGTCGGGACTGTAAGTGACTTCCTTGACGAGCCACTAGATCTTGAAGTTTTTAAAGAGAAAATTTTAGAAAAGATTTTCGGAAGTAAAGCAGAGATTGAAGAATACAAACTAACAGATGAAGACTGGGATAAGATTATGACCTTATCTAAAGAAAAGTACCAGACATGGGACTGGAACTTCGGTAAGAATCCTCATTACAATTACGATGCGTCACATAAATTTGCTGCGGGTCTTTTAGACGTTCGACTGGAAGTGAAAAAAGGTAAAATTGAACATGCAAAAATCTTTGGTGACTTCTTCGGTATCGGAGAAGTATCCGATATTGAAGAAAAGTTAATAGGTGTAGAGCATACGTATGAGCATATGGATGAGGCGTTAAGAGATTTAGATATCAGTCATTATCTAGGAAAAATTACAAGAGATGAATTTTTAACGTTAATTTCATAAAAAATAGGGTAAAGTTAAGACAAACCTTTTTAAAGGTTTGTCTTTTTTAATTTGAGGAGGAAATTTATGTGAATAATTCACAGGAGAGACAAGAACTAGATAGTACCATGTCGAAGAGATTTGTCTGGGCAATTGCCTATGGATCTTCCATTGGATGGGGTGCGTTTATCTTACCAGGGGATTGGTTATCATCATCAGGTACATTGGGTGCTTCTTTAGGTATCCTCATTGGTGGATTATTGATGTTAGTAATTGCGGTTAGTTACGGAGCATTAACAGCAAAGTTCCCCGTGTCCGGTGGAGAGTTTGCATTTACTTATGTCGGATTTGGTAAGTATGTGAGCTTTATAGCTTCATGGTTCTTAGTGTTTGGATACTTATGTGTTGTTGCATTGAACGCATCTGCATTCAGCTTAATGTTTAAGTTTATTTTACCGGACTTTCTTGAAATCGGTTACTTATATACAATCGCTGGCTGGGATGTATACATCATGGAAGTGATACTTTCTACAATAATTTTAATTGTATTCGCAATCATCAGTACAAAGGGATCAGGGTTATCTGGTAATTTACAATTTATTTTCTGTCTATTCATGGCAATTGTAGTGACACTGTTATTCCTAGTGTCATTCTTTGTGGGAGATTTTTCATTTGAAAATGCGAAGCCACTATTCAATGAATCAAACGGCATATGGAAATCGATTATTTTAATCGTTGCGATTGCACCATGGATGTTTGTAGGATTCGATAACATACCTCAAGCTGCAGAAGAATTTAAATTTAATGCCAATTATACATTTAGACTGATCGTATTTGGAATTATAGCAAGTATTATTACCTATGTTGCGATGATTTTAGTGACATCTTGGATCTATCCTTACGAAGGAATGATTGATGGTTCTTCTTGGATGACGGGTTCAGTCGTTAATTCATCTATGGGTGTAATCGGTATCATATTCTTAGCGCTTGCGATCTCATTTGGAGTATTTACTGGGTTAAATGGATTCTTTTTATCTTCATCACGTTTATTATTTGCTTTAGGACGTGCGCACTTTGTGCCAGAAATTTTTGCGAAGTTACACAAGAGAACAAACACACCACATTATGCGATTGGATTTGTAATGATTATTTGCTTAGCTGGACCTTGGTTGGGTAGAACTGCACTGAACTGGATTGTAGACATGTCGAGCGTAGGTGTATCTATTGCATTTTTAGCGACATGTATGGTGGCTGTAAAGTTATTTAGCAAAAAAGAAAACAAAAATCTATTTTATGTTGTGTTCGGTGTATTTGGAGCGATAATTTCATTCATCTTTTTATTACTGTTACTTGTACCAACATCACCTGCATCACTATCAGGACCTTCGTATATTGCTTTACTCGTATGGGCAGTGATCGGACTTGTGTTCTTCCTGTTACAGTTTAAAAAATTAAAGTCTTTCTCTAAAGAAGAATTAGACTACCTGATATTAAATGAAACGAGTGAAAATATAAAAGCAAAATAGAAAATTACTTGAAAGAAAGGACACTCATTAGTTGTGTGTCCTTTTTTGTTTTTTTATAACAGCAGGAGAGTCGTATTCTTATGAAAAAGTAATGGGAACTTAAAGTTCAAACAAGGACATTTAAAAATAAAAAACACAAGATACATAATGTTCTTGTGTTTTAAAGCTCATTTAAAAGGTCAGTATATTTAATAAAAGTTTCTTTATCTTTAACTATTAAAGCAGTTTCGATTTTTTCATTATATAGTTCCCTGTAGTACGCTTTAATAGAATCTTGCAGCACCATATCTGATGATAGATCGTTAATGGCATCGAGGAATGCGCGCTTCTGGCTCAATATATTAATTGTTCTTTTCTCCATGTGGACGTCCTCCTATCTAATATGTTTGATTTTATAGTATATATACCTATATCGTCAAGCTTATAAACTAAATTTTCTAAAAATTAAATTCAATTAATA
>NZ_CAJEWB010000012.1 GCF_903994035.1 Phocicoccus pinnipedialis
CTTCATTAAATTAAAAATGTATTCCTTTCTTTATTCTTTAAAAAAAATAACGCATTTCATAAAAAAAAGGTATATAATTATTAATATTAATAAAAGGATATTTGAAACAGAAGATATTAGTGGAACTAGATTTACTATATATGAGTTGTATTTAGATATAATCATGTCGAATGTAGATATATTTATATTTGGACTTGGTATGCAGGATTATATCTTAAAGTTGCAAAATTATAATTCGAATATATTTTTAGCTTCACATAATATAATAATTGAGGTTATTACAATATGGGGAGGTATAGGTTTACTAATCGTGTCGTTATTTTTAGTTAAACTCATTACTGAATCTAGAGTTTTTATGAATCATGACTTTTATCATAAGACGATTGTACTAATACCACTATTGTCTCTACTAATTTCAGCAATGTTTGGACAATTTTTCATATCATATTATCATACATTTGGGTTACTAATAATGTCTCTAATAATACTTAACCAAGAAGAGGATAAGTCATATGTTTAAAGATGCGTTTATTTATTTATTGTCTAAGTTAATACCTGCTGCATTAGGGATAGGCATCCTTTTTATCTACTTAACGTCAATGCCACCTGAGGTTTACGGTGTTTATAGCCTGTCTCTAATCACACTAGGACTATTTAATGTTCTTACAACTCAGTGGATAAGATCTAGTATGCTTCGTTTTTATAACGACAAAGTAGAGAATTTTATGGGTAAAATTTTCTACTTTGTAATAATAGTTACTATTATTAATGTGATAATAGTTGGGTTACTTGTATGGTATACTAAATTTTCGTTTGTTACATTTATAATTGCAACTGTGTTAATTACAAATATTATATATTTTGAGGTAATGAATAACTATTATAGGACAATAATATTACCTAAAAAAGTTTTGATAGCTAACATATTAAAAAACTTATCATTAGTAATTATATTGCTCTTATTTGTAAACTTTTTTAGTGAATTAACTTTAGATAGTGCATTACTCATATATTCTATAAGCCTTCTTATAAGTAATATTTATTATTTCTTAAACTTTAAAGAAATAGTATATATCGAATATGACAGAAAGCTTTTAAAACCATTTTTAGATTATGGTATCCCTCTCTCACTCTCATTCGCTCTTGGTATTATATTACAAAACATAGATAAGTACTTCATAACAATTATTTTAGGTACTGAATATAATGGTTATTATTCACTAGCTTATGATTTTATACATAATAGTCTTTATATGATCATGGGATCATTGTCAATGGCATCTTTACCTAGGATCCTAAAAAGTAATAGAGAGAATTTTAACTCGGATTTTTTAAAATATATTAACTATTTCTACGCAATATCATTTCCATTTTTAGTGATAAGTATTAGTATATCCACTGAAATTGTAACTATTTTAAATAGATATGGTTACGAGTTATCAATATTTGTAGTAGTAATGATAACTATAGCTACTTTTATACAGGGTGTGAACTCATTTGTATATAATCAAGCGGTACAACTACTTAAACAAACAAGCATAATTATTGTCCCGGTATTAGTTGCAGTAATAGTGACAGTAATAATAAATGTAACATTATTAGGAAAGGTTGGAATTGTTGCTGCTGCTGTAAGTAGTGTTGTTGCTTTTAGTACTTCAAATTATTTAATAATAGTAAAGTTAAGAAAAATAGATAGTATAAGAGTTATGCCTAAAAACATCTTAATTCATTTAGTTTTAGCAACGATAATGACTGCAGTGTTGTTTAATTTATTTATAATTAATATATTTATGACAGTCCTTATAAAAGTCATATTAACTATAATGGGATATATTTTTTATTATTATATATTTAAAAAGAGTATTAGGAGAATATAAATGAGAATATTACATATTATTAGCACTCTACAAAGTGGGGGAGCTGAAAGAATGTTAAGTAATCTTGTTTCGAACGAACCAGATAACGAGCATATTATAATTACTCTTCTTCCAGCGCAAATTCATTATAATATTGATAAAAATGTCAAAATCTATCAACTTAATGAAGCTAATACTTTTAAAGGTAAGGTAATCATCCTATTTAAATTAGCTATTTTGATAAAAAAAATAAAACCAGATATCGTACAAACATGGTTGAAGATTAATTATTTAGCGCCAATATTACGCTTAATAGAATCTTCACCGAAGTATATCATTAATATCAGGCATGGAGTCAATAAAAAGTATAATTTTCTTACTAGGTTATTTGAAAATAATTATCTAAATTATATTGATGGTTGTATATTTGTATCAGAATCTTCGAAAAGTGAATTTAAAGAAATAGGTATAGACATTAAAAAATCTATTGTAATACCTAATGGATTTCAACATCATGAGTATAATTATAAAAAGAATATAAATAGATTAACGATAGGATATGTAGGCAGAAAAGACCCGCTTAAAAATCAGGATTTATTATTCAAAGCTTTCACAAAATTTAGTTCAAATAAAGAAGTTAAGCTCATTATAGCAGGAAAAAATATGAACTGTACTAGCTTTATAAAATCACTTTCAGATATTGCGATGAAAAAAATTGAGTGGATGGGTGAAGTAAAAGATAGTGGAATTGTATATAAAAATATCGATATCCTTATTTTAACCTCTCTTAGTGAAGGCTTCCCCAATGTGATTGGTGAAGCGATGTCATTTGGGGTTCCAGTAATTAGTACAAATGCAGGTGAAAGCTGGAGAATAATTGGAGACTCAGGATATAGAATTCATAACAATGTCGATAGTGTAGTAAACATATTTGAGCATATATATAATAATCCATCTGAATTAGAAAAGAAATCTAAACAAGCATATAATATCATACAAGAACAATACACTTTAAAAAAAATTATTGAATCATATCTAAATTATTATAAAGGAGTTATTTCATGAAAGTCTTAATTACAGGGGTTGCAGGCTTTATTGGAAGTCATTTAGCTAGAAAAATGATTATGTTAGGTCATGAAGTAGTAGGAATAGATAATATTAATGCCTACTATAGTATCCAGTTGAAAGAGGATAGGTTAAAAACTATTGATAAAAATAATTTTAAGTTTTATAAAGTTAATCTAGAGGATACTAAAAGTTTACATGAAATATTTGAAGACGAAGCGCCTCAATTTGTAGTTAATTTGGCTGCACAAGCGGGTGTTAGATATAGCTTAGAAAATCCTAAAGCATATATTGATTCGAACGTAGTTGGATTTATGAACATATTAGAATGTTGTAGACATTATAATGTTAAACATTTAATATACGCGTCTTCTAGTTCTGTATATGGGGCTAATACATCAAAGCCGTTTTCCACTTCTGATAATGTAGATCATCCATTAAGCTTATATGCTGCTACTAAAAAATCTAATGAATTAATGGCTCATACATACAGTCATTTATATAATTTACCAACAACGGGTCTAAGATTTTTTACAGTTTATGGACCATGGGGCAGACCTGATATGGCATTGTTTAAATTCACTAAAGCGATTGTTAATGATGAAGTAATAGATGTTTATAACCATGGGAATATGATGCGTGATTTCACTTATGTAGACGATATAGTTGAAGCAATTAGTCGGTTAGTTGAAAAGCCGGCACAATCAAATCAATCTTGGCGCGGAGATAAACCCGATCCTAGTTCTTCATATGCTCCTTATAAAATTTATAATATAGGTAATAATAGTCCAGTTAGACTTATGGAATTCGTGGAAGCTATTGAAAACAAATTAGGTAAAAAAGCTAAAAAGAATTTTATGGACTTACAGCCAGGTGATGTACCAGAAACCTATGCAAATGTGGATGATTTATTCAGAGATATAGATTTTAAGCCAGAAACGAAAATACAGGATGGCGTGGATAAGTTTATAGATTGGTATCTTGATTATTATAAAATAGAGGTGTAGCAATTGATCCAAAAAATATATGATAACTCGCCCGTGTTTTTACAAAATGTGATGATATCAATAAAAGGGTTACAAATTATCAGACAAAGATATAATAAATATTATAAAGAAGAAATGGAGTTGCTAACATCTAATATAGATCCGTTTAAACTCCAAGAAGATAGACTAAAGCTATTCTATGACTACATCACAAATCACAGTGAATATTTTTCAAGGATGAAAAACATAATAAATGAAAAACTTACAATTAGTGATATCAATAAATTACCATTAATGAATAAAGAAACAATCAGGAATCATCTTGATGAAATAGTTACAAGAGATAGAGAATTAATAGAAATGGGTACAGGTGGATCAACTGGAAAAAGTATGAAATATTACACTCACCCTTATGATATATCACGTAAAATTGCATATTTAGATTTTTTTAAATTAAAACATGGTGTAAAACTAGGCATGAAACGTGCAAGCGTAGGTGGTAGGTCTATTGTACCAATGAATCAGAAAAGTAATGTGTTTTGGAGATACAATTATTTCTTAAAGCAATTGTATTTTTCTGCTTATCATGCTGATGGGAATAACCTTAAATACTATATAGAAAAGTTAAATGAATTTAAGCCTTTAAGCATTGATGGCTACACTACTGTTATACACCGATGGGCACAGTATATAAATAATAATAACATTGAACTTACGTTTAAACCTATAGCAATATTCCCTACTGCAGAAGCTCTGACACCAGAAATGAAAAATGATATAGAAAAAGCCTTTAAATGTCCAGTAAGAAATCAATATGCATCTTCTGAAGGAGCGCCATTTATTACAGAAAATATAAATGGTGAGTTAGAGATAAATCCTGAAACCGGTGTGTTTGAGTGTAGAAAAATTGAAGGGAATATTTATGAATTAGTTGTGACTGGCTTTTATACTACTACAACTCCGCTATTACGATATGAAATCGGAGACTCTGTTGAACTGAACCAAGAATTACCAGAAAAATACAGCCAAAAAGATATTAAGATTAAGAGAATTATTGGTCGTAACAATGATTTTCTTATGTCTAATGAGCGAGGAATTATTACAAATGTTAATCTCTCTACTGCAATAAAAGCAGCAGGTAATAGTGTGATTGCATCACAGTTTATACAAAATGAAATTAATGAAGTTATTTTAAATTTAGTAGTCAAAGAAAATGTAGATAGAAAAAGGCTAGAAAAAATTCTTGTTGAACAGCTAAACATCAGATTTGGACATACAACATTATATAAATTTAATTATGTGGATAGAATAGATGTTACTAAAGGCGGAAAAACACGGTTCACAATTAATAACTTAGGAAATGAGGTAGTTAAATGAATAGAAACATAGGAGTTATAGGTTTAGGTTATGTTGGATTACCTATGGCAGTATCTTTTGGAAAAAAACAACCTGTAACAGGTTTCGATATTAATAAAAAAAGAATTCAAGAACTAAAATCAGGTTATGATCGAACAAATGAGGTAGAGTTTTCTGAGTTGCAAAAAGCTGATCTTACTTTTACTGATAATTTAGAAGACTTAACCAATGATGATTTTTTAATAGTTGCAGTTCCTACACCTATAAATGAAAACAACCAACCGGACTTAACGCCATTACTTAAAGCGAGTGAAACAGTTGGTAAAATTCTTAAAAAAGGTCAGAAGAATACGATTGTAGTATTTGAATCTACGGTATACCCGGGTGCTACAGAAGAGGATTGTGTACCAGTGATAGAAAAAGTATCTGGCCTTAAGTCTGGTGTGGACTTCTTTGTAGGATACTCTCCAGAAAGAATTAACCCTGGTGATAAAGTAAATACTTTTGAATCGATTGTAAAGGTAGTCTCTGGGCAAACACCAGAGACTCAAGAAATTATTGCACAGGTATATGAGACAGTTGTAGAAGCCGGTGTTCATAAAGCGTCTAGCATAAAAGTAGCAGAGGCTGCTAAAGTTATAGAGAATACACAACGCGATGTTAATATAGCACTCATGAATGAAATTGCGATCATTTGTGGAAAAGCAGGAATTGATACTAATGAGGTACTTAAAGCAGCGGGCACAAAGTGGAACTTTTTAAATTTTACTCCTGGCTTAGTTGGAGGACACTGTATTGGAGTAGATCCATACTATTTAACATACAAAGCTCAAGAACTTGGATACCATCCAGAAGTAATTCTTTCAGGTAGAAGAATTAATGATAATATGCCAAAAATCATTGCTTCAGATATTATAAAGAAACTTATGAAAAATGGTATTGAGATACAGAATAAGACTATCAACTTCCTTGGGTTGACGTTTAAAGAAGATTTACCGGATTTAAGAAATACAAAAGTAGTGGATTTAATACAAGAATTACAAGATTTTGGACTCAATGTAGATGTTAATGATGTAGAAGCAAATAAGGAAGAGGCTAAGAACTTTTACAATATTGACTTAAAAGATAAATCTGAACTTATGAAAACTGATGCTCTTGTTTTAGCAGTCAAACATAATGATTATGTAGAAAACTTATCTATCTACTTAGATCTTGTCACTGATGAGGGTATTATCTTTGACATTAAAGGCGTAGTGAAGGAAGAGGACCTAAAGGCACAGCAAAAACTTTGGAGATTATAAGATGAGGGTTGTACAACTATCAGCTATTGATATGACGCAAGTCAAACTACTGAAGAAACTGAATGTCAGTTCTAAAAATCAAGGGTTTCAGGTTCATTGTATTAGTTCTCATGGGGAATATGTAAATGAAATACTTCAAGATGGGTTAAATTTTCATGCTGTTGATATCAAGAGAGAGATCGCACCAATAAGTAATCTTAAATCCATTTATAAGCTTTATAAAACTTTTAAAAAGTTACAGCCAGATATTGTCCATGTTCACACACCTATTGCATCTGTACTTGGAAGGATAGCAGCTAAGCTCGCAGGAGTTCCTAATATAATATATACTGCACATGGCTTTTATTTTCATGAAGGTATGTCTAAAAAAACATATTCTTTATTTTTCAATATAGAAAAAGTGATTGGAAGATACTTCACTGACTATATGTTTTTCCAAAGTGAAGAAGATTATCGCTTAGCAATTGAACACAATTTTTTAAAGAAAGATAATTATCTACTAATTAGCAATGGTATAGATTTAGATAATAAATTTAATTATAATCGAGTAGATAAAAACTCTACGGAACTCTTAAAAAAGGAACATAATATAAATAAAGAAGATATTGTGATTACCTTTATAGGCCGATTGGTTAAAGAGAAAGGCATTTTTGACTTATTAGATGCATTCAATCTGATTAAGTCACAAAATGTAAAATTGATTATAATGGGAAGCCTGCCATCTAGTGAACGAGATATGCTGAGCTACTCTGAAATAATGAAATATCAATCTAACCCTAATATTATCTTTACTGGGCAAGTGAATAATACTGAAGAGTACTTGTATATTAGTGATATATTTTGCTTACCTTCTTATAGAGAAGGAATGCCACGCTCGATTATTGAAGCTATGTCAATGAAGAATGCGATTATTGCAACGAATATACGAGGGAGTAGGGAAGAAGTAATTCATGGAAGAAACGGATATTTAGTTAATCTTAATTCTAGTAGAGAAATTGCGGATAGAATAGATGAATTAGTTTCCGATCGCAATACGCTTTATAAAATGAAACAAGAATCATTTGATAGAGCACACATGCTTTATAATGAAGAAGAAGTAGTTAGAAAACAATTAGAAGTGTTTGAAAGATTAAGAAAGAAGGTGAGATAGCATTGTTAAAAAGATTATTTGATATTACTGCTAGTACAGTAGGAATAATTGTAACATCACCATTATTAATAGGTGGAGCATTTCTCATCGTAAAAAAATTGGGAAGCCCGATTATATTTAAGCAAACACGCCCTGGATTAAACGGTAAACCATTTGATATATATAAGTTTAGAACTATGTCAAACGAGAAAGATGCTCATGGCCAGTTGTTACCAGACCATTTAAGAATGACCAAAACAGGCGACTTTTTAAGAAATACGAGCATAGATGAATTACCACAGCTTTTCAATGTTTTAAAAGGTGAGTTAAGTATAGTAGGTCCCCGTCCATTACTTATGGAATATTTACCACTATATTCAGATGAACAAAGAAGAAGACATAATGTTAAGCCAGGAATTACAGGCTGGGCACAAGTAAACGGAAGAAATGCGATTTCATGGGAAGATAAGTTTAAACTAGATGTGTGGTATGTTGAAAACCAGTCGTTTTCATTAGATATGTATATTATATATTTAACTGTAAAAAAAGTGTTACAAAGAAAAGATATTAGTGCAGAGAATCATGTCACAATAGAGAAGTTTCAAGGAAATACTGATCGATGAAACCATTAATTTTAATCGGTGTAGGTGGACACTCAAAAGTTATACGTGACATTGTAAACCAATCTGATGAGTACAAGCTAGTTGGTTATTTAGACAATAAGTTTGAACACTATTATGAAGATAATGGTATATTTTTTGACTCTTTAATAAATATAAAAAAATACATATGTAATAATTATTTTTTTATAGCAATCGGTGATAACAACATACGAAAAAAAATCGTTGACTCAATTAATTTACCACTATATAAATATCCTGTTTTGGTACATAAAGACGCTACTTTAAGTAAAGATACAGTTATAAATAATGGTACAGTAGTAATGGCTAAGTCTGTTATAAATTCAAGCACTAAAATCGGCACACACTGCATTATTAACACAGGCGCTATAGTAGAGCATGATAATGAAGTAAGTGATTATGTACATATTTCTCCCGGTTCAGTGGTCACTGGTGGAGTAGTTATTGGTCAAAGAACTCAAGTTGGAGCAGGAGCAACCGTGATACCTAATGTAACAATAGGTGAAAACGTTATTGTTGGTGCGGGTAGTACTGTTCTTAATAATATCGAAGATAATATTATAGTAGTAGGTAGCCCTGCACTTAAATTAAAGGAGAATAACATATGAGTGAAAGAATTTTATTATCAACACCCCATATGAGTGGGAAAGAGTTAAATTACATCAATGATGCCTTTGACAAAAATTGGATTGCTCCTTTGGGAGAAAATGTTGATAAATTTGAGCATATGATTAAAGATTATACGGGAATTCATTCATCTGTTGCACTAAGTAGTGGAACCGCTGCAATTCATCTAGCTTTAATTGAAGCGGGTGTAAAAGATAACGATATCGTTTTTTGTTCAACGCTCACGTTTAGTGCTTCTGCTAATCCAATTATTTATCAGAATGCAGTCCCTGTATTTATTGATTCTGAAAAAGATACATGGAACATGTGCCCAGATGCATTAGAAAAAGCATTCATAAAGTATAAAGTGATGAATAAAGAAGTTAAAGCGGTTGTGGCAGTAAATTTATATGGTCAATCTGCACAGTATGATAAGATACAAGAAATATGTAAAAGATATGGCTCTATTTTAATAGAGGATGCTGCTGAGTCACTTGGCTCCGAGTATCATGGGAAAAAGAGTGGTACATTTGGAGATTTTGGTGTGTTCTCATTTAACGGAAATAAAATCATCACAACAAGTGGTGGTGGTATGTTGATTTCTAACAAATACGAAAAAATAAATCATGCATTATTCTTAGCAACTCAGGCTAGAGAAAAAGCAGTCCACTATCAACATGAGGAAATTGGTTACAACTACAGACTGAGTAATATTTCTGCGGGTATTGGTATTGGACAAATGGAAGTTTTAGATGAAAGAGTAAATAGAAGAAGAGAAATCTATGAAATTTATTTTAAAGCACTTTCTGATATAGAAGGAGTACACTTTCAACCAGAAATCAGCAACTCAAAATCGAATAGGTGGTTAACAGCATTAACTGTAGATTTTGATAAGTTGTCAGTAAAACCAAATGAACTAATAGATTATCTAAATGTGAACAATATTGAATCTAGACCTGTATGGAAACCAATGCATTTACAACCTGTTTTTAAAGAATATGATTATATAACTTTAGAGAAAGACGTCGCAAAACAGCTGTTTGAAACAGGGATTTGTTTACCATCAAGTTCAAATTTAGACGATGATGAAATACACTATGTGTGTACAAAAATCAAAGAGTTTTTAGGTTAAGCATGTTATCATAGGTAAACGGATCGCTCAATTAAGGAGATATTATGGAAGAAAATATTCAAATTAGAAAACGTCGCAAAAAGCGTAAGCCAAAGTGGTTAAAAGTACTGCTCATTATATTTATTGCCTTCATTCTTATATCTATAGGTATAGTTGCATATACGTTTTATAAACTGAACAATTTTAGTTCAGACATACATGAGCCGATTGAAAGAGCTGAAAAATCAGCTCTACGTGATAAGGAAGTTGATTTAAACAGAAAAGAGCCTCTATCAATTGCTTTATTTGGTGTAGATTCCAATGAAGAAAGAGATTCTGTTGGAAGTGGAGAGCGCTCCGATTCTATCATTTTACTTTCGATTAACCCAAATGATAATAAAACCGTAATGATCAGTATACCTAGAGATACGCGTTCAGAAATAGTTGGTAATAACACAATTGAGAAAATTAATCATGCATACGCCTACGGTGGTGCGCGTATGGCAATTGATTCTCTAGAGAATTTAATGAACATTCCAATAGACCATTATGTAACGATTAATATGGATGGTCTAGAAGAGCTGATCGATGTTGTTGGCGGAGTAGATGTTACGAGCAACGCAACGTTTACTGTTAAAGGCAACTCATATGTCGAAGGGCAATCCTATGAGATGTATGGAGAAGAGGCATTAGCATTCACTAGAAGTCGTTATGAAGACGGTTCTGGTGGAGATTTTGGTCGTCAAGAAAGACAACAACTCGTTGTACAAGCGTTAGGCGAAAAGTTAATTTCGATTGGTTCAATCGGAAGAATGAACTCTATCTTAGATGCTGTTGGAAATAATGTGAAAACAGATTTAACGATGTCTGATTTACAAGATATCGGTACTAAGTATGGTGGTGCTCGTAAAAATGTAGAGCGACTGCAACTCGAAGGTGAAGGTGCTACTTTAGAGGATGGACTATGGTATTTCTTACCTTATGATGAAAGTATCGAAGAAGCTTCATCAACATATAGAAAAAATTTAGAGATAGATTAAAAACATGAGCGACTTGCTCATGTTTTTTTATATACGAATAGATTCGATATATTCTTGAATCTCTGAAATAAAATCTTCTATTGCAGGTGGTAAATTCTGACGCTTCATATAGCTCAAATATAAGTCTGGTCCATGTAATTCGTATTTCAGTTGCACGCTTTTTACTTCAGGGTCTGTATAGTTTCTCGCATAGAGTTCTGGTATAACAGATATACCTAATCCCTTTTTTACTAAACGTACTGCAGCGCCTATTGTATTAACCTGAAGTAAGTTTTGATAAGAAATATGATTACTCTTAATGAACGCTTTAAAGTCATATGTATTCTCAACTGAAATAAAATTAAAATCATTAAATACAGTAAGGCTTTGATTCTTTTTATATTTTTCTACTTCTTCACGTCTAACGAGTAAAGCATATCTGTTATGTGAGAGAAATACAGACTGCATATCTTCGTCTAAGTATCTTAAGGGTGACAAACAAAAATGTATTTCATGTGATCTTAATTTATTTATAACATTTCCAGTATTTCCTTCTACTAGCTTAATATCGTATTTTGGATTTTTTTCCAAAAATATTTCAAATAATTCAGGCATGACCGCTCTAAATTCTTCAGTGATACCAATTTTTAACTTACCAGATCCATGGTTTTTAATATATTCCACATCTTCTTCCATATTCTCATATAGCGATAATATCATTTGAACGTGTTTGTAAAATTGCTTTCCGGATTCAGTGAGTACATATCCATGTTCGCTTCTTTGAATCACTTTAAATCCAAGTTCTGCCTCTAGATTATTAATTGAAATGGTTAATGCAGGCTGTGATATGTATAGCGCATTGGCTGCACGTGACATCGTTTTGTGTTCAATGATCTGATTCAAATATCTTAATTGTTTAATATCCACTCAATCACCTTTATAAATTTTATTTATATTTATATATATTATATATATTTCACAAAAGCTTTTCACTCAATTAACATATTAATTAGAAAGCGCTTTACATCAAAGGGGGAAGTTAGATGGCAACGAATCAGCGAAAGAACAATATGTATATTTTCGGCATCGTTCTTGCAGTGTTAACATTTTGGCTTTTTGCTCAATCTATGATTAATATCATACCTGCAATGCAAAAAGATATGGATGTGAATCTCTCAACTTTAAATATCGCTACGAGTGTTACAGCATTATTCTCAGGGTTATTTATCGTAGTGGGCGGTGGGCTCGCAGATAGAAGTGGTAGAAAAAAGATGACGTTCTTAGGGCTTATTTTAAGCATTATTGGGAGCATATTAGTCATTCTTTCTTTTACAAGTATCACTTTGATTATTGGACGCGCAATTCAAGGAATTTCTGCGGCACTTATTATGCCAGCAACACTCAGTTTAATTAAAACAGCATTTAACGAATCAGAAAGGCAACGTGCACTGAGTTATTGGTCATTTGGATCATGGGGTGGCGGTGGCGTAGCGACTCTAGCTGGTGGACTGATAGCGACATACCTTGGCTGGAAGTGGATTTTTGTTTTCTCAATCGCAGTTGCATTAATCTCTATGTGGATATTAAGAGATATCACAGAAAGCAAAGCAATCAATGAAAACAAAGAAAAATTTGACTATGGTGGTTTTGGAATTTTTGTTATTGCATTAATTGGTGCGAACTTGTTAATTACACAAGGAGATAGCTTGGGCTGGCTCAACCCAATTACTATAGTTATTGGTATTGCGACGGTTGTGATGTTTACACTTTATTATATGTACGAGAAAAATCGAAAAGTGCAATTTATTGACTTTGATTTATTTAAAAGCAGAGCATACACGGGTGCAGTGACTTCAAACTTCTTTACGAATGCAATCGCAGCAAATATCGTCGTTGTAAATATATACGTACAAGTCGAACGCGGATTCTCATCTTTTGAAACTGGACTTCTTACGATTGGGAATATTGTAGCGTTACTCATTATGATTAGAGTGGGAGAACGCATGTTACAAAAACAAGGCGCAAGACGTCCAATGATCATTTCAATATTTGTTTCTGCAATTGGGATGAGTCTTGCAGCGCTGACATTTTTACCGGATATGTTATACGTTATTGTTGCATTCGTTGGATTCTTAGTTGCTGGAGTTGGCATTGGTATGTATGCAACACCGTCTATTGATACAGCACTGGCTCATATTGATGATGACAAAGCAGGGATCGCATCTGGTGTATATAAGATGACAAGTTCTCTTGGATATTCATTCGGACTTGCGATATCTACGGCATGTTACAGCACAATATTAAATATTACAGGAAGCCAAAATATGGCGGCAACTTATGGAATCTTAACAGTACTAATATTTGGTGGAGTTGCTTTATGGATAGTAAATAAAACTATTGAACCAGAAATGAAATTAATTGAGTCGAAATTATAGGAGGAATTTATTATGGTTAAACCTGAAGAAAAACAATTTTTAAACTTACCTTTCACTGGGATCTGTACTTTTGGTAAGTACCCAGTATGTGATGATTTGGATAAGCTAGATGCGGATGTAGCGGTAATTGGTGTACCAAATGATATGGGGACACAATGGAGATCGGGTGCGCGCATGGGGCCGCGTGCGGTACGTGAGGGGTCTACGTTATATAGTTTTGGGTTAAATGGTGCATATGATATAGAAAATGATATCATGTATCTCGGTCCGAAGTGGAAAGTGGTCGACTGTGGTGATGTAGATATTGTCCACGGTGACTTAATGCAATCTCATGATAATACTGAAGCGGCGATTCGAAAAATTGTGGATAAGGGTGCAATGCCTGTCATCATCGGTGGAGATCATTCGATCACAGCGCCTGTAGGTAAGGGGTTAGAAAAACTGGGTCCATTCCACGTTATTCAAATTGATGCGCATTTAGACTGGGCGGACCATCGTTCTGGTATGAGATATGGGCATGGGAACTGTATTAGACGTCTTTCTGAACTCGAGCATGTACAAGAAATCTTCCAATTCGGTATTCGTGGAATCAGCAGTAGTATCAAAGAAGATGTGGATGCTGCGCGTGATTATGGTGCGACTATCCTTTCTCCTAAACAGATGAGAGAGAAGGGGGTTGAGGGTATCTTAGACCTAATACCTAAAGGTGAGAAGTACTATATAACGATTGATATTGACGGTCTGGATCCTTCCATTACACCAGGAACGGGCACGCCATCACCTGGTGGCTTATTATATGACGAGGTGAACGCGTTGCTAAAAGGAATCGCAAACCATGGTGAAGTGATTGGATTCGATTGTGTGGAAGTTGCGCCTCAATATGATCCCACTCAAATGACAGGACAAACAGCAGCGCGTGTGATGTTAGATTTACTGAGCTATGTAACTAAAAAAAGAGAAGAAAAAGAAAATAAGTAAATATTTATCGATAGAATATATTATTCTATCGATTTTCTAATTAAATGAGCACAGAAAATTCTTGCTATTTATGATGCTATACAGCAACATATAATAATGGTACTAATAGGAGGATATAAATGAATACGAAAAACAAAGTGAAAATATTCAGGAATGGAAATTTAGAAAGTGTACATCATATTCACGCGGCTGTAGTAGATAGCAAGGGTGAAGTTCTCTTAGATATTGGTGATCCGAGTTTTTCGACATATGCGAGATCATCGTTGAAACCTTTTCAAGCATTGCCCTTGATTATAAGTGGAGCAGCTGACAAATATGGTTATACAGAAGAAGAAATTGCTGTGAGTTGCGCTTCTCATAGTGGTGAACTCATACATAGACAAACTGTTCAAAATATATTAAATAAAATTAATGAAGATGAAAATAAATTAATATGTGGCGCCCATATACCCAGAGATACAGAAGGTTTTGAAAAATGGGTTCGAAGTGGTAATGATATAACTAAGATTTTTAACAACTGCTCAGGAAAACATGCATCTATGATTGCGACTTGCAAACATACAGATCAAGATATAGATTCATACTATAAACCTAATCATCCTCTTCAAGTTAGAATAAAACAATTAATTTTAGATATTTGTCAGCTAAAGGAGTCTCAGATAGAAACGGGTGAAGATGGATGTGGATTACCTGTATACAAAATGCCATTAAATCATCTTGCGCTTGGATTTTGTAAGCTTGCTAATCCAGACATAATAAAAGAAAAAGAAATAAGTGATGCTATGAAGATAATTCAAAGGAGTATGATTTCTAGTTCACATTTTGTTGCTGGTGAAAATAGATTTGATACAGATGCTATGAAAGTTTTAGAGGGAAAAATAGTGTCTAAAATGGGGGCAGAAGGTGTTCAAGGAATTGGACTTGTGAATAAAGGTATAGGCATTGCTGTTAAAGTTGAAGATGGTGCAAATAGAGGGGCAGATATAGTGGGTATTCATTTGTTAAATCATCTAGGGTTGATTAAACATGAAGAGTATCAGTTATTACAAA
Source organism: Phocicoccus pinnipedialis (assembly GCF_903994035.1). GTDB lineage: Bacteria > Bacillota > Bacilli > Staphylococcales > Salinicoccaceae > Phocicoccus > Phocicoccus pinnipedialis. The sequence continues at coordinate 15,534 of NZ_CAJEWB010000012.1, forward strand.
ATTATTTCGAACCACCTATTTTAAACACACGCGGAAAGCAAGTCGGACATATAGAATTTGAATTAGAAATTTAATTGATGAAAGAGGAATAATATGAAAAGAAACCCAACTATATTTGAAGCATTCTCTCCAATAGTAGTTGTTTTGCTATTAACATCTATCGGCTTTGCCATATTAAAGTTACCTATCCATACATTATTAATTATAGCTTCAATATATTCTTATTTTATAGCTAGAAGAGTCGGGCTCGATTGGGACGACATTATGGAAGGTATTACAAAAAAGATTTCAGCAGCTATGCCAGCGTTACTTATACTAATTGCTATAGGAATTCTAATAGGAACATGGACTGCTTCTGGCATGATCCCTGCCGTTATTTACTTTGGATTAGATATTATTAAACCAGAACTTTTTTTAATTATAGCATTCATAGCTACAGCGATTGTTTCAATCATCACAGGTTCTTCTTGGAGTTCTGCTGGTACGATTGGGGTAGCATTCATGGGAATGGCAACAGCTCTTGATATATCATTACCAATAGCGGCTGGAGCCATAATTTCTGGAGCATATTTTGGTGATAAGCTATCCCCATTATCAGATACGACTAACTTAGCTCCTTTAATCACAGGAGTTAATATTTTTGAGCATATTAAACATATGCTTTATACAACTATACCTGCTTCAGTCATTGCATTAGTAGTATTTTTTATAGCAGGTTTACAATACGATGTTTCAGAAACAACTGCTGTATTCGACGCAACTAAAGATATAAAAGAAAGCTTAAATAATATGTATAATTGGAGTTGGTGGCTTTTAATACCAGGGATTATAATACTGTATGGATCGATTAGAAAGAAACCTGTATTACCAGTTATTATATTATCATGTGTCATTGCATCTTTTATCGCAGTTTTTACTCAAGGTATAAGTTATCAAGATATATTTGCAGTCACTCTAAATGGATTCTCTGTAGACATGCTAAATCTTAAGGATAGTTTAAATATTTCAGAAGACGTTTCTAAGTTACTAGAACGTGGTGGAATGAACTCTATGACTAACGTAGTACTAGTTTCACTTTGTGCATTAACTTTTGCAGGTATTATTTCAGCAGCAAACTGTTTGGAAGTTATAGTGAACACATTCTTAAAACTAGTGCGACGCGTTGGGGATTTAATATTGATTACTGTGATTTCAACAATGACAACCGCTTTAGTTACGGCAAATACATATTTACCTATAATCATTCCAGGTGAATTGTATAAGGACACCTATTTAAAATATAATTTACATCCTAAAAATTTATCTAGGACGCTTGAAGACTCTGGAACCGTAATAATTCCCTTAGTACCATGGTCTACTTCGGGTATATTTATGGCAGAAACTCTTGGTGTCCCAACTTTACAGTATCTTCCGTGGGCAGTTCTATGTTATACAGGGTTTATTATAGCCATCGTTCTGGGTTATTCGGGAATAGGTATCACAAAATTAAGTGATGTGTATGATGAGAGTAAGTAGCTGAGCAATTGAAGCATATGATGTTCTTAGTGATAAGTTAAGACTTATAAAAGTATAATTTTTAAGAGAACGTATAGCGAGATAAACAGCATACTAAATAATAATTAATAAATTTAGACTAATCTTTATTCATTAAAAAACGCTGCGCATAAATGCGTAGCGTTTTTTAAAATGAATTATTAGAGAGAAAAGTTCTTAAACTTAAGAGGCACTTTTTATTTTTCATAATCTTTATTCAAACGTTCCGAGACTGTAACATCCTCATATCGCACTGTACCGGATACATGCTCAACATTTTCGACCGTTTCTTTTCGAATAACAATTTCTTCCGTTACAATTTTTTCTTTAATAATTTTAATGCGTTCTCTCGTAATTGGTATTCGGATAACATCTAGTCCATCATCCGTATCTTCCATAGTGTTATATGTTTCAAATAACGGCTCGCCTTCTACTGGGCGTCGTTCTACGGTTACTTTATCCTTCTTTATTGGCACATCAAACGATTCTAATTCCGTATGAGTTTCTTTATTAACGACAATTTCTCCGCGGTTTATTTCTTTTTTATCTACTTCTAGTACTTCTTTGTGTAGTTCTAAGGTGTGGTCATCGGCTGCATCTACGTCATGTGAATGTCTTAGGATTTCAGCATCGTCAATATATAAAAGCATTCCACCGTCAGCTAAAGTACGTTCGTATTCATCAATACTGTAGGAGGACATCCTTTTAAATGGATTATCATCATGATCTTGAAATGAATCTGTGATTGTTTCACCATTATGAACGATTACTTCTTTGATATCCGGACGTGATTTTAAATAATCTCGTACACTGTCTCTCGTAATGACTGTAATATGACTATCCGGAATGCCTATTTCTGTGTAATGTGCAATTTTTAACTTAAGGTCATTCGTATTTTGTAAGTGTTCAATATGTCCCATAACTAATCCCCATCCTGACGTTCTAATAATAGTCTTATTCCCTTTTTAATCGTAATACAAACGAAATGATTATTATTAAAAAATCCCTACACATCGCGTGTAGGGATTTTTCTGCCTTTAAAGTTCATGGCCCTCATCTTCAATTGCGTCTTCTTGTGTTTCATGTACAGTATCGTTTGGATGATGCGGTGGTGCATAAATAGAATATACCTTCATTGGTTCATCACCAATATTTGTAATGTTGTGGTATTTACCAGATGGTACAATCACCACATCATCTGCACCAACTTCTTTTTCATAAGATAGATTGTCTTCAGAATCTCCCATTTGTACTTTACCTTTACCTTGTTCTAAGCGTAAAAATTGGTCTGTGTCTTTATGAATTTCTAAACCAATATCTCCACCAACAGGAATTGACATTAAAGTCACTTGGAAGAAATCACCTGTCCATAATGTCGTTCTAAAGTTTTCATTCTGTAGTGTTGCATCTTCAATGTTAATCGTAAGTGGATCCTTGCCATAATCTTTTAAATTCATGTCTAAATCCTCCAATTATATTGTTATAAATCTATACCCGTACAAACATTTTTTAAACCTGTAAGGTCAGAATATGAAATGAATCATTCCTCCTGCACACTGAGCATGTAACTATTTTATGAATATCGTTATCAATTCAGCGCTTCTCACGTATAATAGAAAGATAATTGATGAGTTGGAGGTTTAAAGGTGCTTGATCAACTAGAACAAATCGATCGTCCGGATAACAGTCTTGATTTAAAATATGTACGAAAAGTGTTCTTTGTCGCATTAAACTCTGGTAAAACGCTCATGGAAAATGGTGCAGAGACTTATCGTGTTGAGGATACGATGTTTCGTATTGCAACGCATTATGGTATATCAAACGTTCAAGTATTTGTAACCACAACGGTGATTATTCTTTCTATGAATGACTATGGGCTATCTCAACAAGTCAGAATCGATGTTCGAAATAATAACCTTGAAAAGGTAGTAAATATAAACGATATGTCACGGCGTATCGTTGCTGGATTATCGATTCATGATGCCATTTATGAGTTGAAAAAAATAAATGATTCTAAAATTTTTCCATTTTGGCTTATGGTCCTTTTTGGTGGTGTTGCTGGCATGATGTTTATGATGATGTTTAAAGGTTCTGTCAGTGATTTACCAGTCACTTTCATAGCTGCGAGCATGGGTGTATTTATCACAGAGTGGATTCAACGATATACGTCCATTAAGTTTTTTACTGAAGTTCTTGCGGCATTTATGATTGCCTTAATTGCAGGGATATATGTAAAACTTGGATTTGGTACCAATGTGGATCTCATTATCATAGCGGCAGTCATGCCACTTGTACCTGGTGTGCCTATTACGAATGCTTTGAGAGAAATAATTCGTGGACATTTCTTGGCAGGAACAATGAAAGGGGTCGAAGCGGGACTTACAGCGGTTGCTATTGGTGCGGGTGTCGGTATCGTCTTCGTACTAGGAGGTTAAGTATATGAGCAACATCATTTTACAATTCATATTTAGTTTCTTTGCCTCATTTAGTTTTGGTATCCTGTTTAACATCCCAAGAAAGCATTTGATCGCAAGTGGCGTGACTGGTGCATGTGCATGGCTTACGTACTATATATTATTCAATGCATTAGAAATTGACCCATTAATAGCGAACTTTGCTGGTGCGATTATGCTCACGTCTTTTTCTATATTTTTTACGAAAAAATTCCATGCGCCAATGATCGTCTTTGTAACATGTGGACTTATTCCCCTTGTACCTGGTGGTAAAGCGTATGAAGCGGTAAGGAATATCGTAGAAAGTGATTATTCAAAAGCATTAGATGCAGGGTTCCAAGCAGCACTCATTTCATTCTCTATAGCGATGGGAATCATTTTGACTGAAATGTTTTATGAAATTTTCCGCAATATATCTAAACGTGGGAGGGACAACACGCATGCGTCTTAAGTTACTCATGAGAAACAACTGTAAGTTATGTGACGATGCGATGATTCAGCTAAAGCTTGCATTAGATGGTTTTGAAGACGTGGGTTATGAAAGTATCAACATCGACTTCGATGATACGTTACAAGAGAAATATATGTTAAGGATTCCTGTGATCATGCATCAAGACAAAGTGATTCAAGAAGGGATTATCGATTTTTTCACAATACATGAGTATATAGACGGTTATTTCACTCATTTAGGTGAGTAAACCGTCTTTTTTTAATTTAAAATTGTGGTCGATATCTGTATAATGAGGATAGTGTTATTAATGGAGGCGTATTCATGAAAAAGACAGTTAAAGATGTTGAATTGACAGGGAAAACAGTGCTTGTACGTGCAGATTTTAACGTACCTATGGATAACGGAGTCATCACGAATGACAAGCGTATCAAAGCAGCTCTCCCAACGATCCAATATATTTTAGACCAAGGTGCTAAAGTCGTATTATTCTCACACCTCGGTCGTGTGAAGGAAGAAAGTGACAAAGAGCAATTATCGCTTTTCCCAGTAGCAGAACGTTTAAGTCAATTAATTGATAATGACGTTTTATTTGTGAACGAGACACGTGGTGTTGAACTTGAAAGTGCAGTAGATGACTTACAAGTCGGAGAGGTGCTTCTTGTAGAGAATACGCGCTTTGAGGATTTAAATGGTAAAAAAGAAAGTAAAAATGATCCGGAACTCGGTAAATACTGGGCTTCTCTCGGGGATGTATTCGTGAACGACGCGTTTGGTACGGCTCACCGTGCGCATGCGTCTAACGTCGGTATCTCTGAAAACGTAGAAGCTGTTTCTGGTTTTTTAATGGAAAAAGAAATTGAATTCATCGGAAATGCAGTAGATGAGCCTAAACGTCCATTCGTAGCAATTTTAGGTGGTGCGAAAGTATCCGATAAGATTACGGTAATCGAACGTTTACTTGAAAAAGCAGACAAGATTTTAATTGGTGGTGGAATGGCTAACACATTCGTTCGCGCATTAGGCCATGATACGGGTAAGTCTCTAGTTGAGGAGGATAACCTGGAGTTAGCTAAATCACTAATTGAAAAAGGTAAGGACAAGTTAGTATTACCTGTAGACCTAGTTGTAGCGAAAGAATTCAGTAATGATAGCGCATTTAGAACAGTAAATCTTGATGGTATCAACGCGGACGAAATGGCATTAGATATTGGAGAGAAAACCGTAGCACTGTTTAACGACATACTTAAAGATGCAAAAACAGTCGTGTGGAATGGACCGATGGGTGTATTCGAAATGGAAAATTTCGCAGAAGGTACTGTAAAAGTATGTGAGTCACTTGCTAAATTAGAGGATGCGATCACGATTATCGGTGGTGGAGATTCTGCGACAGCTGCAGAGGCACTTGGGTTCGCAGACAAGTTTTCACACGTATCTACGGGTGGTGGCGCATCACTGGAATACTTAGAAGGTAAAGTATTACCTGGGCTAAATGCAATTAATGATAAATAGGAGAGATTTATAATGCGTACACCAATTATTCTTGGTAACTGGAAGATGCATAAGACGCTGGGTGAAGCGGTTGAATTTATTGATGAGTTAAAGACAAGAGAACTACCAGAAAGTGTTGAAGCGGGCATCTGTGCGCCGTTCATTCACTTAAGCGATCTTGTTTCAGGCTCTAAAGAGACAAGTTTTGGCATTGGAGCAGAGAACGGACACTACGAAGATAGTGGTGCGTTTACTGGTGAAGTTTCAATTGCTAGCCTTGCGGATCTTGGCGTAAACTACGTTATTATTGGACATAGTGAAAGAAGGCAGTATTTTGCTGAAACGGATGAAGCGGTCAATAAAAAGATTCTTAAAGCGTTAGAAAAAGATGTCGTACCTGTAGTGTGTGTGGGTGAATCATTAGAAGAGCGTGAAGATGGCTCTTACGAATCACTGATTAAATCGCAAATTGAAAAAGCGTTTGCGAATGTAACTGAAGAGGAAGCATCAAGGGTTGTTGTGGCGTATGAACCGATTTGGGCGATAGGTACGGGAAGATCAGCGACAAGTAAAGACGCGAATGACATGTGCAAATTCATTCGTGAAACACTTCATTCGTTATACAATGAGTCTGTAGCAGAAGCGGTACGTATTCAATATGGTGGATCTGTTAAACCAGAAAATATTAAGGAGTACATGGCTGAAAAGGATATCGATGGTGCTTTAGTAGGTGGTGCGTCACTCGAAGTGGATCACTTTGTTGCACTACTAGAAGGTGCCAAAAATGACTAAGCCTGTCGGTTTAATTATTTTAGATGGTTTCGCATGTCGGGACGAAGTGAAAGGTAATGCCGTTCGTCAAGCGAACAAACCCAATTTTGATTATTTCTATAATGAATATCCACACAATATGCTTGTTGCTTCAGGAGAAGCGGTCGGTCTTCCAAAAGGGCAGATGGGTAACTCTGAAGTGGGTCATTTAAATATTGGTGCAGGGCGCATCGTTTATCAGAGTTTAACGCGTATAAATAAATCTATAGAAGATAAGTCCTTTTTTCAAAATGAAGCATTATTAAAAACAATTCAACATGTGAAACAAAATGACCGTACGCTACATCTCATGGGTCTACTCAGTGATGGTGGTGTTCACTCACATTATGAACACCTATTCGCACTATTAGAACTCGCAAAGGCGCATGATATTAAAGAAGTATACATCCATGCATTCTTAGATGGCAGAGATGTTCTAAAAAAATCAGCGCTCATATATGTAGAAGAGCTAGAACGACAGATTCAAACAATCGGTATCGGCGAAATCAAAACAATTTCTGGTAGGTATTATGCAATGGACCGTGACCAAAGATGGGAGCGTACAAAACAAGCATATGATACGATTACGAAGGGCATGGGTCCTACGTTTAAAGATGCATGTTCTGGAATCACAGAATGCTATGAGCGTGACGTATCAGATGAGTTTGTGACACCATTTGTCATTGGTGAAGAAAAAGAATTTATTTCTGACGGAGATGGAATTATATTCTTTAACTTTAGACCAGACCGTGCGACTCAACTATCACGCGTGTTTAAAGATCCTGAGTTTGATTCATTTAATTCGATTGATTATGAGAATTTAATGTTTACAACATTCACAAACTACACCGATGCAATCGGTGCGGATATCGCATTTGATAAAGATGATTTAAAGAACACAGTTGGAGAAGTCGTTTCTAACAATGGAATGAAACAACTGAGAATTGCTGAGACAGAAAAATATCCACATGTCACATACTTTATGTCAGGTGGACGTCATGAACCTTTTGACGGCGAGTCTCGCATACTTGTAGACTCACCCAAAGTTGCGACATATGATCTTCAACCTGAGATGAGTGCATATGAAGTGAGAGATAGAGCAGTAAAGGCATTAAAAACAAAAGAATTAGATTTAATGATTCTAAATTTTGCGAACCCAGATATGGTTGGACATAGTGGTAAATTAGAGCCTACAATTAAAGCGATTGAAGCGGTAGATGAGTGTTTAGGACCAATTGTACAAGAAATACTCTCACAAGATGGTGTCGCAATCATCACAGCGGATCATGGGAATTCTGATGAGGTTTTACAACTCGACGGTTCACCAATGACTGCACATACAACCAACCCTGTTCCAATCATCGTCACGAAGAAAGGCATTGATGTCGGTAGTGGAGTTTTAGCGGACATCGCACCAACAGTACTTGATTTACTTGGAATTAAGCAACCAGAAGAAATGACTGGACATTCATTAATCAAATAATTTATTTACTAAGGAGATATTTAAATGTCAATTATTACTGATGTATACGCACGTGAGGTGCTCGACTCAAGAGGTAACCCAACGATTGAAGTAGAGGTTTTAACAGAATCTGGCGCGTTTGGTCGCGCAATCGTACCTTCTGGAGCTTCGACAGGTGAATACGAAGCAGTGGAACTCAGAGATGGTGACGCAGATCGTTACATTGGTAAAGGTGTGCTTCAGGCAGTAGAGAACGTCAATGATCTCATTGCGCCAGAAATTGTAGAAGGCGAATTCTCAGTTTTAGAACAAGTATCACTGGATAAGATGATGATTGCTTTAGATGGCACTGACAACAAATCACGTTTAGGTGCGAACGCAATCCTTGGGGTATCTATGGCAGCAGCTCATGCAGCAGCAGACTACCTTGGACAACCATTATATAAATACTTAGGTGGATTCAATGCGGTTGAACTCCCAGTACCAATGATGAATATCATCAATGGTGGAGAGCACGCAGACAACAACGTAGATATCCAAGAATTTATGATTATGCCAGTTGGTGCGATAAACTTTAAACATGCGTTACGTATGGGAACTGAAATCTTCCACTCGCTCGCGAAAGTATTAAAAGAAAAAGGGTTATCGACAGCAGTGGGTGACGAAGGTGGATTCGCTCCGAACCTTGGTTCTAACGAAGAAGCTTTAGAGACTTTAATTTCTGCAATTAAAGCAGCGGGCTATGAGCCAGAGAAAGACATTGTTCTTGCGATGGACGTTGCTTCAAGTGAGTTCTACAATGCTGAAACGAAAACATATGAACTTTCAGGAGAAGGTAAATCATACTCATCTGATGAGCTTGTAGACTGGTATGTTGAGCTATGCAATAAATATCCAATCATCTCAATCGAAGACGGCTTAGATGAGAATGACTGGGAAGGCCACAAGCGAATGACTGAAAAACTTGGCAATAAGGTACAACTTGTTGGTGACGATTTATTCGTAACGAATACAGACAAGCTTGCTCAAGGGATTGAACAAGGTGTCGGTAACTCAATCCTAATTAAAGTGAACCAAATCGGTACATTAACTGAAACGTTCAATGCGATCGAAATGGCTAAACGTGCAGGATACACTTCAGTAATCTCACATCGTTCAGGTGAAACGGAAGATACTACAATTGCTGATATTGCTGTTGCAGTAAATGCTGGTCAAATTAAGACTGGTGCACCTTCACGTACTGACCGTGTTGCGAAATACAATCAATTACTACGCATCGAAGACGAATTATACGAAACTGCAGTTTACAAAGGTTTAGATGCGTTCTACAATTTACAAAAGTAGTAGAAACTATTGTATAGTTTAAAAAACACTGATATAATTTAAGACGTTATATATACTCAGGAGGAACACGCAATGTATACAGCTCTAGTCGTGTTGCTGATTATTGTATGCATATCTCTAATTGCGGTTGTGTTACTTCAATCTGGTAAAAGTGCTGGATTATCTGGCGCGATTAGCGGCGGTGCTGAACAATTATTCGGTAAACAAAAAGCACGTGGGATGGACCTAGTACTACACAGAATTACAGTGATACTAGCTGTCGCATTCTTCTTAATAATGATTTTATTAACTTACGTTAGTTAATACACATGAACTAAGAATTTAAAGCCATGCAATGTATACATTGCTTGGCTTTTTTTATTCATCATTTTAACTCTGCAACGTTTAGTTTCCTTCTGATTTAACGTACAATGTGGATAAGAGGTGTTAATCATGCAAGTAAAAATTCCTGAACAATTTCATTTTAATGAAGGTACAAAGCCATATGTTGTCTTGATGTTACATGGGTTTACAGGTAACACTTCAGACGTCAGACAGCTTGGGAGATACCTAGAAAAACAAGATATACCGAGCTACTCATTTAACTATGAGGGTCATGGTGAAGCTCCAGAAAACATTTTAAAAAGTTCACCATATGTTTGGTATAAACAGGTTGTAGACGCATACGATCATTTAAAGAAACAATATGACAGAATCTTTGTTGTTGGATTGTCGATTGGTGGCGTATTAGGACTTAGATTATCATTAGAACGTGAAGTCGAAGCGCTAACGACTGTATGCTCTCCTATGTCACTAAAAACGAATGATGATTTAATAGAGAACTTCAAAACTTATGCTAGAATGTTTAAAACACGTTTTGAACAGAAGGATGAAGGGGAAATAGAGAAAGAGATTGCTGCTTTAACTTACGAATCTGTATTTGAAGATATTCGCTCATTTATCATGAGTGTGAGAGATGATTTAGATGAAGTTTATATACCGATGCTTATTGCTCAAGGTGAGCAAGATGTAGTGATTGACAAAGAAAGTGCGGCAATTATTTATGATACTGTGGATAGTGATGAGAAAGATCTAATCTACTATAAAGATTCTGGTCACGTATTAACAATGGATACAGATAAAGAAACCTTTTTTGAAGATCAGTATCAATTTCTTAAGGAACACATATAGGAGGATTTTTCATGAGAGATTTTAAAAGTGAAGTGTTAGAGATCATCGATCGTGATGATTATACACCCTTAACAATAGAAGAATTAACGAACGTACTCGACGCTCATGACTCAGATGATTTTAAAGCACTTGTAAAAACTTTAGTCTCTCTAGAAGAGTTACGTGTCGTTCGAAGAACAAAGAAAGACCGTTATATTAAACAAACAGAGTCGAAGTACGCGAAAGGTACACTCTCTATGCACAAGCGTGGATTTGGATTCCTACGGGTTGAAGAAGGCATGGATGATGTATTTATTCCACCAAATGATGTGAACGGTGCATTTGATGGTGATACAGTGCTAGTTGAACTTAAAGACGGATCTAGAGGAGAAAGCTCTGAAGGTACAGTAGTTGAGATTCTAGAACACAATATCACACAACTCGTTGGTCGCTACGAAGGAAGTAAAGGCTTCGGTTTCGTAGTACCAGACAAACAAACATTCAAAAAAGATATATTCGTATCGAAAAGCAATAACTTAGGTGCAGTATCTGGACATAAAGTTCTAGTGGAAATCACTAAATTCCCTGAACACAATGAAAATCCAGAAGGGCATATTACAAGAATTCTCGGACATGAAAATGATCCAGGTGTAGATATTCTTTCAATCGTTGTTCAACATGGGATCAATATCGATTTCCCAACAGACGTTATGCACGAAGTTGAATCTGTTCCAGACACAGTGCAGGAAGATGAGAAGTTAGGCAGAGTAGACTTACGTGACGAACTAACAATTACAATTGATGGTGAAGATGCGAAAGACTTAGATGATGCTGTTGCGGTTAAAAAGTTGGATAATGGTAACTTTGAATTAACGGTAAGTATTGCAGACGTATCACACTATGTTAACGAAGGATCACCACTAGACATTGAAGCATATGATCGAGGAACATCTGTCTACCTCGTTGATAGAGTCATTCCTATGTTGCCACATAAACTATCAAATGGTATTTGTTCATTAAATCCAGATGTAGAACGACTTGCAATGAGTTGTCGCATGGAAGTGGATAGCGAAGGTAGAGTTGTCGATCATGAAATCTTTCAAAGTGTGATTCAGTCTGATTACAGAATGACATACACTGCAGTAAACAAGATTCTAGAAGACGATGATGAAATGACCAAGAATGAGTTCCATGAAATCACACCAATGATTCAAGATGCAGGTGAGCTTGCAAAAATCTTAAGACACAAGAGAGATCTCCGTGGTGCGATTGACTTTGACTTCAATGAAGCAAAAGTATTAGTTGATAAAGAAGGTGCACCAGAAGATATCGTACTTAGAACACGTGGTGCAGGTGAAAAACTGATTGAAGAGTTTATGTTACTCGCGAACGAGACAGTAGCAGAAACATTACATTGGATGGAGTTACCATTTATTTACCGTGTACACGAAGACCCTAAAGAGGATAAACTCCGTCAGTTCTTTGATTTCCTAACAGGATTCGGTATCTTTGTAAAAGGTAAGGGGAACCAGATTCACCCACATGCATTACAAGAAATTTTAGAACAAGTGAAAGATACCCCTGAAGAAATGGTAATCTCAACACTTATGCTCCGATCGATGCAACAAGCGCGATACTCAGAAGAGTCCCTCGGACACTTTGGACTTTCAACTGAGTACTACACACACTTTACATCACCAATCAGACGTTATCCAGACTTAATGGTACACAGATTGATTAGAACATATCTCATCAATAAGAATGTGCGTAAAGAAACTGTAGACCACTTTAAAGAAGAATTACCTGAAATTGCGAAGCACACTTCAGAACGTGAGCGTAGAGCAGTGGATGCTGAAAGAGATACAGTAGACTTGAAGAAAGCAGAGTACATGCAACAACACATTGGTGAAAAATTTGAAGGTGTGATCAGTGGTGTCATGAACTTTGGTATGTTCGTAGAATTACCGAACACAATTGAAGGACTTGTACACGTAAATAACTTAACGGATGATTTTTATAACTTCAATGAGCGTATGATGGCAATGCTTGGAGAAGGCACAGGTAAAGTCTTCCGAATTGGAGATACTGTAGAAATAGAAGTAAAAGACGTGAACCTAGACGAGCGCTTAATAGACTTTAAGGTCGTCGGAATGCCGGATAGTAAACGCGAAGAACCCAGAAACAGAAAACCAGTGAATATCAAAGCAAAAACGCGAAGCCGTTCACATAGAGATAAGGTAAATGAATCTCGCGGTAAGAAACCTAAATCTAAGAAACCTTTCTATAAATCAGTGGCGAAGGGTAAAGGCAAAAAGAAAAGGAAGTAGAATCGTATGAAAAAACATCATAGTAAAGTACTCAGCCAGAATAGAAAAGCGAGTCATGATTATTCTATAGAAGATACGATTGAAGCAGGAATTGTTTTAAAAGGAACAGAAATAAAATCCATACGTCGCGGTAGTGCAAACTTACAAGATGCATTCTGCCGTGACTTTAAAGGTGAGATGTACGTATATAACATGCATGTCGCACCTTACGAAGAAGGAAATAGATTTAATCATGACCCATTAAGACATCGTAAACTACTGCTTCATAAAAAAGAAATAGATAAGCTGATCGGGTATCTTCATAACCCAGGTCATGCATTAATACCACTCAGACTCTATATTAAGAACGGTGTGTGTAAAGTATTAATCGGATTAGCAAAAGGTAAGAAAAAGTATGACAAGCGTGAAGACTTAAAACAAAAGCAAATGAAACGAGATATCGATCGTGCGCTAAAAGAACGTAATATGTAAATAGATTGAGAGAATTCTCAAAAAATGATATGATATTAAATGCAGTCAAGAGACTGTCTTATATATTAGGGGACGTTCTGGATTCGACAGGGGTTGGTTGAGCGTCTTAAGCGTGTCGGAGGTTTCGGCTTCGTCAACAACGATACTCAGTTAATAATAACTGGCAAAAATAATAATTTAGTAGCTGCTTAATTGCCGCTACATCATCTCGTACGCTTTCCTGCGGCCTTCTGAGATGATTCAACTTTAGTAGGATATACACACTCTCTGCCGTCTGAAGCGGGTGTGAAGAATTTAATCAGACTAGCATAGATTCAGGTTTGTTCAGTACCACAGTCTATGTGAACTTTAAACGAGAACTACACACGTAGAAAGAGACGAGGCAAGATCCTTGGACGCGGGTTCAACTCCCGCCGTCTCCATAGTTTATCTCGTATCGCCATATGGCGATACGAGATTTTTTATTATAAATGTAGAATAGACTCTTAATTATTGTGATTATTTAGTCTTAACTCCGGTATAGAGATATTTACCAATGGTAGTTTTTCTAACAACTAGAAAATCAATTGAGTAAGTTATCAATACTGCTATTAATACTAAAGTTAAATAAGAAGTAAAACTATAATGATTTACATATTTAATATAGTAATAAGCAGCAATCGTTATAATAGGTTGATGTAGCAAGTAAACCGAGTAAGATGAGTCAGATAGGTAACGTAATACTTTATTAGTGCTATTTAAATAT
>NZ_CAJEWB010000013.1 GCF_903994035.1 Phocicoccus pinnipedialis
TATATCCGTGTTTTATACTGTTCTCTCAGTCACTCCGTAGAGTGTATTTTTGGAATTAACGTTGACATATTGTCATTCAGTTTTCAATGTTCTTGTTTGCCGCTTGCTCGAACCATCACTCGCAAGCACTACTCTAATATAGCACGTCGTTTTCTTGGTGTCAACAACTTTTTAATATTTATTTAATAAAGTTTGTATTTATGTACGAATCATTTGCAATTCGTACGCCCGTCTTAACGACATATTTAATAATACCAAGTTGGTTTAAAAAGGTCAACACCTTTTTTAAAGATTTTTTATTAAATTTATAAAGCATAAACATTCTTTGTCGAACACTCATATATGATACATTATATTAATATAAAAGTATATAATAATCTTGAGGTGAAAATATGAGATTACCTGGGAACAAGATCTTACGTATTAGAGGTTATGCCCTCGCAATGATATTTGCCGGTATGATTATCATGTATCTTGGTATCTTCTTTAGAGAAATACCATGGCTGATGTTACTCTTCTTAATATTAGGAGTCATTCCTATACTACTTAGTTTTGTAGTTTACTTTTGGATCGGTATGATCAGTGCACGTGCTATTATGGTCGAGTGTCCAAATTGTGGTGGATATACTAAGATTCTAGGAACTGTGGATTACTGTCAGCATTGTAAAGAGCCTTTGACTTTAGATAAAGCTCTTGAGGGTGAAGTGTTCGATAATGATATGAACGTAAAACACAGACGCGAAAAGATTAAAGAAGAATTACTAAATAAAAAAAGGTGACGAGTAGAAAACTACTCGTCACTTTTTTTATTTTGACATTTTGGACAACGTCCATATAACTCTAGTCTATGTCCGTGAACTTCATAACCTGTTAATAATCCAGCGAGGTGCTCTACCTCTTCTAGTGCTGGGTATTCAAAATCTGTAATTGTTCCGCATTCCGTACATATAATATGATAATGTGGGTTCGTTCTAAAATCGAATCGACTTGATGAATCTCCATATGACAGTTCAGTAATTAACCCTGTGTCCTTAAAAAGTTTTAAATTATTATATACAGTTGCGACACTCATATTCTTGTGCTCGTGTGATAGTGCTTTAAAAATATCATCAGCTGTTGGATGCTCTTCAGTATCGATCAAGTATTCGAGAACTGCTTTTCTTTGTGGTGTAATTCTTACACCTGTACATTTTAACTTATTGATTGATTCGATAAACGTCTGTTCTTTATCCATCATTTTCATAGGCGTAAACCTACTTTCTAATCTTCTACTACACTTAATTTTACATATAATTAATAATCTTTGTCAATATTAATAGCCTTTTTCAAACGTAACAACATTGTTCATTGACTGATCATTTTTTAAGCTTAGAAGATTATCTTTAAAGATTTTATACGCTCTAGGAATATATTCGCTTGTTTTTGAGCTTGCATGTGGTGTGATAGTCACATTATCAAATTCATAGAATACTGAGTCTTCTTTTAATGGTTCTTCATTGAATACGTCGAGTAACATATGACGAATAATTCTATTCTTTAACACTTCGATCATTGTTTCATCAGTCATAACATCTCCACGGCCAATGTTTAAGAACAATGCTGAGTCTTTCATTTGTTCGAACATCTGGATATCTAAAAGGCCTCTAGTCTTGTTGGTACTCGGTAAAATGTTAACTACGATGTCTGCTTCACCAAGTCTATTTTTTAGTTCTATAATAGGAAGAGTTTTTTCGAAGTGGTTTACTTCTCTTCCTAAAGTATTGAAACCAATAACCTTAACGTCAAATGCGGAAAGTAATTTTGCGAGTCGTGTACCGATGTTTCCAGTACCTAAAATAAACGCAGTTTTTCCAGAAATTTCTTCACTCTTTAGATTACTATCCCAGAAATGAGCTTTTTGATTCTCAAATGCTTGGTTAAGGTTCTTATAAAATTGCAAGATTAACCCAACAGCATATTCTGCCATTTGGATTTTATGAATACCTGAAGAATTTGTAACAATACATTTATCAAATACTTCTTTTGGTACTTCATCCATTCCTGCACTCATGACATGAAGCCATTTAATTTTTGTTAGGTATTCTGGGTTTTTAAAATCTTTACTTGAACCATAAGAAATCATGATTTCCGCTTCATTTAAATCCGCTTTAGTTAGCTCACTTGATTTTACAAATTTATACGTTAGTCCTTCTTTTTCAATATCTTCAATATATTTTTCATGTAAGTTTATCGTTGATAAAACGATCATATTATCCCTCTTTTAAAAATTCCAATACTTGTTCAACATGTTTCTTTGGACTTACTTTATCGAACCGCTTTAAGATATTACTGTCCTTATCTATGACAAAGGTTGTTCTGATTAGTCCTACTGTTAACTTACCAAAGACATTCTTCTCACCGATCACTCTCGCTGCCTTAGCCAGTTCATGATTTTCATCTACTAATAGATCAAAGTTTAAGTCTTGTTTTTCAATAAATTTCTGGTGCGATTCTTTAGAATCTTTACTTACACCATACACAGTTACACCTAAGTCATTAAATGAAGTGATGTTGTCTCTTAAATCGCACGCTTGTGTTGTACATCCTGGTGTATTATCTTTCGGATAAAAATAAATTACTGTTGTACCAGATAAGTCATCATTGGTAACTATTTCTCCGTTTTGATTCTCTAATCTAAACTTTGGAAATTTTTCCATTAAGATACACTCCTTTTTATTCCTTCTATATAAGTGTACCTTATTTTCATGATTTGAAAACACAAAGGGGTTCTGATTAAAGTAGACGGAGAATTATGGTAAAATATCTTAATAAACATGTGTAAAGGATGGCAGTAATGTTTAAACATGAAAACTCTGAAAAATTAAGACAGCGAAGTGAAAATATCATACTTGGAGGTGTCAATTCACCATCACGTTCATACAAAGCAGTTGGTGGTGGAGCGCCAATCGTAATGGATCGTGCTGAGGGTGCTTATTTCTATGATGTTGATGGAAATAAATACATCGATTTCTTGAGTGCATACGGCCCAATCATCACTGGTCACGCACATCCACATATCCATGAAGCAATTGTGAAACAGAGTGCACGTGGTATTCTGTATGGTACAACGTCTCCACTTGAAATTGAATTTGCTGAAAAAATTCAAAAGGCAATGCCTAACTTAGAACGTATTCGTTTTGTAAACTCTGGTACGGAAGCTGTGATGACAACAATTCGTGTTGCTCGTGCTTATACTAGCAGAAATAAAATCATTAAATTTGAAGGATGCTACCATGGTCACTCTGATTTGGTTCTTGTTGCTGCTGGAAGTGGTCCTTCACAACTTGGAACTCCGGACTCTGCAGGTGTACCTCAAGCAGTAGCAGATGATGTGATCACTGTTCCTTTTAATAACCTAGAAGCTTTGCAAGCTGCATTTGTCCACTTTAAAGATGAAATCGCTGGAGTACTCGTAGAACCAATCGTTGGTAACTTCGGTATCGTTGAACCACATGCCGGTTTCTTAGAAAAAGTAAATGAAATTGCACATACAAATGGTGCACTTGTTATTTATGATGAAGTCATCACTGCTTTTAGATTTATGTACGGTGGCGCTCAAGACTTGCTTAACGTACAACCTGACCTCACTGCTCTTGGTAAGATTATCGGTGGTGGTACTCCTATCGGAGCCTATGGTGGTAAGAAAGAAATCATGGAATCTGTTGCCCCACTTGGACCAGCATATCAAGCAGGTACAATGGCAGGTAACCCACTATCTATGGCAGCTGGTATTGCTTGTCTTGAAGTACTTGAACAAGACGGCGTATATGAAGACCTAGACAAAAAAGGTGAAATGCTCGTAGATGGACTCAACGCATTGATTGAAAAATATGGAATCAAAGCAAATATCAACCGTAAAATTGGTGCATTCTCAATTTTCTTTGGTGAAGATGAAGTGACTGAGTACACTGGTGCTGAAAATACAGATGGTGAAGCTTTTGCAACATTCTTTAACGGTCTCATTAAACGAGGTGTGATGATTGCACCATCGAAATACGAAGCATGGTTTATCACAACCGCACATACGTATGAAGACATTGAAGCAACACTCAAGATTGTAGAAGACGTCTTTAAAAATGACTTTTAGGAGCTGAGGCGATGAAATTCGGTGCCCGAATATTGAAGACAGGTCTTGCAGTCGTTCTTACATTTTTAGTTGTTAATGCACTAGACATTACACCTGGTCTTATTGCAGGAATCGCTGCAGTCAACGCATTACAACCTAACGTTCACAAAAGTTTCATTCAAACTTGGAATCAGTTTAGAGGAAATATTATCGGTGCCATCTCTGCTATTTTGATGGTACTGATGTTTGATAGTAACTTAATTGTTATCGGTCTTACTATTATCCTTGTTTTATCTATCCTTATCTTCTTTAAATTACAAAGTGTGTCTACACTAGCTGTAGTGACGGTCATCGCTATAATGGATGAGCCACTCGGTACAGTTATGGAGACATCAGACTTTATTTATACAGCATTTATTAGATTCTCACTCGTCATGATTGGGGTATTATGTGCACTTATAATTAACTTATTTGTAATTCCTCCAAAGTATGAAGATAAGATGTATAACCACTCAGTGAGTATTACAAGCGATATTTTTAAATGGATCAGACTTGAAATCAACGGTGCAAGTGATGCGATGAGTATTCGTAAGGACGTAAAAGAATTAGACAAGCGTGTAACGAAGCTCGAGACTATGTACAGTTGGTTTAGGGAAGAACGACCTTACTTTAGGAAAACCACTTACTCAGATTTAAGAAATAAAATTTTATTCAAACAAATGATTGTGATGACGAGGAAAGCATATATTGTACTCTCAAACTTAAACCGTTTAGAAAATGATTATAAGTATGTAAGCGACGACTTCACGAACAGGATCCGTATTGAGATGGATCAACTCATGGCGTTCCATGAACAAGTATTCTTAAAAATTGCAGGAAAGATTCCACCAGAAACTTCTATCTATTATCAAGAATCTACTGCATATTACGAGAACACGCTTATGGAAAACTTTTTAGATGAATACAGTAAACTTAGAAATACAGATATTCGATTAAAATATGAAAATATTTTAGAAATCATCTCCTCTATGAATGAGTATCAAAAAGCAATCGAACGTGCAGATAGATTAGCAAACAGTTACTTTAAATATCATACGAAAGATAATGAACTTGAAATTCAACAAGAAACTTTAGATGAATAACAGAAAACGCCTAGCTTATTTTTATAAGCTAGGCGTTTTCTATTTCCAACCGTTGTCTATATCTTTTATACCCTTAAATCTACTAACATGTGGATTACCTTTTACAATGAAGCGATACAGATAATCTACTGCTTCTTCCTTGTTATCTATACCAATACGTTTTGTAGCTTCTATTTTCTTAGGCGTTTTACCTCCGTAAATTTTTAGTATGGTTCCATTAATATGCATACCATTGTGGTCATTACGATTAATGCCAAGTGCTTCCGTAAGCTTGCCTGGTCCATCAGATAGGTTTTTACTTCTCCCACGTCGTTCGGCCATAATATTTTGACCGATACTTGGTTCAACCGCACGAATTAAAACACCTTCTGCTTGTTCTGTCGTTGTAACAAAGTTCATACAATTATGTCCATGAATCGTATAGACATAGATATGCCCATAAGGCTCAAACATCATAGCATTCTTTTTTGTAACCTTACCATCAAAAGTGTGTGCAGCTCGATCATTACTCCCAAGATATGCTTCTACTTCTGTTATGAATCCACTCGTAACTTCTCCATCAATTACGGTTTCAATTTCTTTACCCAGCAACTGCTGTGCTGCATCTAAAGTACTTCGTCCAAGAAAACTAATATCTATTGGCTTTTTTTCCATTTAATTACACATCCTGGATGCTAAATAATCTGTAATATGCACCATCACTTTCTAGTAATTCTTGATGTGTGCCTACTTCAACTACTTGCCCATGTTCAATCACTACGATTTTATCTGCATGCGTGATTGTTGAAAGTCTGTGCGCAACAATAATTGTCGTACGATCCTTCGATACTTTTCGAATTGTTTCTTGTATGATTGCTTCACTTTCCAAGTCCAAAGCACTCGTCGCTTCATCTAGAATTAAAATTGGTGGGTTTTTCAGAAATACACGCGCAATAGCGATACGTTGTTTTTGTCCACCTGACAGTTTAACCCCGCGTTCCCCTACTTCTGTATCATACCCGTTTTCAAGTTCTAAAATGAATTCTTCGGCATTCGCATTTCTTGCCGCTTCGTAAACTTCGTCATCCGTTGCATCTGGTTTTGCCAGTAAAATATTATTCTTAATTGTATCTGAGAATAATACATTATCTTGCATTACCATTCCGATGTTATCTCTCAGTGAATGTAGGGTGATGTCTCTGATATCTTGTCCATCAATTTGAACACTTCCTTGAGTCACATCGTAAAATCTTGGGATGAGCGATACGAGTGATGATTTTCCACCGCCACTCATTCCAACGAATGCGACTGTTTCACCGTCCTCAATATTTAAGTTTACATCGCTTAAAACTTCTTCTGCGTATTCATTGTATTTAAAGCTAACATTATTAAACGAAATTTCACCTGTAACATTTTGAATATCATATGCATCTTTTTTATTTTCAATGTCATATTCTACATCGACGAGTTGGAATACTCGGTCCATTGACGCAATACTTTGAGTGAGTGTTGTAGAAGATGAAACCAATCGACGCAGCGGTCCGTATAATCGATCTAAATATGCAATAAATGCTGCAAGAACACCAACTGTAAGGTCGCCGGAAACCACTTGCCACGCACCAAATCCAATAACTAATAGTGGTCCAATGTCCGTAATTGTGTTAACCACCATAAAACTGTACGCGGTCCATTTTGCATGGTTCGTAGCTTTCGTTAAGAAGTTATCGTTAACTTTGTCGAATCTCACTTGTTCATGGTTCTCAACTGCAAATGAGCGAATAACGTTAATACCTGAAATACGTTCATGTAAGAACCCTTGTAATTCTGCGACTGCTTGTGAACGAGAACGAGTGAGTGCACGCAATCTTGAGAAGAAATACCATACTCCAAAAATATAAAACGGGAATATAATCATTGAAATTAATGTGAGTTTTATATTCATTGTAAACATTATTGTCAATGCAATTAATATTGTAGCAAGGTCCAACCAAATGTTCATCAGACCTGTAATAATGAAATTTTTAGTTTGTTCAACATCATTGATTACTCGAGAGATAATCTCTCCTACTTTATTGTTTGCATAATACTTAGCACTCAACTTCTGTAAGTGTGAATATAGACTTTGTCTAATATCATATAGTATTTTGTTTGATGTCCACTGTGCGATATATTGTCTCGCATATTCCACTGGTGGCCTTACAATAGCAAATATAACGAAAAATATGATCATGACGCTAATGAGCTTATTGAGCTTCTCACTATTTGTGAGATCTTGTGCCATGATTACATCATCAATCGTGTATGCCACGAGTAATGGAATAAGGAGAGGTATACCAAATTTTAAAATACCTATAATAAGTGTTAGTATAACTTGTTTCGTATACGGTTTAACGAATTGTAAATAACGTCTTACCAACTTTTCTCCTCCTAAAAAATTAAACCAATCAAACGATTGGTTTACGTTACTTCATAAATTTCTTAAATCTCTGATACCAAATTTTTACAAAATCTGTCGCAAAAGGTCCTTTTTCTTGTTCGATCCATTGCTGCAAGATATCTACATTCACTTTTAGTACTTCGTCGATATCAGTACTATACTTCATACGTTTCTTGTGAACGAGGTATTCATCCTCATCAAGCAAGTGATATTTCCCATCTGGGAATACTTTAATATCTAAATCATAATCAATATACTTGATACCCTCTCCATCGTATAGATAGGGTGAAGAAAGGTTGCAATAGTAATATACGCCATCTTCTCTAAACATGCAGATGACATTAAACCATAATTCTTTATGAAAATATACAATTGCTGGTTCACGAGTAACCCAACACCTACCATCACTTTCTGTGACAAGTGTGTGATCATTACCACCTATGATAATATCTTCAGTTGCTTTTAGGACAACTGTTTCTTTCCAAACTCTATGGATATTACCATCATGCTTGTAACTTTGGATACGAACTTTCTGTCCTTCTTTTGGTATGGACTCTTTAAACATGTTTCCACACCCCTTATTTTTTACTTATATATTATACCATAGAATATTATAGTAATTAATGTAGATGCTTAAAGACTTTTTGCATCGCTACACTTATTGGATATTCATTTACCTCACTAATCTTCACAAAATGCTGACTCTCACTATTAGTATATAGAAGATAAACATTCATGTACCACACTTGGTGAGTGAATACATGTTTCTCTTCTGCTATTGGTTCTTTCAATTGTGAAAGTTTCAAGTTTAACGCTTCCTCTATCGTATCAATGCTTGTATCAATGTCATATTTTGGGAACTTATACATCCCTTTTAACAGGTTTTTATCATTTTTAAACATATATATTTCGTCTTTATTATTTAAAATCAAGAAGACATTAAAATATAATTCTGTTTTCTTTTTAGATTTCGTACTTTTAGGGTAAAGTAATACTGAGTTAGATTTAAATGATTCACAATGACTTTGAACAGGACATGTGACACATTTTGGAATACGCGGTGTACAAACGGTTGCACCGAGTTCCATTAACGCTTGATTGAAATCACCTGATTCTAATGGAATGATAGTTTCCACAAATAATTTTACTGATCTCACAGTCGATTGTTTACTAATATCTCGATCATCTACATTAAGTCGCGCCATGACGCGAAGTACATTTCCATCCACAGCTGCGATTCTATGATTGAATGCGATTGACTGTACTGCACCACCAATATAGGGTCCAACACCTTTAAGCGCTAGAAATGGTTCAGGTTCATTTGGAACAATGGAGTCATACGATGACTGCACTTCTTTCACAGCAAGGTGAAGATTCCGGATTCGATTATAATACCCTAGTCCTTCCCAATCTTTTAGAATATCTTGCTCCTCTGCATTTGCAAGGTCATCTAGAGTTGGGTATTTAGTCGTGAATTTATTGTAATATGGAATGACTGTTTGCACTTGAGTTTGTTGCAACATAACTTCTGATAGCCATATTTTATATGGGTCGTTTGTTCGTCTCCATGGTAAATCACGTTTATTATTGTGATACCATTCGAGTAAATTTAACGCAAATTCATTTTTATTTAACACCTAATCACACCGTAAATTTTATTTAGTTAAGAAGGGATTTTATATGGATACTGCTACACACACACTTATGGGAGGAACGCTCCTCGGACTTGCTACATTAGACCCAAGTGTTGATCCACTCACATTAGGATTTGGTGCAACAGTTATAGGGGCAAGTTTAATCCCTGATATAGATACTATCTTAAAGATGAAAAATAATGCGGTATATATTAAAAACCATAGAGGTATTACTCACTCTATTCCTTTTACCTTCATTATTTGGCCAGTCCTACTTGCGACAATTAGCCATTTCGCATTTGGTTTACCATTCGTGAATATGTATTTTTGGTCCTTACTCGCTGTTTTCTTACACGTATTTGTTGATATATTTAACATGTACGGAACTCAGATGATACGGCCCCTTAGGAATACATGGATTCAACTAGGGTTTATTAACACCATTGACATACCAATTATCATGCTATTAAGCAGTTACCTCGTGCTATGGTTTTTAGGACTAGATCCAATTATACTTTTCATAATCATATATAGCATCATTGCTATCTATTATATCGCTAGATATGCATATCAACAAACATTGAAGCGAAGAGTTCGGAATCTATTTCCTAAAGAAGAAATTTTAAGTACATTTATCATGCCGACTATTAAATTCTTTGAGTGGCGTGTTGCATTAAAAACTGAACATTCATTTTTTGTTGGGCGTGCATTTAAATCACAAATAGTTCTATACGACCAATTTGATAAAATGAAACCTATGAGAGATGATTTATACGAAATCATTAAAGATGATGAAAACTTTAGATCATTTACCTACTTCTCCTCGATTTATAGATATGAAATAACGGCGATAGAAGACGGACTTACTGAAGTACGTTATATCGATCTCAGATATCTAAAAGATGGCCACTATCCATTTGTATGTATTTTAAAAGTAAATGAAGAAGACAAAGTGATCATATCCAGCTTTACTGGTTGGGTATTTTCTGAAGATAAATTACAGCAAAAAATAAAGTAGTGCACATTGATGTGCACTACTTTGTTTATGAAATAAAATCTACTTTTAGTTTTTTGTAGCCAACCATTATCCATAAGTAGACGAGAAGCATCTCTGAGATGAATAAAACATCTTGTGGCAGCCTATTTAAACTCCAAGGTATACCAACTGACGACAGCTGTATGCTTTCAATCACATAGTAAAATGGATTTAAAAGTAGGATATTTTCTAGTGTATTGGGTAAATTATCACCCACATAAAAGACAGGTGTTACGAGTAACAAAACGACAAGTACAATTAAGTTTGCTATTTTAGTATTTGTAAAACGACTCACTTGAATGTACAAAATTATGAACGGAATAATTAATACAATTCCAATCACAAGATAATAAAATAAAGACAGTGTGTGGAGCATGAACTCTCCAGTCTTCAAACTTACAAGTGCACTATATAGAATTACAAATAGCATGAATAGCACCGTTTGGTAAAAGATTGTTGGTAATACGCGAAAATACATTGGAATGTAATTCACTTTAATTACTGAATCTTTCTTGAATAAAGCGTACTGATTTAAAATTGTACTAGAATAAAGCCAACAAACAGTGATAAGACCAACTGCTGTATAAGTGATTCTCACCATATCATTATCTTCTAAAAATGTACTGAGAATAAAAAGTATCACTCCAACAGCAGTGTATAATGCTGTCGGTAATAGTACCTTCCTTATATTTCTGCCAGATACGCCAAATGACTCTCGAATTAAAAATCTAGATTTCTGATTCATATGCGCTCCTATCTACTTAAGAAAAGCCAGTTGTTTGCTTCTTTATCATAAACTACAAAGCCGTTCTCACTTTTAAATATTTTAAACCCTTCGTCTTCCTGTATATCAAATGCTTCAATAATTTCTTTTTGATCTGAACCAGATGTTACTAAACCGATGATCGTTTCATTATCAACGAGATAAGTGATATCTATTCCATCTACTTTAACACTGTATTTGGACTCATCTGTAAGTGTCATATTATCTTTAGCAACACTCACATCTTTATTTAAATAATGTGAATAAAACATATAGTTATAAAGATACGTGTCCGTTGTGTACTGTCTTACTGTATCCGCTTGAACAGATTCATACATAGATGCCGGATTGAAATACAGCACATCTTTAGATGTAACTTTAACTTCCTTACCATTGACTGAAGCAGTCATCGTGTCACCTTGATCACTCGTAATTCTAATCAATGAATACTTAGCAATCTCTATCCCATCAACAGAGAAATCATCACTTATTATAAAACCGTATCTCAGTCTATTGCTCACTTCTTCAGAAGTATCCGTAAGTTTTTCTTCAGTAAAAATCTTTTGTTCTTTAGAAAACTGAATATCCATAAAGATTAACGTAGAAGATAAAATAATAGTAAATACGAGTATGAATGAAATAATCACGCGCTGGATATTGATTTTATCAATTACGGATTCATACTTCTTCTGACGACGTTGAAAATTATGCTTAAACTGAGCAGTCTCATACATGCGTTCTTTCCACTCAAGGTCAAATAGCGCTTCTTCATCTAAACTTTTTAACTGACTACGTTTCTTTAAATACTGATTATAAACGTCGAATCCTTTTTTTACTGTACCTTCAAATCTCATCTGACCATATGATAACCAAATGAAGTGGTTCGCTAATAGTTCAATCGGCTCAAAGCTAGACTCTAGTAAATACACTCCACGATTTTTTGTTTCATGTGTGTTCACTACTTCTTTAAATCTTAAGAAAGAACTTTCATTTAAATACCTGAAGAAGTTGTTATAGACCGTAATGTCTGCATTGACCTCTGCGGATACTTCAAGCAAAATCACAGCAATATCTTGCCTAGAAAGATTAGTAATAGGTTTTTCCCAGTGGTTATTAATTAATGGATGGCGATTTAGCTTGAGCAGACTCTTTTTGAGTTCTGTTTCAGTCATATACTCTTCAAGTATTTCAGTTATGAATATATGAACTAAATGATCGTTCAGTATATGGTCTTCAACATCCAGACTTAAAAATGTATCTTTATATCTAATTCGTCCACTATCTGGTTGAATTAGTCCAACTAAAATATCCTTCAAAAACTTAAGTGTTTCATAATCACCTAAAATTCCGAGTACTTCTCCTCGATATAAAGTTGTAGATATATTTTTTAGGACGATGTGGGTTGGAGTATTGAGAATTCGGTCTTTAAGTTTGTCTGGTTCTTTATGATATACAATATCGGTTGCTCTATGCAGTACAATTTCTTGCATTATTTTTTCCTTTTATTAAGTTGAAGCATAGAAACAGGGATTGCTTCTTCGTGATGATCTCCACCAATAAAAAAGCCCCAAGCAAATACACCTTTTAAGTAATCGACTTTAAAAAATAAATCTTCGTTAGAGATCACCTTATATATTTTGCCCTTTTCGATTTGTGAGAGATCTACGAGATAACACTCCGCAATTAGCGCTTGGCGTTCTAGTACTCTGTACTCATTCTCAATCCCCATCATTTCGGCTTTTCGCATTTTTTCACGTGTTTCAGCAATGTATTTTTCTATTTCAACTCTCGTCATCTGACCAAATGAAATCATCTTCAATACTTCCTATTCTTTCTTCTATTTGTGAATATGAATATCCTCGCCCTAGAAGACTTCTAATCACTCTATTTTTTAAATCAAAACCACGATATTTTCTCGCGTGTCTATTATAATATTTTTCAAAATCTTTCTCAAAAAATTCAACATCATCAAACTCAACATCTGATGGTATTATACTCATAAAATCAAGTGTATATCCCTTTGTCATCAGTCGTTCAGTTAACTTTTTTTTAAATAAATTTTTTGATCCTTTATACTTCTTTAATTCTTTATCGCGTATCTTGATGAGTCGATCTGGTTCAATGCTCTCTTTAAATGCTTCAACTGCATCATCAATGATACTTTTTGGTACCCGTTTCTTTTCAAGTTCCCTTTTAAATAGTAGCGGGCCTTTATCTGTCGTATTAAGCATTGTATTCTTCAATGCTTCTGCATAAATAGAGTCATTGATATAGTTTTCATTGACAAGTCTCTCAATCGTGCGTAAAATAACTTCTTCAGAAAAATCTTCACTTAAATACGTATAGATTTCGTACTCTGAACGAAGTTTAAAACTAATGTAATGGATGGCTTTGATATAAGCACGATCAAAATCTAATGTAGATTTTATTTGTTCAAAATCTTCATCTGTTAATTCTTTTCCATTATATAGTACATGTTTGATGAGCCCTTCTTCGTGGACTCTGAGATATTCTCCATTATCAAACTCGACTCTAAAGAAGTTATTTTTTAAAGCAACTAGCTTTGTCACTTTCATACAATCACCTAAAATAAATCTTTCGCAATGTACTCCGATAATTCTTTAGTATGCTCTAAACGGGCCTTTCTTCTTTCAACACGTTTACTTGCGCTATCAATCAAGAATTGGAGTGCTTCAGAATCACACTCGATTCCAGGCACTGGTTTAGATTTTCCATTGTCATCTAACGCTACAAAAGTAATGAAACAAAATCCAGTTAAGATTGGTTTAGAATCTTCAGTTAAACTTTCCTTAGATACTTTTACCATGACTTCCATAGATGAACGTCCAGTTCCAGTAATCACTCCTTCTAACATTACAACTTCACCGAGATCAATTGGCGCTAAGAAATCCATTGAATCAATCGACGCAGTAACAACGTTTGATCGGCAATGACGTCTTGCAGTAATTGCTGCAACATCATCTATGTATGCAAGTAGCTTTCCACCAAAAATGGTGTGGTGGCTGTTCGTATCTGATGGGAAAACAATCGCACTTTTTACTGTGTAAGACTCCGACATTTTTTTAATCATAATTTCCACCTATTCTTAAAATAATTGAAAAAAAGAGGAGAACGTGTCTCCTCTCCTTGTTAAATGGGTCTATCTAATGCTTCTTGTTTTGTATCCACTGTAATTGCATCTTGGCTGTGGAATGCTTTTGATAGGAAGTAAAACAATACCCCTGCAAAGCCTAAGATAGCAACCATGAACGCTATTAGAATGAGTGTGCTCATTGCGTATCCGAAAAATCCAAATGACTCAAATGCTTCCATTTTGGCAGCCCCCTATATTCATATATACTTACATTCATTTTAACATAATTTAGACACAATATACATGAGTTTTTTAAAATGCCCAATCACCTTTAGTAAAGATTGCAGTTTCAGTACCGTCTTTCTCAATCCCAGTGATATCTAAGTCAGCACTCCCGATCATGAAATCCACATGTGTGATCGAGTCATTAATGCCTTCTTTTTCTAATTCTTCACGTGACATTTCTTTACCACCATCAACACTGAATGCATATCCCGAGCCTAATGCGATGTGGCATGATGCGTTCTCATCATAAAGTGTGTTGTAGAATAATGTGCCCGTGTTAGAAATTGGTGAATCATCCGGTACGAGAGCGACTTCACCTAAGAATCGCGCACCCTCGTCTGTTTCTAAAATATTTTCTAAGATTTCGTAACCAACACCCGCTTCAAAATCAACGACTTTTCCGTCTTCAAATGTTAATTTAAAGTCATCTATGATATTACCACCATGAGATAAAGGTAAAGTGTTAGAAACGTATCCATTAACACCTGTTTTCTTAGGTGCTGTAAACACTTCTTCAGTAGGCATATTTGCCATGAAGTCACGACCATCACTATCTTTACTAGATGCACCAGCCCATAGATGTTTCTCAGGTAACTCTATTGTTAAATCTGTTCCAGGAGAAACGAATCTTAGTGCGTGGAATTTTTTACCGTTTAAATAATCTACTTTTTCGTGTAGATTTTTGTCATGTTGTAACCAAGCTTCAACAGGATTATCCTGATCTGCACGGACTGTGTATAGAATTAAATCAAGTAATTTCTCAACGGCTTTTTCTTCTTCTAAGTCTGGATAAACAAGTTTCGCCCACTCAGGTGAAGGATAACCAGCAACACACCATGAATGATAATCTGATTGCGAACGAGCAGAGAATTCCTTTAATGCTGTACCATTAGCAATTTGCATCTTGCGTAACTTCATTGGGTCAATCCCTTTTAATAATTCAGGTGAACTAGAAATTAAGCTTAAGAAACCAGCTTTCTCATTGCTGTAGTGCATTCTCTCTTCAACAATCCAGTCGTGTACTGTAGCAAGTTCATCTTCACTGCGATTTTCAACGTTCATGCGTTGAATTTTATCATCAGAAAGATTTACTTTAACTTCAGAAGCCCCACGATCATAAGCAACTTCTACTACTTTTCTAACAAGCGGTAACGCATCAGTTGTTGCATTTATAAACATACGCTTACCTTCATTGATGTTTAAACCAACATCTACTAATAATTCAGCATAATTTTGTAACTTTTGATTTAATTCCATACTTACACCCCTTGATTAATTTCGTAAATTTTTAAGTTCGTCGAGAATCATTGTTGTTTCTTGTGGTGAAAATTTATTACGGCTAGAAACAAACTCATGAACCTCTTTTATTTTAACATAATTATCTTCACTAAAATCTTTTGCCTTAAGAATACCTTTGTTAACTACGTTAAGGTTTTCCTCGATATCCTCTAGCATTTTACTTATATCCATTAGACCCCTCCTACAAGATTATATGGTTTCATTTTAACAAAGTTAGCCATAATGTAGGAATTTTTATTGGTTTTAGTTTGAAAAATAGCTAAAATGGATATATCTAAGGTAGATTAGTAATAATACTTGAGGAGTAGATAAGAATGAAAAACAAATTATTACCAGCAGTTCTACTTGGTGCATTTGTCGGCGGACTCGTTAGCTTAGTTGATAAATCGACAAGAGAGAATGTTATTTCTGGTTCTAAGAAAGCCGTGTCTTTCGCTAAGAATCCAGATGAGTTAAAGAACCAATTCTCTAACGCATCAAATGAACCATCTAAATTCGAACAAATTAAAGAAGAGATTCTTTTCTGGAAAGATACGATAGAAGAGATTCGTAGAAACAACCCAGAGCTTGAGCAATCAATCATTGATGCAAAAGATACGTTTATGAAATATAGAGATCAAAAACATTTAAACTAGAATTAAGGGCGTATCATTACGCCCTTTTCTTTTTTACAGGAGGGAAAGTAATGTCCTATGAAGATAACGAAAAGTATTTAAAAAAGATTAAAGAGAAGACTGAAGAAAAGAAGAAAGAACTCCAAAAGAAAGATACATTCGTCGATTATGTAGAATTCAAGTCAATTCCAAATAAGAAGAATGGAACGCTATACTTATCTCAAGTAAACCGTCCTGTTAATTTAAAAGATAACGCAGGCTTTGTTGGGAAACTTTTATTTAGATTCAGTAAAGATAATACGACTGGAATGGCAGCGCAGCTCGCATATTATTTCTTACTTGCGATATTCCCTGCCCTAATATTCTTATTATCCATTGTGCCGATGTTTAACGTTGATGCAGATAACTTAACGAACATGATCAACCAATATGCACCAGAACAAATTTCGGGTTTGCTCGATGGTATTATAAATGAAGTAATGAATACAAAATCTGGGGGTCTATTCTCTATTGGGTTAATTTTAACGCTTTGGTCAGCGTCAAATGGTATGAATCAATTAATGAACGCATTCAACGTTGCTTATGATATTGAGGATACAAGAAATCCAATTGTAGCAAGAATTTTATCAGTAATATTTACTATTCTACTTGCACTCGCAGTAGTTGGTACATTCGTATTCACAATTTTAGGTGACTCAATAGGAAACTTCATGTTTGGCAGTATTGGACTCGATGAAGAATTCCAATGGATTTGGAATTTAGTCCGTACAGTATTACCTGTGATCATTGTATTTATTGTCTTTTTACTTGTTTACACACTTGCTCCAAGCATCAAAGTAAAGCTTAAATCAGTGATTCCAGGAACGCTATTCTCAACGATTGTGTTCCTATTAATTTCAGCTGGCTTTGGATTCTATGTTTCTAACTTTAGTAACTATACTGCAACTTACGGTAGTATTGCAGGTGTGATTATTTTAATTTTTTGGTTATATATAACCTCGATCGTGCTAATTCTAGGTGCTCAAATTAACTCACTGATACACAAAAAAATTGTTTCAAAGAAAACTGACCAGAAGGTATACAGCGTATGACTTTATTGAATGAATTACTCGAGTATAATACTCAATTTGTGAAAGAGAAAAAATTTCTAGAGTATGCGACTACCAAAACGCCTAATAGGAAATTACTAATTGTTTCGTGTATGGATACGCGTTTAACGGAACTATCATTAAAAGCACTTGGCTTAAAAAATGGTGACATCAAACAGGTTAAAAACGCAGGAGCAGTTATTTCTCACCCATACGGAAGTACGATGCGTAGTATTTTAGTTGGAGTTTATCAGTTAGATGTAGACGAAGTTATTATCATGGGACATCATGATTGTGGATTTGGTGCTTTAAAACCAGAGCCAATTATTGAAGAGATGAAAAATCGTGGTATCAATAATGAAATTTTTAAAACCTTGAAACACTCGGGCATAGAAGTATATGACTGGCTTAAAGGATTTGAAAGCGTACAAGAAAGCGTACAAGCGGGTGTCAAAAATGTTAAAAACCATCCACTTATGGACGACAGTGTCCCAATTCATGGTCTTGTAATGGATCCTGAAACTGGAAAAGTTGATCTAATCGTAAATGGCTATGAGTATTAAAAAGTTCGCACAAAGTTTTGTGCGAACTTTTTTAGTCTACTTCTGTTAGTAATTCCGGACCGTCTTTAGTTACTAAAACTGTGTGCTCTTTTTGTGCAACAAAACTGCCATCGTTAGTTTCAAATGCCCAGTCGTCTTTTCCGTCTGTAACAAATGTTGCGTTAGAACTAATAAATGGCTCCACTGCTAGTACCATACCTTCACGTAGAATAGATTTGTCTGCAGGATCAAAATAATTTAGAACGTGTTTTGGATCTTCGTGTAAGCTACGTCCAACACCATGACCTGTTAAGTTCTTGATTACAGTTAAACCATTTTTGCGTGCTGTATTATGCACTGCACGTCCGATTTGCGAGACTTTTGCACCTGGTTTTACTTTCTTCATTGCCTCTTCAAACGCCATTTCACACACATCGATGACGCGCTGTCTTTTATCGTTTGTAGATTCACCAGCAATAAATGATAATCCAGTGTCTGCGTAAAAACCATTCTTGGTTGCAGAAACATCGATATTTACAAGATCTCCAGATTCAATGATACGTGATCCAGGAATACCATGTGCAACTTCCTCATTGATGCTGATACACGTATATCCAGGAAAGTCGTATTCATTGCTTGGCGCACTCACTGCCCCATATTCTTCTAATTTCTTGCCTGCAAATTCGTCGACCTCTTTCGTCGTCATACCTACTTCAGTAAATTGAATTGTTTCTTTTAAAACACGGCCACATATTTGACCGATTTCCTTCATTCCTTGATACTCTTCGTCTGTCTTAATGATCAATTTTTAACCCTTCTTTATAAAAAATTCTTTTAATAGTATATCATTCATTGTACATTAGATAAAATCATAGATTGTCATATTCCTATAAACGCGTGTCTCTAAACCAGATACTGTAACCCCAATCAATCGTACTTGTGCCATTGGATCTTTCAAATCCATGTATAACTTCGATGCAAACTCATAGATTTCATCCGTATTATTTACGGGATTCATTAACATCGTTTGTTTTGTATGCGTCGTAAAATCATTATTTCTCAATTTCACTGTGATGACCCTTCCTACAATATCTCTTTCTTTTAAACGAACGCTGACTTGTTCTGATAAAGATAGTAACACTCTGAGTAATTCTTCGTCTTCATTTCGGTCGTAGCTAAACGTGATTTCCTTGCCAATGCTCTGACGTACTCTATCTTTTTTAAGTATTGCTGTTCCTATACCACGTACTTTGTTATAGAGACTCTCACCACGTTTACCGAATTCTAGTATGAGCGCATCTTTGGACCAACCGTACAGGTCTTTTCCTGTGTAAATACCTTTAGACTTCATAATTTCTTCAGTCACTTTCCCTACTCCTGGAAATTCGCCAATTTCTAACTTCCATAGCAGTTCTTGAACATTGTCGTAATCAATCACAGTGGTTCCGCTTGGTTTATTCATACCTGAAGCAATCTTTGCTAGATATTTATTGTAAGAAACTCCAGCACTTGAAGTTAGACCTGTTGTTTCATAAATTTTGCTCTGTATTTCAATAGCAATCATTCGCGCAGATTTTTTTCTATTCACGAGATGAGTGATATCGAGATATGCCTCATCCAAACTGAGTGGTTCTACAATATCTGTGTACGATAAAAATATCTCTTTAATCTGAGCAGAGATTTCTTTGTATCTATCAAATCTAGCACGTAAAAAAATACCGTCCGGACATTTTTGATGCGCTACTTTCATTGCCATAGCTGAATGAACGCCGTACTTTCGTGCCTCATAGCTTGCTGTAGACACAACACCACGACTAAAAGACCGGCCACCTACAATTACTGGTTTACCTCTATATTCCTTATTATCGTTTTGTTCTACTTGAGCATAAAATGCATCCATATCTACATGTATGATACGTTTCTCCATAATTTTCACCACTTATATTATATCAAACATAGAACGTGTGTTCTATGTTTGATACTTGAAATATTTACGATAAAAACCTTATACTTTTATAAAAGACGCAGGAGGATTTTTATGATTCATATTATTGGTGGTGGCTTGCAAGGAATGAGCATCGCTTTTTTATTACAAAAGAAAAATATAGAGTCTGTCGTTTACGACAGAAATGATCCTGGTCAGGCAAGTGCTGCATCAGCAGGAATCATTGTTCCTTGGGTCTCACAAAGACGCAACAAACCATGGCTAAAACTCGTGACAGGTGGAGCAAAATACTATCCAGAGTTTATAAAACTTTTAAAAGAACATACACTCCAAGAACCAAAATACAAAAGAAATGGTGCTGTAATATTATTTGATGATGAAAAAAGATTCTCAAAAGCAAGAACAAGAATTGAAGATAAAAAAAAGACGTATCCTGAAATTGGTGAGTTAAATACTAATATCGAGAAGAATTCTGCATTAAGAGAGGGTTTCAGAGGTCTATATGTTTCAGGTGGAGCGCAAATTACTGGGGAAGCGTTATTAAACGCTTTAAAAGATGCGTACGTAAACCTCGGTGGTGTCATTAAAAATAATTCATTTAATGTGGAAGATAGAAATGATTCAGATACATATATCTTTACAACAGGCGCTTGGGGAGTTGAGCAACCATTCGACCCAATAGTTTCACATCAACGTGCGGAAATCTATCATTTTAAGACTCTAAACACGAATTATCAACACCTTCCGGTCATTATGCATCGTAGTCACTATATAGTAAACACAGAATTAAACCATTTTGCCATTGGAACGACACATATAGACACCGATAGCTTTGATATAAGTCCAAGTGAAGAAAATTATCAGTACTTGAAAGGGTTAGTACCAAAATATTTTGGTGAGACGGAATTTGAAGATATTGAAATGAAGGTTGGCCTTCGTCCCTATACTCGAGATTTTCTTCCCTTTATAGGAAAACCCATGAAAAACACATATGCTATTAATGGTCTCGGATCAAGTGGCTTGACTGCCGCACCTTATATTGCAAAAAATATTGTAAATCACATTTTAACAGGTCAATGTGATTTAGATCTTACTCACTATGACTATTGAAAAGTGCTGTATAAGTGGTCACCTCTACTTATATAGCACTTTTTAATCTGATTACCTACTTCGAAACCTTTGAATTAAGAAATTAAACAACACTCATACATTCGTAAGATTATCACTGAATTCTCTAAAGGTATTTTTTCAATGGAATATCTTCACGTTTATATAATTTAAACATAAAGTACATCATGATTAGGACGCTTATTTCATAACGTTCTGCATTATCATTTAATACAATTTCGTCATCTGTAATTCTACCGATAATCGTGTTATTCTTTATCATTTCTACAACACCTGTCGCATTTTCTTTAAACACATAAAGTGTCTCATTAATGATACCATCGACTCGGAAGTTCATAATGTTATGAATTTTTCTTTCTCTTAATTTAAATTTTTCTCCTCTAAAGATCATGCGATACCGCGCGACATTCATATCTTTAAAACGGCGTTTTTTAAGACCTAGGAAGTAAGTGTCATTATCTTTAAAAGTAAACGTATAACTATTTTTCTCATCAAATCCCGCTTCGTTTGATAATTTTACTTCACCTATACGGTTATCCGCTTCATCAGTAATATATACATTACGCTTATTATGTCGCTTATCTAATTCCCAATAATAATGTCTCATTCCGCTCACCATCCTTAATGCTATTATACATAAAATAGATCGTCTCATATAAATTTAATTAAAATTAACCATTATATTAAATATTAGTATTTATCTCTAATAAAAATCCTCTCAAAAAATGAGAGGATAATCTTTTACTTTACAATTAGCACAGGACTTTCTGCACCCTTCATAACCTTATGACTCACACTGCCGAGAACCATTTCTTGAAGTGCATTCAATCCACGACTCCCTAAAATCACCATGTCAATCGATTCGTTATTTGCATGTTCTACAATAATACTTCCCGGATCACCATGTAGCATATAGAGGGTATATGAAATTTTATTTTCTTGTAAATTTGATTCTACAGGCAATATTTTTTTTCGGCGTTCATAATTCAATTCTTCTTTGCCTTGAGCATGTAGGACTTCACTTTTTGTTTTCGAATGATCTGCGACAAAAACAACGTCTATAGAACACTCGGTACATAAATGAGCAATTTTAACCGCTTCTTCAGTTGCACGTAATGAATTTTCTGAGCCATCAACAGCTAAAAGTAACTTATTATACATTATTATATAACCCCCTAATTATTAGGACTTAATCTATATTAGATTTTAAAGTAAATTTATGAAAAATTTCTTTACTCGGATTATCTAATCCAATTATTTTTACAGCGTTATTTTTTTCTTCAAATTTCAATATCACACGATCCACTGCCCCTACGGCTGAATCATCCCATATGTGCGAATTTGAAAAATCAATCGTAATCTCTTGATTCTCTACATTAAAGTCAAATGATTTTAGAAAATCTTCTGTGGAAGCAAAGAACAACTGCCCCTCAACGATGTACATGTCTTTTGCATTTCTTAGTTCACGAGTTACAGTAAGTTTTGAAATTTTAGATACAAAGAAAATTGCACTTAGTATTACACCGGCAATAACGCCTTTAGATAAGTCATTCGTCGCAACGACAATTCCTACTGTAACGAGCATTACAATCGCATCGCTTCTAGGAGCTTTTTTTAGATAAGTAAATGAAGACCAGTCAAAAGTACCTATCGATACCATAATCATTACACCAACTAATACAGGCATAGGGATTTGTATCACTAGTTCCCCCAATACGATAATTAAAAACATCAAGAAGCTACCTGCTACAAATGTAGAGAGTCTGCCACGCCCACCTGATTTCACATTAATTACAGATTGTCCAATCATCGCGCATCCTGCCATACCTCCGAAGAACCCTGTAATCACATTCGCAATACCTTGACCTCTGGACTCTTTATTTTTATCACTTTCTGTATCTGTCATATCATCAACGATAGATGCAGTAAGCAACGACTCTAATAAACCTACTATTGCGAGTGCAATTGAGAATGGAAGAACAATTAAAAGTGTTTCAAATGTAAAGGGTACATTAGGTATAAAGAATTCCGGAAGTGATTGAGTAATCACTCCAAGATCACCCACTGTACGTAACTCTACATTTGTATACAATGCTATAGCTGTTAAAGAGATTATCGCGATTAATGGTGCCGGAATTGCTTTGAAAAATCGAGGCAACACATAAATTATCAACAGTGTCACAGCTACAAATAAATACGTTAAGTTAGAAATACCAACGAAATGTGGTACTTGAGCCATGAAAATCAAAATTGCTAAAGCGTTCACGAATCCAATCATTACTGCGCGTGGAATAAACTTCATTAATTTTGCGATTTTTAATACTCCAAATAATATCTGAATAACCCCGGTCAGTATTGTTGCAATAAGTAAATAATCCAAGCCATGCTCTCTGACAAGCGGTGCCATCACTAGTGCCATAGCACCTGTTGCTGCAGAAATCATACCTGGTCTTCCACCAACAAATGAAATAGTTACAGCAATAATAAATGATGCATATAGTCCTACCATTGGATCTACACCCGCAATAATTGAGAACGCAATCGCCTCAGGAATTAATGCGAGAGCAACAACAATACCCGCTAAGATATCTGCACGGATATTCGAAAACCATTCTTTCTTTATTTTATCTACCAATATAAATACACACCTCTTCTTTTATAATAAAATTAATTCAACTTTCTATACTTAACGAATCCATCAGATTAATACATCAAGCAGAAAAAACTAACGCAGTAAATTATAATATATTACGTTAGCTTTTTCAGTAATAACCAATATATTCATGATCTATAATTAATTATTTCTAACGGATTTATGATACAATCATATGACTATAGGAGTTGTCTCATATGGCATTAGGATTATTAGAAATATTATTTATAGCATTAGTTGTTATTGCATTAATTGCTCAACGTTTTCTATATAAAAACAACTCACCTTCATTAAAGGGTGTCTTTATATGGAATGTAGTACTAACTTTTCTAATTTCTTATCTTGCATTCACTTCATTACCAGAAAACTATCATATTCAAAGAAGCTTAGCAGTCTTATGGAGCATAGTTGCAATAATTGCTACTATAATTAAATTTAGCTTTCCCAAACTTTTAGTAGTAAGTAAATTAGTTTTATCTATAGCTCTTTTAGGGAGTTTAATTCATTTATTATTTTAAAAAAGCAGATGTGCATTGCACATCTGCTTTTTTTGTTAAGTTAAATGTTTATATTCAATTTTAATCGCGTGCTTTTTGATAATAAATGATTGTGATTAAAACAATAAACTCAGATAGTGGGATAGCCAACCACACTCCGTTTAAACCAAATATACGAGGTAAAATCGCGAGAATTATTAGTAATAAAATAATTTCTCGAGCAGAAGTTATCCATATTGCCATCCGTATTTGTCCGATAGATTGATAATACGTCATCATAACAAAGTTTATCCCCATAAATAGATAGGCAATAAAAAATAATTTAATTCCTGGTATCGCAATCGCTCTAACTTCACTTGGGAAATTCCCAAATAAATCAACCATCGGTCCCGATGCATTTAGACCAATAAAGAAAAATAATATACCTGCACCAAGTGACGTCCAAATCGCTAATCGCAGTGTCACCGTCATCTTATGATTATCCTTCGCACCATAATAATAGCTTATTAGGGGCTGTATTGCCCCACCCATACCAAGGAATAATAAAAGCATCACACTATGTACATAATTTAATACTGCGAATGCAGATACACCATCAGTCCCTGCAAGATACTTAAAAGTTACATTATGTGAGATCGTGAAAACTGAAAACCCAACTTCAGATAGAAAGCTTGGAAATCCGATCACTAGTAATGTCGCCAACAACTTATAGTCAAACTTAAACCGTACGAAACGTAAGTTACTTTCTTTTTTAAAAAAATGCATACTCAAAATGACTATTCCAATCGCTGCACCAATTACAGTTGCTGCAGCCGCACCTTTAACACCATAGTCTAATTTGAAAAGAAATATATAGTTTAAAGCAATATTTACAAGTGATGTTATTACAAGAGCAACCATAGATAAATTCGGTCCCCCATCGTTTCTAACCATCACACTAAAAACATTTTCAATAGTAAATATAAAACCAAATATTAACATAATACTCATATAATCAGCTACATACACATATGTGTCAGAATTCGCACCTAAAGCATATGCGAGTTTAATCTGATTGATATATGCAACGATCGCAATAATAAGTGTCACTATAAAAATAGATGTAATGGCATTCGAAAAAACGATACGTGCTTCTTCTGTTCGCTTTGCACCCATTTCAATTGAGTACTTTGTCGCTGCACCAATACCAATCCATAATGACGTTGCTACAAATATGGTATACACAGGAACGGCTATACCCACTCCAGCAAGTGCAACAGAACCCAAACGATTCCCAACCATGATACCATCGATGACTATATTAACAGCCATCAGCATCATACCAACTATCGACGGTATCAAATATCTTACGAATGATTTACCTACAGACTCCGTATCTAAACGATTCAACACCGGGTGGTTATTCATACACACACTTCCTTATGAATTATAAAAACTAAAAAAACACCTATTTTACTTTTTAAAAAATAGATGTTAAAAATTACCAGTTTTTTAGGATATATAGGGAGTTAAAAATGATTTAAAGATAGTATAAGGCATTCTATTTAAAAATATCTCTATTATACTCCTTGCTACATAACACCCTTATACTAGAAAGTTCTATGCATTACTCTTCGGGAATATTGCAAATTTATTTTTAATAAACGTAATAATAATCGCTACAATAAATATACCAATTCCAATTAGCAACATGGTTTGAATTACTTCGTCCATTGAAGACTTTATACTTCCGCTACTATAAGAATTATAAATTCCCCAAAATGCCCAAGCCAGACTAATTGGAAACACTGCATTTTTATATAGCAATAGATAAGATAGTGTGAGTACTATAGCAACTATAATCATAATCATTGCCCAAACACTATCAGGTATTCCGAACCCACCCCAATTCTGTTGGACTAAAAATATAGCCACATTTAAAATCGAAGCAATAAAAACCCAAGCACCATAAAGAGTAAAAGCGATACCCGTTAAAGTATAAGGGATTTCTTCTCGACTTTTATATATCTTTTCAACGATGAGTAGTATTACAACCACCATACCTAAAATAAATAGCGTCGATAACCCAACCTTCTCATAAGAAAATGCAATAATCCAACCCATGTTTAAAATACAACTCAAAATAAATAAAGGTGAAATTTCATTAATCAATTGACTAATCATAATTTCTTTTCTTTTAACAAAAAAATAAATGAGTGAGATCAGTATTAAAGTATAGATAACGCCCCATATAGAAAAAGCAAAACCAGCTGGCGTTAATAATGTCGTATATTTATCCGACACATCTTTCTGTCCCATCCCATTAAAAAATCCTGTTGAACCAAGATAATTAATACCTAACATAGCAAAAAAGAAAACAAGATTTAAAGTAATCCAAATAGATGTCGATCTTTTAATTTTTTCAACCATTTTAGTACCTCCTTTAATACCATAATTTTATTTAATATTATTTTCAAATCTAATTATGTTATACCCTAAATTATTAAACACACACGTGACAAAGATTATTAATTTATTTATCAAACAGACAGATAAAAGAAGTTCATGTCCATGCAAAAATAGAAACACCTACAAAAAAGTGTTTTTAAATAGATTTAATTAATTTGTTGCAGATTCTTCGACATGTTTCTGTTATCCAATTGCCTCATTTACAGATTATGAATAGAAAGCTCCTCTTAAATAATGCTGCTTAGAAATAACGGTTCATTATCCTTATCTTAGTCATTGACCACCAAAAATCACTACTCTATTTAGTTTTCAAAAAAAGCAGTCTTATAAACGTTCGTTTATAAGACTGGGATATATTTAACTCATCTTTTATACAAAAACTTTCTAATTCATTGAGTTATAAATTATTACATTAATATCATTACTTATATGGTTGAGTACCCATAATATATTTGAAGATCTTAAATGACCTGAGTATACTACCGAGACCGATACATACACTAAATGTCAATACAACAGAAGTTAATATAAACAGAAACGTACTATCTTCAAAGCGTTCAGTATAATTATAAATATACTGAATAACATTCGGATGGAACAAATAGATAAAAAATGAATACATGCTTATTAGTGATACGACTTCAACCATTATTCCTTCGCTTTTGATACTGACATGGATAACATATAAAAATGCAATTATACTATAGAGTAAGATATATTCATTAAAGCTAGATACATCAGAATAATTATGACTTCCGAATATAATAAACAACACATATGATACAGTCACTGCGAAAATTAAGATAAGACCATACTGTTCCAGGTAGCCTTTGATCTTATCATAGTGACTACCTATATACGATCCTACAAAATAATAGCCAATCCATCCAAAGATAACCGTATTAGGCTCAAAGAAATACATATCTTCAACCCATTGACTTAGAGCATCATAATGATGATACATATATAGATAGAAAATATTAAAGATAATTGCTATAACTACCGCGATACTAGAAGACAATAACTTGGGCCACAGTTTGACAATTAGTGTGTTGAGTACGAAGAATTTTAAAATGATAAATATAAAATAACCATACCACTGGCCTTTTAGTACATTCTCAATAAACCCTGTAATAAATGGCGTTCGTAAATAGACTGCTTCGCTATAAGTGTAAAATGAACCCATTAACACATAAGGTATAAATACATACTGAATTCGACGTTTAATATAATCTTTGGGTAATTCTTGGAGATTCAATGTGAATATGAGTTGAGTCAACATTAAGAATCCTGCTGTACCGAAAATAAGAAACATTCTCACCCAGTATAACGTCTCAAGCTGTGCTACATCAGTATTATTGGCATTCGTATATTCAGTAAGAATATGTGTGATAACAATAATCGCACATAATATGGCTCTAACATAGTTGAGTTCGTGATTATATTTTTTCATATCAATTAAAACCGTCCCATTTTTTGACTATTTTATCGAATGAATCTCTGGTCATTAATATACGTGGAAGTGTGTAGTTGTCATCATCTACATTAATCGGCACATCTTTAAGAACATATGCATGACGAAACTCTGAACCTCTAAGATATTTTATCGTATCATCATCATACTGTCCGTATGGGTAAGCCAGTGATAAAACTGAAGTACTAAAATTATCTTTAATATAGGATGCACTTGTATTGAGATCTAATGGCATCTCGCCGTGTCTATTTATCAAGTCAGAAGTATCATTTTTAATATTATGCAAATCATGAGTATGGGAATTAAAATGCCAGATACCAGATGCCTCCATGTCCTTTAAAGACTGGAGAGAGATAAGTTTAAAATTATGAAAAGAAGCATCTCCTACATGACCGGTAATTACAAAGCCAGTAGCTGGAATATGACGTTCCTTTAATAATGGATGTGCTAATTTTAAAGTTGACTGATCCATATCATCGAAGTTCACCCACACGCATCTCTTTGGGAAAGCACCATTGGACTTATACTTCATCAACTCTTGTTCTGTGACAAATGTTGCGTTATGCGCAATTAGCCAATCCATTTGTTTTTCGAAATCCGGAACTTTAATAGAATAGAGGTTTAGTTCCTTATTCGAAGTCATCAAACTGACAACCTTCGTAAACCAATTATCTTTAACAAGACGATGATAGTTTAGAGCGAGACACTCTTGCTCTGTCTCTTTGGCTTTTGCATCATGTTGACCCGATAATAAAAGTGTAATAATGAAAATTATGTTAATCC
This sequence comes from Phocicoccus pinnipedialis, assembly GCF_903994035.1. Lineage (GTDB taxonomy): Bacteria > Bacillota > Bacilli > Staphylococcales > Salinicoccaceae > Phocicoccus > Phocicoccus pinnipedialis. Next base: position 28,947 of record NZ_CAJEWB010000013.1, read on the forward strand.
ACTTTTTCATGCTTTTTCCTCCATGTCCGAAAACTATAACTGCATAATAAATAAACGGTTATAGTTACTACCAAGATGCCTATAATCATCAACGTACTCTGTAAATCAGTTCTTTCGAGATTAAATATAATACGAAAGAATTGAGATACTTCAAAATCTTGCAAAGAAAACAAAGATAATACAATAAATACGGATAATAAACAATACATCCATAGTACTGTAGAAAGAATAACTAAAAGTGCTTCAGTAACAAAATTAAGTGAAGATTTTACCGTTGGATATTTCCTCTGTCTGGACTTAACCATGTTGCAAATTCTCCTTTCTTACGACGTAACGCCTTAGGAAATGCGCACACAGCCACACAAGCATTAATTAACCAATAGAATGTTGGATACCAACATAAGAAAAACAAATACAAAATATTCTTCTTCTCATATCTACTATCTATAATAAGTGACACCGTAAATTGAAATATGTTCACAGTGGTCAATATAATAGAACCTAGTAAGAGAATATTAAAGTTATAAGCATAAAAATAATAGTCTAAAAAATCAATGTTAATAACAGTGAATACTAGTAGGAATAATACAGAATAGACCCAGAAAATTGAGAGAAACTGTTCTAAGTATAGCAGCCATAAAGGCAAACTTTTTTTCTTAAACATATGCTTAAACTCTCTAAGAACTACCTCATGCCCACCCTGTGCCCATCTAAGACGTTGCTTCCAAATACCACTAAAGGTTTCTGGAACAAGCATCCAACACAATGCACGAGGTTCATAAAGAATTTCAAAACGATTCATATGAAACTTCCAAGACACAGCAATATCTTCCGTGATCATGTCATTATCCCAGTAGCCTACCTCTTTTAATGCAGATTTTCTAAATAATGTAAACACACCTGAAATAGTATTTACATAACCATTCATTGTCTGTGCGCGTTTAATACTTCCAATAATACTTGCATATTCCACAGTTTGAATTTTCCCAAATATAGAGGACTTATTTCTGATTCGAGGGTTACCAGTCACGGCACCTAGTCTAGGAGCTTTTCTGAAGTTTTCTATCATGAAATAAGGCGCGTCATCTTCTATAATAGTATCTGCATCAATACCCATTACGAAATCATATTGAGCCTCCTTAACAGCAGTATTCAGCGCATTGGCTTTCCCTCTATTTTCTTTAAGGTCAATGAACTTGAAATCATAAAGTTCCTTTAAAGCCGTGACCTTCTTAACCGTATCATCACTACTACCATCGTTAATAAGAATAATCTCCTTTTTAGGATAGGATAGATTAAGAACGTTAGTTAGTGTTTCTTCAATCGTTTCTGCTTCGTTATAGCATGGGATCAGAAAGGATATACCCTCAAAAACATCTTTAGTTTGAGGTTCTTTATTAAACTTACGTTCCACTAACAAGTAATAAAGAATCGCACCAACAATCCATACTAATGACATCATTATCGGATAAGCAATAAGGAATGTGCTTAAAAAATTAATAAATACTTTCATAGAGTTTCACTTCTTTTCTAAAGATTTTGCAATTGGTTTCAAAACTTAATATACGTTTGTAATACCCTATAAATATGGATGTTAATTTGAATAATAATATGTTAAATATTATGTGTACTTATAATTAAAATTGTTATAATTATGTTTTGGAATACTTACTCTATTTAAAGATAAGTATTGATTTTATCATAAAATTCTTAATTGACTAACTTATTTCGATAAAAGAATTGAGAATATTAAAAAATATAATATTAAAAAAGGATAAATTTCCGGAGTTTAATTTTAAAAAAATGCATTGGCTTAGTGAGAAAATTTCAGAAGAAGCCAAAAAAGACATTATGAAAATACTTTTACACTAATAGAATGGTGAGCTATTTCTAAAGGTATAGTTAAGACAATGACGAAAGTGCAAGATTTATCAAATAGCAATCAAGAACAAATTGATAATGAAGGAAAACCTAAGAAGTCTAAAGCAAAAGCAATCAAACGTTCAAACGATCTCGAACTGTAACATACATTTATGCTGAGACAACTTTTATAAATTGAATAATATCTCTTGTTTTAATTTTTCGATTTGTTTTTTTTATCAATGAGTATGGCTATTATTAATAATATTGCTATTAATATCAATTTATAAACTGTATTACTC
>NZ_CAJEWB010000014.1 GCF_903994035.1 Phocicoccus pinnipedialis
AAAATCACCTATTTTACGCTTAGAAAAATTCAATGTTTCATTATGTTTATCTATTAAGATATCCGATGAATCTTTATTTTTAAATATCTCATATAATCGAATTACCGTTTCTATAACTCCTTTATTATCTATAGAATTTTGTATAACGGCATTATTGTTTAACGTTGAAGAATTGAACGGCAATTCTTCAACTCCCAATGGTACTCCTCCAGCTCCTATGGGAGGACCACCTCCACCAGCTCCACTAGACCCTAATTGACCTAGTTTAGAATTATTTTTAAGCTTTCTATTACTTTCCTCGCTTACTTCCTTAATTGCATATCTTAAATCAGAACTAAATCCATCAAGTAAAGAAATTGAATAACCTTTATAATCAATGTTTATAACTCGGTCTATGAAGCTTTTTATATTTTCTCTAAAAACTAAAATAAAAATTAATATAACCATTGGCATATTAAAATTTACATAAATTATCTCAAAAATTTTTAAAATATGATTAATGTATTCCAAAGCTGACTCTCCTATTTTAAAATTTATCCCAATTTCATCTAGATTCTTAGGGAGTGTCTTTCTCAGCATAAACCATGTTTCTCAATTCTTATTATACTCAAAAATAAACTGAATGGCTTATATGTCCTCAAAGGATCTCACTTTACAGAGTCAGTACCTGATACTAAAATAAAGCTAAGACCCTGTAAGTGTGCACTTATACGTCGTAAACGACATCGTGCACCAAACGTTGATACTAAAGTATCCGTTTGTATGGTGATCTCGCCTACGCTCGATATTAAATTCTTTTAAAAAGGTGTGTTGCTCATGGCTATGTATCGTTTAAATACTTCTATCGTTTCTAGAGGAAAAGGACAAAATATTATCGCAAAAGCTGCTTATAATTCTGCAAGTCGTATTGAAGATATTAGAGAAGATAAGGTTAAAGATTATTCAAATAAACAATGTAATTATAGTGAAATTATTTTACCTGAACATGCCCCTGAAGAGTTTAAAAATCGAACGTATTTATGGAACAGCATTGAGCTTTTAGAAAAAAGAAAAGACGCACAATTAGCTAGGGAAATCATCATCTCTTTACCAACAGAATTTGACGATGAACAGAACAAAGCACTCGCAAAAGATTTTGCAGAAAGTTTATCTGACGAAGGTATGATTGTAGATTTAAATATCCATCAATTGAGCACACAAAATCCCCATGCACACTTGTTATGTACATTAAGAGGGATCGATGAACAAGGAAATTTCGAACCCAAAAGAATTGGAAATAAAAAGGTTAGAGATTGGGATAATAGAGAAAAAAATGTTGAATGGCGTAAGCGTTGGGAAACAATTCAGAACACACATTTAGAAAAAAACAATTTTACAAGTAGAGTCTCTGCACAGTCCTATGCTGATCGAAATATTGATTTAGAACCCACAAAAACTGAAGGATGGAAAGCAAGAAAATTTGAAGATGAAACTGGAGTTCAATCAGAAGTTTCAAAATATAATGATAAAATTAGGGAAGAAAACAGAAAGAAAATTGATGATAAATTTCAATCTGTTCACAATAAAATATCTAAAAAAGAAAATGTTTTACCTTACTTAAATAAAGAAGATAGCATTGAATTAAAACAACTTGCTAAGACTTTAAAGTTATATGTTGATCCAAAAAACATTTATAAAGAACAGACAAAAATTAGTGATTTAAAAAATAAAACACTACTTTTAGACCCTGAAAAAAGAGAAATTAAATTAGATCAATTATCAGATAGAGAAGAAAAATTAGAAAAAATTAATGCTATTTTTGAACGTAGAGCGAATGAATTTTTTGATGAAAACTATCCTACTGAAATAGAACATTTTTCAAAAGAAGAAAAGATATTTATTGCAGATAAGATAATTAATAATGATTTGAATGATATGCCTGTAAAAGAAAACTTATCAGAATTTGTGGAAGAAAAAAGATTTTTAGAAGCACAGATCAGTTTAAATACAATTCTCGGTAAACGTGATATAAGTTTAAATTCTATCCATAGAGAAGATAAGTTTTTCTCTAAAAAGTTAAAGGTTTTTTTAGATGAAGACAATTTAACTTTAAAAGATATTGTTGAAAATAAACATAGTCATTTAGAAAACGCACCGAAGATAGATTATTATAAAAATAAACTGTTTGAATTAAAAGCTGCAAAAGAAATTATTAATGATTATTATGATATAAAAATAAAAGATATATTCCCGAAAGATAGGGAATATAAATCTTTTATTGAAACAACAAGCACACAAGAAAAAGAAGATTTTATAGATTTTATTGAATTTCATGGAAGAAAAAATACGATTGAAATGTTAAAAAATGGTCGTTATATTCCAAGATTTAACAAAGAAGAAAGAAAAGAAATAACGCATTTATTAAGTCTAGTAAACGAAAAACAATCTAAGGAATATAAAACAGATTTTGATAAATATGTTTTATATGACAGTACAGAAAAGCTATTAGAAAAATATAATATCAACCCTAATTCTAGTAATGATATTAAATTTTTAAGAGATGAGATTCATATTGAAAATGATAGACAATCGATTAAACACATGGAAAAATATGACATGTTTGATAAAGATAATAACAATGACTCTAAAGAAAAATCGATTGACTTAAAGCAAGTTCCTCATTCTTCATCACGTTTAAATTTAACTGATTTATTGAGTAGTTTTAGCGAAATATTTAAAGAACGTATGCCAAAATACATGAATAAAAGTAATAGACGTGTACACGAAACTGAAACCATGAGTGAGAAAGAGAAAAAACATAGACGCAAACGCAACAGAGGTATGGAACTGTAAAGTAATAAAAAGCACTCCGTTTAGGAGTGCTTCCATGTATATTTTTACTATAGCCAGAAATGTGACGACATATTTCTGGACGGACGTTTTAAATAGTCCATATTATATGTATCTTAAACTAAAGTGATATAAGGCATAAGTTATACATTATAGCATATTATTCTGGTTGCCATTCTGTCCAAAAAATTGTGTATGTGTCATAATCTTCTTCTACAATGTCTGGTTATATTTTTTCTGCACATCCTTTTGTACAATAGTTCTCACAGTCATCTTCCATCATATATCCGTCATTAAATAGCTCTCTACATTCTGGATTCTCACAAATTCTAAATCCTAAAGTACTTTCTGAATCATGCTGTAAATCACTTATTCTACTTTCTAATCCGTCAAGTAACTCATCTAAATTTATGTTATTTTCTTTTGAAAACTGTTTAGCTAAGTGTGTAAATAAATCCTTACTTTTCTGTGATAATTATTCTATAAATATTTTTCTCATGTATACCAGTCCTTTTTTCTACTACACTCACTGAAATGAAGCAGTATATATTTTGTTTTGTGACACGTATTTAATCTATTCATAGTGTGATGCAAGGGCTAGTTATCCTTATGAGTGTACGAATTAGGATTAACTGCATGTTTACCCTTGCATTGCTAACGCAGAATAGATTAGTGTCAGAATCAAAACAAATAACTACTTAGCGAAATGGAGTGTGAGAAAACGAAACGCTTTGCGTTTCTGGTGAGGGAATCTTACTGCGTTCAATGATGCTTTATAGCTATTGATGTACTCTTTCGAATGACTTCTATTTTCGCCCCATAATCAGAGCGGCTTGCTTTAAAATATCACTTTTCACTCTAAGTTTCTTAATTCTTTTTCCTGTTTAATGATTTTCTTCTCTTCAGGAGAAAGTTTATCTTTATGTTTAAAAGAACCTGTTGTGTTAGATTGTTCTATCCACCGATCTAAAGCTGAATGTGTGAGACTATGTTCTTTAGCGATATCCTTTCTAGGTTTACCTGAATGATACAAATTAACTATTTGTTCATAAAAACGTTATTTTGATCGAAGTAGAAAATAATTTATTTTATATACTTTTTTTATCAAGAGAAGATTGTATAATTTTATTATTAAAAATTAATAAAATTATAAACGCACTTAGATTGATTATAAAAAAAATAATAAAATATAAGCTACTATTTCCCTCTAAAAGGACTCCTGAATATCTGATAGAATTAAGGAATAAAACGATAAGCAAAAATAAGTATGTTTTTCTCGACATGTAATATTTCTCCTTTTTTATATGATTATTTTTTAATTTAAATAAATATTTAAATATTTCTGACTAGGAAGTGAACATCTTAAGTACTTATTCATTTTGTGACGGTTTTTTGATATAAAATCATATAACTTGTCATGGTGTGACATACCTATATAATTCTGCAATTTTTCACTCAATTCCTGATGTTTTTCGTTCAAAACTTTTTTAAGTCATCTGTAATATCAACATCAGATATTTCTTTTAATATTTTTTTATATTTATATTTCGTACTTCTTTTTAATTTAGACCAAGCTGCTTGTTCATGTATCAACTATATTAGTTATATATTTAGCTGTCTATTTTAGTGTTATATATGAGTTTTTATTTGTTTATGGCGAGTATATTTAATAATTGTCACTTTTCATAGTTCTATAAACTCTAATAATATACATAGTGAATTATGAAAGAGAATTGTTAATGCTTTTTATAATCCTCTAAAATTGTTACTGAATGTCTCATTGATGACATCTTGATGAATACCGATATATCTTAACGTGACAGATTGAGAACTGTGGTTAAACAGTTCCATTAATAAACTAATATCTTGTGTTCTCTGATAGTAATGATAGCCAAAAGTTTTACGTAAACTATGTGTCCCAATATGTTTTAAACCAATCGCATCTGCAGCTCTATTTAATATTCTATACGCTTGTACACGCTGGATCGGTCTATTACTTCTTTTAGATTTAAATAAATACTCATCATCTTCAAACAACGCTATATACGCATCAATTTCTTTTTGTATATGAAATAAAGGTAATGTATTTAGTTTTCTTGTTTTAGATTCTCTAAATCTTAATTTGTAGTCGCTAATATCATACTTTTTCAGTTTCAATATATCACTGATTCGTAACCCGCAATTAATACCTAATGTAAATAAGAACTCATCTCTTTTACCACCATAATAGTTCAGAGCGTTCTTCATTTTTTGAATGTCTTCAGTTGTTCTGATTGGTTCTACATATTCCATTTTCATACCTCGTTATGTTACTTATTAGTAAATCAACAATATCATTATGTTACTTAAATATATATAATAAAACAAAACATTGATTTATCAATGTTTTGATAGAAACATAATTATCACTGTGTTACATAAAATAGTTTAAAATCTTATTCATACATTTATGCTTATGTTCAGCCTGTATATTTTTTTTACTATATTCTTCAAAATCATAATCTGATTCTAATTTAATATATGCATCTTTATTTTCAAGATATTCTTGATAAACATTTTCAATATCATCTAATTTTCTTTGAGCACTCTCTTCTCTTTCTTCTTGAGTGATTGGTGATAAATCTCTGAAATCATACTCCGTTATTATCTCATGAACTTTATCTAAAAAACTTTTAGTAAATTCTATTAACCTGATGATTTCTAACTTTTTTCCAGTTGTTAAATAAGTAATTTCTAACATGATTAAGGTTATCTATTTAGATACCTTGGGCGATTTCTCATACTTTTTTTGACTAAACATTATACTACTATAAATAGAATGCCCAATCAAAGCAGCACCACATAAAGTGACTTCAAACAAAAAGTTTTTACTATCCAAGATAGTACCAAATAATATTAAAAATACTCCTATGCATACTAATAAAACAAGATTATAAAAAGGGAAAAATTTCATAGAATACTTCCTTTATTTTTATTATTAAGTTATATTGTAAACACTTTCATATATATTGTATAGGTTAAAATTTATGAAACTTAAAATAAGTAAAATAGTATCTTTAACATTAATAATTTTATTAGTTAGTCAAAATCTTACAAATGTTACATCTGCAAACGCATTTAGTACTGATAAAGAAATTGATTTCCGAAAAAGTGTACCACCTATCTCTCACAACTTCTCTTCCGAATTTGACTATGAGCTATATCAAAATTTATTAGATGAATTAGGACTAGAAAAAGACATTCCTTTTAATGAGGAAATACCACCTGAAATTATAAAAAAACTACAAAATTCACCGACTGTTAAAAAGATTGAAGAAAAATATCAAACTGAATTAAGTGAAAATAGTTTTACTGAGAATAATTCTAACCTAGTTACTACACAATCTATAAAAGTTATTAGACTTGGAAAATATATTCGAGAGCAAGGATATATGGGGAACAGAGAGTTAAGAAGCTATGTTTCTTATGTTAATAGAAATAGCTATTATATGGGGTGGATTGCTTTAGTTACAGGGTTTACTAGTGGTGTATATGGTGCTATTCCAATTGGCATCCTTACTCAGTTTGCAACAGGATCTCAATTTGAAACTGTTAAATCAAAAGCTTACAGCGGTTATGGCATGGGCTGGGTAAATATGTATGCTTCAGGAAAAAATTCATATTCAATCATACCTAGAAGAGATTTTTCTAAGAATTTCATTTTATACAAAAAATAATTAGGAAAGCATTATATGTGAAAGTGAAAGACATAGATTTTATAACTATGTCTTTTTTCTTGTGTTTTAAAAACAAAAGATCCCACTAGTATACAGTACTAGTGGGATCTTTTGTGATCTATGAGTATTAATCTAGAGAGATGTAAAAGAGCCGTCCAACCAATTTCTAGGTTTTAAATAAGGCTCTTTATCAGAAATAGTTTCATACTTAATATCTACCAAAACTTCCACCATTTTCGCTTATTTTCAGCTTGTACATCACTTGTACTTCCTTGAACATTTGTTGTACTAGCTTGTTCATCTTCTGTTTTTTTTATCTGCTCTTCATTTTCTTGTTCTACTAATTCTTGAACTTTTAAATTTAATTTTTCAACTTCTGTATTAAACATTAAAGTAAGTTGTTGTTGTTGGTCTAACAGTTTATTTAGCTCTTTTATCTGTTCATCTTTTTTATCTACTATCTTTTTATAACCCTGTAATTCTCTTTCTAATATTTCGATTATCTCTCTATCATTGTTGCCTTTGTCAACTTGTACATCACTTGTACTTCCTTGAACATTTGTTGTACTAGCTTGTTCATTTTCTGTTTCATTTATTGGTACATTAAATTCCTTTGCTAAACGTAAATAAGTATCATAATCATATTGTAAAGGCTCTGTCGCATATTCTCTTGTATCTTCATTGATTGCTTTTATATTTAACTTTTCTATTTTTCTTCTCACTTGAATTCTTGATTGATCCAGTAATTCAGATAAATCTTTCATTCCATAAATTTCTGCCATTTTATCACTCATTTACTGATATATTGCTTATATTATACCTATTTTAAACTAATGCTTGAAATCTTTAATTTAAGCGTTATATAAGCGTTTCTCTTCTTTTATGATGAATATGTCTAAGGGATATGTTTTCGTCTCTCTCTGTCGCTTTATTAAAGTCGTTTTTTAAAGTGTGTCTGAAAACTCATATTTTAGCTAAAAATCATACCTTGAATATAATATACAAATATAGGCAGTGAAAACAAAAAAGTACAACAAGCAAAATGCTTGTTGTACCATTAACTAATGAAGATTAAGAGAGAAACCTAATTACTATTATTTTACTCCAAATATAGTCTTATAAACGTTCGTTTATAAGACTGCTAAATTTGGTAAAAGAAGTAATTTACATAACCTTCACTTTTGTATTTTTCTTAAATTTTAATAACTATTATTTACTATATCTTTTTATTTCTTATCAATATTCTAAAATAGGGTATTCTTCCGTTTATAGATAAATCTTTACCATCATCTCCTTTTCTGAATTTTATTATTTCAAACTGTTCTGGATTAAATTTATGCAAAAATGTTATAGGAACTCCCATAGCTTTCCTATAATCTCTAGGTATATCTTTAGTTTTATCTACATTAATTCCATCATAATTATCATATTTTGGATATTTATCTTCGTTTCCCTTATATGTTTTATTTAACAAAATGTCTGTATGCCTCACATAATGATCTATGTTGGTTAACCATAAAGAATTATTAGAAGAAACTATTCTATTTCCAAATTCATCTATGCGTGTTTCTGTACCGTAAAGGTTATAATGTTCTGGAACGATAAATCCAGATATGCCACGTCCCATGTTTATTCCCATCCATGCTTTATTTTCATGTATTAATTTAAATATTTCTTTGTAAGTGATTGCATTAATATTACCTATAATTAAAAAATTTTTTTCATATTTAATTATTTGTTCAACATACTCTCTAAATAAAGAAAAAGGAGGGTTTGTCACAACTACATCTGCCTGTAACAATAGTTCTATACTTTCTGAACTTCTGAAGTCTCCATTACCTTCAAAGTATGTTACTTCATTTAAGGTCGGTACTAGTATCTCTTCTTTTTTTCCAGTATATTCATAGTAATAACCACAAGTCTTCTCTTGGTCATAGTTAAATATACTTAACTCATCATCTATATAACATGATGCTATTAATTTTTTTATTCCTAATTTCTCAAAATTATAAGCAAAATATTTATAAAAATTACTTTTAGTAGGATCATCGCAATTACAGTAGACTACCTTATTTTTAAATTGATTTTGATAGTGCTTCATTTCTCTTTCTATGTCAATAAATTGAGTGTAAAACTCATCATTTTTATTTTTTTTTGCTTTTCTTAAAAGTTCATTTCCATTTTTTCTCACTTTAATTCTACTCATTCCCTTTATTCGCAGTTAATTGCAGAAATATATCACTACCCAATATTTGTAAAGACATATTTGCTATTTCTAACATAATTTCAAGCATTTTTTCTGGCTCCCATCTCCTACCATCACCTGTTGTGTACATAGAAGCTGCTTGAAGCATAACTGCATTATCTTCAACACTAACAAATCTATTTTTACATAAATTAGTGTTAAAAGGCATTCCATAGTTTGCTGCACTCAACCTATCTAACCTATTTAGCGACCCTAAATGATATTTTAATTCAACTACACGTCCATCCGGTCTTTCAATATTAACCGTTTCAGTTAAAAAGTTAGACCCCTCTAAAAATATCACATATGGGAAGTGTGTTTCAGATAACATGTAATTAGCAACTTCAGATATATTTTTATGTGAACGTTCTATTGCATTACCAGCGTGCATAATATCTTGATCATTATTTTTACCAACTAAATTTCCTTTTTTTATATTCTCTATATCTTTCCCTTGAAATTTAGCTTCGGATACTAATATTATTCTCCAATTTTCATTATCATCTTGTACTTCTATAAATCCTCCATCAGGAGTTATACGGGCTTTTTCTACAAATAATGTTTGTCCTAAATAATTATCTAATTTTTTCAATGAATCATTTATTTCCTTTTTGGAAACACTTGCTCTAAATCTAAATTTTAATTCAGGATATGTATTTTCTAAGCCTTTTAACACTAATTTTGATAAATCTCTAACAGATACATCATGTTTCTTGGCTAATTCTCCAAATATTCCTATTACTCCTTTAGATTTTTTATGTTGATTTGTTAATCTTTCTGATTGATTTTTCTTTTTCAATTTTTTACTCCTAGATCTTTTTAGCTATTTCTAAACCGTGCAATGAGATCATTTAGATTTTTATCGTCAGTTGCAAAAGTCTGCTCTTCATTTTTTACAAATTGTTGCTGATTATCTTCTTTTTTATCTGTTTCTAACCAATTGTTCATTACTTCATAATTGATTTCTGCTTTTAATATATCTCTTTGCTTTTCTAAGGCTCTTTTAAGGCTCGTCATAAGGTATTTTTGCATTGACTGTACATTTTCCTTCTTAACGTGTAATGCCCCTTTAAATCGTCTTAAAACGGCTTCTATTTCATCTTCAATATCTTCAACTGCAAAATAGCCTTTATCTAAGTTGCTTTCTTCACAGTCTTTTTCAAAAGAAGCCAGTGCTTTCCATAACGTATTAAGAATAATCTTAATATCTGTACTGTTAAAGCTGCTTAATACACTTTTGATTTTTGGTAAGAGTTCTAATGCTTCTGAATTTAGGTAGTAATCTTTTATTGCTTCATCATCTGTAATTGAATTATGACTTGAATGACTTGCATGATTTGTTTGAATATCTTTTTTATTACTTTCTTCTTCTCTATCATTCATATCATTCAAGTCATTATCAGTCTTATTAATATCAGTCTTATTAATATCAGTCTTATTAGTGTTCGATTTTCGAACTTCTTGAAGTTCGATTTTCGAACTTCTTGAAGTTCGATTTTCGAACTTCCTTGTGTCCGTTGGAGTTTCGTCATTTTCATATGCTTGAATTGTGTAAATATCATCTTTTGTAATGATTGGTTTCATCAGATAAAGTTTGTTCGGTTTGTTTAAACCTTGTCTTTTTTGAATTAGTAAATTAGCATTTTCTAATTCTTTTTTTAGTTTTGACAACTTCTCTTTTTTGCAGTTTAAAAAACTCATTAATTTTTCATTAGTATAAATAAAATAAATTGTTCCGTTTTCATCAACCCAGTTATTTTTGATCGAGATACTTAAACGATTTTCTAAAATTGCATAGGCGATTTTTGCGTCATTGGATAGTGGTTTGTATTTTTCATTTGTAAAAAATACTTGTGGTAGTTTGAAGAATTTCTCTTTGTAGTTTTGTTGAATAGTAAAAAATTGTTCTGACATAATAAAAACTCCTTTTTAATTCCCAGATAGGACAGCTTAAAAGGAGTTTTGTGTTTGATTTATAAACTAACATGTTATAATATAATTAACAGTTAAATAAATACACATATAATTAATTAGTTGTAACAGAACTAATTAAATAACCTTTTGGAGTTGCCGCTCCAATTTGGGAAATGTTTTGTTAAAAACAGTATAGCATATTGCTATACTGTTTTTTTATTTGTATCTATTGATTTTAAAAAATAGAGAGAAAGAGAGCGATATGAACCAATTATTAAATAATTCATTTATCGATTTTATTAAAGAATTTAGCCCATTAATAACTATTATCATTTTTATTTTAGGAATAATTTTTTTCTTTAAAAGAAGTAAATATTACGAAGTTGAATATAAGTTTTACAAAAATACTAAATACGAAGAATTATTTGAAAAATATGCAATAGCACATTATATAGAATTAGATAAAAATGTTGATACATTTTTTGTTATTGGATTCCCTAAGTACGAAATTAAAAATCTTAAACTATATGAATATTCTTCTAATAAAGAAAGTGTTTTATCAAATAAACCTAAATATGAATTAAAAGAAAGTTATACAACTGTATATCCTGATCAATACATAGTTGTTAGGACACATGACGCAGAAGGAATTCCCCCATATAAACTAAAATTTAGAGTGAATAGTGATATCATAGAAATTAAATTTTTATACAATGGAATCTATGGAACTAGAAATAAAAATAATATAAAAGCAAAAAGAACTTTCTCAAGTTTGCTATTTTACATTATTAAATAAAAAGTATGACAATAAAATTTGGGGTATGAAATTGCTATATACCTCCAAATTTTTCGAACATAAATTACTAATCATTTTCAATTTTAGAATTATCTATTTGCTCTTCATTTAATAACAAATCTTGATATTTTAACACTTCAAAAATTAAATCACGATATTCAAAAACTAAATT
>NZ_CAJEWB010000015.1 GCF_903994035.1 Phocicoccus pinnipedialis
GAAAACACGTTGTAAAAATTTGTTCAAAATATTTTAAGTAACTATGTTGACAGTAGAATGATTACTATATATAATAATAAACGTTGCTAATTGATGAGCGGTTGTGGCGGAATCGGCAGACGCGCTAGGTTGAGGGCCTAGTGGGAGTTAAATCCCGTGGAGGTTCAAGTCCTCTCAGCCGCATTATTTTTTAAAAAAATATTAAAAAATGTACTTGCATCATTAATGATAAGTATGTATAATAATTAGTAGACATTTCAGATGCAGAAACACTACGCTTTAAATTTTAATAAATTAAAGTGTTGACATTCTTCCTGAGACCTGTATAATAGGATAAGTCGTTAAAAGTTAGCGGGTGTAGTTAAGTGGTATAACCTCAGCCTTCCAAGCTGATGTCGAGAGTTCGATTCTCTTCACCCGCTCCATTATTTTGAAGAAACAAACAAGAACATTGAAAACTGAATGACAATATGTCAACGTTAATTCCAAAAATACACTCTACGGAGTGACTGAGAGAACAGTATAAAACACGGATATA
>NZ_CAJEWB010000016.1 GCF_903994035.1 Phocicoccus pinnipedialis
GTATAAGTATTTTACTAGGAGGAATATTATGAAAAAACTAAGAGTTTATGCTTTATTATTCTTATTAATGTCTATAATCACTCTAATAATGGATTTTAATAAATTTTGGGGTATTATTACTGCAATTATTATCGTTACTATAGTTGGTTTAATAGAACATAAACATAAAAAAAGAGATGAATAATATGAAGAAAATTATTAGTGTATTTTTAACAACTGCATTAATAGTGACAGTTTTTAACCCTATGGTTTCTAGCACATCACAAATTAATTATACGAATTATAATGTGCAAAGCGAAGAAAATTTTGACAATAACGTTTTTAGTGTACCTGGAGGTACAAATTTATGTAAAATTATTAAAACTTCTTATGCTGATAATGTGACTTACAATAATTGGGAGCATAAAATTATAACTCAGATAATAAATGCTGCATTTATTGGCGGTGTTTATAAAGTTACAACATCTCTAGCTAGAGCAATAGGTTTTTCTAGTATATAGAGTGCATTTATTAAGATTCCTAAGTCGCAAAATACGTATGTAACTATTCAAACGAGAGAATGCAAAGATTCACAGGGAATTCACCATTCTGCGATTATTACTTATTATAAAAATGCAAAAAGGACTCAGTATCTATATCAAGAATATAGAAATTTCTAATTTTTAGAGAATCCTATAAAAGATTCAATAAGCTAAACAAGGAAATTATAAGTATCATTAAAAACAAGCACTTGTTTTGATGTGCTTGTTTTTTTATTTATAAATTAAATATATGTTCGTATAGTTAACACAAGGAGTGACCATTATGAAACTTGAGTATAGACAAACAAAATATAAAAAATTAAATTCTAAAATTCCAAAAGGAAGAGGTATGGTAAAATGGATGCCATTTGCAACCATGCCAGAGCAATATGAGGCGATACAAGAATTGATAGAGGCACATAATTTAAAAGATGTACCGATATTACCAAATGATATGTTAGAAAAGAATGAAAGAATTGCTAAAGAAATGATTGGACAAACTGTGATTGTTCGTTATTGGTCAGCTGGACAAGAAATTATGATGGAATATACTCTTGCTGGGATACATGAAGAAACTGAGAAAATCATCTTTCATAAAAATAATAAAATATTACCAATACATTTCTATAATGTATATGAAATAATAAGAGGTGGATATATAGATCGAATTATATAATCTTAGATTTAAAAAATTAATTATTGGGTGATGTAATGTGTTATTTTGTGATTTCTGCCGTATACTTAATACTAATCTAAGAAGAATACAAAGAAGTGAAGATGAAAGAGGTTATATTTTAACTTGCAAAACTTGTGAAACTAAACAAGACTTAGAACAATATCCAACTTATGTAGTAAGTGACTTAATAAAATTTATTGAGGAAAATAGAGATAGTTTATTATCACCAAAAGTTATAAAATCAGATGATGAATCAGAGTATCTTATATTTAGTAACGATTTACAATATTTAACGAGAAAAGAATTAAAATTCATTGCAGATG
This sequence comes from Phocicoccus pinnipedialis, assembly GCF_903994035.1. Lineage (GTDB taxonomy): Bacteria > Bacillota > Bacilli > Staphylococcales > Salinicoccaceae > Phocicoccus > Phocicoccus pinnipedialis. The sequence continues at coordinate 1,521 of NZ_CAJEWB010000016.1, forward strand.
AAATTTATAAAACGTTGCAACTGGATGAATCATTGGATAAATTTATTGAAAATAATAATTTTAAAAGCTAAATGACCTATGTCAAAAAATTATAGTTATTTAACTTAATACATCGATGGAAGCACTCCTTACGGAGTGCTTTTTATTATGCATCTTCATCTGCCATCAATATCTGTAAAACAGCATGTTGTATGATCAGATTCAGTCGTATGAAACGCAAAGTGTTTCGTTTTCTCACACTCCATTTCGCTAAGTAGTTATTTGTTTTGAAAGTGACGCTAATCTATTCTGGGTTTGCAACGCAAGGGTAAGCATGCAGTTGATCCTAACTCTCATACTCATAAGGATAACTAGCCCTTGAATTTCACTATGAATAGATTAAATACGTGCCACAAAACAAAATACCTACTGCTTCATTACAGTGAGTGTAGTAGAAAGACTGGTAAACATGAGAAAAATATTTGTAGAAGAATTATCACAGAAAAGAAAGGATTTATTTACACACTTAGCTAAACAGTTTTCAAAAGAAAATAACGTAAATTTAGATGAGTCACTTGATGGATTAGAAAGTAAAATAAGTGATTTACAACATGATTCAGAAAGTGCTTTAGGATTTAGAATTTGTGAGAATACAGAATGCAGAGAGTTATTCAATGAAGGATATATGATGGAAGATAACTGTGATAACTATTGTACAAAAGAATGTGCAGAAAAAATATAACCAGACATTGTAGAAGAAGATTATGACACATACACAATTTTTTGGACAGAATGGCAACCAGAATAATATGCTATAATGTA
>NZ_CAJEWB010000017.1 GCF_903994035.1 Phocicoccus pinnipedialis
AAGTAATTATGTAGATTCAGCAGACAGAATTCTTCATGAATATAAAATGATGGTTGAATTAAATGATATAGAAGAAATAATTAAACCGATCAGTATTATGATGATTAATAATGACATTGCAGTCTTAGAGGAATTTATTGATGGGAAAACTTTGTTTGATATTTTGAAAAATAGCACTAACAATAATATAGATAAAAAAACTATTCTTTTAAATTTAGTAGAGGTTGTAAAAAAAGTACACCAAAGAAATATTTATATTGGAGATTTATCTTTAGGCAATATTATGATTGAGAATAAAAGCAAAAGATTAAGAGTTATAGATTTGGAATATTTTGGTTATATTAATGATGAAATTTTTGAATATTATAAGAATGGGACTTTAGGATTTTATAGAAAATGCTTAACTAAAAAAATGGCAGATTTATTTGCGTTATTAAAGATAATTTACTATATGTTTAACCCACAAATTTATTTCAAAGAAGTTGAAATAAATTTTAAAGAGGTTGAATCAACAAATAAAGATGCTGTTTCATTATTTAAATTAAATTTAGAAGAATTCCAAAGTGTAAATAATTATGATAAAGTACTTAATAATATTAATAGAACTCTAGAAAGTTTGATTCGAAATGACACATAAAATAAATATCACCATATATCTATTTAGTAGATTTTTCTTAAGCATTAGTGATTCTTTATATGTATTCGCGGTCGGGTTTTGGATATTATCTCAAACTGGGTCAGCAGTGCTATTCGCGTTAAATGGAATTATTGGAGTGCTTATATCACTTATAACGCTACCTGTTATAGGAGTATTTTCTGATTTGAAAAATAATAGAACAATTATATTAATGAATGAATTTGTATATGCGCTAATGCTCTTTATAGTATTTCTATATTTTATATTTTTTGAGATGAATTTATTTGTTATTTATAGCGCAACAGCGGTATTAACATTTTCAAACCAATTTGCAGATAATTCATTTCAAGCTGCTTTTACACAACTATTTTGTGGAGAAAAAATACAAAAAGTATATGGCTATAATTCTATGGTTCTTAGTGTATCGGATATATTAGGTCCCATTTTAGGTGGGCTATTTTACGGTTTATTAGGTTTAAAGATTACAATACTCCTCCTCTCTGCTTTTGCTTTTGTAAGTTTTATTGGTGATTTTTTCTTAAAGTTTGAAGATAAAGAATTTGTCGATTATTCTGGTGGCCAAACTTTTATAGAGCAAGTGAAGTCTGGCCTATCTTATATTAAAAATGAATCAACTATAAAACGTTTAATGATTTTTTCAGCAGCACTTGGCTTTGCAAGTGCAAGTATATTTATCTATCCGAGAGCTATTCTTATCGATCATTATAAGATGTCATCTGAAGCATTAGGGATATTTAGTGCAATAATTGGTCTTGGTACGATAACAGGTGGATTTATATTTTCATTGTCTAAACAAAAAGAAACACCATTGCGACTCGTTAAAATAAGTTCTGTTATTATCGGCTTATTATTTATTTTCCTTAGTGTTCCAATGATGTTTAATTTGGACATAACATCTGCTTACCTCATTTTTTTGGTGATTGGTTTTTTAATTACCCTTACGATGCAGTTTTCAAATATTCCGTTAATGACCTATTATCAACTACATATTAAAGATGAATTAAAAGGTCGAGTATTTGCTCTGATGGGAGTAATTAGTATGACATTTATGCCTGCAGGTATGTTTGTATTTAGCGTTCTTTTAGATGCCGGGTTCTACGTCACAGTAAATATTGTATTTGGCTTAGTGATAGTAATGTCTACATTACTAATATTACAAAAGGTGTCTGATTAAAAACGAGGAGAGGAAGATGATTATGATTGAATTGAAAAATATCTCAGTAGATATTGAGGGGAATAAATTATTCACTATAGATCGATTAATAGTGAATGAAGGGGAACGTGTTTTTATTATTGGAGATAATGGTGTTGGAAAATCAACATTATTAAATTTGATAACTGGTATAATTCCTACGCCTAAAGGTGGCGTATTAAGTAATAATTTTGACTTTAGCTATTTAAAACAAAATAATTATACAGAAGCACTTGATTACAATTCAGATATTGATTATCGGTTACTGAATGAATTAAACGTACCGAAAAACAAGGAAGGGTTAAGTGGTGGAGAATTAAAAAAATTAAATATTACGGATTCATTCTCTTTATATAAAGAATGTTTAATTCTTGATGAACCAACAACTCATTTAGATAAGACGTCAATCGATATTTTAATTGAAGAATTAAAGTATTATTATGGAACAATTTTATGTGTTAGTCATAGCAGAGACTTTATTAATGCTTTAGCAACAAAGATTTGGGAGATTGAAGATGGCGTCATTAAAGAGTACATTGGTAACTATAATGATTATTTAGAACAAAAAGAAGTAGAGAAAACATCATTAGAAAATGAACAAAATGCTCATAATATAAAAAGAGAAGCCTTACTTAAATCAATAGAACAACAACGAAAATATGCAGAATCACTAAAACAAAAGAAAGGGAAAGATACGCATAATCCAGGACGACTTGCACAGAGCAAACCAAAAGATGTAATCGCTAAAAATGCCTTTAGGAAGCTAAAAAATTTAGAAGGCAAGTTAGAAAAGATGGGTGATATTGAAAAAATAGAAGAAAAGCAAGAAATTAAATTTCCTACAACAGAACTTACCGAAATTCACAATAAAATTCCAATATATAGTCAAAGTTATACTCTTATTAAAGGTAATAAAGTACTATTAGAAGATACTACTTTCCAATTTCCTTATGGAAAAAAGATTGGAATAGTTGGAGATAACGGTACAGGTAAATCCAGTTTTCTAGCAGATATAGTAAGTCAAAATGAACAAATTGAAATCTCTTCTAAATTAGTTATAAATGTTTACAATCAGATGGATTATGAAATAAAAAGTGATAAGAATATATTTGAATATCTACAAGAATGCTCAAGCTATAATGATGATTTTATAAAACAAATTCTTTTTAATTTAAGATTTTCTCAAGATGACTTTAGGAAGAAGATTTCTGATTTGAGTGGTGGAGAAAGTACTCGTTTAAAAATAGCATTCACATTTCTTAAAACCTCTAATACAATTATTTTAGATGAGCCGACAAACTTCTTAGATCTTTCCGTTATTAAATCTTTAGAAGAACTTATGAAGTCTTATAAAGGGATGATTATTTATACTTCCCATGATGAATCATTTATAAAAAATACGGCAAATCTAGTATTCAAGATAGAAGATAAGAAACTTGTTGAAGTTGTATAATTTTTTTAGATATTTCGAATCGTCTACACATAATTAAAAGTTATTACAAAATATCTAATTAAAAAAGTAGATGACTTTAAACTTGAAGTAGAAATTGAGGTACATTCGAAGAAATAATATTTTAAAATAAAAATAAAGTATTAGTAAAAATGATTTGACCTCCTAAATCCGGACATGGATTTAGGGGGTCAGTGCATAGATTGGGGTGTTCGGTGATTCATGTAAAGTACACTATTTGATTAACTATATTATATCATTTGCTTAGTTGACTGTTAATGAACATGATTCTACTATATAGATCGATATATATTTATTATTTACTCTCATTAATCACTTTATAAATGGTTGATCTAGATACTCCTGCCATTTTTGCGATTTCTTCACCTGAATAGTTTCTACTATTATATAGTGATTTTATCATCTCTTTCTTTGTATCTGATATCCCAGGTCGTCCACCTACTCGCCCCCTCGCTCGTGCTGAATCTAAACCTTTCTTTGTACGCTCACTTAAAAGATTAGCTTCTAATTCTGCAAATGCACTCATCATCGTAAAGAACATTTTCCCCATCGCATCTTTAGTAGTAATATTCATATCTATAATTTGAAGGTCAATATTTTCATTTTCAAGATGTTGAGATAACTCAATTAATTGTTTTGTCGTACGACCTAAGCGATCTAACTTGGTAATAACAAGTGTGTCTCCTTCACGCATGTAATCTAAACATTTATCGAGTTCTGTACGTCTGTACTTCTTACCACTGACTTTCTCTGAAAATATACGTTCACAACCATATTCTTTTAATACGTCAATTTGACTATCTAGCTTTTGATCTCTTGTACTAACTCTCGCATAACCTATTTTAGCCATGAAATTAATCCTTTCTTCCTTAATTTATATGTCTTTTATGAATAAATGTCCACCTTCTATCATTAAAAAGGCTCTCAATAGATTAATCATTGTATATAAACTCTAATACTTTCATGATATATATACATAGAATAAAATACAAGTATAAATACACATTAATCAATAAAAAAAGCCCTTTTTTATAAAGGACTATTTTGTTCTATAAACGGTCGTTTTATGTACATAAAAATTTATCGATTAACAATCATTATTATATATAGTCACAACTATTGAAAATTTTTGTAATTCAAATATTAAGATTTATTAATGTTTAAATTAAGTAACTTTATTGAAATTTATAATGTAGTATTAAAACAGGCTTTTAATACTACATTTCTAATCTCTATTTTTTCCATCTTACTCATCTTGATAACTGTAATTCTAAAGCTCTAATTGTATAATCTTTTTCTAGGTAAGAAAAGTCGTTTAATAAACTCTTTATTTAAATAAAAAAATAAACTTATTACTACATAATAATTACCACTCATTAGATAATTAAAAATTAAATTTTATTTACTTTTTTATTG